>JAXLYC010000016.1:0-128767 GCA_046351635.1 Nannocystaceae bacterium | reverse complement strand
GCTCGCACGGCTGTCCGACGCGCAGAAGAACGACGTCATCCGCGCGAAGTACCTCTACGCCGGCGCGGTCATCATCCGCGATCACCTCGACGACCTCACCGCCGCGCGCGACTGGCTCTCGCGCACGATGGAGTGCGACCCCAGCCACGAGAAGGCCTACGTCGCGTTCGTCGAGCTGCTCGAGAAGGCCAAGGACTACAAGGAACTCGGGCGCGCGATCCGTGCCCGGCTCAAGTCGCTGCCCGAGGGCACGCCGCCGGCGAAGCACCTCGAGCTGTTCACGCGACTGGGCGAGGTCTACGAGCGGCTCGAGCAGGGCAAGACCGCCCTGATGGCGTTCCACCAGGCCGCACGTCTGGCCCAGGCCGCCGGCGAGAGCGACGAGCAGGTGCGCAAGCGCCACGAGAAGGCCATGCGACTGGCGATCGCGCTGGGCGACGACGAGCTCGACAAGGCCGTGGCCCACGGCCACGCGCTGATCGCGGCCACGCCGATGGAGTTCGAGACCTACCACCGGTTGGTCGAGATCTACTTGAAGATGAACCGCCGCGATCGCGCGCGGGCCATCGCGCGCACGCTTCGCTTCCTCAAGCAGGCCGACGAGGCAGAGATCGAGCTGGCGGAGTCGGGCACCGCCGCGGCCCAGGCCCGCGGCACGGTCTCGCGCGAGCTGTGGCGGCAGGCGCTGCAACACCCCAGCGTCGAGTCGCGGTTGTCGGACGTGTTCGCGATCGTGTGGCCGATGGTCGCCGCGCGCGAGGGCCGGACGCTGGCGCACCACCGCGTGCGTCGCGACGCCCGCACCGATGTGTCGCTGCAGTCGCCGACCGCGATCGCGCGGTACCTCGCGCACGCGTGCCAGGTGCTCGATGCACCGGTGCCGGATCTGTACGTGCAACCCGACGAGCAAGGCGGCTTCAAGGTCGACGCGCTCGCGGACGTCGACGGCGGACCCAACCGCACGGTGTACCCGAGCCTCTTCGCGGGCAAGGATGCGCTGTCGGAGCAGACCGAGATCGGCAACAAGTTCCGCGCCGGTCGCATCATCGCGCGGGCCAAGCCGGAGCACATCCTGTCGGCGGTGCTGTCGTCCGCGACCAGCTTGCGCCACGCGGCGTGGGGCGCAATCGCAGTGACGCAGCCCGAGGTCGCGGTGCCGCTGGACTGCAAGTCGGAGGCTGCTGCCTACGGCGACGCGTTCGTGAAGTTCCTGCAGGCCTCGCGGCTCGAGACGCTCAAGGCGCTCACGGCCAAGCTCGCCAAGGGCGGGGACATCGACGCCCGGGCCTGGCTCGGCGGCGTGGCCTACACCGTCACGCGGGCTGGCTTCGCGCTGTGCGACAGCATCGAGGTCGCGGCGCAGATCCTCACCCGCGAAGGCGACGAGGGCAGCCCCATCCCAGCGAAGGAGCGCGTCCGCGATCTCGTGGCCTACAGCGTGAGCGAGCCGTACCTGCGGCTGCGCAAGGAACTGAACTTCGCGCGCTAGCAGGCGCCGCGGATCGGCGATGATGGGGCCCCGTCCAGGAGGCCTCCGTGGCACACGTGTTCGCGACCGATTCGACGCGTCAGCGGCTGCAAGCCGCCGCCGACGCGATCGAGGCCCGTAGCAGCGCCGAGATCGTCATCGCCGTGCGCGCGGCCGCAACCGACATGCGCGCCGCCGCGTTGATCGGCGGCACCGTGTGCTCGTTTCTCGGGCTGTTGTTCTCGTTGTTCGCGCCGCCGGAGTTCTCGCTCGAGTCGATCGCTGCCCTCGACCTCGCGTGGTTCGTCGTCGGCGCGCTCGCGGTGACCGCGGCGCCAGGCCTGGCGCGGCTGCTCACCCGCGAGGCGCGGCTCGCCCAGGGTGTGCTCGCAGCGGCGCGCGCGTGCTTCGTCGAGCTCGGCGTGCACACCACCCGCGGCCGCACCGGCGTGCTGGTCTTCATCGCGCTGCGGGAGCAGCGGATCGTGGTGGTCGGTGACACCGCGATCGATCGGACGCACGACCCTGAGCTGGCGCGCGCCATGGCTGCGATCGAAGCGGTGCCGCACGAGCTCGGCCTGGGCGACGAGGCCGTGAGCATGCTCGAGCGTGCGCTCGCCCAGCTGGGCGATGTGCTGGAGGATCGCCTGCCCCGCGCCGCCGACGATGTCGACGAGCTGGGAGAGTGGGGATGATCCGCGGCAAGCTCGCGTCGCTCGTCGCGCTCGGGTTCGTCTCGCTCGCCTTCGTCGCGAGCGCGTGGGCGCGGCCTGGCGGCGGTCACGGCTTCGGTGGCGGCGGTGGTGGCGGCTTCCACGGCGGCGGCGGTGGCGGCGGCTTCCACGGTGGCGGCGGCTTCGGCTCGCACTCGTACAGCGGCGGTCACTCGAGCAGTGGCAGTGCCGATGCAGGCGTGGTCGTGCTGCTCGTCGCGATGATGTTCGTCGCGATGATTGCGGTGCCGGTCGTGCTCGCGATCATGAACAAGACCAGCGCAGATTGGAGCAGCAGCACCGTCGATCAGCTGTGGCAGCCGCCCGCGCCGGGCATCTCGCCGACCGAGCTGGCGCGCCTGCGGCAGCACGATCCCAACCTCTCGATCGTGTTGCTCGAGGACTTCGTGCAGGAGCTGTACGTGCGCGCGCACGAGGCCCGCGGCGACGCGACCGCGCTGGCCCTGCTCGCCCCCTACATCGATGCCCAGCGACGCCAGGCCCTGCTCGCGCGCAAGCGCGCGCCGCTGCTGGCGGTTCGCGACATCGTCGTGGGTGCCTCGGACCTGGTCAAGCTGACGGTCCTGGCCGAGCGCGCGCTGCTGTCGGTCGACTACACCGCGAACTACACCGAGCTGCTCGAGCACGGCGGCAAGTCGCTGCGCTTCTACGTCCGCGAGCGCTGGACACTCGAGCGCCGCATCGGCGCGAAGAGCCGCCACCCCGACGAGTGGCGCGCGTTCAACTGCCCCAAGTGCGGCGGCCCGGTCTCGCTCGACCACGAGCGCGCCTGCGAGTACTGCAGCACGCCGTTCGAGCGCGGCGACCACGAGTGGTTCGTGGTCGGCATCCGCGTCGACGAGTGCAACGTGTTGCCGCCGCAGCTGGGCGGCTACACCGAGGAGGTCCACGGCGGGCCCACGGTCGTCGACCCGTCGCTGCAGGAGAACCTCGCGGCGCTGAAGGCCGAGGATCCCGCGTTCGATGCCGCGGGCTTCGGCCAGCGCGTCGACATGATCTACCACCGCCTCAACTTCGCCTGGAGCTCGCTCGAGTGGGCCGCGGTGCGCCCGTTCACGACCGATCGCTTCTGGCTGTCGCAGACCTACTGGATCGAGGCCTACCGCAGCCAGGGCCTGCGCAACCGCATGGACGACGCCAAGCTCAGCCGCATCGAGCTGGCCAAGGCCACGCGCGACGCGTTCTTCTGGGCGCTGACCGTGCGCATCTCGGCCTCGGCGATCGACACCACGGTGCACGAGGCCAGCGGCCGTCGTGTCGGCGGCAACGGCATCGCGCGCAGCTACAGCGAGTACTGGACCTTCATCCGCTCGGTCGATCGTCACGGCGCCGCGACGGCGAAGCCGGTGTGTCCCAACTGCGGCGCCGAGGCCAAGGTCGGCATGACCGGCAACTGCGATGCCTGCGGCGTGAAGCTGACCGGCGGCGCGTACGACTGGGTGCTGAGCAAGATCGAGCAGGACGAGGTGTATCGATGATGCGGCGCGCACTTCCACGAGCCGCCGCGATCGCCTGCTGGTTGGCGGCGACCCTCGCCTCCGCGCGACCCGGCGGCGGTCACTCGTTCGGCGGCGGCTCGCACGGCGGCGGCGGTTTCAGCGGTGGCGGTGGCTTCCACGTCGGCGGTACGAGGGGTCTGGGCATCGAGCTGTGGTTGATCCTGGCCGTCGTCGCGGTCGGCGTGTTGCTCGCGGCGCTCGGACCCGCGACGAGGCGCGACCAGCAGTGGTCGAACAAGGCGAGACTGAAACCGCAGGATCCGGGCCTGACGTCGCTGTCTCGACGCGATCCCAATTTCTCGCGCATCGTACTCGACGACTTCATCGCTCAGCTGTACGTGCGCGCCCACACCGGGCCGACGCCAAGCAGCTCGCGGCGCTGTCGCCCTACCTCACCGGGCATGCCCGTGGAGTGCTGCTGCAACGCGCGCACGTGCACCCCTGCGGGCTGTCAGCGAGATCGTCGTCGGTGCCACAGAGCTCGCCTCGGTCCGCGTCGGAACGTACGACTACGCGTACTACCGGGTCATCGCGAACTTCAGCGAGCACTACACCGAGGGTCCGGTCGACGCGCTGCGGCTGTACGTGGTCGAGCCGTGGAGCCTCAAGCGCCTCGCGGGAGTCGTGGCCGCAAGCCCGACGATCCCCGTGCGTTCAACTGCCCCGCCTGCGGCGCACCGGTGCGCGCCGATCACGAGGCCGCATGTGCGGCCTGCAACGCGCCACCCGCGGCAATCACGACTGGGTCGTCTACGGCATCGCGGTGGAGAGCCGGCCACCGCGCCGCGACCCCTGGGCGGCTACGCCCGCGAGGTCGATGGTGGTCGACCCAGGCTCGCGCGCGATCGCGACGCGCAGCTCGCAACGCTGCAGCGAGAGGATCCGTCCTTCAGCCAAGCGAACTTCGAGCAACGCGTCGCGCTGGTGTACCAGCACCTCAACCACGCCTGGTCGTCCTTGCGATGGGACGACTTCCGCCCCTTCGGCACCGATCGTTTCTGGCTGGCGCAGCGCTACTGGATCGACAGCTACCGCGCCCAGGGTCTGCGCAACCGCATGGACGGCGCCGCGATCGATCGCATCACGCTCGTGAAGCTCGAACGCGACCCGTTCTTCTGGGCGATCACGGTCCACGTGCGTGCGCACGCGGTCGACACCACCGTGCACGAGGCCACCGGACGCATCGTCGGCGGCAGCACGAGCCCGCGCAGCTACGCCGAGTACTGGACCTTCATCCGCTCGGTCGATCGCCACGGCGCCGCGACCGCGACCGCGACGTGCCCCAACTGCGGCGCCGATGCCAAGGTTGGCATGGCCGGCAACTGCGACGCCTGCGGCGTGAAGCTGACCGGCGGCGCCTTGCGACTGGGTGCTGAGCACGATCGAGCAGGACGAGGTGTATCGGTGATGCGGCGCGGGCTTGTCACCGCCGCTGCGCTCGCCCTCGTCGGGGCGCTGGCGTCTTCGCTGCGCTGCGACGCGCGGGTCCGGATCGCGACGTTCAACATCGAGATGTTCCCGGGACCTGGCACGAGCGTCGTGCGGGTCGCCGAGACGTTCGCCGAGATCGACGCCGACGTCATCGCGGTGCAGGAGATCCGCGACGGGTTCGTGCTCGAGCTCGCGCTGCTGCACGCGTCGGCCCACGGCGAGCGACGCTGGCGAGCGGTGCTCTCGGAGTGCAACCGTGGCGCGTGGTTCACCACCGGCGTGGTGTACGACGCGGCGCGCTGGCAGCTGGTCGAAAGCCGCGAATACCCTGGCCTCGTGCCCGGTGGCCCGTGCACCGCGCGAACGATGTCCGGCGTGCTCGCGGTGCTCGACGACGGCGACGCCCGCATCGCAGTGCTCTCGGTGCACCTGCCGGCCCATCCCCAGGCGTTCCCCCTCCGGCGTGAGCAGTGGCAGCGTGCGCTCGCGATCGCTGCCGAGGTCGAGCGCGAGCTCGGCGTCCCGGTCGCGCTGATGGGCGACATGAATTCGACCGGCTACCGCGGCGGCGCGCCGGCCGAGGAGCCCCAGTTCATCCGCGACATCGTCGGCGAGCACGAGTTCGAGCTGCGCACCGACGCGCTCGACTGCAGCGAGTACTGGCGCCCACCGGACAGCCCGAGCTACCAGCCGTCGCTGCTGGATCACATCGTCACCCGAGGCGGTGACTGGTCACAGCCGCGCGCGCTCGGCTACTGCGCGCGCCAGGGCTGCGTGCCGACGTCACCGGACGCGATGGACCCCGACTTCACGCAGGTGTCCGACCACTGCCCGGTCGTGATCGACGGCGAGCTGTGACCGCCGCCGACCGGACGCCGCGACGCGGGCGAGCCCGCGCCGCAGGCCGTACCCCTCACTTGGGCACGAGGAACTCACCGGCCGGCCGCTTGCCCACGCGCTCGATCAAACCCAGCACGTTGGGCCGCGTCTCGAGCAGCCGCTTCTCCGGCGTGCCCATCATCGAGACCGCGATCGCGGCGACGAACAGATCCGCCGCCGAGAACGGCCCCGCGAGCCACTCCTGACCGCGCAGGGCCTGCTCGATGACGTCGAGCCCCTGCTCCGCCTTGGGCACCGCGGCTTCGATCACGGCGGTGTCGGGCTTGCCACCTTCACCCTTGGGGAAGATGTACTGCAGCACGATGTTGCTGATGCACGCGGGATAGAGGTAGCTGGTCGCGACGCTGATGTACTCGAGCGTGCGGACGTGGGCCATGCGCTCGGTCGGGAACAGCTTGGTGCCGCCCTCGAACGTGCTGTCGAGGTAGTAGGAGATCGCGATGGTCTCGTACAGCGTCACGTCGCCGTGGCGCATGGCCGGCACCTTGACGAAGGGATGCAGTGCGCGATGCGAGTCGGCGCCGAACTCGACCGGCGTGAGTTCGTGACGCACGCCCTTCTCGGCCGCGCTCATGCGCGCGGTTCGGACGTAGCTGCTGGCGGGGACTCCATAGATGATGACGTCGCTCATGTCGGGCTCACCGTGGTGGTTGGGGTGGGTACGGTACCGCGGACGCCAGGGTTTCACGCGGGCTCGCAGCCTCGTGTGCGCACGTGCAGGCGTCCGATCGCTTGGACAGCGGCGAGGGTGGCCGTGTGACCGCCGGCGCGCGACGCATTGCGCGAAGCCCCGCGATTGCCGATCCTCGGCCGCAATCCCGGCGTCCGGCGTGCCCATGGACCAGCCCCACCGCGAGCCCTCCCCCGCCGGCGTCGTGCCCGAGTACGGCATTGCGATCATCGGCACCGGCTTCTCGGGCCTGTGCATGGCGTGGGCGCTGCGGCGCGCCGGCCGTGACGACTTCGTGCTGCTCGAACGCGCGCACGAGGTCGGCGGGACCTGGCGCGACAACCACTACCCCGGGGCCGCGTGCGACGTGCCGTCCCACCTGTACTCGCTGTCGTTCGCGCCCAAGAGCGACTGGTCGCGGGTCTACCCGGCACAGCCCGAGCTGCTCGCGTACCTGCGCGACGTCGCGGATCGCTTCGAGCTGCGACGCTTCGTCCGCTTCGATCACGAGGTCCTGGGCGCCGACTACGACGAGCACGCGCAGCTGTGGCGACTGACCACGCGCGGCGGCCCGATCACCGCGCGCGTGCTCGTGGCCGGCAACGGGCCGTTGGCGGAGCCGCGGGCCGCGGATCTACCGGGCCTGGCGCGCTTCCGCGGCGCGCAGTTCCACAGCGCGACGTGGGACCACGCGGTGCCGCTTTCGGGCAAGCGCGTCGCGGTCATCGGCACCGGCGCGTCGGCGGTGCAGTTCGTGCCCGAGATCGTCGACCAGGTCGCTCGGCTCGATCTGTACCAGCGCACACCCAACTGGATCCTGCCGCGACCCGATCGCGCGTACGGTCCGCTCGCGAAGTGGTCGCTGCGCCACGTGCCGGGCCTGCGCGCGTTGTACCGCGCCGGGATCTACTGGCGCAACGAAGGCCGCGTGTTGGGCTTCGTGGTGCACCCAGCGCTGATGCGACTGCCGCAGCGCCAGTGCGAGAAGTTCCTCGCGGCGCAGGTGTCCGATCCGGTGCTGCGCGACAAGCTCACGCCGCGCTACGCGGTCGGTTGCAAGCGCGTGCTCATCTCCAACGACTGGTACGCGGCGCTGCAGCGGCCCAACCTCGAGCTCGTGACCACGCCGATCCGCGAGGTCACCGAGGACGCCATCGTCGACGCCGACGGCCGCGCGCGCCCGACCGACGTGCTGATCCACGCGACCGGCTTCTACGCCACCGAGAATCCCATCGCGTCGCGCATCCGCGGCCGCGGCGGCGTGAGCCTGGCGCAGACGTGGCAAGACGGCGAGCAGGCGTACCTGGGCACGTTGGTGCACGGCTTTCCCAACCTGATGATGGTGGTCGGACCCAACACCGGCCTGGGCCACAACTCGATGGTGTTCATGATCGAGACCCAGGTCGCGTACATCACCAGGCTGCTCGAGCTCATGCGACGCGAACGCGCCGCCACCCTCGAGGTGCGCGAGCCGGTGCAGCAGGCGTTCAACGAAGCGCTGCAGCACAAGCTGTCGGACTCGGTGTGGGCCACCGGCTGCAAGAGCTGGTATCAGCACGCAAGCGGCAAGATCACCACGTTGTGGCCCGGCTTCACGTTCGACTTCTGGCGTCGCACGCGGGCCTTCGACGAGGGCGACTACGCGCTCGAGTCGCTCAGCGCGCGCGGTGGGTGAACGAGACCCGCGCGCTCGCGGCCGCCATCAACACGCCGCTGCCCTCGGTCGGCAGCTCGCATTCGACCTCGGCCTCGCGCAGCTCGACCAGCTCGCGTCCGAGCGAGTGCGCGGCCGCGTGGGCGCTGGCGACCGCGACCGACAGCGCGGCCTCGCCCGCGCGCGCACGCGCTGCGGTCGCGTCGCGCACGCCATAGACGATGCCCGAGCCCGGCGCGGCGCCGGCCATGATCGCGACGTCGAGCAGCACGCCCGCGGCCTCGGGCGGCATCTGGGCCCGCATGACCCGCTCGAGCAGGTAGCCGGTGAGGTGGCCCTCGTCGAACTGCGGCGTCAGCGTGCGCTCGTCCTCGCGCACGAGCTCCGGCAGCATCGGCTCGGTCTCGCGGATCGAGTCGAGCACGATGCCGAGCCGTTGCGCGCTCGCGCTGGTCGCGTCCGAGACGGTGCGGCCCTCGGTCACGAGCACGATGCGCAGCCACGCGACGTCGGCCGACACCGGCACGACTGCATCTCCGCTCGCTCCGATGGTCCCGGGCAGATCCGACATCGTGGACGCGAGTCTAACACGATCGCGATGTAGGTCCGCGCGCGGGCGCTGGCGGAGGAGGAGGGATTCGAACCCCCGGTACCCTTGCGAGCACAACGGATTTCAAGTCCGCCGCCATCGACCGCTCGGCCACTCCTCCGGGCGAGGCAGCCTAGCAGCACCTTCGGTCGTGCTACAAGCAACTCTCGACCATGACGAACACCCAGACACAGACGAGCGCCCCGACAGGATCGCAGGTGCCGATGCGCGCGCTGGTGTTCGAACCGGGTCATGGCGTCGCCGTGCGCCAGATCGACGCGCCGCTGCCGGGACCGTCCGAGGCCCGCGTGGCCGTGACGCTGGCCGGCGTGTGCAACACCGACCTCGAGATCCTGCGCGGCTACATGGGCGCGGACGAGGGACCGCGCGTGCTCGGGCACGAGCTGGTCGGTCGCATCGACCGCTGCGACAACCCGGCGTGGATCGGTCGCCGCGTGGTCGGCGAGATCAACGTCGGCTGCGGCAGCTGCGAGGCCTGTGAGCGCGGCCTGGGCAACCACTGCGCGACGCGGACGGTCATGGGCATCCGCGGGCGCCAGGGCTGCTTCGCGCAGTCGGTGGTGCTGCCGATCGCGAACCTCCACCGCGTGCCCGACGACGTGCCCGACGAGGCGGCGGTGTTCGTCGAGCCCCTGGCGGCCGCGCTGCAGGTGCTCGAACAGGTCGAGATCCCCGCGCGCACCGACGTCGCAGTGATCGGCGACGGCAAGCTCGGGCTGCTCGTTGCGATGGTGCTCGCCGATCACGGTGCGGACGTCACGGTGGTGGGCCGTCACGCGCGCAAGCTCGCGATCGCGGAGGCGGTCGGCTGTCGCACCTGCGCGCCCGCGGACGCGCGCAGCCGCGGCTTCGACCGCGTGATCGAGGCCACCGGCGGACCCGAGGGCTTCGCGCTGGCGCTGCGTTTGCTGCGGCCCCGCGGCACCCTGGTGCTCAAGAGCACCTACCACGGCGCGGCGCCGGTCGAGCTCGCGCCGGTGGTGATCGACGAGATCACGATCGTGGGCTCGCGCTGCGGCCCGTTCGCGCGGGCGCTCGCGCTGCTGCAGCAGCGCCGCATCGATCCGCGGCCCCTGCTCGACGCCCGCTACGACCTCGCCGACGGCGCCGAGGCGCTGGCCCACGCTGCGCGGGACGGCGTGCTCAAGGTCGTGATCGCGCCGCACTGAGCCCGTTGTCGGCGCCGCGCCGCGGCCTGCTAGCATCGGCGGCGATGCCCGAGGCGTACGAGTTCGACATCACGGTGATCGGCGCGGGACCTTCGGGCTTCGCCGCGGCGATGCGTGCGTGGGATTTCGGCAAGAAGGTGTGCCTGATCGAGCGCGGTCGCCTGGGTGGCGCGGGCGTGCACAACGGCGCGCTGTCGTCGAAGACCATGTGGGAGCTGTCGCGCGACTATCGCAACGCGACGCGACGCGATCGCGGCTTCTCGGCCAGCGGCGTGACCGTGCACTACGAGGCGGTGTGCGAGGCCGTGCGCATGGCCACCGACGCGAAGGTCGGCCACATGATGCGGCAGCTGCGGGAACTCGCTGCGCCGCTGCCGGGACACAGCGGTTCGATCACGCTGGTGCGCGGCCACGCGCGCTTCGTCGATCCGCACACCGTCACCGTCGAGGACCACGAGACCGGCGAGTCGCGCCGCGTGACCTCGTCGCACTTCGTGGTCGCGTCCGGCAGCCGTCCGCGCCAGCTACCCAACATCGAGGTCGACGGCGAGGTCATCCTCAACTCCGATCACATCGAGTCGCTGTCGCGATTCCCCAGAAGCCTGGTGATCCTCGGCGCCGGTGTGGTCGGTTGCGAGTACGCGACCATCTTCGCCAACTTCGGCCAGACCAAGGTCTACCTCATCGACCGCGCCGAGCGCATCTTGCCGTTCGAGGACGTCGACGTCTCGCGGCTGTGCTCGAACAACCTCGAGCGCAAGGGCGTGACCATCCACCACCGCGCGAGCCTGATCTCGATGCGCCGCGTCGACGACGAGGTCGAGTACACCATCGAGCACGCCGGCGGTGGACGCGAGACCATCCGCGTCGAGCGGGCGCTGGTCTCCGTCGGTCGCGAGCCCGCCGCCAGCGCTCGCCGCACCACCGCCGGCGTGGAGCTCAACCCGCAGGCCAGCTCGTGGTCGACGACACCCAGACCTCGGAATGCCGCACATCTACGCCGCCGGCGACGTGACGCTCGACATCGCGCTGGTCAGCATCGGCGAGATCGAAGGTCGCCACGCGGTCCGGAACGCATCTGCGGTGCGACCACGCGGACGCTGTCGTACGACAACCTCTCGACCATCATGTTCCTCGATCCCGAGGTCGCCGCGATCGGCATCAATGAACAGGAGGCGCAGAAGCGCCGCCTCCCCTACCGCGTCGCGGTCTACGGCTACGCCCTGGTCAACCGCGCCATCGCCATGCGCGCCACCGACGGCTTCGTCAAGCTGCTCGTCACCGACGACGACGACATGCGCATCCTCGGCGTGCGCGCCCTGGGCGTCCACGCCTCGACCACCATCGAAGGCGTGTCGCTCATGATCCACGCCAATCGCTCCGTGCGCGACCTCGCCGAGCTGCTGCACCCGCACCCCGCCGTGACCGAGGGCCTGCAGGACTGCGTGCGCATGTTGCTGGGCACCAGCATCCACAAGCCCGAGGTCTTCCGCAACGAACTGCGACTGTCGCGGGTGACGTACTCGGACGCGGGCGAGCCGTCGCGCTGACGCACGCGCCCTCGTCACGGGCACGCCGCGAGGCCGTCGATCCACGCCTGCACCACCGCGCTGCCGGGGTCCACCCGCGCGGTCGCGAGCGGCGGCATCTGTCCCGGCCCGCGCTGGCTCAGCCGCTCCCAGATCACCGACGACGCCGACTGACCCGGCACGATGCGCGTGTCGCCGTCGACCCACGCGTTGTAGTACTGCGTGTGCACGTCGCAGGTGTGCGTGTCCGCGAACGCGGTGGTCCAGCGCAGATCCATGGTCAGGCCTGCGGGCGTCCAGCCGCCGGGGCGGTGGCAGTGGCCGCAGTTGGCGTGCAGCCATGCGCGCGCGCGCTGTTCTAACGGCGCGGCCTCGTCGGTCAGGTCGGTGATCGGTGCGACCGCGCCGGGCAACGCGGCGCTGAACAGGCCGATACCAGCGAGCGCCTCGAGCTGATCGGCGCTGACGTGGCCGTAGTCGTGGGTGCGCGCCAGCTGATCGAGCCGCAGGCCCACGACGTTGGATGCACCCAGGCCGTGGCAGACCTTGCAGTTGCCGCGACTGGGCCAGTCGTAGTCGAAGCTCTCGACCGTGCCGTGGTCGTCGAGCGACAGCGGCGCGCTCTCGCCGTGCTCGAGCAGGATCGCGTCGGTGCCCTGCTCGTTCCAGCGGTAGGAGTGGAACTGCCAGCCGAACGGGCGCCGCACCATCACGCGGGTCTCGACCGAGCGCTGCGAGCTCGGCTCGCCGACTTCGAACTCGAACGCGAAGTTCTTGAGCACGACGCTGCCGATCGGGAACACCAGCAGCCCGTCGTCGTCGACGTCGATGGTCTGCTGCGGTGGCACGACGATGAAGCGCGACTTGATCGCGCCGTCGGTCCACAGCGGCGCGTTGAGGTCGTAGGGCACCACGCCGGCGGCGGGGGTGAGCGCCACCAGATCCTCGAAGCAACCGCTCTGCGACAGCGACACCGGGAAGTCCGCGGTCGGCTCGGGCACGGTCAAGCGCTGGATGCCATCGACGCCGACCAGCACGACCGAACCTGTGCGGTCGATCGCGACCGCGGTCGGCGGCGACTCGGTCACGCCGAGGATCTCGTCTTGGATCAGCACCTCGTCGTTGTCGGTGTCGAGGCCGCGCACGCGGCCGGAGCAGCGGTCGGCCCAGATCAGCGCCTGGTCGAGCGCCGCCGGTGTGCCCGCGAGCACCACGCCGGCGATGCCACAGTCGCCGTCGACGCTGCGGTAGGTCGCGCTCGCCGGCTGCGCGCCGACCTCACTGCAGTCGCCCGCCGGCAGCCGACAGCTGTTGCCGTCCATCGCGGGCCAACCGAGATTCGCGCCGGGCTCGACGTGGTCGATCTCCTGTTCGTCGATGCCGACGTCGACGCACCACGGCAGCGGATCGTCGCCGGCGAAGCGGCAGCGCCAGGGGTCGCGCAGGCCCCGGGCCCACACCAGATCGGCGCTGCCGCCCTGGCCCACGAAGGGGTTGTCCGCCGGGATCGCGTAGCTGCCGGTGTCGTCGAGCGGCGCGATGTCGATGCGCAGCAGCTTGCCCTGTCGCTGGGTCGGGTCGGTCGCGGCGGTCGAGACGCCGTCGTCGCGATCGCCGACGCCGATGTAGAGCAGGCCGTCGGGCCCGAACGCGAGCGCACCGCCGGCGCGATCGCCGATCGCATCGGCGAGATCGATGACGACCCGCTCGCTCGCGGGGTCGATGAGCTTGGTCTGGCCGTCGAGGGTGAAGCGCGACACCACCGATCGCGGCGGCATCGCGTTGGTCTCGAAGCGCAGGTACAGCTCGCCGCTGGTGGCGTGGTCGGGCGCGAGCGCGAGCGCGAGCACCCGTGTCGCGCGGGTCGACAGATCCAGCGCAACCGTGGTGCCGTCGGTGTCGCGGATCGCGATGGACAGGTCGTCGCGCAGCAGCACGTCGCGTGCCGCGGTTGCGTCGGCGGCGAGATCGACCAGGCCCGCCTCGCCGTCGTCGACCAGCGCGATCGCGGGCAACAGCCCGGGCGCGTTGCCCTCGAACGTGCATGCGACGGTGTCGGGTCGCGGTGGCAGCGGATCCCCGCCGGTCGTGTCCGCGGCGCCGGTGCTGCTGGCATCGCCACCGCTGCTGCTGCTGCCGTCCGCGCCCTGCGGCGGTTCGCCGCCGTGGCACGCGAGCAGGGTCGCCGCCAGCAGCAGCGCCGTGGAACCGCGGTGGTGCACCGCGGATCAGTGCACCCGCAAGCGGTGCGAGGCGCAAGCTCCCCCGCCGCAGCGCGGTCCGCAAAGCCTGCGGGCTACCGCGTCGACGCCGTCAGCAGCGCCGCGTAGAACGCGACCGCGCGGCCGAGGTCGGCGACCGCGATGCGCTCGTCGGTGCCGTGCAGCCGCTTGCGATCGACGTCGTCGAGCCGGATCGGCAAGAAGCGGTACACGCGATCGGAGATGCCGCCGTAGTGCCGCGCGTCGGTGGCGCCCACCACCAGCGACGGGCTCACGACGGCGTCGGGCCAGCTCCACGCGATCGCGGCGGCGATCTCGTCCCAGCCCTCGCCGGCGTCGGGCGAGACCGGTGAAGGGTCCCAGCAGTGGTCGAGGCAGCGGATGGTGATCGCGTCGTCGTCGACGACGTCGATCGCGTGCGCGACCACGTCCTGCACCGTCTCGCCCGGCAGGATGCGGAAGTTGACCACCGCGCGCGCGTGCGCGGCGAGCACGTTGTCGGCGGTGCCCGCAGCGAAGATGGTCGGCGCGGTCGTCGTACGCACGATCGCGTTGCTCGCGGGGTGACGCGAGAGCACCCACGTCACCGCGGGGCCCAGCAACCATCGGTTCGCCAGGGCCAGGCGCGCCGCGAAGCCCAACTCGGGCGTGAGACGATCCACCATCGCCGCCGCGGGCCCCCGCAGCGCGGCGGGCATGGGCGACTGATCCAGGCGCACGACTGCCGCGGCCAACCGCGCGATCGCACCGCCGCGCAGCGGCATCGACGAGTGTCCGCCCTCTCCGATCACGCTGAGCTCGAGGCTCGCCGCGCCCTTCTCGGCGATGCCGACCAGCGCGACCGGCTTCGTGACGCCAGGCAGCACGCCGTCGACCACCGCGCCGCCTTCGTCGAGCACGAAGCGCGGCCGCACACCGCGATCGCGCAGCGCGGACGCGATCGCCATCGCGCCGTCGCGACCGCCGACCTCCTCGTCGTCGCCCAACGCGAGCCACACGTCGCACGAGGGCACGTGGCCGGCCTGCAACAGCGCTTCGATCGCGGCGAGGATGCCGACGACCGCGGTCTTGTCGTCGATGGCACCGCGCCCCCACACGAAGCCGTCCGCGATCGCGCCCGAGAACGGGGGGTGCGTCCACTCGTCGAGCGTGTCGGGCTCGACCGGCACGACGTCGAGGTGCGCAGTGAGCAGGATCGGCGGCGCGCTCGCGTCGCGCCCGGGCCAGCGCATCAACAGCGCGTGCTCGCCGATGCGCTCGCGCGACAGCGCCTGCTGCACCCGGGGGAAATCCGCCAGCAGCGTCGCGTGCAGGCGATCGAACGCCGCCGCCTCACCGCCGGTGCGACGCGAGACCGTCGGCACCGCGACCGCGCGCGACAGCGCCTGCGCGACCGCATCGACGTCGATCGGTGGCAGCGCGGGCGCGGGCCCCGGCGCGAACGCGGGCGCGCGCACGGTCGCGGCTCGCACCACGCACACGGCCGACAGCGCCGCGAGGCCGAGGCCGATCCACTTCAGCGCGCGCACGAAGCTGTGTCGACGAGCCACGCCAGGCGCGAGGATACCCCGTCGCGCGCGGCTCAGGCGGCCTTGCGCAGGGCGCCCAGCCCGTCGAGCGCATCCGAGACCCGGACCATCACGTCGCCGATGCGCGAGCGTCCCTGCGTGACGTTGTCGACCCAGCCCCGCATGACGCGGTAGGTCGGATGCCGCGCGATGTCGGCGTTGCGCTCGCCGAGCTCGACGTAGCGCCGCATGGCCTTGGCGGCCTCGTCGAGGTCGAGACCCATGGCCTCGAGGTTCACACGCGTGCGCGCCAGCATCGGCATGTAGCCGAAGAACATCGCGTACAGCCCGCTGGGCGTCACGAAGCTCTTGACCAGGTCCATCGCGTTTCGCACCGGGGTCTGCTCGCGGCCGTAGTGCTCGAGCATGTGGAAGTCCATCGCGAGGTGGCGGGCTTCGTCGGCGTTGATGCCGTCGAAGGCGCGTCGACACATCGGATCGTCGACCACGCGCACGAGGTACTTCACCAGCGCGCCGTCGAGCACGAGCTCCGTCATCGGGATGATCGCGCTGAACACCGACGGGTGCACGCGCGAGGCGTAGCGCTCGAGCGTGTCGATCAACCGGCGCACGGACGTGTTGGGCTCGGGCCGCTGGCGCTTGCCGAGGATGCCCCAGCGCACCATCAACCTTCGCTCGGCTTCCGCGTGGCGCGCCTCGTCCTTTGCGAACGACGTGAAGATCGCCCGACGGGTCGGGTCGAGCTCGTTGCCCGCCATCGCCTCGAACACGATCGCGGCGGTCGACTCGATCCAGTACAGGTCGGCCATGAAGCCCGCGAGTCGACCCGCCTGCGCCTCGTCGACCGCATCCGCCCCGGGGGCATCCCAGTCGAGGTCATCCGCATCCCACTGCAATCGTTCGCATTTCTCGAGCAGCCGCGGAAGGTCGAGCATCGGTTCACCCCTGCACGATCGAACGTTACATCATTTGGTGTAGAGTTTCAAGGCGTGTCCACGCCGGCTCCGAGCTCGACGGCACCGCCGTCGCACGAGCGCATGACCATCGACGCGCTCGCGCAGGCTGCGGGCACGACGAGCCGCAACGTGCGTGCGCTGCAGACTCGCGGGCTGTTGCCGCCGCCGACCGTGGTCGGTCGCGTGGGCTACTACGGCAGCGCGCACCTGCAGCGACTGCAGCTGGTCGCGCGGTTGCAGGAGCGCGGCTACTCCCTGGCTGCGATCGCCGATCTCTTCGGGGCGTGGGATGCCGAGCGCAGCGTCGGTGAGCTGCTGGGCTTCGAGCGCGATCTGTCACCGCCACAGGAGGTCGCGATCGAGGTCTCGCTGCCCGAGCTGGTCGCGCGCTTCGGCGGTCTCGACGAGGGCTCGATCGCGCGGGCGATCGCGCTCGATCTGGTGATCCCGATCCCACGCGCGCCCGACGAACCCGTCGATGCCCCGCCGCGCGTGCGCGTGCCCAGCCCGCGCCTGCTCGACGTCGGCCGCGCGCTGATGGAGGTCGGCATCCCGCTGTCGGCCGCGCTCGATCGACTCGAGCGCCTGCGCGCAGTCACGGCCGTGATGGCGCAGGATCTGGTCGCGATGTTCGCCGAGCACATCGTGCAGCCCTGGGCCGCCGCGGGCGAACCCCTGGCCTCGCTGCCCGAGCTCGTGGACCGCATCCGTCGCACCAAGCCGTTGCCGTTGGCGGCGGTCGAGGCGTTGCTGCGCCAGGCGATCGAACGCGAGGTCGAACGCGTGATGGCAGGCATCGTCCCGCGGCACGACTCCGGCGGTTGATCCGAAGCAGCCGCGATCGCCAAACCCGCACGGATCGCCGACCGCGCGTCGGCGTCGCGCTGTACCATGGCGGATCATGAGCGCGGACGATGCCGTGGCGACCGCGATGGCCGCCGGTCGGCCGGACGAGGCCGCGGTCGCCGGCGCGCTGCGGGCGGTGCAGGCGCGGCTGTTTCCGGTGTGCCGCAGCGGGTCGGTCGCTACCTGCTGCTGGACGAGCTCGGTCGCGGTGGCATGGGCGTGGTCTTCCGCGCCTACGACCCCGAGCTCGACCGTCGCGTCGCGGTGAAGCTGGTCGCGGCCCACGGTGATCCGAGCGGGCTCAAGCGCGAGGCCCAGGCGCTCGCGCGACTGTCCCACCGCAACGTCGTGCCGGTGCACGACGTCGGCGACACCGGCGATGGCGAGGGCGGTGTGTACATCGTGATGGAGCTGATCGAGGGCATCACGCTCGACGCGTGGCTCGCGAACCACACCCGTCCGCTGCGCGAGATCACCGCGATGTTCGTGAAGGCGGCGCGCGGACTCGCGGCTGCCCACGCCGCGGGCGTGGTCCACCGCGACTTCAAGCCGACCAACGTCGTCGTCGACGCCGAGGACGAGCCGCGGGTGCTCGACTTCGGCATCGCGGCGGTGGGTGAGGGCGAACGCGGCGATCACTCGTCCGTACGCGGCACGCTGCCGTTCATGTCGCCCGAGCTCATGCGCGGCGAGACCGTCGACGCGCGCAGCGATCAGTACGCGCTGTCGGTCGCGCTCTACCGCGCAGTCGGCGGGGTCTTCCCCTTCCCTGCCGAACTCGCCGATGCTTCACTGGCGCACAAGCTCCGCGGCACGCCGGTTGCGATGACACGGCCGTGCCCGGCGCGACTGCACGCCGCGCTGAGCCGCGGGCTGCGGCCCGAGCCGAGCGCCCGCTTCGAGTCGCTGCACGATTGGATCGCGGCGGTCGACACCGCGACCGTGCGTCGGCCGGGCCGTTGGATCGGGGCGACTGCAGCCGTGGCCACGATCGCGACCGCGATCGCAGTCGACACCCGCCACGACGCGCAGCGGCGGGCCTGTCGCGAGGACACGACCGTACCGGCGTGGGGCGACGACACCCGTGCGCGCGTGCGCGACGAGCTGGTCGCGCGCCACGGCGACGCCGGCGCGCGCGCGTTCGCGGCCATCGACGTCGACCTCGTCGCCACGCGCGACGGCGTGACCGAGGCGCGCGCGTCGCTGTGCGAAGCCCGACTCGACGGCGTCATCGATGCCGCTGCCGCGAGCCAACGCGAAACCTGCCTCGACGGCGTCGCGAGCGAGCTCGCGGCGTTCACCGCCGTGATCGCAGCCGCGCCGACCCTGCATGCCACCGGCGAGCTGCTGGTGTTGCCCGACGCCAGCAGCTGCGCACGACCGCAGGAGGGCGCGATCGCGGGCGACGAGCTTGCGGTGGTGGCCGAGACCTTCGGCGCGGTCGAGGCGCTCATCCGTCTGGGGCGCTTGGCCGACGCCGAGGCGCTGCTGCACGAGCAGGACGCGACGTTCGCACGGGCCGCGCCGAGCCTGCGGGCGCGCGCGCTGTTGTTGCAGGCCAAGCTGTGGCGACACCGCGGCGACCGCGAGCACGCGACCGAGCTCGCGTTCGCGGCCCTGCGTCTGGCCGAAGCCGAGTCGCTGCCGACGCAGGCGACCCACGCGATGCTGCGGCTCGTCGATGCGCTGAACGTGGGCGCGGCCGAGGATCCCTCGCGGCGCGCAGACGCGGAGCGCTGGCTCGCGCTGGCGCAGCAGCGCCTCGACCACGGTGATGCGCCGATGTGGCTGATCGACTTCGCCACGGCCGAACGCGTCGATCTGCTGCGTGCGCGCGGCGGGCCGGAGGCCATCGCGGCGGCGCGCGAACAGCTGGCGCTGCGGACCGCGCGGCTGGGCGAACACCACCTCGGGACCGCGACCGCGCACGACGGCCTCGGCGCGGCGTTGACCGAGGCCGGCCAGCTCGACGAGGGCCGAGCCGAGCTGGAGCGCGCGTTGGCGATGCGCATCGAGCAGCTCGGCGCCGAGCATCCCTCGGTCGCGCGCTCGCTCAACAACGTCGCCATGAATGCGCTGCTCGACGGCCGCGCGCAGCAGGCCATCGAACCGCTCACGCGCGCGCTCGCGATCGACGACGCCACCGGTGAGGTCGGCTCGCCGTACTGGCTGCGCCGCGCGCTCAACCGCGTCGACGCGGCGCTCTCGGGTCACACCGGCGAACCGATCGCGTGGGCGCGAGAGGCCCTGGCCGAGCTCGAAGGCACCTCGTGCCTCGACACCGAGTGTGCAGCGTTGCGGCTGCGGCTCGCCCACGCGCTGCTCGAGCGCGGGGCGACCGCAGCCGCGCTCGACGAAGCCGGCGCCGCGCTCGCGATCCTCGAGGGCTTCCCCGCCACCGCCGAGGCCCTGCGGCGCGACGCCGATGCGCTGGTCGCCGACGCGAGCCACCCTGGCGCACCGCGGCGCGACCGCGCCGGCTGATACACTGCTGCGGAGGGGATGACCGACGCGGTCGACGAGATCGCTCTGCTGCAGGCGTGGCGCGACGGCGATGCGCGTGCCGGCAGCGCCCTGGTCGCGTCCTTGTTCCCGTTGGTGTTCCGCTTCTTCGCCAGCAAGCTCGATCGCGGTGCGGAAGACCTCGCGCAGCAGACCTTCGAGACCTGCGTCGGCTCGCGCGAACGCATCCCCGCGCACGCGGGCCTGCGCGCGTGGGTCATCTCGGTCGCGCGCCATCACCTGCTGCACGAGCTGCGCCGGCGTGCACGCCACGACGTGCGCTTCGATCCGCTCGAGACCACAGTGGGCGGTGTGCTGGGCTCGCCCAGCGCCCACGTCGCCGCGCACGAGCACCAGCAGCGCGTGACCCATGCGCTGCGAACGCTGCCGATCGACTTCCAGGCCACGCTCGAGCTCTACTACTGGGAGGACATGGACGTCGCCCAGATCGCGTTCGCGCTCGGGGTCGAACCCGGGACCGTGCGCAGTCGACTGTTCCGCGGAAGACAACAACTCGCGCGCGCGCTCGCGTTGCCCGAGGACGACGACGGCCAGACCGAAGCGAGCCTCCGCGCCGGTCGCCACGACGCACCGCAAGGGTGAGAAAAAAATCTGCGGTGCGGGAGCGGTGGTCGCGGGCGCGGGAACTGCCCTGGGCCATGCTCCGCATCGACCGCCTGCCATCGCTGTTGTGCATCGTCGTCGGCACCGCCTGTGGCGTCGGGACCTCCGGCACCGGTGGGCTGTCGGGGGCCGAAGGCACCAGCGACACCAGCGGCGGCAGCTCGCAGGCGACCACCGTCGCCGGCGACGACGACGGTGGCGGCGCGGACTCGAGCAGCAACGGCGACGCGCTCTTCGACGTCGCCGGTGGCGAAGGCGGCGGCCCGGGCGACGCCTGTGCCGTGGGTGACGACATGAACGCGGTCGGCGGCTGCGAGTTGAGCGCGCCGCCCGATGCGTTCGAACCCGAAGTGCAGTGGACCTGGATGGGCGACTCCGGCGACGTGCTCGCGTACGTGATGCCGCTGGTCGCCAACCTCACCGACGACAATGGCGACGGCCGCATCGATGTCTGCGACGTGCCCGACGTCGTGATCATCGCCTCGCCCGTGCTCGAGGGACCGGGCCACATCTACGTGCTCGACGGCGCGACCGGCTCGCTGCACCTGCGGTTCGAGACTGCGGTCTCCAACCTCGTGACCCCGGCGCTGGGCGACATCGACGGCGATGGCCTGGTCGAGATCGTCACGGCCGAGCCCGGCACCGAGGGACACCTGATGGCGTTCGAGCACACCGGCGAGCTGGCGTGGACGAGCGATCTGACGGCGCGCTACCAGACCAACGAGGAGTCCGTCGCACTGGGCGACGTCGACAACGATGGCGATGTGGAGATCTCCTTCGGCGACACCATGTTCGATCACACCGGTCATCGGCTGTGGGACCTGGGCATCAACATGTGGTCCAAGACCGCGGTGCTCGCCGACCTCGACGACGACGACGATCTCGAGGTCATCATGGATCACCGGGTGGTGCACCACGACGGCACGCCGATGTGGCAGGGGCCCGCGGACCTGGTCGACACCGCGTGGCAGGGCTACCCGCAGGTGGCCAACCTCGACGACGACCCACAGCCCGAGGTGCTGTTCACCTGCTACTACGGCATCACGATGTTCGAGCACGACGGCACCGTGAAGTGGCACTCCCTGCGACCCACGGGCGACCAGCCGACCTCGAGCACGTGGCGGCGGCCGGCGACGGTCCACGACTTCGACGGCGACGGACAGGCCGAGTTCGCGATGAGCTCCAACCACCACTACAGCGTGTTCGAGGGCGACGGCACGGTGGTGTGGTCGGCGAGCGTGCTGGACTCCAGCGGCGTGGCCGCGGGCACCGCGTTCGACTTCCTCGGCGACGGCACCGCCGAGGCGATGTACGCCGACGAGGTCTCGAACCTGGTCTTCGGCTCGGCCGGCCAGGTGCTGCTGCAGACACCCCGCACCAGCCGCACCGGCATCGAGTACCCGGTGGTCGCGGACGTCGACAACGACGGCTCGGCCGAGATCATCGTGGTCTCGAGCGACTCGTTCTACGGCGACGATCTCAGCCCCACGGTGCAGGTCATCCGCGACGTCGAGGATCGATGGATCCAGGCGCGGCGGATCTGGAATCAGCACACCTACCACGTCACGAACGTGCGCGAGGACGGCACCATCCCGCAGGTCGAGCCGCACCACTGGGAGCTGCTCAACACCTTCCGCACCAACGCGCAGATCGAGAACGGCGGTCTGTGCATGCCCGAGCCCGCGGGCTGACCGGGCGTCTCCGTGGCCGGGCGCGTGGTAGTGTGCCTGGCGATGGAACGAACCGGTCGATGCATGTGCGGCGCGATCTCCTACACCGCCAAGGCCGACGCGCCGCGACTGTCTGCGTGCCACTGCGACATGTGCCGTCGTTGGTGCGGCGTCGCGATCATGGTCGGCGGCTGGGAGGTCGCGTGGTCGGGTGAGGACAAGCTCACGGTGTACGCGTCCTCGGCGTGGGCGGAGCGCGGCTTCTGCTCGACGTGCGGCTCGTCGCTCTTCTATCGGATCACCGCCGACGGACCACATCGCGGCCATCTGACGCTCAACTTCGGCACCCTCGACGATCGCTCGGGCTTCACGATGGAGACCGAGTGGTACTCCGACCAGTGCCCCGAGGCCTATGCATTCGCAGGCGAGCGCAAGAAGATCACCGCCGCCGAGGTGCGAGCGATGTTCGGCATGGGCTGAGCCGTTCGCCGACTCCGACGCGATCCTCGTCTAGCGCGCGAGCGACCGCGGCGTCATGGCGACGAACGTGCGGCGTCACGGTGCTTCGAGGACGACGCAGCGCTCGCGACGACCATCGACAGGTGCAACCGCGCGAGCGGCGGGATCGTGAGTCGCTTCACGGTGTGTGCGCCCGAATGCTGGGCGACGAAGACGCAGTGCCCCGGCGTGAACCCGTCCGCGGTGGCGCGGCCCTGTGCGTCGGTCAGCACAACCCGCGGCGGCGAAGCGCACTCGCCCGCGACGGTGACCGTCGCGTTGTGCAGGGGCGTGCGCGTCTCGGGTGAACGGACCACGACCTGCAACTGCCACGGCTGCCTCGTTTGCTGCCACGGCGACGCGACCGGACCCGGCCGCACGGGCGCGCACGCGATGCAGAGAACCGCGAAGGTGCACATGCTTCGCATCGTCACGACATCCTACGCCCGCCTCGGCGCGTGCTTACACGGTCTCGCGCTCGCACGGTGCGGCACTGCGGCAGGGTCACCCGCCGCGCCGCCGTGACGCGCGGCGATCACAGCCCGGCATCGAAGATCTCGACCCGTTGGATGCGCTTGCCGGTGACACGGTAGAGGCTCCGTCCGCGCTCCTCGTAGCCCTCGTCGAGTGTGAGAAGCTCGTCGGTCCCGTCGCCGTCGAGGTCCACCAGGGCCTTCGCCGTGACCCGCATGTCCGAAGCGGTCGCGTGGACCACCTCGCCTGCCGCGTCCAGCGTGAAGATGGCCGAGCCCACGAGTCCTTCCGTGGACTCCGCGTCCTCGGCTTCGGGATCGGCCCACAGGCCCACCACGACGAGGCGCGGCGCGCCGGCGAAGTTGCCGTCGATCTCCTGCTTGGAGAACTCGGTGAGATGCTCCGAGACCCAGGCTTGCTGCGCGGCCGGCTGCTTGCGCGAGACCATCCGCTTGGCGCGTCGGATCAGCGCGTCGGCCTTGGGCACCGGCACCGGCGACGCCGCGATCGGACGCATCACCGCCGTCGCTGCCGGCGTGCCCGCCGTGGCCAGCGGCTCGGCGCCGATGCCCGGTGCCTCGTAGCGCACACGCCAGTAGCTCTCGGGCAACAACCCGGCGAAGCCCTCGTAGGCACCGAGTTCCTGAACGCCAGCGGTTGACACGACGTGCAGTGAGCCCATCGCCTGCAGCGCCTTGGGCTCGAGTCGATGCCCGCGCGGGAGCTCCTGCCCCGCATCCACCGTGCGGCCAACCCATGCGGCGCCGCGTCGAGGGACGAGGACGAACAACGACGGGTCCTGGTACTCGGCGTCGTACAGCGGCAGCAGACTGTCGAACGCGATCGGCTCGGAAGCAGGGTGGTCCACGCCCGCGGGCGGGTCGGGTCGTGCGATCGTCGTCGGCTCGGCGGCGGTCGCTGGCGGCGCTTCGCTCGTCGGCGCTGCGTCGCGCGGCGGTGCGACGGTTGCGTTCGCGGCTGGCAGGCCCGATCCCGCGACACGCTCGGGCCCCGGACTCGCCGTGGGCCCTGGGCCACGATCGCAGGCCGCCGCCGCGAGCGTGAGGGTGAGCAGGATGGTCGATGGTCTCGCGTCTCGCGTCATGGATCGCCCCATCGGTGGGGTCGCGCGGCGGCGCCACGCGGCGGCGCCGAGCAGGCACCGCCGCGGCCGACGAGTACGACCCACATCGCGCCGACGATAGCGCTTGAACACCCACGACGCGACCCTCGGAGTTCGAAGGTCCACGCGCACCGCCGCCGCGGACGTCGCAGACGCGCGTGCCGGGCCCCGAAGGCGACCGCCGACTCGCTCAGAAGCGGTTCGAGCTGCCGCCGGTGAACTCGTTGGGCACCGGCGGTGGCTCGGGCTCCTGCAACGGCGCGCGCTTGACCAGGTTGTCGGTGATCCAGAAGACGTGCGAGCTGTTCGCCGCGATCGCGTTCATCTGGCCACGCTGCCGATCCGCGAGCAGCTGCGGTCGGTCGCCGTAGGTCTGGAAGACGTCCGCGCCCCAGGTGGTGTAGACCAGCGCGCTGCCCTGCTGCCACACCGCCCGCACTGCGCTGGTCGGCAGGGTGTAGCGCTCGCCGGGCGCGCTGCCGTCGAGCGGCGCCCGCATCATCGCGCGGCCCTGCATGTAGTAGATGCCATCGGCGCTGGGCGAGACGAAGCGTGGATCGATGTCGGGGTCCTTGCTCAGCACCTCGGACAGGTTGACGTACAGCGACACGCGCGTGAGCTCGTGGCTGCCCTTGGCGAAATAGACCAGACCGTTGGCATCGAGCCCGAAGCCCGAGGCGAAGCCGTCGGTCTTCGCGATGGTCTTGATCTCACCGCCGCCGCGGCTGCTGGTCCAGCGGATCTCGCCGGTGTGACGCTCGAGCCAGTACACACGTTCGCCGAAGTAGCGCAGGTTCGCGGGGCAGGTCAGCCCGGTCACGACCGGACCGTCGAGCCGCACGATCGAACCGTCGGCCTTGCCCTGGCACTGCGCGTCGCTGTTGCCGACGCCGGCGTCGAGCCAGAACACCATCGGCGCGCCGGCGTGATCGCGGTCGATCGCCATCTCGGTCGGGTTCGTGAAGCCCTTGGCGACGATCACCGCGCGGCCGCCGGCGACCGGCGCCTTGCGCACGCTGCCGTCGCCGTTGGTCCAGAACACGAACTCGTCGCTCGCGACCACACCGCGCGGCTGCTGCCGCCGCGCCACGGTCTCACCCAGCATGGGATCTTGCACCGCCGTCAGCTGCGTGCCCGGATCGCCGGCCGCGTCGGCGCGCCCGATCGCCAGCGTGGATGCGATCGCGCCCGTTGCGAGCGCGGCGGCCACACGCCGGCGCGCGCGTCGACCACGGGGGGACTCGAGGACCGAGGAGTGTCGTGCAAACATGGTGTCGCTGCCTTGCGGCCGGACCACGGCCGTCGCGACCAGCGACTTTCAAACCGCTTGCCAACGGGCGACGCGAGGCGTCACGCGACCGCACCGCCGGGTGTGCTGCGTCCACAGCCGTGCGATCGTGTCGACCGCGTGCCGTCGCTGTGTCACCCCGCGGCCGCAGGCGCCTCGACCCAGCAGCGGTGCGACAGGCTCTCGCCGCCCTTGCGCGGCCGGATCGTGGTCGTGCCGGTGAAGCCGCCGTCGGCGACGAAGAGGTTGGCCGGCACGTCGCTGCCGTGTAGTTGATACAGCACGTGGACGCCGCCGCGCTTGCCCGCGCCCAGATCGATGGTCACGCCGCCGGACTCGAACTCGCCGCGCGTGTAGGCCACGCCCACGCGGAACGGAGGCAAGCGCACCGCCTCGGACACCGGCTGCATGCCGCTGGCCTTGCTCGGATCCACCGCGAGAAATCCGTTGCTTGCCTCGAGCGACTCGGTGATCCACTCGCAGCGGATCACACCGGGTGCGGCCGCCGGTGGACCCGCGGTCTCGCCGGCGCTGCAGTGGTACTGCAGCTCGCTGTTCGAGCCCGGGTGCGCGAGGTAGTGCAGCCCGGTGAAGCCGTGGCCGCCCGCCGGTAGGTTCGCGGGGAATCGCTGATCGCCGAAGTCGTAGACGTCGTCGATGGTCATCGCGCCGAGATCGAACGCGAGCAGCAGCCGCGCGCCGCCGGAGGTGGAATCGTCGAGGCTGGCGCGCACGGTCACGTCGCCGAGCTCGACCCGGCGCTCGTCGCCGGGTGCGGCCAGGCGCACCGCGGTCTGGTTGCGCGGCGTGAAGCCCTCGGCGGTGCTCGCCCGCCAGAAGAACTGGCAGGTGAGCGCGTCGACGTCGCCGGGCGCCTGCGGCACCGCCGGCGCGTCCACGGCCGCGACGATGCGCTGCGAGCCCGCATCGGGATCGATCGCGAGCCCGCTTCGGCGCCCCGGGGGCTCGGGATCCGCCGCCGAGGTGCACGCACAGCACAGGGACAGGAGCAACGCGCAGGGGGAGTCGACGAGCTTCATACCCGCCGCAACGCTGCCTGCGCGCGCCCACTTTCAGCGCCTGGGATGGCTCGCGAGGCCTCGTGCGCCGTCACGATCACCGTGCGACAAGCTCGGCGCCGCGGCGTCGCGGCGGCTCAGTCGGTGCGCACGAGCACCTGCACCGCCGTGCCGTCGGTGACCGCGATGTCGTTGCGCCCATCGCCGCTGAAGTCGCCGACCGCCAGCCGCGAGATCGCGAACTCGGTGGCCATCGTCGACACGCATGTGAACAGGTCGACCCCGGGTTCGTCGCCGCCCCAGCCGATCGTCAACATCGCGCTGCCGTCGGCGCCGACGAGGTCGGGATCACCATCGCCATCGAGATCGCCGACGTCGAGCGCGTACACCCCCCCCGGCCACCAGGTTGTCGCCGCCTCGGCACCCGCGAGCACCGGGCTGCGCATCACCGTGACGAAAGTGGTGCCGTTGACCGGGTCGAGCATGACGACGTCGTCGTCACCCGATTGATCGAAGTCCGCCACCGCCAGCTGCCTCAGGCTGATGAGCGGCGGGGTCGCCACCTCGACGGGATGCTCGAGGTCACCGCCGGCGAGCACCACCAGCTGGCCGGTCTGCAGCAGCACGTCCTCGAAGGCGTCGCCGTCGAGCGAGCCCCGGGCGAGCGAGACCAGCTGCTGCCGCACCACCTGTCCGTCGAGCCAGCCGCCGGGCCCCTCGTTGCGGAACGCGACCGTGTCGGTCACGCCGCTGCCCGCGAACACGTCGGGGAAGCCGTCCGCTTCGGTGTCCGCGATCTCGACCAGGTTCGCCAGCCGCATCGCGCCCAGCTCGCTGGGCAGCCACGGGCCCTGCTGCACGAGCAGGCGCGTGCGGCCGTCGCCGGTCACCATCGCGATGTCCTGGTCGCCGTCGCCGTCGATGTCGCGCACGGCGAGGTCGGTCGGGACGCCGTCCTCGTCGATGGTGGTGACGGACCCGTCGAGCCGAACCAGTCGCGTGCCCTGTCCGCCGACCAGCAGGCCACGATCGGCCGCGCCGAGATCGATGAACGCCAACGCGGTCGCGCCCTCGACCGGGATCGGGATCGTGAAACCGAACGGCACGGGCTCGCAGCCCAACTCGGCCTCGACCGGCACGCAGCCGCCGTACTGACACAGCGATCCGGCGTCGCACTCGTACGCGGTGTAGCAGTCGTAGTTGCAGCCGAACTCGGCGCCGAACTCGGCGCACGCCTGGTAGTCGCACAGGCCGTCGATGCAGTCGTAGCCCGGGGGACAGTCCTGCGGTCCGTGGCACTCCACCGGCGACGTCGTCGCACCGGTGCTCGCGCTCGTGGCCGTCGTGGTCATGCTGGTCGCGGTCGTGGACGGCGAGGTCGCGCTGCCGCTGTGGCTGTCGCCCTCGCTCGTGCCGCTGTCGCCGCCGCTGTCGCCCGCCGAACCACTGCCACCGGTCACGACCGGCCCGCAGGCTGCGAGCAGCACGAGCGGCACGCCCAGGTTCCACACCGACGGATCCAACCGACCGACACCCATGGCTTGCAGCATAGCCCGCGCGCGTGGCCTGCGAGCCCCGCCGGCCGCCAAAGGCGTCAGAACAGCCCCAGCTGCCCCGGTCGCACGAACGTGGTCGCGCCACCGTCGTAGCGCTCGCCGTCCTCGAAGCCCAGGCGCCGGCGGTGCAGCTCGAACAGCTGCTCGATCGCGACCCAGCGCGGGCCCTCACCGCGCATGCGCTCGCCGAAGCCGCCGCGGTACAGCGCGCCGTCGCGGACGTCTCGCACGGCCGCGAGCACATGCTCGGCCCGCAACGGCAACGCTTCGCGCAGCCGCTCGACGAATACCGGCCGCACGTTCGCGGGCAAGCGCAGCATGATCATGAACGCGACCGATGCTCCGGCCTCGCGCGCACGCTCGAGCACCTCGGGGATCTCGGCGTCGTTGAGGCCGGGGATCACCGGCGAGACGCTGACGCCGGTGCGGATGCCGGCCTCGGACAGCAGCCGCAGCGCCGCGAGCCGGCGCGAGACCGACGCGGCATAGGGCTCCATCGCGCGGGCGTGGGTCTCGTCGGAAAACGGCAAGCTGACATAGACGGTGCAGCGAGCCTCGCGCGACAGCGCCGCGAGCAGATCGACGTCGCGCTCGACCAGCGCGCCCTTGGTGATCACGCCGACGGGGTTCTTGAACCGCAGGCACACCTCGAGCATGCGTCGCGTCAGGCCGTAGCTGGCCTCGAGCGGCTGGTAGCAGTCGGTCACGCCCGAGAATGCGATCATCTCGCCGCGCCACGACGGCGACATCATGCGCGCGTGCAACAGCTCGGGCGCGTTGCGCTTGACCACGATGCGTCGCTCGAAGTCCGTGCCCGCGCCGAAGCCGAGCTGCTCGTGGGTCGGCCGCGCGTAGCAGTAGGCGCAGCCGTGGAAGCAGCCGCGGTAGGGATTGACGCTGTAGCGGAACGGCACGTCGGGGCTGTCGTTGTCGACCACGATCGAGCGCGCGTCCTCCTCGTAGACCGCCAAGCTCGACGGCGGCGCCGGGCCGAGCCACTCGACGTGCGTCGACTCCCAGGGATTGGGCGGATTCGCGACCGGGCGCGGCACCAGCCGCTATGCTATCCCGTGCGGGTTCCCGTGCCACGAACCAGCCACAGCCACGCGCGCGAGGCAGCAGCGCACCGCTGGCGACTGCCGTGGCTGGCGCTCGTGCTCGCGACCGGCGGCTGCGCCGGCGAGCTCGCGGTGTTCGCCGCGCTCGCGTTCAGCATGACGCTCGGCGCGTGGCTGCTGGGCCGCGACCGCATGCGTCGCAGCCTCTACGAGGCCGAGCACATGCGCCTGGCGATCGCGGCGGGTCAGCATCGCGAGCTCGAGGACAACCTGCGCAAGCAGCTCGCGCTGGTCGAAGCCGGCGAGGCCGTCAGCGCCGAGCGCGAGTGGCTCGCGCGCGCGCAGCTCGGCGGCCTGCTGGTGGCGGAGTGGCGACTCGACGAGGCGCGCGAGATCTACGGCACCGAACACGACCCGCGCTCGCCGCATCTCGCCGCGCTCGCGGCCTTCGGTCGCCACGAGCTCTCGGTGCTGACCGAGGACCCCGACGAAGAGCGCCTGCAGATGATCCGCGACGATCGCGACACCTGCCTGCAGCACGTGCCGGCGCCGTTTCGCAGCGACGTCGAGCGCGCGTGGCAGGCGGTCGAAGGCCTGTGCCTGGTGCGGATGGGTCGCGCGCGCGAGGCATTGCCGCTGCTCGAGGCCGGCACCACGGCGCTCGAGTACAGCCCCGCGCTGGTGGTGTACCTCTTCCATCTCGCGCAGGCCTACGAGCACTGCGGCGAGCGCCAGCTGGCGCAGTCGCGCTACGAGCAGGCGATGCACGCGTTCCCGGGCACGCGCCTGGCGAGCGACGCGCGCGCACGGGCGCTGGCGCTGGGCCCCAGCCCCGGCAGCTTCCGCGCGATGCTGCCCGAGGCGCCGATCCAGAGCCCCACCCCGACCACCGCGCTCGCGACGGTCGCGCCCGGCGGCAAGCCCAACGACGACGACTGAGAGGCTGTCAGCGATGCTGACGGCCTCTCGTCGCGCCAGCCGGCGAGCCCGCGCGTGCACGTGTGTGCACAACCATTCGCGCATCGCCACCCGTCGACCGAGCAGTGAGCGCCGTCACGGCTCACCGTGCGCGCGCTGCGGCCACACCGAGAACTGCGGTGTGCTGTTGTTTCTTTGCTATCGTCCTGTGACCTTGGCCGCCTCGGGCTCGCCCCGCTCCGCACTCGGCATCGTGCTCCGCACGGTGACCCACGGAGCTGCCTACGCGCGACATCTGGTGCGCGGCAATCATGTCCGCAGCGATCTGACGTGGAGCCGCCCGGGTACACCGCCGGTGCTCTTGGCCCACGGCTTCCTCGGGACGCGCGGCACGATGATGCCGCTGGCCAAGCGCTTCGCCGACGACGGTCGCGCGACGTTCACGTATCACCACGGCACCTTCCAGCTGCGATCGCTGCGGGCCAGCGCGCAGGAGCTGGTCGAGCACATCGATCGGCTGCAGCACACCCTGGGCGTCGAGCAGTTCGACGTCGTCGGCTTCAGCATGGGCGGCCTGGTCGCACTGCACGCGGTGAAGTTCCTCCAGGCCCACCGCGCGATCCGACGCCTCGCACTGTTGGGTGCGCCCACCGATGGCACCTGGGCCGGGCTCGTGGGCGTCGCGACCGTGGGCCTGGTCAGCCCGAGCGTGTGGCAGTGCCTGCCCAGCAGCGACTTCATCGCGGACCTGCGCGCGGGCTCACTACCGCCGGGCATGCGCGTGCGACAGATCCACGGCCTGCACGACGCGCTGTGTCCGTTGCCGCGCCCGCTCGCCGGCGTGGACCCGCAGCGCGACTTCATCGTGCTGCCAGGCGGACACTCGTCGCTGGTGATGAGCCACCCGTTCTATCGCGAGCTCAAGAGCTTCTTCGACGCGCCCGACGAGGCCGAGCAGCCCGTCGCCGCGGCCGAGTGACGCGCCGTCAGTAGGTGACGACGCCCTTCTGCTTGAGCGCGATCAGCTGCTTGGTCAGCGTGATGTCGTCGACCGTGCTGCTGTCGATGACCTCCCACCAGCCGCCGGCCTCGATGATGTCCTGCACGAGGTCGAGCTCGGTCTGCGACAGCGTCTTCCACCGCACCGGGCACGGCCGCGCGATGGCCACGTTCTGCCCGTAGCTCGGCAGCGAGGTCTTCTTCGCCAGGTTGGCGAGCTCGTCCTGCTGCCGCGCGGCTTCCATGAGCATGTGCTCGAGCGAGAGGTTGATCTCGATCGGCGGGTTCTCGATCGGCGTGTTCTCCAGCTCGAACATGCCGCGGTCCCAGTTGAGCATGCGCAGCAGCGCCTTCTCGGGGTGCAGCAGGCGGTTGCCGACGATGTCTGCGTAGTAGACCCGGCCCTCGCGCAGGTGCAGCGCGCCGACGCGACCGCGTCCGACGTCGCGGACCTTGAGGCAGCCGGTCTTGCGGCTGGTCGCGAGCCACTGCAGCACGTCCATCAGCGGGATGTCTTCGATGCTGCCGGTCATCGAGCGGCCGGCGGCGTCGTTGGGTCGACGCCGCCGCTGCTCGCCGGCGCGACGCGTGCCGACCTCGCCCGCGTCCTTGAGCTCGACGCGCGCGAGGCTCGAGCCGATGGCCACGCGATCGCCCTCGCGCAGGCAGTGGTGGAGCACGCGCTCGCCGTTGACCAGCGTGCCGTTGCGCGAGCCCAGATCGCGGATCCACACCCGACCGCGCGCGCCGTGGAAGCGCGCGTGCTTGCGGCTGACCGCGTCGTCGGACAGCACGAGATCGGCCTCGGTGCTGCGGCCCGCGATCACGGCCTTGTTCGCTTCGAGCGCGAACTCCTGGCCTTGATACTTGCCGCGCACGAAGTGGAGGACGTAGACCGGCGCCGCTGGAGCCATCGATGCGACCGCAGCGGGCAGGATCGCCGTGGCGCTGCGGCCGCGTCAAGCTCGGGCTCGCGCCCGCGCTAAGGCTCTTCTTAGTCGGCTCGGGCGCATGACCGCCGCGCGCGGCCGGGGCGGACGAGCGCGGACGCACGGGCTTGGGGACAAACGAGCCAATCGGCGCGTGCCGTCGGATGGATCACGCCCCCCGAGACCCTCGGGCGAATCCACGTTGCGGGCACCGCGTCGGGGGTTCACAAGATCGTTACGAGGCCGCGTGACCGTGCCCGGTCGCGCCCCTTCCGAGGCTGGTGCCCGATGCCGCAGGATCCGATCGCTCGCCCTGGTGCCCCGACCCGAAGCGCGCTGCGCCGCGCGAGCGTGCTGCTCGCACTCGCCAGTGCCCTGGGGCTGGGCGGCTGTGCCCGCTCGCGCATGCCCGACACCGACCTGCCGGACGCACCGCGCACCGTGATCGCGCAGCCCGGTACCTACGACGACGTCTACGTCACCGAGTCGACCGTCACGACCACGACGACGACCACCACCACCGATGGCAGCGTCGTCGGCTACGACACGCTGTCGGATGGTTCGCGCGTCGAGGTCGTCACGTACGTGCACACGTACCCCGAGCCGATCGACACCTTCCCGCGCGTGTACTGGGGCGGCACGTGGTACTACAACGTCAACGGCGACTTCGTGTTCTGGAGTCCCGTGTACGGCGGTTGGGTGTACTACTGGGGCCCGCCGTCGCCGCTGGTGGTGTGCTGGAACGGCTACTACCCGTGGGCTCCGTACGCGTGGGGCGTGGGCTACTACGGCGCCGGTTGGTACTGGGGCGGCGTGGGCTACTACGGCTATCACGGCGTACGGCCCTGCCGGTCGTGAACCAGCAGAACCACCACCACGACTGGTGGGTCGATCACGGTGGTGACAAGCCCTCGCCCGGTGCGCCGTCGCATCCGGCCTCCGGCGGCGGTCCGTCCAAGGGCGATGGCCCGCGTCGCTCGCAGCCAGCGGTCGCCGATGCCGGCCCGCGTCGCACCGGTGTCGCCGGCGACGGCGCGAACCGTGGCAAGCGACCGGACAGCTCCGCGGCGGGCGCTGGGCCCACGCGCACCACCGGTGCCCCGACGCGCAAGCAGGATGCGGTCGCGGCTGGCAGCGCGCCCACGCGCACGCCGACCCGCGACGCCGTCGCGGCCGGATCGCCCACGCGCGCACCGCGCCTGGCTCGGCGCCCTCGCGACCGCTCCCACCGCGGTGGAGCCGCCTTCGCGCACCGCCAACGGTGATCGCGTCGCCACGGCCGCGCCGCCGCGCACCGTGCCGGTGGCAGACGCACCAGCGCGCTCGGCCCGACCGGTGCGCTCGTACACCACGGCTTCGGGCGCTCGCGTCACCACGATCGATCCCCGCGGCACTACGGCTGCGCCCTCGCGGTCGGCCCGCACCGTCGGCTCGCTCTCGGCCGAGAATGCGCCGGCGCGCGATCCGTTCTCGAGCAACGCCGCCGCGCGCCCGCGCTGGGATCAGCCCGCGGCCGGCGCCGCCGGGTCGCGGACCGTGCGTTCGGGCGGTCAGAGCAACGGTCCGGTCTCGACGCCGCTCGCGCGCCGCGGCCGGATGGAACGCGCCTCGCGCGCCCGGCGCCCGCGCGCACCTCGGCGCCCTCGCGCACCTCGACGCTGTCGTTCCACGCCTTCGCGTTCGTACTCGCCGCCCCGCGCAGCGCGCGCCCTCGCGCTCGTACTCGCCGCCGGTGCGGCACAGCGCGCCCTCGCGCTCGTACTCGCCGCCGGCCCGCCACAGCGCACCGTCGCACCACAGCAGCCCCTCGCGCAGCGCGCCCTCGCATCACAGCGCGCCCTCGCATCACAGCTCGCCCTCGCGCCACCGTTGATCGTAGGCTCGGCCGCATGGCTGACCTCGTGATCACGGCGGTGCCGTGTCTGCGCGACTATGCCTACCTCGTCCGCGGCGCGACCGCGACGCAGGCGTGGGTCGTCGATCCGTCCGAGCCCGAACCGGTGATCGCAGCGCTGGCCGCCGCGGGCCTCGGACTCGCGGGCGTGCTCGCGACGCATCACCACCCCGATCACGTCGGTGGTGTGCCAGGCCTGCTCGCGCACTTCGGCGCGCGCCCGGTCGCGGCCCACGCCAGCGATCGCGATCGCATCGAGGGCCAGAGCGTCTTCGTCGACGCACCGACCACCGGCTTCGTCGACAGCGGCGTGATCATCGACGGTCGCAGGCCCTCGCGGCGCACATCCCCGGCCACACCCGCGGCGCGATCGCGTGGTACCTGCCAGCCGAGGCCGGCGACGACGGCCACGTGTTCACCGGCGACACGCTCTTCGCCGGCGGCTGCGGTCGTCTGTTCGAGGGCACGCCCGCGCAGATGTACGCGAGCCTGACGCTGCTGTGCTCGCTGCCGGAGACGACCAAGATGTGGTTCGGCCACGAGTACACCGCGTCGAACCTCCGCTTCGCCGCGGTCGCCGAGCCCGACAACGACGCGATCGCCCGGCGCGCGGCCGCGTTGCCGCCGTGCACGACGCCGACCACGGTCGCGCTCGAGCGCGACCAACCCCTTCGTCCGTGCCGGGGACGCCGAGGTCTGGCCGCCGGCGCGCGGCCAAGGACGAGTTTCGGTGACGCGGCCGTGAGCGCGCGGGCATGGTGGCAGGCGGCGCGTCCGCTCGCGCAGGCCAACCTCGCGGTGCCGCTGGTGCTGGGCCAGGTGCTCGCCATCGCCCACGGCGCGAGCTTCGAGGCGTGGCGCTGCGTGATCGTCCACGGCTTCGGCGTGATCGATCACCTCTTCATCGTGTTCGCGAACGACGTCGCCGACGAGGCCGCCGATCGCTTGCACACCGCACCGACGCTGCTGTCGGGCGGCTCGCGCGTGCTCGTGCAAGGCCGGCTCGCGCGCCGCAGTTGCGCGCCGCGGCCACGGCCATGGCGATCGCGATGCTGGGCCTGACCGGCTGGCTGGGCCTCGCGGACGCGCGGCCGCTGAGCCGCTTGCCGCCGCGGCGGCGGATCGGCCGTTGCTGGCCTACAGCTTCGCGCCACTGCGACTGTCGTATCGCGGCTTCGGCGAGCTCGCGCAGGGACTCGGCGTGGGTGCGGTGCTGCCCGCGTTCGCGTACTACGTGCAGGCGGGCACGTTCGCGGGGCTGCAGCCCGCGATGCTGTTGCCGACGGTGCTGCTCGCGACCGCGGGCAACATCGTGACCGCGCTGCCCGACGAGCCCTTCGATCGCGTCGCGGACAAGCGCGGCCGGCTGGTGCGCGTGGGCCCGGCGGTCGCGCGGCGCCACGCGCTGCTGCTCACCGCGCTGGGTATCTTCGCGACACCGCTGCTGCTGGGGCCGGGCACGACCACCGACACGCTGCTGCACCACGAGCTGCCGGGCCTGGTCGTGCTCGCGTTCGCGGCGACGATCCGGCGCGGCGGCGATCCTTCCGATCGAAGGGGTTGCCTGCGCTTCGCGTTCGCGACCGCGGCGGCCGCGAACGTCGCGATGCTGTCGTGGTGCGTCGCGCTGTTGCGCTGAACGCCGCGCTCACGGGCTCCGGGTCGGGGCGAACGCGCCAGCGCCAGCACCGTTCGCGTTGGCGCGGAAGATCCGGCTCGAGCGGCTGTCGTCGAGCACGAGGCTGAAGTAGAGCCGCTTTGGGTGGAAGTCGGCGTGGTAACGCGTCATCCCGAGGATGCGCTGCATGCGGTTGACCACGCCCAGCGCCGGGCCGGCACGCGGATCGGCCGGATGCCGCGCTCCTCGAGGAACTTCGTCAGCGGCCCGACCGTCAGGCCCGCGACGTTGTAGACGCCTTTGCCGTGCAAGAAGATCGCGAGCAGGATGTCGCGGCCCAGCCGCTCCTTGCTGGTGGGATTGATCATGGGGATCGAAGCCCACGGGCACCGGTGGCGTGCTCTCGAACAGCAGGTTCACGCCCGAGAGCACGCCGCCGCCGAACACACCGCTGGGCCGGAGCACCATGACCTCGCAGTCGGGCCGGTCCATCTTCGCGCGGCACATGAACTCCGCGTCGATGGTGTCGCGCAGGATCGGGTGCACATCGGGATCGAGGTTGGAGCTCGCTGTCCTCGCGCACCTTGTAGTCGGTGCGCGGGCCGATCTTGTAGACCGCATCGCTCGACAGGAAGATGTACTTGGCCACGCCGTGGCGCAGGCTCGCGTCCAGTAGGTGGCGCGCCGCGTTGACGTTGAACTCGTGGCTCTCGACGCCGTAGCCCTTGGGGTTGCCCTGGAACGCCAGGTGCACGACGGTGTCGAGCGGGCGCTCGCGCAGGCGATCGAGCAGGAACAGGTTGTCGACCTCGCGGCGCTTGCTCGTAGATCCGCCGAGGCGAAGATGAAGCGCTCGGGATCGCAGCCCAGCAGCGCCGGCGGACAGGCACCGCGATCGACCCCGAGCACGAGGTCGACCTCGGGCGCGGCCAGCAGGCGCTCGATCACGTGCACCGCGACGCGCCGGCGCGCACCGGCCACGAACACCCGGCGCGGGCCCTCGCGCAGGGTCCCGGGCGTGGCCATCTCCGCGGGGTTGACCAGGGCAGCCGCTTTCAGCGTGGGGATCTTGGTGCTCTCGGCCATCAGCTCTGCGCCCCCTCGTACTCGCGGCGCTGCTCGAGCCCGCGCTGGATCAGATCGGCCACGGTGTCGCGCACGCGCGCGACCTCGTGCTCGCGCAACTCGACGCTGCGCAGCGCGTCGGGGTCGATGTGGATCGGTTCGCCGTAGTTCACGTAGTAGCGCACCGGCTTGGGCAAGAGCCCCAGCGGCCCGAACCACGGGAACGTGGTCGTGATGGGGAAGTACGGCAGCCGCAGCGCCCGTGCGAGCGGCTTGAGATCGGTGACGAGCGTCATCTGCTCCTCGGCGCCGACCAGGCCGAACGGCACCACCGGCACGCGATGGCGGGCGGCCAGCTCCACGTGGCCGTGGGAGAACGGATACAGCTCGTAGCGGCGCTCGGCGGGCTTGCCCAGCGCCTCGGCGCCCTCGGGGAAGATGCCGATGACGTGGCCCTCTTCGACCAGGCCGTCGAAGTTGCGCCGCGTGCCCGGCATCTGTCCCAGGCTGCGGAAGAACACGCCCAGAAACGGCACCTGGTAGACGAAGTAGTCGACCATGAACCGCATCAGCCGCGGCGGGTCGGTGTGACGGAAGACGTCGACCGCGAGCATGATCGCGTCGAACGGCAGCACGCCGCTGTGGTTGCCGACGACCACGCCCGCACCGGCCGCGGGCACGTGCTCGTGTCCGCTCGAGACCACGCGGAAGTAGTGACGATGCAGCCAGTAGCCCACCGCGTAGCCCAGCGCGAGCACGTCGGGATCGGTGCCGAAGGGATCGGTGCCGAAGCCGGCGTCGGTCAGGGCGTAGGCCTGCACGCGCTCCCACTCGGCGTCGGGCAGCAACGCCTTCACGAGCTCGATTCTGCGACGGCCGAACATGATCGCGCGCACTAGTAGCGGATGGGTGGCTTGCCGTGCGACTCGCGAGTGTTGCGGCGCTCGAGCCGGAGCTGCCACTCCTCCGCTGGCACCGGGATCACGTACACGGTGGGCCACACGAAACGCCGGTCGGTCGAGCCCATGCGACGGGCCCAGTACTCCACGTCCACGACCATGTAGGGCTCGTCGTCGATCACGACGATCTCGTGCACGCGCGGTACGAACTGCGAGCCTTCGGTGGTCTCGGTGCGGAAGAGCAGCCGGCCCTCGCACGCATACTCGACGTACGGCATCGGAGTTCGAGGGTACCAGGGTGCGCGCGCGCGTGGGCTAGAAGCAGATCCGCCGCTCTTGCCCCGCGGGCGTCGCGATGGCCTCGCAGCGCATGCCCTGCGGGCAGCCGCCGGCGGAACAGTCCAGCGCACACACCTCGTCGCCCTCGGGCAGCCCGATGTCGAGGCACGAGACCTGGGCGCCCTCGCCCGGCGCGGCGTCGCAGGTGCTCGCGTCGCCGGGACCCGCGCAGCGGGCCGAGCAGTAGCCGCCCTCGCGCGTGGGGTACACGCAATAGCCCAACGGCGCGCACTCTTCGACCTGCGAGCACGCCGAGTACATCGCGCCCATCTCGTCGGGGCGCTCGCCGAGCCCGCCGCTCGAGCCCTCGGCACCGCCGTCGACCTGCGGACCGCAACCGAGCGCCATCACCACCAGCACGGATCGCGACGTCGCGTTGAGTGCGTGCACCAGCGCCACTATACCCGTGCCACGTCCGCGTCGCAGCGCGGCCCGACCGAGCGGCGCGCGGTGCAACCGCTGCGACCGGCGACCGTCGTTGTGCGGTGATGGCCCGCCTCCGCCTCGCGCTCGTGCCCGTGCTCGTCTCGCTCGCGTGCGATCGCGGCGCGGACCGACAGCCCGAGGCCGCACCGGCAGCGCCGGCGAAGCCCGACGCGCCCGCGAAATCCGACACGCCCGCGAACCCCGATGCGAAGGCCGATGCGCCGGCGAAGCCCGACGCCGCCGCGAAGCCCGACGCCGCCGCGAAGCCCGACGCGCCCGGCGACGCGGCCGCGCCCGCCAGCGACGCGCCCGCGGGCACGGTCGCCTCGCTCGAGGGCGCCGCGATCTTCTTCGTCCGCGACAAGGGCATGGTCGTGCTCACCGACGCCGGCTTCACCACGATCGAGGGCTCGGCCAGCCGCTACGTGCAGGCGGTCGAGCGCGCCCCCGACGGCAAGCTCTTCGGCCTCTCCTACGACGGCATCGTGCCGATCGACGGTAGCGGCATCGGCAAGGCGGTCGCGGTGCCCGGTGGCGCGAAGGCGTTCGAGATCGACAGCAAGGGTGGCACCTGGGTGCTCGGCACCGAGGGCGCGAGCTACCGCAAGGACGAGGCCGCGACCTGGGCGACCGATCCGGCCACGACCTTCGGCAAGGCCGACGTGCTGCTGATGGCGATCGCGGTCGACGCGAGCGATCAACCCTGGGTCGCGACCTCCGACGCGATCTTCACCCGCACCGACACCGGCTGGACGCGGGTCGCGGGCGGCGGCCGCTACAACTTCATCGAGACCGCGCTGCGCGATCCCAAGGGTCGCGTGTGGATCGTGGGCAACGAAGCCGCGCTCGTCACCGACGGCAAGGGCGGCGTGAGCAAGGCCAAGCTGCCGCGCTCGGCCTACGGCTCCCTGGGCGATCTCGGGTTTTCCAGCAGCGGCGTCGGCGTGATCCAGAACGACCTCGAGGCCGTCGCCGTGTTCACGCCCACCGCCGCACGCTACCGCGCGCCGACCGACTTCAAGCTCGGCACGCTCTCCGCGGTCGCGGTCGACGACCGCCAACGCGTATGGGTCGCGGGCGACGGCGGCGTCGCGATCCTCGGCCCCGGCAGCGCGCGCACCGTGTGGCGCTCGGGCACGCAGGATCCCATCGCGGGCCAGATCAACTTCATCGTCGTGCAAGGCGGCGGCCCCGAGCTGCCCAAGGCCGGCGAGCTGCACAAGGGCAGCATCTTGGGCCGCATCGCCGAGGGCGACAAAGGCGTCGCCGCCGTGTCCGTCGAGCTGTGCGAGAGCCCCTCGCTCATCTACTCGCGCACGCCGTGCACCGGCGCACCGACGCACCTGCAGGGCAAGACCGACGCCGAGGGCCGCTTCCGCTTCGACGACGTGCCCCTGGGCGCCTACGGCGTGGCGGTGAAGATCGGCCGCAAGTGGCAGATCACGATGGGCACCGCGCTGGGCTCGACGATGAAACCGGGCGAACCGGTCGACGTGGGCACGATCGAGATCGCGAGCAAGTGAGTCACGCGCCCGGAACCGGCTGCCACACGCAGTCGCCCACGTCCTCGCCCGGGGTCTCGCAGCAGGCGAGCACGTGCGCGCGCGCATCGGCGAAGCGAGCGGCCCACGCTTCGTGATCGAGCAGACCGGGAATCGGCATCCAGTACGCGAGCGTCCAGTGCGGACTGCCTTCGACCATCGCGTCGAGGACGGCCTGCTGGTGGCCGTCGCGCTTGCTCGCACCCAACGCATCGGGCGCGAGCAGGCGGCAGGTTCCGTCGTCCCCCAGGCGATGGCACTGGGTGCACGGCTGCGCGCGCGTGGAGACGAGGTGTCGCTTGCCCGTCGCGACCAAGCGACCGTCGCGCTCGACGAGGGCGTAGGGACCCAGCTCCGGGGCGAACGAGGTCCACGAGACCGACTGCAAAAACGGCGTGTAGATGAACGGATCGTGGTCGTGGCAGCTGATACACCGGCTGCCGTCGTTGTAGTGGAAGCGATCGAGGAACTCCTGTCGCTCCGCGTCGGTCGCGGTCAGCAGATCGAGCGGCGGCAAGTCGTCGTCGTGCGTGGTCTCGTCGATGTCATCCCAGAAGCATGTCGCGCCGGTTCGGCGGTTGTGTCCGATGATCGCCGCGTCGCGGAACCGCACGCGTCCGTCCGCGTCGAGCAGGGGATCGCGGCAGATCCAACGGACCACGACGTCGTCGTGGACGATGGTGCCCAGCCGACTCCCGGGTCCGCACGAGCCGTTGAGCAGCGCCGGGTTCGCGCAGTTGGCAGCGCTCGGCGACGCCTGCTCGAGCACCGGCGCCTCGCCCGAGACATCGGCGCGGTAGATCTGGATCGGCTCACCGGCATCGCATTGCAGCGCGTCGGCGCCGGGCAACCAGTCGTCGAAGGCTGCCTTGCAGCGACATGCCTGGCAGTGCAGCAGCCCGACACGATCGAACGCACCTTCGCAGGCCTCGGCACACGCGTCGAGCGACGGACCCTCGCTGCCCGTGCTCGCGGCCTGGTCCGCGCCCGAGTCGCTGCTGGCGGACGTCGCTGCGGACACGGGCTCCTGCGCCGGCGTGCCACCGCATCCGACCCACGCCAACGCGAGCGCGATGCGGCCGCGCACAGAGTCCCGAGGGATCACCGCCACCCCTGCGTCGAGACGACTCGAGCTTCGGCCCATGCTCACGCTTCCCCGACGCACACGCCGACGTCCTCGAAACCCGGCGGCGCACCGCCGGGGGTGAAGAACGGTGCGCACTGCATCCGCGGCTGCGTGGGCTCGCACGGGCCGGCCGCGGTCACGTTGCAGAAGCGCGTGCAGCAGCCCTGCGCGCCCTCGCAACCGGGGACCGCGTCGGGCTCGACGCACAGCAGCCCGGGGTCGCAGGTGTTGATGTACATGCACGGGTCACGGAAGCCGCCGGCTTCGTCGCTCGCGTCTTCGACGCAGGCGAACGAGCCATCCATGGCGTAGCACCCCTGGCCTGCCGCGCAGGTCTGCTCGACCGGGCAGCAGAACGGCACGCACAGGGCGAGGTGGCGCGAGTCTGCGCAGAACGTGCCCGCGGGGCAGAGCAACAGCGCCGGGTCCTCGCAGTACGCGAAGCACGTGCCTTCCAGCGTGTCCCGGTCGACGTTCCAGCACATCGCACCGCGCTCGCACGAGTCGATGCCGCTGTCCCACGCGCCGATCATCACGCAGGGCTCGCCCGGCGCGCTCGGATCGTCCACCACCGGCGCGCACTTGCTGCCGCTGTCGAACGCGTGACCGTCGGCCGGGTAGAGCGTGCACTTCATGCCGTCGGGGCAGTCCTGTTCGGATGGGCTGCACTCCCAGCCCGCCGAGCCGCCGTCGGGGTCTTGGATGAAGGCCGCGCCGGGTGCGTCCTCGCGGGCGACATCGCGTGGTGGTGCTTCGGGGTCATCGCGGTGCGCTGCGCCCTCCGACGAGGCGCTCTCGCTCGCGGCGGTGCCGGTCGAGCCGCCTGCGGCGGTCGCCGCGCCGGTGGCATCCTGCACGCCGCAGCCCAGCGCCGCTGTGATTGTGACCACAAGTACTCGATGTGGCCATGTTGTCGCGCCGATTCCTGGCATAGCGAACAGGATAGACACGGATTCCTGGCCTTGGCAAATCGGGGACCGGACGGTCCCGCGAACGCGGCCACGTGGCGAAAAATCGAAAGAGCCGCCGGGGACGGGCGAGTCGAGAGAGCGGTCGGGGAACGGACGCTCCGGAGCCGCCGGGCCGCGTGGATCGATCGCGCCCCCGCATGCACTTCGCTGCCATGGACGCTCAACAGAAGAACGCTTTGATCGACGCGGCAAGGGCCGCGATGAACGTCGCCATCGCGGGTGTGATCGCCGAGGTCTTCTCCGGGCTCACCGCCGCAGCCCCGCTGATGATCGGTGCGGCGCAGGCCATCCGTGCCACCGGCGACGAACAGGACGCGGCGCAGGCCGAAGCGCGCGCGGCGGAGTGCGCCGGCATCCTCGCGATCCCGTGGCCGTTCATCTACATCGGCAGCGGTGCGTGGATCTCGGCGGTACGCCAGCTGCGGGACTCGCTGCCCCAGTTCATCGATCTCGAGCCGGTCGACGGCGCGCGGCGCATCGCGGCGCGGGCCCGCGAGAACGAAGCCCGCGCCGCGAACGTTCGCGAACGCTGGAACGCGCTGAGCGAGGCCCAACGCAGCGAGCTCTCGCGTGCGGGGCTCGACGCGACCAAGCTCGCGCCGCTGGGTTGATCGCGAACGACGCCACGACGAGCGAGCCCCCGCGTCAACAATACGGCGGGGTCCACGTCGGGCACGTACCCAGCGCGACCTCGACCACCACGAGCTCGTCGGGCCTGGTGATCACCACGTCGGTGGTGCCGTCGCCGAAGCAGCACTGAGGATCGTTGCTCGCGTGGATGCGGTAGCTGCCGACACCGGGGAACGGGAACACGACGGTGCCGTCACCGCCGCAGCGCCGATGCCCGCGCACGCGCTCGCCGTCGAGCAGCTCGACGTCGCAGCGGCTCAGAGGGTTGTCGTCTGCGTCGACCACCTGCACGTAGAGCAGTGCCGGCTCGGGGAACGGACCGCGGCCGCAGCCCGCGAGCACGCTCAGCACGACGAGGCCGCAGACGGTGCGCATGCGCGGAATGCTGGGCCGTCCACGCGACGGCGGTCAAGCGCAGTGACACCGTCTGCACGCGGCGGGCGATCAACAATCCGACGCACAGGCCGAGAACACGTCGTAGCCGACCTCGGCCGGCGCGTTCTGGGCCTGGCAGTCCATGATGCACGACTGCTGCGCGTCGACGTCACCCATCGACAGGCACGGGAACAGGCACGCGTCGTAGGCGACGCAGCCGGCATTGGCAGCGCACGCGGTCGCGGCGTCGCAGCACAGCTCGCCCAGGCACGCGAGGTCCCAGCCGAACGGCGAGCTCGCGAGCGGGCTGAGATCACCGTCGCAGCCGGCGGCGCCCGTGCTTCCGCCATCGGTCGCGCTGTCGTCGGTGGTGCTGGCGGTGGTGCTGGCGGTGGTGCTCGCGCTCGTGCTCGCGCTCGTGCTCGCCGTGGTGCTCGCGGACGAGTCGCTGGCGGATGCGCCGGTCATCGAGCCACCGGTGCCGCCACTGTCGTCGGCGGCGGTGCTGTCGCCGTCGTCGGAGTCGTCCGCGGCACACGCAGGCAGGGTCATCGCAGCGAAGAGGAACGAAGCCAGGATACGGGGGACACGGGGGGAGTTCACGTCGCATTGGGTGCGGCACGAGCCTCGTCGGTTCACCCGCGCGCGGCCGCGAGGTCGATCGATGACGACGATCATGACGACGTCATGACAGCGGTCATGCGCGCGGCGAACGCGACGCCGGATCAGCCCAGCGCCGCGCGAAGCGCGTCGTCGTCGAGCAGCGGCGCCGAGCAGGTCTGCTGCCGGCACACCACCGCGAAGGTGCGCGGTGAGGCATGCCAACTCCACGCGATCGGCAGCACCCGCTGCGTCCGCACGGTCGCGAGCTGGGCGCGCCAGCGCTGCACCGTGGCCGCCTGCGGGTCCGCGGCATACAGCTTCACGTGCGGCACCTCGGCGCCGGCGAACAGCGCCGCGCGCACGAGGCTGGCGTAGCCGAACGGCTGGGTGCTCGCGCCGCGAAAGCGGTCGAGGATGCCGTCCAGCAGGCCGCGCGCCTGCTCGGGCGCACGCTCGCAGGCGTCGAGCCGCGCCAGCAGCTCGACCGCCAGCGCGACGCCCGAGGGCATGGGGCCGTCGTGCTGACTCTCACTGCGCTCGATCAACCGCTCGGCATCGTCGGCGGTGAACCACAGCCCGTCGAGCTCGGCGCGCGCGTGGTGCTGCACGAGCTCCTCGGCGAGGCTCGCCGCGCGATCGAGCCACTGCGGTGCGAGTGTCGCCTCGTGCAGGTCGAGGCAAGCGCGTCCCAGCGCGGCGACGTCGTCGAGCACGGCGCGCAGGTGGACCACGCCTTCGAAGCCCGAGCGCAACACGCGGCCGTCGGCGTCGCGATGCCGCTGCCACAGCGTCTCGAGGCACGTCTGCGCCAGCGTCGTCCACGCCTGCCGGTGCTGCTCGAGCGCCGCGGCCGCGCGCAGCAAGCCGCTGGCCAGCAGCGCGTTGGGCCCGGTCAGGATCTTCTCGTCGCGCAGCGGCGGCACCCGACCGGCGCGCTGCGCCAACAGCCGCGCGCGCACCGGTGCCAAGCTCGCCAACAGGGTCGCGACGTCGGTGTCCCGTGCGCTCGCGACGTCCGCGAGCGGCCGCGGCAGGTGCAAGATGGATCGATCGTGTTCGAAGTTCCCACCCGGCGCGCAGCCGTAGACGCGGAAGAAGAGCTCGCGCAGATCCTCGTCCTCGACCAGCGCTGCGATCTCGTCGCGGGTCCAGCAGAAGTACTTGCCCTCTTCGCCTTCGCTGTCGGCATCGGTCGCGCTGAAGTACGTGCCCTCTTCCGCGCGCATGTCGGCCTGCAGGTACTCGACGGTCTCGACCGCGACGCGCTGCAGGTGCTCGGCCTCGGGCCACGCCAGCGCGGCCTCGGCGAACAGCGGCAGCAGCTGCGCGTTGTCGTACAGCATCTTCTCGAAGTGCGGCACCAACCACCGCCGATCGGTGCTGTAGCGCGCGAAGCCGCCGCGCAGGTGATCGTAGATGCCGCCCTCGTAGAGCTTGTCGAGCGTCAGCCGCAGCGCGTTGCCCGAGTCGGTCGCGACCCGATCACCGCTGGGCCCCCGCGCGAGCATGGCCAGTAGCTCGAGCGCGGTGGGGTTGGGGAACTTGGGCTCGCGCCCGAAGCCGCCCCACTGCGGATCGACGCGCACGAGCAGGCGTCCGACCGCCTCGCGCAGCGCTGCAGCGGTGCCCAGCGGCGGCGCACCGCCGGCCTGGGCGCGCTCTTGATCGACGATGGTCGCCATCGACTGCATGCCCTCGCGCAGCGACTCGACCTGCATCGCGACGTCGTCGCGTCGATCCGACCACAGCTGTGCGATCGCATGCAGCAGCTGCGCGAAGCCGGGTCGACCGTGGCGCGGCTGCGGCGGGAAGTAGGTGCCGCCGTAGAACGGCTCGCCGACGGGCGTCAGGAACACCGTGAGCGGCCAGCCGCCGCCCTGCCCCATCAGCTGCACGACCTTCTGGTAGATCACGTCGAGGTCGGGTCGCTCCTCGCGATCGACCTTCACGTTGACGAAGTGCGCGTTCATGATCGCCGCGGTCGCGGGATCCTCGAACGACTCGTGCGCCATCACGTGGCACCAGTGACAGGCGCTGTAGCCGATCGACAGCAGGATCGGCCGGTCCAGCTCGCGCGCGAGCGCGAGCGCCTCGGGACCCCACGGGTACCAGTCGACCGGGTTGTGTTGGTGCTGGCGCAGGTACGGACTGCTCGCGCGCGCGAGCCGGTTCACCGCACCGCGCGCATCGCTCGACGCCGCGGCGCCGGACTCGGACGGGGCTGCGGGCGCGTGCGACGTGGGCTCGTGCGGGGCCATGCGCCGCCATGCTAGCGCCTCGTGCAGCCCCGGCCCGCCGCTGCGGCCCGGGAGGGCGGCGCCACGCGCCAGCCCCTCGGCCCACCCGGACGCGGCCCTGGTGCGGCCCCTTGTGCCCCGCCCCGATCCTGCTACAGTCCGCGCCCCAACGACCACGGAGAGGTGTCCGAGTGGTTGAAGGTGCCAGACTCGAAATCTGGTGAGGCTAATAACCTCCGGGGGTTCGAATCCCTCCCTCTCCGCCAAGGCCGACCCCGCGTCGGCGCCCCGAGCCCGCAAGACCCAGCACGCACGAGCAAACCTCGCCCTCGCCGATCCGCATGGAGAGGTGTCCGAGTGGCCGAAGGTACATGACTGGAAATCATGTGTGGCGCAAAACGCCACCGCGGGTTCGAATCCCGCCCTCTCCGCCCACACGATCGGCCGACGAGTTCTCCACAACGCTTCCCCGTCGCGGGGCCTCATGCCTCGGGCGACGGTTCCTCCGCCAACTCCGCCAGGACCGGAAGGTAGCAACGGTAACGGGGGGCCGGGTGCCCGGGGCACTTTTTTGCCTCGCGCGCGACGTGGCGATCGCAGCGAGACGCGCGTGAGCAGGTCGCATGCGTTGCAGCACTCATCGCCGCCGGCGCTGCACTGCACGAGCGCGGTGAGGCACGGGGTGCGGTCGCCGGTGTCGCAGCGGCACGCGTCGCAGTGGCGCTCGTGATCGGAGCCGAGCGCTGCGGCGACCGCCCCTGCTGGGACGACCTCGCGGGCCTGATGCGGCTGCTCGTCGATCTCCGCGCGCGGCCGCCCGGGCCTCACGCGCGTGCCCTCGCCCCGCGCACCACCGCCGCGGCTGCTGGCCTGGTGCTGCGCTTCTGACCCCCCGGGGTCGTGATACGCTGGGCGACCCCCGAAGGGAGATCGCGATCACGATGCCGACCTGGACCGAGCTGCAGGAGTACGCGCGTTCGAAGTATGTCCTCGACGACGACGAGGAGGCCTTCTTCTCGTTGGTCTTTCGCATGGACAACGGTCGTACGCAGAAGATCCGCGTGCGCCACTTCCAGGCGTTCGACGAGTCGTGGATCGAGTTCCGCAGCGTCGTGTGCAAGGGCGCCGAGATGCCCGCCAAGATCGCCCTGCGCAAGAACGCCGAGTTCGCGATCGGAGCGCTGGCGCTCGACGGCGACGACGACTACGTGCTGTTGCACAACGCGCCGCTGTCGACGATGGACCCGGCCGAGTTCGAGCGACCGCTGCATGTGATCGCCGGCACCGCCGACTCGCTCGAGAAGGACTACAGCGAAGGCAACGACGACTGGTAGTCGCGCTCACGCGGTCGGCGCGCGCCCGGGCGTAAACCCCGTGTGGGTGCGCCAGGGCGGCGTCGATCCGACACAGCGAGAGTGCCACCGCGGCCGCTGGGTGAGAATCCAGCGGCCGCGCGCGCGTCCGGATCTCGCATGAGCACGCGTATCGGACGATCCCTGTTGGCGATGTCCCTGTTGCTCGGTGCATGCGCTTCGCAGCGCATGGACACCTCGGCCCCCCGACGAGATCGCGGGCCGCATCGCGGCCCGGTCGGCCCGCCGGCCTACATGACGCCGCGGATCAGCGCCTCTCGCTGCGCTCGGATCAGATCGAGGCGGGGGCGGCGGCGCATGGCGGCGCGCTCGACCAGTGCTACGACCACGTACGGCTGCACCCGGGCCACGCGAACAAGGACGGCACCGCGGTGGTGGCGTTCGACATCGACGGCAACGGCGACGTGCACCACGCCGAGCTCGACGGCTCCGACGTGCGCGACGTGGTGACCGAGCGCTGCCTGGTCGCGACCGTCGCGTCGTGGGAGTTCCCCGCGACCGGCGCCGACGCCCGCGTGGAGTACCCCTTCTCCGCGATTCCGAGCGCCAGCTGACCCGGCGGGCCCGTGCGGCGCTCGGCTAGATCGGCGCCGGGCGCCGTGCGTGTCATGCACCATGGCCCTCTCGCACGACGACGTCGCCATCCGCCGCCCCTGCCCGGTCGACCTGCCGGAGACCTTCCGCGGCGGCGCGAACGAGCGCCACTGCGGGCACTGCAACAAGACCGTGCATCTCTTGTCGAGCCGCACCGAGACCGAGGCGCGCGAGTTCCTGCAGCAGCACCAAGGCCAGGACATCTGCGTGACCTACCTGGTCGATGACCAGGGCAAGATCCAGTTCCAGCGCGAGCCCGACGTCGTGCCCCTGCGCGCGCTCTCGCGCCGCCGCGTGCCCGGGGTCGCGGCGGCCGGCCTGGCGATCGCCTTGGCCGCGTGCGCGCCCCACGACAACCCGCGCGTGGAGACCACCGCGACCATCGCGGCCACGCCGGAGACCAAGCCGCAGACCGAGACCACGCCGAAGATCCCCGACGAGCCGTGCGACACCAAGCGGCCCGACCCGCCGGTGATGATGGCCGGTGCGATCGCGCCGACGCCTCCGCCTCCGCCCAAGGTCGAGCCGTCGATCCACATGAAGGCCGGCGGCGTGCGGGCCCTGCCGCCGCCGGTGCTCAAGCGCGGCGAGCTGGCCCCGACCGATCTGTGAACCCCGGCCGCGCGGGCGATCGACCGCGCGCCCCGGCGAAGCGGGACGACGGCCGCACGCGCGCTGGTCGCCGCGGGTCGAGGTCGCGCGTCGTCGCCGGCGGTACACTGCGGTGATGCGTCGGCTGTTCGCCCTCGGCGTGCTCGCGGCCTGTTCGTCGTGCGACGCGACCGACACGCCCTCGCCGTCGCCACGCGCTGAAGCTCCCGTGCTCGGGCAGGCCCAGCAGGACCGACTCGTGCGCGAGGTCGTCGCGAAGGCGGAGCCGACGACGGCGCCAGCGGCGTCGCCGTGCGGGGTCCCGGCGTCGATCGAGCGCGTCGACGTCGCCGGCAGCGTGCGGGTGACCGAGTTCGGCGGCAAGAGGATGCAGCTCGCGGTCGGCAGCGCGCTCGACGGCCAGCTCCTGATCTACGCCGGTGCGACGATCGAGGCCGGTCGCACCGCCTTGCGCCCGCGTCGCGACGCCGAAGACTTCGACCGCGCCATCGTCGTCGAGCTGGCGATCCAAGGGCGTGCCCTCGACGCGGTCGCGGGCACTTTGGTGCTCGAGCAGACGAAGCCCACGTGGCTCGGCCACCTCGAGAACGCCGAGTTCCGCGAGCGACGCGACGACTTCGGCTACGTGACCAGCGGCTGCACGACGCAGCTCGCCCGCGCCGAGCTGCGCTTCGAGCCGACGACGCCGTAGGCGCGTCGCTGTCGCACGCGACCGACGAGATCGCCCCCCGATAGAACATCAGCATGAAGCGCGCGCACGACCTGTCGCGGCATCCACACCCGCACGCATGCGTCCGCCCGTGCGCCGTGCGTGCCTGGCCGATCGCCCCGTTGCCCTGCGGAACCAAACCCTCGCACCGCTCGTGGTTCGTGCATGCCACGACCCCGCAGCGTCTCACTCGGCGTGCTGCTGCAGGCCTGCGCCTGCGCCGGCTACGTCGAGGAGTCCGAGGCGCCCGAGTCACCCGAGTCACCCGAGTCGATCGATCGATGGGTCTCGAGCATCCCGTACGACGACGGCGACGGCGCTGGCCCACCCGTGGTCGCAGCGCTGCCCGCGGCCGTCGGGGACCCCCGCACCTGCGCCGACGCGCAAGCGATCGCCCGGGCGGGAAAACCCAAGAATGGCCGGTGCGTGCTCACCTTCACCGCGGACGACGTGCACGTGGACTTCGATCCCGAGCACTGGCCACCGGGCCCGTTCGAGGTCACCGTCACGAGCGAGCGCCACAGCGAGACCTGCGCGTTCGAGGGCGGACGACGCCATGCGACCCAGCACGAGGACGCGCTCGCGGTACCGCTGTGTGCCCGTGTGCAGCGCGTGGAGGTCGCCGGCACCCCCGACTCGGTGATCGTCCGCGTGCGGTCGGGCGGCGTGACCTTGGCACAGGGCCGCATCCACTTCGCGTACGAGGCCGTGCACCTCGCCTCCGAGTGCCGGACCCCATGCTTCGCTGCATACCGGCTGGCGCCACCACCGTACTGAGCCGCCGCGCCGGCTCGCGGCGCGCGGCCGACGTCGCCTCACCGCGGGTTGTCGATGAAGAACTGCAGCGCGGTCTCGCCCCAGTGGAACGCGTTGTCACCCTTGCAGCCATAGCCCGCGAGCTGTCCCGGCAGCGCCGGCGTGTGGTCGGTGCTGCCGGGCACGCAGTGACCCGCGAGCGTCACGCCCAGCGGCGGCAGGCCCACGCTCTGATCGGTCTGGTAGTCGTGCGTGAGCAGCTCGAATCGCGTACCCATCGCGTCTTGGTAGCGCACGCGCGTGAAGTCGGCGTCGCCGTCGATCTGCACCCCGCCGTCCATGGCCCAGTCGCCGAGGATCTTGTCGCGCAGCTGCTCGACGTGGGTCATCGACTCGAACGGATCGGCGGTCCCGTTCATGTACAAGATGTCGAGCTCGGGCGACGGCGGTGCGCTGCCGAAGCAGACCGGCGCCGCGCCGAAGTACTGCCCGGTCGCGGCCGCCGGCGCAGCCGAGGCGAACACCTCGGGATAGGCGCACAGCAAGACCCAGGTGACGCCGCCGCCGGCAGAAAAGCCGGTCACGTGCACGCGATCCTCGTCGATCTGGAACGCGGCGATGACGTCCTGCAATCCCGTCATGATGCGGTGCTCGTGACCCGCGCTCCAGCTCAGCGCGTCGGTGGTCGGCTGGACCACGACGTAGCCGTGCAGTTCGCCCAACGCCCGCAGGTTGGTGTTCGCATCTTGCTGATCGGCCGTCATGGTCGCGCCGTGGATGTCGAGCACCACACCGCACGGCGCCTCGAGACATGCGCTGGGGGCGCTCACGGTCGTCTGCAAGCCGTCGCAGGGAAACGTCTGCACGCCGGGCGCGACCGACGTGATGCAGCCGTGGGGTCCAGGCGAAAACGGCGGCCCGACATCGCCCGTGGTCTCGCTCGCCGCCGAAGACGACGACCCGCCATCGTCCTCCGACGCGTCCGCACCGCCCGCGCTGGTGGCCGCCGCGGCCGAGCTGCTGCTTCCCGGCTCGGGCTGCGCCCCCGTGCTCGGCTGCGCGGGTGATGGCTCACCGTCGCGCACGCCCACGTCCGCGCAGGCGGCCAACGACAGCGACACGACGAAGTTCGAAACGCGACACGACGAGCTCATGGCGGATGCTCCCTGCACCCGCTGCCGCAGGGTTCGGCGTAGCACCGCGGCGCTGCGGTGTCACGCCGACCGCGGGTCGGCGAGGTGCGTCGCGGCATGGGCAAACTGTGCATCGACCTTCGGCCGGACAGGCGGTCGCAGTGCGCTCGACGACGAGACGGCGAACCACGCCGTCGCAGGTGTTCGTCGGGCATCCCAGCTCGGTTCGGTGATCGTGGGCAACGTCGATCCACGACCTGCGTCGTGGGGCAGAGGGCCGTAGGGGTTGACGACGGTCCGGGCCGGCCTGCACGCTGACAATCTCGGCGATGGCAGTTCGACCCCGCGAGCTCCCGGATGGAGTCTACGAGCAGGTCATCACGGATCCGCTCGCCGAGAGTCTCGCCGCGCTCGTCGACCGCCAGGTGGCGCGTGCCAAGCTCGACGGCGATCGCAGCGCCGCCGTGCTGGCCCGACACTTCGCGCGCGAGCTCGAGCGCGTACTCGGGGATCTGCGCGGTAGTGATCGGCTGGCGCAGCAACTCGCGCTCACCAACCGCTTGCTCGCGCAGCTCGGCACGCAGTCGCTCACCGAGGCCGTCGCGCATCCGCCCGAGCTCCTGCAAGCCATCTTCCGCGAGGTGGCGCCGCCGCGACCCGTCGCGCCGCTGGCCACCTCGACCCTGCTCACGCGCGGCCGCGGCGAACCGGCCATCGGCCACGAGCTGCGCGCCGAGGTCGCCTCGGCCGACCGGATCGACGTCATCGTCGCCTTCATCACCATCGACGGCCTGCGGACGATCCGCAGTGCGCTCGACAGCTTCGCCGCCCGCGCGGGCGCACGCCTGCGGCTGCTGACCACGGTCTTCGGCGGCATCACCGGCGCCGAGGCGCTCGACGCACTCGCGACGATCCCCGGCGTGGAGGTGAAGGTCTCGTTCGACGTCCGCCGCACGCGCCTGCACGCAAAGGCGTGGCTGTTCCACCGCGACTCCGGGTTGCACACGGCGTACGTCGGCTCTGCGAATCTGACCTCGACCGGCTTGATGGGCGGGCACGAATGGATGGTCAAGGTCAGCGCGGCCGATCTCGCCCACGTCGTCGACAAGTTCGCCGGCACCTTCGAGACGCTGTGGAACGATGGTGAGTTCGAACGGTACGACCCCGACGACGACGCCGTGCGCGAGCGCGTCGCGTTGGCCAGCAAGACGACCGTCCACCCTGCGTCGGCCGCGAAGCTGCTCTTCGCCCTGCGCCCGTTGCCGTTCCAAGAGGAGGTGCTCGATCGCCTGGAGGCCGAGCGACTGGTGCACGGCCGCCACCGCAACCTCGTGGTCGCAGCGACAGGGACCGGCAAGACGGTGATGGCGGCACTGGACTACGCGCGTCAGGCACAGCGCCTCGGGGCGAGCCCGTCGCTGCTCTTCGTGGCCCACCGACGCGAGCTCCTCCTGCAGGCGCGCGAGACCTTCCAACACGCGCTGCAGCACGGTGGCTTCGGCGAGCTGTGGACCGACGGCGAGCGGCCGTCGAACTGGCAGCACGTGTTCGCATCGATCCAGAGTGCAGGCGACGCGGATGAGCTCCGGCGACTGGGACCAGAGCACTTTCGCTACGTCGTCATCGACGAATGCCACCACGCGCCCGCGAAGTCGTATCAGGCGCTCTTGCCGATGCTGCGGCCAGAGATCCTGCTCGGGCTCACCGCAACGCCCGAGCGCACCGACGGCCGCTCGCTGTTGCCGGACTTCTGCGGCTGCATCGCCGCAGAGCTGCGGCTGTGGCACGCGCTGGACCGCCAACTGCTGGCGCCGTTCGAGTACTTCGGCATCAACGACGGTGTCGACCTCTCGCGCGTGCGCTGGTCGCGAAGCGGATACGACGCCCGCGACCTCGAGACGGTCTACGACGGCAACGAGGCCCGCATCGACCTGATCGTGGGTGAGCTCGCACGCCGGGTCGACGACGTCCGCCGCGTCCGCGCGCTCGCGTTCTGCGTGTCGGTCGAGCACGCGCGCTTCACGGCCGACGCCCTCACCCGCCGCGGGCTCCCGGCGCTGGCCGTGGATGGCACCAGCGAGGCGTCGCTGCGCAACAGTGCCCCGGACCGCCTGCGTGCGCGCGAGGTCAACGTTCTGTGCACCTGCGATCTCTACAACGAGGGCATCGACCTCCCGTTCGTCGACACCCTGATGCTCCTGCGGCCGACGCAGAGCGCAACGCTGTTCCTGCAGCAGCTCGGACGAGGGCTGCGTCACTTCGAGGGCAAGCGCGCCTGTCTGGTGCTGGACTTCATCGGCCAGCATCGCGCGGAGTTCCGCTACGACGCGGTGCTCTCCGCGATGACCGGCGTCCCGCGGGCAGAGCTCCGCCGCGCGGCGGAAGCCGGCTTCCCATGGTTGCCCAGCGGCTGCGTGCTGCAGCTCGACGCGATCTCACACGCGCGCATCATCGAGGCGCTGCGACGCCAGCGCACCGGCGGACGACGCATCGTGGAGGACCTGCGCGAGCTGGCACAGCGTGAGGGTCCACAGGTGTCGTTGGCGCGCTACCTCGCGGCGACCGGTCGCGAGCTCGCCGAGGTCTACAAGGATGGCAGCTGGACGCAGCTGCGCCGCAAGGCCGGGCTGTTGCCCGAGGACGCATCCGACTCGCATGCGTTGAGCAAACGCTTCGGACGACTCTTGCATGTCGACGAACGCGCTCGCCTGCTGGCGTGGACCCGCGCGCTGGAGCTGCCGGCGAACGACACCTCGTCACTCGACCGGACCCGACTGGCGATGCTGGATTTCGAGCTGCACGAGCGCGGCGTGGTGCGTGCGGCAGAGGAAACGGTGGCGTATCTCGCCCGTGACCCGGCAGTGCGCGACGAGTTCATCACCCTGGCGAACCTGCTCGACGAAGGCATCGCACTTCCGCGCGAGCAGTATCCGGTCGCACAGTGGCCGCTGGCGCTGCACCGCCACTACAGTCGCCGTGAGATCATGGCCGCGGTGGGCTACGTCAAACCCGGCCAAAAGGGCCGCACGCCACAGGGCGGCATCCTCAAGCTGGAGCACCCCGACGGCGCGGGCGGTCGCGAGATCCTGCTCGTGACGCTCGACAAGTCGGACCACAGCTTCTCACCGACCACGCGCTATCGCGACTACGCCATCAGCCCCTCGCTCTTCCACTGGGAGACGCAGGGCGCCGCCAGCGTGGAGCGCCCGTCGGGCCGCCGCTACCTCGACAGCCCCGGCAACGCGTGGTCGTTCTTCCTGTTCGTCCGCGCCCACGCCGACGCACGCTACGCGTTCCTCGGTCCCGTGCGCTACGTGAGCCACACCGGCGACCGACCGATCGGCATCACGTGGGAGCTCGACCACCCCATGCCGGCGGCGTTGTTCGACAGCTACGCGAGCTTGGTGCAGGGGTAGCTGCGGTCGTGCAGCGAACTGGGCTTGGGCGGGTGCGACGGGCGGGCCCGGCCCATACAGTGGCAATCGGATCAAGGAGGCGCCAAGCGCCGCGGGTTGGAGCAGTCGTCGTTCCGTGCGAGCCTGATGCTCATGGCGATCTGGATGGTTCGCGCCGGCTCGCACGGCGAGTACGAGCTGAAATTTCTGCAGGACAAGCGGTTGTACGTCACATGGGATGGCCTCGACGTGGACCTCAAGGCGCTCCAGCAGCAAGCCGACCTGAGAGCCGCCATGGCGGCTCGGTATCCGAACGCGAAACCGAAGACGATCATGAACTGGGCGAGCCAGGTGTGGCCGTTCGCGCACGAGATGGCCAAGGGCGACCTCGTGGTTGTGCCGTTGAAAACGCAACGGACGGTCCAGATCGGCGAGATCGTCGGCGACTACACGTTCGAAGCTAGCGGACCGGACCCGTTCTACCATTCGCGTTCCGTAAATTGGATCGGCGAGAGCATCCCGCGCGCACACTTCGGCCAGGATCTGTTGCACACGTTCGGGGCGTTCATGACCATCTGCCGCGTGCAACGCAACAACGCTGAGGCACGCCTCGCGGCCATGCGTGCAAACAGCTGGCGGGCCGAGACACTCGCGGCAGTGACCTCCCCCGTCGCCGCACCTCCGTCGGGCGACGAAGTCGCCTCAGAGTTCGACGAGGATACGGATCTCGAGGAGGCCGCGCGCGACCAGATCGCGCGCGTGATCTCGGCGCGCTTCAAGGGTCACAACCTGACACGCCTTGTGGAGGGCATCCTCCGCGCTCAGGGCTACACGACATACCGAAGCCCCGATGGCGCCGACGGAGGAGCTGACATCCTCGCGGGAGCGGGGCCGCTCGGGTTCTCCCAACCCCGCCTCTGCGTCGAGGTCAAGTCCGAGAGCACGCCGATCGGGCGGCCCGCCGTGGACAAGCTCCTCGGCGCCGTGGCGAAGTTCGGCGCCAGCGAAGGCCTCTTCGTGTCGTGGAGCGGCTTCAAGAACAACGTCCAGAAGGAACTTGCAGCTAGCTTTTTTCGCGTTCGACTGTGGACACAGAAGGACTTGCTGGAGGCGCTGTTCGTGCACTACGCACAGCTCGATGAGGATCTGAGAGCCGAGCTCCCGCTCAAGCGGATCTGGACGGTTGCGGTGCAAGGGGAGGGTTAGGCATCGCGGCCCGCGGTCGCGCCGCGCGTCACCCGGCCTCGATCGCCCAGAAGTGCACCGCCGCCTCCGGCGGCAGCTCGAACGTGTGCACCCCGCCGACCGCCTCCGACACCACCGGCGCCCGCCCTGCGCCCGCGCGGCCGAGCGCGCGCAGCGTCAGGCGCGGATGCGCCGAGCGCAGACGCACCGTGCCGGCGACCGGTTCGCCGAGCAGCGGCAGCTTCACGCCGGGGCTGGGGGCCACCTGCGCCACGACCGACAGCAGCATGCGCTTCGAGCTCGCGATGGGCTCGCCGTCGAGGCTGCTGATCGCGACCGCGGCCTTGGCCGTGGTCATCGAGATCGACGCCGACGACAGCTCGACCGTACGACCGCCGATCCACCCGGTGGCGATCTGCGAGCGCGGCGTGTCGATCACGTGTGTGCCCGCGACCCAGTCGCGCGTGACCTCGCCGGTGTCGGACACCACGCTGGTCGCGGGCGCGAGCAGGTGATCGCGATCGACGTCGTCGAGCACGATCGCGCCCGCGGTCGCGGTGCCGGTGCGCAGCCACGGCAGCTCGGGAGTGTCGGGCAGCACCAGCCGCAGCTGACTGCGCTCCGCCAGGGTCCGGATCGTCGCGGCGTTGCCGGCGTGCACCGGCCGACCCCACGCGGTCTCGCGATCGAGCTGCAGCACGTAGCGCTGCTCGGCGTTGCGCACGTCGCCGCGACGGAACACCAGCGCGGCCGCGGGCATCATCGCCATCACGCCGGCGTCGTACCAGCTGCACCAGATGTCGGGGTTCACCGGCGGCTCGATCGGGCTCTGCACGTAGGCGTAGAGCATCATCGCGTCCCAGTCCTGCAGCGCAGCGGTGGCGGCGACCAGCGGCGGGCCGACGAAGCGATCGCGCGCCGGCGCCGGCACGTTCCACTCGGTCACGGTGACGGGGAAGCCCGCGACGGCACCCATGGCCATGTGATGCACGAAGTGCGACTCGACGTGCGCGTTGGTCGACAGCGTCTCGGGCGCGCCGTAGCTGTGCACGTCGATGACGTCGCCGGTGGTCAGCGACGGCAAGCTGTACAGGCTCTCGTCGCCCCACAGGCTGGTCGTCGCGATGGGTCCGTGCCAGCCCAGCTGCCGCAGCTGCGCGATCGCGTCGCCGAAGAACGCGGCTTCGAGGTCGGCCAGCGCGAGCTTGGTCGGACCTCCGCGCCACGGCTCGACCGGCCGCGGGATGTCCAGACGCGTACGCGCGGCGAAGGCCTCGACCGCGCCCTCGAACCACGCGTGGTGCTTGGGCCGTCGCTGCGCGTCGGTCATGAGGTGACCGAAGTGGTGCGACACGTCGTTCTCGTTGGTGACGAGCACCGCGAGCACGCCGGGATCGTCGAGGTAGCGGCGACCGCTGTAGCGGTTGGTGCGGTCGAGGTATTGCTGCGCGAAGCGGCGCATCGCCGTCTGGATCGACGGGTTGACGTAGTTGAAGCCCTGCGGCTTGCCGCCCTCGAGCTCGGCGAACGCATCGATGCCGTCGGCCGGCGAGAACACGCGGCCGACGTGCAGGTCGAGCCATACGTAGATGCCCTGGGACTGCAGCGCCCATACCCAGCGATCGAGCCGCTCGAGCGCTGCGTCGTCGAGCGCGGTCGTGTTCGCGCCGCGGCGGCCGAAGACGTTGGGCTCGACCCACGCGGAGTCGTGGTGGTGGATGCGCACGAGGTTGAAGCCGAACGCCGCGAGCCGGCGCGCCTGCGCCTCGATCTCGGCGTCGTCGGCGACGAACAGCGCGTACGCGGCGACGTTGGTGCCCCAGAAACGCTTGCGTACGCCCGCGCGGACGAAGCCGCCCTCGACCGCATCGAGCGCGAGCGGGCCATCTCGGCCCGCGGGCTTGTCGTCGTCGTTGAGGAACGACAGATCGACCGGCACGTCGTCGTACGGCAGGCTGTCGCGATGCCAGCGCGCGGGGTCGACCGGCGCATAGCGAGCGCTCGACGCCGGTCGCCAGCTGCCGTCCTCGGGCAACGCGATGTGCATCGTGTAGTGCGCGTCGCCGGCGGGCAAGCTGCCGGCGTAGAAGCCGAACTGCACCGCGTTCGCGCCCTCGTCGTAGGCGAAGTGCGGCGGTGCGCGATCGAGCTGCACCGTGACCACGCCGCGGCCGGTGTCCCAGCGGAAGCCGCGTTGCTCGGCGTCGAGCTCGGGCTTGCCGGCCGAGGTCCCCAGCACGCGCGGATCGGGCCGCAGCTCCAGCTGGATGCCGCCGCCCGAGACACCCCGCAGCTCCGCGCCGGCGTGGGTGTCGAACTCGATGCGCGCGCCTGTGCCCTCCGGGTACGCCTGCACGCGCACGCGGTACTGCAGCGACGGCACCTCGAGCGAGAACGCGACGCGATCCGCGGCGGTCTCGACCTCGCGCAGCTCGGGCTCGAACGACGAGCCGTTCGCGCCGCCGAAGCGGAAGCGCGACAGCAGCAGGTCGGCGTGGTTGAAGCGCACGCGGATGCGACCGCCGTCGTCGACCTCGACGGTCCAGCTGGCATCGGCGAGCACGACGTCGCCGTGCCCGCCGTCGCTGCTGCCCTCGATCACGGGCTCGCCCTCGCAGCCGCGACAGCGCGGCACGCAAGCCGCGAGCACCAGCGCGAGGCCCAGCCCCAGACGACGGCGGCGTGAGCCCCTGCGCATCCGCGAGCGGCCCTCAGTACGGCCGATCGGAGCCGAAGATCTTCAGCTCGAGCTCGTCGGCCGCGCGCGCGACCTGGTAGGCCAGCGCTGCGACGTCGGTGTCGGTCGCGTGCGCGTGCGGCAAGAAGCCCTGCACCACGATGTCGGGCATGTCGTTTTTGCCCCGCACCAGCGCGACGCGGGCGAAGCCCGGCACGCCGATGGGCTGCAACAACACCTCGGGCTCGACCAGGCGGCTGAGCTCGCCGACCTCGGCCTCGATGCCCACCAGCGGCCGCCCCTCGAGGAACTCGTGGGTCGCCAGGCGCACGAACAGACGCACGACGTGGCGACGACCACCGGCGAGCGGCAGCCGCAGCTCGAGGAAGTTGTCCTGCTCGCGCCAGGCCGCACCGAGCAGATCGGAGATGTTCTGCACCCGCGGCAGCATCTCTTCCTTGCGCGCGCCGTCGATGGCCGGCGGCTGCTGCCCCTGCTCCGGCAGCGGCGGGATCGGCGTGTCCGCGAGCACGTAGCGCGCGACCAGATCGTCGAAGTCGGTGTCGGTGTCCTCGTGGCTCTGCAGGAACTCGACCGCGCGATCGATGGTGACGGGTCGGCCCCAGCCCACCACCAGCGGATGACCGCCGAGTGCGCCGCGCCACGTCCGCGCGAACGAGCCGGTGTAGCACGCACCGAAGACCATCAGCCGCAGTCCAGACGAGACCTTCGCGGTCTCGACGTCGCCCGGTGCCACGAGCGAGCCATCGCAGCACTCCACGCGACCGTCGTCGTGGCCGTGCGCGCTCCAGTAGATGCCCGCGGGCACCAGGTTGGGCACGCCCTCGCCCTGGCCGTAGAGCGCATCGAGGAAGTCCTGCTTGCCGCCTTGCGGGTCGAGCACCACCGTGAAGCCGTGCTTGCGCAGCAGCTCGATGTCGTCTTGGATCTGCTCGGTCTCGCGACGCACCATCATCTGATCGGTGTCGCGGGAGGTCCGCAGACCGAAGATGAACAGGAACGACTTGCCGTCGCCGATGCCGGGCGCGAGCGGCTCGAACACCTGCCGCACCGACGGATCGTCGCCGCGGCCCTTGGGGCCCCAGTGCTTGGGCGAGCTGTCACCCCACGCGCTGCCGCTGGTGCTCGCTGGCTCGGGCTCGGGCGCGGGCGCGGCCGCCTCGGCCGGCGGCGCCGGCGTCTCGACCGGCGCGGGTGCGGGCGCGATCGCGGGCGCGGGCGGCTCGGCCGGTGCGGGCGCCTCGGCCGGCGCGGCCGCTGCAGCCGCCGACGACTTCGCCCGCGCCGCATCCTTCAGCGCGCGTCGACGCTGGTTGTACTCGTAGGTCGTCAGCTTGCCGGCCTGGTGGTCGGCCCAGATCTGATCCAACGCAGCACGAAGCTGCTCGTCGTCATCCGCCATCTCGGTGCCTCTGGGATCTCGCGGTTGGGAGGACCGTCGCTCACTTCGCTGGCGCGGGGCCGGTCGGGCGATCGGTCTGGAAGGACTTGCCGAAGAAGTAGTTCAAGCTGCCGCCGAAATAGAACCCGGTGTTCCAGCCGCCCGTCAAGGTGATCCCGAAGACGTCCTTGATGATGAGCCGGGCCGACAGTGCCAGGTTCACGATCGGGATCACCGGCGGCAGATCGCCGTTCTTCTTGCGGTAGCCGAACAGGTTGAGGTCGTGGGTGTTGCAGTGATCCTTGCCGCAGGTGGCGTAACCCTGGGCGTTGGGATGCGAGAGGTCGTTGGGGTTGAAGTCCGGATCCGCGTTTTTCTCCGTCGGATCGAAGCGCGGCGTGCAGCGGTTGAAGTCCGCCAAGTCGGCCGTGGTCTGGCACGAGTTCGCGGTCTCGGTGCCGTTCTTGTAGCCCGCAGGGCCGTCGCCCAGCGCGGTCTGCCACACGCCGCCGAAGACCACGCCCAGGCCCAGACCACCGCCACCGCCGATGCCGAACTCGACGTTGTCGCGCACGACGATCGGCGCGCGCGCGATGAAGTCGGCCTCGAGCACGAGGATGTCCATCTTCACCTCGGTGTAGTCGGCCCCGCCGACGCCGTTGATGGCGGCCTGGCCCTTGTCGAGCCACATCGCATCGGGCGTGTGCAGACGCTGGTAGCCCGCGACGCCGACGATGTCGAGGATGCGCGACTGTCGGTAGACGTACTCGAGCGCGGTGTAGAAGTTGCAGCCCTTGGTCTTGAGCAGGCCGCGCGTCGCGGCGAAGTTGCCGATGCTCTCGCCGCGGCACAGCGCGTTGCCGTGGGTGTCGAGATAGCGCGCGAGGATCCACGTCGGCACCACCGTGATGCCGCCGCGCACGCCGATGCCGTGACGGTTGAACGCCGAGGTCCGCGCGTGGCCGCGCTCCTCGTGCAGGCTCAGCGGCTTGCCGTCGGGATTGTCGGCGGCCGGATCGCCCGGCGGCGGCTCCTTCACCTCGGGCTGCGGCGCGGGCGTCTCGGCCGGCGGTGGCACCGTGGTCGCGGAGTCCGGTGCCTTGGACGACGTCGGTTGGAACGGCGGCTCTTCCGCCGCGGGGCTCGTCGGGTCGGTGGGGTCGCCCTCGGGCTCGGCCGCGCGCAGGGCGAACGTCGGGGGATCGAGCGGGTGCGCCCAGACGACGCCGGGCAGCATGCCCGCCAGCATGGAGGTCAAGACAAGCGCGGAGGGCATCATGCCCCGATCATAGGCATGGAAGGCCGCGCGCCTACAACCGGATTGTGCGCCACGACTTGCCGTAGAACTTCAGCGCCATCACCAACCCGAGCAGGTTGGTGTACACCGCCGCCGCCAACCACACGCCCTCGAGCCCGTAGCCGAGGTGGGGGCCCAGCAGCCAGGACAGCGGCACCAGGCAGCCGAAGTGCAGGCTGAACTCGACCCCGGCGACGAAGTTGTTGGCACCGGCGCCGTACAGCGCCTGCGCGAGCACCAGGCCACAGACCATCATCGGCAGCCCCGCGACGACCAGGCGCAGAGATGGCGCGGCGGCGATCCGGACTGCCGGGTCGTTGGGCGCGAGCAGCCCGATGATCTGTTCAGGGATCGTCAGGAACAGCACGCCGATCACGCTCATCGCGTAGATCCCCACGCGCACGGATTCCCACCCGTAGCGCGCCGCCAGGTTGGGCTTGCTCGCGCCCAGGCTCTGGCTCACCGCGGTCGCGGTCGCGGTACCGAACGCGATCGCCGGCATGAAGCACAGCGCGGCGGTGTCCATGATGGCCTTGGTCGCGGCGGTCATGGTGTTGGTGCCGTCGTTGCGGGCCGCGTCGATGTCCCCGACGAACTTCATGAACAGCGCGAAGCCGGCCATGAGGATCACCGTGGCCGAGCCCGACGGCACCATCAGCTTGACGATGCGGCCGATGACGGCGGGGTCGAGCCTGGCCGCGAGGATCTTGAACTGCGCGCGCACCGACTTGCGCATCGCGATCCCGATCATGATCGCCATGCCCATGTACGTGCTGGCGGCCGAGGCGATCGCCGCGCCGGCGAGCTCGAGCCGCGGGATCCCGAGCGCGTCGTTGCCGTAGATGAGCAGGTAGTTCATCACGATGTTGGCGAAGTTCATCACCAACGCGGCGTACAGGTGCACCCAGGTGCGGCCGAGCCCGTCGAAGAACGCCTTGAAGGCGAACGTGACGACCATGCCGGGCACGCCCATCATGCGGATCTGGGTGTACGTGATGCCGAGCTGCTTCTGCTCCTCGCTCGCGCTGGCGAGGAAGTCGATGCCGGTCGGCGTGATGTAGTAGCCGAACAGCCCGCCGAACAGGCCCAGGCCGATCGACAGCAGCGCGGCGTTGTAGAGCGCCTCGCCGGCCTTGGGCATGTCGCCCTCGGCGTAGCGTCGCGCGACCATGGCTTGCGCACCGACGCCGAGCGCCGCGAAGAAACCGCCGACCGCCCAGAACAGCGGCATGCCCAGGCCCAGCGCCGCCTGCGACGCGGTCGCGACCGGCCCCTCGAGGTAGCCGACCATGAGCGTGTCGAAGTAGTTGACGAAGAACTGGGTGATCATCGCCAGCATCACCCACGTGCCGATGTTGAGCACGCGGCGAACCAGCGGCAGCTCCAGCGATAGCTTGAGCACGCGGGGGGGCTCGTCATCCAAGTCTGTCAGTGCTTGCGCCAACGGAGCCCTCGCGGTGGCAATGGCTGTACCCCAGCGAGGGGCGCGGAACAAGGCGGCGGACGCTTTTCGGGCCGCCGCGCCGGGCGCGACGGGCGAGCTGGGCGGCGGCCCACAGGTGCGCTCGCGTGCATGCGCTCGCACGACGCGCGTCGCCGCGGTCCGTCGCAACGGCTGCGGCATGGAACCGCGCGGGACCGGTCGCGCGACCGGCCGCAAAAGTCACTTCGCGGCGCGCGCCTCGAGCTGCTTGCGCAGGTCGGCCTCGAGCTTGCCGAGGCACTCGGGCCGGTAGCCGCGGTACGACGCGCGGATGACACCCTTGTCATCGACCACGAACGAGAACGGGAACTTGGGGCTGCCGTACTGGCCGGCGTAGTCCTCGGCGCCGATGAGCACCTTGGCGGCGAGCTTGCGCTTGTCGATGAACTCCTTGACCGGCGCGGGATCGTCGTCGGTCGCGATCGCGACCAGGGTCATGCCGTGCTTGCGGTAGCGACGGTACAGCTGATCGAACTCGGGCAGCTCCTTGAGGCAAGGCTTGCACCACGTGCCCCAGAAGTTGACCAGCGCGACGCGCCCGCGCAGCGACTTGTTGGTGGTGGCCTTGCCGTCGACGGTCTTGAGGTCGAAGGCCTTGAGCTTGGTGCCCAGGCCCTCGTCCTTGCCGCACGACGCGTCGACCTTGCTGTGCAGCGGCTTGGGCAGCTCGAGCGCGGGCGGCTCGGGCTCGCCGCCGGGCGTGGGCTCGGGATCGCCAGCGGGGTCCGTCGCGGGCTCGGTGCCCGTGTCGGCGGGCGGCGTCGCGGTGCCGCCCTCGCCTGCGCTCGCGTCGGCAACCACGGCACCGCTGGTGGCACCGCCGTCGCCGGCGTCGTCGCTCGCGGGCGCGTCGCTGCCGTCCGCGGCGGGATCGTGTGCTGCCATCACGCCCTCGGGCGCACCACCGCCGTCGTCCCACGACGGCACGGTGCCCGGCTTGGGGCATCCGAGCACGCTCGCACAGGCCAACACGGAGACGATCGATCGCGCGCGGATCATGGCGCCGCAAGAGTAGCAGGCCGCAGGCGAGCCCGCGCGGTGCGTGGCGCCGCTGACGATGCCGGCGGGCGCGAGGCTCACGCCGACAATGCGCGGCGCATCGTGCTCCCCACCTGGCGCAACTCCGCGACGCCGGCGTGGTACGGCAAGAGCACGCGGATGGTGTGGCCGCTGCACACGGTCACGAGCACGCCCAGCCGCTGCATCGCGTCGCCGACCGGCTGCGCGGGCTGGGACTCACCGGCGATCTCGATGCCGAGCATGGCGCCCAGACCGCGGATCTGCTTCACGCGCGGCTCGGGATCCTCGGCCGCGATCGCGTCGAGGGTGGCGCGCTGCGCCGCCGCGGCGGCGAACAGGCCGTCGTCGTCCATGATGCGCAGCGTCGCGACCGCGGCCGCGCACGCGAGCGGGTTGCCGCCGAAGGTCGAGCCGTGGCTGCCCTTGACCATGTGCTTGGCCAGGGCCTCGGTCGTCACGCACGCGGCGATGGGGAAGCCGCCACCGATGGCCTTGGCCAACCACACGATGTCGGGCTGCAGCGCCGGATCGTCGCCGACGAGGCTCGACCACGCGAGGAAGCGACCGGTGCGCCCGCTGCCGGCCTGGATCTCGTCGTCACCCAGCAGCGCACCGTGGCGCGTGCACAGCTCGCGCAGGCCCACGAGGAAGTCGCGCGACGCCGGGAAGATGCCGGCTTCGCCCTGGATCGGCTCGACCGCGACCATGGCGATGCGCGTGCCGTACTGCTCGAACATCGCCGCCGTCGCGGCGAGATCACCATAGGGCGCGCGCACGACGTTCATGTGCGCGAACGCGGGCCGGTCTTCGCCGACGCACGCGACGTAGGGCTGGCGGTAGGCCGCGTTCGCGGTCATCGCGATGGCGCCCAGGGTGCGCCCGTGGAACGCGCGATCGAACACCAGCACCATGTCGCGACCGGTCGCGCGCGTGGCCAGCTTGATCGCGGCCTCCGTCACCTCGGTGCCGGTGTTGCCGATGAACGTGCGCGCCTGCGGCAGCGCCACGCGACGCGCGAGCTCGGCCGCGAGCTCCTGCTGCGGCGCGGTGTAGAACGTGCCCGCGGCCGCGACGAGCTTGCGCATCTGCGCTTCGATCGCGGCGATCCAGCGGGGATGGCCGTGGCCCAGCGGCAGGCAGCCGATTCCGCCGACCGCGTCGAGGTAGACGTTGCCCTCGCTGTCGCGCACGCGCATCGAGCCGCGGCCGGGCGGAACGTCGTCGAACACCGCCGCGTCGAGCACGATGTTGCGCGCGGCGTAGGTGGGCCAACGGAGGTCCTGCATGCCCGATGCTATGGCAGCGCCGCGTGGCGGACGCAAGCCGCGCGCGCGCCGGCCTCACCAGCGCACGCGCACGCCCGTGCCGAGCCAGTGCACGTGCGTGCTCGCGCGGGTTGTGCTGCGATTGCGGGGCCGCGAGAACGCGAACAGACCGACGACGACGGTGACCATCGCGAGCCCGGCGGTGACACCGACCATCGCGTTGCTGGCGGTCTTGAAGGTGTCGAAGCGATGCTTCTCGGTGGCCGGAAAGGGGTACTTCGGTGGCTCTCCGGGCGCGGGCTTGTTGGCGTTGAAGAGCTCTTGTTGGCGGTGGAACTCGTGATCCGCCGCGACCGTGAGCCCGCCGAAGGTCGCCAGCGTCGCCGCAGACGCGGACGTCAGCGCGACGGCGGCCCAGAACGTCGGGCGCAGCGCGGCGCTGCGGTCGCGCCGGCGCGGCGGATCGCCGCCGCGCTCGCCCGGCGAGCTCGACGCGAACGGCTCGACCGGGATCGCGCGCGACTCGCCTGCGCGCACGTCGATCATCCGCTGCAGCCGCTCGTCCTTGCGCGTGCCCACGAGCTCGACCTCGTGTCGCCCGGGCTCGACCAACAGCGGAAAGTCCTGCATCGCGACCACGCGACCATCGATCCGGACCTCGCGCAGCCGCACGTCGCGAGCGAGCTGCAGCCGCAGCTCCGCGGTCTGCTCGAGCAGGCGCTCGAGCGCGATGGTGAGCTCGGCGCGCTGCGACGCACAGAAATCCTCGTCGACTCCGGGCGTGTCGCAGTCGGGCAGATCGAGGTAGCGCTTGGCGGCCTTGGCCGCGGCGACGTGATCACCGGCGCGCTCGTACGCCAGCGCGACGTTCGACAGCGCGGCGGCGGCGGGAATCGCTGCGAACGCGGCCTCGAACTCGACCGCGGCCTGGGCGTAGGAGCCGCGGTTGAACAGCAGCTGGCCCTGCTGGAAGCGCGTGGTGAACTCCTTGACCATCGCGTCGTAGATGCGATCGCCGGTCGACGGCGAGCCACCGTCGGGCGCATCGGTGGTGGTGGGCTCTGCGGCCGGCGAGGTCGTCTCCGGCGACGACGTGGTGGTGGGCTCGGCCGCGGGTTCACCCGAAGCCGGTGCGGCCGCACGCGCGGGCGTGGCGGGCATCGCGAGGGCGAGAGCGCACAGGAGCCGAAGCAACCCCGGCATCATGCCACGATCATCCGCCAGGGCGCGGGCGCGGGCCCTTGAGGCTCGGCATCTCGGCGAGCGTGCGGCCGTCGTCGGAGCCCTTGGGGTCCTCGGGTGGCGGCGTGCTCGTGGGCGCCGGCGTGGGCCCACCGGTGGCCTCGGGCGCGTCACCCTGGGGCTTCTTGGGCTTCTTCTGCCGCGCGGTGAAGCGCAAGTTGGTGTTGGTCACCGGTGTGACCGCGGGCGTCGGTCGATCGAGCGGCACCAAGCGCAGCGAGAAGTTCTGCGGTTCCCACGGCGCGAGCGCGAGGTCGACGGCCTCGAAGCCCTCGCGCTCGAGTCGCACCGCGACGGGCTCGTCGCTGCGCGGCATCTCCACCGTCATCGGCGTGACCTGGGTGAAGCGCTGCTGCCCGATGGTGACCGAGGCGCCCTGGGGCTCGGTGTTGAAGACCCACTTCACCGCGGTGGGCTCCTCCGCCGCGGTGGTTCCCGCCGGTGACTCGGCCGGTTCGGCCACGACCGACAACGGTGTGTCGTCGCGGCCGCGCTGGGCGTAGCTCACGATCGCGGTGCCCACCGCGGCGCCGACCAGCGGCAGCCCGATGAGCAGCGACCACGATCGCGAGGCCTTCGGCGGCGCGCCGGTGGTGCCGGTGCTCGACACCGGCGTCGACGTCACCGCGGTCGGCACCTCGGGGAACTCGCGCAGGGGCTCCTTCGCGGCCGGGTCGATCACCGCGGTCGGCTGGCGCGAGGCCGAGACTGCGGCGGCGGCCTTGGATGCGACCTCGTCGAGCGAGAGCACCGAGGACCGTCGATCGCGCTCCTGCTGCCGATCGATGCCGCGGTTGCGCGCCGCGGCGCGCACGTAGTCGAGTCGCCCGGCGAAGTAGCGCTTCATGATGCGCGCGAGCGCGTCGCGGGGGTCCTCGTCGACGAGGCTGCGCAGCGCGGTCCGGACGTCGCGCAGCATCTCGTGCGCGTCGGCGTAGCGGCTCTCGCGATCGGCCGACAGTGCGCGTCGCAGCACGCGCATGACCTCGGGCGAGAGGTCCTTGCGGTGCTCTTCGATCTCGGGCAGCTCGAAGTCGCAGGCGCGCGCGAGGATCTCCGACTCGGTCTCGCCCGCGAGCAGACGCTCGTTGGTCAGCAGCTCCCACATGACCGCGCCCAGCGCGAACAGGTCGGTGCGGCGATCGATGGGCTTGCCCCGCGCCTGCTCCGGCGACATGTACGGCAGCTTGCCGCGCAGCTGGCCGGTCAGCGTGGTGCTGCGCTTGCCCGCGGCCTTCATGATGCCGAAGTCCACCACGCGCACGCGGCCGTCGGTGCCCGCGAGCAGGTTGTGCGGCGAGACGTCGCGATGCACGAGGTGGTACGGCACGCCGTCGGGATCGACGAGATCGTGGGCCGCCGCGAGGCCCTCGCAGGCATCGGCGACGACCTGCAGCACCACCGAGACCGGCAGCAGCTCGCCGGCCTTGCGCAGCTCCTTGAGCAGCGACGAGAGCGTGTCGCCCTCGACGTACTCCATCACCATGAAGAAGACGTCGTCCTCGCGGCCGAGGTCGAGGATCTCGACCACGTGCGGGTGCCGGATCCGCGCCGCGATGCGAGCCTCGTCGAGGAACATCTCGACGAAGTCGGGCTCGTTGGCGAGGTGCGGGTGGATGACCTTGACCGCGACCAGCTTCTCGAACCCGGCCGTCCCGATCGCCCGGCCCAGGTACACCGTCGCCATGCCGCCGTGACCGAGCCGATGCAGCAGCTCGTAGCGGCCGACCAGCCGATCGCGCGGCATGGACTCACCGGCCAACGACGCGCTCGGCCGCGAGGGCTTGGGCCTCGCGTCGACGACCTTCGTTTCGGCCTCGGCTTCCATGGTCGCGTCGGGCCCGCCCGCCCGCGGGCGCGGGTGGGTGTGTGGGTGCCCTCTGAAAATCACGATACGCGAAACCGGCGCACGGATCACGAGCCCGTGCGCACCGGCCTGCGAGGCCATGGAGCGTGCTGCGGCGAGCTCTGGCGTGAATTGTCGGATCGCGCGCCCGCCACCGGGGTGGTGTCGGCACCGCCCGATCGGAATGCCGGGTTTGTCAGCCGCGCCCGTGCCTCGCGCGGCGCGGGTCCGCGCGGTCGGATGCGGGTACGACGCGGAGAGCAGATCTCGGAGATCGCGCCTGGCTCTCGCTTTTTTGTTGGATCGGTCGTGTCGAGGCCATGCGGATCCACCATGGCACGATCGAGCGATTCGAACGGACAAAGCCCAAGCATTCAGATCAGTTCTGCGCCTGCATCCACAGCATCTTGTGTTGGCGTACAATGCGCTCCACAACATCTTGTGGAACGACCCTTGCGTGTTGCGGGCGCTTGGATTACTTCCAGCGAGAGGAGATCTCGCCGGTTGCCCAGAGCCCGGCCGGGGTCCCGACAGAGGTAGTCATGGCCAAGCGACAGACGCGCCGCAGCATCTCGGTCAAGGGCATCACGTACCAGCGCCTCAAGAACTTCTGCGAGGCCCAGCAACTGAGCGTGAGCGGCTATCTCGAGGACATCATCGCCGCCAAGCTCGACGCCGCGAACGTGCCGGTGCCCGAGAAGGTCGAGCCCCGGACCAAGCCCAAGGCCGAGAGCGAAGAGATCATCTCGCAGCACTTCACCTTCTGATCGCGCAATCGCGCGGCGTTTTTGCGCGTCGATGGACGGCGCGCAGGTGACTGTGGCTGCGTCGCATTCCGGTATGCTCCCGCCCGGGGGCAAGCAACGAAGATGCGGCGCAAGGATCTCGAGGCCGTTCGACGTCTGGTGTCGCGCCGACGGGCGCTGCAGGGGATGGGCGCGGTGCTGGGCGCCAGCGCCATCGGCTGCGGCGACGATGCGGCGGGGCAGGATGGGACCACATCGGGTTCGTCGAGCACCGGTGATGGCAGCAGCGGTGGCACCACCGGCAACGGCACCAGCGGCTCGACGAGCTCGACCGGTGCCGACGGCAGCGGCTCCAGCGGTGGCGGCTCCTCGTCCGACGGCAGCTCGAGCGGTGGCGACAGCTCGACCGGCGAGAACCCCGACGCCTGCAGCGGCGACGGCGGCCTGACGCCCGCGGAGCTGCTCGCGAACATCGACACGATCGTCGTGGTGGTGATGGAGAACCGCTCCTTCGACCACTACTTCGGCTCGAGCACCTTCCTCGAGAACTGGCAGGTCGAGGGCCTCACCGGCAACGAGAGCAACGTCGACGCGGACGGCAACGACGTGACCGTCTTCGCGATGGCGAACCTCGAGATCGCCGACCCGCCGCACGACTGGGATCCGGTGCACGAGTCGTGGAACGACGGTGCGATGGACGGCTTCGTGGTCCAGCACCAGCTGCAGAACCCCGACACGTACACCGAGGTCATGGGCTACTACGTCCGCGACCAGCTGCCGGTGCTGTACGCGCTCGCGGAGGGCTACACCCTGTGCGACCACTGGTTCTGCAGCGTGCTCGGCCCGACCTGGCCCAACCGCTTCTACGTCCACGGTGGCAGCTCCGGCGGCGGCACGACCAACTTCCCACAGCCGCTGCTCACCAACGTGTGGGACGTGCTGGCCGACGCCGGCATCAGCCACACGAACTACTACAACGACATCCCGTGGGTCTGGGGCGCGTACGCCAACCCGTTCGTCAACTACACCGCAGAGATGGACGAGTTCTTCGCTGCGGCCGAGGTCGGCTCGTTGCCGCGCTTCTCGGTCATCGATCCCAACTTCGGCCTGCTCGGCGGCGGTGAGGGTCAGAACGACGACCACCCCGACGCGAACGTGACCATGGGCCAGGTCTTCCTCGCGTCGGTGTACCAGGCGCTGGCCGCGAGCCCGCAGTGGTCGCGTTGCCTGCTCATCATCACCTACGACGAGCACGGCGGCTTCTACGACCACGTCGCGCCGCCGATCGTCGACGACGACGATCCCGACTTCAACCACCTCGGCGTGCGCGTGCCCGGCCTGGTGATCGGGCCCATGGTCCGGCGCGGCTGCGTCAACAGCAACACCTTCGAGCACTGCTCGATCCTCGCGTCGCTCAACCTCCGCTTCGGGCTGACGCCGCTCAACGATCGCGTGGCGCAGGCGCCCGAGTTGTCGAGCTGCATCGACCCCGCGTTCGTCGACGACCCGCAGCCGCCGATCCCGCTGCCGAAGCTGCAGGCGCGGCTGCGCGATCTGCTGGCGACCAACGGCCCCAAGCACTCGCATCCCGAGATGCGCGAGCTCATCGCCCAGGGCAAGATCCCGATCCCGGCCCACCGCCGCCACGCGGATGCCAGCCGCGACATCTCGATGACGCTGATCAGTCACGCACAGCGGCTGGGCGTGCTCGAGCTGGTCGATTGAGCGCCCGCACGGCCGCTCGAGCGGCCACGGCCGCGGCGGCCTGCTACGCTCGCGGCCCGTGAGCTACGTCGTCCTCGCGCGCAAGTATCGGCCGCTGCGCTTCGCCGACATGATCGGCCAGGAGCACATCGGCCGCACGCTGGGCAACGCGATCACGCAGGACCGGGTGCACCACGCGTATCTGTTCGCGGGTGCGCGCGGCCTGGGCAAGACCACCACCGCGCGCATCTTCGCCAAGGCGCTGGTGTGCGAGCAGGGCCCCACGCCCGAGCCGTGCAACGCGTGTGCGCAGTGCGTCGCGGTGACCGAGGGTCGCTCGGTCGACGTGATCGAGATCGACGGCGCCAGCAACAACTCGGTCGAGAACATCCGTGCGCTGCGGGAGCAGGTCCACTACCTGCCACAGAGCGCCCGGCGCAAGGTCTACATCATCGACGAGGTCCACATGCTGACCACGTCGGCCTTCAACGCGCTGCTCAAGACCCTCGAGGAGCCGCCCGCGCACGTGAACTTCGTGTTCGCGACCACCGAGGCGCACAAGGTCCTGCCGACGATCCTCTCGCGGGTCTCGCGGCTCGATTTCCGCCGCGTCTCGATCGGCGAGATCGTCGCGCACCTGCAGTCGGTGCTGCAGCGCGAGCAGCTCGCGGTCGAGCCCGCGGGTCTGCACCTGGTCGCGCGCGCCGCCGGTGGTTCGGTGCGCGACGCGATGACCCTGCTCGACCAGGTGCTGGCCTTTGCCGACGACCCCAAGGCCGTCAGCGAGGCCGAGGCCCGCGCGGTCTTGGGCCAGGCCGAGCGCACCGCGGTCGCGGGCCTGGTCGACGCGATCCTGGCGCGGGATCCCGATCGCACGATGGCGAGCTTCGACGCGCTCGCGGCCGGTGGCATCGATCTGACGGTGCTGTCGCTGCAGCTGCTCGAGGACCTGCGCGACCTCGCGATCGCCCGCACCTGCCGCACGCGCGACGCATTCATCGACGCGACCGCGGACGAGCTCGACGAGCTGGTTCGCCGCGCGCAGGCGGTGCCTGCGTCCCTCATCGCGCAGGCATTCGATCGGCTCTGGCGCGTGATCGATCGACTCGCGACCGCGCGCTCGCAGCGACTCGTGCTCGAGATGGGCCTGCTCGAGCTCGCGCAGGCCGAGCCGCTACTGCCGCTGGGCGATCTCATCGAGCGACTCGAGGCCCTGGGCGAGGGCCGGCCGTCCGGCGGCAGCACACCGCCGCGCAGCAGCAGCAGCAGCACTGCGCCGCCGCGCAGCACCCCGCCGGGGCGCAGCAGCGGTCGGGCGCCCACGGGCACGCGGCAGGGCGCCGCGCCCGACGACGACGTGCCGCCACCGCCCGAGCCGCCCGAGGTGCCGCACGCCACCGCGAGCGCGACGAGCACGGACGTGCCCGCGCACACCCGTCCGAGCCCCGCACACCCTGCAGGCGCGAGCGTCGAGTCCGAGCGCGAGCGCGACGAGTCCGAGCGCGAGCGCGACGAGTCGAGCGCGAGCGCGACGAGTCCGGGTGCGGGCGCGAGAGTCCGGGCGCGAGCGCGACGAGTCCGGGTGCGAGTCCGAGCCCCGCCATCACCGCGCCCAGCCCGCTGCGGCCGTCGCCACGCAGCCAGCCGCGGCGCCGGCCGCCGACGCGCACGCGAGCCCGTTCATGCGCGATCTGTGGGCCATGGCGCACTCGAGCGGCGTGATCGTGCCTGGCTCCGCCGCCGCAGCTCCTGCGACGCCGGCATCACCCGCGCCCGCGCCGCGCAACGGCAAGCCGGTCGCGGGCCCGATCGCGAGCCCCATCGAGAACGCGCCTGCGATCGCGGTCGAGCCCGCACCGCCCGCGCACAGCCCCGTGTGCGCGCCACCGCCGGTGATCCGCGATCCGGCCGAGGATCCGTTCGGAGCTTGGACGGCCCTGGTCGCGTGGGTGCGCGAGGACGACGAGTACGTCTCGGCCATGCTCGGCGAGGTCGGGCTCGCACACTACGGTGGTGGCTCGCTGCGCCTGGCCGCGCCGCGCGGCAGCTTCGCGTACGAAGGCCTCACCAGCGAGCGGCGTGCACGGCTCGAGCAGCTGGCGCGCGAGCAGTGCGGCGCACCGGTGGTGGTCGAGCTGGTCGACGAACCCGCGAGCCTGCCGGACTGCCCCAGCCTCGTGCTGGTCGAACGCCGCCGCCGCGAGGAGCTGCGCGCGCAGGTCGAAGCCGAAGCGCGGGTCCACCCCGCGATCACGGCGCTGCTCCGCGATTTCGAGGCCCAGCTCGCGACCACGCGGCCGCTGGGCGACAGGTAGTGCTATCCTCTGCGCCCGCCATGCCCGAGATCGACCTCGCAGAGCTCATGCGCCAGGCGCAGCAGATGCAGGAGACCATGGCCATGCTGCAACGCGCGCTCGAGCAGGTGACCGTCGAGGGCACTTCCGGCGCGGGCATGGTCAAGGTCAAGGCCACAGGCGGTCAGCGCATCGTCTCGATCGAGATCGATCCGACCGCGCTGCAGGAGACCCGCGACATGGTCCAAGACCTCGTGGTCGCCGCGGTCAACAACGCGCTCGATCGTGCGCGGGCGGTGGCACAGGAGCGCATGACCTCGATGCTGCCGCCCGGCATGCTGCCTCCGGGCATGATCCCGGGCCTGTGAGCACGCCGGTCGATCCGCTGCAGCGGCTCGCGACCCTGCTCGCGCGGCTGCCCGGCATCGGCGAGAAGACGGCGATGCGGCTCGCACTCGCGCTGGTGCGCGCGGAACCCGAGTACGTGCGCACCCTCGCCGAGGCCGTCGGCTCGGTGCACGAGACGCTCAAGCTGTGCCGGGTTTGCTGCGACCTCACCCCGACCGAGGTCTGTGCTCGCTGCGACGATGCGCGCCGCGACCACGGCACCATCTGCGTGGTCGCGCAGCCCCAGGATCGCATGGCGATCGAGCGCGCCGGGATCTTCCGCGGCGTGTACCACGTGCTGCACGGCGTGCTCGATCCGTTGGCCGGTGTCGGACCCGCGGAGCTTCGGGTGGACGCACTGCTGCGGCGGCTGCAGAGCCACGACGGCACCGGCGCGGCGCAAGACGCCGTCCACGAGATCATCGTCGCGACCAGCCCCAACGTCGAGGGCGATGCGACCGCGCTCTACCTCTCGCGGCTGATCGCACCGCTGGGCGTGAAGGTCACGCGCATCGCGTCGGGTCTCGCCGTCGGCGGCGAGCTCGAGTACGCGGACGTCACCACGCTCCATCGCGCGTTGCAAGAACGCCGCAGCTTGTGAGCCGCGCGTGGGCGAACGGCCGTGGCGGGCCCGCCCGCGTGCCGCTGGGGCACTCGTGGGACCCACGGCGCGGCAGGTGGCGCACCCCGGCGCAACACCATCGCGTACGCGCCGTGGGTCCGACTTGCGCCCGTAGACTTGCCCAGACGAGTTTGCTAGGTTCGCCCGGTTCCCCGGCGGCCCCATCCGCGAGGAGTGCGTTTCCGCAATGCTCACGCCACAACTCGTGATGTACGAGGACGAGGTTCGGCGGATCCAGTCCGTCGCCGACCGCCTGCAACAGGACTCGCGCTCGCGAGCGATCCTCGTCGTCGACAAGAACGGGCAGCTGATCGCTGCCTCGGGCTCCGCGGCCGAGCTCGACACGACCTCGCTGAGCTCGCTGGTGGCCGGCAACGTCGCTGCCACCGGCGGCATCGCCAAGCTCATCGAGGAAGAAGAGTTCACCGGCCAGTTCCACGAGGGCAAGGACGCGAGCGTGCACATGACGCTCGTGGGTCGCCGCGTGATCCTGGTGGCGTTGTTCGACAAGGCCACGACCCTGGGCCTGGTGAAGCTGCGCGTGAAGAAGGCGACCACCGAGCTCGAGTCGATCCTCGAGGACGTGGCGAAGAAGGCTCAGTCGCCTCAGCAGAACGTGTTCGCCGAGATCACCGACGCCGACATCGACAACCTCTTCAACGACTGACGCTCTCGCGGGCGATCGCGCCCAGATGGAATTCGAAGGGCATGTCCTTCATCAACTACAGCTCGCGCGAGATCAACTGCAAGCTGGTCTACTACGGTCCGGGTCTGTGCGGGAAGACCACGAACCTGCAGTACATCTACAACAAGACCAAGCCCGACGCGAAGGGCAAGATGATCTCGCTCGCGACCGAAACCGAGCGCACGCTGTTCTTCGACTTCTTGCCGCTGTCGCTCGGTGAGATCCGCGGCTTCCGCACGCGCTTCCACCTCTACACGGTGCCGGGGCAGGTCTTCTACGACGCGAGCCGCAAGCTCATCCTCAAGGGTGTCGACGGCGTCTGCTTCGTGGCCGACTCGCAGATGGAGCGCATGGAGGCCAACATCGAGAGCCTCGAGAACCTGCGCGACAACCTCACCGAGCAGGGCTACGACCTCGACAAGCTGCCGTACGTCGTGCAGTACAACAAGCGCGACTTGCCCTCGGTCGTGCCGGTCGAGGAGCTCACCGAGGTCCTCAACCCGACCAAGGTGCCCGAGTTCGAGGCCGTCGCGACCACCGGCGTCGGCGTGTTCGACACCCTGCGCGCGCTCGCGAAGCAGGTGCTGACCGAGCTGCGCAAGGGCGGCTGACGCCCCCCGTCACGGCTTGCCGGGCGACTCCACGTCGCCGAGCAGCTCGTCCCAACCCGAGTCGATCGCGGCCTGCGGCGGTGCAGCGGGCACGCTCGGCGGAGCGACCACGCCGGGCGCGCGGGCGGGTGCCGGCGTCGACGGCAACGGCGGCGGCAAGAACGTCGGCTCCGGCGCCGCAGCGGCCGCGGCGATCGCCGCAGCGACCTCGGCCTCGGCCCGACGCCGCGCCTCGAGGGCCTCTTGCTCGGCGCGCTGCTTGGCAACGGCGGCCTCTTGCTCGGCGCGGCGACGCAGCGCTGCCGCCTCGTCCGCCGCGCGCTGCTTCGCTGCAGCCTCGTCCGCGGCGCGCTGCTTCGCGGCAGCCTCGTCCGCGGCGCGCTGCTTCGCGGCAGCCTCGTCCGCGGCGCGCTGCTTCGCCGCCGCCTCGTCCGCAGCGCGCTGCTTCGCGGCAGCCTCGTCCGCGGCGCGCTGCTTCGCTGCCGCCTCGTCCGCACGCCGCTGCGCCGCGAGGTCCTGCTTCGCTGCGTCGGCGCCGTCGGCCTTGCCGGCGCGTCGCTTCGCGCGGCGCTCCTTGCGACGATCCTTGCGCTCGCGCTTGGGCTCACGCGCGGCAGCCTCGGGCTTGGCCTCGCCGCGCGGCGCGGCCGCGTCCGCCTTGGCGCCCTTGCGCGCGCGCTTCTCCGCCGCTTCGATCGCGGGCCGCAGGGCTTTGCGCGCGCGACGGACCAGCTCGCCGGCGACCTCGTCGGCCGCGAGATCCTCGTGGTTCTGCGCAGCCTCGAGCCAGCTCAGCGCCTCGGTGGCGTCGTCTTGCCGCGCGCTCGCGAGCGCCAGCGCTGCGAGCACGCGCGGGTGACCCCCGAAGGCCTCGCGCGCAGCCTCGACGTGCTGCTTGATCGCGCTGCCGCGACCCGTACTCCTCGAGCGACGATCGCGCAGATCGAGGTGTCGCGGCCCAGGTCGGCGCTGCGCGTCCAGCGCCGCGGTGGTCGGCATGCCCAGATCACCGGGCGCGAGCAGGGCACCAGGGTCGCGCTTGCCGAGCGCATTCTTGGGCGCGCTGGCGATGTGGCGCAAACTATGAAGTACTGGTTGCCGGGATCGTTGCTCGGTGACCAGGTGCAGTTTGATCTTCAGGCACGACCATCGGGCGCGAAGTTTCAGGACGATGCGAGTTCATGCTTATCAGTTCATTTTGCCTGCGCGCGCACGAGTCGACGCGATCAGGATGGTCGCGGGCATGATTGCCGCGAGCGAAAGATCCATCAGCGGCGGAATGCGCGCGGTTAGCGCATACCGCGACTGCGAACGATGAATACGATCCGCAAGCCTTACCAGAGAATGAGCAGAATAGCGAGCGTCTGGGCGATGGAGAATACCTACTGGCGCCCGTCAGGCGGCAAACACCGCAGGCGCGCCGCACCAGACCGATCGTGGAGACTTCGTGGACGTCCTGGTTGCCAGCCGCTGCAGGTCGACATCGCGCACCGATAGCGGCGTTTCGCTCACCAACGCGTCGACCGTGCGCTCGGCCTGCTCGAAGCTGGCGCGTCTGGAGGCCGCCGCAGCGCGCACGAAGAGCGATATCGCCCTGATCACCGCTTTGGTGCGCACGCTGGCGGGCCTCGCGTCAGCTCTGGGGCGCCTGCTACACTGCCGACCGTGGTCCAGGTCGCGACCGACGTCCCCGCCTTGTTGCACCGCCGAGAGGTCGTGGCCTACGAGCAGCGGCTCGCCCGGGCCTCGTACGCCTACGGCGTCGACCCAGCTGCAGCGTGGCTGTCGACCTCGACCCTGGGCGACCTGCTCGTCTGCTCGGTCGACCGCAGCTGGAACGAGCTGGTCGCGGAGTTGTCGGGCTCGATCCCGCAAGATCCCGCGCGCGCGGCCCCGGTGCTGCTGATGGAAGAGATCGCGCGGCTGGGTCTATTGACGCTGCGCGCGCCTTTGCCGGCGCTGCGACAGTTAGTCCGCAGCAGCCACGCGCTGCAGTGGCTGCTGGTCACGGTGCTGGGCACCACCTGCGCCGCGGTGCAGTGGCTGGTGGTGGACAGCGAGCGGCTCATGGCCCTGCCGGCACACGAGCGCACGTTCTTGCTCGCGGGCGCGCTCGCGGATCTGCAGTGCGATCACGCGCCGGTCCTCACGGCGCACCTGCTGGCGTATCGCTCGGATCGTGGGCTCGGGCTCGTGCGCACGCTGCTGTCGCCGTGGGCCAAGGTCGGCATCTTCTCGTGCGACCGCGCGGGTCTGGTCGGCGTCGGCGATCTGCAGCTGGCGATGTCGGCGATGCGCGCCCACGCCGACACCAGCGTGCCGTGGCTGCCCACGCGCGCGCCGCTGGACATGCGCGAGCCGGCGCTGGCGGACTTCGACCGCTCGACCACGATGGCGCGCTTGCGGGTGTTGCTGCGGCGGCAGGCGGAGTCCAGCGCGGCCGTGGACGCGCCCACCGTCGGCGGGCCGCCGCGCAGCGCCGAGCCACCGCCACCGGAGGCCGACGCGACGCCCGAGCCCGAGGCGGCGGCGCGCGAGGGCGGCGAGAGCAGCGATCCGTATCGCCACGCCTCGAAGCCGCGCAGCGAGGCGCCGCAGCCGTCCGACGACGAGGAGCTCGCACGCGCGCTCGCGGGCGCGTGGTCGCTCGCCCGCTGCGACGCGCGGCTGACCCGGAGGCTGGGACTGCTATGAACGCCACGCTCACGCAGACCCTCGGGCCGATCTCCTCGCGGCTGGCGGAGATCGCCCGCGCGCTGGGGCTCGACGCGATCGCGGACACCATCGCCCACGACACCGCGCGGCGGCTGTCGCAGGACGTGGTGCGCGTGCTCGTGCTCGGCGAGATCAAGCAGGGCAAGAGCTCGCTCATCAACGCGCTGCTCGGACCCGGCCACGACGCGCTGCCGATGGGCGTGACGCCGACCACCGGCGCGACGGTGATCGTGCGCTGCGCCGAGCCCACCGGCCGCTTCCTCGTCGCACGCGACGGCAGCACCAGCGAGCTCGCGCCCGAGCCGTTCGCGGCCTACGCCAAGGGCACGCCGCCGGCGGATGCGCCCACCGGCGTGCTCGAGCTGCGCGTGGCGCCGGGCGTGCTGCCCGAGGGCCTCGAGCTGGTCGACACCCCCGGCATCAACGACATCGCCAACTGGCGCGCGACCATCAGCCGCGGCGAGCTGCCCAGCGCGGATGTGTTGCTGCTGGTGCTCGACGCGACGCAGCTGCTGCACCGCACCGAGCTCGCGCTGCTGCGCGACGCGCTCGCGGCGGTCGGAGGCCTGGTCGACTCGGGCGCGCGGCTGCTGCTCGCCATCAACCGCATCGATCTGGTCGCGCCCGAGGAGCGACCGCAGCTTCGCGCGTACCTCGAGCGCGAGCTCGCTTCGCTGCTGCAGGGCGGACTCGCGAGCCATGACGTGTTCGAGACCGAAGCCCGCGGCGCCCTGCGCGAGCCGGGGGCCGATCGCGCCGGCGTCCACGAGGTCGCGCGGCTGCGCGCGGTGCTGCAGCAGGTCGCGTCGACCCGGCGCGAGGTCCTGCCGACACGCGTGCGCGCCAGTCTGCTGCGCAGCACCAGCCTGTTGTCGCACAACGCGGCCATCGCCGCACACGCGCTCGGGCTCGAGCAGGAGGCCCTGCGACGCGAGCTGCGTGCGCTCGAGCGCGAGTGGGCCGCGACCGAGCTCGACATGACCGCCGTGCGCGAGACCATGGCGGCCTCGCGCAAGCGATTGCTCGACGCGAGCGACGATCGCATCACCACCTTCCGCAGCCAGCTACAGGCGAGCACGCTCACCGCCGTCGGCACCGCGAGTCAACGCGTGCTCGCGGCCCACCTGCCCGCGGCGCTGCACGATGCGGTCGTCGGCTTTGCGCGCGAGGAGGGCGATCGGCTGCGCGCCGAGCTCGACGAGCTGACCCACGCGGCACTACACACCCACAGCGAGCAGACCCGACGCCTGCTGGCGCTGTTGACCCTGCGCCTGGGTTTCCACGGGCCGACGATCTACCTCGATCCGCCCTCGATCGCGCTCGAGGCCGGCATGATCGCGATCGGTCTGGTCGGCACCGCGGTGATGTACTTCGGCAACGTCGTCGCGGGTATGGTCATGACCGTGGCCGGTCCGCTGGCCACCGTGGTGCTGCGCGAGCGATCGCTGCGCGACGCCCGGGCGCGCGTGCGCGCGGAGCTGCCTGCCGCGCTCGACCGCGCCAGCGAGGCCCTGCGCGACGCGGTCGTCCGCGCGGTCGATGCCCACGTGGCCGCGCTCGACGAGCACCTCGTGCTGGCCAATCGTGCGATCGGTGAGCAACTCGCGGCGGTGCTGCGACGTGCGCAGGCCTCGCTCACCATCGACGACGCGCCGAGCACCGCCGAGCTCGTCGCGAGCCGGCGCACGCGTGCGCAGCAGCAATTGCGGGAGCTCGAGCTGGAGCTGGTCGCGGTCGCGGGCCAGCTGCGCGGGCTGTCGTCGACCGAGGCCACCGACGACGAGACCGGTGCCGCCGCGGCCGCGGGCTAGCGCGTGATGCCGCCGGCGTCGCCCCGCGCCACCGACGAAGGTCGGGCGGGGTAGACTCGCGGGCGATGTCGCAGGAATCCCAGGGCCGCAATCGTTCGCTCGGCGACGCGCTGGGTGGCTTCGCACGCCGGGTCGGCGAGCTGTTCGGCGAGGTCGCGGGCCAGGTGTCGGTGCCCGAGGGCCTGCGCGAGCCGCTCGAGCGCGCACGGCTGCTGCGGTTGACCGGCGCGCCCGAGCAGGCGCTGGGGCTGTTGCGCTCGCTCGACGCGGCGCTGGTCGATCATCCGATGGCGCGCTTCTCCGCGGGCCTGTCCCACGTGCACGACGGCCTGCGCGGCGGTCGACCGCTCAAGGCACTGACCGACATCATCGACACGCTGCAGGAGCAGCTGGGTCCCGCGCCGCTGCAGCTGCTGCGCGCGGCCCATGCCGCGTTCGACGGCCGCCACGAGGCCGCGCTCGACGACCTGCGCCGGGCAACCCGCGACGCCGCTCACGTGGTCGAGGGCGACGGCGGCGAGGCGCGCTTCCTCGCGCATCTGCTCGCGGCCGGATCCCACTTCGCGCTCGGCCACGAAGATCGCACCCTGCGCGAGCTGCAGAAGGCGCGGGCCCACCTACCGCCGGCCGCGGGCGCCCACCTGCGCGCGATGGTGTTGGTCCGCGGCGTCGAGCACCTGCTCGCGGCGGATCTGCTCGACGACGCCGAGCAGTGGGTGCGCGAGGCCCTCGCGCTCGACGCCCGCGATCGCGACGCGACCGAGCTGCTCGCGCGCGTCCTCGCCAGCAAGGGCGATCGCGAGGGCGCGACGGCGGTGGTGCGCAGCTTCGACGAGGAAGACACCGAGCTCGATCGCACGCGGCTGTGGCTCGCGCTGACCCTGGGCGACGGCGGCGATCCGCGGGCGTTGGCGCTGCGGGTGCTGCAGCGCGCGCCCGAGGACGCCGCGCTGCGTCGGCTGTGGGCCCTGGCCGAGCTGCGGCGCGTCGCCGACAAGCCCGAGCTCGAGCTCGACACACCGATGCGCCGCGAGATCGTCGATGCGCTGGCTCGTGCGTGCGAGCGCGCGCCCAAGGCCGCCCGCGATCGTCACCTGCACGAGCTGGCCCACGCGATGTTGCGGCTCGAGCACTTCGGTGACGCCGCGCTCGCGATGATCGAGGCGCGGCTGCACGCCGACGCCGGCACCGCGCCCGAGGAGCTGCGCCTGGTGCGGGCGCGCCGACGGCTCGCGGCCGGCGACGCGGCCGACCAGGCCGGCGATTTCGTGCCGGGCGAACCGCCGCGCTTTCGCGCCGACGCCGAGCTCGGCGGTGCATGGGGCCCCGATCCGATGAGCCCGGTGCGCAACGACGATCTGCGCACGGCCCTGCGTGCGGCCCAGCGTGCGCTCGCGGTTGCGGAGCTCTCGCTCGCCGCCGGCGACCTCGCGCAGGCACAGGAGTCCCTGGTCGCGGCGCTGGTCGAGTGGCCGGCGCTGCCGCGCGCGCGCGCGCTGCTGGCCGAGCTGGTCCACCCCGAGCAACAGTCGCGGCTCGAGGATCTGCTGGCGAGCGCGACCTCGCTGCTCGCGGCCACACCCACACGGGTGCTGGGCGTCGACCTCGGCGGCGTGCAGGAGGCGTTGTCACAGGTGATCGCGGCGCGCGAACGGCTCGCACGTCCGCTGACGATCGCGATCATGGGCGAGTTCTCCGCCGGCAAGAGCACCTTCGTGAACGCGCTGCTCGGCGAGGCAGTCGCGCCCATGGGCGTGTTGCCCACGACCACGACCATCAACGTGTTCCGCAGCGGGCCCTCCGGTGGCGGGCGCGTGCACTACCGCGACGGGCACGTCGAGACGCTCGCGGCCGACGAGGTGCAGAAGTACCTCCACGGCCTCGACAGCACCGCCGCGGCCACGATCCGACACGTGGAGATCGAGCGCACCGGCCTGCGCATGGGCGACGCCGCGGTGGTCGACACGCCCGGCCTCAACGCGCTCGACGCGTTCCACGAGCAGGTCGCACGCGGCTTCATCGACGAGGCCGACGCGGTGGTGTGGTTGTTCTCGGCCACGCGCAGCGGTGCGGCCTCGGAGGTCGGCATGCTCGCGAGCCTGCGCGCTGGCGGTCGTCAGGTGCTGGGCGTGTTGAACAAGGTCGACACGCTCGACGCGGCCGAGCGCGCGGAGCTGGCAACGTACCTGCGCGCGCAGCTGGGCGAGGTGCTGGTCGAGGTCGTGCCGGTGTGCGCCCGCGATGCGCTCGAACACCGCACCGGCAGCAAGCGCAGCGAAGATCCCTTCGCGGCGGTGGAGCAGGCGCTCGAGCGCCACTTCCTGCAGCGCGCGCGCGAGCTCAAGCGTGATTTGACCGCCCGTCGCCTACGCGAGGCGTTGACGCTCGCGCGCACCACCGTGGTCGACGCCGCCGAGGCGCTGACCCAGCGCGGCACCGCGCGCAGCTCCGAGTCCCGCGGCACCGTCACCAGCGCCTCGGTGCTGCTGGCACGCTTCGCCGACGCGCTGGTTTCGGGGGTGCTCGACGTCGACGACGTGCTGGTGCGCGAGGGCCTGTCGCTGGGCGTGCTGCGGACCGGCAAGTGCGCGGTGAAGGGTCCGCTCGACGCCCAGGACGCCAGCTACCTCGCGGCGTGCTTCCGCGACGCCGCGCTCGCGGCGGTGCAGCGCGCGTTGGTCGAGCTCGCGCGCCACGACGCGGCCGCCAGCGAGGTCGTCGATCGCGAGCGGGTGTCGGGGGCGCAGGGACAGCTCGAGGGCCTGGTCATCGCGGGCTTCGTATCGCGCACGATGCTCGAGCGCGGCGGCGCGATCGCGGGCGGCGAAGGACCCGCGCGCGAGGCCTTCCGCGACGCGTTGGCACCGATCGCGGCGGCGTGGGCCGCACGCGCGCGCGGGCTCGTGCGCGCGCTCGAGCGTGCGCGCGCACGCAGCAGCCGCTGGGGCCGCGCCGCGCCGCAGGCCGAGGCGTTGCGGCTGCGCGCGACCGTGCTGTCGTCGATCGATGCGCTGCTGCACGCCGCCGCCGAGGTGACTCCGTGACCACGGTGCGCCGCGTCTTCGGCGTGGACGAGGCCGGGCGCGGACCCATCCTCGGTCCCATGGTCCTGGGCGTGGTCGTGCTGCTGCCGCGGCAGGCCGCGGCGCTGCGACGCGCGGGCGTGGTCGACAGCAAGCACTTCGGCGCGGGCGAGCAGGCCTGCTCGACCCGCGCCGCGCTGGCGCAGAGCATCGTCGCGCAGGCGTCGGCCCATGCGATCCGCGTGGTCGAGGTCGACGAGATCGATCACTACACCTGGCGTGGCCAGCTCAACGCGCTCGAGCGACGCGTGGCCGCCGAGATGCTGCGCGAGCTCGGCGTGGGCCAGGCCGATCGCATCGTGTGCGACGGCGCGACGCTGTTCTCACCGCTGCGCGCGCTGTTCCCCGGGCTCGAGGCCAAGGACCACGGCGAGTCGGTGCACACCGCGGTCGCGGCCGCGTCGATCCTGGCCAAGGACGCGCGCGACCGGGCCTTCGCGGAGATCGCCGCGCGCTACGAGCCCGAGTTCGGACCCATCGCCGGCGGCGGCTACATCAACGCCGCGACCCGTCGCTTCCTCGACGCCTACCACGCGCGCCACGGCCGACTGCCACCCGAGGCGCGCAAGAGTTGGGGCAACAAGGACGACGCGAACCTCAGCCTGCTGTGATCGCAGGCGTCACTGCTCGAACGCGTTGTCGGTGTCGAGCTTCGACGCGTTCTTGGCCTTGGGCTTGGCCTTGGCCGCGGGCGCGCGCGGGCGCTCGGCGTCGATGAACGCGACGATCTCGCCGTCGAGGTCGCGCGCGACCTTGTAGGCGGCGTCGGCGGCCTTGCGATCGCCGGCCATGGCGTCGCACAGGCCCAGCCCGGCGTGCGCGCGGGCCTGCACGCGCGCGTCGGCGTCGGACAAGGCGAGCGAGTACTCCGATCGCGCGGTCGAACAGTCGCCGCGCTGCCGCGCCCGATCGCCGCGCGCGATGATGTCCCAACGTGGTGGGTCGCCGTCGGCCGGCTTCTCGACGGTCTTGTCGGACTCGCGCAGCTTCGACTCCTTCTTGCGCGCGAGCTCGTCGGTCTGCGCGTCCTCGAGGTTCTCTTCCTCGGCAGGTGCGGCCGCGCCCTTGGCGAACTCCTGCCGCGCCTCGGGCTCGGCCACGGGCGTCGCGGAGGCGGCGGAGCCGGGCAGGGCCGGCGGCGGCGCGGCGGTCGGCACCTGCTGCGTCACCGGTTGCGCCGGCGCGGGCGCGTCCTCGCCCCCACGCGGAGCGCCTGCGGGACCGCGGTCGGCGGCTTGCGACTGATCGGCCTTCGCCGCGGCGACCTCGGTGGCGGCCGGGCGATCGGCGGCCTTCTCGGGGCCACGCTGCACCATCACGAGCACGAGCGCGGCGGTGCCGGCGAGCGCGAGCCCGGGGATCAGCGCGAGCTTGCGCAGCCGCGTCCACAAGCTCGGGCGCTCGGGTGCCGCGACCACCGTCGGCGTGACCGCGTGCACCTCGGCGGCGGCACGCGCCTCGGCGAGCACGCCGTCGAGCAGCCCGCGCGGGACCTCGACCATCGGCAGCGCGGAGCGGCTCAGCGACAGGATCTGGCGGTAGTCGTCGAGCCGGCGACGCACCGGCGGCGCCGCGTCGTGCAGCGTGGGCGCGAACTCGAGGGCCTCGAGCGAGTCCTCGATGTGGTCGAGCTCCTGCGGCGAGAACTCTGCGGGGTCAGCCATGGACCAACCCCTCCTTGCGCAGATCGACCGCGGCCTCGACGTAGTCCGACTCGAGGTCGGCCAGATCGGTGCGCAGCTTCTCGAGCGCGTAGCGCATGCGCGACTTGACGGTGTTCTCCGGCGCGCCGACGGCCTCGCCGATCTCGCGGAACGAGAGCCCCGCGACCTGGCGCATCAGGAAGACCTCGCGCTGATCGTCGGGCAGCTCCTCGATCGCGCGGGCCAGTCGCTCGCGCAGTCGCGGCGCGTCGGCGCCTTCGTCGGTCGGGACCTGATCCGCCGGCATCGCGGCGAGCAGGGTGCGGCCCTCGTCCTGCGCGCGTCCGCGGCGGGGCGTGTCGAGCGACTCGTGGTCGCGAAAGCGCGCGCGACGGCTCTCGTCGACCGAGAGGTTGCGCGCGATGGTGTAGACCCAGGTCGTGAACTTCGCCGAGCGCTGGTAGCGGTCCTTCGAGCGGACGACCCGCACGAGCACCTCTTGCAGCAGCTCCTCGGCCCGCGCCTGGTTGTGGACGCTGCGCAGCAGGTAGTTGAAGAGGCCGCGGCTGTGGCGTGCGACCAGGATCTCGAAGGCCCCGGCGTCGCCCTGACGGAAGGCGTCCATCAGCAGCTCGTCGCTGCGCGCATCGAGTTCCGCGTCCGCCATCGGCTCTGCTCGACCTCGCTGCGGGGGCATGGTTCCGCCCGGCCAGAGGCCCAGCCGAGTGTGCGCCGCAGCCGACGGGGACGGCAACCGCGGTCGCGTGGGCGAGGGCCCTTGTGTGCCGAGCTCCATCCGAGATCGCTTCGCCGAGGCGTTGCAGGCTCGGAACGCAGGGAGGCGATCCTCCGATCTGTCCGGCGCGCCGGGGAAGCGACGCCGGGGAGGGGCACGCGAAGGCCGCGGGGTCTGCCCGCGGCGGGTTGGTCCACGTGCGGCCGGCCCGCCGGGTTCCCCAACTCGCCCCCGCACTCCGCGGCCCGGCCCATTCTCGGCCTGTCACGATTTTGACGGCCGACTACGGGCCGACCGCCGGCATCGGCGGTTCTCTGGCGCCCCGCATCAGGCCGACCCCGAGATCGCCAGGGCAGTGACGGGCTCATGCGTGGGTGGTTTGACGGGTCGCGCCCGGGCCGCTGGGGATCCACTTTGGATCCACCGCGTGGCTTGCCTGGCACACCGGCTGCACTAAGGGGCGTCGCTCCCACGGGAGCCCTGCAACGAACCAGAAACGCAACCCCTCGGGGTTGTGGGCGATGTCTCCCCCGGCCGCGCCCACGCTCTCGTGCCCCGAGGACCTCCTCGATCCTCTTGCTCCGAGCCCCCGCATCGACGGGGGCTCGGTCGTTTAACGGCCCTCAACGGATCCGGCCGCGGACGCGCGGTTGATCGATCGGGCAGAACACGCCGCCGCGGCCCGCGTGCACGAAGCCGCGCAGCGTCGCACCGCACCGCGGGCACGGCTCGCCCGCGCGACCGTAGACCTGCAGCTCGTCTTGGTTGTGGCCGGCCTCGCCGCTCACGTCGCGGAAGTCCTTGAGCGTGGTGCCGCCGTTGTCGATCGCCTGCCGCATCACCATGCGCAGCGCGTCGGCCAGCCGCGCCCACGCCGGCTCGGTGAGTCGGCGTGCGGCCACCAGCGGATGCACGCCCGCGCGGTGGCACGCCTCGATCGCGTAGATGTTGCCGACGCCGGCGACCGCGCTCTGATCGAGCAAGATCTCGCGCAGCGGTCGCTTGCTCTGGCCACAGCGCGCGCGCAGGACCTCGCCGTCGAAGCCGCGGTCGATCGGCTCGGGGCCGAGCTCGCACAGCGGCGGCTCGCGCCACAGCTGCGCCCAGGACGCGGCTCGCAGGGCGCCGAAGCGCCGTGGGTCGACCAACCGCACCTCGCGATCGTCGTCGAAGCGAAGCGCGAAGTGGGTGTGTGGTGCGTGGGGCTCGTCGGCACGCGCGAGGCCGAAGCGGCCGCTCATGCCCAGGTGCACGAGCAAGCCCAGCGGACCGTCGTCGGCGTCGAAGCGCCACACGATGTACTTGCCGCGGCGCTGCCCCGGGCCCGGGTGCGCGCCGACGAGCTGTTGCAGGCGTTCCTCGCCGCGGCGGGTGCCGATGCGCAGCGGCAGTCGCGAGCGCCACACCGAGACCACGTGACCCCGCAGCCGCGCGGCCACCAGGCCGCGGCGCACCGACTCGACCTCGGGCAGCTCGGGCATCGACGCCCGCACTTTCGCGCAACGTCGCGGCGCTTGTCGATCAGGGCGAGCGCTCGCGGGCGCGCTGCAGCGCGGCGAACTGCTCGGGTGAGAGTCGCTCGGGCCGCACGCCGGGATCGATGCCGGCCTCGGTACACCACGCCGCCGCCGCCGCGCGCCCACCCAGGGCCGACAGCGCGTTGAGCAGGGTCTTGCGCCGCTGCTGGAACGCGGTCCGCACCAGCTGGCGCAGGCCCTGCTCGTCGCGGACCTCGCCCAGCGGCGCGGGCCGGGGCCGCAGGCGCACGACCGCGGATTCGACCTTGGGCGGAGGCAGAAACGCGCCCGGCGGCGCCGCGACGACCCACTCGAGCACGCGGTGGCGCTGCATCACCACCGACAGCCCGCCGTAGGTGCGCGAGCCCGGCGGCGCGACCAGGCGCTCGGCGACCTCGCGCTGCACCATCACGACCCAGTCGCCGGTGCAGTGGTGGCGCTCGAGCAACGCGAACAGCAGCGGCGCGGTCAGGTGATACGGCAGGTTGCCGACGATGACCGGTCGCGGGTGCGCGTCGTCGCACGCGCTGGCGTAGTCGAAGCGCACCGCGTCGGCCTCGAACAACTGGAAGCGCGCGTGTGCACCGAGCTCGGTGCGCAGGACCTGGCACAGATCGCGGTCGCGCTCGATGGCCCAGACCTCCGCGCCGGTGGCGAGCAGTCCCGCGGTCAGCGTGCCCAGGCCCGCGCCGATCTCGACCACGCGCGTGCCCTCGCCGGCGCCGCTGGCCGCGATGATGGCGGCGTGCACGTTGGGTGCGACGAGGAAGTTCTGCCCCCAGCTCTTGCGCGCGACCAGACCGTGACGACGCAGCACCGCGCCCGGCGACTCGAAGCTCACGGTAGCTGCTGCCTCGCGTCGTCGAGGCCCTCGGTCGTGTGCAGCGCGACCGAGGGCACGCAGCCGGCCTCGATGCGCGCGGCCGCTGCCGCGCCGATCATCGCGGCAATTTCACCGCCGGAGCGCACCGGCGGCACCACCCACGTGACGCCGTCCTGCAGCGCGGCCTCCGCCGCGGCGGCACGCAGGCCCGCGTTGGCGGCCACGCCCCCGACGATGTGCAGCCGCGCCAGACCGCTGCGCCGCACCGCGCGACGAGCCTTGCGCACCAGCACGTCGACGACGGCCGCCTGGAACGACGCGCACAGATCCGCCAGCGCCGCGCGCGAGGGCGGCAGGCCGTGCTGCTCGATGTGCACGAGCACCGCGGTCTTGAGGCCCGAGAACGAGAACTCGAAGTTGTCGCGATCGGCCATGCCGCGCGGCAACGCGACCGCATCGGCGTTGCCCTCGCGCGCGAGCCGGTCGATCACGGGACCGCCCGGATAGCCCAGGCCGAGCAGCTTCGCGGCCTTGTCGTAGGCCTCGCCCGCCGCATCGTCGCGGGTCGCACCGAGCAGGGTGTAACGACCCAGGCGCTCGACCGCGACCAGCTCGGTGTGCCCGCCGGAGACCAACAGCGCGACGTGGGGCTGTAGCGGTTCGGGCTCGCGCTCGGTGTCGCCCAGGCACGCGGAGAACAGGTGGCCCTCCATGTGGTGCACGCCGAACAGCGGTCGCTCGCACGCGAGCGCGAGGCCGCGGGCGAACTGCACGCCCACCAGAAGCGCGCCGACCAGGCCAGGCCCTTCGGTCACGGCCACAGCGTCGATCGCGTCGAGGTTGCAGTGCGCCTGCGCCAGCGCCTCGTCGACCACCGTCGCGATCGCGCCCAGGTGGTGGCGGCTCGCGAGCTCGGGCACGACGCCACCGAAGCGCGCGTGCACGTCGATCTGCGTGCGCACGACGCTGCTGCGCACGCGGTTGCCGTCGACGACGGCCGCGGCCGTCTCGTCGCAGGAGCTCTCGATCGCGAGCACTCGCGGCACGGTGTTCACCCCGGCGGTGCGGGGGGCGGGCCGGCCAGCTCGGTCTCGAGCCGCCGCAGCTGTCGGCGCACGGTCTGGGCGTACAAGCCGCTGGGCGCGAGCTCGAGGTAGCGACGGTACGCGGTCGCGGCGGCGTCGAGCTGCTCGCGCTCCTGTTCGATCACGCCCAGGGCGAGAAAGGCGTCGGCGTACTGCGGCGCGGCCTCGGTCGCGCGGCGAGCATCCGCGAGCGCGTCGTCGAGCCGGCGATCCTCGATGTGGAGGTTGGCGCGCAGCACCAGCGCGCGCGGCTGCGTCGGCACCTGCGCGAGCACGCGATCGATGCGCTGCCGGGCCTCGCGCGCGCGGCCGAAGCGGTACAGCCGCTCGGCCTCGGCGACCGCCTGCTCGGGGTCGAGCTCGGGGTCTTCGATCGGCGGACGATCGGGTTGCGTCGGCGGGCCCAGCTCCGCCGGCTGCGGCGCGGTGCCGGCCTGGCGCGGACGGGCCTCGTCCTTCTTCGCCGGCGCGACGGCGGTCGCGGTGCGGCGCTCCCCCGCGATGCCGACGGCGAAGCCGACCGCGGCGAACATCAGGATCACCGCAGCGATCAGACGATACGGCGCGGTGTCCGAGACGACCGGCTCGCGCGCGGCGCTGCCCTCGGCGCGGCCGTCCGCGAGCGACTCCTCGGCCGGGCGCAGCAGCTTGACGCCGACCGCGTCGGACTCGTCGTGCAGCGTGCCGGCGGTGGGCTCGGGCCGAGGCACGATCTCGGGCAGATCGTCGTCGTCGTCGGGCAGCACCGAGGTCGGCAACAGCTCGGCGTCCTGATCGAGCTCGAGCGTCTGCGGCTCGTCGACCACGGGCGCCTCGAGCCCGAGCTCGGCGTTGATCCGGCTCTCGAGCCCGCGCTCACCCGCGAACCGCGGCGGACGCACGGGCTCGGGGTCGGGGTCGTCGCTCATGTCGAACACGCCGCTGGCGGCGGCGCGCGGGGCCCCGGCGGGCGGGCTCACCTGGCCCGGGGTCGGCGCGATGTGTTCGTCGTCCGCGGCGGGCTCGGCCGCGTGGGCCTCGAGCGTCGCGCGCGACGGTGGCGGCTGGCGCGGATCGATCTCGTCGCTGTGCTCGACCAGATCCTCGAAGGTGTCGTCGAGCATCGCGGCCGCGTCGGCGCGGGCGCTGGGCAGCGGCGGTGGCCGGAAGTTGCCGATCGCCGGCGACTTCTCCGGCGGTGCCGCGGGCATCGGCTTGGGCGCACTGCTCTCGTCGATCAGATCGGCGACTGCGACCAGCTCGTCGTCGCTCTCGGCGTCTTCGTCGTCGAACACGTCGGGCGCGCCGTGTTCGATCGCGGTGAGCTTGTGCTCGAGCGCGGCGATGACGTCGGTCGTGGGCTCGGGCGGCTGGCGGGGTAGGGGGCCGGGCAGCGGCGAGCCCTCGGGGATGCCGGGCACGATGGCGTCGTCGAGGTCCTCGTCCATCGCGCCCAGCGCGGGGAACGGCGCGGGGTAGTTCGGCGGCGGCGGCACGTCGAGATCCGCGAACGAGGTCTCGGCCGCGTCGAGGGGCGTCTCGGTCTCGACCCGGTGCTTGTTGGCGTGGGAGTCCCACGCCTCGAGCGCGATGGCGCCGCCTTCTTCGCTCGGCACGCGCTCGGCGGGCCCGTGCGACAGCGTCAGCAGGCCCTCGAAGTACGCGGTCGAGATCGCGGTGAGGACGTCGAGGTCGTCCTGGCCGCTGTCGTCGACGACGTCGAGGATGGTACGACGGCCGTCGAAGCGCTTGATCGCGCCGAGTTGCTCCGGCGACAGATCGCCGCGACGATCGTCGAGCGCGGACTGGTTGACCGCGAGCACCGAGCCCAGCGGCGGCAGCTGTTCCATCAGCCGGCCCCACTCGTCGACGCGGCGCATGCCTTCCATGAGCAGCATCTGCGTGCTGGCATCGATCGCGGGGCTGCGGTTGATGGTCTTGAACTCGACCTCGAACTCGCCGTCGCCCAGACCCAGCAGCCGGTACACCGCGGCTTCACCCTGCAGGCGACCGAGCTCGGCGTCGATGACGGCGCCATCGCGGAACCACACCGTCGCGGGGCCGAACTCGGTGCCGAAGTGGATCACGCCGCTCTTGCGGCTGATCTCGATGGTCTGAAGCAGATCGACCACCGCCATGTCGGCGAGCCGACCGGTGAACTTGGTGCGCGCATCCTTGCGCTCGAGCTTCTCGTGCTGCTTGCGCTGCAGCAGCATCGACACGCGCGTGGTGATCTCCTTGACGTAGATCGGCTTGGTCAAGTAGTCGTCCACGCCGAGCTCGAGCCCGCGGACCTTCTGCTCGATCGACTTGTCGCTCGTGAGGAAGATGAACGGGATCAAGCGCCAGCGCGCGTTGGCCTTGAGCTGGGTGCACAGCGCGAAGCCGTCCTTCGCCGGCAGCACGGTGTCGGAGATGATCAGATCGGGCTCTGCGTGCGCGACGAACTCGAGCGCCTCTTCGGCGGTCTCGGCCGCGGTGATGCTGAACCCGGCCTTGCGCAAGCTGACCTCGAGGACCCGCCGATTGCGGACGTCGCTGTCGACGATCAGGAGGTTCTGGCGGGCCATGGGGGTACCGGCGCGAGGGCGCGCCTGGACGGGGGCCGAGCCGAGTCGCTGGGTCGCCGGCGACGGCAAACGCGGCACGAACGGGGGGTTCGACGGACCGCACGCGACGATAGCAACGGGCGCCCTCGCGCGGCAAGGACGCCAGGCGCGGCCCGGCCGCGGCACGCTCGACGGACGAGGGCGCGGCCGTTCGAACCACGGCGCGCGTTGATTTTCGACTATCGTTGCGACGCGGTGGAGCCGGAGCAGAGCGATCCCCGGAGCGAGCCTTGGCGCGCCCGTGTGCGGGCGGCGTGGGTGACCGCGGGGATCGCAGCGGTCTGCGTGCTCGCGTTCCTCGCGACCGTCGGCGCCTGCGCGGCGAGCAGCGAGAGCCCGGGGCGCGTCGCGCTCGAGTCGCTGTACGGGATGTCCAGCTGCCGCGCGACGCTCGAGGGCGCCGGGGCGCTGTCCCTGGCGCGGGTCTGGGTGGACGGCGAGTGGTGGCGCATCGCGACCACCGGCCTGCTGCATGGCAGCTGGCTTCATCTCGCACTGAACATTTGGAGCCTGTGGTCCGTGGGGGAGTGGGCCGAGCGCGCGTGGGGTCATTGGCGCAGCGGCGCGCTGTTCGCGGTCAGCTGCCTGGCGGGCTCGCTCGGATCGCTGGCGTGGGCAGAGGCGCCGGTCGTGGTCGGAGCATCCGCGGGAATCCTCGGGATCGCGGGGGCCCTGCTCGTCGGGCGCATCGGCGGCGACGAAGGCACGCGGACCCGGCTCGCCGGCGTCTCGCCGATCGGGCTCGCGATCACGCTGGTCGTGCTCTTCGCGATCGGGGCCATCGTGCCCGTCATCGCACAAGCCGGGCACGCCGGAGGCCTGCTCGGCGGCACGGCGACGGCGTGGGCCGGGATGCAGCGGGGCTGGCTCAGGGGCGCGGTCGCGCTCGTGCTCGCCGTGGGCGGGAACGGAGTCGTGCACATCGCGGCCCGCCCCAACGCGCGCGCGCACTACCACGAGTTCGTGGGCTTCCGGTACATCGACCGCGGCGAGCCCGAGCTGGCCCTCGCGCCGCTCGAGCAGGCGCTCGTGCTGGCTCCGGAGGACCCGGCGATCAGCAACGCCGTCGCGTATGGCCTCGCGTTGGCTGGCTCCGACCTGCCGCGGGCGGACGGGTTGGTGGACCAAGCCCTCGCAGCAGAGCCGGACAACCCCAACTACCTCGACACGAAGGGCTGGATCGCGTGCCGGCGCGGGGACGTGGCGGCTGGGCTTGCCCTCCTGCAGCGGGCGTCCGAGGGGGCGGAGGTGCCGGTCGAGGAGATCGAGCTGCACCTGCAGACCTGCGCGGACGCGGATGTTTCACGTGAAACATCGCCGTGAGGCCGAGGCAGGCCGGACCGGGTTGCATCGCGAGGGGTGATCGCCAGAGCTCGCACCCACGCCGGACGCGTTCGCGCCTTGGACGCGGGGCTGAGAAGGGGCTCGGACTTTCGTCGGTTCGCCGGCGTTGCACGCCGGAGCGTTCGATTGCGGTACGTGCCGCTGGCAGAGGCACAGGGACGAGCGAGCGGGACGGCCTGCGGCTCGGGTGGGGCGCGCCGAGGACCCGGCGAGGGCCCGCGCGGGAGGTCGCTGCGCCGGCGCAGCGGAGCGCCGAGGGGCCCGGGGACTCCACGCCGGCTCGGAGGCCTCTGCTCACCCGCGCGAACGGCCCCGCGGCGCGCAGCAGGCCGGCGAGCCGGCTGAGGCCGCTCCGCCGGCCACGAAAGCGCAACCGGGCCACCCCCTGCAGCGGCTGTTTGCCCGCCGCTCCCCGCCTGACGCCGCCGGAAAACCGCCCCTGCCAGCGCGTTCGCTGCCCCTCACCCCTCCGCGCGTTGCCGTCCCCGGCGCGTGCGACCCGCGGTGCGTCCACCGACGGCACCCCGCGTTCGCCTCGACCAGCGATTCGACCCCACCTGTTCCACGTGGAACATCGGCCTTCAGCGCCGCAGTGGCACGCGGAAGGCGGCGATCCGCGACCCTTCCCACACCACTTCGGCCTCTCGCGGCCATCCGGCGAGCGCGTCGGCATCCGCACGAAGGTGCGCGAGTAGCACTCCACCCTCCATCACCAGCTTTTCCCCAAAGCCGAGCCACACGTCGGGGGCAAAAACCGCGCGCGAGGACGCGACGCCAAACGAGGCTTTGTACCGGCTTTTGTCGCGTTCCGAAGCATTTTCATCCCACGTGACATCGTCGGCTCGAGCCCGGATCACCCGCCCGTTGTCGACAATCGAGCCCAGCGCGAGCTCGAGAAAACCAGCCCGCTTCTGTCGCGGTTCGACCAGAGTCAGGGCACACGGCGTGACTGCGGCGACGATGAGCGCCGGGAAGCCACCGCCCGAGCCGACGTCGAGCCACCGCGTCTGCGGCCCGAGCGACAGGCATCGCTGCGCGCACGCGACCGTGGCGAGGCCGTCGCCCAGGTGCGGCAACAACGAGGCCTCGTCGCGTGCGCCCACGAGGTTCATCGCCCGGCCGTATCGCAGCCAAAGGCTGCACAACGTCAGAGGCGACCCAGCGCGCGCTCGTCGAGCGGCACGCCGAGCGCCGAGGCGATCGAAGTCAACGCGTCGCGCACCGGCCCATCATGCCACGGGCAGTGCAGTATGCTCGCGCCCTCGGCATGTCGATCGACGCGCGCATCGCCGCCCGCCTCGAGGCGCTGCAGGCCGCGGGGCTGGCTCGCCACCCGCCGCCGGTCAGCGCGCGCGCCGGCGTCCGCTACCGCCTCGACGGCCGCGACGTCATCGGGCTGTGCAGCAATGACTACCTCGGCCTCGCGGACAGCGAACCTCCGACGCGCGCGCAGTGCAGCGGCGCGGGCGGCTCGCGCCTCATCTGCGGTGATCTCCCGATCCACCGCGAGGTCGAGCACCGTCTCGCCGCGCTCGCGCGCACCGACGACGCGGTGTTGTTCCCGTCCGGCTTCCAGCTCAACGTCGGCGTGCTCCCGGCGCTGCTCGAACCCGGCGATTGCGTCGCGAGCGACGCGCTCAACCACGCATCGCTCATCGACGGTCTCCGTCTCGCCCGCGCCGACGTGACGGTGCTGCGCCATCGCACCACGCCCGACGCCCTGGCCTTGCCTGCCGACCCCGCCGCGCTGTGGTGGGTCACCGAGTCGACCTTCTCCATGGACGGCGATCGCCTCGATCTCGACGGGCTGCGCCGGCACCACGCGCGCGGCGGCGCGAGCTACGTCGACGACGCCCATGCGCTGGGACTGTTCGCCGGCGGCACCGGCCTGCTCACGGCGAACGGCATCGCGCCGACGATCCTCGTCGGCACCCTGGGCAAGGCCCTCGGCGTCGCCGGGGCCTTCGTCGCCGCGAGTCACACCGTCTGTCGCTTCCTGCGCGCGCGCGCGCGCAGCTTCGTGTTCTCGACCGGGACCAGCCCCGCGCAGGCCGAGTGCATCCTGCACGCGCTCGCGCTGGTCACGGGACCACGCGGCGACGAGCTGCGCGACCGGCTGTGGTCCAACGCGCACCACCTCGCGCAACGGCTCGGCTGCGACGACGCGCCCTCACCGATCTTCCCCGTGCTCGTCGGCGACAACGATGCCGCGCTCGCGTTGGCGCTGTCGCTGCTGCAGCGCGGCTGGCACGTCCAGGCGATCCGCCCGCCGACGGTCCCGCCCGGCACCGCTCGCCTGCGCGTGACCGTGACCGCAGCACACGAGCGCGCGCAGCTCGACGCGTTCGTCGACGATCTCCGCGCGGCGCTCGATCGTCTGCAGCTGCCGCTGCGTGTCGATCGCGGGGTCGTGCCGTGACCGCACCGCGCATCGGCTTCGTCGGCACCGACACCGCCGTCGGCAAGACCACGCTGCTGTGCGTGCTGCTCGAGCAGGCCCAGGCCATGGGCATCTCCGCGGTGCCGTACAAGCCCGCGCAGAGCCACGCGCCCGACGAGCCGCGCAGCGACGTCGTGCGCCTGCGCGAGGCAGCGGGACTGTCGTCGCAGTGCGATGGTTGGATCGGCACGCTCGAGTACGATCGACCGCTCGCGCCCGGCCTCGCCGAAGATCCCACGCCCTTTCTGCTCCCCGGCAGTCGCGGCGACGTGTGGCCGTGCCCGCCGCTGACGCGCTGCGTCGACGCGCTCGCGGCGATCCTCGGCACGCAGGCCCCGGCACTGCTCTTCGTCGAGCTCGCCGGCGGCCTGTGGGTGCCGATGCCCGGTGGCAGCTGGCAACCGCAGTGGATCCGCGCGCTGGTCGATCACGTCGTCGTGGTCGGACGCGCGGGCCTGGGCACGATCAACCATACGCTGTCGACCATCGACTGGCTGCAGCAGCTGGGCCTGCCGCCGCGCGGCTTCTTCCTCAGCGAGACCGCGCCGCCCGATCCGTCGAACGTCTACAACCCTGCGGTCATCGCCGCCGCGACCGGCGTGCCCCACCTGGGCACCTTGGCCCACGGCGAGTGCACGATCGACCTGCTCTCACCGCTGCTGCGCGCGATCTCCTGACGGCATCACTTGCCGATGCAGAAGCTCGCGAAGATCCGATCGAGCACGTCCTCGCCGATCGGCCCCAGGCTCGAGCGACCGAGGATCTCGTCGAGCCGCTGTTGTGCCGCACGCAAGTGGAAGGCGGCCAGCTCGGCGACGTCGGCACGCGCGAGCGCGGCCGCGAGCTCCTCGCACGCCTCGCGCGCGCGATCGCGGTGGCGCTCGAGCCCGATCCACGCGTCGTGCACGTCGGCGTCGAAGCGCTGCTGCAACGTTCGCCGCAGCGCGGCGATGGCCTCGTCGTCGCCGTTGCGCACACCCAGCCACTGCGGCCGCGCGCAGCCGAGATCGCGCTTGCTCTCGACTGCGACCACCGGCACCGATGCCGTCGGCTCGCCCGGCCCCGCGACGTCCGCGGCCTCGAGCCACACGATCACGTCCGCGCCCTCGAGCTGCGCACGCGTCAGTGCGATGCCTGCCTGCTCGAGCGCGCCGGCCTCGTCGCGCACGCCCGCGGTGTCGACCAAGACACACCGGTGTTCGCCCAGCGCGAGCTCGGCCTCGACATAGTCGCGCGTAGTGCCGGGCTCGGCCGAGACCAGCGCACGGGGATACCCCAGCAACGCGTTGAACAGCGTGCTCTTGCCCGCGTTGGCCGGCCCCGCCAGCACCACGCGGGGCCTGCTCCGCGCGCGCACCCCTGCGGCGTGACGGTCGAGCCACGACTGCACACGCGCGCGCAGCCCCTCGATCTCCTCGCGCCAGCGCGATACGTCGCGCTCGCCGATCTCGTCCGCGAAGTCGAGCCACGCCTCGACCTCGGTGCGCAACGCCGCGATCGCCTCGACCAAGGCTTCGACCTGCCGCCCCAGCTCGCCCGCGACCAGCCGGCGCGCGTGGTCGAGCGCGGCCTGGGTCTGCGCGCCGATGAGCGCCGCGATGCCCTCGGCCTGCTCCAGCGTCAGGCGCCCGGCCTCGAACGCGCGTCGCGTGAACTCGCCGGGCCCCGCCGCCCTCGCGCCCGCGCGCAGGCACGCCGCCACCACCTGCTGCACGTTGGCCGTGCCCGCATGCACGTGCAGCTCGACCACGTCCTCGCCGGTGAACGAACCCGGCCCGCGCATCACGACCACGAGCGCCGCCTCGCGCGTGGTCCCGCCCAGCGCCAACCGCCGCGACACCAGGCGGCGATCGTCGCCGACCGTCGCGCCCAGCGACGCCGCGATCGCGATCGCAGCCGGCCCCGACAGCCGTACGATCGCGACGCCGCCGTCGGGTCGACCGGTCGCGACGCCCACGAGGGTCGTTCGACCGGTCACGACGCACTCACGCGCGCGCGTTCTTGTTGTCGCCGCGATCGCGGAACACGACCACGTGGCGACGGCGACCCTCGCCCTCGGACTCGGTCGTGAGCCCTTCGATGCCGAGGATCGTCGTGTGCACGACGCGGCGCTCCATCGCGCTCATCGGCTCGAAGTGATAGGGCTCGCCGGTGTCGAGCACCTTGGCAGCGGCGTTCTGAGCCAGCTGCCGCAGGGTCTTCTCGCGCCGCGTACGGTAGCCGGCGACGTCGAGCGTGATCCGCATGCGCTCGATGTCCTCGGCCTGCAACACGCGCAACGTCAGGTATTGAAGCGCGTCGAGCGTCGCACCGTGGCGACCGATGAGCAGTCCGCCGTCCTCGGGCGAAGCGTTGAGATCGCAGTGCAGGCCCTCTTCCTCGATCTCGATGTCGACCTCGACGTCGACGCCGAGCAGGCCCAGCACGCTCTCGAGGAACGAGCGGACGATCGGGACCGCCTTCGCGAAGGTTTCACGGTCGGCCGCGGTCGCACCCGCGCCGTCCTTCGAGCTGCCCTTGGGGGTGGTCGATTGGGTCTCGGTCATGGTCGCCTTCCCGCCACCGCTGCCGCAGTGGCCCGCGGGTCTGCCGGGCGCCGCGCCCGGATCAGACTCGCGCGAATCGTCTCGCGCGTCGCGGCCACGCCCTCGCGGCGCGCCCATGCGGCACGCTCTGCGGAGGTGGTTGCCGCGGCGCCGCTCATGCCGGCTTGGCCGCCTGGTCGCCACGGACACCGACCTGGATCGCGGTCTGCACGATCGACAGGAGGATGTTCGCGAAGATGTACACCGCCAGGCCCGAGGGCAGAAACAGCATGAACAGGGTGAACATGATGGGCATCATCCAGCGCATCATCTTGGCCTGCGCGGGGTCCATCGTGTTGGGCATCATGCGGTTCTGCACCACCATCAGCACGCCGAGCGCCAGCGGCAGGATGAAGAACGGATCCTGCTGCGTGAGGTCCGGCAGCCACAAGAAGGTCTGGTGCACCAGCTCGACCGCGGCCGAGAGCATCGAGTACAGCGCGAACCAGATCGGCAGCTGCACCAGGGTCGGCAGGCAGCCGGCCAGCGGGTTCACGCCCGAGCGGGCGAACAGCGCCTGCATCTCCTGACCCTGCTTGACGCGATCGTCGGCGTATTTGGCCTTGATCTTCGCGATCTCCGGCTGGATCTCGCGCATGCGCTTCATCGAGCTCATCTGCTTGAGCGTCAGCGGCAAGGTCAGCAGCTTGACCACGACCGTGAGCAGCACGATCGAGATGCCCCAGCTGTGCGTGATGCCGTAGAACCACCGCAGCATGCCCAGCAGCATGCGACCGAGCGCCTCCGACAGCCCGCCGAAGAAGCCCCAGTTGATCGCCTCCTCGAGGTCCAGCTCGCCCGGCGAGACCGCGTCGAAGGCCTGCAGCTGCTCGAGCTCCTTGGGCCCGACGTACACGCCGAACACGTGGGTCTGGCTCTCGCCAGCGCGCAGCGACACGACGCCCGAAGAGATGCGGTTCTGCAGGAAGCCGCCCTCGCCGGAGCGGATCTCGCAGTCGGCCGCGGCCTGCTGCGGCACCACGAACAGACCGAAGTACTTGTTGTCGACGCCGGCCCACTGCACCGGGCCGCTATAGTGGATCGGGCCGTCCTCGACGTCGCCCGGATCCTCCTCCTCGAGGTCGTCCGCGGTGCGGCACAGCCCGCGGCTGATGTCGTACTGGCTGTCGGCCACGCCCACGCGCGTGGTCAGGTGCAGGCGGTGATCCTGCGCATCCTTGCCGCGGTTGGTGACGGTGATGCTCAGCTTGGCCTGGTAGCCACCGAGCTGCTCGAAGCGCTCGACGACCTCGACGTCGGTGCCGCGGTAGCCCAGCTCGACGAAGTCGGGCCCGGCGCCGCGCAGCTCGAAGGTCGCGTTCTTCGGGATCTTCACGTCGCTGGCCTCGTCGGCCAGGCTCAGCTCGAGCGTGGGCGCGCCGCCCAGCCGGAGGCTGTCGGTCGCGGTGAGCTCGCCCTTGAATTGATCCGACAGCAGCTCGATGCCGCCGAGGATGCCGCCGCGGGCGGGCGAGCGGTTGGTGATGCGCAGCGCGACGCGGTCGTTGCGGAGCTCGCGATCGACCATGGGCACGTCGCTCTTGGGCCCCTCCTCGACCTCGGGCTCCTCGACGGGCGCCGCCGCGGTCTCGGGCGCCTTGGTCTTCGACTCGGCCTCGGCCGCGACCGCGGTCTCGGGCTGCGGCTCGGGCTTGGGCGAGAACCAGTCGAACGCGACGAAGATGAGGGCACACAACGCCAGGGCGATGAGCGCACGTTGTTGGAAGCTCATGGGCTGACGCTTTCGACCGGCGACGTCGCGTCGCCGAGGCATCGCTGCGATCGAACCGGAGGGACCGGATCGTGACCACCGCGATGGAAGGGATGGCAACGGCCCAGACGCCGCAGCGTCAGCCAGCTACCGCCGATGAATCCATGTTGTTGCAGCGCCTCGCAGGCGTAGTGCGAGCAGCTCGGCGTGAAGCGGCAGCGGGGTCCGAGCCAGGGCGAGACCACGAGCTGGTACGCGCGCACGACACCGATGGCCGCTCGCGCCAACGCGCGCTCGATCGCCCGCCACACCGTCACGTCGCGGCTCCTGCAACGGGACGCAGCGACGCGCAGACGCGTTGCATGTCCTTGGCGATGCTCGCGTAGTCGGCTTCGACCGCGTTGCGCTTCGCGACCCAGACCATGTCGATGCCGCTGGGCACCGCGGCGCGGCAGCGTCGGAAGGCCTCACGGACCCAGCGCTTGATGCGGTTGCGGATCACGGCGATGCCGACCTTGCGCGTGACCGTGACACCCAGCCGTGGCGGCGACAAGTTCGACGAGGTGGGGTTGCGCACGACGAAGACCAGGAAGTGTCGCACGTGCTGCCGGCCGCCCTGACCTTGCACGCGGAGAAAGTCCGCACGGCGCCGCAAGCGAAACGCACGTGCGAACCGCTGACCGCCGCCTCGAAACCGTGAACCGATGGCCGGGGCCTCGACCACGGGCGCTGCGCTCACTTGTGGCCGATCGCGACCGTCAGCTGCTTGCGCCCGCGCTTGCGGCGGGCCGAGAGCACCTTGCGGCCGTTCTTCGTCGCCATGCGCGCGCGGAAGCCATGCGTGCGCTTGCGGCGGGTGTTGTGGGGCTGGTACGTGCGCTTCATGGCGGACCTCGGATCGCGCGACCGCAGGCTGGGCCCGGGCAGCGGGGCGCGATCGATAGCAGCGAGGCGCAGGGGTGTCAAACGCTCCCGAACGCCATGCCGCCCGCGGCTGCGGGGCACGGGGACGGACCGGATGCGCAGCATCGGCGCGCTCGCGCGTGGCGCCCCGTTGGCACGCGAGCGCGACAGGTTGAGGCGCCGCTTTGCCGCCGACGCGCAGACCCGCTTGCCAAGCGGCTCCGCGCGCACGCGACGTCGCAAGTCCGCTTGGGATGTGGGCAGTAGGCGATCACCCGAGAGCCCCACTCGATTTCGCTGTGATCACCACCAGATCGACGGGCCGTTGCGCACCCCGGCCGCAGGGGCTGTGGACCAGCGGGGTGATCCTTCGATCGAAGATCAATGATCCTGGCGACTTCCGAAGCGCCTTCCGCAGGCTGCTTGCGGGGTCACAACGAGGTGAGTAGAAGGCAACCCCCTCGTGGCGGCGCGGCCCCACGAACCCGGAGACCCCTCGTTTCGCGCAACCCACGCGGCCCCCGCCGCGCTGCGCTCCGACGAGGCCACATCCGGGGCTCGGGGTCGGGCCGCTCCTCTCAGGCACTGTGGAAAAGTGCCTCTCTTCCTCAGGAATTCACCTCTGATTCCCGCGACTTCAACTGGAATCCACAGCGACCCATCGCCTGTGGACCGGAGGCTCATGACGGACATCTGGACGGATGCCCTTGCCGGCCTGCGCCCGCGTCTTGGCGCAGAGACCTACGAGCTCTGGCTGCGCCCGCTGGTGCTGGTGACGACCGGCCAGGGCGTGCTGCACCTGCGCGCTCCCAGCCTCTTCATGAAGGAGTGGTTCGAGAACCACTACCGCGACGCCGTCCAGCAGGAGATCTACGCGCAGACGCAGGAGCGCTACGCGATCGAGGTCGACGTCTCGGACGAGGGCGCGCCGGTGCCCGACGCGACGCCCGCGGTCGCCGAGGCCGCGCCCGCGCCGAGTCCGAGCCGCCGCGCGTCCGCGCCGGTCGGGCTGTCCGAGCGCTATCGGTTCGGCACGTTCATCCAGGGCGCGAGCAACGAGCTCGCCGCGTCCGCAGCGCGGGCGGTCGCCGAGGAGCCGGGCCGGCGCTTCAATCCTCTCTTCATCTACGGCGGCGTCGGCCTGGGCAAGACCCACCTGCTGCACGCGGTCGGCCACGCGGTGCACGAACAGCGGCCCGACCGTCGCATCGTCTACCTCTCGGCCGAGCGCTTCATGAACGAGTTCATCTCCGCGGTGCGCTTCAACGAGTGCGATCAATTCCGCAAGCGCTATCGCGAAGACTGCGACGTGCTGTTGATCGACGACATCCAGTTCATCGCCGGTCGCGACCGCACGATGGACGAGTTCTTCCACGTCTTCAACGCGCTGTACGAGGCCGGCAAGCAGATCATGGTCACGGCCGACCGCACGCCGTCGGACATGCAGGGCATGGAAGAGCGCATCACCTCGCGGCTCAACTGGGGCCTGGTCGCGGACATCAAGCCGCCCGACCTCGAGACCCGCGTCGCGATCCTGCGGCAGAAGGCCGAGGACGAGCGCATCGCCATCGCCGACGATGTCGCGGTCTACCTCGCCACGCTCGTGCGCTCCAACGTGCGCGAGCTCGAGGGCGCGCTGGTGCGGGTGTCGACCTTCGCCGCGCTCAAGGGCGTGCCGATCTCGCAGGACTTCGTGCGCGACGTGCTCGGCGACGTCGCGGCCCCACGCGCGCCGCAGCAGCTCACGGTCGAGGCGATCCAGAAGGCCGTTGCCGGCTACTTCTCGGTCCGCGTCACCGACCTCAAGGGCCAGCGTCGCCACAAGGGCGTCGCGCGGCCCCGCATGATCGCGATGTACCTGTCGCGCGAGCTGACAGGCTCGAGCTTCCCGGAGATCGGCCTGCGCTTCGGCGGCAAGGATCACTCCACCGTCATCAACGCTTGCCGCCGCATGGCAGAGATGCAGACGACCGACCCCGAGCTGCGCACGATCATCGAGAGTCTGCGCGCGCAGCTCGTCGGACCGCAGGCCTGAACCAAAGCAGCGTCACCCCTTCGCGGCCGTCGAGCACGACGCGCCGCGTTTCGTCGTGCCCTGCAGACCCTGTGGACGGCACCGCGGACAAGGGTGTGGAGGACCTGGTGGCGGCTGTCCCGAGCTCGACGATCCCCAGCCGGCCCGCAGTCGCCCCCAGATCGGTCCCCTCCGAAATCCCCCGTCTTTCCGCAGTGATTTCGAGCATGTACGGTCTTTTCCCACCTTTCCACACCCCGATCCCTACGACGGTATTTTAATTCTTTCTTTTGGATCACTCTCGGCCCTGCCAACGGAGCACTCGCCCATGGAGTTGGAGATCGATCAGGCACGCCTGCTCTCTGCGCTCGCCCTCGCGCAGACCGTCGCGGACAAGCGCAGCACGATGCCTGTCCTCGCCAACGTGCTGCTGCGCGCCACGAGCGATGGCCACCTCGTCTGCGCCGCGACCGACATGCTCATCGGGTTGACCGAGTCGATCCCCGCGACCGTGAAGTCGACCGGCAGTGTCACCGTCGGCGTCAAGCACCTGCACGGTGTCGTGCGGACCCTACCGCCCGGACCGGTGCGGCTGCGCGGGCTCGACAACCACTGGGTGCAGCTCGTGGCCGGTCGCAGCGAGTTCAAGCTCATGGGGATGCCCGAGAGCGACTTCCCCGAGCTGCCCGAGGCCGGCAAGGGCAAGAAGGCGCTGCCGTTCGTCGAGGTGCCGGGCCACGTGCTCGCGGACCTGATCACCAAGACGCAGTTCTCGGTCTCCACCGACGAGGCCCGCGTCAATCTCAACGGCGTGTTGTTCGAGTGCGACGGTCAGATCGCGACGATGGTCTCGACCGACGGCCACCGGCTCACGCGCTACACCGCGCGCTTCCCCGGCCCGCAGCTCGACAAGGGCATCATCATCCCGCGCAAGGGCATGCTCGAGATCCGCAGACTGCTCGACCGCGTCCAGGGCGACGTCGGCCTCGCGATCGGCGAGCACCTGTTCCTGCGTGCGGACGAGCTGTCGATGTCCGTGAAGCTGACCAACGTGGTCTTCCCGCCGTATCGCGCGGTCATCCCGACCTCGCACCAGCGGCGCGTCACCGTGCCGCGCGAGGAGCTGCTCGGCGCGCTGCGGCGGGCCGAGGTCATGGCGCCGGAGAAGACCGCGACGGTGCGCGTGTCGCTGAGCAAGGGCAAGCTCGAGCTCACCGCGGACAACCCCGATCTGGGCGTGGCGCACCAGGAACTCAGCATCGACTACGACGGCACCGCGCTGGTCGCCGGCTTCAACGCGCGCTACCTCATCGAGATCCTCGAGGTCATCGACGGCAGCGAGTGCGCGCTCGACTTCCAGGGCGAGCTCGACCCCTGCGTGCTCAAGCCGGTCGACGGTCCCGACCTGCTCGGCGTCGTGATGCCGATGCGCATCTGATCCAGATCGGGCGCCGTGCCGCTGCTGCTGCGCTCGCTCGAGCTGTCGCGCTTCCGCAACCTCGAGCACGCGCGCCTCGAGTTCGCCGAGGGCTTCACGGTGCTGTGGGGCCACAACGGCGCGGGCAAGACCAACGTGCTCGAAGCGTTGTACCTGGTCGCGACGCTGCGTTCGTTTCGCACCACCGACCTCGCGTGGCTGGTGCAGACCGATGCGCCCGCGGCCAGCGTCACGCTGCACGCCTACGACGAGCAGGTCGCGCTGCCGACCACGCTGCAGGTCCAGCTCGCGCGTACCGGCAGCGGTGTGCGCCGCAGTGCCCACGCCGACGGCAAGCTGGTGCGCAGCGCCATCGACTTCTACGGCCGACTGCGCGCGGTGTTGTTCACGCCCGACGACCTCGCGGTGCTGCGTGAGAGCCCGTCGCAGCGGCGGCAGTTCCTCGACCGCATGCTCTTCGCGCGCGAGCGAGCCCACATCGCCGACGTGCAGGACTACGAACGGTTGGTCCGCTCGCGCAACAGCGTGCTGCGCGACGAGTCGCTGACCGCGGCCGGGCGCGAGCCGTTGCTCGACGCCTACGAGGCGCAGCTGGCCCAGGTCGGTGCGCGCATCTGGACCCGGCGCGAGCGCCTGCTGGGCGAGCTCGCGCCCGGCGCCCGGGCGAGCTTCGCCGCGATCCACGGCCGCCCCGGGGTCGACCCCACGCAGGGCGCTGCCGCCGAGCTGGGGCTGTCCTACGCCGCCAGGCTGGGCGAGGTGGCCGAGCCCGAGCGGGAGGAGGCCCTGGCGGCGCGCCTGCGGGAGCGTCGCCCGGTCGACCGCGAGCGCGGCGCGACCACGGTCGGACCCCACCGCGACGACGTGCTCGTGCGGCTCGACGACCGGCCGGTGGGCGAGTTCGCGTCGCAGGGGCAGACCCGCGCGATCGTGCTGGCGCTCAAGCTCGCCGAGCTCGGCCTGGCCCACGATGCCGGCGCGCGACCGCTGCTGCTGCTCGACGACGTCGGCAGCGAGCTCGATCCGCAGCGCACCGCGGCGCTGTTCGCCCGGCTCGCAGAGGTCAGCGGCCAGTGCGTGATCACCACGACCGCACGCGAGTTCGTGCGCCTGCCGCCAGTGGGCGAACACCGCTTCTGGTCGGTCGAACGCGGTCTCGTGCGGGCCACGCCGGGCGCCGGCGGACCGGCCGCGGAAGGCTGACGCAAGTCCGCCCTATCCATTGGCAATGATTGAAGTTTTTGCGTGCTCGCGGCCTTCCGATCCGGGCGGTGGCGTGGTAGTGTTCCGGCGCCTTTCGGACCGAGCGACGCCGCGCTCGTGCGCGGCGACTCGCGACGCGGCGATGGGCGCTCGCGGTGGAATTTCGCAGCGCTCGCCCTGCCCGCCGGGTTCCGACTTCGCACACGCCCCATGTCCAACGAGCAGACCGCCCAGACCGTCGACGACTACGGTGCCGACTCGATCTCCGTCCTCGAGGGCCTCGAGGCCGTGCGCAAGCGGCCGGGCATGTACATCGGCGACACCAGCGACGGCTCCGGCCTGCACAAGATGGTGTTCGAGGTCGTCAACAACTCGATCGACGAGTCGCTCGCGGGCCACTGCAACCGCATCGAGGTCTGCATCCACCTCGACAACTCCGTCTCCGTCGAGGACAACGGCCGCGGCATTCCCACCGGACCCAAGGAGGTCCACGGTGAGATCATGGACGCGGCCATCGTCATCATGACGGTGCTGCACGCCGGCGGGAAGTTCGACAACCGCAACTACAAGGTCTCCGGCGGTCTGCACGGCGTGGGCGTGTCGGTGGTCAACGCGCTGTCCGACTGGCTCAAGCTCGAGATCTGGCGCGAAGGCAAGGCCCACCGCGCACGCTTCGAGCGCGGCGCGGTCGCCAACGACGTCGAGATCATCGGTACGAGCGACAAGCGCGGCACGCGGGTGACGTTCCACCCCGACCCGCTGATCTTCACCGCGATCGAGATCGACTTCGAGATCCTCGCGACGCGCTTCCGCGAGCTCAGCTTCCTCAACCCCGGCGTCACCATCGTGCTGCGCGACCTCCGGGACGGCCGCGAGAAGGTCTTCGACGGCCAGGGCGGCATCTCGTCGTTCGTCGAGCTGTTGGCGCAGAACAAGGTCGCGGTCGCTGACGCATTCTTCTTCGAGGGCAGGGAGCCGTTCGAGCACGAGGGCCATCCCGAGCAGCTCGGCATCGCGTTGGCGTTGCAGTGGACCGACTCCTACCAGGAGAACATCCTGTGCTTCACCAACAACATCGCGAACAAGGACGGCGGGACGCATCTGACCGGCATGCGCACCGCGCTGACCAAGGTCGTGAACAAGTACGCCGAGGAGTCGGGTCTGCTCAAGCAGCACAAGGCCGCGCTCACCGGTGAAGAGGTCCGTGAGGGCCTGGTCGCGGTGCTCGCGGTGCAGCACCCGGATCCGAAGTTCAGCTCGCAGATCAAGGACAAGCTGGTCTCGGGCGAGGTCACCGCGCTGGTATCCCAGTTCGTCAGCGATCGGCTCACGAAGTACTTCGAGGAGCACCCCAAGCACGCCAAGCTCATCGTCGAGCGGGCGATCCTGTCGGCGCGCGCGCGCGCGGCCGCCCGCAAGGCCCGCGAGACCATCACGCGCAAGGGCGTGCTCGATGGTCTGTCGCTGCCCGGCAAGCTCGCCGACTGCCAGGAGCGCGACCCGGAGAAGGCCGAGCTCTTCATCGTCGAGGGCGACAGCGCCGGTGGCAGCGCCAAGCAGGGCCGCGACCGCACCACCCAGGCGATCCTCCCGCTGCGCGGCAAGATCCTGAACGTCGAGAAGGCGCGGCTCGACAAGATGCTGTCGAGCCAGGAGATCGTCACGCTCATCACCGCGCTGGGCAGCGGTGTCGACGAGTCGTACGACCTCGCCAAGCTCCGCTACCACCGCATCGTCATCATGACGGACGCCGACGTCGACGGCTCGCACATCCGCACGCTGCTGTTGACGTTCTTCTACCGCCACTTCCCCGAGATCATCGAGCGCGGCTACCTCTACGTGGCCCAGCCGCCGCTGTACAAGGTCCGCGCGGGCAAGAAGGACGTCTACATCAAGAACGAGGCCGGGCTCGATCGGTACGTCATCGAGAACGCGATCGAGAACCTCGAGCTGGCGATCGGTCCCCACGTGGTCTCACGCGAGGTCCAGACCGAGCTCGCCGGCAGGGCCCTGCGCTACCGCGACATTCTCTCGGGGCTCGCACGCGACCACCGGCCCGCGATCCTGGAGGCGCTGCTCGACGGCGTCGAGCGACGCGGCGTCGAGGACACCAGTCAGGCCTTCGGCGACGCGGCAGCGCTCGAGCAGGTCGCGGCCGAGCTGGTCGCCACGGCGCAGGCCCAGCTCGCGCCCGGCCCCGGCGCCGGCAGCCAGGGCGTGGTGCAGCTGGGCCACGAGATCGTGCGCGACGCCAACGACAGCGCACTGCACGTGATCCGCGTGCGGGTCGTGCAAGACGGCGTGACGCAGTACGAGCTCATCGATCGCGACCTGCTGGGTTCGCCCGAGCTGGGCGAGCTCATCGGCGTGCGCCAGTACGTCGCCAGCCTCGGCGGCGGCGACATCGTGTTGCGGCGCAGCGGCCAACCCGAGCAGACCGTGCGACGGCTGAGCGATCTGGTCGCGCAGATGGACACCGTCGGTCGCGCCGGGCTCGCCATCCAGCGCTACAAGGGTCTGGGCGAGATGAACCCCGAGCAGCTGTGGGAGACCACGATGGACCCGGCACGCCGCGCGCTGCTGCAGGTGCGCGTGGGCGACAACCTCGAGGCCGACCAGATCTTCAGCGTGCTCATGGGTGACGACGTCGAGCCCCGGCGCGACTTCATCACCGCCAACGCACTCAACGCGCGCAACCTCGACGTCTGAGGCGCGCCGCGACGTTCGACGCTCGCGCCGTGCGGGCACGCGGCCCATGCTCGTGCGGTCGCGCGCGCAGCGGGTCTCACTCGACCGTCGCGGTGCTCGGCAGCGTGGCGTCCCACGCGAGCTTGCTGCCGCAGCGCAGCATGGACGCGCCGTAGTACGGGTTGGCGATCTTGCCGCTGGCCTGCACCCACAGCGCGCCCTTGTCCTCGAACGCCATCGGGCAGTGGACCAGCTCGAAGCCGGCCTGGGTCGACGCGTCGGCGCGCATGTACTCGATCATGCCGTCGCTGACGTTCTTGAACGCGCGCCGCGTCGCGGTCAGGTCTGCGGACAGCCCCGCGGCGGCGCTCGTGACCTTGCCCAGGCCGGGCTTGTCCGAGAGTGCCTTGGCCTCGCGTTGCAGCTCGCTGGCGAGGCCCGGCACGCCCGAGGCGTCGTCGGCCGCGAGCGCGGCAGCGATGGCCGCGTAGGTCGGCACCAGACCCTTGGGCGCCGCAGGTGCGGCGTCCGACGAGGAGCAGCTCAGCGCGACGAGGGCGAGGCACAGCGACAGCGGGCGCATGGTCGGGTCCAGGGATAGCACGGCTGGAGCGGTGCGCGCCGTGGCGGCCGGGCCACTGCCCTCGCGGGCGCAGCGGCGTCCCGCCTGCGGTCCACCTGCAGCCGCGATGGGGCCGCGGCGCGCCGCAGGGGCCGCGCGGCGGGGCAGGCGGCGACCCGCGGCGCGAGCGTGGCTCAAGCGGGTGCGCGGGCCGACGATGTCCCGCAGGTGCACGCTGCAAGCGCCTGCGGTCTCCACTACCTGCGGGTCACCTTCGCCACCGAGGACGGCGACGTCTCGCTGACGATCTACGAGGTCGACGATCGCGGCTGGGTGCATCGGCAGGTGCAGATGCGCGCCGACGGCAACAAGTTCGCGCCCGAGGACGTGCTCATGGTGCGGCCGGTGAACTTGCCGGCGATGTCGGCCCATCCGTGCACGGAGACGATGACGGCCGAGGACTTCGAGCTGCTGTGGTCCGAGGTCGCGACCGAGCGCTCGTTCCTCACGCGCTTGCCCGACGCGCGCCTCGCCTGGGAGGGCACGGTCGGAGAAGGTCCCCAGCGCCTGCGCGTGCGGTGGCAGCCGTTCACGCAGCCTTCGGCGGGCTGGACCGAGATCCCCGGCTTCCTCGAGCTGTTCGTGCAAGGCGATGCCCGCGCCGCACGACGGGCCTGTGCCGAGTTGTTCCTCGAGCGGCCGATCGTGTGGCGCGCGCTCGCGGGCAACACCGCGGCGCAGCCGGGTGTGCCCTTCGCCGCCTGAGCGCGCGGTTCAGGAGAACAGCGCGTCGAGCTCGTCCGCGACCGCGTGCTCTGCCTGGCCCTTGGCCAGCGCGAGCTCCTGCACGAGCAGCTGGCGCGCCGTCTCGAGCATCTCGCGCTCGCCCGACGAGAGCTGCTTGTCGCCGCGCAGCAGGCACAGATCGCGCAGCACGCTGGCGATCTCCACCAGCGAACCGGTGTTGATCTTCTCCATGTACTCGCGGTGGCGACGGTTCCACGTCGCGGTCGAGATCTTGCCGCCGCGGCGACGCAGCTCGTCGTAGACGGCGTCGACCTCGCGTTGGCTGACGAGGCGCCGAAGGCCGACGGCCGCAGCGTTGTGCTTCGGCACCATCACCTTCATGTTGTTGTCGAGCACACGCAGCACGTAGAACTCCATCGTCGCCCCAGAGATCTGGAGGTTCTGGAGTCCCGTCACTTCGGCAACGCCATGGCCCGGGTAGACCGTCTTGTCGCCCACGACGAACGTGTCAGGCATGGGGGTGGCTCCTCGTGCACCGAAGTCGCCGGAATCTGGTCGCGACTGCGAAGCTCGTTCTCTGGGTCCTCGCGGGGGTCCGGGAGGGCAGGTCGTGGCTTGCGCAGTGGTCCTCGCGTCAGACGACAGGCAACTTAGGCCGCGGAGTTATAGCCGCCGCGTGGTCGCGCGTCAACGGGCGAAAAACAGTGTTCTATTGGAAATTACGGAAACCGTGCACACGGGGCGAATGCGGGCGGTTGGGCCTGCCCCGCTCGCTCACATGCAGGCGTGAAACCTGTCGCGGCGCTGGATCGATGTCCAGTCGAGCGTGCTCGTACGCGTGGCGCGGCGGCCGGCCGGTCACGCGCGCACTGCGGTCGGCGAGCGCGCCGGTCGTGGGGCGCGCCAGCAGCTCGGGTCGAAGCGCGCCGCCGCCGACGCGGCGCGAAGTTGCCGAGCACGTGCGCATCAGGAATCATCCGGCTCGATGCAGCGAACCATGTCGCGCGGCGTTCGACGACGGACGCTCTTCGCGAGAGCGACCGTTCTGACCGGGGCATTCGCGGGGCTGTTGCTCTGCGCATGCGCCAACAACCCCGAGCGGTTGCCCGAGCTCGATCGCCGCTTCTACTACAACCTCGACAGCGCGCAGGATCAACAGGACTTCTTGCGCCTGCGCGACGAGGATCGCCAGGCGTTCCTCGAGCGCGAGGGCCTGTGGCAGAAGTGGTCGGCGCTGCCCGAGGATCAGCGCAAGCTCGCTGCCGCCGGTGAGGTCGAGGTCGGGTTCGACGAGTTCGCGGTGTTCATGGCGTGGGGTCCGCCGGCCGACACGGTCACGCGCGACCCCGACGGTCGTCCGGTGCGGCTGCACACGTTCATCCGCTGCACCAGCGGTCCGCGGGCGGGTCGGTACGCCCGCAGCAACCTCGACTGCGACGGCACCTCGAGCGAGGTGCAGGTCTCGATCGGCAACGGCAAGGTCGTCGAGATCAACTACCCGCACTGATCGCCGCGAGCGCGACGCCGGCGGCACCCGCGTCGCGGCTTCAGGTGAGAAACTCGAGGATGGTGGCGACGGGGAAGCCGGAGCCGCCCACGGTCGTGACGCCGTAGGGCTTGCTCGCCATCGCCGGGCCCGCGATGTCGCAGTGCAACCAGCGGCAGCCCTCGGTGAACTCCGAAAGGAACAGGCCCGCCGTGATCGCGCCGCCGTAGCGCTCGCCGGTGTTCTTGAGATCGGCGACCTTGCTCTTGAGCTGCTCCTTGAGATCGTCGGGCAGCGGCAGGCGCCACATCGCCTCGCCGACGCGCGCGGCGGCGGCCAGCCAGTCCTCGGCCAGGCGGTCGTCCTTGCTCATCACGCCGGCGATCTTGGGCCCGAGCGCGACCATGCACGCGCCGGTCAAGGTCGCGAAGTCCAGCATCATGGTCGGCTGCAGCTTGGAGGCGTAGACCATCGCGTCGGCCAGGGTCAGGCGGCCCTCGGCGTCGGTGTTGTTGATCTCGACGGTCTTGTCGTTGGACGCCACCAGCACGTCGCCCAGGCGGTACGCGCGGCCGCTGACCATGTTCTCGGTCGCGGCGACGATGGCGTGGACCTCCCACGGCAGGTGCAGCTTGGCCGCGCCCTCGAACGCCGCGATCACGGCCGCGGCGCCGGCCATGTCCATCTTCATGTCGAGCATGCCGTCGGTGGGCTTGAGCGAGTAGCCGCCGGAGTCGAACGTCACACCCTTTCCGATGAGACACACGCGGCCCTTGCTGGGGCCGTGGGGCTTGTAGCTCATGTGGATGAACTTCGGCGGCTCGTCGCTGCCCTGGGCCACGCCGAGGAAGCAGCCCATGTTGCGCGCGAGACACTCGTCGCGGTCGAGCACGGTGATCGCGACCTCGTGTTCGTCCTGCAGCGCGGCGACGATGTTCGACGCGGTCGTGGCGAGGAACGTCGGCGTGACGAGCCCGGCGGGGCCGTTGACGAGGTCGCGCGCGCGCGCGACCGACTTCGCGATGATCTGCCCCCGCGCCGCGCCCTCGGCCGGGCCGGCGTCGTCGGCCACGAAGACGACCTCGCGGACGCTGCGACGCGCACGCTTGTCCTCGGCGATGAAGCGCTCGTAGGCGTACGAGCCCAGCTCGCAGCCCTGCGCGAGCAGGTCACCCGCGCGCGCGACCGCGGCCGCATCGCCGCCTTGCCACGGCATCGGGCCGGCGAGCGCGGCCCGCAGATCGATGACGAGCCGCGCGACGCCGGCCGACTGCGCGAGCCGGAGAGCGTCGTGGGCGAAGCTCCGCAGCTGCGACGGGTCGGCCAGATCCGAGGCGCCCATGAGCACCACGCGCTCGAACACCTCGCCGTCGACGCGGGAGAACGAGAACGTCTCGCCGTGCTTGCCGGCGAAGCGAGCCGCGCTCGCGGCCTCGCGTACGGGCTTGCCGAAGCGCGCGTCGAAGGTCTCGGGGCTCGGAGTGTCGCGCACGGCGACGGCGAGCAGCTGGTCGCCGACGGGCGTCGGCGCTTCGGTGGTCCACGTGAGCTGGAGCATGAGAGGTGGGTCGTCCGCGCTCTTAGCGCAGAAGCGGAAGGAGAGCGAGGCCGACTATCGCACGCCCGACAAGACACACTCCAGTTGCAATTTGCATTGCAATTTCCACGCGTTGCGCGGCTCTTGCGCCTCCTGAAAGGAGCACCTAGACCTACACACACCTACCCATCACGATCGCTCACCTACCTAAAATGATCGCTCACCTTCACGTAATTAGGCGACAAAGATATTAATTGTTATTGACATGCGCCGATCCCGACCGTATGGTCCTTCTACCGTTGCCCCTTGAAGGAGGGTCCAAAGATGGCTGAAGGCGATACCGAGCAGGCGCCCGCGAAGCGTGGCAAGAAGAAGGCTGGCAAGAAGGGTGGCAAGAAGAAGGCCGCCAAGAAGGCTGGCAAGAAGGGCGGCAAGAAGAAGGCTGCCAAGAAGGCTGGCAAGAAGGGCGGCAAGAAGAAGGCTGCCAAGAAGGCTGGCAAGAAGAAGGGCGGCAAGAAGAAGGGCGGCAAGAAGAAGGCCGCCAAGGCGAAGCAGGCCGCCCCGAAGGCCTGAGCCGCGCCAAACTGCGAGTCTGTTCGCAGGCGCCGTCGCGGGTTTCCGATCCTCGGAAGCCGCGGCGGCGTGGTGTTTTAAACGGTCGGAAAAACCCGCCGACCCCGATCAGGGCAGGCGAGCCGAGCAGGCCCGGATCGAGCTGGGCATACAGCGCGCCGAGGTGTGGCAGCGCCCGTGGACCAGTGAAGACGATGGTGGTGTCGGGCACGACGTCGATGTGCATCGCGAGCGCATCGATCGCACCGGCGTCGAGGCGCCGCGCCGCGCCGACGCCATCGGCCCGCAGCCACACCGCACGCGACACGAGCACGTCGCCGCCTTGCGCCTCGTAGCGCAGTCGGCCGCCCTCGAAGGCCGGACACAGCAACGTGATGCCCAGCTCGTGCGCGAGCTGCTGCGCCGTGTCGGGCTCCCACAGGCCCTCGGGCTCCCAGATCACGCCCAGCCTCGGCGCGGCGCTTTCCACGAACGCACGCGGCCGCTTGCGACCGAGCGCCCCCGGCGTGAGCGAGGCGCCCGTGCGCAGCACGACACGCGCACCGCCGGGTCGCCTGCACGCACAGCCGCGCGTGATCTCCCACGCCTGCGTCGCGGCCTCGGACGCCAACAGCGCGCCGAGCTCGTGGTCGGCACCGGCGGGCCGCCGGGCCGCGCGGGTGCGCAGGCCGTCCTCGCGCGAGTGCGAGATCCAGTGCCACACGTACGGCACCAGCTCGGCCTGCGGGAACCGCCGCCGGATCGCGCCGCTCCAGCGCTGCATCGCGGCCAGCCGCGGCGGCTCGAACAACGTCCGCTCGAGCAGCACGACGGCGACGCGCGGGTCGGTGCTCCCGCGCGCGCGTTCTCTCCCGACAGCAACAGACCCAGACTGACCATGCGCGGTCGGCAGAGTACGCACGGCGTCGACGCGGGTGCAACCGCGCCGCGTAGGCGAAGCGCGACCGGCGAGCCGGCGAGCATCGGTCACGGGCCGTTCGCGCGCCACGAGCCGCGCGTCAGGTGATGGCTTGGGTCTCGCGCGTGTCGCCGCCGGGCTGATAGCGCGGCACCGCGACGGTGACAGTCGTGCCGCCATCGGCGGGCGAGTCGAGCGCGACGCGACCGCTGAGGCTGCGCACGATGTCGAGCACCACCGGCAGCCCCAGGCCGGTGCCGCCGCTGCCCTTGGTGGTGAAGAACGGCTCGAACACGCGGGCGCGCAGGTGATCCGGGATGCCCGCACCGGAGTCTTCACAGCCCGCAGGACCCCGAACGGGCCGTCGTAGGACAGCTTCACGCGCACGGTGCCGCGGTCTCCACCGCCGCCGTCGCCCAGCGCGTCGATCGCGTTGGTCAGCAGGTTGAGGCCGATCTGGTGCACCTCGGTCTTGTCCGCGTGCACGATGACGTCCTCCTCCGGCACGTCGAGTTCGAGCCGCATGCGCCGCAGCCGCCCCGCGCGTCGCAGCAGCGTCAAGATGCCCTCGATCACGTCGCGCATCGACACTGCGCCGCGCGTGCGCACGCGCGGCCGCAGCGGCGCGAGGATCTGCTCGATGTGCTCCTGCACCCGGCGCACGCTGTCGCGCATGACCTTGATCATGTCCGCGGCCGCGACCTCGAAGTTGCCCTGCTCGAGCATGGTCAGGTAGCCCAGCAGCGGCCCCAGCTCGTTGCGGATCTCGTGCGCGGCGCTGCCGGCCAGCAGCCCCATCGTCGCGAGCCGATCGGCCTGCTGCAGCTGACGGCTCATCTCCTCGTGGGCGGTCTCGTAGTACAGCAGCGCCATCACGTAGCGCGTCTGCTCCGAGGCAGCGTCCACGCTGGGCACCTCGCACACCGACAGGCTCACGCGCGCGGGCAGGCGGCGACCTCGGGCCGCACGCACGGTCATCTCGCCGCGCCAGTGCCCGCGCGACAGCGGCGCGGCCGCGAGCTCGACCACGCGCGACTGGATGTCGCCCTCGGTCGGGTGCAGGTCGAACAGCTCGCCGATGTCGGCATCGAGCAGCTCGTACAGCGGCCGGCCCACCAGCGCGACGAAGCTGTCGCTGGCGTCGACCAGGCGGCCCTGCGCGTCGAGCACGATGATGCCCTCGACCGCGCGGTTGTAGAGCACCGACAGGAGCATCGCGGTGCGCTGGTGCCGGATCGCCAGCTGACGGTGCTCCTCCCGCAGCCGCTGTTCGGCGTTGACCCGCGCCTGGGTCGCGCGCCGCGAGTCGATCGCGCGCGAGACCGTGCTCAGCAGCACGTCGCGCGAGACCGGCTTGGTCAGGTAGTCGAACGCATGCTCGCGCACCGCCGCGGTCGCGGGCTGCAGGCTCATGTCGCCGGTCACGATGATCACCGGCACCAGCGGATCCCGGCCCTCGAGCGCCTTGAGCAGATCGAGGCCGCTGCCGCCAGGCATCTGCAGGTCGGTCACGACCACGTCGATGGGCGTGGTGTCGAAGGTCGCGAGCGCACCATCGACGCTCGACGCGAAGGCCGGGCCTCGAAGCCGGCGTGCCGCAGCATGTGCACCAGCGCGTTGCCGACGAGCTCGTCGTCCTCGACCACCAGGACGCCGCCGGTGTGCCGCGCGAGGGCGTCCAGCGCCGCCGCTCGCTCATGCACCGCCCCCGGCCCACAGCGTCAGGCGCTCGGGCTCGATCTCGATGCGCACCGACGCGGTCGCCAGCGCGGCCAGGCGCTCGCGCGCGGCGGGCTCCCACTCGATCGCCTCGGCAGCTTCGACGGCGAGCGACAGCCGCAGGGGATCGGACTCGCCGCGCAGATCGACCCGCATGCCGCGGGCGCCCGCGGCTGCGGTCGCGATCACCAGCATGCACGCACCCAGCAACGGCAGCTCCAGCTCGGGCGGGAACGCGAGCCGCTCCAAGCGCGACAGATCCGCGCCGACACCGATGCCGAAGCGATCGAAGCGGCGCGACAAGAGCCCGTGCACGCGCGCCCAGGCCGAGGCAGCGTCTTGCGGTCGCGAGCGCCCCAGGCCCGCCAGGGCCGAGCTCAGCGCCCGGATGCGCTCGCCGGCCATCAAGCACTGCTGCGCGCGCACGTACGCGTCGGACTCGGGGTGGGCCTCGTCGAGCGCCAGCTCGAGCAACACCACCAGCGACTGCAGCGGATTGTTGATGTCGTGGGTCGCGATCGCGATGAGCTCGAGCAGCGTGTCGCGCTCCGCCACCGCGCGTGCGGCGGTCATCGCGTCCTCGCCTGGACCCGCGGCCATCACGACGCAGCGTAGCTGGTTTGGCGCGGCGCGGCGGGTCCAAAAACTGCCCGCCGGCTGCGGCATACTCGCGGGCACTCGGTCCGCGCAGACATCGGCGCCACGACAGCCCTCGTGGCGAGCGCGATGCTGATCCGCGCGGGATCGGCGAGGCGACAGCACACCGCGACATGGTCCGCGCACGACGCATCCGCCAGCACGTGAACCCCTTGGGTGCCCGCTATCGCGAGCCCAGGGCCGTACCGGTGCAGTGGCCGGCCCACTTGGGGCCGACCGCAGCGCTCGACGTGGAGCTCGGCTGCGCCGACGCGCAGTTCAGCTTCGCGCTCGCGCGCGCACAACCGCAGCGCTTCGTGGTCGGGCTCGACATCCGCGAGCGCATCATCGCGCTGGGCCAGCGCCGGGCCGCGCGCGAAGGACTGCCGAACCTCACCCTGGCGTACTGCAACCTCGGAGTCGATCTCGATCGCGTCTTCGCGCCCGCCAGCGTCGATCGCTTCCACCTGCTCTTTCCCGATCCGTGGTTCAAGGCCAAGCACCACAAACGCCGCGTGCTCGAGCCCCCGGTGCTGTCGGTGATCGCCGCGCAGCTGCGCCCCGGCGGCGAGCTGCACGTCGCGACCGACGTCTTCGAGCTCGCCCTCGCCGCGCTCGAAGAGGTCGAGGCCGACGACGGCTTCGAGAACCTCGCCGGCAGCTGGCGGTTCATCCGCGGCAACCCCTACGGCGTGAGCTCGCGTCGCGAGCAGACCACGCTCGCCCGCGGTCAGCGGGTGTGGCGGATGATCTGGCGCCGCCGCTAGCAGGCCGTGGTGACGCCCCGCGGACGCCGGCGCCGCGCGCTGGGGCCCCGTGGCTTTGCTTGCTCGGAGCTCGAAACGTCCGGGGTTCCTTCGTACGCCGTTGCGGCGCCGCGGGCTTCACATGGCCGGCTAGCCCTGCGACAGCATCTCGATCGTCGGCAGGTACAGCGCGTCGGGCAGCAGCGTGCAGTTCTCGTAGTTCGCGACCTCGCCGTCGCGGGCCTGCGGCGCGGCGGCGTCGACCTTCTGCGCGATGACGTCCACGCAGGCGCAGAAGCTCTTGGCCTGCGCGCGGGTGTCGTCGTCGCCGCACGAGAGCCGCTGCTGCGCGAGGGTCCAGTGGCGAAACGGCGCCTGGCAGTCGAGCGAGGGGTAGTCGGTCGCGAGCGCGCAGCCACACAGCGCGCCGTCGCGGGTCTCGTCGAAGGCCTCCGAGCACAGCGCCTTCATGTACCCGTCCTCGGCGCGCAGCCGGCTGTCCAGATCGCGCGCGCCACCCAGCACCGCGTTGACCAGCGTGGGGATCACCCAGGCGAAGAACACCGCCGCGACGGGGATCGCGATGCCCAGACCCACCAGGATTCCGGGCCAGCGCGGCCGGGGTGGGTCGTCGAGGTGGGCGAGGATGGCCATCGGCATGACCACTGTAACGCGCGAGCCCAGCGGTCGCCGACAGCGGGGCACCAGCCGTGGGCCGCGGTTCGCGGGGCCGGCTCGCGCCACGGTCCGTGATGCCGCGCACGCCTGGAGCCCGCAGGCGCGGCCGCGGGGCGCACCGGCTGCGCCGCGCGCGCGGCGGGCTCTGCGAGCGCATGCTCGCAGCGTTGGGATGCCCGGCGCGCGCCGTTGCAGGATGCCCGGCGCAAGCCGCCACCGGCACCCACGCGTTCATCCCCGATCCTTGTCGAGGCCGCGGCTGCGTACGATACTCCGCCCCCGGCCGCGTTCCGGGGCGCACGCTCGGTCTCGCCGTCGCGAAGGTTTTCGAATCATGCGTCGCACCGCGCGCTCGTCCTGCCCTGTCGTCCGTGCTCAGCCTCGCGCTCGCCTTCGCCCCGTGGGAGGTCGCCGAGGCGGGTCCTGCGGCCAAGGCCAAGCCGACGACCTCCGCTTTCGCCGCCGATGCGCCGGCTGAACCCGCGCCGCCGCCGGCCGACACCGCGCCGGCCGACACTGCGCCGGCCGACACCGCGCCGGCGAGCACTGCCGCCGACCGACACCGCGCCGGCCGACACCGACGGCGAGCCCGCGGGCGCGACGGATACGGACACCGACGCGGTGCGGCCAAGGACACCGAGGGCGAGGCGAAGGACACCGAGGGGCGAGCCCGAGGACGCGCCGACAGCGCGACCGAGCCCCGCCCGCCCGAGCCCGCAGCGGCGGATCCGATGGCGGATCGTCCGCCCAGGCCGCAGGTCGCCGGCAAGCCGCGCAAGGGCCTGGGTCTGATGATCGCCGGTGGTTCGGTGCTCGCGGTCGGACTCGCGTCGTCGATCACCTTCGGCATGGTGACGCAGCACTGCAAGTACTCCGGGCCGCTCAAGTGCAAGTTCCAGGATCAGGACGACTTCCTGATCCCGCTGGGCTCGGCGGTGACGCTGCTGGGCGCGGTGCTGCTGGGCGTGGGCGTCGGCTATCACCTCAGCTACAAGAAGTGGGAGCGGTGGACGCCCGCGGTCGCGGCGGCCGAGAAGGCCAAGGCCGAGAAGCGAGCGAACCGCGGCCGCCGCAAGAAGTCGAAGACGCAGACCGCGTTCGCGCCCGCGATGCTGCGCGGCGGTGCCGGCATCGTGCTCGGCGGCCGCTTCCTGATCGCGCCCGCGCGGGCTCAGCCCTCGCGTCGTCGCGCCACGACCACGGCCGCGAGCTGCTCGACGAGCTCGAGCTCGTCGAGGCTGGCGCGCGCCAGCGGAGACCTGCAGGCGCGCGCGCGCCGAGACCTCGCCCTCGCGACCGCGCTGCGGCAGCGCAGGCTTCGGGCAGCAGCGCGCCGACCGAGGTGCCCATGCCCAGCGCGATGCGCAGCAGCGTCCGCAGCCCCGGGCTGCTGTAGTGGCCGTTCTCCAGCCGCGAGACCATGTCGGTCGCGATGCCTGCGGCCTGCGCGAGGCTCTGCTGCGTCAGGCCCCGCTCCTCCCGCAGCGCGCGGACGCGCTGGCCCAGCTCGGCCATGTACGAGCGCTCGCGCAGCCGCCGGGCCGTGGGCACGCGGCCGTCGTCGTCGTCGTCGTCGTCGCTGTCGGGGGCGCGGGCCATGGCGCGTCAGCTCGCGAACTCCAGCCGTCGCGCCTCGAGCACGCGGATGCGATCGCGCACCGCCGCGGCGTCCTCGAAGCGCAGGTCCTTGGCCAGCTGCGCCATCTCCTGCTTGAGCTCGCGCAGCCGCGCGTCGAGCTCGCCCGGCAGCAGATCGGCGTCGCGCAGCTCCGCGATGCCCACCGGCAGCTGCTTGGCACCGGCCGCGGTCGCGCTGGGCTTGCCGGTGGTGCGCTTGTCCGCCTGGCGCTTCTCGTTCTCGAGTGGATCGATGCCACGGCGCGTGGTCTTGGGCACGATGCCGTGCTTCGCGTTGTACTCCGCCTGCACCGCGCGGCGGCGATCGGTCTCCTCGATCGCGTGGCGCATGCTGTCGGTGATGCGGTCGGCGTACATCAACACGCGGCCCTCGGCGTTGCGTGCCGCGCGGCCGATGGTCTGGATCAGGCTCCGCGCCGAGCGCAGAAAGCCCTCCTTGTCCGCGTCGAGGATCGCGACCAGGCTGACCTCGGGGATGTCGAGGCCCTCGCGCAGCAGGTTGATGCCCACCAGCACGTCGAACTCGCCCTGCCGCAGGCCGCGGATGAGCTCGACGCGCTCGAGCGTCTCGATGTCCGAGTGCAGGTAGCGGACCTTGATGCCCAGATCCGCGAAGTACTCGGTCAGATCCTCGGCCATGCGCTTGGTCAACGTGGTCACCAGCACGCGCTCCTGCTTGGCCACGCGCTTGCGGATCTCGTCGAGCAGGTCGTCGACCTGGCCCGCGATCGGTCGCACGTCGATCGGCGGGTCGAGCAGGCCGGTGGGGCGGATGATCTGCTCCACGACCACGCCGTGGGTGCGCTCGAGCTCGTAGTCGCCCGGCGTGGCGCTGAGGAAGATGACCTGGCCCGCGCGCTGCTCCCACTCCGCGAACTGCAGCGGGCGGTTGTCGAGCGCCGAGGGCAGGCGGAAGCCGTGATCGACCAGGGTCTCCTTGCGGCTGCGGTCGCCGCGGTACATCGCCGCGACCTGCGACACGGTCTGGTGCGACTCGTCGACGACCATGAGGTAGTCCTCGGGGAAGTAGTCCAGCAGCGTCGGCGGCGGCTCGCCGGGATTGCGACCCGTGAGGTGGCGCGAGTAGTTCTCGATGCCCGAGCAGTGGCCCATCTCCTGCAGCATCTCGAGGTCGAACATCGTGCGCTGCTCCAGCCGTTGGGCCTCGAGCAGCTTCATCTTGTCGTTGAGCTCGACCAGGCGGTGTTGCAGCTCGACCTTGATGCCCTCGATGGCGCGGCGCAGCTGGCTCGCGGGCGTGACGTAGTGGCTCGCGGGGAAGATGCTCGCGCGCTGCAGCGAGCCCTTGGGTTGGCCGCGTAGCGGGTCGATCTCGCGGATGGCCTCGACCTCGTCGCCGAAGAACTCGATGCGGATGGCGGTGTCGTCCTCGTAGGCCGGGAACACCTCGACGACGTCGCCGCGCACGCGGAAGCTGCCGCGGTGGAAGTCGAGGTCGTTGCGCTCGTACTGCATCTCGACCAGCTTGCGCAGCAGCTTGTCGCGGTCGAGCTCCTGGCCCACCGCGACCTGGGCGACCATGCCGAGGTAGGCCTCGGCCGCGCCGATGCCGTAGATGCACGACACGCTCGACACGATGATCACGTCGCGGCGCGACAGCAGCGAGTAGGTCGCCGAGTGGCGCATGCGATCGAGCTGCTCGTTGATGGTCGAGTCCTTCTCGATGAAGGTGTCGGTCGATGGGACGTAGGCCTCGGGTTGGTAGTAGTCGTAGTACGAGACGAAGTACTCGACCGCGTTCTTGGGGAACAGCGCCTTGAACTCGGCGTACAGCTGCGCCGCCAGGGTCTTGTTGTGCGCGAGGATGATGGTCGGTCGCTGGACCCTGGCGATGACGTTGGCGATGGTGAAGGTCTTGCCGCTGCCGGTGATGCCCAGCAGCACCTGCGCGGCCTCGCCGGCCTGCAGCCCCGTGACCAGGGCATCGATGGCCGCGGGTTGGCCACCGGCGGGCACGAACGAGGTCACCAGCTCGAAGGGGTGCTCGAACTCCGGCCGCGGAATCGCGACGCGCGAGGGGTCCCAGGTCTCGCCGTCCTCGGTGGTCGGCTCGGGCGCAGGGCGCCGCGCGACCACGCCCGGCTCGGCGCCGGTGCGGGCGGCGCTTCCGCGCGATCCATTGGAGCTGCGACGTCGCGGTGGCATGGGGGTGGCGAGCGTAGCAGCGCGGCGCGTGCCATGCTTGCGCCCTTGTCGAGCGGCGGGCGCACGCAGGCCACGATCGGCCTGGGCTACGGTCTCGCGGCGTACCTGACGTGGGGCGTGCTGCCGCTGTACTTCGCGCAGCTGCGGCAGGTGCCGGCGCTGCAGACGCTCGCGCATCGCGTGATTTGGGCGACGGTCCTGCTCGCGCTGTTCGTGACCGTGCGCGGGCAGTGGCGCCCCGCGATCGCACAGCTTCGCGCCGCGCGGCTGCGATGGTTCGCGCTGTCGACCGTGTTGCTGTCGACCAACTGGCTGGTCTACATCGGTGCGGTCAACACCGGCCGCGTGCTCGAGGCCAGCCTGGGCTACTTCGTCACGCCGCTGGTCAACGTGCTGCTGGGGGTGTGGCTGCTGCGCGAGCGACTCGGCGGCGCGCAGCGCATCGCGGTCGGCCTCGCGGCGCTGTCGGTCACGGTGCTGGTGGTCGGCACCGGTGTGTGGCCGACGATCCCGCTGCTGCTCGCGGGCTCCTTCGGTACCTACGGCCTGGTGCGCAAGCGGCTCGCGGTCGCGCCGTTGACCGCACTGTTGGTCGAGACCGCGCTGATGGTGCCGGTCGCGGCCGTGTTCCTGGGCCTGTCGGTCGCGGGCTGGGTGGAGCCGCCGTCGGCGTTCGGGCACGCGCTGCGTGTGGATCTGTTGTTGCTGGCCTCGGGTGCGGTCACGGCCCTGCCGCTGGTGTGGTTCGGGCACGCGGCGCAGCGGCTGCAGCTGTCGACCCTGGGCACGCTGCAGTACCTCTCGCCCAGCTGTTCCTTCATCCTTGCGGTCACGGTCCTGGACGAGCCGCTGTCGCGCTGGCACGTGCTGGCGTTCTCGGGGATCTGGATCGCGCTGGGCGTCTACGCCACCGCGGCCGCGCGGCAGCAACGGCGCGCCGGTGCGCAGTAACATGCGCAGCGCCATGGACCGCACCGGACTGTATGCAATCGTCGACAGCCCCCACGCCGGCGGGCTGTCGGTCGAGGCGGTGTGCCGGGCGCTTCTGGCCGGCGGTCCGCTCGCGGCGGTGCAGCTGCGGGCCAAGCAGGCCGACACCCACGAGCGGCGCGCGCTCGTGCGCGCCATGGCGCCGGTGTGCCGCGCCGCCGGTGTGCCGCTTCTGCTCAACGACGATCTCGAGCTCGCGCTGGCCGAGCCCGCGGTCGACGGCGTCCACCTGGGCCAGGGCGATCCCGGCTTCGATCGCGTGGCCGAGCTCCGCGAGCGCGCCCGCGCCCGCGACGGCGCTCGGCCGCTGCGGGTGGGGATCTCCACCCACGATCTGCCGCAGCTGCGTGCGGCGTTGCTGCAGGCGCCCGACTACGTCGCGTTCGGACCGGTGTATCCGACCCCGTCGAAGGCGAACCCCGATCCGACCGTGGGTCTGGCCGGCCTCGCGGACGCCTGCCGGGTCGCGTCGCGACCGCTGGTGGCGATCGGCGGGCTGACGGTCGAGCGCGCCGCGGCGGCGGTCGGCGTGGGCGCGAGCATGGTCGCGGTGATCGGCGGACTGGTCGCGTCGACCGAGGCGGAGATCTCCTCGCGCGCGGCGGCCTACGTCGCGGCGTTCGAGGCAGCGGCCCAGTTGTGGCCGCTTTCGCGGGTCCAGGCCGCGATCCCCGTGCTCTCGGCCGCGGCGCTGACCGAGCTGGCGCGCTGGGCCGACGATCTCGCGGTGCTCGCCGGCATGCGCCTGCCCGCCCGCTTCCGCCCGAGCGTCGCGGCCGGCGAGGTCTTCTACCGCCCCAGCGACGTCTGCGATCTGCTGTGGGCGCTGGGCAAGCGCAGCGACGAGACCTGGGCGCAGTGGTCGGCGCGCGGCGACGGCGACGGTGACGCGACGCTCGTCCGGCTGCGCACGCTCGCGTGATCCCGATCGCGATCGATCGCTGCGGTTGTGGCCACGCGACCCCGTCGTCGATCGCCGAGCGCGACATGGCGATCACGGGTCCGTCGCGGCGACTATCGTGCGCGCGTCGAAAATTTGCGCGAGCACGGATCTCGATGCACAACAAGATCATGATGGGTGTGCGTCATGGTGCTGCGAAGCCGATGGGCGCGCGTCGCATCGCGACCGGCCCGTTGCCGCAGGTGCCGCTGCGCACGCTCCGGGGGCCCAAGACGCTCGAGGATCGGCTGCTGCCGGGGCTGCTGCTGTTCGCGTTCGTGGGTCTGATGGCAATTCAGATCTTCCACGCGCTGACCCGCTGAGCCCCGGACCCGGGCGGACGCGGCGTCGCGGTCGTTGCCGTCGTTCACGTACGGGCAGCGACTCAATTGGCGAGCTCGTCGGTCGCGTGGGCGTCCGCGCGCCGCAAAAGCCCCCGCGGCCGCCCCGCGATCCCCGTATGATGGGATGCTGGCGATCGCGCCGGCGCGCGATCGCTCGTGACCACGCCCAACGATCCTTCCCGCCGAAAGCCACCGCCGCCGCCCGGGCTCGCGCGCCGCGTGAACCCGGCCCCAGCGCCAGGAACGCCTGCGCCACCCGCCGCAGGTGCTCCGCCCTCGGTTGCCACGCCACCGCCGCCGCGGCGCGCGACCCAGCCGTCGGTGCCGCCGACCGCTGCGCCCTTGCCGGGCGCGGCCAGCAGCGAGGCGCGCTCGACCGCGACCGGCGTGTTCGAGGTGCCCGACGTCGAGCTCGAGCCGCAGGTCGTGCCCCGCGATCCGCCCGACGCGAAGCCGGCGTCGGTGCCGGCGCCGCGGCCCGCGGTGACGCCTGCGCCGCGCCCGAGCACCGGCGCGCCGGCGATCACACCGCCGACGCTCGCGGCTGCGCCGACGGTGGCGCCGACGACCGCGCGCGCAGCGACGCCACCTCTCGCCCCACCGAGCGCGACGCCGCCGGGTGCCGCGGCACCCCTCGGCGCGCCGCCCGTTGCCGCGCCGCCAGGCGCCGCAACGACGAGTGCCGCGAGCCAGCCCGCGACCGTGCCGCCGTCGTCGGTGCGGCCGCCGACCGTGCCGCCCGTCGCGCGGCCGCCCACCGCGGGCAAGCCCGCGGTCACGCCCCCGCCGCGGCCGCGCCCGGAGGTCTCGCCCACGCCCACGCTCGCGGTGCCCGGAGGCCTGAGCGCACCGCTGCCCGACGAGCCCGACGCGATGCGGGACGCCCACGCCGACGATGCCCGGCTCGCGCTCGCGCAGTGGCGCGAGGCCATCGCGCGGACCGACGATGCGGCGCACCGCGGCCGGCTGCACTACGAGTGCGGTCGCGTGTGCGAGCTGCTGCGCGATTTCGACGGTGCGCAGGTCCACTACGCCCAGGCGATGCAGGCGAACGCCGATCACCTGCCCTCGATCGTCGCCGCGCGCCGTGTGGCGCAGCGGCGCGGCGCGTGGGATGCGACCATCGAGCTGTTCGATCGCGAGATCCGCCTCACCGCCGATCGCCAGGCCAAGGCCGCGCTGTCGCTGTGCAAGGGTCGCATCCTCGAAGATCGCCTGCGGCGGATTCCCGACGCGCACCAGGCCTACGCCGCCGCGATCGAGCTGTCGGATCCGGACCCGGCGCTGTACCACGCGCTCGAGCAGCTCGAGCACCGCGCCGGCAGCCCGGAGGCGCTCGATCGACTCTACGAGGCCAGCGCCAACACGTTGTCCGACGAGCCGGCGTTGCGCGCGGCGCTGCTGTGCCAGCGCGCGCGGCTGCGCGAGCTGCATCGCCGCGACGACGACGGCGCGGCGCAGCTGTACGCCCAGGCTTTCGAACTCGACGTCGACGCGCCCGGTGCCGCCGCGGCGCTCGAGCGCCTGCACGCGCGCCGCGGTCGCTTCCGCGAGCTGGTGGCGCTGCTCGAGCGCGAGGCCCAGTTGGTGGTCGATCCCGGCTCGCGCGCGCTGGTGCTGCACCGCGCGGCCATGGTCACGCTCGAGCGCATCGGTGATCGCAGCGCTGCGCGGGCCCTGCTCGAGCGCGGCGACGCGATCGCACCCAAGCAGCCGGTGATCCTCGACGCGCTCGCGCGCGTGTACGAAGAGGGCGCGCAGTGGCCCGAGCTGGTGCGCACGCTCGCGACCCTGGTCGAGCTCACGCCCGCGCCGCACGAGCGGCTGGGCTTGCTGCAGCTCGTGGGCCTGGTGTGCCTCGACGGGCTCGACGATCGCGAAGGTGCGATCGTCGCGTTCGAGGCGGTGCTGGAGATCGACCCGGCACACGTGCCGGCGCTGCGTGCCCTCGCGCCGCTGTACGCCGCAACCGAGCGCTGGGACGCGCTGGTGACGATGCATCGCGGCGAGGCCGCGGCGAGCCGCGAGCCGCGGCGCCGCGCGACCGCCCACGCGCGCGCGGGCGAGATCCTCGAGCGCATCGCGCGGGAGCCCGAGGCCATCGCCGAGCACGAGCACGCGCTGGCGCTCGCGCCCGATCTGCTGCCGTCGTTCGAGGCGCTGGTGCGGCTTTTGACCCGCGCGGAGCGGCACCGCGCCCTGGTCGAGCTGTACGAGCGACAGCTCGAGCGCTTCTCGCCCGAGCGCCGCATCGAGGCGCTGTTCGCCATCGGCGATCTGCACCGCGGCCCGCTCGCCGATCCCGAGCAGGCCGAGTTCGCCTACCGCCGCATCCTGACGCAGCGACCGCAGCACCTGGGCGCGATCCATGCCCTGGGCCGCGTCGCGACCGCGGCCGGACGCTGGCGCTCGCTCATCGACGCGCTCGAGCTCGAGGCCGGGCTCGTGACCGAGCCGGCGCAGCGCGCCGACCTGCTGCATCGCGTGGGCGAGATCCTCGACGAGCACCTGGGCCGCCGCGAGGAGGCGGTGACCAAGCTCCGCGCCGTGCTCACGCTCGATGCCGGCCACGCCGGCACGCTCGCGACCCTGGGCCGCATCTTCCACTCCGAGGGACGCTGGGCCGACCTCGCCGACATCTACCAGCGCGAGCTCGACGCGACCACCGACACCGTCACGCAGGTGGTGCTCTTGCACAAGCTCGGCGAGCTGCATGCGCGACACCTCGCAGCGCCCGATCGCGCGGCCGAGTTCCTGCGCCGCGCGCTCGACCTCGACCCCCGCGATCCACCGTCGTTGCAGGCGCTGTCGCGGATCCTCCGCGCGCAGCAGAAGTGGCGGGAGCTCGCCAGCTTGGCCGAGCTCGAGCGCGACGGCTACCGCGACCCGGCCACGCGTGCGCTCGCCAGCTTCCAGCTGGGCCTGTTGTACGAGGAGCGGCTCGACGACCGCGCGGCGGCCGAGCGCTGCTATTCGCTCGCGGTCGAGCTGCACCCGGGTTATCGCCCGGCCGCCGACGCGCTCGCGCGCGTGCGCACCGAGCTGGGCCACTTCGCGCCGCTGGTGGACGAGCTCGAGCGCGCCGCCGCGACCCAGGTCGATCCGCGGCTCGCGACCGCGACGATGATGCGCGCGGGCGAGGTCGCACGCGATCACCTGCGCGATCCGTCGCGCGCGCGCGCGTGCTTCGAGCGGGTGCTCTCGCGCGAGCCCGGCAACGTCGGCGCGCTGTTGGCCCTCGAAGCACTGCAGCGCGACAGCGGCGATCTCGAGGGCCTGTCGCGCACGCTGTTGGCCCAGGCGCGCACGTTCCAGGCCGGGCCCGCGCGCGCGATGGCGTGGGGCGAGCGCGCGCGCGTGCTCGAACTCGGCGCCGACGCGACCACCGACGCGCGGGTCGAGGCGCTCTCGGGGGTCTTGGCCGTGCGCGAGCACGATCGTGCGGCGCTGGCCTCGCTCGAGCGCGAGGCGCTGGGCAGCGGCGACCCGCGCATCATCGCCAGCGTCGACGGTCGCATCGCCGCCGCGGTCGACGATCCGCTGCTGCGCGCGGCGCTGCTGACCCGCCGCGCCGAGGCGCTGGAGGCCTCCGGCGGTCCGCAGGCGCTCGACGTCTACCGCGAGGTCATCGCGCTCGATCCCGAGAACCTCGGTGCGATCCGCGGCCTCGCGCGGCTGGCCGAGGTCCTGGGCGACAGCGACGCGTTGGTCGAGGTCGCCGAGCACGAGGCCTCGATCGCCAAGACCCCGTCCGAGGCCGCCGACGCGTGGACCCGCGCCGGCGTCACGCGCATCGAGCAGATCGGCGATCGCGGTGCGGCGGTGCGCGCGTTCGACAAGGCGCTGCAGCTGTGGCCCGACCACGCGGTCGCGGCCACGCGGCTGTCGCAGCTGATGCGGCAGCAGGGTCAGCTCGACAAGCTCGCCGAACGCCTGCTGCGTGCGGCCGGCCAGGCGCAGCAGCCCGAGCGCGCCGCGGCGCTGTGGCTGGAGGTCGCGCGGCTGTACGCCAAGGAGCTCGACAACCTCGGCGCGGCGATCCACGCGCTCGAGACCTTGCTGGCCGCGCAGCCGCAACAGGGCGACGCGCTGCTGCAGCTGGCCGAGCTGTACCTCGCGGATCGTCGGGCCGACGACGCGGTCGGACTCTTGCGGCGCGCGGTCCAGGTCGCGCGAGGCGACGCGCTGGGCGAGGCGCACTTTCTGCTCGCGGTCGCGCTCGAGGACAAAGGCGATCCGCCCGGCGCGTTCAAGCACTACGAGCTGGCGCTGCAGCAGCGCCCCGGTGACGAGCGCGTGCTCGCGCGGGTGGTCGCGCTGCAGCTCGACTCGGGTCTGTTCGGCGCCGCGGTCGACAGCGCCGCGCGTCTGCGCGAACAGGCGCGCGACGAGGACGCGGCGGTCCGGGCCGACATCGCGCTGGCGCAGGCCTACCTGGGCGTGCGAAAGGTCGACGAGGCCATCGACGCGCTCGCCGATGCGATCGCGCTCGAGGGCCCCGGCGGCGTCGCGAGCACCGAACTGCACCGCATCGCGACCACGCCCGAACATTGGCAGCGTTACCTCGCCGCGCTGCGGGTGCAGCTCGACTCGGCCGACGAGCGACGCGCCATGCTGTACCTCGAGCTCGCGCGGACCCAGCGCGAGCGCCTGGGCGAGATCGAGTCTGCGCGCGCGACCTTGATCGAGGGCCTGCGAGCGTGTGGCGGCGACGCGGGTCTGCGGTTCGAGCTGGCCAACGATCTGCGCCTGGCCCATCGCTACGCCGACGCGGTCGATCAGCTGCAGCAGGTGCTGATGGACGACGTCACGCGCATCGAGGCCTGGCGCGCGCTCGCACGGACCTTCGACGACCTGCAGCAGCCGCGCTCGCGCGGCCTCGCCAACGCGGTGCTGGTCGTGCTCGAGGTCGCCAGCCCGGCCGAGCGCGAGGACCTGCGGCAGTGGCAGCCCCGCACCGACGCGATCCGCCCGGCCGCGCTCGCCGGCGACGCGACCGCGGACCTGCACGTCGCCCGCGATCAGCAGGCACCGTCCGCGGCGCTGTTGGCCGCGATCGTCGAGGGCCTGGCGAAGATCCGGCCCGCGGATCTGAGCCGCTGGGGCGTGGCCAGCCGCGACCGCCTGCGCGCCGAGCTGCCGATGCGGCAGCTGGTCGACCGCATCGCCGGCATGTTCGCGATCGAGGAGTACGACGTGTACCAGCACGCCTTGCGCGACCGCGGCGTGTTCGTCGAGAACACGTCGAAGCCATCGATCCTGGTACCGGCGTGGCTCGCGGAGCAACCGCCCTCGCAGCAGGTGTTCGCGATCACGACCGCGGTGGTGAACTTGTCACGGGGCTTGTTCACGATCGATCTGTTCACGCCGCGCGAGCTCGAGATCCTCGTCGCCGCGGCGGCGCGGACGTTCGCACCCGGCTTCGGCGAGACCGTGGCGGCGCCCGACGTGCTCGACGATCACATGCGGACCGTGGGCAAGGCGGTCTCGCGCAAGCGCCGGCGCGCGTTCGAGATCGCCGCGGAGGCGTTTCCCAAGACGCGCGGGCCGGACACGGCGACGTTCATCCAGTGGGTGCGGCAGAGCGCGCGACGGATTGCGCTGCTGGTCGCGGATGATCTGCCTGCGAGCATCGGCACGGTTGCACGGGCGGAGGGCGTGACCGGGAAGCTGGGCGTGGCGACGATGCGCACGTCGCCGGTGCTGGCGGATCTCGTGCGGGTGTGGGTGTCGCGGCCGGCGATGACGCTGCGGTACGCGTGCGGGTTGCTGCCGCCGGCGGGGCGGGTGGGGTGAGGCGGCGAATCGGGATGAGCAGCCGAATCAAGCTGGGCGATCAACACCTCTTCGTCGCGAACCGCAGGCTGTCCGCGCTTGTTCGATTCGCATGTGACGTGGGCCACAGCGTGGCGACGACGGATTTGGAGCGCGCGCATGTGGAGGCGCTCCTCGCATTCGAGGAGGCGATGTGGCCGGGGATCGGCTTCGACCTCGACGAGGTGTTCGCGACGCTCGACGCGAAGAAGTGGTGGGCGCGCGTCTTTCATCTGGTCGCGGCGCGGATCTATCGCCGGGCGATCGGGAATCAGGACGACCAGACCTGGCAGCCGTCCACGATCGGGGACGCCTATGTCGTCGCGCGG
>JAXLYC010000015.1:0-134066 GCA_046351635.1 Nannocystaceae bacterium | reverse complement strand
GCCGTCGATGGTCACGACCACGGTCTGGTCCTGGACCAGCTGCGCGAACGCGATCGAGGTCGCGAACTGCTGGAAGTCGCAGTCGAGCTCGACGCCGCCACAGTCCTGGTCGCGGATGTAGACCAGGGCCGGGAACGCCGAGCCGGTGGTGTCGAAGCGGTACAGCGCGTCGGCCGGCGCGGTCCAGGTGTACGAGACGTCGTTGCCGGTGAGGCCGCCGCACGAACCGGTCGCGGCGTTGTCGGCGGTCGCGGTCGTGTCCATCACGCTGGTCGGGACCACGTTGCCGAGGTCCTCGTCGGGGCAGATGCCGTCGAGCTGGCCCACGTGGAGGCTGAAGGCGCCCTGCGAGTCGAAGTTGCCGTCGACGACCACGACCACGGTCTGGCCCGCGGTCATCGGCATCGACAACGCCGAGCCCTGATCGAACTGGTAGTTGTCGTTGCACGCGATCTCGGGCGCGTTGCAGGCCGGGCCGTCGAGCACGTACAGCAGCGTGTCGAAGAACGTGCCCAGGGTGTCGAAGGTGTAGGTGCCGTCGTTGGGCGCGGTGAACGAATAGGAGTAGTCGGCCGATTCGTCGTTGGGGCCGCCGGAGCTGCAGCTGCCGTGCAGCTTGTCGATGCCGCCGACGGTGCTGTCGTTGAGCGTGAGCGGCGTCGAGCTGGGCGCGTCCTCGTCGGGGCAGGGCACCAGATCGACGTTGAAGGTGTAGGCACCGATGCCGTTGCCGTCGACCGCGACCATGACCTGCTGCCCCGCGGTCAGGCCCTCGACCACGCGCGAGTCGGCGTTGCCCGGGGTCACGTCGTCGTTGCAGTCGAGCTCGGGGCCGCCGCAGCCGCCGTCGCGCAGGTACATCACGGTGTCGAGCGGCGAGCCGAAGGTGTCGAACTGGTACAGGCCGTCCTGCGGCGCGGTGAACAGGTACAGCGAGTCGGGCGAGAAGTCGCCGCCGCAGCTGCCCGCCGCGGTGTTGTCACCGCCCAAGGTGGTGCCGGCGATCGACTGCGGCACGGTGTTGCCGAGGTCGGTGTCGGGGCACGCGCCGCCGAGGGTGTCGATGTGCAGATCGAACGGGCCCGACTCGAACAGGCTGTCGACCACGATGGTGACCTGCTGGCCGGCTTGCAGATCGGCGAGCACGCCCTCGCTGCCGCACGCGAGCTCGCTGCCGCCGCAGCTGCCGTCGAGTACGTACAGGAACGAGGAGAAGCTCGAGCCGAAGGTGTCGAAGGTGTACGTGCCCGCGGCCGGGGCCGTGAAGAGGTAGGCCGCGTCGGGGCCGGCGCTGCCGCCACAGGAGCCGGCGAAGCCGTCGAACAGCGCGCTGGTGTCACCGGCGACGGCGTTGGGCACGGTGTTGCCGAGATCCGCGATGGGGCAGGCGAGCGAGCCGGCGTTGACGTGCAGCGAGAACGGGCCGCCGACCGCGGCGTTGCCGTCGACCACGACGGTGACGGTCTGGCCCGAGCTCAGCGGCAGCGCCAGCGCGGACTGGCTGCCGGCGCCGTCGTCGTTGCAGCCGAGCTCGGCGCCGCCGCAGGTGCCGTCGAGCACGTACAGCACGGTGTCGAGCCCGGAGCCCGCGGTGTCGAAGGTGTACACGCCGTCCTGCGGCGCGGTGAAGGTGTAGCCCGCGTCGGGCGAGCCGGCGCCGCCGCAGCTGCCGGAGAAGGCGTCGTCGTCGCCGAAGGTGTTGCCGAACAGCGAGTCGGGTACCGCGGGGCCGAGCGTGTCGACCGGGCACGCGCCGGGGGTGCCGGTGTCGCTGCTGCTGCCGCTCACCGTGGTCGCGCTCGAGCTGCTCGAGGATTCCGCGGTCGTGGTGGTGCTCGTGTCGGTGGTGCTGCCGCCGCTGCTGCTGTCGGCCACGCTGCTCGAGCTGTCGGCGCCGCCGCTGCTGCTGCTGCCGCCGCTGCTGTCCGCCACGGTGCTGCTGCCCGAGGTGTCGAGCGTCGTGACGGAGGTGCCGTCCGAGCTGCTCGATCCACTGCTGCTCGAGCCGCCGGTCACCTGGGTGCCGTCGTCGTTGCACGCCGCGAGCGCGCCGAGCCCGATCACGAATGCACGCCCCACCGCGCGCTGCCCACTCCACCGACCTCGAAGACCAACCAGGACCATGTTCGGCAGTGTAGGCCAATCCCGGCGCGCTCGAAAACCGCGGTCTGCCGAGGGTGGACCGGTGGGCTGCCGCCCGCGTGGGCGGGCGTGCGGCGAAGCGCTTGCGCGGGCCTCGCTCGGCGCGCGGCCGAATTTCCGGCCGCGCGCGCTGGGCTTCGGGCGATGCTCGGAGCCGGTGACCGAGCCGGTGACGCAGCATGGCGGACCCGATGTCGACGCGCTCGTGCGGGCGCTGAGCCGACCCGAGTGCTACCCCCACGGCGCGCGCGAGATCGCGATCGTGCACACGCACGCGTCGATCGTCGCGTTGGTGGACGAGCACGTGTACAAGTTCAAGCGGCCGGTGTCGCTGGGCTTCCTCGACTACGGCACACCCGCGTTGCGGCTCGCTGCGTGCGAGGCCGAGGTCGCGCTCGACCGTCGGCTCGCGCCCGAGGTGTACCTGGGCGTGACGTGGCTGCGCGAGGGGCCGCAGGGGCTGCACCTGGGCGCGCAGGGGGTACCGCGCGAGCCGTGCGTGCACATGCGCCGGCTGCCCGACGCGGCCTCGCTGGCGTGGCACGTCGAGCACGACACGCTCACGCGGGCGCAGCTGGCCACGGTCGCGGCGCGGCTGCAGCGATTCCACGCCCAGGCGCGGCGCGGCGACGACGTGACCGCGTGGGCGCGGTTCGAGCCGGTGCTGCGCAACGTCCGCGACAACTTCGAGGCCCTGCGCGCGCAGCCGCAGCTGACCACCACCATGGCCATGGCGCCGCTGCTCGAGCGGCTCGAGGCCGCCACGTCGCGCAGGGCACGCGCCGCGAGCTCGTCGAGCGCCGCGCCGCGTGGGCGTGCGAGGTCACGGCGACCTGCGGCTCGAGCACGTACCCGCTGCCGCCGGGCGACGAGCCGACCATCATCGACGGCGTGGAGTTCTCGCTGCTGCTGCGCGCGCTCGACCCCCGTGGCCGATCTCGCGTTTCTCGCGATGGACCTGCAGTGCCACGGCGCGTGGTGGGCCGCCGATGCGCTGTGGCACGCGAGCCTGCCGCCGGGCGACGAGGCCTGGGCGCTGGCCGAGCCCTACGTCGCGTACCGCTGTTGGTGCGCGCGAAGGTCCGCGCGCTGCAGGCCGGCGCCGGCGGCGACGCGGCGCCGCGGCTGTGGGCGCTGGCGCAGGCCCACGTGCTGCAGGCCCAGGCTGGGTCGCGACGGTGCCACCGTCCGAGCGCGCGATGCTGGTGCTGGTCGCGGGCCTGCCCGGCACGGGCAAGTCGGTGCCGCGCACGGGCCTGCAGCACGCGGGCATGGTGGCTGCGCGCGGACGCGATCCGCAAAGAGCTCGCGGGGCTGCCCGAGCACGAGAGCGCGCACACCGACGTGCGCGCGGGTATCTACACGCCGGCGTGGAACGATCGCACCTACGACGAGTGCCTCGCGCGCGCGGCCGCGGTGCTGCGCACCGGCGGTCGCGTGGTCGTCGACGCGAGCTTCAAGGAGGAGCGCCGGCGTCGCGCGTTCGTCGATCTCGCGCGCGGCCTGGGCATCCTGCGTGGTTGCTGATCCGCGAGGCGCCCGAGGCCGCGGTGCGGCAGCGCCTCGCGGCGCGGCACGACGACGCCTCCGACGCGGACTGGGGCATCTTCGAGCACGTGCGCGCGACGTGGCAGCCGCTCTCGCCGCGCTGCGCTGCGATCGCCCACGCGATCGACACCAGCGCCGCGCCCGAAGCCTCGCTGGCCCAGGCCCAGCGCGCGCTCGCGTCGCCGTGCCCGGGGCCGCCGGCGTAGCCCGTCAGCGCGGTTCGAAGCAGCCGCGGCCGGGCTGGCAGGTCTCGGGCACGCACAGGCCCGCGTCGGGGCCGGTCACGAACTGCGTGCGAAGGCAGTGGTAGTGGCTCGAGCGCGAGGTCGAGAACGCGTCGGGCGTGTCCTGACCGTAGACGTGCAGCGCCTTGGTCCGCATGAAGCGGCACACCGGGGTCTCGAGCTCGGGGCGAGGGTCCTGATCGAACGTCGGCATGGTCGACTCACTCGGGCATGGGGATGCCGGTCGCGCGGTGCAGGGCGTCGCGCAGCAGGCCCTTGGTCAAAGGGATCTTGTAGCCGTTGTGCTCGAGCGGCTTGGCCTTGGCGAAGGCCGCGTCGGCGGCCTGCACGAACAGCGCGGCGGTGGGCGCCTTGCCCTCGAAAAGCACGGCCTTCGGCCTCGCGCGCGCGCGCCATGGATCGGCGCGACGTGGCCCAGGGCGACCCGCACGCCGTAGCGCGCCGGCGTCGACGCGGCAGTGCACCGCCGCCTCGCCCAGGGGCCAGTCGTGCGACTGCTTCTCCTTGGCTGCGGCGTAGGTCGAGCGCTGCTGCGCCGGCGGCCGGCAGCTCGATCGTGACGATGATCTCGCCGGTGGCGAGCGCGTGCTCGCGCGTGGGGTCGACCGTCGGCGGCGAGAACAGCCCGTCACCGCCAGGCTGCGCGGGCCCTTGGGTCCGAGCAGGTGCACGCGCGCGTCGTGGGCCACGAGCGCGGCGGCGAGCGCGGATTGATGCACGATGAACGAGGGCCTGCCGCCGAGCACCGCGTGGTAGCGGGTTGTCGCCGGTCAGCGCGAAGCACTGCCTGCCGCCCTTCTTGAGGCACTCGAGGTCGGCGTGGCGGTAGTACCAACAGCGCGGCCGCTGCAGCAGGTTGCCGCCCAGGGTCGCGGCGTTGCGGATGCCCGGCGTCGCGGCCGAACCCGCGGCCTCGCGCACGGCCCCGAACGCCGCGCCGAAGTCGCCGAAGTCGGCCAGCTGCGCCAGGGTCACCAGCGCGCCGATGTGCCACGCGCCGCCCTGCTCGACGATGCCGCGCATGCGCTCGCCCTCGTCGCCGCCGAGCGCCCGCAGCTCGACCAGCTCGTCGGGGGTGTCGAGGCCTTCCTTGAAGTGATCGATGAGGTCGATGCCGCCGGCGCGGAAGCGCCGGGTCTGCGGCGCCGCGGCCACGCGCTGCGCAGCCTCGGTCGCGGTCGGCAGACGCACGAGGGTGAAGCGATGCATGGTCGTCAGGCTCCTGTCGGCGGTACGAGGCCGAGCGCGGCGAGCACCTTCGCCGGGGTGATGGGCAGGCTGCGCACGGGCACACCCAGCGCGTCGTAGACCGCGCACGCGATCGCGGCAGCGGTCGGGATGGTTGCGGGCTCGCCGATGCCGATGGCGCCGGTGCTGTTGGCACCGGTATGCACGTCGGTGAGCACGACGTCGATGTTGGGCACGTCGCGCGCGCCGGCGATCTTGTAGCTCTCGAGGTTGGGGTTGAGCATGCGACCGAAGTCGCGATCGAGTACGCGCTCCTCGAGCAGCGCGTAGCTGGTGCCGAGGATCACGCCGCCTTGGACCTGGCTGCGCGTCGTCAGCGGGTTCATGGTGCGGCCGCAGTCGTGCATCGCGAGCACGCGGGTGCAGCGGACCACGCCGGTCCAGGTGTCGACCTCGACCTCGGCGAACTGCACGCCTGCGATCTGATGCATCGCGCCAGGGCCGGCGCTGCCGGGGAACGGCATCGGGTAGGCGCCGAAGGTCTTGGCCCGCGCGCCCGAGGCGACGATGGCCTCGCTGGGCAGCTTCTTGCACAGCTGCGCGAAGCTCAGCGACTTGCTGCCGCCGGCGATCGAGCCGTCGTCGCGCCACTGCACCTCGCGCGCGGGCACGCCGAGCAGCTCCGCGGCCAGCTCGGTCAGCTGCGCCCGCGCACGCTCGGCGGCGTTGCGCACCGCCGGTGCGACCGACGAGGTCGTGGTCGAGCCGCCGCTGCCGACCGAGGGGCCGTCGTCGGAGTGGCCCAGCACCACGTGGACCGCTGCGACCGGCTGCGCCAGCACCTCGGCCGCGACCATGGCCATGACCGTGCCGATGCCGGTGCCGATGTCCTGCACGCCGTTGCGCACCTCGATGCTGCCGTCGCGGCGCACCGTGCAGGTGACCTGGGCCGCGCCGCCGCGGCCGAAGTCGCCCCAGATCGACGCCGCGACGCCGTAGCCGCGACGCAGGCGCGCGTGACCGCCACGGCCCGCGGCCGAGCGCGCGCGCGCCTCGGTCCAGCCGAAACGCTTGGCGCCCTGCTCGAACTGCCACTTCCGCACCGGGTGCTCGTCGTGTTCGATGCGCAGCGCCAGCGGATCGAGCTTGGCCTTGGCCGCGAGCTCGTCGATCGCCAGCTCGATCGCGAACGCACCCTGCGGGTGACCCGGTGCGCGCATGGCCGTGCCGGGGCCCGCGTTGGTGAACACGTCGCTGGACTCGACCAGCACGTGGGGCACGCGAGTGTAGATCGAGAACGCGTTGCGCCCGATGCCGGCGCCGGTGCCGATGCCGGCGGTGCCCAGGCTCTTGATCGCGATCGCGACCAGCTTGCCACCCTTGTCCGCGCCCAGCTCGATCTCCTGGTGCGAGTCGGGGCGGTTGCCGGTGCAGACCTGCTCCTCGTGCCGATCGCACATCAGCTTGACCGGCTTGCCGGCCTTGCGCGCCAGCTCGCCGGCGATGAAGCCCAGCCGCGTGCCCGGGGCCGAGGCGCCGAACTTGGCGCCGAAGCCACCGCCGAGGAACTCGGTGATGACGGTGACGTTGCCGCTGGGGATGCCGAAGATCTCGGCCAGCTCGTCGCGCACGCTGAAGATGCCCTGGGTCGAGCACCACGCGGTGAGCTTGTCCTTGGCGTCCCAGCGCACGACGATGCCGTGGCTCTCGAGCGCGCTGTGGGTCTGCACCTGGGTGGAGTAGCTCGCGCGGTGGACCACCGCGGCCTTGGACAACGCCTTGCGCGCGTCGCCGCGGCGCGAGCTCGGCAGCGGCCGCACGTTGCCCTTGCCCGGGCCCTCGCCGCCGACGCCGGGCTCGTCGCCCTCGGTGTGGCGCTCGGACACCGCGCCCTCGTGCACCGCGGGCGCGCCGGGCTTGGCCGCGGCGAGCGTGTCGACCACGAACGGCAGCGCCTCGTACTGCACCTCGATCGCCGCGAGCGCGTCGCGGGCGGCTCGAACGCGCGGCCGCGACCGCGGCGACGTCCTGGCCCGCGAACAGCAGCCGCTCACCCGCGCTGGCGATTGCGATCGCGGCCGCGACGCCTCGAGCGACTCGGCCTTCTTCACCGAGATCGACTTCACGCGCGCCGCCGGCAGCGAACAGCGCAGCACTGCGGCGTGCAGCAGGCCCGGCAGCGCGACGTCGAAGGTGTAGGTCGCGCGTCCGGTGACCTTGGCCTCGCCGTCGATGCGCGGCGTCGGTACGCCCACGCGGCGCAGCTTGCTGTCGGCGTCCCACGGGCGCGGCTCGCCCTCGGGCACATCCACTTCGATCTCGGTCGTGCGGTCGGCGAAGCCGAGCGTCAGGGTCTGCGCGGCATGTCAGGCGCCTCCTTCGGGCTTGCTGCCGGCGACCTTGCACACCGCCGCGACGATGTTGGGGTAGGTGCCGCAGCGGCACAGGTTGCCGGCGATGGCGGCCTGGACCTGCTCGGCCCGCAGCGGCGCGCGGGTGCTGCCGCTGCGGCGCAGCAGCGCGGTGCAGCTCATCAGCATGCCCGAGGTGCAGAAGCCGCACTGCAGCGCGTCGTGCTCGACGAACGCGGCCTGCAGCGCGCTGGGCCGCTCGCCGTCCGCGAGGCCCTCGACGGTCGTGACGTTGGCGCCCGCGACGTCGTGGGCCAGCATCATGCAGCTGTTGCGCGGCACGCCGTCGACCAGCACCGTGCAGGCTCCGCACGCGCCGCGATCGCAGACCTGCTTGAGGTCGATCACGCCGGCGTCGAGCCGCAGCGCCTGCAGCAGCGTGACGCGCGGCTCGACCGCAATGGCGCTTGCCGTTGAGCGTCAGCGTCAGCGGCACCGCGTCGAGTCCGATCACCGCCGGCGCGTTCGCGTCGGTGACGGCAGGGCCGGTCGGCGTGTCGGTGCCGGGCTTGTCCTTGGGTCGGTTGCAGCTCGCGAGCACCGAGGCGGTGCCCACCCCGCGCAAGAGCCCGCGGCGGGTGATCGACGGGGACGTCATCGCCCGGCAGTGTACCTTGGGTCGCGGTCGCTGCGGGCCGCGGCGTACTGGCGGTCGCGGTCGGCGAGGATGTCCGCGATGCGGCGCTCGAGCTCGGCGCGGCCGCTGCCGGTGCCGACCTGTTCGAAGTTGGTGCGGGCGATCTCCGCCGACAGCTCCGAGTCGGTCTGGATCGATCGCTCGAGCAGCGCGAGCATGCCCGGATCGTGGGCGAAGCGCTCGCGCAGCCGCGTCATCGCGCGCTGCTGCGCGGTCGCTCGCGCGCGCTCGAGCACGCCGCCGTCGACACACTGGATCACCGGATCGGGGCTGCGACGCAGCAGCGGAACCAGCGCCTCGGGGGTCTCGCGTCGGTGCGGCGGGAGGGCCGGCGCGAAACCAGGGTGGAAGGCGACCATGAAGAACGTGCGGCCGCCGCGACGCTCGTAGCCCGCGCGCACGTCGGGCACGATCGCGGCGAAGCGTTCGGCGTCCTCGAAGCGATGGCCCGGCGGCAGCAGGAACGTCGGCAGCAGGATCTCGGCGTCGGCGTGGGCGGCCGCGAGCTCGGCCACCGCGGTGCCGACCCGCGCGGGATCGAAGTCGTCGCCGACGCGGAAGATCGGGCGATGCACGCGGCCCAGCTCGCGGCTGCGCCGCGCGAACGGGCACAGCCCCAGCTGCTCGACGACCTCGACGAGGTAGCGATCGTGGATCGCGTGCACGATCGCGACGTCGGGCCAGCGGCCCTGCACGGGCTGCTCTGCGCCCGCCCACGGGTCGTGTTGCCGCGCGCCGCCGTCCACGTTCGCCGGCAGTGTAGCGCTTGTGTATGCTGACACGAGCAGGTGTCGGGCGAGCCCTCGCAGGCTGCGGACGCGGGCGATCCGGCGCCCGCGCCGCGTTGGTTGCAGCCGCTGCTGCTGGGGCTCGTGGGGCTCTTGGCGCTGTACCGCGCGCTGTACCACTTCGCGTTCCTCGAGCTCGATCCGTTCGCGGTCGCGCCGGTGTCCGACGGCCGCGTCTACCTCGAGGCCGCCGCGGATCTGCTGGCCCACCCGCCGCTGGGTCGGGAGCCGTTCTGGCTGCAGGGTGCCTACGCCGTGCAGCTGGCGGTGCCCATGGCCTGGGGTGGGCTCGCGCTGGCGCTGCTGCTGCAGCTGGCGTTGGCTGCGTTCGCGCTGTGGTGGCTGCATCGCGCGCTGCGTCGCAGCCACGGCACGACCGTGGCCACGCTCGCGAGCGCGCTGCTGCTGGGCTACGCGGCGCTGGCGTTCTACGAGAACAAGATCCTGTCCGCGTCGCTCGCGGTGGTGTGCAGCATCGCGGTGGTGACGACGTTCCTGTCCGCGCAGGCGCGGCCGGGCCTGCGCGCGGCAGCGTGGTGTGGCGTGGCCGCGGGGCTGGCCCTGCTGGCGCGGCCCAACCTCGCGCTGGCGATCCCGACCACGGCGCTGGCGCTGGCGCTGTTGCGGCGGCGCGCGAGCTCGTCGGTCGCGCCCGCGCTGGCGAGCTTCGGGCTGGGGCTGGTGCTCGCGCTGGCACCGATGGCGCTGCGCAACCTCGTCGTGACCGGCTCGCCGTCGGTGCTGCCGGTCCACGGTGGCGGCACGTCGTTCTACATCGGCAACAACGCCCAGGCGCGCGGGGTCTGGAACGCCGCGGGCGTGCTCAGCGGCGACGTCACGCGCGAGCGCGAGGAACTCGGCGTCGACGTCGCGGGCGTGTCGGCGGCCGAAGCCACCGCGCGCAGCCAGGCCCTGGGCCGCGCGCTGTACACCCGCGCGTGGCAGGAGATCGCCGACGATCCGGGGCGCTGGCTGTGGCTCGAGCTGCGCAAGGCGTGGCTGCTCGTGGGCAACGACGAGCTGGCGCAGGACTACGATCCCTGGGGCGAGCGCGAGCTGATCCCGTGGGCGTGGCCGGTGGGCGTGCCCTTCGGTGCGTTCGCGGCGCTCGCACTGGTGGGCGTCGCGATCGAGCGGCGCGACCGGGCGGCGCGACCGCGGCTTTGGTGCCTGGGCGGACTCGTGGCGGCGACGGTGCTGGCCAACCTGGTGTTCTTCACCTCGTCGCAGCATCGGCTGCCGCTCGTGGTACCGCTGGCACCGTGGGCGGCGCTGGGGACCCTGGCGAGCGCGAGGTGGCTGCGGCATGCGATCGCGACGCGGACGCTGCCGCGCCGCGGTCGCGTGGTCGCGGCGCTGGCGGTGCTGGTCGCATTGCAGGCCGCGTGGCCACGCACGCGGGTGCGCACGCCCTCGGCGGTGCACTACTACAACCTCGGCATCGCCTACGATCGCGTGGGCGAGCTGCGGCCGGCGCTGCACGCCTTCGATCGCGCGCTCGAGCTGCGACCGGATCATCCGGTGATGCGGATCGAACGCGCGTCGGTGCGCGTGATGGCCAACGACTTCGCCGGCGCGCAGCAGGACCTCGCGCTGCTGCGCGAGCAACCCGAGGCGCCCGCGTGGGTGCGCGCGCGCGCGGCCCAGCTCGAGCACCAGCTGCGGCCGGCGACGCCGGATCAGCGGCCCGCGCCGTAGCGGCCCACGAAGCCGCCGGCGCCGGCGACCACGAGGGTGCCGTCGCTGGTGAAGGCGCACTTGCTGACGCTCTCGGTCACGTCGTCGGCCGGCGTGATGTCGACGAAGGCCTGGCCGCCGTCCTCGGACAGCATCACCAGGCCGGTGCCGGCCGACAGCGGCTGCCGCTCGCCGACCACGGCGATGCGATCGCCCTGCGCACAGACGCCGCGAGCCCAGGTGCCGAGGTTGCCGCCGCCGACGATGTCCGGCAGATCGTGGTGCGTCCACGCGCCCGCGTCGTAGGGATCGTCGCCGCTGACGAAGATCTTGCCCACGTCGGCGTCCTGGTCGACGCCGACCGCGATCACGCGGGTATCGGTCGCGGCCACGCCCCACATCTCGCCGGTCCAGCCCTCGTTGGGCAGCTCGACCGCGTCGAAGGCCCACGACGGTGCGTCGGCGGCCTGCGCCGGCAGGAACACATACGGCGGCTCGGCGATGGTCGAGCCGCAGCCGTACAGGCGATCGTCGAACACCACCAGATCCAGCATCTGGTACCCCGGTGGGTTGCCGCCGTTGGCCCAGTAGTACACGTCGTCCCACGCGAGCGCGTTGGCGCCGACGCTGTCGTCGGGCCGGAACAGCGCGCCGAAGCCGGTCTGCGACTCCGCGAAGATGCGCCCGCCCGAGAGCAGTCCGAGGCTGCCGACCGGGAAGCTGGTGCCGACTTGGTTGCCGGCCACGAGCACGGCCTGCACCGGCGCGGGCTCGGCGGTGGTGTCGTAGCCGAGGATCATGTCGCTGTCGTTGGCGTCGAAGCCCGCGACGTACAGCAGGCCGTCGTCGCCGCGCGCGATCGCGGTGACGCGCAGCTGCGCCGTCTCGCCCTCGGGGTCCGACGCGACCAGGTGCCAGCTGTCGCCCTGATCGTCGCTGCCGTGCAGGCCGTAGCCGAGCTGGTTGGTGCCGCAACCGACCCACATCGCGTCGTCCTCGACCAGCAGCGCGTCGGTGCGGCTGGCACCGGGGCACGTGTGGCTGTGGATCGACCAGCTCGGCGGCAGGCCGCCGCCGGTCGACTCGCTGCCGCTGCTGCCGCTGCCGTCGCTGCCCGCGTCGCCGCTGCTGCCGCTGGCCGAACCGCCGCTGCTGTCGGCGCTGCTGCTGCTGCTGCTGCCGCTGCCGCCGCTGCTGTTGCTGCTGCTGCTGCCGGTGTCGGCGCTGGCGGAGCCCGTGTCGCCACCTTCGTCGTCGCCGTCGGTCGGCGGCAGGCAGCCGCCCAGCCAGAGGCTCGAAACCAGGAGCACGGGGATGCGGGATCGTCGGATCGCAGGGGCCATGTCGCCCCGGTAGAGTCGCGCGCCCCGCCGGCGGATCACGGGCGGGCGCGATCCGCCGGCCTGGCGCGGATCACGACCGCGGCAGGGGCTCGGCGTCGGCGTCCCGCAGGACCTCGATGCCCTCGTGCTGGGCCGGGCCGTCGAACAGCATCACGGACCCGGTCTGCTGGTCGACGCGCAGCCACCGCTGCCGTCGCCCGAACGCAGCTCGTATGCGCCCGCGACGCTGGGCTCGCGCGACAGCGTGTGGACGGTCGGATCGCCGTCGACGCGCGCGCGCGCGGGCTCGGCGGTGCGATCGAGCACGAAGCCGGAGCTGCCGTCGTAGCTCGAGTAGTGCCCCAGCAGCGCGGCGCGCTGGAACTCGGTCAGGTGCTGTCCATCGGCGATCTCGGACGGTGGCGTCGCGCCGGCGCCTTCGCGGTGGCATCCGGGCAGCGACGCGAGCGTCGGCACCGCCAGCGCGGCGAGGGTGCAATGGAGGAGCTCGCGGCGGCGCATCACTTCACCGCGCCCTTCGCCCGCAACACCGCGCAGGTGTTGTCGCGGAAGTAGCTCGAGTCGTCGCGGGCCAGGGTCTCGACCAAGGTCGGGCGCAGCTGCGCGAAGCAGGCGTCCTGCGCCACCTCGCGTGCGCCCTGGGCCTCGGGGTAGTCGGGCGGCAGCGCGAGGCCGGCGGTCACGGCCAGCGCGAGGTCCTCGTCGCCGCACGCGGAGGCCTCGGCGCCGCGGACCGCGGCGCGGAAGAACGGCACCGCGAATTGCGACTGCTGGTTGCGGCGCACGACCTTGGCGATCGCGAGCTTGGTCGCGGCGTCGGTGCCCGCGACCGCGATGAAGTCGCGCGCCATGCTCACGCACTCCTCACCCGAGTACGACATCTCGAAGCAGCGGTCGAACATCGCCGTGCCGGCGCGCCCACGCGCGGCCATGAAGTCCTTCGACTGCGCCAGCTCGGTGTAGCGCTGCAGCAAGGACTCGGCCATGCCCATGGCCTCGAACGCGCGGTAGCCGTCGGTCTCGGCCGACAGCGAGCCGAGCACGCCGATGGCCGCGCGCTCGAGCAGCTGGTTCCACCCGGCCGTGCGCGACGCGGGCGCGACATCCTCGACGTGCTGCAGCAGCTCGAGGTACTGCTGCTTCTTCTCCAGCGCCTGCAGGTCCGCCATGCCGTAGCGGTGATCGGCGAAGCCGAGCAGCGCGACCGCGGCGTCGCCGGATCCCAGCCACGGGCTCGTCGCGCTGCGCGACTGCGGTGCGACCGCGGCGATGGGCGAGGCCTCGGCGCAGACGCTGGCGATGTCGCGCGGTGGCTTGGCGCCGCCCTCGTCCGTCGTGCCGGCCGCGGCGGGTTGCGGCTGGTGCGGGTCGGGCGAGGCGAGCGCGGCCTGGCGCGCGGACTTGGGCCCGCACGCGACGCCGGTGAGCGACAGCGAGGTCACGAGGAGCGCCGCAGCTGTGCTGCGGCGCGCGTACAGCCTGGTCATGGAGCGTCTCCGGGGCGGGCCGCGCGGGCGTCGTCGGCTCGCGCCGGCCTCGTCGATCGACGTGGCGAGACCCCCGCCTTGGTTCCACCCGCGGCGCTAAAACGGCACGTTGATGTTGAGCTCGAAGTGAACGCCGTCGAAGTCCGCGTTGGTGAGCTGGACCTCGACGCAGCCGACCCCGAAGCCCTCGGCAAAGGCGATGTCACCCATGTCGGCGTAGGGGTTGGCGGGATCGGCGTTGACGTCGTCGTCGAGGAAGCCCGCGACGTAGTAGGTGCCCGGCGCGAGGCCCTCGATCGTCCACGGCACGGCGTTGCCGACCTGGGACAGATCGGCGCCGAGCACCGAGGTCCCGCCCGCCGGCATCGCGTTGACGTCGCAGGCCGCCAGCAGCCCCACGTAGAGCGTGCCGACGCCGTCGTCGCCGGGCGAGATCATGCCCGCGGCCGCGCGCGAGGTGGTGCCGGAGATGGCGTAGCCGGAGGCACCACCGCTGGACTCGCCCTCGCCGCCGTCGCTCGAGCCACCCGACGGATCGGTGGTCGCCTGGGTCGGATCGGCGGTCGCGTCGGTCGGGTCGCTGCTACCCGCGCTCGCGTCACCACCGTCTCCGCTGGTGCCACCATCGTCGTCGTCGTCGTCGTCCCCGGTGTCACCGCCGCCACCGGTCATGGCCGTGGTCGCGGTCGTGCTCGCGATGGTGGTGCCGACGCTGGTGGCCTGGGTGTCGTTGCCGTCGTCGCACGCGCACAGCAGCGCAGCGACGAACGACGCGTGGCGCAGTCGATTCGTCATGGTCTCGATCCCCTCGCACGCCGACGTTGCCCGAGCTACGTAGGTGGTTCCCGCGGATCCGCGCCCGCGCGCCACGATCGCGTGCAGCGGCACGCGGGAACCTCGAGCGAGGGATCAGAGCGGGCCGGTGATGGTGCCGAGATCGATCCACTCGTGGTCCTTCATGACCACGAAGGGGTACTCGCGCAGCACCAGGGTGCCCTTGCCGTCGTGCTGCACCGCCTCGACCCGACCCATGCCGTAGCCCATGGGCCCGCGGCTGTAGTAGTGCGCGCGCAGGTTGTACGGGTACGCGGTCGCGTTGCCGTCGATGGCGAAGCACTCGGGGCCGTAGCCGGTGGTGATGTCCGCGTACAGCGATCCGCCCGAGGGCAGCACCTTGTCGCTGAAGAACGCGTGCCCGCCCTTGCCGTCGTGGATGTGGAAGTCGACGTCGTTGGCGTCGGTCTCCCACGTGAGGACGAAGCGCAGCGACGGGCTCGTGGCCAGGGCTGCGCCGGCCGCCGACAGCAGCTGCATCGCCTCGGCGCGGGCCGAGGGCTCGGCGGTGATCCACGCCGCGGCGACCAGGCCGAGATCCTCGCGCAGGATCCGCTGCACCTCGGTGAAGCGGCCCCACTCGACGTGCTCCGCGTTCAGGCCTGCGACCAGGGACTCGGCGGCCTCGCGATGGCGGCCCGCCGCGACGAGCGCGAACGCCAGCGCGCGGTGGCTCGAGGGATGATCCGGCCGCGACTCGACCGCCGCGCGGGCGCTGTCGACCGCGAGCGCGAGCGCGTCGCCGCCGACGCGCGCGAGCCGGTAGGTCGCGTAGCGACGCAGATCGGCGCGGCTGGGGAACAGGTCGATGATCGAACCGTAGGCCCGCGCGGCGGTCTCGCGATCGCCGGCCTTCTCCGCGACCTCGCCGAGCGCGACCAGGGCCAGCACGTCGCCGGGTTGCTCGAGCTGCCACGCGGCCGCGAGCGCGGTTGCCTCGGCGGTGCGGCCTTGTCCGAGCTGCGTCATGACGTCGTAGAAGCGCCCCGACCACGGGCTGCCAGCGGTGCGCTCCGCCTCCTTGCGCTCCGCCGCCGCGGCGGCCTCGCGCTCGGCCTCGCGCTTGCGCGCGGCCTCGAGCTCGGCGTCGCGGGCCGCCTGGATCGCCGCAGCCTCGCGCCGCAGCTCGGCCATCGCGGTCGCGTCGAGCTCGGTCGCCGCGCCGGGCTTGGTCGCGCCCAAGCCCAGCGGCACCACCACGATCGCCGGGGCGCCGCCGCCCTTGGACAGCACGAACTGGTAGCGGTCGCCCGTGGCCTCGACGCAGTGCACGAAGCGCTCGTCCATCGACGCGCGCTCGCGCAGCCGCGAGACCATCACCGCGCCGCCCTCGTCGAGCACCAGCCGCAGCTCGAGCGCGCCGAACTCCACCGGCGCCTCGGGCGTGGCCAGCTGCGCGCACCAGGCCAGCTGCAGCTGTCGTTGCGCGAGCACGGCCTCGACCTCGGCCTGCACCAAGGCGCCGTCGAAGCGCGGCGTCCCGATCGCGACCTTGCCCAGCGGCGGCAGCGGTCGTGCGACCGCGCCCCACGAGTGCGGGCCGCCGCCGTGCTTGCCGGCGGACTTCAGCTTCGGCTTGGGCCGCGCCTTCGACTCGGTCGCCACGGCCTCCTTCTTGTCGCCGTCCTTCTCCTGCTCGCGCGCGAACGCGAGGTCGTCGTCGTCGCCGCGCACGACCTCTTCGGCCGCAGGCTCGGGCTCGGGCGGCGCGGCGGTCGGCGTCGGCGCAGCCATGTTGCCGCGCTCGTCGGCCGCGGCCGCCTGCGCCGGCGCGAATTCACCGGACTCGGCGTCGTCGCCACCACCGCCGCCGCGATCACGTTTGGCCGGCGCGGCGCGGCGCGGCAGTGCGCGCTCGGGATCACCACCTTCGCCGCCCCAGCCATCGGTCGGCACACCGCCGGGCACACCACCGATGACGCCGCCCTTGGCCCCGCCCCAGCCGGTGGTCGTCGACGCGACGATCCACTCCGGCGGCTCCGGCAAGGCCCCGCCGCGGGACAGCGGCGCCGCGTCGCGGCGGCGCAGCTCCACGCCGTCCTTGCCGATGGCCAAGATGTCCGCCAGCGCCTTGCGATCGATGCCGAAGCGCGCGTAGTCGGCCTCGGTCTCGAGCACCAGCAGCGCGGTGAACTCCGACAGCACGCGCTCGCGCACCGACACGTCCACGATCATCCGCTGCAGCGCGGCGCGGCCGGCGATGCGTCCTTCTCGAGCATGCGCGAGCGCTTGTCGGTCAGGCGCTGCACGTACGCCCGCATCCACGCGCGGCGCAGCAGCGGCCCGACCACGTCGGTGGTCGCGGTCGCCTGGGGCTCGTCGTTGCCCAGGCCCACGCGCATGGCGGAGCTGCCGGGCAGCTCGGCGTAGACGAGCACCTCGTCGCCGGGTTGCACGCCTTCGACGCGCTCGGGCCACACCCACGTCGCGCCTGGCACGTGCACGTCGAGCGCCTCGAACGCGACCGTGCGCAGCTTGTGGACGGTTGCGCCGTCGTCGAGGCGGCCGTCGACGACGACGCCCGGTGCCATCGACGGTGCGGTCGTGATCGCCGCGAGCACGTCGTCGTCGCCCGAGCCGTCCGAGAGCGCGTCGATGCGCGTGACGCCCAGGCCCGCGAGCTCGCTGGCGGCGCGCTCGAGCGCGACCAGCTCGGTCTTGCCGGCCGTGGCCACGCCGTCGGTCACGAGCAACACGCGGCGGTCGGCGTTGCCGGGGCCGAGGCTGCCCAGGGCCTGCGCGAGGTCCGAGGCGCCCAGCGCCCGACGCGAGGCGAGGCGCGCGAGCGCGGCGTCGTCGAGCGTGGCCGAGGTGCCCTCGAACAGCGTGCGGGCACCCTGGTCGAAGCCCACGATGGTCAACGGAAACGGCGCGCCGACGTCGGCCTGCAGCGCACGGATGATGCCGCCGAGCCGGCGGATGCGTCGATCGAAGCCCAGCGCCCGCGACGCGCTGGTGTCGAACAGCACAACCAGCTCGCCGATGCCGACCGGCTCGGCCGAGCCGCCGACGGTCACCCGCGCGAGCGCGTGCTCGTCGTGGCGCACCGCGATCGCGCCGCGGCTGGGCGCCAGCGCCAGCTCGAAGTCCCGCTCGGGCGTGACGTTGGACTCGACCCACGTCATCGCTGGCGTCGACTGCCCCGCGAGGCTTGCTGCCACGTCGAGCGACTCGATCTGCGGCAGGCCGCGCAGCGGCAGGCGGTAGGGCTCGCCACCCTTGGGCAGCTCCTGCGAGTACGCGACCACCAGCTTCTTGCGCGCGTTGGCCTCGATGGGGAAGACCCGCGCGCCGAAGTTGTTGCCGGCGTCGTGCTCGAGCAGGGCCGGATCCTGGCGGCGGTGCAGGAAGTCCTCGTAGGCCCGGCGCGCGGCCTGGCGCTCGACCACCTCGCCCTCTTGCCACGCACCGCCGATCTGCATCGCGAAGCGCGAGATCGCGGCGCGCGGCGGCAGATCGATCTCGAAGCGGCCCTCGATGCGGCGCGGCAGCGGGTTCTCGAACTCGAGCTCGAGCTCGGTGAAGGCGAGCGGGCCTTCGATCACCGCGCGCGAGCGCAGCGACACCAGCCGCAGACCGGTGCCGTCGCTCGCCGTCAGCGACAGCGGCGGCGCGAGGTCGCCGCGATCCTCCTCCACCGCGAGCGAACGCGGCGGCAAGATGCTGCTCTCGACACTCGGCGGCGTGCTCGCGGGGGACTGCTGCTGCGCGGCGGCGGCCTGGGGCTGGCCCGGGCTCGGCGTGCACGCGAGCGCAACGAGCGGGAGCGCATGGAGCCATCGCGAGGACGGGAGCTTGGCGTACGTCATGGGGTCGTCCGCGCAGGCGCGGCCTCCCCGTGGACGCACCAGCGGGCCGACCGGTCTCGCGCCCATCCATGGTCGCAGAACCGGGCCGGCGCTGCTGGGGCGCTGCGGCTGCTGGGGCGCTGCGGCAGCTGGGGCGCTGCGGCAGCTGGGGCGCTGCGGCAGCTGGGGCGCTGCGGCAGCTGGGGCCGCCGCGCTGCCCGGCAGCCTCAGCCCGCGGGCGGTTCGTGCTCGAAGCGATGGTGCAGGTGCACCGGCGCATGGCGGCCGCGCCAGCGCATGTTGAGCAGCTCGACCACCAGCGAGAACGCCATCGCGACGTACACGTAGCCCTTGCTCACGTGTTGGCCGGTGCCCTCGGCGACGAGCATCACGCCGATGAGGACCAGGAAGCACAGCGCGAGGATCTTCATGCTGGGGTGTCGCTGCACGAAGTCGCCGATGCGGCCGGCGAAGATCATCATCACCGCGACCGAGACCAGCATCGCGGCCACCATGATCGCGACGTGCTCCGCCATGCCGACCGCGGTGATGACCGAGTCGAGCGAGAACACGATGTCGAGCACGATGATCTGCGCGAGCACCAGCCCGAACGACGCGCGCCGGCCCCCGCCGGCCGCCGCCTCGGCCGCGTGATCGACCTCGAGCTTGTCGTAGATCTCGTGCGTGGCCTTGCCCACGAGGAACAGTCCGCCGCCCAGCAGGATGAGGTCGCGGCCCGACAGCGCGTGACCGAACAGGTGCAGCAGCGGCGCGGTCAGGCCCATGACCCACGAGATCGCGAACAGCAGGCCCAGCCGCATCACCAGCGCAAGCGACAGACCCAGCCGACGCGCGCGCGGCTGCTCCGACTCGGGCAGCTTGCCGGTCAGGATCGAGATGAAGACGACGTTGTCGATCCCGAGCACGACCTCCATCGCGCTCAGGGTCAGGAAGCTGACGTACGTCTCGGACTGCGTGAGGAGCTCGAGCGCCATGCGGGACCCCCGGGGATACCCCCTCTTTAGCAGCACTCGCCGGGCCGGCCGCGGGCTGCGGCCGAAATTCACGCCACCGGGCGACGTGGGCGTGATCCCGAACGGCCCGCGCCGGCGTACCCAGACGCGGACCCGCGCGGCGGGTTCGGGAGCTGCAACCCGCCATGCGCCACGCCCCTGGACGTTCGCTCGTGCTCGCCATCGGTGCGCTGCTGGGGTGCGATCCGCCGCCCGACGACGAGGACGAGCCGCAGCCGGTCGCCGTCGACGATGGCGACGACGATCCGCCGGCGGCCAGCGCCTGCGCCGACGAGACCCGCGACGACGACTACGCCCTGGGCCTCGCGAAGGCCGGCGCGCGCATGACCGTGACGTTCGTGGATGCGATGCCGGCACCGCCCGCGCGCGGCGACAACACCTGGCGCGTCGCGATCACCGACGTCGCGGGCGCGCCGCTGTCCGGGCTGCAGCTCGCGGTCGACCCGTACATGCCCGACCACCAGCACGGCACCTCGATCGCGACCCACGTCGACGAGGCCGACACGCCCGGGCACTACGTGCTCGCGCCGGTGAACCTGTTCATGCCCGGCCTGTGGGAGGTCACGATCGCGGCGAGCGGCCTGCAAGGCGGAGACGACGCGGTGGTGTTCCGCTTCTGCGTCGATCCGTGAGCGTCACTCGCACGCGCCGCTCTCGTTGGCGAGCGCGCAGAAGCAGCTGGCACTGTAGACGCACGGGCCCTCGTAGTCGGTCATGACCGCGGCACCCGGGGTCCACTCGATCTGCGTCGAGCCGGCGACGTTGGTGCGGATGCGGGCCTTGATCGCGGCGGGATCGAACAGCTCCTCGTCGGCGAGCTCGTCGACCAGCTCGTGCGGGATCGGCCGCAGGTTGACCTGAACCCGCGCGCGATCGACCGGGCCGTCGACGTGCCACGCGCGCTCGCGCCAGGTGGTCTTGTCGTACTTGAGCCCGGCCTCGGCCGCGATCGGCAGCAGGTTGGGCTCGGTCGCGGTGATGTTCCAGAACATCGACTCGGGCTGGCCCTCGGCGTTGCTCGCGTAGTCGCGGAAGACCCACAGCGTCGGGTCCTGCGCTGCGGCGGCGTCGACCGGCTCGTCGTCGGCGAGCACGCCCGAGCGCACGACCGTCTCGTCGCCGTCGAAGGCCTCGATCTCGAGCCACGCGCGCCGATCCTGCGTCGCGCCCGAGGGCCACGCGTGGCCCTGGGCCTCGTTGTGCAGCCACACGACCACGTCGGTGCCGCCGCCGTCGGCCGGGCGCACGCACAGGCCCGCGCACACCGACGGCAAGCGCTGGCGGTCGCTCTCGGCGGTCTGCTCCGCGACCAGCTGCGGCCCCAGTTCTGCGTCGGGGAAGTCGGTCAGCGCCAGATCCACGCCGACCATCATGTGGCTACGCAGACTGCGGGACTTCACGCCCTCGTAGTCGGCGATGGGCTCGGCGCTGCCGAACATGTGGCAGCGCGCGCAGGTGTTGCCGAAGTAGATCGTCAGCTGTGGGTTGGCCGGATCGGGCGTGTCGTAGAACGAGTCGACCCACTCCTTGTAAGTGCGCTCGAGGTGGACGTCGTGGCCGTTGACGATGTCGTGGCAGCTGCCGCACATCTGCCCCGAGGCGATGGTCGCGTCGTCGAGGTGGGGCGAGTACTTCGACTCGTGGACCTCGTTGGGCACCGCGTCGGCCAGCTCGCCGCGCATGATGCCGTCCATCGCCATCACGAGCGGGTTGTTGTGCGTGCCCTCGACCGCCTCGATGTTGTGGCAGAAGTAGCAGGTCACGCCCTTGAGGTGCTGCGGCAGCTCGTCGAGGTTGAGCCCGTCGGTGGTCTTGCCCAGCGCGACCGCGACCGGTGCGTGGCAGCGGATGCAGAAGTCGCCCAGCGCGCCGCCGGTCTCGCGCTGGCCGCGGGCGTTCATCGCCAAGAAGATGGGATCGTCGGCGGCGTAGGCGTGCATCGATCCCAGCCACTGACGGTAGTGCTTGGGGTGGCACTCCTCGCAGGTCTTGGGATCGAGCAGGCGCTCGGACGGGCCCTCGGGGCCGTCGTCGTTGCATCCACCGGCGACCGAGGCCAGCAGCGCGAGCGGGAGCAGCAGCGGTCGGCGGTTCATCGCGGGGCTCCGGCTTCGATCCATTGCGCGATCGTGCAGCGTTCGCCTGCGGCCAGCGGGGCGCCCGGCGGCATGCCGCGCACGGCGTCGTCGATGGTCAGCCGCACCATCAGCGCGCTGCAGCTGGCATCGCCGGCGGCGACGAAGGTGTCGTCGCCGCGATCCTGGGTGAGCAGACTGTGGCTCGCGTCGGCGTCGACGAACGCCAGGCCGTTGTCAGCCGCACCGAGTGCGTCGCCGCTTGCGTGGCACGAGCCGCCTCGGTGGCGCACTTGGCCAGCAGCGTGCGGGTGTAGATCTCGTCGTAGACCGGCTGGAACAGCGGCGTGCAGGCGGTGTCGACCTCGACGCAGCGCGGCAGCGGCTGCTCGCCGCCGTCGCCGCCGTCACCGCCGTCGCACGCGGCGGCGCCACCGAGGCACGCGGCCGCGAGCAGCACACGGCGCGCCGCGGACGACGAACGGCTCGAGTCGGGACCGTGCACGACGACGCTCGCGAGCTTAGCGGAATCTGCCGGGGTTGCGCGTGCGGTGCTCCCACGCGGGGCTCGGCGTCGTCGTCGCGCGCGCCGGTTGCTCGGCTCCCGTGGCAGGCCGGGCCATGACGACCCGGCGCGCGCGCCCCCGTGCCCGCCTGCCGCGGCGGTGGCCCCGCGTCGCCTTGCTGCGGTCGCGCGCCGCGTGCCATGCTGCGAGCCGATGATGCGCCGCTGGCTCCGAGTCGCGATCCCCGTGGCCGCCGTGCTCGCGTCCGGTGGCGCAGCGCAGGCGTCCAACGGCAACAAGCCGCGGCAACCCGTGCGCTGGGCCGAGGCCGACTGCGCACAGATCGTCGATCTCTCGCAGACCCCGGTCTTGCACCTCGAGTACGCCATCGGCGAAGAGGACGTCGGCATGACCCCCGACGAGGTCGACGACAGCCGCACGATGCAGTTCTTCGCGTTCCGGCGGCAGGACTTTCGCATCGCGCCGCCGCCGTGGATCACCCAGGCCGACGTGACGCGCGCGGCCGATGCCGATCCGGTCAATGTCGTGCCGTCGGCGATCACGGCCGACGACGTGCTCGAGTCGAGCTCGCGCTTCTCGTCGAGCGACTGGTTGCGCATCACCGCCGACGACGCGCGCGTGCCCATCACCTTCGATCAGGCCGCGATGGGCGTCGACTGGGATCTCGCCGGTGCGACCCCGGGCACCTACCAGCTGTGGGGCTACACCTGGGAGCCGGTGCTCAACATCTGGAGCGCGCGGCCCGGCTTCGTGAAGCTCGTCGCGAGCGCGGCCGCGGCAGCCGACGCCGGGCCCAGCATCGCGCTGCTCGACGACGAAGCCGTCGTGACCGCGGGCGAGGGCCACCCGGTCCTCGGCTGTGCCGACGTCGCCGACGGCAGCACGGTGACGCTGCAGTGGGGCGCGAAGGTGGGATCGGTCGAGCCGCAGTGGCAGACGGTGATCGAGGACGAGGCCATCGCCTCGGGCGCGCTCACGCTCGAGTTCGTGCCGCCCGATGCGGCCGCGGGCCAGGTCGTGCAGCTGCGCGCGACCGTCCGCGATCCGCAAGGCCACGAGTACACCGCCTACGGTGCGCGCGTGCTCTCGGTCATGGCCGACCCCGATGGTGGCGGCGACGACGGCGGCGACGGCGGTGGTGGCGGCTGCAGCTGCGGCGTGCCCTCCGATCGCGGTCGCATCGCCGCGGCCTGGCTCGCGGCGGTGCTGGTCGTGCGGCTGCGTCGCCGCAGCGAGGCGGTCGCGCGATGACGCGCCGCGTTCGCACGCGCGTGGCAGCGCTCGCGCGTCGGCTCGCGCCCGCGATCGCGCTGGGCGGTTGCCCCGGCGACGACGGCGGCGTGGGCGGCAGCGACAGCGCCTCGGACGGCAGCGAGACCGGCACCAGCGGCGACGCGCCGCCCAGCGGCCTGCTGGCGTGCCCGGCCGGCGAGTCGTGCACCCTGGTCGTGGTCGCGCAGGCGTTCGATGATCGCGTCGAGGTCTACACCGCGCGCGGGCCGGGCGAGACCTTCCGCGGCGCCATCGATCTCGACCTCAAGCCCAACCCCATGGGCGACAACTCCGGCGACTTCCTCGACGAACCCTACGGCATGACCATCGACGAGGGCGGGCTGTCGATCCTGCTGGGGCACTATCCTGCGCGCCACGCCGGCTCGCTGCTGCACTTCCCCCACGCGTTCCTGGCGTCGCAGCCCGACACCGGCACGATCCCGGCGTCTGCGTTCTTCGCCGGCGGCAGCTTCGTCGCGCCGGTGCAGGGCATCGCGCTCGACGAGGAGGAGCCGATCTTCGTGGTGACGCACCCCAGCGGTCGCTTGATCGTGGGCGTGTTCGACAACGACCTGTTCCAGCTCGAGAGCGCGTGGACCAACCCCGGTCAGCTCGCGATCGTGGAGCCCGCGACCGGTGCGGTGGCCAAGCGCGCGCTGACCGATCTGGGCGGCATGGGCTGCGCCGGCGCGTGGAGCCTGGTCTGGCTCGACGACGCGCACACGCGGCTGGGCGTCGGCTGCGACGGCGACGAGGGCGCGGCGTTGCTCGATGTTTCGGCCCTCGGCGAGGGCACGGTCGAGCAGGCCGCGGCCTCGATCGACGGCTGCATCGCGAACGTGCCGTTTTCCGACAAGCGCGTCCGCTACCTCGCGCCCGACGGCGCCGGCGGCATCGTCATCGCCGAGTCCACACCGCAGGCCACCGGCGAGGACGGCCGGCTGTACCGCTTCGACGCCGACTGCGGCGCCCTGGGTGCGCCCGGCACCATCGACGCGCAGTACTGGGAGGCGCGCGAGATCGTGCGGCTGCCCCACGAGGACGGCAACCGCTGGCTGCTCGCGACCGGTCGCACCGAGGGGCACGTGCATGTCGTGCGCGACGGCATGGCCGGCGCCGAGATCTGCAGCACGCTCGACGAGCTCGATCCGTTCTGGACCGGCGACGACGGCCAACCCGTGCACCCGTTCGCGCTCGCGCTCGCTCGCGACGGACGCGGGCTCGCGATCGGAGCCGGTCCCATCGATCCGCCCGACGACATGCCCGGCAGCGGCCGCGTGCTGTGGCTCGAGCTCGACGCCAGCGTCGATCCATGCGAGGCCTCGCCGATCACCGACGCGGTCGATCTGAGCGCCGCGGCGCCCGCGGTCACCGCCGACGATCCCAGCAGCTGGCGTCGCGGGCCCAACGTCGTGTTCGTGCAGCAGTACGGCTGATCAAGGGCTCGAGCCCGCGCCTCGACGCTTGCGCGCCCGCACGTCGCGCAGCTGCACCAACGTGTCCTTGCGCCACGCCGCCAGCACCCGCGCCGCCTGCGGGTGCCTCACCCGGCGTGACGACCACGCGCACCGCGTCGCCGGGCTGCAACGACGTAGCCTTCCCGCGCGCGGGCACGACCACGGGCGGGACCGGCTGGCGATCCACGCTGGTCTTGCCCGTCGCGCGGCACTTCGTGCCGTAGACCAGGCGACCGTCCGACTCGATGCGTTCGACCCTGTTGGTGTCGCGGCAGACCTCGTCGGCGTACTTGGTCACGATGTCGTCGAACTGCAGCACGACCTGGTCGCCGCGGGCCTTCTTCGCGCGCAGGGTCCCGCCGTGCTCGCGCGGCTCGCCCGCGAGGCTGGCCCACTGCACGCCGCGGGCGCGCTCGAACGCGAAGCGGTGGACCGCCGAGAAGTCGTAGGCGGCGGCGCCGCGCGTGGCCGAGCGCGCGGTGCCTTCGTCGAGGCCCTGATCGCGCAGCGACGCCTGCGTGCGATGGGCCTCGGTCGCCGCGCCCATGGCCTCGCGTTGGCGCGCGTCGATCTCGAACACGGCCTCGACCGGCGGCTGCGGCTGCGCCAGGGCCAGCTCGGCCTGGGCGCCCAGCGCGTCGCCGCGCGAGACGTAGGCGAGCAGCAGCGCCCGCGCGATCGCGACGCCCATGCCGCGTTGCGCGAGTCGAGCTCGCCGCACGCAGCGACGAACTCGCGGCGGAGATCGGCGAGCGTGGTCACGGCGTCGTCGGAGACGCCGGCCTCGCGCTGGGCGGCGGCCGCAGCCGCGGCCGCGTCGAAGCGGGCCCACAACTCGGGCTGCGCGGTGCCCTCGGCCGCGCGCGCGTCCCAGACCTGGGTCGGGATCGTCACCAGCACCGCCGCGGCCGCTTCCGGCATCGCGGCCACGCGGCGATCGATCCCGGCCCGCGCCGCCGCGAGCCGGGCGAGGAACCGGTCGCGCAGCGCGGTGCCGACGCCCGCCTCGGTGAGCGCCGCGGACACCGTGGTCGGCTCGATGCGGCGCGACAACGCCACCAGCATCCCCGCGGCGTAGTCGCGGTCCTCCGAGCCGGATTCGGTGTTGGGCGGATCGGGGCCGATGCAGTGCGAGTCCTGTCCGCACATCGTGACGGCGAGCGCGGCGGCGACGTGGTCGAAGCGGCGCGCGTCGAAGCCGTACAGCGCGCATGATCGCCGGCGCGCCGCCGTCCTGTGCGCACGACGAGATCATGTCGCCGCAGGCGAGCTTGGCCACCTGCAGCGACAACGCGTCGTTGCGTGCGGGCTGCGGTGCGTAGAAGGTGGAGACCGAGCTCGACTTGCCGTCGCGGTAGACGTGGGCGGTCTGCTCGTGCAGCTCGAACGCCTCGCACTCGGGGCCGCGGTAGCGGCCGTCGTCGGGGTCGCGTGCGCCGCGATCGAGCGAGATGCCGAACACGGCGCAGCCACCCGAGGCGGCGGACAGGGACAGCGAGGCGGCGGCGATGCGGGCGAGGACGGTGCGCATGTCGGCCGCCCTGACGCCGCGCTCGCGCGACCGTAGCGGCCGGCGATGGCGACGGGACGCGGGACTTCACTCACGCGCGGCGTTCGACCGCAGCGCGTCGACCAGGGCCATCGCGGCGAGGCTCTCGGGGTGCTCGGGTCCGAGGTCTTCGGCCCACGCCGCCGCCGCCGCCTCGGCGTGGGCACGCGCCGCCTCGCGCTCACCCGCGGCCAGCTCCGCGCGTGCGAGCCACTCGGTCGTGAACGCGCGCAGCCGCGGCGGCGTCGCGGGCATGTGCTCGAGCGCGCGGCGGAGCCACAACTGCGCCATCGCGTGACGGCCCATGGCCAGCAACGCCCGGCCGATCACCGTCGCAGCGCCGGCGGCGTCGAGGTTCTCCTCGCCCAGGGTCGCGCGCATGCCTTCGTAGGCAGCGACCGCGTCGTGGTACGCGGCGCCGTCGCGCCCCAGCGCGAGCTCGTCGCGAGCGAGGTGGGCGCGGGCGCGCAGCGTCTCGGCGTGATCGGGGCCCAGCTCGCGCGTCAGGCCCTCGAGCGCGGCGGCGGTCTGCTCGATCGCTCGAGCCGGATCGATCTGCGCCAGCTCGTTGCCGAGGTGGAGCCGCGCGTTGACGGCATCGCGGTGGTCCTCGCCGACGGTCGCGGCGTAGATCGCCAACGCGCGCTCGTGCAGCGGCACCGCGGCCGCAGGGCTGTCGCGTGCGCCCGTGATGGCGCCCAGCAGATCGAGCGCACGGGCCACTGCCGGATGCGAGGGGCCCAGCGCGCGCTCGAGCTGCCGCAGCGACGCGCTCGCGTGCTCGCCGGGCCGGGTCGAGCTGCTGCAGGTCGAACTCGACGATCGCGAGGTTCCGCAGGGCCTGCGCGGTGGCGTCGGCGTCCAGCGTCTCGGCCTGCGCGAGCGCGTCGCGCATCGCCGCGAGCGCGCCCTCGCGGTCACGCTGCTGCGAGGATCACGCCCTCGGCCGTGCGCAGCGCCACGCGTTGCCGCGCGTCGGGCTCAGTGCGCAGCGCGGTGGCCTCGGCCTCGTGCAACCACCGCAGCGCCTGCGAGGTGGCGCAGGCGCCGCGGCCGCGGATCATCGCCAGCTGGGTCATCGCGTCCAGTGCCGCGCCGTCGTCGCCGACCGCGAGCGCGTCGTAGCCCAGTCGCGGGCCAGCAGCCGCGTGATCGCGCCGCCGGATCGCCGGCGCCGTCGAGCAATCGCCCCAGCTCGTACTGCGCCTGCTGTTCCAGCGAGGGCAGCTCGAGGCCGCGCGCCGGCGATGACGGTTTCTGAAGCCGCGCGCCGTCGCGGTGCGACTGATCGCGCGGGTGATCCGCGCGGCTGCGAGCGCGGCGATCAGGGGAAGGGCGTGCGTCCACGTCCACCGGCGCACAGCGGGTCGGTCGCATCGCCTCGACGATCGCGTCGGCGTGCCTCACGACGTCGGCGTCCGCGTCGACCAGCACCGCCAGCGCCTGCTCGAGCGACGCGCGGTCGTGCTCGAGCAGCCGTCCTGCAGGCTCGCGCTGGTCGCGACGCAGCGCGTGGGTCTGCTTCCACCACGCGCTCGCGTGTCGTTCGAGCGCCGCCTGCGTGCGGCGCCAGGCCTCGGCGCGAACGGCCCGGTCGCGGCGAAGGCCGCCTCGGCGCGCGAGCCCTGGGCGGCAACGCGCGCGCGCAGGCGTTCGGTCGGCGCAGTTGGGCGTGCGCGCCGGACCCAGCGACTGCAGCGGCGACGATCGTGGTCGTCGCCACGGCCGCGGCGATCCACAGCGGCCGCCGCATCAGCGCGCAACAGCGCGGGCACGACGGAATCGCACGCGCGGGTCGGTCGCCGCACCGCGTCGCAGCGCACGGGTCACCCGCGGCGGCACGCTCTCCGCTCGCGCTGGCGCGGCGCCGCCACTGTCGGTCGGCGTTGCCGTGGGCTCGGCGAGCGCCTGCTGCAGCGCGACGCAGAAGGCGTACTGATCGGCGCGGGGATCGAGAGCGCAGCGCCCGCGGCCTGCTCAAGCGGCGACGTAGCCCGGAGTGCCGGCCGATCGCGCCGCAGCCTCGCGCGGCGCAGGCCAGGCCGAAGTCGGCGACGCAGACCTGTCGCAATCGGCCGCCGGCGTCGAGCTGCACCAGCACGTTGGCGGGCTTGAAGTTGCGGTGCACCACGCCGTGGGCGTGCGCGGCCGCGAGGCCCCAGCCAGCCTGCACGAACGCGTCGAGGATCTCGCGGGTTGCGAGGCGTGGCCGCGAGCCACTGCGCGAGGCTGCCGTCGAGCAGCTCCATCGCGATGTAGTCGCAGCCGTGCGCGTGGCCGAGGTCGAAGATCGGCACGATGTGGGGATCGGCGAACGCCGCGAGCGCGCGGGCTTCGGTCAGCGCGTGCGCGTTGCCGGCGTCGGCCTGCAGCAGCTTCTCGGCGATCGCACGCGGCGCTGCAGCAGCGGATCCCAGGCGGCATGGACCTCGCCCATGCCGCCTCGTCCCAGTGGGTGCAGCAGCACGTAGCGCGCGAAGCCCTGTCCCGCGGCTGCGGCGAGCCGCGTCACGCCCGGCGGCGTGCTCGGGGCGGTGGCGTCCACCGGCGGCGAGCCGCCAGGCGCTGGCATAGCGCTCGACCAGCTCGCAGCAATCCTCGCAGCCGCGCAGGTGCTGGCCGATGCGCTGCGTAGCGCCGCGCGATCGAGCCGCGCTCGACGTAGGCGGCGAGCCGCCTTCGTCGTCCGGGCACTCCTGCGACCGCTGCGACCGCGATGGCGCGCGGGCGACGGCCCACGTCGCCCGCGGTGGCTCCACCGACGCGCGCACCACGACCAGGCTACGATAGCCGAGCCCAGGGCTGCGCCAACGCCCTGATCGCTGCGTTCTCGAGGATCCGCACGACACCGCGCTGGGTGCACGGCTGCGCGCCGCGCGCGGTCGCGGCCGTGCGCGCGGTGTGGCCGGCGGTCTCGCTCGCGCCGTTGCTGCCCGCACCACCTCGGCGCGCGCCTGGAGCAGGCCCGCGTCGACGCGCTCGACGAGCTGCGGACCGACGATCTCGTTCCTCGCGTGCGCGTGTGTCCACGGCGACGCGGTCGCGCTGCAACACTCGGATCGCTTCGCGCTGGCACCCGCGGTCGCGGCCCTGGCCGACGCCGAAGAGCGTGGGCCGCGACGAGCTACTGCAACAGCTGCGCGCGTGCGGTTGCTCGTGCGGCAGCACGACGCGCCGCCGCGCATCGAGCAGTACGGCGGTCGCGGTTCGCTGCGCGCGTGGACGCGCATCGCGGTGCTGCGCGCGATCAAGGACGAACGGCGCACGCGATCGCGCCGCCCCCACGCGGCCGAGCTCGCCGATGGCCTGCTCGACGACGCGGCGGTGGCCGCCGACCCCGAGCTCGAGCAGGTCCGTGCGCGGCACGGCGCGGCCTTTCGCGCCGCGTTCGCGGCCGCGGTCGCGCAGCTCGACGCCGAGTCACGGCGGTTGCTGCGCCAGCACCACCTGCACGGGCTCACGCTCGAGACCGTCGCGGCGATCTACGGCATCCACCGCGTGACCGCGGCGCGACGTCTGGGCCGTGCGCGCGAGGCCCTACTGGAGGCCACGCGCGCAGAGCTGGTGCGACGGCTGCAGCTCGACCCGGGCGAGCTCGCGCATGCGGTCGCCGCGATGATGAGCCGGCTCGAGCTCGCGTCGAGCGTCTGCTCGCCAGCCGTGACGATCTCGACGCGCGCGCCCGCGGTCAGTCGGCCTGCTTGCGCACCAGCGCGATGGTGTCGATCACCGTACCGCCGCCGTCCTCGGGGAACAGGTACAGCGAGTGGTCGATGTTGCGCAGCACCACGTTGAGGTTGAAGCTGCCCTCGGGCGAGTCCGGCAGCTGCACCTCGGAGATCATGCCGGTCTGGACGATGGTGTTGAGATAGGCCTTGTCGCAGGTCGGGTTCGCGAGACAGTCGGTGATGTTGTCGTTGTAGTAGATGTGGACGTGGCCGACGCCGACCGCGTTGTCGCCGTTCATCACCGCGGGTGCGAGCGTGAAGTTGAGCACCGCGGCCTCGACTCCGGTCTTGGCCTTGGTCAGGCCGAACTCCGTGCCTGGCCACGGCTGCTTGATGCCGACCAGGGGCGTGGCGCCGTCGGTGACCCAGAACAGCCGCGTGGCGCTGGCACCGGCGTGGTCGTAGGGCTTGCCGTCGTTGCGGATGGCCCGGGCGGCGATGCGGTGCGCGCCCAGGGTGTTTTCGATCGTGACCGGGAACGGCAGCACGCCCGAGAGCGCGCCGCTGGTGACCTGACCGGCGACGCGACCGTCGACGGTGATCTCGATGTGGCCCTCGCCGAAGACGTGATCACCACCGGGCGCGGTCACGTCGAGGGTCCCGGCGAGGGTCATCTCGACCTCGCGCTGCGCACCAACCTCGAAGTCGGTGATGTCGAAGCGCTGCTCGTCCTCGGGGAAGTTGATCGCGACCGTGGGCGGGTCGCCCGACTCGCACACGGCGTTGATGCACGACATCGCGCTGGGGCAGTCGTCGTCGACGTCGCACGCGAACACGCCGGCCAGGGTCGGGTCGAGATCGGCGGTGAAGCAGGCGCCCAGCAGCGCCGGCACGGTCAGCAGGGCCGAACGGATGCCACGCATGATCAGAACCTCCCCACCAGCGAGAGTCCCGCGCCGCGTCCGGACCAGTGCGGCCGCAGCGACGCGCTCGCGCCGGCCTCGGCCTTGCCCTTGGCCTTGCCCTTGCGCTTGGCCAGACCCACCGCGAGCAGGGCCACGCCGACGATCGCGATCGCGCCGCCGGCGGCCGCGATCGCGATCTGTCCCAGCTCGAGCGCCTTGCCCTGGTCTTGCAGCGTCTGCGCCTGGGCGAAGCTCTGTCGCTGCGGGTTGCCGGCCTGGATGTCGTCGAGCTCGTCGCTCTTGCGCTTGGCCGCGATGCCCAGGCCGATGCCGCCACCGAGCGCCACCGCGGCGCCGACGGCGGTGAGCGCGGCACCGGAGATCACCAGCGGACGCGAGCGATCGCGCGGCGGCTTGGGCTCGGGCCCGGGCTTGGGCTCGGGCTCGGTCGGCCGCTCCAGCTCCGCGCGCAGGCGACGGATGCGATCCTCGACGTTGGCGCGATCAGGGACGTCCTTCTTGGTCTTGAGGTACGTCTCGAAGGCGCGGATCGCCTCCTCGGCCTTGTCGAGCTTCTCGTAGCAGAGCCCGATGTTGTACTGGAAGTCGGGCGAGGCGTAGAGGCTCGCGGCCTCGAGGAAGTCGCGCAGCGCCTCCTGGTAGCGCGCGCCGTTGTAGTTGTCGGAGCCACGCGCGAACGCCTCCATCGCGCGCTGCACGTTCTCTTGATCGGGCGTCGGTCCCTGCGGCGCCTCGGGCTCGTCGTGGACGTCGGGCAGCTCGGTGGCGGGGCCACCGGCCGGCTCTTCGATCGCTGCCATCGCCGCGTCGGGCCACGCCAGCGCGGCGGCGCACAGCCAGCCCCAGACGAGGTGTCCGCGCGGACGACGGCGCGACGGTGCAGCCGCGGATCGGAGCTCGGACGGTACGTGGGTCGACGCCGATGGATCGTGCAGCACGGGACCCGAGCGACGATAACCCCAAGCACCGCACCGCGGCAAAGTCGGGGCCGCTTTCGGCGACCCGCGGCCGCGGATGCGGTCGCGGGGCCTGGTCGCGGCTGGGCGCCCGCGTCGAAGCTGGGCAAGGGTGCCCGCGAGAGCGGTGCGTGGCCGACCGCAACGGCTTGGGTTGCGGCGATGGCTCGGCCGGGCCTACGATGATGACCGGCCGATGTCGAAGACGACGATTCGACTCGAACCCAAGTCGCTCGATCGCGGGCGTGAGGGTCGCAAGCGCGCCTTCGTGGTCGTCCTGTCGGGCGATCGCATGGGCGAGATGTTCCCGCTCAAGGAAGGCGCGAAGACCACCATCGGGCGCGGCCTGCAGACCGACGTCCGCATCAACGACGAGGGAATATCGCGCACCCACGCCCTCGTCGAGGAGGACGGCGGGGTCTACTACCTGTGCGACGCGGGCTCGACCAATGGCACGTTCGCGAACGGCACGCGCGTGGATCGGCAGCCGCTGACCGAAGGCGACAAGATCCAGATCGGCGCGTCGAGCGTGCTCAAGTTCACGTTCAACGACGATCTCGACGAGGACTTCCAGCGCAACCTCTACGAGTCGGCGCTGCGCGACCGCCTGACCGGCGTGTTCAACCGCGGCTATTTCAACAACCGGCTCGAGAGCGACGTCGCCCGCGCTGCGCGCAAGCCGCTGTCGCTGGTGTTGTTCGACATCGACGGCTTCCGGCAGATCAACGATGCATCCACGTGGTCACCCCGCCGGCGACGAGATCCTGCGCGGGCTGGCCGATCGGGTGGAGGGCACCACCCGCAGCGAGGACATCTTCGCGCGATACGGCGGCGAGGAGTTCGCGCTCATCTGCCGCGACGTCGACGCGCTGCGGGCCTCGCGGGCGGCCTATCGCATCCTCGACGTCATCGCCGCCAAGCCCTTCGAGCTCGACACCCGCTCGCTGGCGGTCACGGTCTCGCTCGGCGTCGCCGATCTCAGCATGCTGCGCGGCCTACGGCCGAGGCCCTGATCGCAGGCCGCTGACGCGGCGTTGTACACCGCCAAGCGCAACGGTCGCAACCGCGTCGAGATCTACGATCCCGAGCACGAACCCACGCGCTTGGTGTGAGCGGAGGCCGGCGATGACCCGCGCGCGCCGCAAGCAGGCAACGGGGCTCGCGCTGGTCGTGGGGTCGATGGGGTCGCCGCCTGCGTGTCACCGCGAGACCCCGGCGGTCGCGCTGCAGGCCGACGCGGCCGATGTCGGCACCGCGGCACCGCCGGTCGGCCTGAGCCCATCTCCGCGCCCGGACGCGAGCCAGTGGTTCGCCCAGGGGCCGGGGCGCGAGGCCATCCTGCGCGCGAGCGCGGCGATCATGCGCGAGCGCGCGCCGAGCTCGATGCGCCGCCAGTTCGCTGGTTCCCCGCCGTCCGAGGCCGAGCCGCGCCGCGGCCGAGCCGCTGCGCGACGCGCCGAAGATCCCGCGGCCGGCGATCGTGCCGGGGCCGTGCGTTGGCTCGAACTGGCGCGCAGCCACGGCGCTGGCGGCGATCGAGCCGCGACTGCGGTTGCCGCAGGCGCAGGCGATGCCTGACGACGGCGATCCGGCCGCGGCGCTCGCCTTGGTCGGCGCTGCCGCCCGCCGCGGTCGCGGGCTCGTCGCTCGCGGGGGATCGCTGGGTCGTGCTGGCCGACGCCAAGCTGCGCAGCCACGACGAGGCCGGCGCGCGCGCTGGCTACGTCGCTACCTCGCCGAGCACCGACGCGGCGATCGTCGTGCCGAGGTCGAAGCAAGCTCGCGCGCACGCTCGCGGACTCGACCGTCGAGGCCGAGCGCGACGAGGCCATCGCGCTCTACGAGGGCCTGCTGATGTCGGTGCCGCTGTCGGACTTCGGCGAGGAGGCGGCGCGAGCTGCCACGGCCGTAGCGTGCGCGCGCGGCCGGCCCTGTTCCGTGGGCGCCGCGGCTGCGCGGGCGTTCGAGCGCGAGGCCGAGCTTCGCCCGCATCGACGCGCTGGTCGATCGCAGCCGCTACCGCCAGGCGATCAAGGCCGCCGACGCTTCCTCGCCGCGCAAGGGCACCACGCCGCTGAGCGCTGCCGCGCGCTGTTCGGCAAGGGCACCGCGGTGTTCAAGCAGCGCGAGGCGCCAAGGCGCGGCCGCAGTTCGAGGCCGCCCTCGCGCAGTGCAAGGCCGCCGGTGACGACGGCCGCGACCTCGGCATCAAGGCCGCTACCAGGCCGCGCGCGGACGCTACGCCGAGGGCAAGCACGCCGCGGCGCTGCGGCCGAGTTCGAGGCCTCCGGCCGATTGCAGCCAAGCACTCGTTCGGCGACGACGCGTAGTGCTCGCGGGCGAGTCGTGGGCCGAGGCCAGCGGACGAGCGGCCGCGCGCAGGCCTGGGAGCGCGCGCGCGTTGGCGCTGTCGGGTGACATGGCCGAGGAGGCGCGGCGGCGGCTGCTGGTGGCCGCGTTCGTACGCGGCGACGCGGCCGAGGTCCTGCGGCCAGGCGACGACGGGCCCGCGGCCAAGTGGCTCGGCGCGGCCGAGGCCGCGGCAAGCTGCTGCATTTCCGCGGCCGCGCGCTGCAGCGCATGGGCGACGAAGCTGGCGCGCGCGCGGCGTGGCTCGCGGTGCTCGATGCGGGTCCGCTCGAGTATCCCGCGCCGCAGGCGTTGTCGCGGTTGCGCGAGTTGGGCGACGACGCGTGGGCCGAGGCCACCGCGAAGCTGACGGCGTCGGCCACGGCGCCGACGAGCCCGCCGCGCCGGCCGACGAAGCCGTGCTGTTGCTCGCGCGTCTGGGCCTGGGGCAGTGGGCACAAGACGAGCTCGAGTCGGCCGAGATCGACGGCTGGCCCGCGGTGCTCGTGCTCAACCAAGCCGGGCTCTACACCGGCGCGCAGAAGCGGCTGGCGAAGATGGGCAGCGCCTGGCGCAGCACCCCGCCGGGGCGCGCGTGGACCAAGTACCGCGCCGCGCACCCGCAGCCGTTCGTCGAGCTCGTCGCGCCGGGCGAGCCGCGCCTGGGCGTGCCGCAGTGGTTGACCTACGCGATCATGCAGACCGAGAGCCGTTTCGATCCCTCGGCGACCTCGTTCGCCGGCGCGCGCGGCCTCAGCCAGCTGATGCCCTCGACCGCGCGCGCGGTCGCGAAGCAGGCCGGGGTCGCGCTCGACGACGAGGACGCGCTCTACGATCCCGCGACCAACCTCGAGATCGGCATGTATCACCTCGCGTCGCTGGTGGCCCGCTTCGGCGGCAGCGATGGCGCGGTGGCCCTGGCGATCCCCAGCTACAACGCCGGCGCCGGCGCGGTCGAGAAGTGGCTCGACGAGCACGGCACGCTCGAGCTCGACGTCTTCATCGAGGGCATCCCGTACGACGAGACCCGCAAGTACACCCAGTCGGTGCTGGGGCGCTGGCTGGCCTATCGCCTGCTCTACCGCGGCGAGGCGCCGCTGGGCGAGCGCCTGCCGTACCTGGCGCTGACGCTGTCGCGTACGTGAAGCCGCGCGCGTCGGTTCAGCCGCACAGCTGCTCCAGCCGCGCGGCGACCCTGGCCGCAGCGTGCTGCCACAGCAGGCTCGCGTCGAGCCGCGCGCGTGCGGCCTGGCCCATGCGCGCGCGCCCGCTGGCGTCGTCGATCAGCTCGCGCAGCGCCGCCGCGATGGCGTGGGGATCCTCGGGCGCGCACAGCACCCCGGTGGCGCCGTCCTGCACCGCATCGACGATGCCGCCGGAACGGCCCGCCAGCGCCGGCTTGCCACACGCGGCGGCCTCGAGCAGCGCGATGCCGAAGCCCTCGACATCGGGCGCATGGTCGCGCGACATCAGTGCGAACAGGTCGCAGGCGTGCAGCCACGCGCCGAGCTCGTCGAAGTCGGCGCCCTCGACCCAACGCACGCGCTCCGCCACGCCCAGCTGGCGTGCGAGCGCGTGCAAGCGCTCGCGATCGCGACCGCGACCCAGCACGACGTAGTGCAGCTGGGGTTGGCTCGGCGCCAGCTCGGCCAGCGCGCGCAGCATCATGTCGATGCCCTTGTGCGGCACCAGGCGCGCGACCGTCAGCACGATCGTGCCCGGCAGGCCGGCGCGGAGCTCGGCCGCACGCTGCCGCAGCGCCGGTCGATCGAACGGTGTCGGATCGGTGCCGTTGTGCACCACGCTCACGCGATCGGCCGCGACGCCCAGCCCGCGCACGAGCCCGGCGGTGTGATGGCTGACCGCGAAGACCGCGTCGGCGCGCGCGAGCGCGGCGCGGCGGGTGCGGTCGTAGGCCGCGCGCGCGAAGCCGGGCTGCCACAGCAGCTCGCGGCCGTGGGCCGCGATTGCGAGGGTGCGGATCCAGCCGCGGTTGCGCGCGAGCACCGAGCCCGCCGCGGTGTTCCACTGCGCGTGCAGGGCCGCGTCGAAGCGCCTTGTCGCGAGCCTTGCCGCGACCGCGGGCGCGCCCAGCAGCGGCATCGAGTCGCGCGGCACCGGCACGCGATGCACCGGTGCGACGAAGCCGATGTCGTGATCGTCGGCGCCCGCGACCGCGGGGGCGACGACCTCGACGTGCAGGCCCCGCTGCACCAATGCGCGCACGAGCTCGGCGCTGTACGTCTGCACGCCCCCGCGATCGGGCGGGAAGTCCTGGCTCACCCACAGCAGCCGCAGGCCCATGCGCGCTCGCGATTCCTCGGTCGCGTCAGGGACCCAGGGCCCGCGCGTTGCCGGTGTTGCCCGCGATGGCTTCCTTGGCGAGCTTGCGTTCCATGCCGCGGATCTTCGCGGTGAAGAACGCCTCGGCGCCGGCGTAGAGGCAGACGAAGGTCCACACCGGTGACAGGTGCGTGATCCAGGCCAGGCTCCACACCGCGAACACCAGCGACGCGCGCCCGACGTCGCCGTTGAGCAGCTGACCCGTGCCTGGCAGGAACAGGCTCAACAGGCCCGCGGTGACGGGCAGGCGCGGCTCGTCGCCGTCGTCGTCGGAGTAGGCGGCGGCGTCGGTCTGCGACAGCTCCGCGAGCACACCCTGCTCGCCGAGCTCGCTGGCAGCGCCGCGGAACATCGCCTCGAGCCGCTCCTTCTCCGCCGGCGGCACGCGGAACTGTCGCGTCGCGCCGCCGGTCTCGACGAGCTCGCCGGCCTGGACCATCGCATCGAGCGTGGTCTCGATGTCCTGTCGCGGACGCGCGATCACGCGGGCGCACGACTCGACCGTGATCGCGTCCACGCGCGGGTCGGCCAAGATGCTGAGGATCTGCACCCGCAGCGGTAGCGGTGGCGCCTCGGGCGGCGGCTCGGCGCCGGGCCGCATCGTGTGATCCCAACCGGCGGTGCCGCGACCGGGTTGCACCGTGGCCGAGGGCGGCGCGCCGGCGGGTCGCTCGGCCCGCGCGCGCTCGGGCGCCGCGTCGACCGGCGCGTCGTCGCGACCGCGGCGCAGCCGCGAGAGCCGGGCAGACCACCGATTGCGGTTGCCACCCTGGCTCATGGCGAGCCTCCGAGATCAGTGCGCGCGTCCACGGGTCGAGCCGTCAATTGCGAGCGTAGCAGTCGCGCCCCAGGGTCGCCACGAGGGGCCGCCGTGCCCGCCGTGGGCCGGGTACGCGCGCAGGCGAGGCCCGGGCCCGGGAAATCTGCCGCGGCCCTGGGGCAGTGGGTCACACCTGCACGTCGAACTCGCGCAGCGCGTCCTCGAGGCTCGTGCGCAGCTCCGTGCTGGGCTTGCGGTAGCCCACCAGCAACGCACACGCGACCTGGAATTCGCCGGCCGGAAATTGCTTCGGTCGCGTGCCCGGGATGAGGACCGCGCGCGCGGGCACGCGACCCTTGAGCGTGACCGGCGTCGATCCGGTGACGTCCACGATCGCGGTGGATGCCGTCAGCACCACGTTGGCGCCGAGCACGGCCTCGCGCTCCACGTGGACACCCTCGACCACGATGGCGCGGGAGCCCAGGAAGCAGCCGTCCTCGATCACCACCGGTACGGCGCCCGGCGGCTCGAGCACGCCGCCGATGCCGACGCCGCCGGCGAGGTGGACGTTGCGGCCGATCTGCGCGCAGCTGCCGACCGTCGCCCAGGTGTCGACCATGGTGCCGCTGCCGACGTAGGCGCCGATGTTGACGTAGCTGGGCATCAGGATCGCGCCGCGCTCGATGAACGCGCCGACCCGCGCGGTCGCGGGCGGAACCACGCGCACGCCCAGTTCGGCCCAACCCTGCTTGACCGGGATCTTGTCGTGCCACTGCAGCGGTCCGGCCTCGAGGGTCTGCATGCCGCGCAGTCCGAAGTAGAGGAGGATCGCCTGCTTGACCCATGGGTGCACGGTCCACGCGCCCTCGCCGGACTCGGGCGGGCTCGCGACCCGCAGGCGCCCGGCGTCGAGCTCGGCGATGGTGGCCTCGACCGCGTGGGCCCACGCGCGCTCGGCCAGCAGCGCGCGGTCGTTCCACGCGGCCTCGACGCGTTGTCGCAATGTGGGCAGGTCGATGTCGCTCACGCTCGCTTCTTCGCACGCGGGCGCGGGCCGTGACAAGCGCGATCGTGGCGCGGCGCGGCGTCACGCCGCGTGGGGCACCTCGGGTGCAGACACGGACTCCGTGGGTGTGCGCGCATCGGGGTCGCTCTGGGATCCCACGAGCGTCGGCTCGCCGGCTTCCACGCGCGTGGGTTCGTCCGCGACGGCGACGGCCGAGCAGCCCAGGGCCGCGCGCAGGACCACCGCGCACGCGAGCACGTCGACCAGGGCCTCGTGCGCGGCGGGTTGCAGCGCGCCGATCGATGCCGGCGCGACGCTGCCGTCATCGGCGAACGCCTGCTGCAACAGTCGGATCGCGTCGTGGTGATCCCCGGGCACGACCGCGTCGGGTGGCATCAGGCCGAAGCCCTGCCGGAAGCGCTCGCGCACGGCGATCGGCAGGGCGTGGGTGCAGATGCGGGCGCGCAGCTCGGCCGCGCGCGGGGACTCGTCGCGGGGACCGAACGCGGCGGCCAGCAGCACCTCGAGCGCCCCGCCGCGATCGCGAAACCACAGTTGCTGCGAGGGGTCGAGTGCAGGCAGATCAGCCACGACCGGCGGCATGGCGCCGCCGCGCAGTGCCGGCCAGTGTGGCGCCTGGACCGACATCACGATCGCGAGCTCGCGCTCGAGTCGATCCAGCGTCGCGACCCCGGCGGGGGCTCGGCGCACGTGGGCCCGGGCCCGCAGCCACGCCGCGAGCCAGCGCTGCGAAGTCGCGATCGCACGCAGCAGCGGCGGCAACGGGGCACGATGCAACAGCTGCCACTGCCGTGCGAAGCCGGCCGCGGCCGGGGGCAGGGCCGCGTCGGGCGGGGTCGGCCAGCGCATGCGTGCACGGAATCGGCGCGCCGGGCGATGAACTTGAGCGCGGGCGGGCACGCCGGCCGCCGCGGTGTCCCGGGTCAGCCCGTTTTTCGATCCGGGGGGCTTGCCGCGGGGCGGTGGCCACCGAATAGGAGGAGCAACCGAGACCCACGCCATGCACGCCGCAGAGTTCTCTCCCAACTTCCCGGAATCGATCGCCGAAGCCCGCCTCCGCAATCCGCCGCCGGTGTACCTCGGCCACTCGGCCGCGGCGCGTCGGGTCCAGGCGATGATCCAGCGGGCCGTCCGCACCAACCTGCCGGTGCTGCTCGTCGGTGCCGCGGGGACCGGCAAGGAGACCATCGCGCGGATCCTCCACCACTTCGGTGGCGGTGAGGTCCCGGCGCTCGAGGTCGTGCGCGGGAACGAACAGCCGCGGCTGCTCAGCCTGGGCGCGTTCACCTACCTCAGCCGCCTCGAGGACATGCCGCTCGAGGAGCAGGCACGCCTGCCGGCGCTGACGGGCCTCGGTCGCATCGTCATCGGCACGCGGCTACGGCCCGAGAGCGACGAGGGCCGCGCGCGGCTGCACCCGCAGATCGTCCGCTGGGCCTCGGGCATCCGCATCGATGTGCCGACCCTGGCCGAGCGCATCGAGGATCTCGAGCAGCACGCCATGGACATCATCGCGCGCACGCCGGCGCGCCGCGCCATCGGTGGCATCGCCGACAACGCGCTCGACTGCCTCCGCAGCTACCGCTGGCCCGGCAACCTCGACGAGCTCGCCGAGGTCCTCGGCAGCGCGATCACGGCCGGCACGACCGAGCTCATCGAGTTGCGCGACCTGCCGTCGAAGCTCCGCGTCCGCGACGTCCACCACGCGCGCGCCGAGTCGCCCGAGCGCCAGCTGTGTCTCGAGGAGTCGGAGAAGCAGGCGATCCGCCGCGCATTGAACTACGCGCGCGGCAACAAGCGCAAGGCGGCGCGCCTGCTGCACATCGGCAAGACCACGCTGTACCGCAAGCTCAAGCAGTACGACCTCGAGTAGTGCGCACGCAGCCACGGGGTTGCAGCCCGGCCCGCGCCGTGGTCCCTTTGCAGCCCCGTGTCCGCGCCCCCGACCGAGCGCCGTCGCCTGGCCGAGTTCGTCCCCGCCGCCCGCACCCGCGATGGCGACGCGATTCTCGAGCGCTTCCTCGCATGGCTCGGCACCACCGGCCTGCAGCCCTACGCGGCGCAGGAGGAGGCGGTGCTCGAGCTGTGCGCCGGCCGCAACGTGGTGCTGGCGACGCCGACGGGCTCGGGCAAGAGCCTGGTCGCGCTGGCGCTGCACTTCAAGGCGGTGTGCGAGCGCCTGCGATCGTTCTACACCTCGCCGATCAAGGCCCTGGTCAGCGAGAAGTTCTTCGAGCTGTGCGAGGAGCTCGGTGCGAGCAACGTCGGCATGATGACCGGCGATGCCAGCATCAACCCCAAGGCGCCGGTCATCTGCTGCACCGCCGAGGTGCTCGCCAGCCTCGCGCTGCGCGACGGCGCCATGGCCGAGGTGGACTACGTCGTGATGGACGAGTTCCACTTCTTCTCCGACCCCGATCGCGGCATGGCCTGGCAGGTGCCGCTGCTGACGGTGCCGCACGCCCGCTTCCTGCTCATGTCGGCGACGCTGGGCGACATGGACGCGTTCGTGCGCGGCCTCGAAACGATGACCGGCGCGCCGGTGACGGTGGTGCGCTCGGCCGAGCGGCCGGTGCCGCTCGAGTTCGAGTGGCGCGAGACGCCGGTGCACGAGACCATCGCCGATCTCGTGACCGCCGGGCGCGCGCCGGTCTACGTCGTGAACTTCACCCAGCGCGAGGCCGCCGAGATGGCGCAGGACCTGCTGTCGGTGAACCTCTGCACCCGCGAGGAGAAGGACGCCATCGCCGCCGCGACCGGCAGCACGCGCTTCGACACGCTGTACGGCCCCGACATCAAGAAGCTGGTGCGCCACGGCATCGGCCTGCACCACGCCGGCATCCTGCCGCGCTACCGCACCTTGGTCGAGCGCCTGGCCCAGCGCGGCCTGCTCAAGATCATCGCCGGCACCGACACCCTCGGGGTCGGCGTCAACGTGCCCATCCGCTCGGTGCTGTTCACCAAGCTTTGCAAGTTCGACGGCAGCAAGACCCGCATCCTGTCGGTGCGGGACTTCAAGCAGATCGCCGGCCGCGCCGGGCGCAAGGGCTTCGACGTGCGCGGGTGGGTCTTGGCCCAGGCACCCGAGCACGTGATCGAGAACAAGCGGCTCGAGGCCAAGGCCGGCAAGAAGAAGTTCGTGCGCAAGCAGCCGCCGCAGCGCGGCTACGTGCCGTGGGATGCAGCGACGTTCGATCGCCTGCGCGACGGTGAGCCCGAGTCGCTGCAGTCGCAGTTCCGGATCACCCACGGGACCCTGCTGACGGTGCTGCGCCGCGAGGTCGATCCGCGCGAGCGCCACGGTGGCTACCGCCGCATCGTCGAGCTCATCGCGCGCTCGTACGAGCGCGCCAGCGCCAGAGCCGCCACCGCCGCCACGCCGCCGAGGCGCTGCGCGACCTCCGACGCGCGGGCGTGGTCGAGCTGGTGCCGGACGTCCGCGCCGGGCGCCCGCGCTGCGGGTGGTCGAGGCGCTGCAGCGCGACTTCTCGCTGCACCACACGCTGTCGCTGTTCCTCATCGACACCGTGCTGCAACTGGACGCCAACGCGCCGAGCTACGCGCTCGACGTGATGTCCGTGGTCGAGTCGATCCTCGAGTCGCCGCAGGCGATCCTGATGCGACAGGTCGACAAGCTCAAGGGCGACCTGGTCGCGCAGCTCAAGGCCGAGGGCGTCGAGTACGAGCAGCGCATGGAGCAGCTCGAGGCGGTCGAGCACCCGCAACCCCTGGCCGAGCGCATCTACGCCAGCTACGACGCGTTCCGCACCCGCCATCCCTGGGTCGCGAGCGCCAACGTGCGGCCCAAGTCGATCGCGCGCGACATCTACGAGCGCTACCTCGGCTTCAACGGCTACGTGCGCGAGTACGGCCTGCAACGCAGCGAGGGCGTGCTGCTGCGCTACCTGACGCAGGCGTACAAGACCCTGGCGCAGAACGTGCCCGAGGGACTCAAGACCGAGCCGGTGCAGGAGCTCGAGGCGTGGCTGCACGCGATGCTCGCGCGGGTCGACGACACGCTGCTGCGCGAGTGGGAGCGCATGCTCGCCGTCGCCAGCGGCGACACCGCGGCGCTCGACCCCAGCCACGCGTTGCCCCCGACCGACCCAGCCGCCGATCCGCGGCGCTTCGCGGTGCGCGTGCGCGCCGAGCTGCACGCACTGGTCGCTGCGCTCGCGCGCGGCGAGTACGAGGAGGCGGTCGCGTCCGTGCGCGAGGAGCCCGAAGATCGCTGGAGCGTGGAGCGGATCGCGGCGGCGCTGCAGCCCTTCCTCGACGAGCACGGCCGCGTCGATGCCTCGCCGCGCGCGCGCGACCTGTCGCTGACACAGCTGCGGGCGACCGGCGAGCGCACGTGGACGGTGCGGCACGCGCTGATCGACGACGAGGGCGAGACCTCGTGGATGATCGAGGCCGAGGTCGACCTGCGCGAGACCGCCGACTACGACGGTCCGTTGCTGCGACTGCGGGGCATCCGCGCGTGAGACCGTCGCTGGTCGTACTCGCGCTCGCGTGCGCATGCGAGCGACCGTCGCCCGCCGTCGTCGCGCCCGCGCCCCGTCCCGGCGTCGCGTCGCCGCGCATCGAGCTCCCGCGACCGCCCGCGATCGTCGATCCCGAGCTGGTCGACGCGGCGCGCAGCGTCGCCGCGCAGGACCGCGACGCCGTCGAGGTCGACGCGCGCTGTAGCGTCGCGATCGCCGAGCTGGCGCTGCTGCACGTGCCCGCGGACGGGGGCCTGGCCGCCGTGCTCACGCCGAGCGCCGAGCCCGCGGCGCTGCCGTGCGACGGTGCGCGCTGCCGCGGCGCGACGGTCTTGACCGGCGCCTCGGGCTACGGGGTTGTCCGACGTGGGCCTGGCCGTGCCTGCGCCGCAAGGGCGGCTGGTGGGTGTGGCCGCAGGCCGCGTCCGAGCAGCAGTACCACTGCACTGCGGCGCGCTGGGCGCGCTCGTTCGCGACGACGCGATCGTGCCGCGCGTGTCGGCGTCGGCGCAGCGTCGTCTTCGGCGCGGGGCCGCAGGGCGAGGCCTGCGACGTCGACGTCGACGCGGATTGCATGATCGGTTGCTTGCTCGCGGGCCGCGACGACCTCGAGCTGTTGGTCGACGCGCGCAGCGGTGCAGCGCTGATGGTCACGCGCACGGTGCAGTTCGCCGCGCCGCGCAGCGAGTCCGCGGTCGGCCCTCGCCACGCGCTGCAGCTGTCGATCGGGCACGGCCTCGTCGACGTGCGCGGCTGCGGCACCGCGCGCGCGGTGGCCGTGGCCACCGGCACCGGCCGATGGGCCGGCGCGCGGCTCAGCCCGCGAGTAGCAGCAGTCGCGGCCGCGATGGCGCTGGCATCGCGCCGGCCCCAGTCGCCGCCCTGCAGCGGCTTGCCGCGGGCGCGGCCACGCTCGTCGAGCCGATACAGGCTCGGGATCTGCGGCGCGACGAAACCCAGCGCGTTGAGGCTCCTCGTCGAACGCGTCGACGTCGGCGCGGACAACCGCGCCGCGCAGCGCGTCGGGCGACCGCACCGTCGCGCAGCATCGCGTCGAGCTTCTTGCACGGTGCACACCAGCCGGCCCACAGCTCGAGCGCAATCGGGCGGCCGTCGGCGTGGGCGCGCGCGGCGGCGGCGATCAGCTGCTCCTGCAGCGTGCCGGCCTGGGGATCGATCTCGACGATGCGCACGGCGTCGGGATCGCTGGGTGCCGGCGGTGTCGGCGTCGCGGCGGTCTCGCCCGGCGTCGCGGTGGGTGTCGGCGTGGCCGTGGTGCCGCTGGGCGTCGTCGGCGGTGTCGGTGTCGCGCTCGTGGTCGCGGCGACGCTGGCGTCCTCGCGCGGACAGCCGCCGAGCACCAGCGCCAGCGCGAGACCGACACGGGTCACGGCGCACCCTCGCCGTCCTCGCCGTTCGGCGCGTTGCGCTTGCGACCCTGGGCGATCAGGTGTCGAGCGTGGATGTCCTCGAGCGGCGGCGCGGGCAGGGCCAGGGGCATGCCGCGCACGCCCGGCAACAGGCGCCCGGCCTGCTCGGCGTGACGCCAGCAGGTGCGCGACGATGCGCGGAACCCCGTCGGCGTCGGCGGTGAAGGACGAGCGCCGCTGACCGCCGTCGTCGAGGCTGCCCGAGAGGGGATGCCTTCGTAGGAGTTCAGGTCGAGGCCGCGCTTGGGGAAGCGAAGCCGCCGGAGTAGCCGGGGCCGCCGTCACCGATCACGAGCCGGGATCCGAGCGGTGGCGGCACAGGTCTTGTGGAAGATCCGCGCGTCGACCTCCTCGTGGCGGACCTCGCGGTCAGCAACGGCAAGCGCTTCGGCGCTCGCGCGTGCTGGGGCCGCCGGCAGCGGCGTCTGCAGCAGGTACGCCGCGACGCGGTGCGCGGCGCTCGGCGTCGTCGAGCGGGATGGTCGGCATCGCGGTGCCGGGTTGCAGGCGCTCGGGCGACTCGACCTGCAGCAGCGCGGCGGGCCGCTGAACGCTCGCGCGCGTGCGCGGATCGGGGGCCAGGCGTTGACGCGGGCCAGCGCGTCGGCGGCGATCGGGATCGGCAGCGCCGTCGCGGGCAGCGGCGGCGCGCCGGCCTGCGGTGGCAGGTACCGCAGCCCTTGGCCTCCACCACCGCGCGGCCGCGCGCCGCGTCGCCGAGCGGCGGCGCCGACGTCTCGGCGGTGGGCGCGAGCCAGGCGAGCACGGTGACGTCGTCGGGCGCGAGCGCGAAGCGAGGCATGCTCGCGTCGAGGGGTTGGAAGCGCAGGTCGTGGGTGTCGGCGAGAAGCGCTCGAGCCATGCGCGGCGGAATCGCGGGCCCGGCACCAGCCGCGGCACGTCGACCAACGAGTGGATGCGCGACTGCCAGCCGGACAGCTCCTGCGGCGTGGCCTCGAAGTCGCCGGCGAGGATCTTGCGGTAGCAGCCGACGCAATCGAGGGCTCGGCGGTCGGCGCCGCGATCCGGTTCGATCGCGTGTAGCGGCAGCGGTTGCACTCGAGCGCGGCCACCCGCGCGCCGGCGCGGGCGACCAGCGCCGCGTCGGCCGCGGCCTCGAGCGCGGGCGCGGGCGCGTCCGCGGCAGGCGCGACGACCTCGGCAGACTTCGCGGGCGAGGGCGCCGCCGGGGCGTCGCCGCCACACGCGGCGGGCAGCAGCAGCGCCGCGATCAGCCCCACGTGCGGGCACGCTGCGGACGCGTCACGCCTTGCACGTGCTGTCGCCGCCGAGATCGCGGCATCGCCCCAGCGCCGCGTCGCGCAGCGCGGCGTCGCCCTCGAGCTGCGCGAGGCATGGCGTAACCACGGGCGCTCGGCATCGGATCGCGCGCCGCGAATCACGCAGCATGTCGCGCGCACGGTTGCGCTGGTAGTCGTCGCTGCGAGGGCTCGGCCAGCTGCAGCTTGACCATCACGTTGTCCGACTTGAGCGCGGCCTGGTAGCCCAGCACCAGCCCCGCCCACGCGACGTTCGCGGCCTTGACGTGGGCCGCGTCGGCGCCGTCGAGCTCGAAGGCATGGACCTCGCCGCCGCTGCGCACCGCCGCGATGGCCAGGGTCCGCTGCGCGCGCGTGGCCAGCTCCGCCGCGTCGGTCGGGGGCCGCTGCGCGATGGCGGGGATCGCCCCGCGGGCCAGCTGGCCCGCCTTCGCGTTGTCACCCTTGGCGAGCGCCTTCTCGGCCGCGAGGACGTCGCGCTGGGTGTGATCGACCTGCTTGGCGATCTTGGGTTGCGGCGGCGGCTTGCGCAGACACGCCGAGGCGCCGCTTGCCGTGCCGACCGTCATCACCAGCGCCAAAAGCCCGATCACTCGTCGTCGCATGCCCGCGCGCGCTCCCCGATTCGGCTGTAGACGCATGGTCCCGCGAAAAGGTTCCGCGCCCGGCCCCAGGAATCCTGCGGCCGGACAACCCGCGGGATTCCAGGGGCTTGGGGGCGGTGTCGCGGCCGGGTGGGGCGGGGTGGGCTGCCTGCCGCCGGCCTCGGGCCAGCGCGCGGCCGCGCCTCGGTTCAACCGGAGCTCGCGCCGTAGCGGACCGAGACCACGGTGAAGCTGGCCGGACCGCGGGGGCGTTGCACCGTGACCTCGTCCTCGGGGTGCTTGCCCAGCAGTGCCCGGCCCATGGGCGAGTCCATGCTGATGTAGCCGCGATCGGCGTCGGACTCGTCGGGTCCGACGATGCGGTAGCTGTGCTGCGCACCGTCCTCGTCCTCGACCACGACCCACGCACCGAAGCCGATGCGATCGCCGTTTTGCTTCTGCTGCTCGGGGTCGACCACGTGCATGCGCTCGAGTCGGTCGGCGAGGAACTTGAGCCGGCGATCGATCTCTCGCAGCCGCCGCTTGCCGTACTGGTACTCCGCGTTCTCCGAGCGATCGCCGTGCGCGGCCGCGACCTCGACCTCGTGGGTCACGCGTGGCCGCTCGACCTTCCACAGCTGCTCGAACTCCGACTTCACCTTCTGGTGACCTTCGGGCGTGATGTAGATGGGCAGCGTTGCGGCCACGGTGTGCCTTCCCCTCAGACCTCGATCGCGGTCGTCAGCGTCACCGCGATCGACGGTGCGAGCGCCCGCGAGATCACACAGCCGGCGCGCGCGCCCTCGGCCGCGGCCTGGATCGCGTCGCGGTTGCTGCCCGGCGCCTTGGCGGACATGTGCAACGCGATCGCGGTGATGGTGGGCTTGCCGTCGACGCGCTCCATCGTGACCTTGGCCTCGGTCGCGACCTGTTGCACCGCGACGCCGGCGCGGCCGAGCTCGGCCACGACCGCCATGGAGAAGCAGCCGGCGTGGGCCGCGGCGAGCAGCTCCTCGGGGTTGGTCTCCTGACCGTCCTCGAAGCGGCTGACGAAGTTGTACTTGCGGCGGGTCAGCGCCCCGCTGCCCGTGTCGATGGTCCCGGTGCCGGTCTTCAGATCGCCGTCCCAGACGGCCTTTGCGGTGCGCTGCATGGTGTCCTCGTCGCGGTTGAGCTGCGGTTTTGCCACAAACCCCGGGCGCGCGCGGCGACGCGGGCTCGTGCGCTGTGGCACACCGGTCCGATCGGCACGATCGCGGTGCACCGGCGCAGCACTACCCGAGGCGCGAAAGACCAACCCATGCGCCGCTCGACTGTTCTTGCCGCCTTCGTCGCCGTGTCCCTCGCGCTGCCCGCTGCCGCGCACGCCCGCAGCGAGCCCCCTGCAGGCGAGCTCGGTGCCGCCCCGATGCCGGCGGCGCCTGCAGCCGCGGTCCCGGCCGCGGCCGGCCCGCGCCACCGGTCGCGGCGACGCTCGCGGTGGCACCCAGCGAGCCCGCGCCCGCGATGACCCAGCGAGCCCGCGCCGGCGGTCGCCGTCCCGTCGCCGCGGGTGACGCCCGCCGCGTTGCCGGCCGCGCCGGTGCAGCGCTCGCTCGACGGCGAGATCAAGGACGCCAAGTCGCTCGTCACCGCGGGCCTGGTCACGCTCGGCGTCATGTACACGCTGACGTCGCTGTCGGGCGCCATCGTGATCGACGGCGCGCGAGAGAAGCACCGCACCGATCCGATGACCGGCGCGACGCTCGCTCCGGATCGCAAGCGCGTGAACTTCGGTCGCGCGATGCTGATCCCGGTCGCCGGCCCGTTCCTCGCGATCTCGTACGCGCCCAAGGCGATGCAGCGCTGGGGCGCAGCGTTCGCGGGGGCGACCCAGCTCGCGGGGGCCGTGCTCGCGATCGTCGGCACCGCGCGGCTGCGACGGGCACGGATGATCCAGCGCTACCAGCTGGGCGCCGGACTGGCGCGCGGCGGCGCCGTCGTCGGCCTGTCGGGCCGCTTCTGACCCCGCCCGCGATCAGCGCGCAGCGGCCGGACCGACCATCTGGTCCACGAGGTCGCTGAGCAGGGCCTGGATCTCGTCCACGGCGTCGGCCGGGTACTCGGGGTCGTCGTCGGCGCCCGGCGGCAGCCAGGTCCCGCCCAAAAGCTCATCGAGCACGGTGCCTTGCATGGGCCCAGCTTCCCCTCGCGGCCCGGCCGCGCGCCAGTTTTCGGCGGGTTTGGGGCTGTGCCATACTCCGCCGCGAGCACCGCCGATGGCACTCCAACTGGCAACGGCCCTCATCGAGACGCGGGGGGCCTGCAAGCTGCAGAAGCTCGAAGCCGCCATGGAGAAGGCACTGGCCGACCTGGGCTGGGAGCGCACCTTCGAGGGCAAGGAGGCGCTGACGCCCGATCCCGGCGACGGCGCGATCGGATTCGTGTTGTTGGCCAACGAAGACGGCGCCGCCGGCATCCAAGTCGACGACGAGAAGGTGGTGCGCGACCTGGCGCGCATCGTGTCCGAGCGGGTCGACGTCGCGCTGCTGCTGCTGCTGACCACCGGCTCGCTGTTCGGGCGCCGGTCGGTCGAGGTCGTGTGCCGCAAGTTCGAGTTCCGCAGCGGCAGCTCGAGCGAGCTGGCGGTCATGGCCGCGCACACCCGCGACGTCAGCGACGTCGAGCACAACGAGCTGCGCCAGGCCGACAACGCGCTGCGCTCGCGCATCAACAACGCGAACGAGTCGCTGCTGCGCGCCGAGGGCACCGCCGGGTTCAAGCCCAAGAAGTTCTTCCGCTACAAGCGCAACCTGCAGCCGGTCAAGTTCAGCTCGCCCCGACTCGCGCGCCTGATGGAACAGATCGAGGCCTGCGAGAGCTACGAGATCGACGGCAAGGGCCCGCAGCCCATCGTCAAGCTCGTGCTCGCCGGTGGCGCCAAGAGCATGAGCTACCTGAAGACCGATGAGGTCGCCGAGCTCGAGAAGGCGCTGGCCAGCCGCCCCGAGCTCGTGCGTCGCAAGGTCTCGTAGCCGGCGTCCGCCGCGGGTGCGGCGAGGGCGAGGCGCGCCGCGTCCGCGCTTCGCCCGACCCGCGCGTCAGTAGGCCTTCGCGATCAGCACGCGCTGACGCGAGGGCTCGCCGGTCTTGATGCAACGACCCGGGCTCGGCGCGGGGCCGTGGCCCGGCAGCGGGATGCAGCGGATGGTCGCCTTGGTCTCGGCCTTGATCGCGGCCTCGGTCGCGGCGGTGCCGTCCCAGTGGCACCACGCGAAGCGGCTGCCCTCGCCGGCGAACGCGGCGAGGAAGTCGTCCCAGCTGTCGAGCTCGACCGAGCCCGCGACCATGCGCGCGCGCGCCTGGGCGAACAGCTCGTCTTGGTACTGCTCGAGTCGCGCCTTCGCGGTCGCGATGAACTCGGCCTCGGGGATGAACATCTTGCCGGTGCCCGCCGCGCTGTCGACCCGCATCTTCACGCAGACCTGGCCCTTGTCGAGGTCCTTGGGCCCGAGCTCGATGCGCATGGGCACGCCGCGGCGCTCCCAGTGGTAGAACTTCGCGCCCGGCCGCAGATCGCGGTCGTCGATGCGGACCTCGATGAAGTCGCGGTAGCGGCTGCCCGGCTGCGAGATGTCGATGGCGCCCAGGGCCTTGGCGATGCGCTGCGCCGCCTCGAGCACGCGCGTGCGCTCCTCGGGGTTCTTGTAGATCGGGATGATCGCGGCGTGGATCGGCGCCATCTTGGGCGGCAGCACCAGGCCGGCGTCGTCGGAGTGGCTCATGACCAGGCCGCCGATGAGCCGCGTGGACACGCCCCAGCTGGTCTGCCACACGAAGTCGAGGCCGCCCGACTCGGTCTGGAACTTCACATCGAAGGCCTTGCCGAAGTTCTGCCCCAGATCGTGGCTGGTGCCGGCCTGCAGCGCCTTGGCATCCTGCATGAACGCCTCGATGCAGTAGCTCTCGAGCGCGCCGGCGAATTTCTCGCTGTTGGTCTTGAGCCCGCGGACCACCGGCATCGCCATCATCTGCTCGGCGAAGTCGCCATAGACGTCGAGCATGCGCCGGACCTCGGCCTTGGCCTCGTCGTGGTTGGCGTGGGCGGTGTGGCCCTCCTGCCAAAGGAACTCGGTCGTGCGCAGGAACATCCGCGTGCGCAGCTCCCAGCGCATGACGTTGGCCCACTGGTTGACCAGCAGGGGCAGGTCGCGCCAGCTCGAGATCCACTTGCCGAAGAAGTGGCCGATGATGGTCTCGCTGGTGGGCCGGATGACGTAGGGCTCCTCGAGCTTCTCGCCACCGGCGTGGGTCACGACCGCGAGCTCGGGCGCGAACCCCTCGACGTGCTCGGCCTCGCGCGTGATGAAGCTCTGCGGGATCAGCAGCGGGAAGTAGGCGTTCTCGTGGCCGGTGGCCTTGAAGCGGGCGTCGAGGTCGCGCTGGATCTTCTCCCAGATCGCGTAGCCGTACGGCTTGATGACCATGCAGCCCTTGACGACCTTCGCCGGCTCGGCGAGGTCGGCCTCACGGATGACGTCCTGGTACCACTGGGGATAGTCCTCCGCCCGCGGTGTGATCCTCTCGGCCTTGTCGTTCATGGTGGGGGCGCGAGCATGCCAAAGCCGCCTGCGTCGGTCGAGGGCGCGCGGCGCAGGGCGACGGCGAGGCGCCACGCCGCGACCGCGCCCACCGCTGCGATCGCGCCCAGCAGCAGCAGCGGGCCGCTGTGGCCGTGGCGAGCCAGCCGCAACGCGCCCGCGCCGAGCGTGTCGACCGGCAGCGACGCGAAGCCCACCACCGGGTGCGCCTGCGGCAGCCAGTGCGAGCGCCGCAGGTAGTTCATCTGCGGCGTGCCCGTCGTCGTCAGGTGCAGCATCCACTCGAAGATGCTGTGCAACGACAGGTGCAGCGCCAGCAGCAGCGAGAGCGTCAACGTGACGATCAGCAGCAGCCGCGCACGTCGCGAGCCGGCGCCGCCGGGCTCGAACCACTTGTCGCGAGCGGTAGCAGCAGCAGCGGGATGGTCGGCACGAGGTAGCGCGGTCCGATCGACCAACCGCCCCACCAGTCGCTGCGCAGGCCCACCACCAGCCAACGCGTCAGCGCGATCGCCAGCGCGCACCACATCGCCGCGGGCACGCGACGCAGCATCGCGCGCAGCCGTGGTAGCGCCAGCCATAGCGGCGGCGTGAACAGCAGCAGACTGCGACCGGGCGCCACCAGCGTCGCGAGCATGCCCTCACCCGGTGCGACCCAGTGGCTGTAGTGATCGTAGCGGCCGGTCTCGAACGGATCGCCGTAGCGCCACCACTGGCCCCACAGCAACAGCGCGAGTCCGGCGCCCGCGATCGACAGCGCCGCGATCAGGCCGCGACGCACCGCGGCCTCGCGCAGGCGTGCACGCAACGGCAGCACCGCGTAGCCGAGCAGGCACGGCAGCGCCACGAAGTTGAGCACGTGCACGTGCACGGCGGTCGCGGCGAAGATCCCCGCGCCCACGGCGAAGCGTTGCGCTGCTGCGTGGTTCGCGAGCGCGCGGGGGAACTCCGCGATGCACCACGCGCAGCCGACCAGGGTCACCGCAGACAGCGGCTCGGACAACAGCGTGCGGCTGTAGGGCCACGCCAGGGTGCCGAAGGCGTGGATCAGCGCGACCGCCATCGCCGCGCGCAGCCCGAAGCCCAGCGCGAGCAACCATCGCGCGAGCAGCCAGCCGCACAGCGGTGTGATCCACAGGTTCGTGGTGCTGACCGCCAGGCGGGTCCAGTCGGCCTCGGGCGAGCGGCGATGCAAGAAGTAATGATCGGATCGGATCGCGTGCCGCCAGGTCTCGGGCGCGTGATCGGCCAGCCACAGGCCCACGCCGTAGCTGGGTAGCGCGGCGATCGACAGCGCGTGGCCGAAGAAGCCGTAGCGCTTGCCGTCGCGTCCAGGGGCCCAGCCGAAGGTGCCGTCGGGCCTGCCCTCGAGCTCGCCGGTGCGCTTGGGGATGCCTTCGATGTCGAGCGCGCCGCGGTGCCACAGCGCGCGCGTCGTCTGGAAGACGATCTCGTCGTCGGGAAAGAGAATGCGCCCCGGCGCCGTCTGGGCGTAGACGGCGATGCAGAGCAGGAAGTACGCGAGGGTGACCGCGCGCGGCAGCGTCGCGGCCGGGCGCGCGAGCGGATCAGCCGCTCGTGCCACCGCTGGTCGACATGCACATCGACGTGTCGAAGGTGCAGGTGACCGGATCGCACGACAGCGTGCCGCCGTTGAGGCCGAGGCTCATGCAGGTGAAGCCCTGCAGCTCGTCGCCATCGCACTGCTCGCCGGGGCTGACCATGCCGTCGCCGCAACCCGCACCCATCGTGTCGGTGGTGGGACCGCTGGTGCCGGCCGAGGGATCGGTCGACGCGGTGGTGTCCGCCGAGTCGCTGTTGCTGTTGCTCGTCTGCGTCGTGCTCGACATCGACGCGCCGGTGGTGCTGCCGGTCGAGTCTTCGCCCGTCGAGGTCGTGCCCGCCGTCATCGTCGCCGACGCGGTGGCGGTGAAACCGGGATCCTCGACGTCCTTGCCGCACGCGGCGACGAAGGCGAAACAAGCCAGGGCGATTGCGGTGCGCACCATGGCGCCCACTTTGCGGTCCCAGGCCGGCCGCGGTCAAGACCGCGGCGCGGCCGAGCGTGCGGCGCCCGCTCACGTTGCTGCCCGCGAACGAGCGCGACGTCGGTGTCACGGATCGGCGCGCCGCCGCCCAAGCGCGGTCGCGACCGTCCCGCGCCGCGGACGCGCCGATGCACCGGCCAACCCGATGATGTTCCCCACGGTGCGGTCTGGTTCCCCGACCCGCAAAAGCGCGGCCTGTGACGCGCTTCGCAACCGTCCGCGTGCCGTTGGGCTATCCTGCACCCCGTGCACGACGAGGTCGAGACGCCCCTTGGCGACCGGTGGCCGGGACGGTGGACCCCCGGGCGCGGGGCGCAACAGCGCGGCCGAGGCGGATCGATCCCGCGCGCGGTCGTGACTTCGGTGCTTGCGCTCGCAGTGGCCTTGCCGACATCCGTGCGCGCGGCCGAACCCGCGGCGGCGAGCGCAGCCGCGACGCCGCCGGCCGAGGGCGGATCCCCCGCAGGCGATGCAGGCGCCTCGGCCGTCGACCTCGCCGAGGTCAAGCGCGTCTACGGCGAGGGCAAGGCCAAGTACGAGACCAAGGACTACGACGGCGCGATCGCGGACTGGACCCACGCGCTGGGCATGCTGCCCGAGACCGAGTCGAACCTCGAGGTGCGCAACGACCTCGTCTACAACATCGCGACGGCGCAGGAGAAGGCGTTCGACATCGACCAGGACGTGACGCGCCTGCGCAAGGCCAAGGCGCTGCTGCAGGACTTCCTCAAGAACTACAAGCTGCTGTACCGCCCCGACGAGCGCACGATCGAGGAGTTCAAGCGCGTCAACGACCGCATCGCGCAGCTCGATCAACGCATCGCGGAGGCCGAGAAGAAGAACGCACCGTCGTTGTACGGGGTCGAGAACGCCGAGAAGAAGCGACGCGATGCCGCGATGGCGCAGGTGCTGCAGTCGGATCCGGAGCTGGCCAAGCAGTATCGCAGCGGGCGCAGCATGATCATCGGCGGCTCGATCTCGTTGGGCGTGGGCGGGCTCTTGCTGCTGGGCGCACTGGCCTTCGTCGGCTCCGCCGAGGATCGCCCGCTGACGATCTCGTTGGCCGCGGTCGGTGGCGCTGCGGTGGTCGGTGGCTCGGTGCTGCTGGGTGTCGGCGTGCCCCGGCGACGGCGTGCGAAGGAAACCGCGGCCGCCCGTGTGGTGTTCACTCCCACCCTCGTGCCGCGAACGGCCCGCGGGGGCGGCTTCGCGGGCGTCGGCTTCGTCGGACGCTTCTGAGTCCGGGACCCATCGCGTCGCATCGCGTCCAACGGATCGGCGGACGCCCGGCGAGGGCGGGCGAAGCCGCGCGGGCCGGCGGCCCGAACCGTGCCCGATTCCATTGATCGGATCGTGTGGCCGCCCGTACACTCGAACCCGGGGGTAGACCGTCTCGTCTTGGGGGCCGCGGATCCACGTGTCATCTCGGAGTCCGGCAGGGTGGGCAAGTACCAGCTGCTGCGCCGGCTCGCGACCGGCGGCATGGCCGAGCTGTACGTCGCGCGGCACAGCGGGCTGTCGGGCTTCGAGCGCACCGTCGTGATCAAGCGCGTGCTGCCGCACCTGACCGAGGATCCCGAGTTCATCACGATGTTCCTCGACGAGGCCCGCATCGCCGCCTCGCTCGATCACCCCAACATCGCGCAGGTCACCGACATCGACAGCGTGCGCGGCGAGTACTTCCTCGCCATGGAGTACGTCCATGGCCGCAACCTCCGTGAGGTGCTCAAGCGCGCGCCCGAGGGCCTGCCGCTGGGCCTGGCGCTGGTCGTGCTCATCGGTGTCGCCGCCGGGCTCGACTACGCCCACGACAAGGCCGGCCTCGATGGTCAGCCGCTGGGCGTGGTCCATCGCGACGTCTCGCCCTCGAACGTGCTCGTCACCTACGACGGCGCGGTCAAGCTGGTCGACTTCGGCATCGCCAAGGCCGCGGCGTTCCAGAGCAACACGGTCGCGGGCACGCTCAAGGGCAAGATCCCGTACATGTCGCCCGAGCAGTGCCGCGGCGAGTCGGTCGACCGGCGCAGCGACATCTTCTCCATCGGCACGCTGCTGTGGGAGCTGACCACGGGCACGCGCCTGTTCGCGGGCGACAACGAGATTGCGATCATCAATCGCGTGGCGCAGGGCGACGTGCCGCTGCCGTCGTCGGTGCGGCCCGACTACCCGCCCGAGCTCGAGCGCATCGTGATGCGGGCGCTGCACGCCGATCCGTTGCAGCGCTACCAGCGAGCGGTCGACATGCAGATCGACCTCGAGGACTTCGCCCGCGAGGCGCGCCTGCCGGTGTCGTCGGCGCGCGTGGCCAAGTTCATGCGCGAGCTCTTCGCCGAGGAGATGCAGCAGACCGCGGCGCAGATCCAGGCCGAGCGCTTCGAGGCCGCGAACTCGGGCCAGGCCCCGATCGCGGTGGTCCCGGACGTGCCGGGCGAGGCGACCTCGGTCGACGGCATCGAGGCCAGCGAGGTGCCCAGCGAACTGCGCCTGCGCACGCCCACGCCGCGGGTGGAGTCGGAGGTCAGCCGCTCGACGCTGACGCAGAGCGAGGGCCCGACGCGCGCGCTGGGCCCCGACGATCTGCCGCCGCCTTCGCGCGCGCGCTGGTGGATCGGCGCAGCTGCAGCCGTCGTCGCGGCGGTGGGCCTCGGTGGTGCCGACGCGTGGGCGACCAGCGGCGAGAGTGGCGATCGCCAGGCCGCGTCGGCGCCACCGGTGGTGCTGCGCGCCGAGGTCCCGCCCGAGATCACCGCGCCCACGCCCACCGCCGCGCCGCCGCCGGTCGTGCTCGTGCCGGCCCCGGTGCGCGTCGAGACGCCCGCGGTCGCGCCGGGCAACCCGGCACCGCCGGCCACACCCACGGCATCGCCGACAGTGGCCGTCGAGGACGAACCCGCAGTAGTCTTGGAGAACGCGGACGCCGAGCGGACCGGCGACAAGTCGAAGCCCGGCACGCCCAGCGGCAAGACCACGCGCAAGCCCCCCAAGCCGGCGGAGCCCAAGAAGCCGACCGCCTCCGAGCCGAAGAAGCCCAAGTGGGATCCCGACAGTCCAATGCCTCCGATGTGACGCCCCGACGCGCGGCCGTGCGCGCGCTGTCGTGGACGCTCGCCGCCGGGCTCGCGCTGGGCCCCGCCGCCGCGCACGCGCTGCCGACGGATCCCGAGGCGAAGGCCCACCTCGATCGCGGCAACGCGGCCTTCGGCAAGGGTGACTTCGACACCGCGGTGGAGGAGTACAAGAAGGGCTACGCCAAGCAGGACGATCCCGCGTTCTTGTACACGTGGGCGCAGGCCGAGCGGAAGCGCGGTCGCTGTGCCGCGGCGGTGAAGCTGTACAAGCGCTACATCGCGACCAACCCGCCAGAGATGTCGGCCGAGGCGGCGCGCGACGGCATCGTGAGCTGCGCCGAGGCGCTCGCGGCCGACGATCCGCTGCCGCCCGACGACGAGCCCACGCCCGACGACGGCGCCGACGAGCCGGCGGACCCCGGCACGCCGCCGCCGCCCGCCGACGAGCCGCCACCGCCGGCGGCCAAGCCCCCGCGGCCGTGGAATCGCGATCCCGCCGGCATCGCGCTGCTCTCGCTCGGCGTCGCCGGCGTCGGCGCCGGCATCGGTCTGCTCGCGGGCTCGTGGTCGTGGCTCGAGCGCGCGGACAACTACGGCGAGTACGATCATCGCGCCAACAAACTGCGCGGCTTCCAGATCGGCGGCGGCATCCTGCTCGCGGTCGGCGTCGGAGCCATCGCAGGCGGCGCGGCGCGGCTGGCCCTGCTCAAGAAGCGCGAGGGTGCACGGACCGGTGGCACCTCGGCGATGCTGGGCCCCGGCCTGGTCGGGCTGCAGTTCACGCGCCGCTTCTGATCGCGTCGCCGCGCGGTCGCACCAGCGGCCACGCCCACAGCCACAGGCCCAGCAGCGGCAGCAGGCTCCACGCGCCCGGCAGCCCCAGCACCAGGCCGAGGTTGCTCGCGAGCGCGTCGGTGGCGGCGGCGCGCCCGAGCACGCGACCGAGCGCGAACTCCCACAGCGGGTTGCCGAACTGCGGCGCCTCGGGCATCGCCGCGGTCGCGAGCAGCATCTGCGCGACGCTGACGATCGCGAGCACCGCGAAGGCCGTGGGGAGCCGCTCGCGCGCCGGCACCAACCCGAGCGCGAGCAGGCCCAGCATCGGCACGACGTGACGCGGCCCGATCGCCGCGCCGCCGTCCCACATGTAATAGCCGGCGTTGAGCAGCAGCATGTACAACGCACACGCGACCGCGGCCGCGACCGCGTCGCCGCCGAGCCGCGCGCGCGGACCCTCGCGAAGCAACAGGCCCCAGACCGCGAGCAGCAGGACCGGCGAGAGGTAGAACAGGCCGCGGTAGCTGCCGAAGGTGATCGCGAGCAACACCGCGGGCTGCGGTGCCGCGATGCCGTAGCGCACCTGCATGCCCGCGGCGAACTCCGGCAGCCACACCCAGTCGTAGCCGGTCGACAGCGGGTGGCCGAACGCGACGCCGTGGTAGATCGCGAGCGCGAGCGCCCACGGCAGCGCGCCCAGGCCCAACGCGATCGCGCGGCGCAGATCCTGGCGCTGCCACCACCACAGCGCGAAGCCAAAGGCGATGGGCGCGGCGGTGTACTCGGTCGCGACCGCGAATCCCAGCGCCGTGCCGACCGCCGCGGCCAGGCCGCCCGAGCCCTGCTCGCGCGGGGTCAGCGTGATGCCGGCGAACGCGAGCAGCAGCAACGCACCACACAGCTGGTGGCCGTACAGCGCGGTTGCGTAGGGCAGCGCGGGGGTGCCCAGGGCCCACGCCAGCGCGCACGCGGTCGCGACCGCGACGCGGCCGCGGGCGAGACGCAGCGCCAGCAACCACGCCGCGAGCGCGCCCAGCACCGAGATCACGCCAACGCTGCCGAGCCCGGCGAAGTACAGCCCGATGCGATGGCTGCGGTTGTAGACCAGTCGATCGCCGGGTTGGCGCTCGGACACCGACGGGCTGCGGCCCGCGACCAGATCGCGCGGATCCTGTGGCACCACGGAGACCGCCGGCGCCGCCCCGCCGGCGACGCGCCGCAGCGCGGCGACCACCGCGTAGGGCACGACTGCCGCGAACGAGGCCCCCGGCGCTTTGTCGCAGTACCAGTGGCCGGCGCGGAAGCTCTTGTCGCCGGTGGTCTCGTGATCGGGATCGATCTGCGTGCTGCCGCGCTCGACCAGGGCGCGCGTGAGGGCGAAGCGCGAGTTCTGATTCCACGCCGGCGCCGGCACGAAGTAGGCGTAGGTGCCCAGCAGCACCAGCGCGAGCTTCCACGCCACCGCACGGTGCTGGGCCAGCGGCGCCACGAGTTCGCGCAAGCCGACGCGCGCGGATGGCTCGGACGGTGGGGCGGCGGGCTGGATCACGGTCGCGCCCGCGTGCGCGGCTCAGCCCGCGCGGGCGCCCATGCGCGCCTGCACCAAGCTCGCCAGGGCCTCGCGCGAACGCTCCGCGGCCTGGGCCTCGGGCGCCTGCGCCAGCCGCTGCAGCATCTGATAGGCGTCGTCGTAGCGACGCGCCGGATCGCGATCGAGGTTGCGCCGCAGGACCTCGCCGAGCTTGGGCGACAGCCCTGGCACGCGGCGCGACGGCTGCGTGATGTCGAAGCGCGCGACCGCCTCGCGGGTCGCGGCCGCGTCGGCGCCGGCGAGGCACCGCTGGCCCCGCAGCAGCTCCCACAGCATCACCGCCAGGGCGAACAGATCGGTCTTGGCGTCGGCGATCCCGTCCAGCCGCTCGGGCGCCCAGTAGGCCGGATCGCCGGCGGTGCGGTCGTCGAACTCGGGCGCGAGCCAGCGACTGCGTGCGGCCGAGAAATCCCAAAGCACCACGTCGCCGCTGCGCGAGCACAGCACGTTGTGCGGGCCGAGATCGCGATGGACCACGCCCAGCGACACGACCTCGTCGCGGTCGTCGATCTCGAGCTCGTGCATGTGCCGCACCGCATCGACGATCTGCGCCAACACGTAGACCGCGAGGTCGCGCCCGAGGCCGCCGCCGCCGCCCTCGAAGCACAGCGTCGCGAGGTCGATGCCGTCGACGCGGTCCATGACGCGATGTAGGGCAGGCCGTCCTGCTCGCCGCTGGCGTGCACGGTCGGGATCGAGGGGTGGTTGAACGCTCGCAGCAGGCGGCTCTCGTGCTCGAAGCGCGCGCGGCGTGCGTCGCCCTCGGCGCCGCGGCCGGGCTCGAGCAGCTTGACCACGTAGGTCGGCGCGCCCTCGTCGGGCTCGTCCTCGTGCTGCGCGACGAACGAGCGGCTGCTGCGGCTGTCCACACGCAGCGGCGCGACGAGGCGGTAGCGGCCGAGGTGTTGCAGCTGCATGCGGGCCAAAGCATGCAATGGCAGGCCGGGAGCTGTCCATGGCCGGGTCGCGGCCGCAACTGGGGGTAGGATGGGGGCCGTGGACGATCGCGATCCAGGGGCGCAGCCCACCGCCGCGCGGGGCGACGACGAACCGCTCGTGATCCTCGGCGCGGGCCTCACCGGTCTGTCGACCGCGCTGCACCACCGCGGCGCAGCGATCGTGGTCGAGCGCGAGCAGCGGGTCGGCGGCAAGGCGGCCAGCGATCGTCGCGAGGGCTTCACCTTCGACATCACGGGTCACTGGCTGCACCTGCGGCAGCCGCGGACTCGATCGCTGGTGCACGATCTGTTCGCACCGGGAGATCTCGTCGAGATCGAACGTCGCACCGGCGTGTACAGCCACGGCGCGATGTTGCCGTACCCGTTCCAAGCCAACCTCTTCGGCCTGCCGCTGCCGGTGGTGCACGAGTGCCTCGTGGGGCTGTTCGAGGCCCATCGCCGCACCGACGCGCTGCCCGAGCGCGCCTCGCTGCAGCAGTTCGCCGAGCACCGCTTCGGCGCCGGCATCGCGCGGCACTTCTTCGTGCCCTACAACACCAAGCTCTGGGGCGTGGCGCCCGATCGCCTCAGCAGCGCCTGGGTCACGCGCTACATCCCGGTGCCCGAGCCCGCGCAGATCATCGCGGGTGCCATCGGCATGGTCCAAGAAGGCATCGGGTACAACGCGCGATTCCTCTATCCCCGCGCGGGCGGCATCGATCACCTGGCGCAGGCCATGGCCGCGCGCCTGCACGCCCGCGATGCCGCCGCGCTGCAGCTGGGCACCGAGGTCGGTGCCATCGACAGTGCTCGCGGCGTCGTCGAGTGCGGCGCTCGAGCGCTGCGCTATCGCCGGTTGGTCTCGACCCTGCCGCTGCCCGAGCTGATCGACCGCATCGTCGACGCGCCGGCCGAGGTCCGCGAGGCCCGCCAGGCGCTGCAGTGGATCCGCTGGCGCTACCTCAACGTCGCGACCTGCACGCCCACGCCGCGACCCGAGCACTGGATCTACGTGCCCGAGCCCGCGCTGCCGTTCTTCCGCGTGGGTTCGTTCTCGAACGCGTCGCCGGCGATGGCGCCGCCCGGCTGTGGCGCGCTCTACGTCGAGCTGACCGACCGCGGCCGCGCGCCCGACGAGCCCGCGATCGTCGCGGCGTTGGCCGCGATGGGCGCGATCACGGCCCCGGGCGACGTTCGCTTCGTGGAGCAGCGCGACATCGAGTATGCCTACGTGGTGTTCGACGACGCGCATGCGGGCGCGACCGCCACGATCCACGCGTGGCTCGCGACCCGCGGCATCCGCAGCTGCGGACGCTACGGCGCGTGGGTCTACAGCGCCATGGAAGACGCACTGATCGACGGGATGGAGGCGGCCGCCTGGGCCGAGGCATGAACGACGCACCCGAGATCTCGGTCGTGATCCCGGTCTACAACGAGGAGGAGATCCTCGAGTCCAGCGTGGTCGCGCTGCATGCAGCGCTGCGGGACCGCGGCTGGCGCTTCGAGATCATCCTGGCGGAAAACGGCAGCAAGGATCGCACGGTCGAGATCGGCGATGCGCTGCACGGCCGCTTCCCCGAGGTGACCTTGATGCGTCACCCCGAGCCCAACTATGGCGGCGCGCTGCGGCGGGGCATCGGGTGCGCGCGCGGGCGCTTCGTCATCTGCGAGGAGATCGACCTGTGCGACGTGGACTTCCACGGCCGCGCGCTGGCGCTGTTGCGCGCCGGCGAGGCCGACATGGTCGTCGGCAGCAAGGCCATGCGCGGTGCCCACGACACGCGGCCGTGGCGACGCCGCGCGGCCACGCGGGTCTACAACGGCATGCTGCGGCTCACGGTCGGTTTCCGCGGCACCGACACCCACGGGCTCAAGGCCTTCGTGCGCACGACCTTGGTGCCGGTGGCGCAGGCGTGCGTGGTCGAGCACGACGTGTTCGCGAGCGAGCTGGTGGTGCGGGCCCATCGCGCCGGGCTGCGCGTGGTCGAGGTGCCGGTCGAGGTCGCCGAGAAACGCGCGCCGTCGATCCGCCTGCTGCGGCGGGTGCCCAAGGTGCTGCGCCACGTCGCGCGCCTGATGGTGGCGATCCACGGTGGCGGGCGCCCCGAGCCGGCGCCGCCTGCGGAGCACCTCGACGATGCCTGAGCGGACGCTCGTCAGCGTCGACCTCGATGGCATCGGTTGCTACCACGCGATCCACGGCCTGCCGCCGCCGGCCGAGCACGCCCGCGGCGTGGTGCTGCAGCGGTGCCTGCCGCGGTTTCTCGCGCTGTTCGAGGCGCTGCAGCTGCGCGCGACCTTCTTCGTGATCGGCAGCGATCTCGAGCACGACGCTGCGGGTGCGGCGGTGCTGCAGCGCGCGCTCGCGGCCGGTCACGAGCTCGGCAATCACAGCCACGCGCACGCCTACGATCTGGTGCGCTGGCGCGCCGACGCACAGCACCGCGATCTCGCGCGCTGCGACGCGTTGCTGCGCGAGCTGGGTGCGCAGCCGCAGGGCTTTCGCGCGCCGGGCTACGTGCACGACGCGCAGCTGCTGCGCGCGGCCGCGTCGCTGGGCTACCGCTACGACAGCTCCGCGCTGCCTTCGCCGTCGTACTGGCTGACCAAGCTGGCCGTGGTCGCGCTGCACGCCGCCGCGGGCCGGCGGTCGCAGTCGCTGGTGCGGGGTCTGGGATCGTTCCTCGGACCGCGCGAGGATCACCTTCGCGCCGACGTGGCGCTGCGCGAGCTGCCGATCAGCGCGATGGGACCGCTGCGGCTGCCGCTGGTGGGGACGTTCCTGCTCGCGGGTCCGGCGTGGTCGCGTGCGATGGTCCGCACCGCAGAACTGCGCGAGCCCAGGGCCCACCTCGAGCTGCACGGGCTCGATCTCGCCGACGAACGCGACGACGGCATCGACCCCGCGCTCGTGCGCTTGCAGCCCGAGCTGCGCACGCCGCTGGCGCGACGCACGGAGCGGCTGGCGAGCTTTCTGCGCGCGCGCGGTCCGTGCATGCGGCTGTGCGACGCGTGAGCGCGTGCGCGCTCACGCCGGTGACTCGGCGCCGCGGACCCGCTTTCGTGCGCGCGTCATCGAGGTCTCGCGCCGCACCGCCATCGTCGCGAGGCGGTCGGCCTCCTCGTTGCCCTCGAGCCCGGCGTGGCCGCGGATCTTGGCACTCGATGCGTGGGAACTTGGTCAGCAGCTCCTTGATCTCCGCGATGAGCTCGAGGTTCGTCTTGGCCTTCCAGCCCTGCACCAGCACACCCAGGCTCCAGCCGCTGTCGGTGTACAGGTGGATCTGTCGCGCGGCCTCGTCTTCGCGCAGGTGCTGCAGCCCGCGCAGGATTGCAGTCAGCTCGGCGATGTTGTTGGTGCCGCTGCCGATGAACTCCGACAACTCGAAGATCTCGTCGGGGCGCTGGAGGAACACGCCGATGCCGGCGGGACCCGGGTTTCCAGAGCACGCGCCGTCGGTGTAGATGATGATCGCGTCGTCTTCGACCGGCGACGCAGGACTCTCGCGCAGGACCTGGTTGGCTCCAGTGGTTTCACGCGCGCCGCCGCCCATCTCTTCGTCGCTGACGAGCTCGCCGGCGACGTCGACGAGGTTGTCGGGGCTGGCGCGGTACGACTTCGCGGTGCCGAGGCGATAGCGGAGCTCGACGCGCCCGCGGTGGACGATCGGCTTGCCGCTCGCCAGGACGCGGACGAAGACCGCTTGTCCCTTGAAGTCGAACTTCTTCCAGGGCATGGCAGACGAGAGGCTACCAGGCCGCGCACGGGCAGTGAGCGCTCGGGTCGAGCCCGTCGGCGCTGGCGTTGCCGCGTGCACCGGCGGTGCTCGGGCCCGGGTTTGCGGCGGGTGCGAGAGCGCTCGCGCGGGTGTGGGCGCGGGGGCGCGCGCGGGCTCACGATCTTGCGATAGACCCGCCTGGACGGTCTCGGATCACGGCGGTTGCACGGTTTTCCGTGGCGGCCCAATCGAGGAAACGCGCGGCCAAGGGCCCGCTTTTCCAGTTGCACGGCCCACCCCCCTCGATTAGAACGGACCCCCATGAAGCGGACGTTCGTCACCACCACCCTCACGCTGGCCCTCCTGGGCGTCGCTGCCTGCAAGGGCGGCGGTGCCGACTCGGCCAAGCTCATCCCTGACGCCGCGACGATGGTCGGCGGCATCGACGTGAAGGCCCTCGTTGGATCGAAGGCCTACACGGACAACAAGGACAAGATCGAAAAGGGCGAGTTCAAGGAGTTCGTGGACGCGGCCACGGCTTGCAACCTCGGCACCGACAAGTGGAAGAGCATCGCCTTCGGTGCCGACCCGACCAAGAACCAGTTCGCGGCTGTCATCAGCGCGGACGGCATCGGCAAGGAGGACAACCTCACCTGCATCAACGGCAAGGTGAAGGAGAAGTCCGGCAAGGATGCGTTCAAGATCGAGGAGAAGGACGGCAAGAAGATGATGACGATGGACGACGGCGGCGTCGGCTACATCGTCAACGAGGGTTCGATCGTCGTGGCGAGCAAGGACTGGGCCGGCCCGGTCAAGGAGCTCGTCGACGGCAAGGGCAAGTCGGTGTTCGACGGCGCGCTCAAGGACGTCATCGGCCGCGCCGACACCGGCAAGCACATCTGGTTCGCGGGCTCGCTGCCGGCGGACATGCTCAAGGGCAGCCCGGCCGAGGGCGCCAAGGACGTCGCGGGTAGCTTCGACCTGTCCGGTGGCATCGCCGTCGCGGCGTCGGTCGGCTTCGGCAGCGCGGACGAGGCGACCAAGAAGAAGGACGAGCTGCAGAAGCAGTTCGACGGCGTCAAGGGCATGGCCGGCTCGATGGGCGTGCCCCAGGCGGTGGTCGACAGCGTGAAGATCGACGCCAGCGGCAACGCGGTGACGGTTGCGGCCAAGGCCTCGGACGACGATCTCAAGAAGATCAGCGAGAGCCTGCCCAAGATGTGAGCCCAACGGCGCCGGTCGAGGCCGTGGGGTCCGCCCGCGGCCCGGCGCCCGCCCCATCCGCGCCGCGGCGCACCCGCCCGCGACGCCAGCAAGAGCCCCCGCAAGGGGGCTTTTCATTGGTTGCGTCGTGGGCGATGCTCCGCGGCCCCGGCGTCGGTACGCCGGGATTCCCAACCCAGCCTCGACCCACCGCGGTCGAGCTTCCCTCGTAGCTGCGGCCCACCCGGGCCGATGGCGGCGACGACCGAGGTCCCCATGAGCAAGTCCCCGCAACAGATCGTGACCGAGCGCTACGGCGACAAGACCAAGCTGATCGAGGCCGTCGTGGGCCTCGTCGAAGCCGGTGCCGGCGAGTCGGCCGAGCAACACAAGCGACGTCTTCGCAACGTCTCCAACGCAAAGTTGTTGCACCTCGTCGCCATCGGCGAGCGGGTCAAGCAGCTGGGTGGACGCGACGCGATCGTGAAGCAGATCCTCGAGCTCAAGCGCCAGCCCAAGGATCACGAGTACGGCGACAAGCTGCGCCGTCTCTCGCTGGCGCGCATCGTCGATCTGCTGGGCAGCCTGCAGCGCGCCGCGAAGCGTGGCGCGAAGGCGGCGCCGGCGGCGAAGCCTGCGGCCGGCGGCAAGAAGACCGCCAAGGCTGCGCCGAAGGCCCAGACGAAGTCGCGCTGAGCCGCGCGCAGCTTGGTACCCTCGCGCCGCGCCGGGGCCCAACGCGGGCCGGCGCGAGGTTGCCATGACCAAGCACGTCCGTTCCCACCTGCAGTGGACCGCGCTGCTCGCCTTGGCGAGCGCCTGCGGCGACGACGGGGCCTCGGCCACGTCGATGGGCTCCGAGAGCGACAGCAACACCGACGGCAGCTCCTCGGGCGAGCCCGGCACCGTCACGGTCGCCGACTCGTCGGGCTCGAGCTCCGCGTCGGCGTCCGCGTCGGCGACCGGCGACAGCAGCAGCAGCGGCAGCGAGTCCGGCGGTGCCGCGTGTGGCAACGACGTGCGCGAGGGCGACGAGCTGTGCGACGGCAGCGACCTGGGCGAGGGCAGCTGCGCGTCCGAGGGCTTCGTCGGCGGGACGCTGGCATGCAACGCCACCTGCGACGGCTTCGACACCAGCGGCTGCACGGCCTGCGGCAACGGCATGATCGACACGCCCGAGGACTGCGACGGCGACGATCTGGGCGACAGCGCCTGCACCGACCTCGGCTTCGACGAGGGCACGCTCGCGTGCGACGCCAGCTGCGTGTTCGACACCAGCGCCTGCATCGCCTACAGCTGCGGCGACGGGGCCATCAACGGCGAGACCGAGGAGTGTGACGGCGAGGATCTGAACAAGGCCAGCTGCGACGCCGCGGGCTTCGGCGCGGGCGAGGTCAGCTGCACGGCCCGCTGCGTGCTCGACTTCTCCGCCTGCTGCGGCGACGGCTCCATCGGCGGCGGCGAGACCTGCGACGGCGACGACTTCGGCGGTGAGAGCTGCGCGACCCAGGGCGACTTCGACGGCGGCGTGCTCAGTTGCAGCGAGAGCTGTGACGGCTTCGACCTGTCGGGCTGCACGCTGTGCGGCGACGGCTCGGCCCAGGGCAGCGAGCAGTGCGACGGCGACGACCTGCTCGGCAACGACTGCACCACGGTGCCGGGCGGCTTCGTCGGGGGCAGCCTCGCGTGCGCGCCCGACTGCGGCTTCGACACGTCGGGCTGCAACTTCTGTGGCAACGACATCGTCGACGTGGGCGAGCAGTGCGATGGCACCGCGCTCGACGGGGCCGACTGCCTCACGCTGGGCCACACCGGTGGCGTGCTCGGCTGCGACGCCGGGTGCGGCTACGACGAGTCGCAGTGCACCGACTTCCCGTTGCCGGGCATCGACGACCTCGCGATCACCGAGATCATGCGCGACCCGACCTCGATCCCCGACCCGGGCGGCGAGTGGTTCGAGCTGTACAACCCCAGCCTGACCGAGACCTACCAGCTGCGCGGCTGCCTGTTCCAAGACGACGGCGTCGACAACTTCGACATCGTCACCGACCTGCTCATCGGGCCCGGCGAGCTGCGGACCTTCGGCCGCAGTGACAACCCCGGCTTCGTCCCCGACTACGTCTACGACGGCCTCGCGCTGGGCAACTCCGGCGACGAGCTGGAGCTGTTCTGCGTCGGCAACAGCGTCGACCGCGTGGCCTACGACGACATCGAGTTCCCCGACGTCTCGGGCGCCGCGATGCAGGTCGATCCGACCGCGGCCAGCGCGGTCGACAACGACGCCGGCGGGAACTGGTGCGCCGCGATGACGCCGTACTTCATGACCGACCTCGGCACGCCGGGGCTGCCCAACGACAGCTGCTCGCCGCCGACCTACACCATCGACTACTGCAACCTGCAGTTCCCGACCAACATCGACGACCTCGAGGGGGCCAACGTCGACGTGTTCGGCCGGCTCTTCATCGCCGGGCTGACCGACCAGAGCAACGTCAACGATCCCGCGGTCAACGTGGTCGCGGGCGTGGGCTACGGCCCCGACGGCACCGACCCCTCGCTCGACATGGGCTGGGTCTGGACCGCGGCCGCGCCCAACCCGGGCTGGGTCGGCATGGGCTTCCCCGACGCGAACAACGACGAGTACATCGGCACGATGACGCTGCCGCTGCCGGGCGACTACGACTTCGCCTACCGCTTCAGCGGCGACGGCGGGCTGACGTTCACGTACTGCGATGCCAACGGCAGCACCGACGGCTACGCCGCCGCGGACGCGGGCCAGATGACGACCAACCCCGCCGGTGACGCGACGGTGATGTTCTTCAGCGAGTACTACGAGGGCACCAGCAACAACAAGGTGCTCGAGCTGTACAACCCCAGCGCGCAGTCGGTGAACGTCGCCGCGTGCTCGATCCGCACCTACGCCAACGGTGCGGTCGCGCCGACCTCGACGATCGCGCTGGGCGGCTTGGTGCTGCCGGGCGAGGTCTTCACCGTCTGCCACACCTCGCTGGCGGCGCAGCCGTTCTGCGATCAGCTGGCGACCCTCGCGTTCAACGGCAACGACGCGCTCGAGCTCTTCTGCGACATGACCACCGTCGACGTCATCGGCCAGATCGGGGTCGACCCCGGCGTGCAGTGGGCCGGCGGTGGCACCGGCACGCTGGACGAGGATCTGCGGCGCAACTGCAACGTGACCGCGGGCGATCCCAACGGCGCCGACGCGTTCGATCCCTCGGTGCAGTGGAGCGGCCTGCCCATCATCGCCGCCAATCCCCAGCCCGAGAACATCGACGACCTCGGCGAGTGGAACTGCCCCTGACCGATCGCGGGTGGCGGTGCGCCGCGTTCGTGCGCACCGCCGCGGCCGCAGCTCAGCGCTGCAGCAAGCCAGCCAGCACCGTCGCGAGCGGGGTCGTGCCCTGCACGCGGCGGTGGCCGCCCTCGAACGACAACCGGCCCTCGATCGCCGCCTGGGTCATCTCGCGGTACATCTGCGCGACCTCGGTCGGCATGCCGAAGCCGGTCAGCGTCGGCACCATCGCGTCGAGCGGGGCCTCGGCCACCGCGATGGGCTTGCCGACGATGCCCGAGACCGCGGCCGCGGCGTCGGCGGGGCTGTAGCGGCCGCCGGTGAGCTCGACCACCGACGTCGTGCTCGCGCCCTCGACCAGCAGCTGCGCTGCGAGCTTGCCGATGTCGGCGGTCGCGATCATGTCGAGCGCCAGGTTGGCGGGCGTGAAGCTGGGCATGACGCCCTGCTCGAGCATCGACAGCGAGCCGCCGAGGTTCTCCATGAAGTAGGCCGCGCGGATGAAGCTGGAGCGGGTCTGCGGCAACGCGCGCAGCAGGCCCTCGGCGTAGTGCAGCCCGACGATCGGCCCGGTGCCGGACTCGCGCTCGGCCGCGATCGACGACAACAGCACCAGGTGGGGCAGCGCCGCCTGCTTGGCCGCGGCGGCGATGGCGTCGGCGGTCTGGCGCTGGTAGGTGCGGAACGACGGCGCGGCAAAGTTGGGCGGCACCAGCAGGTACGCTCCCTCGGCGCCGGCGAAGGCCTGCGCCAGCGCCTTGGCGTCGCCGATGTCTGCGACCGCAACCTCGGCCCCGCGCGCCGCGAAGCGGTCGGCCTTGCCGCGCTCGCGCACCACCACGCGCACGCGCTTGCCCTGCGACAGCAACGCATCCGCGACGACCGCACCCGTGTGACCCGTGACTCCCGTGACGACGTAGCTCATCGAACGACTCTCCGTGGGTGGATTGTGGCGCGTCGCTTTCATCTGTACAGTGCATGTTCCTCATGGCTGACATGCACCGGGTGCACAAGAGGTCCAGCCGCGGCACGTCGCGGTCGCCGGCGGCGCGCAAGGGCACCGGGCGCGCGCGGGCATCGGCCGCGGTGATCACGGCGCAGGAGCCCAACCTCGCCCGCGTCGACCTCAACCTGCTGGTGGTGCTCGAGGCCCTGCTCGAGCACGGCAGCGTCACCGCGGCCGCGAGCCGCCTGGGTCTGTCGCAGTCGGCGACCAGCCACGCGCTGGCGCGCCTGCGTCAGACCCTGGGCGATCCGCTGCTGGTGCGCGCGCCCGGCGGGTTGGTCCCGACCGCGCGCGCGCGGGCGCTCGCGCCCGTGCTGCAGGACGCGCTCGCGATCCTGCGGCGGGTGGTCGCCGGGCCGCCACGGTTCGAGCCGAGCACGGCGGCCCGGCGCTTCGTCGTCGGCACTGCCGACTACGTCGAGCTGGTGCTGGTGCCGGAGCTGATGTCGCGGCTCGCGAACACGGCGCCGCGCATCGATCTGTGGCTCAAGACCTACGAGGACGACCTGGGCGACGCGCTCGGACGGGGTGACTTCGACCTCGCGATCGGGCCCGAGCGGCCGGGCAACGATCGCCCCGGCATCCGCACGCGGCCGCTGTTCGAGGAGCAGTTCGTCTGCGTGGTGCGCAAGGGCCATCCCGCGCTCGGGCGGCGCTGGACCGCGGAGAGTTTCGCGCGGCTGTCCCACGCCTTCATCGCGCCGCGGGGCAAGCCCGGGGGTGCCGTCGACGATGCGCTCGCGGCGATGGGCCTGTCGCGCCGCGTCGCGCTGGCGCTGCCGCACTTCATGGTCGCGCCGTTCGTGGTGGCGCAGACCGATCTGGTGCTCACACTGCCGCAGCGGGTCGCGGCGACCTTGGTGCCGCACCTGCCCCTGGTGGTGGTGCCGCCGCCGCTGCCGGTGCCAGGCTTCCGCATGGTCATGCTGTGGCACGAGCGGGTGCAGCACGAGCCCGCGCACGCGTGGTTGCGCGAGACCCTGATCGAGGTCGCGGCCGAGGTCGCGCCCGCGGCGGCGCTGCGGCGCCGGGCGGCCGCGGAGGTTTCGCTCGCGGCCCGCCCGCGGTAGCGTCGCGGCCGCGATGGCAAAGCCGTTTTCGACCTGGCAGGTGCACGACAACAAGCCGCTCGAGACGCTCGAGTCCAACCTGTGGCGGGTCGAAGGCGAGATCCCGGGTGCCTCGGGCACGCGCGTCATGACCGTCGCGCGGCGCAAGGACGGCGGCCTGGTGATCCACAACGCCATCGCGCTGGTCGAGGAGGAGATGAAGCGGCTCGAGGGCTTCGGCGAGCCACGGCTGCTGGTGGTGCCCAACGGCTTCCATCGCCTCGACGCGCGGATCTACAAACAGCGCTACCCCAAGCTCGCGGTCGTGTGCCCGACCGGCGCGCGCAGCCGCGTCGCGGCGGTGGTGCCGGTCGACCACGGCTATGACGACGCCCCGGCCGACGACGACGTGCGCCTGGCCCACTTCGACGGCACCAAGCAGCGCGAGGGCTGGATGCAGGTGCACTCGCCCGGCCGCACGACGGTCGTGTTCAACGACGCGATCAACAACCTGCCCAAGCTCGGCGGCATGTTCGGCTTCCTGCTTGCGCCCACCGGCATCGCCTCGGTGCCGCGGCTGGCGAAGTGGCTCATCATCGCGGACAAGCCGGCGTTCCGCGCCTGCCTCGAGCGCATCGCGGCCGAGCCCGAGCTCGGCCGCATCATCGTGTCGCACGGCGCGGTGATCGATCGCGAGGCGCCGGCGCGCCTGCGCGAGATCGCGGCGGCGCTCGGCTGAGAGGCTGTCCGCGGATGCCGACGGCCCCTCGTCGCGCCAGCGACCGGAAGGAGAAAGGACGCGAAGGCGGCTGTGCCGGCGCAGGAAGAGGAAGCAGAGCTTCCTCTTCACAGACTGAGCCGGCAGGGTTGGCGCGCAGCCGGGCTCGGCTCAGCGCTTGATCAAGATCGCGACCGTGGCGCTGTTGCCCGCGCCGTCGCGGGCCTTGAGCACCACGCGGTGCGAACCCTTGCCGAGCTCGGCCGGCAGCGCGATCTCGAAGGCCTCGCTGCCGCTGTCGAACAGCCCGTCGGTGGGGCTGGCCGCGCGCATGGGGCCGTTGTCGATCGCGAACGAGACGTCGTGGACGAAGCCGCTGCCGTCGGTCGCGACGGCCTTGATGACATCGCCGCTGACGCTCGGGGTCGAGATCGCCGGGCGCTGGCGGTCGACCACGAAGGGCTCGCTGACGAGCTCGTCGGTGCGCGCGCGGCGGGTGCCGTTGCTGGGCTCGTCGCTGGCGGTGACCTCGACCTCGTAGACCCCGTCGGGCACGCTCGAGGTGTCCCACTTGATCTCGCGCTTGGTCACGAGCTCCCCCTCGGGATTGAGCCCGATCCACGCGTCGTCGCCGGAGCCCTCGGGGCGCACGCGCACGTCGTAGACCAGGTCGTCCTCGTCGCGCGCATCGACCTTCCACGAGATCGTGACCTTGGGGTCGGTGTCGCCCTCGTCGATGCCGGGGCGCTCCACGTCGACGCGCGTCAGCAGCGGCGCGAGGTTCTCGGGGGCATAGAACGTCTCGATCGCGCGCAGCTCGGCGCCGGGCGCCGCGAGCACGACCTCGAGCTGCAGGTGGCGGCGGTGGGGCAGGGCGCCGAGGTTGCCGCGCCAGCCGCCGGCCTCGCGCGTCAGCGGGATCTCGCGCCACGGGCTCCAGCGCTTGTCGGGCTCGTCCGACGGGCCGCTGCGCGCACGCAACGTCAGCGCGCCGTCGCCCCGCAGGCGCACGGTGCCGAAGCTCGCGGGCTGCGAGGTGTCGAGCACGTCGGTGACGTAGCGCGCGCGCTTGGCCGGCGCTGCGCCCAGCTCGTAGACCGCTGCGCCGTGGGCTGCGGCCGCAATGACCTCGCCCTTGGGTCCACGGCACAGCGCGGTGGCCTGGCGCTCCTCGAGGTCGGCGACCGTCGCGACGTCGCGGGGGCCGCGGACACGGTAGACCTTGGCGTCGTCGGACGACGACACCAGCACGGTGCCGACGTCGTCGAGCGCGAGCGCGGCGGTGAAGTACTGGCGATCGCGCTCCAGCCAGGTCTCCCACGGCGCTTCCATGGTCCGCGACAGGTCGCGGCCCGACCCCAGCTCGACGTGCAACACCTTGCCCGCGGCCTGGATCGAGCGCTCGCCATCCAGTGCGCCCGCCGGCGGCTGGCCCACGAGGCTGGTGCGGTCGAGCGTCTTGGTCAGCGCATCGAGGCTCGAGAGCTTGCGATCGGCGAAGGTGTTGATCACCGCGACCAAGCCCGTGCGCGTCAGCGCCAGCGCGCGGACCTCGTCGCCGGGGAAGTCGTACAGTAGCTCGCCGCCGAGGTCGCTCGAGACGCGGTAGAGCTTGGCCTGCGGCGCCACACCGACCACGACGTCCTTGCCGACGCTGGCGAGCGCGAGCACGTCCTTCTCCTCGACGTCGAGCACGATCTTGGGGTCCTTGCCCGCGAGCGTCATCGACCACAGCTCGCCCTTGGGTCCGGTGCCCGCGAGCAGCTTGCCGTCGTGGATCACCAGGGCCCAGATCTGCTCGACGCCCTCGAGCGCAGCGAAGGGCGTGACCTTGCCCTTGCCGTCGATGCGCACGAGCTTGCCGCCCGGCACCGTCGCCGCGACGACGTCGCCACCGGGCAGCTCGACCATCGCGCTGACGACCACGCCGTCGAGCTTGGCCACCTGTGCGATGACCAGCGCCGGCGGGATCTCGTCCTCCGACTTGGCCTTGGCCTTGCCCCCGTCGGCGTCCTTGCCCGCAGGCTCGGCCTTGCGGCCCGGCTTGGCCCGCTTGCCCGGGACCACGCGCTGGATCGTCGCGGCGTCCGCGGTGCCGACGAGCACACCGGCCTTGGTCGACAGGCACGTGAACGCGGTCGTGCCCGGCAACTCGCCGCGCGCCGGCGTGAAGCCGACGGTGACGCGACCCGAGCTCTCGAGCGCGGCGCCCTCGGCGTCGCCCTTGTCGAAGTCGGCGTGGTTGGAGATGTCCCAGGTACGGGTGCCGCCGGCGTGCGCCGTCATCGGCAGCGTCGCGAAGGTCGTCGCGGCCAGGCATGCGCACAGGCGCAGGAGCGTTGCGGTGGGCTTGGAATCGTCGGGCATGGTCGGATGGGGCGGGGCAGCGGAGGTCACCGGCTGGGTCGCGGCGAGTACACGTCGACGCGCACGGTGTGCAGGCCTTCGATGATGTGCTTGCTCGGCAGCACCCGGCGGGCGAGCTGCTTGAAGCGCACGGCGTTCTGGGTCGAGCTCTGATCCGAGAGCGTCTCGAGCACGCTGTCGGGCAGCTCGTGCAGCAACCCGTGCTTGGTCGAGAGCCCCTCGTGCTCGCGGTAGATCGACGCGACGATGGCGCGGCTGGGGTAGAAGGACGCGATGGTGGTGACGAGATCGTCGAGGTCGCCCGGCAGCGGCCGATAGGGCCGCACGTAGTCGCCGCCGGCGATCTCGATCTGGATCTCTTCACCCGCGGCGTCGTCGGGGATCCGCAGCGCGAGGGTCTCGGTGCGCTCCTCGCCGCGCCAGCCCTTGAGCGTCAGCTCGAGCTCGACCACGTCGCCGGCGCGGACCTCGGCGTCGCGCAGGCGCACGCTCTCGAGCGTCTCGACCGGCGCGCCGTAGCTGAGCTCGACCTCGTGCTCGACCTTGCGGATCGAGCCGACCTCGAAGGGGTTGTCGAGCGTGGCGGACAACGCCGCGATCGAGCGGCTGCCGGCCAGCGCGCGGCCGAGCACGCCCTGCGGGAAGAACACCTCTTCGTCGAATTCGAGATCGCGCGGGCCCGCGGTGGTCTCGATCGAGACCTTGCTGTGGAGCTTGACCACGACCTCCGTCGCGTCGCGCGCGGCCTCGTCGACGCCCTCGGCCAGCACCACCGCCACGAGGTTGGGCGTGAGGTTCACGCCGACGGCGACCTCGTTGTCGTAGGTGCGCGGCGGCAGGTCGTGGTCGGGACCCTGGATCACCGCCGAGACCGGGATCATCGGCGCGCGCAGATCGGTGCGCAGGGCGATCGCGGGTTGGCGGTCCTGGTACATGAGCCCCTGGATCGTCAGCGGCGACGACAGCTTGACCGAGCGCTCGACGCTGTTGAGGATCGTGTGCACGCGCGCGTCGGCGAAGGGCACGTTGGTGGGGCCATCGTTGAACATCGAGTGGCCGAACGCGAGCAGACGATCGCCCTTGGGGCCGACCCACGTGATGGTGCCGTTGCCGGCGACCGAGCTGTCGCCGCGCACCAGCACCACCGACAGCGAGTCGCCCGGTTTCCACGTGCGCGCGGCGGCGCGCTCGGGCGCGGCCGCGGCCCCGCTGCCGCCGCCGCGCACCGGCACGAGGCCGAAGCTGTCGACCAGCATGCGGGTCGCGTCGGGGCCCAGGCCCGCGACCGACAGCGGCACCGTGAGCGGCGTGAGGCCCTCGGCGGGATCGAGCTCCTGCGCGCGGCGCCTGGGCGGCAACGGCTCGGCGCGCAGGCCCAGGACCGTGTCGGCCCACGCCTGCGCGCCCGTGCGCGTGGCGCCCTTGGGGTGCGGCAGCACGTCGGGTCGGTACGGCAGCGCGCCGACCTCGAGCATGTTCGAGATGGGCGTGAGCGCGCCGACGGCGTCCTTGTTGAAGCGCCAGCCGTAGGACAGCGCGCCCACCAGCTTGCCCTCGATGTAGATCGGGCTGCCCGACATGCCGCCGACGATGCCGCTGTGCTCGAGCCGCGGATCGCTCGAGCGAAACAGCACCGCGTCTTGGTGCGGCAGGTAGTTGTCGATGGTGTCGATGATCTCGATGTCGAAGCGATCGGTCTGCGTGCCGGAGAACACCGTCACCGCGTAGCCCTTCATGCCGGGCTTGATCGCCGAGACCGGCATCGTGTCGCCGGCCGCCGCGGCCTCGCGCTTGGCCTCGCGGGCCTCGCGACGGGCCTCGCGGCGCGCCGCGGCGCCCTCGGGTTTGGCCTGCGCGCGGGCGCAGCCCGCCAGCGCCAGCGCCGTCGCGATTCCCAGCACCGCGCGTTCAGGTCTTGCCATAGCGTGTCAGCGCCTTCTTCATGGTCCCGACCAGATCGTCGGCCGGGCTGTAGTAGTAGATCGTGCGATTGCGACGCTCGTTGACGAGCGAGGTGTCGGGACGCCCGCTGGCGGGGTCGACCACGATGACCCGCGGCACGTAGTTGCCGTCGGGGCCGAACTCGGCCGCGCGCGGGACCGCGTCCTGGTCGACGTTGACCATGACGAAGCGATCCGACAGCGCCACCAGCTCCTCGTCGGTGAACGCAGCCTTGAGGTCCTTGCACTTCGGGCACCAGCTGGCGTGCACCACCAGCAGCATCGGATCGCCCGAGTCCTTCGCCGCGGCGAGCCCAGCCTCCAGCGGCTGCCACGCGATGCCGTCGCCGAAGCCGTTGGCCGGCGCGGTCGCGGTCCGACGCGGCCCCGCGGTGGTCGCCGCAGGTGCCTCGCGCTCGCGCGCACCGTGGGGAGGATCGACGCAGGCGGAGGCGGCGAGCAGGCACGCGAGCCACCGCAGCGGGAGCGTGGAAACGACGCGGGAGGGGGCCGACACGGCGAGGGTGATCACGATATCACTTGGCCCGGCCCATGCCCGCAGCAGCGCGAAGCCGTCGGCCCCGAGCAGGGCGCGCGCGGGGGACCCCCGTGGCAGGCGCCGCCGCTTCGCGAGCGCCGGTCGGGGCGCCTGCGTCCACGCCCATGCCCGACGCGATCGCGGGCACGCTGCTGGGCCGGCGCAAGCGCTTCTTCGCCGACGTGCAGGCCGGGGCCGCGCGGCTCGTCGCGCACTGTCCCAACACCGGCCGGCTGACCGGTTGCGCCACCGTCGGCGCAGCCGTGGTGCTCTGCCGCCGGGACCGGGTCGGTCGCACGCTGCCGTGGACCTGGGTGCTGGTCCGCTGCGGCCGCGCGTGGGTCGGGGTCGAGAGCGCCCGGGCGCCCGCGCTGGTGCAGGCGGCGATCGCGGCTGGACGCCTGCCCGCGCTCGCTGGCTTCGCGCAGGTCCATCGCGAGCTCGAGCTGCCGCCGGCCCAGCCGCGCGCGACGGTGCGGCACCGCTGCGATCTGACGCTTGCCCACGGCGATCGCGAGGCCGCGCGCGCGTTGCTGCGACGCCGCGCGCGCGTGCCCGCCAGCGCATGGATCGAGGTCAAGGCCACCACCTGGCGCGTCGACCAGCCGGGCTCGCCGCGACGTTGGGCTTGCTTTCCGGACGCGCCGACCGAGCGCGGCGTCCGTCAGCTCGGCGCGCTGATCGAGGTCGTGCGGCGAGGGCAGCGGGCCGCGGTGGTGTTCGCGGTGATGCGCGGCGACGTCGATGCGTTCACGCCGGCGGCGGCGATCGATCCCGCGTACGCCACCGCCCTGCGCGAGGCGGTCGACGCCGGGGTCGAGGTCTACGCGCTCGCGGCCCGCATCCGCGTCGGTCGCGGTCGCGACGGCGCACCGCGTCCGCGCATCGTGCTCGATCGCGTGCTGCCGGTTCGGCTCGAGCCCGGCGCTGCGGCTTCGCTCAACCCTTGAGCTCGGAGAGCTTGCGCTCGATCGCCGCGACCTCGGCCTGGGCCTTGGCGTAGTTCTCCTCGACGACCTTCTTGCGGCCTTCGAAGGTCTCGAGCGCGCGGACCGGATCGGGGCCCTTCTCGATGCGCTCGCGCGTGCCCGGCAGGCGATCGTAGAAGGTCTTGCGATCCTCGAGCCGCTTCTGCGCGAGCACGAGCTGCTTTTCGTACCACGCGATCTCCTCCGCCTTGTTCGCGAAGGTCGGCGGGCCCTCGTCCTTCTGCGGCTCCGACGGCGGTGCCATCCCGACCGGGGGCAGCCGCACCGCGGGGTTGATGCGGCCCGAGGCGCGCGCCTGGGTGGGCTCGTCGTAGCTGCGGGCCGCGACCCCGCCGCCCTTGCGCGAGGCTGCGGTGCCGCCGGGCTCGCCCGCCGCGCGGCTGGCGGCGTTGCCCTTGCGCTTCTCGCCGTCCTCGGCACCCTTGCTGCGGGGCCACGCCGCGATGGCGACCACGACCGCGGCCAGGGCCACCGCGCCCACCACGATGGGCGTGTTCTTGCGCCGCGCGGACTCGTCCGAGCTCGACTGCACAGGCACCGACGACTTCGATTCCATGACCCTGCCAGTATACCGCACCGAGCCCGAGGCCGCCGCGCCGGCGTGGATCGACATCCCGCTGGTGGTCGATGCGTGCAGCGACGGCGCGCGGCTCGATCGGTTTCTCACCGCGAAGATCAGGCGGCTCTCGCGTACACGCATACAGTCGATCATTGCCTCGGGCGCCGTGCGCTGCCCCGATCGCCCCGGCGAGTTGCTGCGGGCGGGCTCACGCGTACGCCTGGGTCAGTTGCTGGTGTTACGCAGACCTGCGCCGGCGGAGCCGCCTGCGCCGCTGCGCGCCGCGGTGCTGCATCGCGACGACGAGCTGCTGGTGCTCGACAAGCCCGCCGGCCTCACGGTGCACCCCAGCGCTCGCTACCACCGCCACACCCTGACCGCGGTGCTGCGCGCTGCGCTGGGCGCGGACCATGGCTGGGAGATGGCCCACCGCCTCGATCGCGAGACCTCGGGCGTGATCGCGTTCGGCCAGCGGGGCCGCAGCGCGAGCGCGCTCAAGCGCGCGTTCCAGCGCCGCGCGGTCGACAAGCGCTACCTCGCGCTCGTGCACGGACCGCTGCGCGAGACCGGCACCATCGACGTGCCGCTGGGACCCGCGCTGGACTCGCGCGTGCGCATCAAGATGGGCCCGCGCACGCTCGCCGACGGCGGCCTGCCGGCGCGAAGCGACGTGGTGCCGCTGTGTCACGGCAGCTTCGAGGGCGCGCCCATCACCTTGGTCGAGGTGCGGCCGCACACCGGCCGGCAGCACCAGATCCGGGTCCACCTCGCGCACGTCGGTCACCCCGTGCTCGGCGACAAGCTCTACGGCATCGACGAGCAGGCCTTCCTCGACGTCGTCGATCACGGGCGGCTGATGGACGCGCTGGCGCAGGATCTCGGCATCGCGCGGCAGGCCCTGCACGCGTGGCGCTTGCGACTGCCGCACCCGCGCACCGGCGACGAGGTCGAGTTCACGGCCCCGTGGCCGCCGGAGCTGGCGGCGTTGCTGCCGTTGCCGAGCCCGGCTCCGGCTCCGGCGGAAGCTGCACGATCTCTCCGACCAGGACCTTGAGCTCGACGGTCTTGCCGCCTTGCACGTCGAGCTTGAGCTGCGCGACGTCGTGGCCGGGCGCGAGCACGATGCGGCGATCGGGCAGCACGATCTCCTCGACCCCGGGCTCCTGACGCGCGAGGCCCAGGCGCGCGGGGCCCTCGGTCCAGACCATGCGGCGCGTGCGGGCCGACGGGTCGACGTCGGGCGAGAGCGTGTACGATGGCAGCTTGGGCGCGCGCGCCTCGGCTTGCGCCGTGCGCCGCGCGTCGACGATCCACCACGCGGTCGCGGCCACGCCGAGGGCACCGACCAGCAACAGACCCAGGCGCAGGCGCCGGCCCGCGCGGTAGCCATCGAGGCCGCCCGGCGGCGCACCGGCGGGCGGGTCGCGCAGCAGCTCGTCGTCACCGCCGCGCGTCGGCGCCGTGCGTCGCGGGGCAGCGCCGAGTTCGTCGCCGCGGGGTTCGCCGGGCGTGTCGCGCGGCTCAGACATCGCCGCCGCGGTTGGCCTCGTCGATGAGCCGCGCGCCTTCCATCAACAGATGGGTCGTGGTCGCCTGCACGGTGTCTTCCATGTCGACCTCCATCGCGTTGAACGAGAACGCGCCCGCGCGCCACGTCAGCATGGTGTAGACCGACTGACGACCGTCGAGATCGGCGCGCGCGTCGATGCGCGCCGACACGACCTGGCCCGTGCGCAGGAAGATGCGGCCCACGGCGCCCGACTCGAGCTCCTTGAGGGTGATGACGCCGTCCTTGCGCTCCATCTCCATCATCACGAGCAGGCTCGACAGGCCCAGCTGTTCGAGCCGACCGCTCATCGCGGTGGTGCGACGCTGCGCCGGGAACGAGCCCGAGGGCGTGACGTGCGACGGCTGCTCGACCGGCGGCGGTCCCACGCGCGGCGCGGCCACGGGCGCGACGCTCGGCAGCGGTGCGCTCGGCGTCGCCGCACCGGGTCCGACGTGCGGCACGGTGCTCGGCAACGGCGTCGGCGGGATCGCGGGCGCCGGCGGGGGCGCAGGTGCGGGTGCGGCCGGAGGCGGAGGATAGGGATACGGCGCTGCCGCGGGCGGATAGCCCGGTGGCGGCGCGGGATACCCGGGCGGATACGGATACGGCGCGCCGGCAGGGAAGCCGGGATACGGCGGATACGCCTGCGGCGGATACCCGGCCGGTTGCGGCGGATAGCCCGGTGGCGGTGGATACGGATACGGCGGCGGATACGGCGGCGCGGCCTCGGGTGCACCCTCGCGTCCCGGCGGCGGCGTGCTCTCGCGCGGTGCGGAACCGGGAGGCATGCCCGGTGCGGGCGTGGCCGTGCTGGGGAACGCACCCGAGTTGGTCTGATAGCTGCCGGCGCCTTGGTTGTTCGCGAGTGCCGACGCCACGCGCTTCTCGAGATCGGAGAAACGAAACGGCTTGGCGAGGTAGTCGTCGGGTGAAAGCCCCAGCTCGCGCAGCCGCGCCTCGTCCTTGCCCAGCGCGGTCAAGAAGATGACCGGGATCGTCGCGAGCTGTGGGATCGCGCGCAGCTGTTGGACGAAGGTCCAGCCGTCCATCACCGGCATCATCACGTCGGAGATGATGACGTCGGGCCGGACGGCACGCGCACGCTCGAGCGCCTGTCGGCCCTCGCGCGCGGTGTCGACGACGTAGCTCTTCTTCTCCAGGGTCGCGCTGACCATCCTGAGGATCCACGGATCGTCATCGACGACGAGGACGCGTGCGCCCACAGTTGGGCTAGCCTAGCAGTCCTGTTGTCCCGGCACCAAGGGGGCGATCGGGACGCGCGGGCTCGCGGCCGGCCGCGGTTGGGCGTGCGCGGCCGCAGCGGGCCACGGTCTGCCGGAGCCCCGCCGCGGCCGTCCCGCAGGCGTCCGGGCCCGTTGTGGTGGGCCGGCGGCCGCCGGGCGCTTGCAATTCACTCGCGGCCGGCGATCGCGTCGGCGTCGTGGGGCCGCCGGGGCCAGGGCAGCCGCGCCCAGCTGTGGCGCAGCCATCGGGTCGGACCTGGGCCCAGACCACGTTGGCGACCAGGCCGAGCTTGTCGCGCGCCAGCGAGGCAGCGCCGCGAGCCTGGCGCATGCGATCGGCGACCGGGAAGTGCCACGCATGGCGCGGCACGAAGCTGCCGCCCAGTGCGTGGCCGGCCGCGCGCAGGTACTCGGACAGGAACACCGACGGCCGTCGCTCCGCGCACGACAGCAGCGCCATCGAGCGACGGCGCGCGGTCTCGCCGCTGTGCCAGTAGTCGAACAGCGCGCGGCGGATCGCGCGGGCGCCCTCGGTCTCGCCGCGGAACGCCTCGTAGATCGCGGTCGCGAGCGCCTGTCGCGTGGGCACGTAGCGATCGTGCTCGACGCGGTAGCGGTGCAGCGACGCATCGTCGAGCCACGGCTCGCCCACCGGCGCGTCGGCGCGTCGGCGGGCCTGCTCGCCCAGGGTCTCGGCGTCGCGCAGGCACATGGTCATGCCGCTGGCGGTGATCGGGTGCGAGCAGCCCGCCGCGTCGCCCACGAGCGCGAGCCCGGGCTGCACCGCTGGCGGTGCCGGCAGATCGACCGTCGGTGCCATCTCGAGCGGACCGCGGCGCGCCATGATCGCCGCGGCGACCTGGCCCGACAGCGGCGCGGGGATGAACGGCACGAACGCGCGCAGCAGGTACTGCTTGATGGCCTCGCCCTTGGCCGGCAGATCCTTGGGCAGATCGAAGGTCACGCGCGTCACGATGCTGCCGTCGGCGCGGCGCAGGATCGGATAGGCGAGCACGGGACCCCACGCGCCGAGCATGACGTGGGCGTAGCCCGGCACCGGCAAGCTGGCGTCGACGACCTCGACGCCGGCGGTGAAGCCGACGGTGTCGCGATGATCGACGATGCCGGCGAGCTTGCGCACGGTGCTGCCCTTGCCGTCGGCCGCGACGAGCAGATCGCACGCGACCTCGCAGGTCTCGCCCTGACCGTCCTCGAACACCACGCCGCAGATGCGGCCGTCGCCGTCACGACGCAGCTCGCAGGCCGCGAGGCCCTCGACCAGCTCGATGCGATCGTCGGCCAGCGCGCGCCGCATCGTCCGCACCAGCACCTTGTGGTGCACCGACAGCCCCTGCGGTACCTCGGTGGTGACGTTGGCGTAGGGCAGCTCGACCGGCGAGGCGTCGGCGTGTTCGAACACCGCGAAGCCGTCGACGTCGACGGCCCCGGCCGCCCGCAGGGCCTCGCCGAAGCCGAGCGCGTCGAGCACCGCGGCGCCACGGGGATGGATCCACTCGCCCGAGAAGCGCGGGTGCACGCCGGGGTAGCGATCGACCACGAGGATGCGTCGGCGTGCGGCGCTGTCGGCTCGCGTCAAGGCGCGGGCCACGGCGCAGCCGGCCAGGCCGGCGCCGACGATGACGACGTCGTAGTGGGCACCCGTGGGTTTCATGCGCGCAGCTCCGTGACGGCCGACGCCGCGACGGCGTAGGCGCGAAGCGCAGCCACGCACGCTCGCGCGGCCGCGGTGGGATCGACGGTGTCGGGCGACAGGCCGAAGCCGCCGCCGAAGGCATGCAGGCCCAGACCGGCGTCGGCCTGCTCGACCGCGCCGACGATGTGACGGACGGCGCGCTGGGCCTGCACGCAGGTGTGGCCGAGCTCGACCAGGGCGTGCAGCGCCAAGGCGGTGTCGAGCAAGGAGCCGAAGCTGCCGTCGTCGCGCTGGCGGTTGCGAATGCGACGCTCGGTCTGCGCGCGCAGCTCGTCGGACTCGGGCAGCAGCGCCGCGGTGGCGCGCGCGATGGCACAGCTGGTCGCGAGCCCCGGCGGATCGCGGCGCGCGTTGGCCTGGCGCAGCCACGCGATGCCGCGGGCGATGCGGTCGTCCTCGGCGCGCAGTCCGACCGCACACAGGCGCGTGAGCGCGTCGGCGGTCAGCTGCACGTGCATGGCGTCGCCGTCGCGACCGTAGGCCAGCAGGTCGCCGTCGGTCCACGGCAGCCGCTGCATGAACACCTCGGTCTCGCCGCGCTCGAAGCGGGCGAACGCGCCGCTGCCCTCTTGCATCGCGAGCAACACGGCGGTCGCACGACGCGAGGCCGACCATGCCGCGGGCGCGCCGGCGTCCTCGGGTCGCAGCTGCGCGAGCGTGTCGAGCACCGCGAGCGTGCTCGCGAGATCGAGGTGCGCGCGCGCGCCGGGCTCCAGCGGCCAACCGCCGGCGGGTGCGTCCGCGCGGGCCTGCCACGGTCCGCGATCGTGCAGCTGCTCGCGCACCAGCCACGCGGCGTCGGTCGGTTGCAGGCCGGTGCCGAGCAGCCCCGCGCACACGCCCATGGGCGCGGCCAACAGACCCTGCGCCAACGCGGTGGTGCCGTGCGGCGTGATCACGCGACCCCGGGCCGCGCGCAGGTACGAAAGCCCCCGTGCGATGCGGGGATCATCGGAGCGCGCACCCATCACGCGCAGCGCCAGCAGCGACAAGAGCGTCGGTCGGGCCGAGAACCACCCGCCGTGCTCTTGCTGCGCGGCGTCGATCCACGCCTGCGCCCGCTGCTGCGCCCAGCGAGGCAGCGGCCCCCGCGGCAGCTTGCGCGACAGCTTCACCGTGCGATCGAAGGCCTGCAGCAGATCGCCCGCGAGGCCCGGTCGGGTCAGCCGCGGTGCCACCAGCACCTCGTTGCCGCGGCGCAGCAGCAGCTCGGAGGCGTCGGCGAGGTGCAGCCGCGCGGGCGCCGCGCGATGAGCAGGTACGGCGTCAGCACGCCGCGGGCCCACGGCGAGAAGCGGGCCGGCGACAGCGGCACCGAGCCCGGCAGCAGGAACAACTCCGCGGGGATCGCAGGCAGCCACGACCAGTCGATCTGGCCCGCCATCGCCAGCCACAGCCGCACCTCGAAGTTGGCGCGCTGGGCCCCACCCAGCGCGTGCACGACCCTCACGGCCTTGACCATGGCCTCGGCGTTGCGGTCGTCGCCGGCGTCCGCGAGCGCCCAGTACGCCAGCGCGGTGATCGAGAGATCGGGTCGGCCGTGCACGTCGAGCCACGCGCCCGACTCGTGCTGGCTCTCGCGGATCCACGTCAGCAGACCCTCGCGCTCGCCCGGCTGCAGCGCGTGCAACAGCCGGTCGGCCAGCAGTACCTCGGCGCTGGGGCCCACGTCGGGGACCTGCAGCGCCCACGGCGGCTCGTGCTCCGCCCGATCGCGGGCGTGACCGGCATCGGCCCGCTCGCGTACGCGGCTGCGCCACGGCTCGAGCCACGCGTCGAGCCGCGTGAGCGTCTGCTCGATCGGGGCGCCGCGGACCACGGGGCCGACGGGTCGCGAGGACGAAACGCGTGCAGGGGCGGGAGGAACGGCGGTGAGCATGGGGTTCGAAGAGGCGAAGCTGCGCGACAACCGCAACGCGGGACGCTAGCACGACGGGGATCCGGCGACGCCGCGGGCGCCGACCCAGCTGTGATCCCCGTCACAGCCTCCAAAACCGCAGCGAAGCGGGCCTCGGCGCGTGTTCTGCGGGGCCGCGACCCTCGCCGCGCGGCCGCGCTGCGGGCTCGCATGGCCCTGCGCAAGGCTCTGCGCACGAAAGCCGTCCGGCAAGTGGAGCGCGCGGCGCGAACCTGCCAGACTCGGGCCCACGATGAGCTCCGTCCGTCTCGCTGCCGCTGTGTTCGCCGCCGTCGTCGTCTCGGGTTGCACCGATGATCCGACGCCCCTCACCAACGGCTACATCAAGCTGAAGTTCGTGCGTGGCGAGTCGCAGGCGAACGACCCGTACGTCTCGACCGCGCGCGCGATCGTGTCGATGGACTACGAGACCTGCCTGCGGGACTACTACGACGCCAACCCCGACGCGCAGCAGGGCGGTCCCGACGGCGATCTGGTGTTCGGCACGCACGAGGACGGCGGCGAGGCCTGGCGCGACCGGCTGTGCGAGGACCTCGAGCGCTCGCAGGCCGATTGCTCGATCATCGACATCAACCAAGAGCTGTCGATGGGCACACCGCACCTCACGGTCGAGTACGCGGTGCAGGGGACGCTCGAGGGCCGCGTGCTGCTCTTCGGACCGCTGCCGACCGGCGTGACCGCAGACTGCCAGGATCCCACCGTGCGGGTCTCACCGCAGCTGCCCACCGGCTACAACGGCCAGGACGATCAGATCTGGATCGCCGAGAACATCTCGCCGATCTCCGCGCTCACCAACCAAGGTGGTGAGGTCGTGATCAAGGCCAAGACCAACTGAGCCACGGCAGCGGGCGGCCGCCGCTCCGTCCGCGCCCAGGGACCACGCCGCCCTTGACCCGTCGCTGCGCGCCTTGGCTGTCCTTGCTGCTCGCCGGCGCGTCGGCGTGCGAGAAGCCGCCCGAACCGACCGAGGCCGCGGCGCCGCCGGCGGAGCCCAAGCTGATCGCGCCGGTGTGCAGCGAGGTGCCGTCGCCGCCGGGCGTGGTCGCGCAGTGGTCGGCACCCGACGGCTGCCCGATGTGGCTCGCGCTGCAGGGCGAGCGCATGCAGCTGTCGAGCAGCTCGCTGGTGCCCACGCCCACGGCCGCGGGCGAGCGCGCGAGCTGCCGCGTCGCGCCATGCGAGTTCGAGGGCGTGATGACGCCGCTGGGTCCGATGGTCGTGGTCACCGAACCCGGTGCGCAGAGCGAGGTCCCCGTGGGTGTGCAGCTGGGCTTCGTGGTCGGGCTCGACACCCTCGTGTTCGTCGATCTGTGGGCCGGAGCCGGTGCGGCGGTGGTCGAGGATTCGACTGCGCTCGGGCCGGGTCATGCACTCGTGCCCTCGCAGTGCGGCACCAAGCTGGGCCTGCTCGCGCGGCCGCGACTGCCGGCGGCGCAGGGCCAGGAGGTTCCGCGCGAGCTGCTCGCGCGGCAGGGCACCATCGAGCTGTCGCGCAAGCCGCTGACGATCGTGCCCGGGCCCGCGTCGGGCTGCGTGCCGCTGTCGCTGCCGCTGCCGTGAGCCGGCGTCAGCTCGGCACGAAGCACGCGCCGATCGACTCGGAGCCCGGCGCGGGCGCCTCGAACAGCACGTTGCACGTCGACGGTGCGTCGCAGCTGTCCGCGTCGATGTCGCACACGGCGGTGCAGCAGCTGTCGCCGGTGCACTCGGGCACCAGCGCGCCGGGCAGGCACACGTAGCCCTCACCGCAGCCGGCGTCGTTCTTGGCGGTGCAGGGTTCGGCCTGGCCGCCGACGTCGTCGAGCTGCGGGAAGCTGCACGCGAAGCGATCCTCGCTGCGCCGGCACGACAGCGGTTCGATGCAGCCGCCCTCGAACGGTGAACACTCCTGCGCGCAGAACTGGATCGCGTGCTGTGACTCCGCCAGGCACACGCCGTCGGCGCAGTCGTTCGAGCTCAGGCACAGCGGCACGCACACGCCGTCGGCGTCCTCGGGCCCCAGACACGCGTAGCCGCCGGGGCAGCCGTCGACGCCGGTGCCCAGCGCGGGCGTGCAGCTGCCGAGCGGATCGAGCTCGGCGGTGTCGGCGACGCAGGTGAAGCCAGGCTCGCCCGCCTGCAGCACGACCGTGCACTTCTCGCCCTCGCCGCAGCCGGTCTGCTGCACCGGATCGCAATCGAGCATGGTGCCGCCACCGCTCGAGTCGGCGTCGCTGTTGTTGGTGTCGTTGCCGTCGCTCTCGACGTTGCTGCCGCCGCCGACCGAGCTCGAGCTGCCGTCACCGGCCGAGGACAACGTGTCCTCACCGGTCACGTCGAGGCGCTGGCACGCACCCGACAGCAGCAGCAGCAGCGATGCGAACGCGGACGATCGGTGCGTCGAAGCCATGGTCAGCAGGCTAGCGCGGGACCGCGAGCGCGGCCAGCGACGCGGGATCAATGATCGGCGCGCGGCGGGCTTACACCGCGGCTGGCAGCGCTGCGGCGCAGGCCTCGAGCAGCGCGGCGGTGGCCTGGGCCAGCGCGTGCAGATCCGCGTGCCGTCGCGCGCCCAGGGCGACGAGCTCGGGCCGCGCCATCGGCACCGCGAGGATCGATGCGGCCAGCGGCGCGACCCCGGTCTCGGGCAGCGGGCCGGTGCGACCGGCAGCGACGTGTTGCAGGTGATCACGTACAGGCGACCACGGCGCCTCGGGTTCGCGCGCGACGTCGGCGTCTGCGTGGGCCCACGCCGCGAGCACGGCGTTGAGCGCCATGCCGCCGGCGCGCCGCGCATGCGCGACCGGCGCGGCGCGGGTCGGCCTCCAGCGCGGTCGCCGCGTGGCTGCGTCGAGCTCGGTCTGCGCCGCCTCCATCCACGCGCGCGGTTGCAAGCGCAGCGGCCAGTGCGCGGGATCGGTCGCGCTCACCCTGGACTCCGCGCTCGGGTCCACTGAACCCGCGGTCGCCCTCCACTGCTGCCGCTGCTGCTGCTGGTGTCGCTGCTGCTCGTGCCGCCGCTGCTGCCGCCCGAGCTGGCGCCGCTGCGCCCGAGCTGGCGCCGCTGCTGCCCGAGCTGGCGCGCTGCTGCCCCGAGCCGTCGCCACCGGAGCGGCAGCGAGCATCGTTGCCGCCGACGTCGAAGTAAACCGGCGGATCGCCAGGCTGGTGGCGTTGTCGGGGCCTGGTCCTCTTCGATGCACACCGCCGGCGCAGCGTTGAGATCACCGTAGGCGCACTCGGTCGTGATCGGCGAGCCGTTCTGCGCGCAGACCAGGCCGGGGCGGCAGTCGCTCTTGCACACGCAGTTGTCGCCCACGCCCGAGCGGCAGGCGACCGACAGCGCGGCCAGCAGCGCGAGCGCGACGGCGCGGGTGCGAGGGCGGCTCATGACAGCGGGATGTACTCGACCTTCACGACCTCGAGCTCGCGCGCGCCCTTGGGCAGCTGCAGCGTGACCTCGTCGCCCTTGGACTTGCCGATCAGCGCGCGGACGATCGGCGAACGGATCGAGAGTCGACCGCGATCGGCGTCGGCCTCGTCCTCGCCGACGATGGCGTAGACGGTGGTCTCGTCGGTGTCGAGGTCGAGCACGGTCACGGTCGCGCCGAAGCCGATGCGGGTGCTCTTGATCGAGGCCGGGTCGATGACCTCGGCGTGGCCGATGCGGTGCTCGAGGAAGCGCATGCGGCCCTCGAGCGCTGCCTGGCGCTCCTTGGCCGCGTGGTACTCCGCGTTTTCCCGCAGGTCGCCGTGCTCGCGCGCGGTCTCGATCTCGCGCACGTTCTCGGGGCGATCGACCTCCTTGATGTGCTTGAGCTCGGCGCGCAGGCGTTCGAGGCCCGCCGGCGTGATGGGAACGCTCTCGTCCGCCATGGCGCGCCGACGATAACAGGCGCCCGCGGACCCCGCCAGCGGCGCGGCCGCGGTGTGGATCGGATCGGCCCGGCCGGGCGCGGCCGCTCAGCGCGTGAAGCGGAAGCTCCGCTTCCTCTGCCCACGCCGGCAGAGCCGCCTTCGGGTCCCTTCTCCTTGCGGTCGCTGACGCGACGAGCGGCCGTCAGCTTCCGCTGACAGCCTCTCAGCGGTAGCCGTCGCGGACCGTCGGCGCGGTCTCCGGCGTGAAGCCGGGCCGACGGTGCAGCTCCTGCAGCGACCACACCGGCGGGCGCCGCTGGGCGCGGACCTTGGCGATGGCCTCGCCGGCCGCGAGCGCGCCCGAGATGGTGGTGAAGTACGGCACGCGCTGCACCAGCGCGGTGCGACGGATGGTGAAGCTCGCCGCGCGATCGGCTGCGGTCGAAGACGTGTTCACCACCAGCGCGATCTCGCCGTTGAGCAGCGCGTCGACGATGTGCGGCCGGCCTTCGGTGGTCTTGTTCATGACCGTGCACGGCAGGCCCTCCGCCTGCAGCGCCGCCGCGGTGCCGCGGGTCGCGACCAGCTGCAGGCCCAGCTCGTGGAACTTGCGCGCCGCGATCACGAGCTGGTCCTTGTCGTCGTCGGTGACGCTGACGAACACGCGACCCTCGGTCGGCAGCGGCGTGCCCTCGGCGACCCAGGCCGAGGCGAACGCGCTGCCGAAGTCGGGGCCGATGCCCATGACCTCACCGGTGCTGCGCATCTCGGGGCCGAGGATCACGTCGACGCCGGCGAACTTGCGGAACGGGAACACCGGGATCTTGACCGACACGTGGTCGGGCACCAGCTCGCGGGCGCCCAGGGCCGCGAGGGTCTCGCCCGCAGCGACGCGCGCGGCGATCTTCGCGAACGGGATGCCGGTGGCCTTGCACACGAACGGCACCGTCCGCGATCCGCGGGGGTTGACCTCGAGCACGTACAGCCGACGGCCGCGCAGCGCGAACTGGACGTTCATCAGGCCGATGACACCGAGCTCGCGGCCGAGCGTGCGGGTGACCTCGCGCAGCTCGTCGAGCACACCGCGCGGCACGTTGACCGGCGGCAACGAGCAGCTCGAGTCGCCCGAGTGCACACCCGCCTCCTCGATGTGTTCCATGATGCCGGCGACGACGATGTCGGTGCCGTCGCCGACCGCGTCGACGTCGAACTCGGTCGCGTGCGGCAGGAACTCGTCGATCAGCACCGGGTGGTCGGGCGAGGCTCGCACGGCGTGGCGCATGTAGTGATCGAGCGCGGCGGCCGAGCCGACGATCTCCATGGCGCGGCCGCCGAGCACGTAGCTGGGTCGCACCAGCACCGGGTAGCCGATCTGCTGCGCGACCGCGAAGGCCTCCTCCGACGAGCGCGCCACGCCCCAGCGCGGGCAGGCCACGCCGATGCGCTCGAGCAGCTGACCGAAGCGCTCGCGGTCCTCGGCCAGATCGATGGCCTCGGCCGGAGTGCCCAGCAGGCGGTAGCCCGCGGCCTCGATGGTCTTGGCCAGCTTGAGCGGGGTCTGGCCGCCGAACTGCACCAACACGCCCGCGATGGTGCCGCTGCGCGACTCGGCGTCGAGCACCTCGAGCACGTGCTCGCGCGTGAGCGGCTCGAAGTACAAGCGGTCCGAGGTGTCGTAGTCGGTCGACACGGTCTCGGGGTTGCAGTTGACCATCACGGTCTCGTAGCCGGCCTCGCGCAGCGCGAACGCGGCGTGGCAGCAGCAGTAGTCGAACTCGATGCCCTGGCCGATGCGGTTGGGCCCGCCGCCGAGGATCACGACCTTGCGGCGACCGCTGACCTCGGCCTCGTCCTCGTCCTCGTAGCTCGAGTACAGATACGGTGTGCCCGAGTCGAACTCGGCCGCGCAGGTGTCGATGCGCTTGTAGACCGGCCGCAGCTTGAGCTGGATCCGGCGGGTGCGCACGGCCTCCTCGGACACGCCCACGAGCTTGGCGATGCGCCGATCGGACAGGCCGTTGCGCTTGGCCTGGCGCAGCGCCGCCAGCGGCGGCACCTGGCCGCGGGCGCCGCGGGCGAGCTCGGCCTCGTCCGCGATCATGCGCGCGATGTGGTGCAGGAACCAGGGATCGATGCGGCTGCGCTCGTGCACCAGCTCGATCGAGATGCCGCGGCGCAGCGCTGCGCCCACGTGCCACAGGCGCCGGGGGTGCGGCCGCCCGAGCATCGCGACCAGCTCGTCGTCGCTGCAGTCGGGCTCGATGTCGAAGCCGTGGGTGTCCTGCTCCATCGAGCAGATGGCCTTGCCCAGGGACTCGCGGAAGGTGCGGCCGATGGCCATGACCTCGCCGACCGACTTCATCTGGATCGTCAGGGTGTCGTCGGCGCCGGGGAACTTCTCGAACGCGAAGCGCGGGATCTTGGTGACGACGTAGTCGATGGCGGGCTCGAAGCTCGCCGGCGTCACGCGCGTGATGTCGTTGACCAGCTCGTCGAGCGTGTAGCCGATCGCGAGCTTGGCCGCGAACTTGGCGATGGGAAAGCCCGTGGCCTTGGACGCCAGCGCGCTGGAACGGCTGACGCGCGGGTTCATCTCGATGACGATCTCGCGCCCGCTCGCGGGGTCGACCGCGAACTGGATGTTGCAGCCGCCGGTGGTGACGCCGATCTTGCGCACGACCATCGCGGCGTGGTCGCGCATGCGCTGGTACTCCTTGTCGGTCAGCGTCTGCGCGGGCGCGATGGTGATGCTGTCACCGGTGTGCACGCCCATGGGATCGAGGTTCTCGATCGAGCAGATGACGACGAAGTTGTCCGCGCCGTCGCGCATGACCTCGAGCTCGTACTCCTTCCAGCCGAGCACGGATTCCTCGAGCAGGACCTCGCCGTCCATGCTCTCGTCGAGCGCGAACTGCACCCGCGACTCGAACTCCTCGCGGTTGTAGGCCACCGCCGCGCCCGAGCCGCCGAGCGTGAACGAGGGTCGGATGATCACGGGGAAGCCGAGGTCCTCGAGGCACGCGCGCGCCTCCGACAGCGAGCGGCAGTAGTGCGAGCGCGGCACGTCGAGGCCGATCTCGATCATCGCCTGCTTGAACTGCTCGCGATCCTCCGCGCGCGCGATGACCTCGGGCGTGGCCCCGATGAGCTCGACGCCGTGACGCGCGAGGATGCCCTGGCGCGCGGCCGCGATCGCGAGGTTGAGCGCGGTCTGCCCGCCGACCGTGGGCAGGATCGCCTGGGGCTGCTCGCGCGCCAGCACCTGCTCGAGCACCTCGGGCTGCAGCGGCGCGACGTAGGTGCGCGCCGCGATCTCCGGGTCGGTCATCACCGTCGCCGGGTTCGAGTTCAGCAGCACGACCTCGTAGCCCTCCTGCACGAGGGCCTTGACCGCCTGGGTACCCGAGTAGTCGAACTCGCAGGCTTGGCCGATCACGATCGGGCCCGAACCGAGCACCAGGATGCGCTTGAGATCGTCGCGGCGAGGCACGGGCGGGGCGGAGCGTGCCTCACTTGCGCGGGGGTGGAAAGGGGGCGCGCCCGGGGGCAGGGCCGGCCGTGGCGCGGCCCGCCGGGCGGCGGCGACGACGGGATCGTGCGGGTGGACCGGGGCCCGCGATCGCGTCGACATCGTGCGGCGCTGCGCGATCCGGACGGCGCCCGCGTCGCACGCCGACGCGAGGTCGTCATGCATGACTGCATGCTGCGCGCACGCTCGCGCGGCAGCGACCGAGTCGCGCGCGCGTCACGGTGCGGCCGTCGCAGCAGCAGCTGCAACCGCTCGATGTTCGCTGCGATGGTGCGATCGTCCGGCGCGAGGCGCCGCGCGGCGAGGTAGCTCCGCAGCGCGCCGTGGTGGTCCTTGCGCAGCAGCGCGTCGAGGGCGGCCTCGAGCAGCGCCGGGATCGTCGTCGTTTCGGTCGGCCCGGGCACGAGCGCGAGCGCGGGCAGCTCGACGGTCACGCGCTGCGTGCTGCCCGGCGCGACGGTGCGCGTGTACGCCGGCGTCTCGCGCTGCAGCAGTGCGCGCGCGTCGTCGTCGTCGTCGGGCCCCAACGTCAACAGCGGCAGGGCCCGCGCGCGTCGTCCGTGCCCGCGAAGCCGGCGGTGCCGGGGGCGGTGCGGCGGGCACGAACGCTGTTCTGGGCGCCATCGTGCCAGCATGGCGGCGCTCCCCGCCGACCGGTCGCGCAACCACTGCGGCACGCGCGGTGCGGGCGCGCGCGGGCGTCCTCGGGCCAGGTCTGGACCACGCGAGCGCACGTCCGCGACGTGCGACAGCGCGCGGCTCAGCGCCGCACGATCTTGCCGGCCTTGAGCGCGTGCTCGTTGCCCAGGTGCGGCACGACCGCGCTCTGCCACGGCGCGACGTCCCATCCCAGGGTCGCGAGGCCGTCGAGGATGCGGGTCCGCAACCGCACCGAGTCCTCGCGCTCGTGCACGAGCCGCTCGACCAGCGGCGCCTTGGAGTCCTCGTCGCCGATGTCGACCAGCTGCTCGACGCAGAAGAAGCGCACAGTCTCCTCCGGATCGGCGAGGTAGCGCACGAGGATCGGCACCACGCGGGCGTCGTCGATCTCGGCGACGTGCGTGAGCAGCTGCAGCTTGGTCTTGGGATCGCGCGCGTACTCGGGCGGGTGGCGCTCGAGCATGGCGTCGAGCACCTCCCATTCCTGCGGGCCGTTCGCGACGTCCTCGAGGATGCGCAGGGCCCACGCGACGTTCTCGGCCTCGGTGCAGAACTGCCGCAGCGCCGGCAGCACCTTGTCGCCCTTGGCCGCGAGCTCGCGGTAGGCCCAGCCCTTCTCTTCCTCGTCCTCGATGCTCTTGGTCGAGACGATGGTGAAGCGCTTCATCAGGCCGACCCAGGCCTCGACCGAACCGTCGTCGAGCAGCTGCTGCATCGCGTGGTAGCGATCCGCGGACTGGGTGTACGGGTTGGTGATGACCTTGACGAACTTGTCGACGCGCGTCTTGCCGCGTCCGCCCCCGCCGAAGAGATCCTTGAGCCCCACGTCGCGGGGGAGATAGCACGGCCGGGCCGGCCGTCGGACGGCCGCCGCCGCACCGCGGCCCCGGGCCGCCGTACCGCCCGAAAGCGGGGGCGGCCCGCCGACGCCTCCGGGGCCCGAGCCCCCCGCGCACACCCCCGCGCGACCGCGCCGTGACCCGCCCCGCAGGTCCACCCGTTCTGGTAGCGTGAAATCCTGGGAGGGGTCATGGAACGCACGCACACCCGCTGGGGGCTTTGTCTGGGATTGGGGCTGTGTGCCGCGGCGTGCGGCGACGGTGGTGCGCGCGGCGGTGCCTCGGGCGAGGGCGACAGCGGCGGCGTGCTGACCAACCCCGGCAGCGCCTCGGCGAGCGCGAGCGAGAGCGGCGGCCAAGACGGCACCGCCGCGAGCGTGGATGGCTCGGGCGACGGATCGGCCGACGGCGCCGACGGCCACGTGCCGAAGTTCGACATCGCGTTCCCCGACTACAACGCCACGTGCGGCAACGGTGGCGGAGGCAAGGGCGGCGGCGCGCCGGACTTCTCGTACATCTGGGTCGCCAACAGCACCCAGGGCACGGTGTCGAAGATCAACACCGAGTCGCTGATCGAAGAGGGCCGCTACGTCGTGCGCTCCGACAGCGCTGGCAGCCCCTCGCGCACCTCGGTGAACCTCAACGGCGACATGGCGGTGGCCAACCGCCTCAGCGGCGTGACCAAGATCTACGCCCGCGCCGAGGACTGCGCGGGCGGCAACACCTCGACCGGCGGCGCGGACGTCAAGCCGTGGCCCGACGACTGCGTCGCGTGGTTCGTCCCGTTCAACTACGCGTCGCAGCGACCGGTCGCGTGGACGCAGGGGCAGTTCAGCGAGTCGACCTGCCGCTACGAGAACACCAAGCTGTGGACCTCGGGCGCCAACGCGTCGATCGACGTGATCCTCATCGACGGCGAGACCGGCACGGTCGAGCAGACCATCCCGATCCCGGGCGTCGCGCCGAACTTCTATGGCATCTACGGCGCCGCGGTCGACAACGAGGGCAACTTCTGGGGTAGCCAGCTCAGCCAGGGCTACCTCGTGCGCGTCGACATCGACGACTTCTCGGTGCAGACCTGGCCGATGAACCAGCCCGGCTACGGCATGACGGTCGACGGCGAGGGCCGGCCGTGGACCTGTGCCTCGGCGCTGGCGCGCTTCGATCCCGCGACCGAGACCTGGGCCGCGAACACCACCGCCAACGCCTCGGGCGGCGGCTGCATGGTCGACGCGAACGGCATCCTGTGGGTCGGTGGTTACGACGCGAACTTCACCGGCACCAACCTCATCGGCATCGACGTCGAGACGTTGGCGGTGCAGCAGACCATCCCGATCCCGCAGTACGCCAAGGGCATCAGCATCGACTTCCAGGGCAATGTCTGGGCGGTCTCGTACGCCGCGGAGGCCTACCGCGTCGATCCGGTCACGCAGCAGATCGACACCTTCGTCGGCCTGGTCGGACCGTACACGTACAGCGACATGACCGGCTTCGCGCTCAGCGCGGCCGGCGGTCCGGCGGGCTGATCCAGGCCGCGCGTGGGCGGCCGGGCGCTCACATGCCCGAGCTGCCCGAGCCGCTGCCACCGGAGCTGCCGCCGCCGGAGCTGCCGCCGCTCGAGCTGCCACCGCTGCTGCTGCTGCCGTCGCTGCTGCTGCCACTGCCACCGTCCGAGCTCGAGCCCGCGCTGGTCGTGGTCGCGTCGGTCGTGCTGGTGCCGGTGCCGGTGCCCGACGAGCTGCCCGAGGCGGTGCCGTCGGTGCTGGTGCCGGTGCCGGTCGCCGTGGTGGTCTCGGTGCCGGCACCGGCGAGCTTGCACTGCCCAGGTGCGCGGCGACGTCGGATCCATCCGCGTGGCAACAGCCGTCGATCTCGCAGGTGTAGCCCGCGGGGCACACCGGCTCGCTCGCCGGATCGCAGCTGAACATCACCGCGCCGCGGGCGCATCGAAGCAAGCTCCGAGCGCGCTAACCACACTGCGCCGATCCACCGTCGCATCAGAACCTCACCGCCAGCGAACCGCCGCGCAGATCGACGCGGCGGGCCTGCTTGCCCTTGGCGGCACGGATTGCGCGCGCGCGTCCCACCGCCGTGATCCGTGATGCCCGCGACGATGGCGGAGGCGCCGATGATCGCGAGCGCGAGCGCGCCGCCGGCCTGGGCGCGGCCCTTCTGCAGGGTGTCTTCGTACTCGCGCTGCACGTCGGCGTAGCGGGGTTGCTCGCCGGTGTCGAGGTCGTAGCGCACCGACAACCGCAGCGCGCGATCCTCCTGACGCTCGGCCAGGCCCGCGAGTACGCCGGCGAGGGTGCCGACCGCGACGCCGCCGAACAGCACCCACCAACCCGTCGCCTCCATGCGCGTCATCGCGGCCAGGAGGGCTCTTCGTCGTCGAGCTCGTCCTGGGCGGCGCGGGCGCGGGCGCAGCGGCCTTGCGCTCGCTCGCTTTCGCCGGCGCGGCGGCGGCAGCGACGTCGCTCGACTTCCCAGAAGCGGCGGCGTCGGTGCCCGTGGTCGCGGCGTCGCCGGTCGCCGGCTCGCTCGCGTCGCCGGTCGCGGTCGCGTCGCCGGTCGCGGGGTCCTCCGTGGGGCTCGGCGCGGTCGTGCTCGCAGCGGTCGCGGCGGGCGCAGCCGCGGTGTCGCCGGTGGCGGGTGCGTGCATCGCTGCAGCGGCGTGCGGCATCGTTGCGAGGCCGAGCGCAAGCGCACAGGGTGCCGCGAGCGTGCGCTGCAACGCGGCACGAAGAGGCGAACGGGTCGCGCGGAGCATGGCGTGCGCACTGTACACGAGGTCGCGCCGTCACCAAAGCGGTCGCGCGTCGCGGCGTGCGCTCGTTGCCTTCGCACCGCCTCGGCGTTTGACAGGCGCGCCAAACCGGCCATGCTCTGCCTCGCCCGGGGGGCAAACGCGTGGTCGCCGAAGGTCTTTCCAGCACTGCGGAGCTGCTCGAAGAGTTCCGCGCGGGGCGCCCGATCATCGTCGTCGACGACGAGGCCCGCGAGAACGAGGGCGACATCATCATCGCGGCGCAGCACGCCAGCGAGCAGAACATCGCGTTCACGATCCGCCACACCGGTGGCGTGATCTGCCTGGCGATGGACAACGTCCTCGCCGATCACCTCGACTTGCCGCCGATGGTGCAGCACAACGCGGCCAAGCGCGGCACCGCCTACACCGTCTCGATCGAGGCGGCCGAGGGCATCGACACCGGCATCTCCGCGCGCGACCGGGCCCTGACCATCCGCACGACCGTCAAGCCCGGTGTCACCGCGCGCGATCTGGTGCGGCCGGGGCACGTGTTCCCGCTGCGGGCGCGCGAGGGCGGCGTGTTGCGCCGCGCGGGCCACACCGAGGCCGCGGTCGACCTCGCACGGCTGGCGGGGCTCGAGCCCGCCGCCGCGGTCAGCGAGCTGATGCACGACGACGGCACGATGATGCGACTGCCGGCGATCCTCGAGTTCGCGCGGCAGCACGGCCTGCGGGTCGGCACCATCGCGGATCTCATCGCCTACCGGCTCGAACACGACCGCTTCGTGCGCCACGTCGCGTCGGCGCGCCTGCCCACCGATCACGGCGTGTTCACGCTGCACGGCTTCAAGGACGAGCTCGGCAACAACGAGCACGTCGCGTTGACGATGGGCACCATCGACGACGGCGCACCGGTGCTGGTGCGGATGCACTCCGAGTGCCTCACCGGCGACGCGCTGCACTCGCTGCGCTGCGACTGCGGTGCCCAGCGCGACGCAGCCATCGCCGCGATCGCCGCCCAGGGGCGCGGCGTGCTGGTCTACCTGCGGCAGGAGGGCCGCGGCATCGGCCTGCTCAACAAGATCCGTGCCTACGCGCTGCAGGACGAGGACGCGCAGACCGACACCGTCGAGGCCAACCTGCGGCTGTCGTTCCCCGCCGATCTGCGCGACTACGGCATCGGCGCGCAGATGCTCCACCACCTGGGCGTGCGACGGCTGCGGCTGCTGACCAACAACCCGCGCAAGATCGCGGGCCTGTCGGGCTACGCGATGGAGGTGGTCGAGCGGGTGCCGCTGCACGCGGGCAGAAACCCGCACAACGAGCGCTACCTCGCGACCAAGGTCGCCAAGCTCGGCCACATCGGCGAGTGAAGCAGACTCCGGCGCCGGGTTCGCCACCATGCCGACCCGGCGTGCGTGGGCCTCAGGCCCCAACCGACCGGATCCATCGCCCTCGCCACCGCCGGCCGCGTCCGCCTGCGCCGGTGCGCCCCCGGTTCCGGGCCGGAGCGTCGCGGCGTAGACTGCCAGCAGGCGGCTTTTGTGCCGCGGAGGTGTCGATGTCGAGCACGAGGCGCAACGCGATCGCAATCCTGGCGCTGTGCGGCTGCGGGCAGTCCAACGCGACACCCGAGCCCACCGGCACGACCACGCTGACCGGCACCGCGACGCTGCCGCTCGACACCTCCGGTGACGGCACCAGCGCAGGACCAGGCAGCGGTCCCGGCACCGGCGACGGCACCGCGGACGCGTCGGTCGGCGACGACGGCCAGACGAAGTTCGACCTCGGCCCCAGCAGCGGCGAGTGCCTCGATCAGGCGCCGGGCATCTACTGCAAGGACACCACCGCGATCGAGTGCGACGGCGCCGGCAATGCCCTCGACGTGATGAACTGCCTGCCGGATCTGTGCATCGACGGCCAGGGCTGCGTCGCGTGCATGGCGGGCGAGTACGCGTGCAAGGGCCCGCACGTGATGTCGTGCAACACCGCCGGCCCCACGCCGACGTGGCAGATCGACAGCACCTGCGATCCCGCGGCGCAGCAGGTCTGCGACGCGTCCCTGGGCATGTGCGTGCCGCTGGCGCCCATCGGCGACATCACGCCGACCGGCGAGTACTACCAGTATTCGATGCTCGACGTCACCGCGCAGGGCTTCTCCCAGGTCAGCGACGTCGACAGCTACGGCAACCGCATCTACTTCGTCGCGATGCTGAACTTCAGTCAGCTGACGATCGGCGTGTACGACGTCACGCTCGACGACTCCGACAACGACGGCGTGCTCGAGCCCAACCAGCACCCCGACTACCCCGACGCCCAAGGCCCGATCGAGGAGCGCATCTTCACCTTCGTGGAGTCGTTCCCGCTCAACAACCCCGGCGCGTTCCCCAACATCATGGAGACCTACGCGACCGCGACCTCGCTGGTGTACTCCGGGCCCAACAACGTCAGCGAGTACGATCTCGCGACCGGCACCGTCAGTCAGGTCGCGCCGATGCCGACCTGGATCGGTTCCACCTTGTACCCGTGGATCGCGTTCCTCGGCTACGACGAGATCAACGACGTGTGGTACTCGGGCAACGAGGCCGCGCGCCGGGTGTTCCAGTACGACGCGGACACGCAGACCTGGGGTTACGCCTTCGAGTTCCCGGTGCTGGCCGGCGACCACATGGACGGCATGGAGGTCGTGGTCGATCAGACCACCGCGACGCCGTACGTCTACGTCTCGGACATGACCAGCAACTTCATCGGTCAGTACCGATTCGATCGCGAGCAGGGCTGGGTCCAGGAGAACCTGTTCAGCTACGTCGAGAACACCGGCGCCCTGGTCGAAGGCTTCGGTTTCGGTGCGCTCAACCACTTCTGGGTCGGCTCCCTGGGCCAGACCTTCTACGAGCTCGGTGGCGGCGACCTCACGCAGTACATCGATCCTGCGGGCTGAGCCGGCGATCGTCGGCCGTCACGCGCACGGCAGCAGCGTGATCGTGCCATCGGGTGCGCGCACGATCACGCCGCGCTCGGTCGCGGTCACGAGCGTGTGGTCGGCGGTCACGGCCGCCGCCCGCGGCACGTCGGGTAGCTCGAGCAGGTGGCGAAGCGCCGGGGTGCCGTCGCTGCCCAGGTCGAGCGCGAGCACGCGGCCCTCGTCGGCGCCGAGGTGATCCTGGCCCGCGAGCACGACCAGGCCCATGCCGTCGTCGACGATGGCGAGTACCGGTGCGTCGCCGAGCCGTACGGGCGTGCGGCCGTCGGGGGTGACGAGGAACAGCCCGCCCTCGAACTCCCCGCGGTGCACGCCCACGAGCCACGATGCGCCCAGAGGTGCCGCCGCGGTCGCGGCCGCACGCAGGTCGACGACCTCGCCGTCGAGCACGACGGAGGCGTTCGGTAGCGCCGCGGTGTCGGGCAGCGGCGCGGGCACCGGCGCGAGCGCCACGCGTTCGCCGCCCACGGCGAGCGTGTCGGGCACGGCATCGCACCGGCCCACGCCGTGATCCCAGGTGGCGGCCGGCGCCTCGAGCACCGCCGGTCCCTCGGCCGCGACCGTGCGCACGAGCTTCGACCAGTGATCGCGCGCAAGCGTGTCGAGCACTGCGCGGTCGCCGACCGCGTCGCGCTCGCGCAGCATCTCGATCACGCGTAGCTGCATGCGCCACGCCGGCCACTGCGCGGTCTGCTGCAGCGGCCGCGGGTCCTGCAGGCGCCCGATCGGGTAGAGGGAGCCGAGCTCGGGCAGCTCGCACGCGAGCGCCCCGGTCAGCCGCATCGCCGTGGTGGTCGGATCGGCGAGGCTCGCGAGCATCGGCGCGGTGAGCTCGTCGCTCGTGCGCAGCGCGATCGCGGCGTCGAGCACCGCCGCGGGGTTGGTCTGTTCGATGCGTTCGATCTCCGCCCGCATCGCCCGGGTGGGCATCAGCGCGCGCGGATCGGGATCACTGCGCACGTCGTCGGGCACGGCCGCACGCTCGCGCTGGGCCACGATGGTGAGCGCCTCGAAGTCGTGGGGCCAGCGGCCCTGGGCCGAGCGCTCGCGCCAACGTGCCACCGTCAGCGCGCCCCAACGCGCCGCCTGGCGCTCGGCGCAGGCATCGTCGCGCTCGCGCTCGCCACAAGCGTGCTCCGATCGCGGCTCGCAGCTGGCGTCGGGCAGCGGCCACGCCCGGGTCGTCGGCGCTGCCGGGTTGCCGCGGCTCGTGCACGCCGCCGCGAGACCGAGGCCCACCACAGCTAGAGCGACGCGCGGTGCCACGTCCCAGGGATGCCGCGGGGCCGCCGAGGTTCCCGCGCGCGCGCCGATTTCACTCCGCCAGCGCCGCGGTGATGACCTTGCCCTTGAGGATCTCGTAGTCCAGCGTCGCGTCGGGCAGGCCCAGGGCCGCGCCCAGGGTCTTGGCCACCGAGGGCAGGCCGTCCTCGTAGCTGATGTCGCCGCCGTCGCTGCCCATGCCGGTCATGCTGTCGATGGGCTTGGCCTCGTAGTCGTCACCCGCCGCCTTGGGTCCGCCGATGACGCTGCCCAACACGTGCCGGCCCATCATCATCGTGACGTGGTGCTTGGCGAGGTGGGTGCGGCCGCTCGTGCCCTGCTTCTTGAGCGTGCGGCCGAAGACGTTGAGCGAGGCGAAGGTGACGTTGTCCTGCAGGCCCTGGCTCTGCAGCAGGTCCATCAGCGCCGCGATGGTGGCCACGCCCGAGGTGGTCTCGCTGGTCTCCTTGGCCAGGCCGGCGTCGGAGTGGTTGTCGCTGCCGAACGGGATCGCGATCGCGACCACCGGCGTCAGCTTGAGCTTGATCAGTGCGACCGCGGCGTTGACCTGCGCGAGCGGGCTGTCGTCCTCGACCGCGCTCAACAGATCGACCGCACCCTCGGACAGGGTGCGCACGTCGGCGCGGGCGTTGCTGTGATCGCTCATGAAGCGGCGCTGGGCCGCGTTGCCGTGCTGGCGCAGCAGCAGGTGGATCTCGTCGAGCGCCTGGTCGCGCAGGTCCTGCAGGCCCAGCAGCGGGCTGTCGTCGGCGACCAGCAGCTCCTTGAGCGTGGTCGGCTTGAGCTGCGGCAGCGTGCGGCCTTCGTAGGTCATCGTCACCGGGCCGACCGGCACCGGCGTGGTGCCGACGGTGCCGAGCACCGGGCCCAGGTGCTTGGCGAAGATCGACGTGATGGTCTCGCTGCGGTACGCGTCGCCCAGAAGCTGCAGCACCTTCACGAGGTGGCCGTGGACCTGGGTCTTGGTCGAGTGGTGGATGAACGACGCGCGGTCGAGCGCCCACTGCGGCATGGTCGACCACGGCTTGGCCGCAGTGGTCGAGACCGCGCCCAGCTGCAGCGCAGTCGCGGCCATGGCCGCGCCGCCGGGATGGACCACGCCGGCGACGCCGTAGGTGCCGGGCGCGTTGGCGTTGAAGGGGTCGCCGTTCTCGCGCGCCGACAGCACCAGGTACTGCGCGCGGTCGGGGTCGATCATGTCGTCGCCCTCGCCGGCGTGGGCCAGGGGCTGGCGCAGGAACGCGGCCGGCAGACCGGTGGCGATGGACAGCAGGCCCATGCCCGACAGGCCGAGGGCGTTTCGCAGCAGGTGACGTCGGTTCATCATGGCGAGATCGCTCCCTTGGTGATCGTGGCAGTGGGTCACAGCGCCGTCGCGGCGGCGGGCGCAGAGGCGCACGCGGTCATGAAGGTCGAGCGCAGCGCGTCGACGTCGCTCGCGCCGCCTTCGAGCGCGAGGTCCCAGTGATCGGACAGCACCGTGCGCAGCTGCGGCGCGCGGCGGTCGGCCGGCGGCACACCCATCACGCTGGCGACGAGGTGATCGAGCACAGCCTCGCGCTGGCCCGGGGTCCACAACGCGCCGTCGGCGTTGCCGTACCACTGCTCGGCGACGATCTGGCACACGCGCTCGATCGACGCGACCGAGAACACGTCGGGCGCGGTGTTGACGAACGGCAGCAGCGCGGCGCGGCCGTAGGACACCGGCGGCACGCCGTCGGCCAGGGCCCGCAGCCGCTTGGCCAGGGCTGCGGGCGCCTCGAGCATGCCGTCGAGGTTGCAGACGTCGGTGATGCCCAGCCGCAGGCTCATGCGGCGGCAGAAGCGATCCTGCGACACCGGCAGCACCAGGCTGCCGAAGGTCTCACCGGTGGTGGTGCGCGCCTGGAACGTCACCAGCGGCGAGGTCACCAGCTCGCGCACGAGCACGCGGAAGTCGTGGCCGGAGTCCGCGAACACCCCGGCGATGCGGACGAGCTCGGGGTCCATCGGGTCGCACGCGGTCGAGTTGATCATCGTGCACAGCTTCTCGGTCCACGCCGCGGCGAAGCGCGGGTGCGCGGCCATGGCGTCGGCGAGGTCGCCCACGCCGGTGCCCTCGACCGGGTCGCTGCCGTCGAGCGAGAAGAACGCGCTGCCCGGGATCGCGGTCATCTCGCTGGCCGGGCGTGCCGAGCCCTCGTAGGTGTAGCTCTGGCGCAGGAAGTCGCGCAGCGGATCGAGATCCTTGTGGCACGAGTAGCAGGGCGTGCCGGGTTCGGCGTGGCCCTCGTCGATGGTCGCGCCGTCGGCGGGGACGAACACGTTCTCGGGATCGAAGGTGCGGCCGAGGCCGACGATCAATGCCTGGTTGGCGTTGACGCGGTGCTGGTTGGAGTCGTTGGTCAACCAGTTGGTCGTGAAGCCCAGCGTGGTGAAGAAGCCGACGCGCTCCGATTGCAGCACCAGCTCGGTGCCGTTGCGCATCGCCGGCAGGTCGAAGAACGCGGTCGGGTCTTCGCCCTGGTTCGCGACCCGCAGCGTGACCGGACGCAGGGCCCAGTCCTCGTCGGTGAAGATGACCGGGCCGGTGACGCACGAGAGGTTGCCGGGCGCGATGCGGAACAGCAGCTCCAGCGCGTCGAGCATGGCCGCGCGACCGGTACTGCGATCATCGAGCTTCGACTGGCAGTCGGCGTCGGGGACCTCGTCGAGCCAGAAGGTCATGAAGTTGGCCGACTCGGGGTTGAGCGTCTGGCCCAGCGGGATGGGATTGCCGGTCCAGGCCACGCCCACGTCGAAGCCGGGGTAGCGCTGCAGCAGCCACGACGGCAGATCCTCGCCCTCGTCGTCGCGCGGTGCCGCGTCGATGTACGAGAGCAAGACCATCTGCGGCACGTTGAGCATGAACGTGCGCGTGGTCAGGATGTCCGTGAAGCTGTGGCCCTGCTCGACGGTGTTCCACACCGTCGCGGCGAAGCCGGCGGAGATGCTCGGCAGCAGCCGGCCGTCCGAGCGCGTGTTCATGCCGTTCACGCGGCCGGGCGTGTCGTCGAGGATCTCGGCGAGGTTCTCGCCCGAGGCCTGCTGCTGGAACAGCTGCTCGAACATCTCGAGCGCGCGCGCCTGGAACTGGGGCGTGTCCATCCAGCGATCGACCAGGCCCGGCAGCGCGCCGCGATCGAGCAGGTACGCGGCCTGCTCGGCGCCCTCGGGCGGCAGGCCGGTGAGGAAGTCCTTCACCTTGGCCACCGCGGCCTCGGGCGGCAGCGGCTCGAACGGCACCGGCGCCTCGCCGCCGTCGTCGCTGCCGCCGTCGCCCTCGCCACCGTCGTCCTCGCCGTCGTCGCCCGCGGTCCCGCCGGCTTCGGCCCCGGTGCTCCCGCCGTCGTCGCCGGCGCCGTCGTCGTGCGCGTTCGCGCCGCCCAGGCCCTGGTAGCAGCCGGTCAGCAGCGCGAGTGCGCCGAGCAGGCCGGCCCCTGGCCGGGCGGTCCTTGGGTGTGCAATGGGCGTCTGCATCGCGTCGATCCCCCGCTCGCGGCGCCTCGCGGCACCGTCTCGATGCGGGTGTTCCCGCACCCGGGGGCCTTGTCCGTGGGCGGGCGAATTTTTTTCTCCCCCGGGACGCCGGGCGCGGACGACGCTGTGCGGGATGCCGAACATCGAGCTCTCGGGCCGGGCGCGTCTGAGCCCCTTCCGCCACATCTCGCTGGGGACGTGGAAGACCGCCTACGACCCGTCGATCTACGGCGCGCTGACGCTACCGATGGACGAGACCCTGCGCTACCTCGAGGCCTTCCGCACGGCCACGGGTCTGCGGCTGACGGTCACGCACCTGATGGCCAAGGCCATGGGTGCGGTGCTGCAAGGCGTGCCCGAGGCCAACGCGATCCTGCGGTGGAATCGCATCTACCTGCGGCGCGACATCGGGTTGTTCTTCCAGGTCGCGATCGAGGATCCCCAGACCGGTGCGATCGATCTGTCGGGCGTGAAGGTCGACTCGCCCGAGCGCAAGTCGCTCGCGGACATCGTGACCGAGTTCGAGCGTAACGCCGCCAAGGTCCGCGCGCGCGACAAGACCCAGGCGCTCGAGCGCAGCCGCGGCGGGCTGTTGCGGATCCCCGGCGCGATGATCGGCTGGACCATGCGGCTGCTGTCGTTCCTCAATTACACGCTCAACCTCGATCTGGGCTGGGCCGGCATCCCGCGCGATCCCTTCGGCGGCGCGATGATCACCAACATCGGCTCGCTGGGGCTGCAGGGTGCCTACGTGCCGTTGGTGCCGTTCTCGCGCGTGCCGATCCTGGTCGCGATGGGCTCGGTCGACGACGCGCCGGTGGTGCGCGAGGGCAAGCTCGCGGTCGGCAAGACCATGCAGCTGTTCGCGACCTTCGACCACCGCGTGGTCGACGGCGTGCACGCGGCCAAGATGGTCAAGATCCTGCGCGCGTGGTTCGAGCGGCCCTTCGAGCACTTCGACGCGATCCCGGACCCGCCCGCGCTGCCGCCGGGCGCCTGAGCGCGCGCGTCAGGTGCCGCGGTCGATCGACAGGCGGCTGTCGCTCGCGATGCACACGCCGCCTTTGTCCTGGCCCCGCAGCAACACCTCGACGGAGGCGAGCGATCCCAGCTGCCGGGCCTCGACGCCGTGGACCGGGTGCTCGACGCAGATGTGATGGCTGTAGGCGGTCACGCCGTGCATGATCCAGAAGTGCTGCGTGACCTGCTCGGTGATGGCGTCGAAGTGCGCCATGCCGTCGGCGTCGGTGGTCGCGATCGCGAGCGGATCGAGCGACGACGCGTGTGGCTGCGTCTCGGCCTGCAGCAGCACCCGCGCCCCCGCCACGGGCTCGCCCGCAACGGTGCGCACGTGCACCGCGATCGCCGGCAGCACGTCGAGCTGCTCGGTCGTGCAGCCGGCCGCGATCGCGACCGCGAGCACGCACGCGGCGTCACGGCGTGGCATGGACCTCCAGGTCGTTCGCGCCCAGGGTGCAGGGCCGGTGCGGCAGCGCCAGCACGACGTCGAGCGGACCGCCCTCGGTGACCGCGCGCGTCGCAGTACCGTGTCCGGGCGCGTCGACGCACAGCGACCACCGGAACGGGCCCAGGCTCGTCTCCTCCTGCAGGACCTGCGCCTCGACGACGGCGGTGCCCTTGGGGTCGGTGACGAGCGCGAGCGTGGGCCCACGACCGAGGCGCTCGGCGTGCAGCACCACGTGGGCCCGCGGGATGTCGGCGCCACTGCCGTCGCGCACGCGCACGGTCAGGCTCGGCCACAGCGTGACGGGCTCGGACTCCTCGTGGCTGAGCAGGCGCACCGCGGTGCAGACGCAGCCGCTGCCGAACATGATCGAGGCCAGCGCCAGCGCGCGCACGGTCTTCAGCGTACCGAAAGCTCGACCGCGATGGCAAAGTGATCCGAGGTGTAGTGATCGTTGGGGCCGTAGCCCCACTGATCCACGACCCAGTCGCTCGCCTGCCACGGCGCGCCCGCGACGAAGATGTGATCGATGCGGATGCTGGGGTCGTACTCCGGCGGCGGCTCCAGGTTCGAGTCCGAGCTCCAGCGGCCCGCGAGCACGAAGCTGTCGTCGAAGCGCGGCCCGGCCCCGTCGACGCCCTCGGTCAAGATGGTGTAGGCCGCGTCGGCCGGGTCGGAGTTGAAGTCGCCGACCATCACCACCGGCAGCATGCTGGCCAGACTCGCGGTGCGCTCGAGCACCAGGGGCGCGCTGAGCTCCTGCGACGGCGCGTTGTTGTCGAAGTGCGTGGTCGCGAAGACGAAGTCGAAGTCCTCGTCGACCGCGTGCAGGCGCGCCCACACCACCAGACGCGGCAGCTGCGGCGGCGCGAAGCCGGTCGAATAGGGATCGTCGGGGTTGGGCGAGAGCCAGTAGAAGCCGTGCTCGACCGCTTCGAACATGCCGGTGCGGTAGAAGATCGCGGCGTCGGCGTAGTCGAGGCTGTCGGGGTCGGGCTTGACCCACCAGATCGACGTGTAGTCGGGCAGCTCGGCCTCGAAGCTGCTCGACCTCGGCGCCCGAGAACAGCTCCTGGGTGCCGAGCAGGATCGGGGTCATGGCGGCGGATGGTGTCGCCCATGTGCGGCACGCGATCGTCCCACGGCTCGAAGCCGTCGGGCGTGCACGCCGAGCACATGATGTTGAAGCTCATCACGCGCCACGGCCCCAGCGGCGGGACGTCGGGGGCGCCGGTGGTCGAGCTGCCGCCGTCGCTGCTGCCGCCGTCGCTGCTGCCCGCGCTGCCGTCGGCGCCGCTGCTGCTCGCGCCGCTGGTGCTGCCGCTGCTGTCGTCGGCCGCGGTGGTGCCGGCGCTCGAGCTACCTCCGCTCGCGTCGCCGGCCTGGGTGCCGTCGTCGTCGCCGCACGCGAGCGATGCGACCAGGGCGAGCGAGAGGACCAGGACGCGAGCGTGGTGCATCGGCGCGGAGCATCGCGCACGCGCGGGGCCGGGCGGAAGGGGCGGCCCTCGCGGTGACTCACTTGGCCTTGGGCTTGGCCTTGCCCACCGCGGCGCGCGGGGGCGCGATCGGCGTCACCGCCGGCGGTCGCGGCAGCGTGGCGCGGATGAGCACGCCGCACATCAGCGCGACCGCGGTGAAGAGCCAGAACAGCCACGGGCCGTCGACACCCTCGAGGCCGTGGCGGAAGTTCATGCCGAAGATGGTCGCGATCGCGGTCGCGGGCAGGAACACGGCGGCGATGAGGTTGAGCCGGTGGGCCGACTCGAGCATGTGCTCGCCCTGGCGCGCCTGCTCCTCGCTGCGCCGCGCGAGGGTGTACTCGAGGCCCTCGCGCGCGCTGGCGTAGAGCAGCTCGAAGGCACGGGCGGCGTCCAGCGCGTTGTCGCGCACGGTGATGAGGTCGTGGTCGTGGCCGCCGGCCTCGCGCGCGTCCTGCAGCGCGTCGGCGAGGTTTCGCGTCAGCCGCATCAGCGGCCCGCTCGCGAGCACCAGGCCGTACCAGTCGTCGGCGGTCCCGGCGGTGATGGCGGTGGCCTCGTGCTTGGCGGCAATCTCCAGGAACGCGTCCACGTGGGCGCGCAGCGGTGCGACCGTCGGCGGGCCGCCGGCGCTGCAGTGCCAGCTGCCGCTGGGCTCGCGCCAGAACAGCTTGGCGTCGCGACGCGCGTGGCGGGAGGGGTCGGGCGGATCGTGGAGCACCAGCAGCAGGTGGCCGTCGGCGCTCATGCAGCGCTGCCGGCCCGCGTGCGCACCCATGCGATCGCGAAAGAGCTTGGGGACCTGCCAGTTGTGCGGGATCGGGCTCGCCATGATCGGACAACAGTGTCGCCGATGCCCGTCATGCCTGCGCGGTCCTCGGCCCAGGGGTACGCCACGGTGACGGGAGTCACTGCCGCGCCGTGACTTTGCCCCGCGCCCGCGGGCGCGCGGGCGCGGCCGATTCGACTATGGTCGCGCCGCCGTGTCGACCCCCAGCAAGCTCCGTCGCATCGCCCCCCTGGCCCTCGGCCTCGCCGTAGCGCAGCCCGCCTGCGCCGGTTCGATGGGCAACAACGGCCCGAGCCAGGCACCGATGTCGAACGTGTTCCTGCGCAACTCGTTCGACACCGACCCCTCGATCTATCTCGGGCGTTTCGTGCCGCGCAACGCCACCGACATCGACGAGGGCTCGGCCATGCCGCTGACCTGCTCGCAGTACGTCAAGTACCGCTTCATCGAGGGCGGCGGCGTCAAGTTCACCGAGCACATGGCGGTCTCGACCGAGGTCGCCGCGCGCATCGGCGTGCCGGTGATCGCCAGCGCCAACGCCTCGGCGAGCAAGAACCGCGAGGTCAAGGTCGAGTACACGCTGACGGGCAAGATGGTCGCGGACATCACCGACCCGGCCGCGTTCGAGCAGTGCTGCAAGGAGAAGCCCGACCAGTGCACCGATCGCTTCATCGGCGAGTTCCTGCAGGGCACCGGCGCGGTCTACCGCGAGGACAGCAGCGCGGCGCAGATCCAAGGCCAGGGCACCAACCCCACCAACGGGGTCAGCGGCGCGGGGCAGGCCTCGCGCGAGAAGAGCTGGACCCAGGCGATCGAGTTTCCCAACCCGGTGTACTTCGCGTTCAAGGTCACGCAGACGCCCAACAACCGCGCGACCTCGAGCTGCGGCCCGTGGGTCGACGCGCCGCCGAGCGAGCCCGGCTTCGTCTTCTTCGTCGGGACCTCGCGCGAGATGAAGAACGAACGCACCGCCCGCGACCGCGCCGGCCTCGACCTCAAGATGAAGGCCTACGCGTCGGTGGCCACGCCCGCGGCACCCAACCCCGACGGCTCGCCCAACCCCGCGGCGATGGAGAACCAGGCCGCGCAGCGCTGGGCCATGGGCGCCGCGACGGTCGAGAGCTGCGTCGAGATCGTGCAGTCGCCCAAGGGCCCGCGCTACATCGGTCGCGTGCTCGGCAAGCTGCCCGAGTACAAGCCCGGCGCGGTCGCACCCGCGACGCCCAGCACGACCACGCCGACGCAGCCCGGCACGCCCACCATCGACATCGAGGTGCCCACGATCCCGATGGAGGTCCCGGGCGCCGAAGACGACGGCGGCTGAGTCCTGAGGGAGGACGCTCCGCTTCCTCCCCGTCGCGCCGGCGAAGCCGTCGCGCCCCCCCCCTGCTTGCGGTCGCGGTCGCGACGAGCCCGTCAGCATCCGCTGCGAGGCTGAGCCGTCGCCGTCACGGTGCGTTGCAGGTGACCTGGAAGTAGCCCGGCGGCGCCTCGGTGCAGTCACAGCCGGTCGCGACGCAGTCGCACGTCGGGGTCATGCCGTCGCACGATGGCGGCACCGGATCGCAGCTGAAGCTCGGCGGCGCGTTCTTGACTCCGCCGATGGTGGTGGTGCACACGCGGTCCTCGGGGTCACACGGGATGCCGCACTGCACCGGTGGGCACGGGCACGCCTGCATGCACGAGATCACGACCGGCACGCACTCGATGCCGCAGGCCGCGTCGTAGTCCATGCCGTCGACGCCGCACACCGGCACGCTCGCGCCCGCGTCGCAGTCACAGTCCGCGCCGGTGGTGCCGCTGCCGTCGCTCGTGCCGCCGGTGCCGCTGTCGCTGCCCGAGCCGCTCGCGCTTCGGTCGAGGCCGAGGCGCTGCCGGACGCCGAGGCCGAGGCCGACGCGGTGGCCTTGCCGTCGCCGCCGCCGCCGTCGGCGCCCTCGTCCTCGCCGCCGCCGTCGTCGCCACCGCCGCAGCCGAGCAGGCCCGCGAGCAGCCAGGTGACAGCGCAGCGACGGGGACCGGTGGGCTCGGGGCAAGGGCATGCGGCCATGCTACACGCTCGCGCTCAACGCGGCGTGAACAGCTCGCCCATCGGGCCGAAGAACAGCGGTGCGGTCACGCTGAGCCACGCGACGTGCAGCGCGATCGCGACCGCGGCGGGCAGCCGCGGCGGTCGTCGCCGGCGTCGGCGATCGAGCTGCATCTGCACGAGCACGCCGGCGCCGTGCAAGAGGAAGAAGGCCGTCATCCACCCGACGCGCTGCGGCAGCCCGCCGACGCAGGCGACGACGAACAGCTCGTGCATGAGCCCGCTGGCGACGAACACGATGACGGTCGCGCGCAGCGGTCGGCGGCGACCGCCGACCTGTGCGAACACGTGTCGCGCGAAGAAACCCGCGACGACCAGGTTCCAGCGCCGGGCCCAGAATTCGCGCGGCGAGCGGGCCAGCGGCGGTCGATCGAAGCTCTCGTCGACCGCGATGCCCCACTGCATGACCACGCCCGAGCCGACGTCGGCGATGCTCGAGCCGCACAGCCACGTCAGCCACAGCGCCCACACGCCCTCGCGCACCGGCTCGTCGTGCAGCGCGGGCCAGCCCAGGTGCAGCCACAGCAGCGCCGCGATCGCGGGCGCCTTGGCGGCCGCCCGCAAGAGCCGCGCCCGGCCGCGCGCGACCGCGATCGCGGCGGCGGTGTCGTCGGCGGGCCAGCGCACCTGCGGCGGTAGCAACCCCCACCGCGCCAGCGAGCGCAGCCGCGCGGTCGCCCGCGGATCCGCGGGCCCGCCGTGGACCAGGGTCCAGCACTTCATCGAGAGGGTGATCGCGAGCACCGAGCACACCAGCCGCGGGTACGGCCACGCGTGCGGCACCGCGAAGGGCATTGCGTAGGCCGCCACGATCCCCGGCCACGGCGAGCCGTGGCCGTGCCGCAGCCGCCAGGCCCAGCCGAGCACGGCCGCCGCGAGCACCCCGACCAGCACCACGCTCGCGGGCATCGCCGCCAGGATCGCAGAATCAGGCGCGCGCGGGCACGCTCACCGTGCCGGGCTTGGGCACCTTGTACTTCATCGCGTAGAGCATGCCGCGCAGGCCCTGGCCGGCGATGAACAGCACCACGAAGCCCAGCGCCAGCATCAGCGGCCCGGCGACCAGCACGCGGCCCCAGTTGAACTCGCCGCTGGTGCCCGAGTCGACGATCCACTCCGACACCGGCAGCACGATGCGCACGACCACGTAGGGCAGCAGCAGCGCCCACAGCAGCCCCAGCGAGCCCCACAGGAAGAACTTCTTGTGCTCCGACAGCGGCATCTTGTCGTGCATGCGCAGGCGCATGATCTTCTGCGACTTGCCGACGTAGAAGCCGCCGGCGAGCACGACCACCGCGATGTTGAGCACGAGGAACGCGACCACCGAGCCCATCGACACGTAGACGTAGCCGGTCGAGAACGACTTCTCGACGAACACGTACTGCATGTCGACCAGGAACTGCATCACGAACACGTCCATCGCCGGGCCGACCAGGCGCGCCTCGATCACGCCCGAGACCAGGGCGATGAGCACCGCGATGCCGGCGACCGCCAGGGTCGCGATCAGCTCGTTGCCGATGCGGCGGCCGACCATGCCCACGACCTGCCCGGGCGCGACCTCGCCGGCGGCCGCCCGCGCTGGTAGCTTGACGATCTCGGTCAGTGTCGGTCGGATCGTCAGCAAGAACAGCACGATGGTCAGGATCGTCATCGCGATCGCGACCCAGCCGAACAGCCAGTTCACGCTCTTGAACATCTCGGCGACGTTCTTGAAGACGGTGACGTCCTCCTTGAACGACTGCACGTTCTGCAGGATCGCGACCTCGAGCGCGTCGACTTGACCGGCCATGAGCTGCTGCAGCGGCACCTCGAGCAGGCCCGGCAGCGCCGCGATCTCGTCGAGGTTGCGGTCGACCGCGTCGAACGAGGCCTCGACCACGCGGATCTGCGGGTTGGTCTGCATGCCGGCTTCGTTCTGCACCACGCGCAGCACGTACAGCAGGCCGGTGAACATGATCATCGCGCCGGTGAAGGCGACCGCTGCGATCGCGCTCGCGCGCCACAGCGTCGGGCCCTGGTTGGGGTACTTCTTCTTGAGCACCAGCGGCATCGCCAGCAGCAGCAGGCCGGCGGGGCTGAGCAGCAGCAAGAGGGTGATGAGCTTGCCCAGCTTCTCCTCCTGCTTGACCCGGACCTTCTCGATGGTGCGCTCGAGCACCTTCTGCCGCACCTGGCCGAGCTTCTTGCGCAGCGTCTCGATGAAGACCTTGGTCAACGCGTCGAGCGCGTCGGCCGAGAGCCCGCCGACGGCCTCGGCCTGGCTCTCGAGCTGCTCCGCGAAGGCCGGGGTGATCTCGTCGGCGGCGGCCAGCTCCTTGGGGCTGATCTCCGCCAGCGCCTCGAACTGCGCGGCCGGCAGGTCCTTGAGCTCGCCGCGGACCTCGGCGTCGATCTCGACGCCCTCGACCGCGTCCCACCCCGACAGCACGCTGTCCTCCTGCTGCTCGGTCAGCGGGCCCTCGAAGTCCTCGGCCAGCATCGCGGCGACCTCGGGGTCGACCTTCTCGCCGTCGATGCCGACGAGCTCGTCGCTCTCCAGGCCGGCGATGGCCTTCTCGACGGCTTCCTCGCTCGCGTCGCCTTCGGCGAGCGCCTCGAGTGCGGCGCCGTCGTCCTCGCCCGCCGCGGCATCGCCGTCGTCGCCCGCGGCAGCGCCGTCGTCGGCCTTGGCATCGCCGTCGTCGCCCGCGGCACCGCCGTCGTCGTCGGCCTTGGCCTCGCCGCCGTCGTCGTCGGCCTTGGCCTCGCCGCCGTCGTCGTCGGCCTTGGCCTCACCGCCGCCGTCGTCGGCCTTGGCGTCGCCGTCGTCGGCCTTGGCGTCGCCGTCGTCGGCCTTGGCGTCGCCGTCGTCGGCCTTGGCGTCGCCGTCGTCGGCCTTGGCGTCGCCGTCGTCGCCGGCCTTGGCGTCGCCGTCGTCGCCGGCCTTGGCGTCGCCGTCGTCGCCGCCACCACCACCGCCGTCGTCGTCACCGCCGGGCGCGGCGCGGGCCATCGTCGCCGCCGCCACCGTCGTCGTCCTCGTCCACGCTCGCGCCGTCCAGCGCGGCGTGCCGAGGCCGTCGCGGCGTCGCGACGAGCAGTGTCCAGCGTCGAGGCCAACAGCGAGAACTCAACGGGCGAGGCGCGGGCGTTTGGGCGACATCGGTGGCGCGGACACTGCACCGAGCCTGCCAGCACGCACAAGGCCCTGCGATTGCGGCCCGGTTTCGGCCGGGCTCGCAGGCGCGCGTTCACCTCGGCGGCAGGCGTCCACGCTCGCGCGGAGACGCCCTCCTCATCGCCGCCGGGCGCGACGGATCGCCCCGGCCGGCGTCGTGGGGCACTACCGTGGACGCGATGCGACGCATCGGGGCGATCGCGCTGGTGTGCACGTGGGCGTGCAGCGAGTCGTTGCCTGCGCCGCAGGGCGACGCGGCGGAGCAGGGCGGCGGGGGCTCGACCGCGCCCGACGACGCCGGGCCGGCGCGCGACGAGGCCGGCCCGGAACCGGCCGGCGCCGCGCCCCAGCGCGGTGGCACCGAGCCGCCGGGCCCGTGGACCGACGTCGGCCGCGGCGAGACCCGCTTCGTCGCGCTCGGTGATGCGGGCGAGGGCAACGAGGCCCAGTTCGCGGTCGGCCGCGCGATCGCGAAGGTCTGCGAGGAGCGCGGCTGCGACTTCGCGCTGTACCTGGGCGACAACATCTACGAGGTCGGCGTCACCGATGCCTCCGACCGGCAGTTCCAGACCAAGTTCGAGGAGCCCTACGCGCCGGTCGACCTGGTGTTCCATGTCGCGCTGGGCAACCACGACTACGGCGCGCTCGGCAACGACTGGGTCCGCAACCAGCCGCAGATCGCGTACAGCGAGCGCAGTGAGAAGTGGTCGTTGCCGGCGCCGTACTACAGCTTCGACCACGCCAACGTGCACTTCGTCGCGCTCGACACCTCGCAGCTGTTCTGGGATCACGAGGTCGATCTGCAGCGTGCGTTCGTGCGCGCCGACCTCGCGGCGGTGGAGGATCGCTGGGTGGTGATGTTCGGCCACCACCCGTACCTGTCCAACGGCCGCCACGGCAACGCCGGGCACTACGAGGGTCTCGGCGGTCTGCTCGGCGGCGAGGCGGTCGCGGAGTTCTTCGAGTCCGATGTCTGCGGGCAGGCCCACGTCTACCTGTGCGGCCACGACCACGACCGCCAGTGGCTCGCGTCGCAGTGCGGCACCGAGTTCCTGGTCTCGGGCGCGGGCGCGCAGCTCACCGAGCTGCCGCACCGCGACGCCAACCCGACCCACTGGGAGAACAACGCGGTCGAGGGCTTTCTGTGGGTCGAGATCGTCGACGACAGCTTCACCGGCGTGTTCTTCGATCGCGACGGCGAGCCGCAGTTCGAGCGCACACTGACGCTGTGATGCCCGCGCGTCAGCGCCGGTGATCGCCGGCGTCGAGCAGCGCGCGCACGAGGTCGCTGGTGGTCAACAGGCCCAGCAGCCGCCGGCGATCGTCGACCACCGGCAGGCAGTGGAAACCGCCGCCCATGAGCTGCCGCGCGGCCTCGCGCAGGGCCGTGTTGGGCGCGATGGTGACGACGTCCTCCTGCATCGCCGCGCGCACCGACACGCGATCGAGCATGCGGTCGACGGCCTCGGGCGACTGTTCGTAGGCGTTGGCCGGCAGCACGCGTAGCAGGTCGGCGGGCGCGAGCAGGCCGATGAAGCGCCCCTCGTCGACCACCGGCACGTGGTGGCCGTGGGAGGCCATCATCGCGTGGCGGACCACGGACAGGTGCTGCGTCGGGTGCACGGTCGCGGGGTCGGTGGTCATGACCTCGCGGACGGCACGGTTGAGGAACTCGCTGACCAGCTCGCCCATGGCGATCGTCAGCGTAGCGGCGCGGCATCGGTGCGCGCCGCCGAAAAACTCCGCACCGGCGCCGGCGCTGCGGCGCCGCATGGTGCGCGGGGTCGCTCAGGACCAACTGCAGCGGTAGATCGTGCCCTGGATGTGGGTGCAGCCCATGCCGTCGGGGCAGCTCGCGCCGCCGCTGCAGTCGAGCGCGCACTGGTTCCCGCTCGGGCCCGCGCACACGACCTCGGCGCTGCCGCTGCCCGGCACCGGACAGGTGCTGGCGTCCTCGCAGTGGACGGTGCACCAGCCACCCCCTTGGACCGGGACGCACTCGTCGAAGCCGCGCGGGCACGTCGTCGGCGTCGGCGCGTCGCAGGCGGGGTAGGTCGGATCGCCGCCGCCGCCGGTGGTCGGATCGGTCGCGCCCGAGCTGCCGACCTCGGTGGTGCCGGTGGTCGGAGTCTCGGTGGTCTCGCTGGCCGAGGCCGAGCTCGTGAGCGTCAGCGAGCTGCCGATGGTGGTCTGCTCGCCGGCGTCGCTGCTGCTCGCGGTGCTGCTGGTGCCGCCGTGGCTGTCGTGCCCGCTGCTCGAGCCCTCGGGCATGAAGTCGGGGTTGGGCTCCTTGCACGCGGCCGCCAGCCACGCCAGCGTCGAGAGGCCCATGCGCCACACGGCATCGCGCATCGTGCATCGATGGTGCACCCGGTGTGGGGCGCGGCGCCAGGGGGCGGTTCGCGCCGGCGCCGGGGTGCGACCGGCTCGCCGCGGCCGGGGGTCGACGACTTCCCGTGACGGATCGCGGCGCGGTCGGCCAAGCTCCGCGGTGCACCCGGTGTCGTCGCGCTCGATCCAGTCCGCCGCGTGGCGGCTGCTGGCGTGCGCGGGCCTGGGCTGTACGCACGCCGACGCCCAGGACGAGCCCACGCCGGTGCGCGCGCCGGTCGCGATCACCGATCTCGACCCCGATCCCGCGGTGATGCGCGCGGTGCTCGTCGCGGAGCCGGCCGAGGTCGAGTACCTGCCGGGGACCACGGCCGCGGTGTGGGCCTACCGCGATGGCGGCGATCCCTCCGCGCTCGCGTCCGTGCCCGGGCCGCTCATCCGGGTCGCACGTGGGACCACGATCGAGATCGAGCTGCGCAACGCGCTGCCGGTCGAGACCACGATCCACTGGCACGGCCTGCGCGTGCCCGCGGCGCAGGACGGCACCCCGAGCGCCCAGGTGCCGGTCCCACCGGGCGGCAGGTTCACGTACCGCTTCGAGGCCCGCGACGCGGGCACGTTCTGGTTCCACCCCCACGTCGCTGCGGACGTGCAGATCGAGCGCGGACTGTACGGCGCGCTGGTGGTCGACGACGACGCCGCACCGGCCGGCAGCTTCGACGCCGATCGCGTGTTCGTGCTCGACGACGTCAAGCTCGACGCCGACGGCACGCTCTCGACCACCACCGATGCGCTCGACCGCATGCTCGGACGCCAGGGCAACGTGTTGCTGGTGGACGGCGTGCGGCGGCCGAGCCTGCCGGTTCGCGGCGGCGCGCGCGAGCGTTGGCGCTTCGTCAACGCCGCCAACGGCCGCTACTTCCGATTGCGCCTGCAGGGCGCGCGCTGGCTGGAGCTGGCCAGCGACGGCGGACCGCTGCCGCAGGCGCGTCCGGTCGACACGGTGCTGCTGGTCCCGGGCGAACGTCGTGAGCTCGCCGTCGAGCTGCCGGCCGCGGACGCGGGACCGCTGGTGCTCGAGACCCTGCACACCGATCGCGGCCACGACATCCCCGACCCCGGCCCGCTGCCGCTGATGGACGTCGTACTCGAAGACGACCGCGAGCCGCTGCCGCCGCTGGTGTGGAACGGCCCCGCGATCGCGCCGCTGCCGGTGCCGGAGGCGGCCGCGACGCGGGAGGTGGTGCTGTCGGAGGACGACGAGGACGCCAGTGATCCCCGCTTCTACATCGACGGCCTCGCGTTCCCCGAGACTTCGCCGATCATGGTGCCGGCCGGCACGGTCGAGCGCTGGCGCGTGCGCAACGACGCGGAGATGGACCATCCGCTGCACGTGCACGGGCTGTTCTTCCAGCCCCTGGCCGACGGCGCGCCCGATCTGGCCCGCGGGTGGAAGGACACCATCAACATCCCGCGGCGCACGAGCGTGGAGCTCGTCGCCCGCTTCGACAACGTCGGGCAGTGGATGGTCCACTGCCACATCCTCGAGCACGCGGAGCGTGGCATGATGACGATGCTGCACGTGATGCCGTGACGCTCGAGCCCACCGCGAGGAGCCCGCATGATCCGCCACCACCACGCCCCCTTGCTCCGCGCCTTCGCGCTCGTCGTCCTGCTCGCCGCGCCGCAGGCCGGCTGCGACGAGTCCGACGACGCGCCGCACGGACCCACGGCGCCCCGCAACGTCACCGCCGCCGCGGTGCCCGGCGGCGCGCACCTGACCTGGGAGGACGCGTCCGACGACGAGGACGAGTTCGGGATCCAGCGGGCCGCCGAGGGCGGCGCGTTCGAGGAGATCGCAGCGGTGCCGTTCGACACCACGCAGTACCACGACGACACCGCCACCGCGGGCAGCTGGCGCTACCGCATCGGCGCGCGCAACGGCGACGGCGAGCAGTGGTCGGACGAGGTCAGCGTCACCCTCGAATGAGCGCATCGGTGCGCGTGGGCGTCGGGGGCCGCGGATGATCCGGCTCGCGCTGGCGCTGGCACTGCTGGCGCCGGTCGATGTGCGCGCCGAGCCCGACGCGGCCGCGTTCGAGCTGTCGTGGGATGCACCCGCCGGGTGCCCCGACGCCGCGCAGGGCCACGCGCGCATCGAACGGTTCCTCGGGCGCGCGACCGGTGCTGCGGGGGATCCCGCGCTGCACGCTGCGGTCACGCTGCTGCGCGAGGGCGACTCGTGGCTCGCGCGCGTGCGCATCGACGGGGCCACGCGCACGCTGCAGGCCTCGCGCTGCGAGGTCGTGGCCGACGCGGCTGCGTACGCGCTCGCGGCCTTCATCGATCCCACGGTGGCTCCGCCCGAGCCGCCGCCCGAGCCGCCGCCCGAGCCCGAGCCGCCGCCCGAACCCACGCCGCCGCCGGAGCCCGAGCCCGAACCGGCAGCCCGGCCCTCCCCGCCGAGCGCGCCCGCGCGCCGCCGCAGCGAGCTGCGAGCGGCGATCCGCGTGGGGCCCGGCGTCGCGGTCGGGGCGTTGCCGCGCACCGCGGCGAGCCTCGCCGGTGCGGTCGCGCTGCTGCTGCCGCGGGTCCGCGTGCAGCTCGACCTCGCCCACACCTTCGCGCGGCCGGCTCGACTGCCGCAGGCTCCCGACAAGGGCGCCGACATCCGGCTGCTGCGCGCCGGTGCGCGAGTGTGTCCGCTCGCGCTGGTGCGTCCGGTCGAGCTGCCGCTGTGCGTCGGCTTCGAGGGCGGGGTCATGCGCGGGCGCGGCGTCGGCTTGGCGGAGGTGTCGCAGGTGCGCCTGCCCTGGGCCGCGGTCGTGATCGCGCCGGGGCTGGTGTGGATGCCCAGTCGCTTCGTCGGTGTGTTCGCGGATGCGAGCCTGCTGGTCCCGGTCAGCCGACCCGTGTTCGAGGCGACCCACGTCGGGCGCGTGTTCCAGCCGGCGGCGGCGGGGTTTGTCGGCATGATCGGGGTCGAGGCGCGATTCCCCTGACGGATCCCGACGCACCCGGTCAATCCTCGACGATGCGACCGCCGACACCACCGGGACCCACGGGCGGTCCCTCCGCCGTCGACGCGGGCGGGTCCCCGCGGCTGGCGGTGGTGGCGGGCGGCGCGATCGAGTTCCGCGCGCTCTTCCTCGAGCACTACGACTTCGTGTTCCGCACGCTCGCGCACTTCGGCATGCCGCAGGCCTCGCTCGACGACGCGACCCAGGAGGTGTTCGCGGTGGTGCACCGGCGGCTGGCCGACTACGACGGCCGCACGGCGATGCGTGGGTGGTTGTGGGGCATCGCGCGTCGAGTGGCGTCGTCGATGCAGCGCGGCGAGCTGCGTGCGCGGCGGCGGCTCGAGCTGGTCGGTGGACCCGAGCCCGGCGCCGGGCCCGACGAGACCCTGGCGCAGCGGCAACAGATCGCGCTCGCGCGCGCGTGCCTCGACGCGCTCGACGACGAGCAGCGCGACGTGTTCGTGCTCGCGGAGATCGAGGGCTTCTCGGCGCCGGAGATCGCCGAGGCGCTCGGCGTGAAGCTCAACACCGTCTACTCGCGCCTGCGGATCGCACGCGAGAAATCCCAACGCGCATCGGCCCGCGCACTGTCGCGCGCGGCACGAGGGCACCATGGCTGAGCTCGAACGCGACGCCGTCGCCGCACTCGCGGCGCTCAAGGCCGCACGCACGCCCGCCGCGGGCGCGGCCGCCACCGCGTGGACGGCGATGCAGCAGCGCCTGCTCGAGGTCCGCCGCCGATGACCCTGGTCGAGCCGGTCGCGGCCGACCCGGGGCGCGCGCGCTGGATCGCGATCGGCGTCGCGCTCGCGGCGGCGCTGGTGCTCGCGGTCGGCTTCGCCGGTTGGTCCGCCGGCTGGCTCGCGGGCACGCGCGCACAGCAGGAGCAGGCCGGCTACGGCGTGGTGCCGGGCGAGCCGTCGGCGACGCCGCAGCCCGAGGCCGGCGGCGTGCCCGACGCCGCCGGCCGAGCGTGCGACCGCATCGGAGACCGCGACGGCGCCGCAGCCGGCGACGCCCGAGGTCGCGACGGCGTCGGAGCCCGCGACGCCGCCGGGCACCGCGACGCCACCGTCGGCGGCGAGCAAGGCCGACGCCGAGGATCGCGGCCGCCGACCGCGTCGCGGCCGCGTCCGGCCCCGGCGGAGCCGGTCGCACCGGCGGCCAGTTCCTCGCTCGAGGCCGAGATGGCGCTGCTGGGGCGCGCGAGCGCGTCGCGTCGCGCGGGCGATCGCGAGGCTGCGCTGGCGTCGCTGCAACGACACGCGCGCGAGTTCCTCGACGGTCAGCTCGCGCCCGAGCGCGAGCTGCAGCGCGCGCTGGTGCTGTGCGAGCTTGGGCGCCGCGACGAGGCCCGTGCGATCGCACGCGGCTTCGCGCAGCGCTTCGCGACGTCGCCGCTGCGCAGCAAGGCCGCGGCCGTGTGCGCGCAGGAGGCCACACCGTGAGGTCGTCGCGGCGGTTGTTGCCGCTGGCGCTGGGGCTGTCGTGGGCTGTGGCGCCGACGCAGCTGCGGCACCCGAGGGCCTGCCGCAGCTGCGCGCCGCCGTCGACATCGACGACGATCCGCACGTGGTCGAGGTCGAGCTCGTGGCCGAGGTCGCAACCGTCGAGCTCTTGCCAGGCCGAGCCACCGAGGTGTGGGCCTACCGCGACGCCAACGCACCGCAGGACGAGGCGACGGTGCCGGGTCCGAGCATCGAAGCGGCGCTGGGCGACACCTTGATCGTGCATCTGCGCAACGAGCTGCCCGAGGGCACGACGCTGCACTGGCACGGGCTGCGACTGCCGCAGGCGATGGACGGCAACCCCGACGACGGTGTGCTCGCACCCGGTGCGACCACGACCGTGCGCTTCGAGCTGCAGGATCCCGGGCTGCACTGGTACCACTCGCACCGCAGCGCCGACGTGCAGACCGAGCGCGGGCTGCAGGGCACCCTGGTCGTCCGCGATCCGGCGGCGCCGCCGCTCGGGGTCGATCGCGAGCGCGTGCTCGTGCTCGACGACATCGCCCTCGCAGACGACGGCGAGCCGCTGCTCGAGCCCAGCCAGGACGACATCATGCTCGGGCGCCGCAGCGGCACGGTGCTGGTCAACGGCGCCCCGCCGGGGCACGCGCGGGCGCGTCGCGGCGCGTACGAGCGCTGGCGGGTGGTCAACGCCTCCAACGGCCGCTTCTTCGCGCTCGCGCTGCCGCACGTCGCGCTGCGGGTGATCGGCTGGGACGGCGGTCCGGTCGCGCAGCCCTACGACGTCGACACCCTCGTGATCGCACCGGGCGAGCGCTACGACCTCGTCGTGCGCATGCCCGAGACCGACGCGGTCGTGCTGCGCAGCGAGGCCGTCGCGCGGGGCGGCGGCGCGGCCGATCCGGCGATCGAGCTGCTGCAGCTGCAGCTGCACGGGCCGACCCTGCGTGCGGCGGCGCCGCGGCTGGACCCGGTCGCGGTGCCGGCGTTGCCCATCGATGCGGGCACGCCGGTGCGCCGCCTCGAGCTCGAACACCGCACGGGCAACGGCAAGGGCGCGGTGTTCACCATCGACGGCCAGCGCTGGCCGCTGGCGCCGGCGCTGCACGTGGAGCAGGGCGCGCTCGAGGTCATCGAGCTGGTCAACCGCAGCCCCCACGAGCACCCGTTCCATCTCCACGGCATGCGCTTCCAGGTGCTCGATCGCGACGGCGTCGCGCCACCTGTGGCGGGTTGGAAGGATACCGTCTCGGTCACGCCCGGCGGTACCACGCGCTTGGCGGTGCGCTACGACGCGCTGGGCATGTGGATGCTGCACTGCTCGATCCCCGAGCACGCCGAGCGCGGCATGATGCGCGACGTCCACGTCATGGCTGCGCCGCCGGCGGGACCGATGCGGTCGAGCGAGGGTGGATCGTGATCCGTCTCGGGATGACCGTCGTGCTGGCCAGCGTCGCCTGTGCGCCGCGCGGCAGCGTCGGCAGCGAGCCAGCCTCGGGCTCGGGCTCCGGTGGCAGCGACGGCAGCGGCAGCAGCAGCACGCACCACGGTAGCGGCGACGGCAGCAACAGCGGCGCCGGCAGCCACGGCAGCAGCGACACCGGCAGCGAGGCCAGCACCGCGGCCGCGAGCTCGAGCAGCGGCGGTGCGAGCACGGGCGTGGCTGCGTGCGAACTCGACGGCAGTGAGGACGCCTGCCTCGCGTGCCGCAAGAACCACTGCTGCGACGTATGGCTCGCATGCGCGGCCAACGACGTCTGCACCTGCATCGACGACTGCATCGCGGCCGGTGGCGACGCCACCGCGTGTACGACCACGCACTGCGCCGGCCCCGACGCCGACTACGACCATCTCCACCAGTGCACGCAGACCGACTGCGTGGACGTCTGTTGAACCCGCGGGCTCGAGGCCCGCACGATCGAAACGCTGTCGCTGTCGCGCGCCCGTGGCCGGGCGCACGGAGGAATGATCATGACGTACGCACGGACCTTCGCGCCCGCGATCGCGGGCACCCTGTTGGCGGCCCTGGCCGCGTGCACCACCGATGCCGGCGGCGACGATGCCGGCGACGACGCGGCCGACGGCAGCAGCGACGGCAGCGACGGCGGGGGTGGCAGCGCGGGCTCGGCCTCGGCCAGTGGCGGCAGCTCGGCCGGCAGCTCGGCCGGCAGCTCGGCCGGCAGCGCGGGCACCACCGATCCGAGCGGTGATCCGAGCGGTGATCCGAGCGGCGATCCGAGCGGCGACCCCGGCACCAGCGGCAGCGACGGTGGCGTGCCCGAGATGCCCGACTTCCAGCAGGACATCGTGCCCATCTTCAACGTCGGCTGTGGCGCCTACGTGACCACGTGCCACGCGCGCAACGCCTACTTCCCCAACGCCGATCAGGACTGCCGCGGCTGGCTCAGCCTCGAGGACGAGCCGCTGGGCTCGTTCTTCGACGACCTCGACCCCGACACGCAGATGCCCAGCGAGGGCCCGGTGAACTGCCCCGATCGCTCGCTTCACGAGCGCCTGCTGCAGCTCGCGCCGTGGGAGTGCGGCGCGGACGCGCGCTACATCGTCCCGGGCGCGCCCGAGCAGAGCTACATCTTCCTCAAGCTCACCGACGGCCTGGTCTGCGGCGATTTCCGCGTGATGCCGCCGCCCGAGGAGGGCTACGAGGTGAGCGCGGCCCAGGTCGAGACCCTGCGCAACTGGATCCTCGCCGGCGCGCCGCAGTGACGCGGCCGGGCGCGGGCGCAGGGCCGCGGCCGCAGTCGAGCCGGGCGCGGCGGACCGATGCGCCACCGCGGCCGCGATCACCGTCCCCCGATCGGCGGGTCGGTTGCGGCCTGCCGGAAGGTTCGGTCATGACCCTGCACGCCCCACGGTTCCGATCTCGGCTGCTCGCCCTCGCACTCTTGGCCGCGGCCTGCGACGAGCGCGACGACGGTGACGACGACGCCGGCAGCGAGGACGGCTCGGGCGGGGACGACTCCGTCGGCGGCAGCGCGGGCACGGGCGGCAGCGCGGCCGCGGACGGTGGCGGCACCGCCGGCGGCGATGCGGTCTGCCAGCTCGACCCGCTGGGCGAGACGTGCCAGGGCTGCCTCGCCGACACCCGCGAAGCGTGCGTCGATGCCGGGATCTGTGCCGACGAGTACGCGTCGCTCGAGACCTGCTACGTCTCGGGTTGCTACGACGAGAACGGCAACCCGGCGGACGGGTGCTGCGACGCGCGCGAGGACACCTTCGTCGCGTGCCTCGACGCGCAGTGTGCCGGCTGGATGGCGTGCCTGGGCGAGTGAGCGCGTCGCGACGGTTTCGCCGGCGCGGCGGGGAGGAGGCAGAGCTTCCTCCCTGAAGACTCAGGCGCCGGGCGTCATCGTGCGCTCGGGCTCGACGTCGGCGCCCGGCGGCGGGCTCGGCGGCGTGGCGGGGCGGCGGCCCAGCAAGCGCGAGAGGTCGTCGACCACCAGGTACACCGACGGGATCAGGATCAGCGTGATGCTGGTGCCGAACGCCACGCCGAAGCCCAGGCTCACCGCCATCGGCACGAGGAAGCGCGCCTGCACCGAGGTCTCGAAGATCATCGGTGTCAGGCCGAAGAAGGTCGTCGACGACGTCAGCAGGATCGGCCGGAAGCGGCGCACACCGGCGGCGAAGATCGCATCGCGCGGGCGCAGCTTGGGTTCGCCGTCGGGGCCCAGGCCGGACTCGCGCCGCATCTCGTTGGCCGCGTCGATGAGCACGATGGCGTCGTTGACGACCACGCCCGTGAGCGCGACCAGGCCCATCACGCTGATCATCGAGAACTCGAAGCCCATCAGGATGTGGCCCAGCAGCGCACCGATGAGCCCGAACGGGATCGAGACCATCACGATCAGCGGCTGCACGTAGCTGCGGAACGGGATCGCCAGCATCGCGAACCTCGCCAGCAGCGCGAGCTGGCCGCCGACCAGCAGCGAGCCCATCGAGCGCTTCTGCTCGCGCTGGCCGCCGCCGTACTGGTACGTCAGCCCGGGGTACTTCGCGAGCAACCCCGGCAGCTCGTTGGTCTCGATCGCGGCGAACAGGGCCGAGGGATTGCCGGCGCCCTCGCGGACGTCGGCGGTCACCGCGACCATGCGTCGGCCGTCGGTGCGCTGGATGAAGGGATAGGCGCGGCCGGGGTGCAGCACCACGACCTCGCGCAGGGGCAGCTCGCCGCCGAGGGGCGTGCGGATCGACATCGACTCGACGTCGTGCAAGCTGCGGCGCTCGGCCTCGGGCAGGCGCACGACGACCTTCACCTCGTTGCGGCCCTCCTGCTGGCGCAGGGCCTCGGCGCCGTAGAACGCGCCGCGGACCTGTCGCGCGACGTCGGCGACGGTCAGGCCCAGGCTCGACGCGACCGGCGTGAGCGTCATGTCGAACTGCGGCTTGCCGGCGGTGAAGCCGTCGTCGATGTCCCACACACCGTCGTAGTCGCGCATGCGCTCGGCCAGCTCGGCGGCCGCGCGCTGCAGCACCTCGAGGTCTTCGTGCACCAGCTCGAAGCTGATCGGCGCGCCGGGGCCGGGCCCGATGCTGGCGGTGAAGGCGAGCTGCTCGACGCCGGCGATGCGACCCACGCGCTCGCGCCAGGCCTGCAGGAAGTCCGCGGTCTGCAGCGTGCGCTCGCCGGCGTCGACGAAGAACACCTGCACGTTGGCGAGGTGGCTGCCGCCGAGCGAACCCGCGGGGTTGCCCGGCTCGCTCGGCAGCGGCGTGCCGACCTGCGCGAAGACCCCGCGGACGATGCCGTCCTCGCCGTTTTCGGCCAGGATCTCCTCGGCTGCGCGCTGCAGGTGCTGCTGCACCCGCCGGGTGTCCTCGATGGCGCTGCCGTAGGGCAGCGAGACGCTGGCGATCGCGAGGTCGCCGGCGATGTTGGGCATGAAACGGAAGCCGGTGTGGCCGCCCGCGATCCAACCCACCGCCGACAGCAGCACCGCGATGGCGGTGGCGATGGTGGCGTAGCGATTGCGCAGGGTGAAGGCGAGCGTGCGGCCGTAGATGTTGCGGATGAACCACTGCAGCGCCGCGCCGACCCGCTGCTGGTGGCGGTGGATGAAGGCGTAGATGCCGGTCTTGGCCGGATCGCGCAGGGCGCCCAGGTGCGCCGGCAGCACGAACAGCGCCTCGAGCAGCGAGATGCCCAGCACGCCGATGACGATGGTGGGGATGTTGCGGAACAGCTTGCCGCTGATGCCGGGCACGAACAGCATCGGCGCGAACGCGGCCATGGTCGTGGCGACCGCGAAGCACACCGGGATCGCCACGCCCTTGACCCCTGCGATGGCGGCCTCGACCCGATCGACGCCGCGCTCGCGCAGCTCGTAGACGTTCTCGCCCACGACGATGGCGTCGTCGACGACCATGCCGAGCACGACGATGAAGGCGAACAACGAGATCATGTTCACCGACACGTCGAACACCGGCATCAGCAGCAGCGCGCCGAGGAACGAGGTCGGGATGCCCATCGTGACCCAGAACGCCAGGCGCAGCTCGAGCAGCGCGCCCAGGATCAGCATGACCAGGCACAGGCCCATGATGGCGTTGTCGACCAGCAGGTCGATGCGCTGGCGGTAGATCTCGGACCAGTCGGTCCAGGTCGCGATGCCCACGCCCTCGGGCAGGGTCTGCGACAGCCGCTCGACGTGGGCCTTCACGCGGTCGGCCACGTCGATGGGGGTCTGATCGCCCGAGCGATAGACCCGCAGCATGATCGCGGGCTCGCCCATGTAGCTGGCGCCCTCGGCGGTGTCGGCGAAGCCGTCGCGGATGGTCGCGATGTCCTCGAGCTGGACCTCGGTGCCCGCCGGCGCGGTCACGACCGGCACGTCGGCGAAGTCCTCGGCGCCGTGGCGGCGCTCGGTCGTGCGCAGCAGCACCTCGCCGGCGGCGGTCTTGATCGAGCCACCGGGGACCTCGAGCGCGGTCGCGGCCACGCGCGCGGCCACGCCGTCGAGCGTGAGGCCGTAGCTGCGCAGCTCGGCGCGCGGGACCTCGACGTGGACCTCGCGCGCCGGCGCACCGACCAGATCGACGGTGGTGATGCCGTCGTCGGCGAGCAGCTCCTCGCGCACGCGCTCGGCGACGTCGCGCAGGGTCATGGGGTCGGGCGGTCCGTGGACCACCAGCGAGATGACCTCGAAGCGGTTGTTGACCAGGCTGACGATCGGCCGCTCGGCCTCCTCGGGCAGCGACGTGAGGCGGTCGACCGCGTTCTTCACGTCGGCGAGCGCGAGCTGGCGATCGACGCCGAGGTCGAGGAACACGAACACCGAGCCCACGCCCTCGGACGCGACCGCGCTGACGCGGTCGACCCCGTCGATGCCGCGCACGGCCTCTTCGATCGCCACGCAGACCCCGGCTTCGACCTCGCTGGGGCTCGCGCCGGGGTAGGGCACGCGGATCGCGACCACGTCGAGCTTGAAGTCGGGGAAGACCTCCTGCTGCACGCCGCGGCCGACCAGCACGCCGCCCAGCAGCAGGAACAGCGCCAGCAGGTTGGCCGCGACGGGGTTGCGTGCGAACCAGGCCAGCGCGCCGCGACCGCTCGAGCCGCTCATCGCGACGCCACCGCGTTGGCGAGCGGCTCGGCGATCGAGACCTTCATGCCCTCGGTCGCGGTCGCCAGCGCGGTGGTCACGACGCGGTCACCCCGCTGCAGCCCGCGGTCGACGTAGACCATGGCCTGCTCGCGCCAGGCCACGTGGACCTCGCGTCGCTGCAGCCGCTGCTGCGCGTCGACGACCCAGACCATGGTGTCGTCGCGCAGGGCCGTGCGCGGCAGCTCGAACACCCCGGGCAACAGGCGTCCGGCGAGCTCGACCTCGACGTAGCGCCCGACCAGCAGCGGCAGGCCCCGGGTCGCGATCGGCAGGCGCAGGCCCAGCGGATCCTCGACCGCGACGTACAGCTGCGCCATGCGGCCGCGCTCCTCGACCGCGACCGCGAGCTTGGTCGCGTAGCCGTCGCGGCTCTGCGCCACGTCGGCGCCGCGCGAGCCCACGCCACCATAGTGGATCTTGGCCGACGAGCCGCGCTCGCCCTCGACGTTGACGCCGGGGATCTCGAGCATGCCGAGCTCGTCGATCGGCAGCGCGACCTGCACCCAGAAGCGCTCGGTGCCGGCGAGGCGCGCGACCGGGGTCTGCGGCCCGACCATCTGTCCCACGTCGATGGACTCGTCGAGCACGATCGCGTCGAACGGCGCCTCGAGCGAGGTCCGCTGCAGGTCGCGACGGGCCTTGTCGATGCGGGTACGCACCGAGGACACGCGCGCCTTCGCGGCCTCGAGGTGGGGCTCGCGCATCACGAACTCGAGCGTGTCCGCGGCGACGTCCTTGCTGTCCTTCCACTCGTGCTCGGCCACGCGGCGCAGCGTGGCCTCCTCCCGCACCGCCAGCGCCGCCTGCGACAGCTCGGCCTGGACCGAAGCGACCGCCGCGGAGTAGTCGCGCGCATCGACCTTGAGGATCCGTTCGCCCTTGCGCAGTCGACCGCCCGGGACCAGCTCGCTCGAGAGCTCGACCACGCGGCCGCCGACCTCGGGCTGCAGCACGACCTCGCGCTCGGGTCGCACCACGCCCATGGCCCGCACCATCGCGGTGTGATCGACGGGCTTGGCCTCCACCACGTCGACGTAGGTGATGGGGATCTCGACCGGGTGGTGTTCGGGCTCGGGCTTGGCCAGCACCAGCGCGCGCGCGATCATCACGCCCACGACGAGGATCACGAGCGGCACGAGGATGGTGCGCAGTCGTTTCATGGCAGGGACCGGCGCCGGGACGCGCCGCCATTGTCGCCGCGTCGGGGCCCGCAGGGCAACGCGCGCACGCGGGACGGAGGCGGTGGCGCACGAGTTACGCCTGCGTCGCCCGGATTGCGCGCGGACCTACAGCGCCGCCACGGCGACGCCGTCGCGGATGCGGTCGCTGGGGTGGAGCACCAGCGTCTCGCCCGCGCGGACGCCCTCGGTCACCTGGACCGCGAGCGCGCCGCGCTTGCCCACGGTGACCGGGCGCAGCCGTGCAGTGCCGTCTTCGACCACGAACACCCCCCAGGTGTCGCCGCTGCGCACCAAGGCCGCGGTCGGCACCGTGACCGCGTCGTCCTGCTCCCACACCACGATGCTGGCGACCACGGCGTAGCCGTCGCCCAGGGCCTGCCAGCGCTCGTAGGGCTCGTCGAGCCGGATGATGACGTCGACCCGCTGCTCCTCGACGCCCAGGCTCGAGACCTTGGTGAAGGCCGAGGGCGCGACCAGGCGCACGTGGCCGCGCAGGGCCTCGGCTCCGCCCCAGCGCTGGATCTCGACCAGATCGCCGGGCTCGATCTCGACCGCGTCGGCGGTGAGCACGTCGACGACAATCTCGATCGCGCGCGGGTCCGCGACCTCCATCAGCGGCGTGCCGGCGGTGACGACCCCCTCGCTCTCGCGCATGATCCGCAGCACCGTGCCGACGATGGGCGAGCGGATCTCGAACTGCTCGGTCGAGGCCGACTCGGAGCTGCGCGCCAGCGCGGCCTTGGCGGTCTCGACCTCGTAGCGCGCCACGCGGGCGGCGAAGCGGGCCGCGTCGAGTTCGCGCGCCGCGGCCTCGGCGTCGAGCTCGGCGGTGTCGATCTCCTCGAGCTCGCGGCCCCGGTCGCGGCCAGCTTGCGCAGGCGTTCGAGCTGCCGCGCGGTGAAGGTCTTGCGGCTCTCGGCCCGGCCGATGGCGCTGGTGGCCTGACGCGCGCCGGCCTCGGCGGCATGGACGCGTGCCTGCAGCTCGCTGTTGGCGCGCGCGTCGAGCAGCGGCGGCGCGATGGGCTCGATGAGCGCGAGCACGGTGCCCTCGGCGACGGGGTTGCCGGGCTCGAGCTCGATGCGCGCGAGGTTGCCCGACAGCGGCGCGGTGATGATGTGGCGGTCCTGCACGCGGGTGCGGCCGTCCTCGTCGATGGTGACGCGCAGGCGCCCCTGCGACACCGTGGTGGTCTCGATCTGCACCGGCTTGGGTCGCAGCGCGACGACGATCCCCGCCACGGTCGCGGCGGCCACGGCGGTGGCGACGGTCCACTTGATCCATCTCATGGGTCACTCCCGTGTCTTGAGCACCTCGACCAGGTCGAGGTGGTCGATCTTTCGCCGCACCGTCAGTGCGGTGAGGAAGCCGGCGGCCGAGACCACGCCGGTGGCGAAGACGTAGGTGCGCGGCGAGATCAGCAGCGGGAAGCGGTACAGCTCGCTGTCGACGCCGGCGATGATGCCCAGCGCCAGCAGCCAGCCCAGCAGCCAGCCCACCGGGATCGCGAGCAGCAGCTGCACGCCCAGCTCCCACAGCAAGATGCCGCTGACCTCGGCGCGGGTGAAGCCGATGACGCGCAGCGTCGCCAGCTCGCGCGAGCGCTCGACCAAGGTGATGCGCGCGCCGTTGTAGACCACGCCGATCGCGATCACGCACGCGAACAGCGACAGGATCACCGTGGTCGTGGTCTGGATCGACGCCGTGGTCTCGTTGAAGATGTCGAACACCGCCGAGCGCAACCCCACCGACACGATCGCGGGCACGGTCTGCAGCTGCAGGTACAGCGCCGCGCGCTCGCGTGGATCCACCGCCAGCAGCGCGCCGGTGACCCGCGGGCCCTCGCCCAGCAGCCGCCGCAGCGCCGTGTCGCGCATGTAGCCCGACAGCCCCAGCATCTCGGTCGACAGGCCCGCGACCTCGACCACGACGCGCCGGCGCCGACCCTCGAGCAGCTCGACCTCGACCTGGTCACCGACCCGCAGCTCGAGCCGACGCGCGAGCTCGTCGGTCAGCACCAGGCCGCGCCCGGGCACCGTCGCGGGCCGCAGATCGGCACCGATGAGCCGGCGCAGCCGCGGCTGCGCGCCCATGCCGACGATGGCGGTCTCGTAGCGATGGGCGCCCGCGTGCAGCCGCACCGGCGCGATGCGCTGGCCCTCGACGTCGAGCACGCCCGGCAGTGTGCGCAGCTCGTGCAGGACCTCGTCGGACAGCGCTTCCGCGAACGCGACCTGGACGTCGTAGCGCTGTTCCCGCTGGAAGCTGATGTCCATGACGTGATTGAGCGCGTCCTGCGAGAAGCTGCCCGAGATGATGATCGCGATGGAGAACGCGATGCCCAGGGACGACAGCAGCGTGCGCAGGGGATTGCGCGCGAGGTTGCGCGCGACCATGCGGCCGGGCTGCGACAGCGCGCGCTCGAGCACCCGCGTGATCGCACCTCGACGGTAGCGCGGCGGCGTCGGCGGGCGCATGGCCTCGGCCGGCGGCAGCTTGACCGCGCCGCGCACAGCTGCGAGCGCACCGATGATGCCGGCCGCGGCGCTGATGGCCACAGCGGTCACGGCGGTGTCGCCGTCGATGCCGAAGGCGAGGTTGGGGAAGCGGAAGTAGTCGCGGTACAGGTTCACCATCGCGCTGCCGCCCCAGGCGCCCAGCGCGACGCCCAAGGCGCTGCCGCAGGCCACGACCACCAGCGCGAGCTCGGCGTAGTGCAGGCCGATGCGCAGGTTGCCGTAGCCCAGGGCCTTGAGCGCGGCGATCTGCTCGCGCTGGCCCGCGACGATGCGCGACAGCACCGCGTTGAGCAGGAACGCGGCCACGCCGAGGAAGATGGTCGGTACCGTCGCGCCCATCGAGCGCAGCTGCGCCAGCTCGTCCTCGAGGAAGCGGTGCGAGCCCTGCAGCTCGCGGCCGTGGGCACCGGTGCCGCCCCACGGCGCGAGCACGCGGTCGACCGCGTCGGTGACCTGCCGCACCGACGCGTCCACGCCCAACGCCAGCGTCACGTCGTTGAACGCGCCTTGCATCGCGAACGCGGCCGCGAGCACGTCGCGGTCCATCCACAGGATCGCGGAGCGCTTGTCGTCGGGCCACGGCGAGCCCGCGGGCACCGAGAAGACGTACTCGGGCGAGAGCGCGATGCCGACGATGCGCAGCCGCTCGCGTCGCCCGGCCATGATGCTCGACAGCTCGTCGCCCGGACCCAGGCCGTGGATGTTGGCGAAGGGCTCGGACACCAACACCTCGCCGCTGCGGCCGGGCTCGGGCCAGCGACCGCGCCGAAGATGCAGGCGTTGAGCTTCCGGTCTCGGCGGCGTCGGCAGCGACACCAGCCGACCGGTCGCGCCTCGGGCATGTCGGCGACGTCGAGCGTCAGCAGCTGCACGATGCGGGTTCCGGCCCGGGCCACGCCCGGGATCGTGAGCAGCTCGCGGACGGTCGCGTCGGGCGCTCGCTTGGCCGAGGCCCAGGCGTCGGCGAAGTCGGAGTCGGCGTAGTAGCTCGAGCGCGAGCGCGACAACGACGAGTGCGCCGGACAGTGACATAGCTGGCCACGCCGCAGGCCACCACCATGACGATGGCGAACAGCTGCCAGCGCATCGCGATCAGCTCGCGCAGCAGCTTGCGATCGAGCGCCCTCATGGCGCGGCGTCCCTCACCACTGCAGCTCCTGGGCCCCGGCGCGGCGTTCATTGCGTCGGACCTCGAGCGCACGGCCGTCGGCGAAGGTGACCACACGGTGGGCCATGCTCGCGATGGCGGCGTTGTGCGTGATGATGGCGGTGGTGGTGCCGACGTCGCGGTTGATGCGATCGAGCACCTCGAGCACGACCTTGCCGGTGACCACGTCGAGCGCGCCGGTGGGCTCGTCGCACAGCAGCACCTCGGGTCGCTTGGCCACGGCGCGGGCGATGGCGACGCGCTGCTGCTCGCCGCCCGACAGCTGCGCGGGGAAGTGGTCCGCGCGCTTGGACAGTCCCACCAGCTCGAGCGCCTCGTCGGGCGACATGGGATTGCGCGAGATGTCGGTGACCAGCGCGACGTTCTCGCGCGCGGTCAGGCTCGGGATGAGGTTGTAGAACTGGAACACGAAGCCGACGTGTTCGCGTCGCCACTGCGTCAGCTCGGCCTCGCCGGCGCGGGTGAGGTCGTGGCCGCGGTGCAGCACCGAGCCCGAGGTCGGCAGGTCGAGGCCGCCCAGGATGTTGAGCAGGGTCGACTTGCCCGAACCCGATGCGCCCAGCAGCACCACGAACTCGCCCTCGTACAGATCGAGGTCGACGCCGCGCAGCGCCTGCACCTCGACCTCACCCATGTGATAGACCTTGGTGAGGCCGCGCGCCGACAGCACGGGCGCGGGGGCAGGGCGGGGGTCGAGCACCGGCGGGAGACGATCGCACGCTGCCCGCGGTTTCGGCGAGCGCAGCGCCGCGTGCCGCGTGGCGCAACCGCTGCGCCGGCCGCGGACCCGCCCGTGGCGCGCCGCTCGACCGGCCCGCAGGGCCTCAGGCGTCGTCGCGGCGAGTCGGCAGGTCGGACCCCGCCGGCTCGCTGCGCGGCGGTTCCTCGCGCGGCGCACGGGGCTCGGCCGCGGGGTCCATCGGCGCGCCGAACTCGACCGCGGCGCTGGCGTGGGTCGGGTCGCTCGCGACCGCCAGCGGTCGCTGTCGCGGCAGGCCCAGCGCGTCGCGCAGCGCGACCTCGATCGGCGAAATCTCGACCAGCACCGTGCGGCGAACTGCGTTGCGTTGCGCGGGGACGTGGCCGCCGACGAGGTCGATCCAGAGATCACGCAGCTCGAGCCGCGCCGCGAGCGACAGATCGAACAGCCGCGCGTATGCAGCCGGCCGCGAGGCACCGCCGGCGCGCAGTCGTGTCAGCAGCGTCTCCACGCCGTCGATGGCCTCGCGCACGAGCTCGAGATCCTCGGGCTCCTGCTGCGCGCACCGCTCCACCAAGCGCTGCAACGAGGCATGCACCGACTCGTAGCGGGGAAATCGCTCTGCATCCGACGCGAGCATACGATGAGCCAACATGCTGGCCGCGACCGACGTTGTCAATGTCGCTACGGTCGCTCGTGGGCTCGTCGAACGCGCTCGCGTCGCAGTGTTGCGCCTCGCTGCGACGCGGCGATCGAACGGCCGACGCGGGACGGATCATCGTTCCGCGACGCACGAGACTCGTTCGTCACAATCGCGCCGCCGGTGGCGGTTCCGAACTGGGCCGAGCCGCATCGCAGGCCCGGGTGCCCCCGGGGGACGCCGCGAGCGCCCGACGGTGGCCGTGGCCGGGCTCGGACGCGCGCAGTTCCAGCGTCGATGCCCGCGTGGATGGGACACTGTCCAATCGACCGCTGTGGCCGGCAACGCCCGCAGGGCGCGCCCGTGGGGCCACGATTGTGACAATCGATTCCCCCGCGCGCGGTCGGACTCGTCGGGGGTACCCTGGTGCGGCACGTCGAAGGGCTCGACGCGCCCCGCCGATCGGAGTCGATCGAATGGCACCCGCGATGATTCGGCGCCCCTCGAGGGGCGCCGCGGACACGGCACGCGACGACGAAGGGTTCCATCGTGCACTCGCCACGGTGGCGCAGGCCTGCGGCTGGATCGCGTCGCTCGACGAGGATCAGCTCGGCACGATCGCTGCGCGTCGCGCCGCGATCGAGCGGGCGTTGTCCTCGGTCCGCGATGCGATCGGATTGGCGCGCGCCCACGCGGAAGCCGTGACCGCCGAACCCGAGACCGACGAGTTCGCGTGGGACGACGGACCGCCGGGGCACGAACCACCGGTGACGCGCGTGCCCGACACCGTCGCGATCGCGTTCGTCGCGGGCTTCGCCCTGCGCGGCCGCGAGTCGGCGCTGCTCGCCGCCGACGTCTGTGATCGCTGGCAGGTGTTGGCCGCGGTCGACGGCGCCGGGCGGGAGATCGAGCGCACGCTCGCGGCGGTCGTCTCTGCGATCACCGGCGAGCCCGCGGTGCGCTCCTCGGCGCTGGCGGATGCGCTGCGGATCCGCCGCGCCTACGTCCGCTTCGGCGCGGCGGTCGGCGCCACCGATCCTCCGGCCGGCGACGAGCTGTTGTCATGCCTGCGGCTGGCCGGCACCGCGATCGTGGAAGCTGGTGGGCGACGAGTGCCACGGCCGCATGCGCGCCGGCGATCGCCGTGCGATCCGCGGCGTCCACGATCGCATCCTCGCGTGGTGGCTGCGCGGCGGCGGCGACGATCGCCTGCTGGGCGGGCGACTGTGGCAGGAGCTGGCGAGCCTGTCGGTGCTGCTGCTGGGCATCAATCGCCGCCCTGAGCTCGCGGCCCACGATCGCAGCGCGGTCGAGCGTGCACTGGCGGCCCTGACCCAGGGCCGCGATCACGACGCCGCGCGCGAGGCCGCGACGCTGGTGGGGCGCGACGCCGAGCTCGACGGGCTGCTGCAGCGCGGCGCGCCTGCGGCCGGGTTGCGCATCACGTTGCAGCGCCTGGCCGACGCGATGGCGGACGAGCCGACGCTGGCCGAGCCCGACGCCGGCTCCGAGCCCGAGCGCGGCCGCAACTGGAGTGCTTCGGGAGGAAAGCTCCGCTTCTCCTCGCCGCGCCGGCGAAGCCGTCGCGCCTCCCCACCTTCGAGTCTGGGCGCGGCATGCCGGCGCGTGTTCGCCGGCCAGGGGTCGAGATCGGCAGGCGACGAACGCCCGCGGCGACTGTGACGTTCTCCGCTCGGCCGATCAGCCGTCGTGCTCGGCGATCCACGCCGCGACCGCCGGGGCATCGCTGTCGCCGAGCGCCTCGAAACCCGCCGCGGCGCTGCGCGCCAGCGCCAGCGCGCGGGCCCGCTGGGTGCGATCGGCCCACAGCGCGGGCGAGGATCCACTCGAGCGCGGCGCGGCGACGGGGTCGCGTCTGCACCACCTCCAGCAGCGCGAGCGCCTGCTCGGCGGCTTCGGCCGCCTCGGGCATGCGGCCGGCGTCGACGAGCTCGTCGGCGAGGTGGTAGACGCCGTCGAGGGTCTCGGTGTGCGGCTTGCCGAAGTAGGCCTGCCAGCGCTCCACCGCGGCCCTGCGCGCCGCGATCGCCTCGTCGGCGCGACCGAGCAGACTGAAGACCTCGGCGCGGATCTGGAATCCCTGCGCGCGCGTGCGGTCGGTGACGCCGTCGCCCGCCTGCACGCTGCGCAGGCGATCCGCGAGCGCGAGCGCTTCGTCGCCGTGACCCGTGAGCGCGAGCGCGAGCGCGAGGTTGCCCAGGGGCCGTGCGAGCTCGGGGTCGGCTGGGCCGAGGTGGCGCTCGTACAGCTCGATCGCGGTGCGGGCCACCGGCACGGCCTCCGCATACTGGCCGGTGCCGATGAGCAGCCCCGACAGGCCGGTCCGCACCTGGCCCGCGCGCAGACTGTCGGGGCCGAACAGCGCATCGGCGCGGCGCACCGCATCCTGCAGTAGCGCGAGCGCACGCGGTTCCTCGCCCATCGAGCCGTACACCGCAGAGAGGTTGACCGAGGCGAAGATCACGTCGGCGTCGTCCTCGCGCGCGCGGGCGATGGCGAGGGCGCGGTCGTAGGCCGCGACCGCCTCGGACAGGCGGCCGAGATCCTGCAGCGCGTCGGCGCGGATGCGGTGGGCGTGGCCGGTGCTGGGCGCGTCGGGGCCGAACACGCGCTCGGCCAGCGCGACCGCCTGATCCGCAACGGCCAGTGCGTCGTCGAGCCGGCCGACCGCGCGCAGCGTCACCGACTCGCCGTCGAGGAACTCCAGCAACCACGGCGAGTCGGGACCGAGCACGCGCTGGGCCATGGCGAGCGCGTCCTCGATCAGCCCCAACGCCTCGTCTGCGCGCAGCTGGTCGCGCACCGCCGCGCTCAGGTGCCGCAGGATGCGTGCGTGCAGGAGGCTCTCGGGCGGTTGCTCCGCGAGGGCCTGGCGGGCGACCGCCTCGGCCTCGGCGAAGCGGGCCGCGATCGCGAGCACCACGACGCGGGCGCGGGCGAGCTCGAGGCGGTCGTCGGTGGTCGCCTCGACCCGCGTCGCGATCGCCGTGGCGGCGTCGATCCAACGCAGCGCCTCGTGGGTCCCGCGGGTCTTGGTGCCGAGGATGCCCGCGAGCGAGGACATCGATCGCAGCTGCAGCAGGCCGTCGGTGGTGGCGAAGCTCGAGATCGTGGCCTGCTGCAGCGCGTCCTGTGCATCGAGGTCGAAGCCCAGCTCGTCGAGCGCGCGGCCACGCAGCAGCTGGGCCCGGGTCTCGAGCCAGCGCCAGCGCTGCTCGGACAGCGTCGCGAGCTCCTGCTGCGCGAGATCGCTGCAGCGCTGCAGGTGGTCGGCCGCGCACTCGGCCTGGGCGGCTGCGATCGCGGCGTAGCTGATCGCGTACCGCTCGCGCGCGCCGGCGTCGACCGTGTCGCCCGCGCCGCTGGCATCGACGTCCGCACAGGCGGCCGGATCCGGCACGTGCG
>JAXLYC010000014.1:0-140462 GCA_046351635.1 Nannocystaceae bacterium | reverse complement strand
CGACCGCGGCACTCGCCTGCTCGAGGCGACGCCCGGGCGGCTGGCGCCCGTCTTCGAGCAATGTGCCGATCTCCTTCATCGCATCGGCGGCGACCAACACGCCTTGCAGGCCGTCGGCGCCGATCTGCCCCACGAGCGACATCTTCAGCACCTTGCGCCCGGCGCCGTGCACCACCGCTTCGCGCAGGGCGATCGTGGCGCCTTGCCGCCATACCGCAGTCGCCGCGGGCAACACCATCAGCGACGACACGATGCTGAGCACGTCGAAGGCCGTCGCCGTCGTGTCGACCACGCCGCGATCGCGCCGCGTCGCGATGCGGATCGTCGAGCCCGCGGCGCCCGAGACCGCAGAGGTCCACAACAACCCCGCGACCACGCGCGATCCCGGGATCGGCGACGCGAACGCCGCTGCCATCGCCCGCAGCGCCGACGCAAGCGCCACATGGTCGAGCACCTGTGCGAGATCGCGTTGCGCGTGAGTCTCGAAACGACCTTGGAGCGGCAGGCCCGGTCGGTGCCCGGCGACGTCGAGCCCGAGCTCGGTCGCCAGCGCGTCGACCATCGCGGGGCTCAGGCGCCGGTTGGCGACCGCCGCCGAAAGCAGCTCCGCGACCGCCGGCGGCAACTCGAAACGCATCTCGCCCTCGGGGTAATGGCTACGCTGCCGCCACCGCAACAGCGCCCGGGCGAGCGCCCCCGCAGTGCTCTGCGCGGCCCCGGCGTAGATGCCCGAATAGGCCTCGTCGCTGGCATCGGTCCAGTCCACGATGCGCACCTGCGCGAGCGCTGGCTCGCCGGCCTCGTCGAGGCGGCTCACACGCGGCTCTCGACCGATCGCGACGAACACGCGCAGCGACACGTCGTCGACGCTGCACACGTGAACTGCGACAATTGCGTGACGCTGGTGATCCGCCGCGTCGAGTCGCTCTACGAGCTCGTAGAGCTTGGCCGCGTGCTCGAGCTGTTGCGCCCGCACGCGACGGTGGGCCCACTGCGCTTCGCCGGGATCGCTCGGATGCAACGATTCGAGTTCGTCCGCGGCTTCGACCGCGCGGAACACCGCCGCGGCGACGCGCTCCGGACTCGTCATCACCACCTCACCCTGGACCGCCTGCGACACAGTCCGCGTGAAGTTCCACGACAGCTCCGATACGAGCGCGTCCTCCTCGGGCGAACGGACGTTCTGGGAGAACGTCGCCACCTGTGTCGCCGGCTTCCACGGTGCCGGGGTCTCGATGAAACACTTGATGCGGTGGGTGCCAGGGCGCGCCCACGTCACCTCGACGTCGTACGGCCCGGCGGCGACGGCGTCCGCGAAACCGTCGGTTTGTGCGACCGGCTCGAGGTGCAGCGAGCGCTCCGGCAGCAGCACCCAGCGCAGGCGCGGTTGCAGGACCTCGTCCTGCGCATAGGGATGTCCGAGGGGATACTCGGCCGCGATCGCGTCCTCGGTCTGCGCGATGCGAGCTTCGTGTCCACCGCTGCTGGCCAATACGTTGGTCGGACCAACGAATAGACGACGAGCTCCGACGCGCACGCCAGCCGTGCGATCCGTCGCCACGATCGCGTACTGAGGTTTGGGCGGCAGGCTCATCGCGGTTCCTCCTGGGCTGCCGCCGCGAGCTCGTACTCGACGTCGCCCGGAAAGCCCGCCTGTGCGAGCAAGTAGTCGATCGGCAGCTCGCGCGCGTGACCGACGACCAGCGTCCGAACTGCACGCGCGAGACCATCCGCGGCGCCATCGCCGAAGCGATCGCTCCACGCCTGCGAGAGCGCTTGCACCCACGCCGGCGGGCGATCCAGCGCGTGCTCGAGCATCGCGACGTCTCGTGCCGCGAGCGCGGCTTCACAGCGCGAAGCCCAGATCTTCAGCGCGACGTCGTCAGGGTCGAGCCAGAACACGCGAAATCCGCCAGCTGCGACATCCTCGACCAGGGTCTCGGGGCCCGGGCCCAACCGGCCGTAGCGCACCCGGCCGCCTTCCCCGACGAGCTTGAACGGGGTCTCGCCCACGACGTGTCCGTCCGTCGAGACCAACGACAGGGGCAGCGCAGCTCGCGGCTCGGGGTCCACATAGTCGAGCCACAGCGATGCGTGGTCGCCGTAGATTGTGCGACCCGCAGGGTCGCCGGCGCCGCCGGGGACGGCATCGACCGTGGCGAAGAGGATCTCCGTGCGCCGATTGAGCGCACTCGCGACCCCGTTTCGACCCACGAGCGCACGCGGCCACAGCTCGCCGGCGCCGATCACCGGGGGATCGCACCATTGCAATCCGCCGCGCAGCTGTGCCAGCGCGGCGAGATCGAGGTCGAGCTCCTCGGCCAGCGCCAGGTCGAGCAGTGCGTACGCGATGCGCCAGTCGTCGGCGCAGGGCTCTGCCTCGGGGTCGACGTGGATCCCCGTGGCCTCGGAGGCGGCACCGCGCCAGGCCGCCAGGGCGGTCCGCACCTGCGGGCCCATCGCGCTCGCCACGCCGGGATCGCAGGCCCACGCGAACCGGCCGGCAGCCCAACGCACGTGCGCACAGAGATCCGCGACGGTACCGTCCGTCTCGCAGGATGCGACCCAGGCCTCGACGTCGGCGCGCAGCAGCGCGGACAGGTGCGCGGCCCGTCGCTCGGCGACGCCACGATTGTGGGTCTTGCTGCCGCTGGTGTCCGTGTGCCCGACGACGAGGATCCGTCGCTCGGGGTGCGCGCGAGCGTAGGCGAGCGCCTGCGCGATGCAGCCGATTCCGCTGATGCCGTGCAGCGACTCGTCGTCGAACCACAACCAGCCCGGACGAAACACCTCGAGATCGAGATCGTAGGCGGGCAGCGTGAAGACCGTCGCCTTCGGCACGCGCACGACGATCCGGGTGGTGCAATCGAGCGACAGCGAGATCGGGCCGAGCTCGGAGGCGAAATCGACCACGTGCTGCCCGGCCGCGCGTGCGGTCGCTTCGTCCGTCGGTACGAACGCGGCCCGCGACGGCGCGAGCAGGCCCAGCGGACGGAACTGGAGGTCCACTGTGATTCCGGCCGGCAGGGGCTCGAATCGCTCCGCCCCCGCACCCAGCGCGCCGTGCCGGGCATCGCCACCGATCGTGCACGTCCACGTGCCCCGCAGTGCCGCGCCGTCGACATCGGTGACCTCGAACGCTGCGAAGTGCACTTGCGGTGGTTCGGGTACCGCGTTGGGATCGACCGCTGCGGGCATCGCTGGGAGATCGCGCGGCGCCGGCGGCTCCCGGCGCGGGCGGAGCTCTGGCGGTAGCAGCTCCGACAGCGTCGGCGTATCGGGCGGCAGCCAGTCGTCCTCGCCGCGCTGCGCCTCGTCGAAGCCGGTCCACCCGTCGTCGAGCCGCGCGACCACGATCGCGCCGCGATCGATGCAACGCACGATCCACGCGAGCGCCCGCTCAGGCTCCGCGTCGGGCTCGCCGAGCTCGGCCGCGAGGCGCACGAGCGCGGCGCGCGACGGCCAGGACTGCATCGCATCGCGCAGGTGCCACCGCGCGTGGTCTTCGTTCCACCGCACGAGGTCGCGCGCTGGGACGAGCCACAGCGTCCGATCGCCGACCGTGAGCTTCAGGGACCGTGGCATCGATCGCGCTGCGAGCCAGGATATCGAAGTTCGCGCGCCGATCGTTGCACGAACGCGCCGAAACCCGTGGGGATCAGGTCGACCCCGCGCCCACCCACGCGTCCAGTCCGGGTCCTTCGCCGCCGTCCCCGTGCCGCGATCACGCGACGCCGTCGCGCTGCGGCCGGGCCCGCGCCATGCCCACGGCGATGCACGCGACCCAGACGAGAAACGCCGCCGGTGCGATCGCGGCGGGGCCATCGCCCGCGGCGACATACAGCCCTGCGTTGAAATCCGTCCCACGATAGATGGTGGGCACGAACGCGAGGTCGCACGCGGCCGCGGCGAACCCCAGCCATGCGAGCCATCGCGGCAGCGCAGCGGTGACGAGCACCAGCACGCTGCCGAGCACGAGCAGCAACACCAGCAGCGAGATTCCCACGGATCCGAACAACAGCACGCTGGCCTCGTTGAGCGCGCGGATGACGGTGGGATCGGGGTGACCGTCGGCGACGTCGAGCCCGATCGATGCGGTGAGCGCGTCGGCGACCAGGGTCACGGCGATGTAGACCAGCGCCACGCCGAACATCGTCGTCGCGAGCCACTCGCACGCGGGCCGCGTGCGCACGAAGAGCTGCCGCAGGCCGCCGAAGAAGACCAACAGCAGGCCGAAGATCGCCAGGTCCATGACCGTGCGCGACAGGTACAGCGTGCCGTGACGCCCGACGAACTCCGCGAACGCGGCGGCCTGCCAGAACGGCGGCACGCGATCGTCGACGAACCACAGCGGGAACTCGGCCGCCGTGATCGCCAGCGCGAGCAGGCCCAGCCAACCCGCGACGCGCACGCCCCGGAGATCCTCGACCGCGATCGCCGTCATCGACGAGTCCCGCCGGCAGGCTAGCGGGCGCTCGCAGTGACCACGAGCGCAGCGGATGCGGCGGTGCAGGGCGATCGCCGAGGGCTCGCCGCCCCGCTTGCGGCCTCGTGGGGCCGGGCCCACGGGGGTCGCGGGCGCGAAGACCTGGGGCAGTGGCCAATCGGCCAGTGGCGCGGGCTCGATGACGTCGGCGGCTGGACTTTCGCGCGCGGTTGCGGTCCGATCACCGCCGGGGCGGCCGGGCGCAGTGCACGGATGCAACGCGCCGCCCCGCACGGACGACGAGCGCGCCGCCTCGGAACGATGTCACCTCGGACCATCGCCCATCCCCCACCCCGCGGCCATCGCCCGCGGCCCCGCGTGACCCTGGCAGTGGCGCTGTGCGGCGCCCTGGCGTTGGTCGGTGTGACGATTCCCCAGCGCGCCGGCGCGGCGCCGGCCGGCGAGACCGCGGCGAAGTGGCAGATCGAGGTCCGCGTCGAGGTCAAGCTCGGCGACGAGGACGACGAGCGCTTCGCCAGCGCCTTGAAGGACGCGGTCGTGCGCGAGGCCACCGGCGAGCAGTTCGCGGTGGTCGATCGCGCCGGCACGTCGCTGCTCGTCGCGGTCGGGTGGACCGACGCGAGCCGCTCCGATCTCGAGCTGCGTTACTTCGTGACGCGCAACCCCGGCGACCCCGAGCGCCTCGGTCGCACGGTGTGTAGCGCCTGCGGCAGCAGCGAGGCCATCGCGCGCATCGACGAGGACCTCGCGTCGTTGTCGGCGTGGGCCTCGCTGCGCAAGTCGGCCGACCCGGTCACGCCCGCGGCCACCGGCACGGCCGCGCCCGCCGGCACCGCGGCGACGAGCGGCACCACGACCGCCACGCCGAGCACGCCCCCCACCGCCGACGCGCCCACGCGCGACCGCACGCTGGGCCGCATGGGCATCGCCGGCGCGAGCGTGCTCGCGGTCGGCGGCACGATGTTGGGTTTCGGCGCGACGGTGTGGGCGGTGCGCTTCGGCCATCCCCATCGCGACACCTCGAAGACGCGCGACTACCAGCCCGTCGGCATCCCGATGGTCGCGGTCGGGGCCGCTGCAGTCGTCACCGGCGTGGTGTTGCTGGCGGTCGATCTGCGCAAGCACGCGCGCGCACGCAAGCTGGCGCTCGCGCCCCACGTCGACGGCCGCGGCGTCGGTCTCGCGCTCGCCGGCCGATTCTGACGCGCGACGAGCCCACGAAGACGATGCTGCAGTTCGGCAAATATCAGCTCATCCAGCCGCTCGGAAAGGGCGGCATGGCGCAGGTGTGGCTGGCGCACAAGATCGGCATCGCCGGAGCGATCAAGGTCTGCGCGGTCAAGTTCCCGCGCGACATGTTCTCCGACGAGCCGGGCCAGCGAGACGCGCTGCTGCGCGAGGCCCGAGTCGCGATGCTGCTCAACCACAGCAACATCGTACAGGTCAACGACCTGGGCCTGCTCGGCGCGCTGCCGTACATCGAGCTCGAGCGCATCGACGGCGTCGACCTCGCGGCGCTGACGGAACAGATGCGGCTGTTCTCGATGCCGTGGTCGTTCTCGCTGGCCGCGTACATCCTGCAGGAGATCCTCGAGGCGCTGTCCTACGCGCACACGTTCAGCATCGACAACGTCGGCCAGGGCATCGTGCACCGCGACGTCAGCCCACACAATGTGCTCGTGAGCACCGCCGGCGAGGTCAAGCTGATGGACTTCGGCATCGCGGCGGCGGTGAGCGAGCACAGCTCGGGCATGCACGCCCGCGGCAAGCTGCGCTACATGGCACCCGAGCACCTGCTCACGCGCGCGGTGCCGCAGTCGGATCTGTTCGCCGCCGGCGCGATCTTCTGGGAGCTGCTCGAGGGCAAGAAGTTCCGCGACGGGCGCTCGCAGGCCGATCTGCGCACGGTCGTCATCAACCACAGCGTGCCCAAGCTGACACGCCCCGAGGTGCCGCCGGAGCTGGCGCGGTTGTGCTACGCGCTGCTCGAACCCGAGCTCGATCGCCGCGTCGCGTCGGCCGAAGAAGGGCTCAAGCTCTTGCGGTTGTGGCCCGGCAACACCAGCGAGCGTGCGGCGCTGCGGGCCCTGCTCGCGCGCAACAACATCACGCGGCGCTCGGGCATGACCGAGGCCGACTTCGACGTGCCGACGTGGTTGTCGGCGGCGCTGATCGAGCTCAACCGCGAGGCCGGTGTGACGATCAAGGCCGAGGCCGCCGAGGCCGCGGCCGCGCAGGGCATCCCCACCGCCGGGCCGCGCGGCAGCCGGATCAGCGAGTCGGGCCCGGCGGCCGCGCGGATCTCCTCGACCGACGCGACGCCGGAGCGCCCACGCCGCGCCGGGCCGAGGGCGACGCGCGCGGATGTCCGGCGGACGCCGCCTACGGCGACGCCGAGGCGCCCCGAGCTATGGGCACGCGCCCGCCGGCAACGAGCTGCGCTCGGCGGACGTCCACGATCACTGCGACTTGCGACGAGGATCGCCCGGCCGCAGCGCGGCGGCAGCTCGAGAGCCTGGTGATCGTCGCGTTCGTGGTCGCATCGCTGGGCGTCGCGATCGGCACGCACGGTGCTGGTGCCGGAACCTGCGTCGCGGCGGCACCGGGGTCGCACCGCAGGCTGCCCGAGCGGACAACGCCTGGCGCGACGAGTCCGCGACACCGGCGGTGGTCGAGGTCGCGGCGCCACCGGCTGCCACACGCCGACCACGCCGGTCGCATCGCCGAGCAGGCCCACCGCGTCGCCGAGCGCGCCCACGCCGACGCCGAGCGAGCCCGCACCGACCGAGCCCACGCCGACGCCGAGCGAGCCCGCACCGACCGAGCCCACCGCGTCGCCGACCACCGCGGACACCGACCCGGCCGTCGAGCCGTCGCCGACCAAGCCCACGCCCGCGCGCGGCAAGCGTCAGAGCAGCGAGCCCAGCAAGAAGGCCAAGCCGGTCGAGGTCCCGGTGCGTGTGCGCCTGATGCTGGTCGACTACGCCGAGGTGCAGATCGGCACCAAGACCGTGGTCGTCGATCCCAGCGCCGACGTGCGGGTGAACTCGGGCACCCACGCGATCAAGTGGCGGCTCACGCCGAGCGAGTCGTGGCGCAGCGGCGGATCGATCGCGTTCGACGAGGGCCTCACCCACGTGCTGCGCATCGGCAAGGACGGACCCAAGCACGCTGCATCGAAGGGGTCGGCGCCGTGACCGACGACGACGAAGGCACGCACCTGGGCCTGCGCCCGGCCCAGGCCGGCGAGTTCGAGCGCGGCACGATCGTCGCCGATCGCTTCGAGATCGAGGGCATGCGCGGTCGCGGCGGCATGGCGACGGTGTACCTGGCGCGCGATCGCAGCGCCGAGCTTCGCGAGGTCGCGCTCAAGGTCATCGCGCCCAAGTACGCCGGCAAACCCCAGGCCGAGCAGCGGCTGCGCAACGAGGGCGAGTTCGTGCACCGCATCGGCGACAACCCGCACCTGGTGCGGCCGCTCGAGTGCGGACACCTGCCCGACGGGCGCATGGTGCTGGTGACCGAGTTCGTGCGCGGCCCGTCGCTGGGCGATCTGCTGGCGATGGAACGGGTGCTGCCGGTGCGGCGCGCCTGTCGGCTGTCGCGCGACCTCGCCGACGCGCTGGTCACGGTGCACGACGCGGGCGTGGTCCACCGCGACGTGAAGCCCGAGAACGTGCTGGTCGCGAACGCGGGCGCAGCCGACGAGGTCGCGAAGCTGGTGGACTTCGGCCTCGCGGCGGAGATCGAACCCACCGGCGAGCGGCTCACCGCCATCCACGAGCGTCCCGGCACGCGGCTGTACATGGCGCCCGAACAGCTCGCGGGCGCGCCGACCTCGTCGGGCTTCGACGTCTACGCCCTGGGCATCACGATGTACGAGCTGCTGTGTGGCTTCGCGCCCAACGAGTCGCGCGACCCGGCAGAGATGATGGCGCGCAAGCTCGAGCCCGACGAGTCGATCGGACAGCTGCGACCGGATCTGCCGGCTTCGCTCATCGATCTGATCGATCGCTGCCGGCAACCCGATCCGCGGCAGCGGATCCCCGACGCACGCAGCGTGCGCGACGGGCTCGATCACGTGCTCGCGCAGCTGGACGCGGCGCCGCTCGAGGACACTTCGCTGCCCGGCAGCCCCGACGGTCCGGCGTTGCTGCCGGCGCGCGCGAGGTCGGGCCCGCAGTCGCGACCGCCCAGCGGCGCGAGGGCGACGGGCCGCGGCCGCGGCGTGCCCATCGCGTTGCTCGCCGCGAGCGGGCTGCTGCTGGTGGGCGCGATCGGCTTCGCGCTCCACGGCTGGAACGCGTCCACGGCGAGCGCGACGCCGGCGGCTGCCGCGGCGCCGAGCGAGGCCGCGGTCGCGGTCGACTCGCCACCGCAGCCGGCGGTGACGCCGACCCCATCGCCCACGCCGGCGAGCCCGAGCCCGACGACGCCCTCGGTGCCGGCGAGCACACCGCAGGAACCGTCGGCGAGCCCGAGCGCGCCGAGCCCGATCGGGCCGACGCCAACAGAGCCGACGACGCCCGCGCGTGGCGAAGCCACCGAGCCCGACGGCGCCCAGCCCCGGCGCGCCGCCGATGTCGTAGCCCAGGCCGATCAGCGGCCGAGCAGGCGAGGCCAGCGGCTGGAGGCCGCCGTTGCGCCACACCAAGACGTCGGCGTCGCCGAGGATCCGCGGACATCGGCATGTTGCCGGGTGTCGGCGTGCTCGGAGCTCGAGCGCCAGGGCGGCTACCTCCGCGCGGTGCAGCAGCAGCGACGCAGCACGGTGGCGCACCAGGTGAAGGATCACCGCGAGCAATCGAGCGCTTTCGGGAGGCGGATCCATGAGCGCGGCGGGATGGTTGTCGCTGGCGGCCAGCGGTACGATAGGCACCGCGGCGTCGCACGAACCGCCTGCCGCCGAGGCGAAGGCGCTGGCGGGCTTCGAGCTGCGCACCGACGAGCTGGTGCGCGAGGGCGAGGACATCGCCGCGCTGTCTCGCGCGGTCGACAAGACCCTGCGCGAGGGGCTGCAGCAGCACGCGGTGGCGCTGGGCGAGGCGACGGCACCCAAGCTGCGGCTGCAGCTGCGCTGGCTCGACTACGACCGCTCCGACTACGCGGGTGCCTTCGAGTTGCAGACCGCGGGCTCCGATGCCTGGACCACGGCCGCGAAGTTCGAGTGCTTCGCGTGCTCGAACACCGCGCTGGCCAAGCGCGCGCGCGAGGTGCTGCCCGAGGCGCTGCGCGTCGCGGCGCGCCGGCCGGATCCCGAGAAACCAGCGACCACCGGCACGCCCGCGCCCGCGGCGGGCAGACACCCGGACACGGGCGCGACGCCGCCGGGCGCCGCGAAGCCGCGCCGAGCGCTGGGCGGGCTGGGCAAGGGCGGGATTGCGATGCTGGCGATCGGCGTGGTCGGCGTGGGGGTCGGCGCGGGGCTGGTGGCGCGCAAGAGCGAGGAGTCACGCGACGCCGAGCTGCTGATCCGTACCGACACCGCGCCCGCCGGCATCGGTCTGCTCGCCGGCGGCGGCGCGCTCGCCATCGTGGGCATCGCACTGCTGGCGACCGACCGGGTGCGCGCGAAACGTCGCCCGGTCGCAGTCACGCCCGCCGCCACACCGAGATTCATCGGCCTCGCAATCGCGGGGCGCTTCTGATCCGAGAGACACGGAGGAATGCAATGTTGACGCGCACACTCACGATCGCGACCCTCGCCGCCGGCGGCGGCACGCTGTTGGGCCTCGCCTGCAAGACGACCATCTTGCTCGACCACTGCGCGAACTACGAGGGCAACGAGTACTGTCGCGACAAGTACCCCGACGGCGACCGGAGCTTCTGCGCCCGCGGCACGGTCCAGTGCAAGGACAAGTACGTCGCCGAGGGCGACGACGGCTGCGTGGCGGAACGACCGGCGGAAGACGAATGCTACTCGCCCTGCGGCCACCGCAAGTCGTTGCCGGACGATCCCGACTGCAACGACGTCGCCGACGGCAGCGGCACGGACACGAGTGAATCGACGACCGACTCGACCACCGCGACCACGGGCCCGACGACCACGATGTCCGGCTCGGGCACCGATTCGATGACCGGCTCGACCATGAGCACCACGGTCGGCACCTCCTCCTCCTCCGGCCCCACCGGCTGCAACAACTCCGACGAGTGCACCGACCCCGCTGCGCCCATCTGCGTCGGCGACACCTGCATGCCCTGCACCGCAGACGACCAGTGCTCCGAGAAGAGCTCCGCCGCGCCCGCGTGTCAGAGCGCCGGCGAGCTCGCGGGGCACTGCGTGCAGTGCACCGCACTCAACGACAACGCATGCGAGGGCAACTCGCCGGTCTGCGACGACGGCACCGCCAGCGCCGTCGGCTGCTCGTTCCACGAACAGTGCCCCGACAGCGCCTGTCGCATCGCCACCGGCGGCGTGCTTCGACCCCGAGACGGAACTACCGTCGGCAACGGCGGCGACTACTCCTCCATCGACCAGGCCGTCACCATCCTCGGCGGAAGCAGCGTCGAGATCCTGCCGCGTCATCAGCGGGCACGACTTCAACCAGACCGTGACCGTGGCCAGCGCCGGTACGGCTACGCCTTCGACGACGACCCCAGCGACATGGTCCTGCCCCAGTGGATCAACTCGGTGGACGCATGCCACGCTGCTGGCGTGGAGTCCGGCGCAGAGGTCTACGTCCAGGGCCTTCGGCCTTCATCAGCGGAAACGCGGCGCACGCCACTGTCGAGGTGGATGATGCTTCGGTGTACCTCGACCGCACCGCGGTGGTGTCGAACAACGGCGGCATCGCCGCTCACGGGCGGCGCCTGCGCCTCGTCCGCAACTGCTTCGTCGGCGGTGACGCGAACGACATCTCATCGATCGCGTCGACGGGCTACACGCTCGACCTGCTCTACTCCACGATCGGCGGGGGTTCCGGGGACCGCCGCGGCGCTGCGCTACGACGCCCCGTCCACCGTCAGCGTCCGCAATTCGTTGCTCGTGGCCCGCGCAACGACCCCGAAATCGACTGTGTCCGCAGCGCGCCATCGACTACAGCGCATTCGAAACGTCCGCAGGCGGCACCAACGTCGACCTCCCCGACATGAACACCAACTGGTTCGATGGCTTCGGCGCCGGGGACTTCTCCCTCAACACCGCCAACGCTCCCGCGTCCATCCTCACCGCCGCGCAGTGGCAGTCCGGCGACCCACTCGTCGACATCGACGGCGACGCCCGCCCCAACAGCGACGGCGCAGCGGACGTCGCAGGCGCAGACATCGAACCCTGAGCCCACCCACCGACCATGCACGCGCGCTTCACCATCCTGCCCTGCCTCGCGTGCATCCTCGCCGCCTGCCCAGGCGACGACGCCCCGGCCTCGAGCGACTCCACCTCGGGCGCCGACGGCAGCGGCACGGACACGAGTGAATCGACGACCGACTCGACCACCGCGACCACGGGCCCGACGACCACGATGTCCGGCTCGGGCACCGATTCGATGACTGCGACGATCGCCGACACGAGCGCAGGTCCGTCCTCCTCCTCCGGCCCCACCGGCTGCAACAACTCCGACGAGTGCACCGACCCCGCTGCGCCCATCTGCGTCGGCGACACCTGCATGCCCTGCACCGCAGACGACCAGTGCTCCGAGAAGAGCTCCGCCGCGCCCGCGTGTCAGAGCGCCGGCGAGCTCGCGGGGCACTGCGTGCAGTGCACCGCACTCAACGACAACGCATGCGAGGGCAACTCGCCGGTCTGCGACGACGGCACCAGCAGCTGCGTCGGCTGCTCGTTCCACGAACAGTGCCCCGACAGCGCTTGTCGCATCGCCACCGGCGGCTGCTTCGACCCCGGACAGGTCTTCACCGTCGGCAACGGCGGCGACTACTCCTCCATCGACCAGGCCGTCACCATCCTCGGCGGAGGCGATGAGATCGTCCTGCGCGTCATCAGCGGGCCCGACTTCAACCAGACCGTGACCGTGTCCGGCGCCGGTACGGCCTACGCGCTGCTCGACGACGACCCCAGCGACATGGTCCTGCCCCAGTGGATCAACTCGATGGACGCGGCCGCCACGCTGCGCGTGGAGTCCGGCGCAGAGGTCTACGTCCAGGGCCTTCGGCTTGCGCTCAACGGAAACGCGGCGCACGCCGCTGTCGAGGTGGATGATGCTTCGGTGTACCTCGACCGCACCGCGGTGGTGTCGAACAACGGCGGCGGCATCGCGCTCACGGGCGGTGCCTACGCCCTCGTCCGCAACTGCTTCGTCGGCGGAAACGGCAATCAGTTCCAGGCTCACCACGGGGTATCTGCGACGGACTCGACGCTCGACATCGTCTACACTTCGGTTGTCGCGAACGATGGCAACGGCGCGGACTCGCTTGCATGTACGGGCTCGGGCGGTACGGTTCGCAACAGCATTCTCCTCGGCTCCGATACGGACTCTGTCGACTGTCCGGGCGTGAGCCTGTCGGAGAATGCGCTCGACGCCGCACTCGCGGGCAACACCAACGTGGGCGCCCTCAACGCTGGATGGTTCGCGGGCCTTCCCGACGACCTCCATCTCCAGCCTGCCGGAAAGGCCGAAGTCTGGAGACATCGCGCAGTGGCAGTCCGGCGACCCACTCGTCGACATCGACGGCGACGCCCGCCCCAACAGCGACGGCGCCGCGGACGTCGCAGGCGCAGACATCGGCCCCTCGAGCGCCCCTAGCGCCCCTGAGCCCACTCCCGCGCCCCACCGACCATGCACGCGCGCTTCACCATCCTGCCCTGCCTCGCGCATCCTCGCCGCCCGCCCAGGCGACGACGCCCCGGCCTCGAGCGACTCCACCGGGCGCCGACGGCAGCGGCACGGACACGAGTGAATCGACGACCGACTCGACCACCGCGACCACGGGCCCGACGACCACGATGTCCGGCTCGGGCACCGATTCGATGACCGGCTCGACCATGAGCACCACGTCGGCACCTCCTCCTCCTCCGGCCCCACCGGCTGCAACAACTCTGGACGGCACCGACCCCGCTGCGCCCATCTGCGTCGGCGACACCTGCATGCCCTGCACCGCAGACGACCAGTGCTCCGAGAAGAAGCCCGCCGCGCCCCGCGTGTCAGAGCGCCGGCGATCTCGCGGGGCACTGCGTGCAGTGCACCGCACTCAACGGAGCAACGCATGCGAGGGCAACTCGCCGGTCTGCGACGACGGCACCAGCAGCTGCGTCGGCTGCTCGTTCCACGAACAGTGCCCCGACAGCGCCTGCAGCCTGGAGACCGGCGCTTGCTTCGACACCGCATGCGTGCACGAGGTCGACGGCGACGGCGGGCAGGCCTTCGATACCATCGGTGCCGCCCCCTCGCCGACGGCTGCGTCGTCCTCGTGCACGAGCGCAACGGGGACACCCCGTACACCGAGAGCCTCGTCGTCGACGGCATCGCGGTCGCGTTGCTCGCCGCCGACGGCGAGGAGCCGATTCTGCTGGGCGTCGGCGGAAACCCGGCGCTGTCGGTCTCCGGCAGCGGCGTGGCGTACGTGCAGGACCTCAACATTCGGCAGAGCAACGGCGAGGGCGTGTTCGCCGACGGCGGGTCGGTGTACCTCGACCGCACCGCGGTGGTGCGGAGAACACCGGCGGCGGCATCGCGCTCACGGGCGGTGCCTACGCCCTCGTCCGCAACTGCTTCGTCGGCGGGGACGCGAGCGACATCGCGTCGATCGCGTCGACGGGCTCCACGCTCGACCTGCTCTACTCCACGATCGGCGGGGGTTCGGAGTCCGCCGCGGCGCTGCGCTGCGACGCCGCCCCGTCCACCGTCAGCGTCCGCAATTCGTTGCTCGTGGCCCGCACCAACGACCCCGAAATCGACTGTGTCACCGACGCCATCGACTACAGCGCATTCGAAACGTCCGCAGGCGGCACCAACGTCGACCTCCCCGACATGAACACCAACTGGTTCGATGGCTTCGGCACCGGGAACTTCTCCCTCAACACCGCCAACGCTCCCCGCGTCCATCCTCACCGCGCGGCAATCCGGCGACCCACTCGTCGACATCGACGGCGACGCCCGGCCCAACAGCGACGGCGCCGCGGACGTCGCAGGCGCAGACGTCCCCTGACGGCCCCCAACGATGCCCGCGAGCCTCCTCGTCCTCGCGCGCTTCGTGCATTCCGAACGAGTTCGACGTCGCCATCGCATCGATGCTGGCGCTCACCGCCGTCGCAACCGCGTGCACCGGCGAGGCACCCGAAGCGCCGCCGCCGGCCGTCGCCACCGTCCAGTTCCGCCTGCCTCCCGGCGCCGAAGTGCGCCCGACCGCTGGCGCGGACGCCACGCTCGAGCATGACGCGAGCATCGAGCGACCACCGGGCGAACACGCGTTCGAGGTCACCTGGGGTTGCCAACGTGGCGTCGCGACTGTCGCCGCCGTCGCGGGGCAGACCTACGTCGTCGACCTCGCGGCGACCGCAATGGCGAGCGCGCGGCTGGTTCTGCGCGCGACCTCCGTCGACGGGCACGAGCTGCCCGTGCACGTCTCCCTGGTGATGGTCGGCCGTATCGGCACTGCACCGTACGGCGGTGGTGTCGACGTCCCCGCGTGCAACAGCCGAATCCGCACGTCGACCTGCCGCTGGGCGCCTTCTTCGAAGACGTGGACTTCAAACCCGGAAGCGTCGAGACGCGCGAGATCGTGCTCGCGCCCGGACCCGACGTCGTTCGCCTGCACGGCTCGTTCCTGCTCGGACCCACGCCCTGGCTCATCGACCTCTCCATCCTCGAGTCGATCAACCGGACACGAGAGCTCGAAGAAGACGTCGTCGCGCGCGGGTTCCCCGAGCGCATCCGCATCGAGATGCCGACGTTCGACCTCGATCGGACGGAGGTGACCGCCGAGCAGTTCTTGGAGTGCCGACGGGCGGCCATGACCGCCACCGGATCGCAACGTCCCGAGCTGCCGATCTGCTTCGACGCCGCAGAGTGTGCCCGCCTGCAAGGCTGCTATCATGACATCCGCGACCAAGTCTCCCGGGCCGGATACTCGGCGCCCTTCTGCACGGTGCCCAACAAGACGGAGGACCGGACGCCGGTCGGACGCCGTGGCAATGCGCCGGCCAACTGCATCTCCAAGCACGAGGCCGCGCTCTACTGCAAGTGGGTCGGCAAGCGCCTACCCACCGACGAGGAGCTCGAGTATGCGGCCCGCGGCGGCGACGAGTTGCTCACCTACCCATGGGGCAACGCGAGGTACACGGCCGAGCGAGGCGATCGCGCGCAGGACTCGCTCTGGACCAACGCGCTCGGGTACTACTGGGGGAATCTCATGCGTCAGGTGCCGTACGCCGTGTGCAGTTGGCCCGCCGGAAACAGTCGGCACGGTATCTGCGATCTGGCATCGAACGTGATGGAAATGGGAGATCTTGCGCACCCCGAGTGGGGCCCTCGTTTCAAAGTGCGGGTGCGGGGATCCACCGAAACGCAGGGTCGGCGATTTCAGCTCGGAGATTGGACGGACCTCGAGGCGCGCGAGGACGTGGGCTTCCGATGTGCACGTGACGTATCACCCGGTGCCGGTTGGGCGCCGGCGGAGCCGGCCCGGTGACGATCTACCGCAACCCGGTTCGGGGTTCCAAGACGCAGCAGCGCCTGCCGTGCGTCGATTCCGGCCCTGACCGCCGCGGCTACTGCTCCGCCGGCGACCAATGCGAACTGCGCGGTCCCACCGGAACAGGCAGGTCTGTTCCCGCGCTCGCGATGCTGGCGCTCACCCTCGCCGCAACCGCCTGCACCGGCGAGCCACCCGCGGCGCCACCGTCGACCGTCGCCACCGTGCAGTTCCGCTTGCCGCCTGGCGCCGAGGTGCACCCGCCCGCGGGGGCCGAGGCGAAGCTCGACCACGACGCGAGCATCGAGGTGGCGCCGGGCGAGCACGCATTCGAGGTGACCTGGGGTTGCCAACGCGGCGTCGCAACCATCACCGCCGTCGCGGGGCAGACCCACGTCATGGACCTCGCGGCGTCGGGCCTGGCGAGCGCGCGACTGGTCGTGCGCGCGACATCGGTCGACGGTCGCGAGCTGCCCGTGCATGTCTCGCTCGCCATGGTCGGACGCATCGGCTCGGCACCCTACGGTGGTGGCGTCGACGTGCCGGCGTGCGAGAGCCGGATCCGCATCGACGCAGCCGAGCAGCCGCTGGGTGCGTTCTTCGAGGACGTCGAATTCCAGGCCGGAGGCACCGAGACGCGCGAGATCGTGCTCGCGCCCGGGCCCGACGTCGTCCGTCTGCGGGGTGGTTCGTTCCTGCTCGGGCCCACGCCCTGGCTCATGGATCTCTCCATCCTCGAGTCGATCAACCGGAGCATCGAGATCGACGACGAGGTCTACGTCACCGGGTTGCCCGAGCGCATCCGCATCGAGATGCCGACGTTCGATCTCGATCGCACCGAGGTGACCGCCGCTCAGTTCTTGGCGTGCCGCCGCGCGGCCGCCGCCCCCGGGCCCGGCGGTCTCGCCTGGTGCGACGACGATCCGGGCTGCAGCGCGTTGACGGGCTGCTACGCGGACGCTCGGCACCGTACGTTCGCGAGGAATGACGCTCTGCCGTTCTGCACGATGCCGCGCTACGGCGAGGGCTTCGAACCGCAGCCGCACAAGGAGAACCGCCCGGCCAACTGCATCTCCAAGCACGACGCAGCCCTGTACTGCAAGTGGGTGGGCAAGCGACTGCCCACCGACGAGGAACTCGAGTACGCGGCACGCAGCGGCGACGAGTTGCTCACCTATCCCTGGGGTAACGCGCGGTACACCACGGAGCACGGCGACCGCGCTCAGGACTCGCTGTGGACCGGCGCGCCCTCGTACTCTTGGGGTGAGCTCTGGCAGAAAGCGCCCTACGATGTCTGCACATGGACCGCGGGAAACAGCGCGCAGGGAATCTGCGACCTCGCTTCCAACGTGATGGAGATGGGCAACGTGGGCCACCCAGAGTGGGCCCCTCGGTTCCGCATGCCTGACCGAGAATACGAGCCAAAGAGATTCCAGCTCGGCGACTGGACCGATCTCGAAGCACGCGAAGACGTGGGGTTCCGCTGCGCGCGTGATGTATCAGCCGGTGCTGACTGGGCGCCGGCGGAGCCGGCCCGATGACGATCTACCGCAACCCCGTGCCGGGCTCGAAGATGCGGCATCGACTGCCGTGCCTCGACTTCAACCCAGACGGTTCGCGTAGGGCGACCACGTGCCGCGACGCCTTTGCGGAGCACCAGGCCAGTGGCAGGACGAAGTTCAGAAGCAGCAACGGCGGATTCGAGTGCCCCGGCGGTTGTCCGCGCGGGGACTTTTGCTATCCGCGCCACGCGAAGAAGGGGAAGACGCACTTCCACCAGGGCATTGACCTTGGTGCACCAGTGGGTCACCCCATCGTGTCCGTGTCCGACGGCGTCGTGTCAGCGGTGCCGCAGAGCTCGAGCTATGGTCTCACCGTTGCGATCCGCTCGACGCTCCCCGACGGGCGGCAAGTGATTTTCTTCTACGCCCATTGCAGCAGGGTACATGCGATTCCGGGTCGACAGGTCGTACAGCAGCAGGTGATCGCGGAGGTCGGTGCAACGGGGAATGTGGGTACTGTGCCGCCGCATCTGCACTTCGAGGTTGTGAAGTCGCCGGGCAAGGTCGACCAGGTGCCCACCGTCGTGAGACTCGTGGAGACGACGTTGGAGACGCCCGGCCCCCGGCTCGATCCGCTCGAGGTCCTCGAGATGCTCGGACCCTGGGGAACGTCGTTCGTCGCGCTTCCGAATGCCCCGCTCCTGAGCATGTCGGGATCGTCCGACGATCCACGCGGCCAGAGGTTGGAGCCCCACGATCTCGCGCTCGCCCACGCCGTCATCGCCCAGTTGCCCGCCGGTCAGTTCCCGCTCGGCGCCAACAACACCTGGCACGGTGGCGTGCACCTCCCGCTCGCGTCACCCGCACAGATGATCGTCGCCCCCTTCGACGGCGAGATCGTCGCGTTGCGCCTGGGCGAGGACGCATCGTCCGCGACCGGGTTGTACGGATCGACCAACTTCCTGCTGCTGCGTCACCAACTCAGCGAGTTCGCGGCGCGGATGTTCATGGGCAAGCACCCCACCGACGACGACGATCCCGTGGCGCCGGGCCACGGGAGGAAGAAGCAACCGCCGGCCAGCGTGGGACCTGGCGGCAGCAACACGCGTGAGGACGTCGTCGCGGTGAAACACGCGCTGCGCAACCGCTTCGATGGCACCGGCGCGCCCTACTACGCGCCCGCCGACCCCGACGTGCTGATGCGCGGCGAGACCGACGGGGCCCTGTTCGACGCCATCGAGCGATTCCAGGACTCGCTGCCACGGCCGAAGTCGATGAAGAAGTCACATCCGTGGCCCGACGGTGTGATCACCAAGGGCGGGTACACCTGGCACGCGCTCTTCGGTGAGGGTCGCGGGGCCGAGGGCGGCTCCGCGGAAGCGCCGCCATCCGCGGACGCACCGCAGGCCGAAGGTGGCGACACCACCGAGCCGGATCGACCGGCGCTCGACCCCAAGCGCACGGTCTACGCGTTGCTCATGCACCTGGGCCCGTCGTCGCTCGGTGCCCACGCAAAGCTGCCGTGGGTCACCAGGGCGAAGGTCGACCCCCGACCGGGCAACGCCGACGAGGAGGCGATCGCACGGGCGCAGCGGGAGCGCGAACAGGACGAGGCGCAGGGACGCGAGCTCACGCTGAAACACCAGGTCGGGTTCCCGCGCGACGCGCCCGAGGGCACCGCGGCCGGCGAATCCGCCGAGATCGCGTGGGTGCAGAAGCGGCTGATCCGCTTCGGCCACTTCGGCGGGCAGCCCGACGGCGTCTGGTCCGAGGGCCTGCGCGACGCGATCGCTGCGTTCCAGCGGGAGTACGTCGACTACTACGCCGGCGGCGAACATGGCGATGCCCCCGGCTACGTCACGCCCAAGGGCGACACCGCCGCGGCCCTGCGCAAGCCGAAGTGGAAGCTCGATGGCGAGGCCGCGGGCGGAACCATCGACCCGCTGTTCGCTGCACGCGTCGCGCATCGCGACGAAGGCGGCCGCGCCGAGGTCGTCTCGGGCCTGGCGATCCCAGTGCGCTCGGGCGAGCCGCTGTGGCCCGGGGGGCAAGTCGCACTTGCGATCGACGGGTCGTTCGAGAACGAGGATCAGATCCACTTCGAGCTCTTCTCGGGCCAGACGCTCACGAACTGGCAGGAGCTGGTCGACGCGACCGAGGATCTCGTGGTCGACGAGGTGCCCGACGCGCTGTTCGAGGCGGTCGAGATCGCCCCCGGCTTCGCGAAGGACCGACGCCTCGAAGCCGGCGAGCTGCGTGCATTCTACGCCGACGCGCGGTCGCACTTCCTTCGCCGTACGCAATGTCGCTTCCGCAGCGAGTGGGCGGTCGACATCCCCGCGTGGCTGCGGCGGCTCGACGAGATCGGCGTCGACACCAGCGGCGTCCGCGAGGCGCTCGAGGCCCACGTGCTGTGGGACGCGGCCGCGGACGTGCTGCCGCCATCGTGGCACGTGTGGCACTACCACCCCGTGGAGTTCCTCGGACGCTACGCGGAGATCCTCGAGATCCTCGAACCGCGGGAACCCGCGCCGCCAGGGCGCTGCCGCGTCGACATCGCCGTGCGGTTCGGCGACGGCCAACCGTGGTCGGGCGCGCGCGTGCAGCTGGCGATGGTCGGGCACGCCGGCGAGCAGGCGATGGCCGATGTACACGGCGTTGCGCGATTCTACGAGGTCGATGCCGGATCCGGCATCGCATTCCTCGAAGAGCACGTCGACGCCGCGGCATTCGTCGACGTCGACGAGGACGCGACCACGGTTTCGGCCGAGCTCGTCGCGCCGATCTCCGGGCCCGAGGTGTCCACCGCCACTCTCGACGTCCGACTCGTGGGCGCCGCAGGTGTGCCGCTCGTGGGTGCTGCGGTGGTGCTGGTCGGCGACGCCTCCGTGGGCCCGGTGGAGTCCGACGCACTGGGCATGGTCACGTTCGAGTCGCTCGCGCCCGGCGAGTACGCTGCCACCTGCGGCGCTGCCTCGTCGCCCACGCTCGAGCTCTACGCGGGCACGCGCACCGAGGTGCTGCTCGAGCTCGGCGGCGGAGCGATCGAGGTCGCGGCAGCCTTCGCGAGCGGCGAGCCGGCCGCGCAGCAACGGGTGTGCATCCGTCTGGTCGAGCCGGACGACCTCGGGCCGCCGAACCAGGAAGGCCTCACGGACGCCGGAGGGTTCGCGCGTTTCGACGTGCTCGCCGGCCGCTACGATGTCTGGGTGCACGGCATCCCCGACGCGTTCGAGAACGTCGAGGTGGATGCCGGCGCCACTGCCCCGGTCGCGCTGATCATCCCGATCGCACCGGTGCCCACGCCCGAGGTCGCGGACGTCGGCGCGATCGACGTGTTCGTGCTCGACGCGCTCGGGCTCCCGCGCGCCGACGCGCTGGTGTGGTTGCTCGACGACGCGAACCAGCAGCTCACCAGCGCCCGCACCGACGGCGGCGGGCGCTGTCGCTTCGACGAGCTGGTCGAGGGCACCTACGGAGTGAGCGCCGAGCACGGCAAGGCCGACGAGCTCGGTCTGCTCGTGAGCGCCGGGGCCAGCGTGCAGGTCGCCGTCCACCTGGGCGCGCCCGCCAAGCCGGCAAAGCCCACTGGCAGTCTGCTGGTCACCGTCGTCTACGACGATGGCGCAGACTTCGATGGCACCCTCGTGATCACCCGCAGAGACTACACGCGGCTGGTCTCCGATCGCATGACGGGATCGTTCCGACGCTTCGATGGCGTCGAGGCGGGACCGATCAACGTCTACGTCGACGGCTTCGAGGTGGAGATCCGCATCGATCTGCCCGCCGACGCGGACGTACCGATCCTCCTGCTGCTGCCGGGGTCGCCGTGAGCCGCAGCCCGATCGAGCTGACCCTGCCCGATGGTCGCACGTACACGCTCGTGCACGAGGGCGACGTCGCGAGGGTCGACGACGACCTCGCGCTGCGTCGGCTCGTCGCACAGGTGCTCGACGCGATCGAGCCCGGTGCCCTGGCGCCGCTCGCCGAGGCACTGGGCCACGCGCCGACGGCCGACGATCGCGAGGCGTCGGCGGCGTGGTTGACCGACGTGCTGCGTCGCGGCGATCTCGTCGCGCTCGAACTCGACGCGCCACCGGTCGGCGTGCACGTGTTCTCCGACGTCGACGAGGTCGTCGACGACTGGTCCGCCGCCGTGCCGCTGCACGAGCTCCGCGATCCCGCAGCCGCGCCGCAGATCTGGGTCGAGTTCCGCGTGGTCGACGGCGCGGGCCGTCCCTTCGCGCGGGCCGCCGTGCGGCTGCACTACGCGGATCGGCCCCCGGCCGTGGTGCAGCTCGACGCCGCAGGCTTCCACCGCATCGAGTCCGCCAGCGCCGCCGCGCCGGTTCGCGTCGAGCTGCCCGCGCGCGCCGAGCTGCCGCCGTGGCGCGAGCGCGGCGCCGCGATCCCCACCGCCGCCTCGGACCTCGTCCTGCGCGGTGCGCCGGGCGCGGTCGTACAGCTGCCGCAGCCGCGCGCGCGCTACCGCATCCTCGTGGCGGAGCCACCACCGGGCTTCAGCGCGTGACCGCTCGCGCGGCGCTTCGCGTCGCGCGGCGGCCCGCGGCGGCACCGCGCGCCCGTGCCCGCAACCGCTGCGTCCGGCCGCGTCCACGCGCCCGATCGCTTGCGCGAATCCTGCTCCGCCGCCGCCGACTCATGGGGTCGGAACCTGCGCGGTTCCGGAGGACACCATGAGCAAGTTTCTGCCCAACAACGAGCATCCGGTCGAGCGTGTGGCGCGAGTCGTGCTCGGCGGAGGTCTGCTGTCGCTGGCGTTCGTCGGCCCGCACACGCCGTGGGGCTGGCTGGGCATCATTCCGCTGGCGACGGGTCTGCTCGGCAGCTGTCCGCTCTACACTCTGTTCGGCGTGAGCACGTGTCGGGTCTCGCACCATCCGAAGACGACCTGATCGCGGCGGCGCGCGTCGGCGACGCGGCGGCGTTCGAGGCCATCGTGCGATTGCACGGGGCCGCCGTGCGCCGCGTCGCGCGGGCGATCACCGGCGACGAGGCCTCGGCCGACGACGCGTGGCAGGAGGCGTTCGTCGCGGCCCACCGCGCGCTCGCGGGCTATCGCGGCGAGGGTTCGCTGCGCGCGTGGCTGCTCGCCATCACCCGCAACACCGCGCGCAAGCTCGTGCGCGAACGCAGCGGACACCGCGACGAACCCGAGCTGTTCGCGCTCGGTCTGGCGGCGGGTTGGGGTGCACAGACGCCCGAGGACGTCGCGGCCGCAGACAGCGATCGCTCGCGGCTGTGGGCCGCGCTCGATCGGCTCGAGCCCGACGACCGCGAGCTGATCGTGCTGCGCGATCTCGAGGGCCGGTCGGGCGACGAGGTCGCCGCGACCCTCGGCATCGCGGTGTCCGCGATGAAGAGTCGACTGCACCGCGCGCGACTGAGGCTGCTGGCCGCGCTCACCCACCCCGGAGGTCCGCGATGACGACACCGACTGCCACCGATCGCGAGATCGCAGGATTGCGCTGCTCCGAGGTCCTCGCACTGCTCGGCGACTGGGTCGACGGTGAGCTCTCACTCGAGCGTCGCGCCGCGGTCGAGGGCCACGTGCGCGGCTGCGACGTGTGCGAGCGCTTCGGCGGCCGCTTCGCGGCGATGGTGAAAGCGATCCGCGCGCTCGCCGACGACGACGGCGTGTCACCGGCCAGCCTCGAGCGCCTGCGCGGGCGCTTGCGGCCGCCGTGAGCCCTCGGCCGCCGCCGACCACCACGATCGCAGCGCCGGGCGCGGGCGCGAGCAGGGTTTGCGGCTATGCTGGTCGCGGTGACCGAGTCCGTCGATCCGATCGACGCTGCGTTCTCCGACATCCTCCGCAGCCTGCGGCTGCGCAGCGGCCTGTTGTCGCGTGCACGGGTCCACGCGCCGTTCGCCGTCGGCACCGCCGGCGTGGGCCTGCCGATCTTCCACGCGATCGTGGCCGGGGCCTGCTCGATCCGCCGCGAGGCCGACGCGACCGCGCATGCGCTCGAGCCCGGTGACGTCGCCATCGTCACGCGTGGCGACGCCCACGTGCTGTTCGACGCGCCCGGCCGCGTCGTGCTGCCGTTCTCGGACCTGTCGCACGCGCGCACGCGCGCGCAGATCCAGCTGTGCCAGCTCGAGGGTCCCGGACCGCGCACCGACATCCTGTGCGGCCACTTCTCGCTGGCACACGCCGGCGGCGACGCGCTGTTCGCCCAGCTGCCGCCGCTGGTGGTCGTGCGCGGCAACGCGAGCACGGTCGTGGCGTGGTTGCACGACACCTTGACGCGCCTGGACCTCGAGCTCGACCGCGACACGCCCGGGGCCGGCGAGGTCATCACGCGCCTGGTCGACCTGCTCGTGATCGACGTGATGCGGCGCTGTCTGCTGGAAGCGCAGGCCAGCGCACCGGCGTGGGCCGGGCCCTGCGCGACCCCAAGATCGGTCGCGCGCTCGCGGCGATCCACCGCGAGCCCGCGCGAGCGTGGGCGCGAGCGCGCTGGCGTCGTTGGTCGGGATGTCGCGCTCGTCGTTCTTCGCGCGCTTCACCGAGGTCGTGGGCGAACCTCCGGCCGCCTACGTCGCGCGCTGGCGCATGAGCGTGGCCGCCGATCTGATGAGCCATCCCGAGCTCTCGATGGGGCAGCTGGCGGAGCGCGTGGGCTACGGCTCCGAGCACGCGTTCGGCAAGGTGTTCAAGCGCGTGATGGGCATGCCGCCGGGCGAGTACCGGCGGCAGCTGCGGACCGCGAGCGCGTGAACGCCGGCTACCACTGCAACCAGTCGGTCGAGCGATACACCGTCACCGAAGGCGGCGCCTCGAACAACATCCCGACCGCTTCCTGGAACGCGGGGTCGCCGTAGAACGCCTCGAGCCCGGCACCGTCGCCCCAGATGTCGATGGCGAAGAACTCCTGCGGGTCGTCCACGCCGAGGTAGACCAGGTGGGCGAGATCGCCGGCCATCATCGCTGCGCGCGAGGATCCGCCGACGATGGTGTCGTGCAACACGTGCGCGTCGCGGCCCGCGGCGATGCGACCGCGGACGATCACGAAGAAGTGCTCCGGATCGTCGTCGGCGATGTCGAACTCGCCGTACTCGGCCCAGGTGGTCTGGCGCTCGAACAGGTCCAGCGCCGGCGGCTGCGCGAAGAAGCTGCCGAACGCGCGCAGAAACGCCGGATCGGAGTAGACCGCGTTGGCGCCGTCGAGGTTGGTCCAGCGGTCGAGCGCGAGGAACTCGTTCTCGGTGGTGCCCAGCAGCGTGGTGCCCAGCAGGGCGTCGTGGCCGAAGTCGCCGGCAGCGGTCGCGGGCCCCATCGCCTCGCCCGCGATCGCATCGTGCATCGCCTTGGCGGCGTCGAGGTCCTGCGTCGCCATGGTGCCGCGGATGAGCGCGATGTACGTGGTGTCCTCGCCGCCGGTGGTGCCGCCCGAGGAGTCGGCCGCGTCGGTGTCCGACGCCGTGCCGCTCTCGCTGCTGCCGCCGGTGCCCACGCCGCTCGAGCCGCTGGCGTCCGTGCCCACGCCGCTCGAGTCGCCGGCGGACGCCGTGCTGCCTGCGGATGTTTCACTGCTCGACCCTGGATCCGCGCCGCCGCCGTCTCCGTCACCGCACGCCGCGAGTAGCAGCGATGCCAACACCGAGCTCGTCACGCTTCGCTTCGTCATCTCGTCCTCCGTCGCCGCCGATCGGGCAGCACGTCAGGCAGTGTGGTCGCGGCGGCTCGTGGGCACCTTGTGCGCGAGTCCAGCTGATTGGCCCGTTCGTCCGCGACCGCGCGTGGGCGGCCGCCGGCGCGCGGACGTGCTATTGCTCGGGCCGATGCGGATCGATTCGGTCGACGGCAACTCGCAGCGTCTCGACGGCGGCGCCATGTTCGGCAACGCGCCCAAGGCGGTGTGGTCCAAGTGGTGTCCCCCCGACGCGCACAACCGCATCGCGCTGGCATGCCGCGCGATGCTGGTGCGCGAGCCCGGGCGCACGGTCCTGCTCGAGACCGGCATCGGTGCGTTCTTCGAGCCGGCCATGCGCGAACGCTTCGGCGTGGTCGAGGATCGCCACGTGCTGCTCGACTCGCTCGCAGCCCTGGGGCTCGGACCGCAGGACATCGACGTGGTCGTGCTCTCGCACCTGCACTTCGACCACGCCGGTGGCCTGCTCGCGCCCTGGCGCGAGGGCGCCGCGCCGGAGCTGGTCTTCGATCGCGCGCGGGTGGTCGTCGGGCGCCGCGCGTGGGAGCGGGCCAACGCGCCCCACGCCCGCGATCGCGCGTCGTTCATCCCCGAGCTGCAGCCGCTGCTGTCGGCCACCGGGCGGCTCGAGATCGTCGACGGCGAGCGCTCGGCGGTGCTCGGCGACGACTACAGCTTCACCATCTCGGACGGCCACACGCCGGGCCTGCTGCTGACCCGCGTGCAGGGCCCGCGCGGCCCGATCACGTTCATGGGCGACCTCGTGCCCGGCGCGCCGTGGGTACACCTGCCGATCACGATGGGCTACGACCGCTTCCCCGAGCTGCTCATCGACGAGAAGCACGCGCTGCTCGACCGCGTGCGCGCGGAGCAGGGCTGGATCTTCTTCACCCACGACGCCGACGTCGCCGCCGCGCGGGTCGAGCTCGACGACAAGCGGCGCTATCGCGTGGCCGAGCCCCAGGCGCAGCTGCACTGGAGCTGACGCGATCAGCCCCGGAGCCGACTCGATCAGCCCGAGCCGTCGTTGCGATCGCGGCCGTTCGCCGGGCCGGTGAACGGGATGGTCTGGCCGGTCACCGCGGCGCTCTCGGGCGCACCCGCGGACGCGCCCGGCGGGATGATGCGCAGGGGCTGGGTCGCGCGCGACGGCAGCTGGTGCAGCCCCGAGCCATCGAACTCGCGGCGCTCGAGGCTGGCATCGCGGAAGTACAGCGCGTACTCGGCGACCGACGCGTGCACGCGCAGCCACGCCTCGAGGCTGGGCTGGAACCGCGGATCGGCGACAAGGCCCAGGGCCTCGCGCACCGAGGTGTAGTCCGCGGGCATGGCCAAGCGCCCCTCGAACACACCCATGAGCTCGGGCACCCGCTCACGCGTGTGCCGCAGCAGCACGCGCCACTGCTCGGGTGAGAACTCGACGCAACCCTCGGCGTGGTCCTCGGCCAGTCGCGCGAGCGCGGCATAGTCGCCGCCGAGCATCAGCGCGCGCATGTGCGGCTCGAGCAGCGCGAAGACCTCGGGTCGGATCGCGACCAGCTCGTACACCGGCTCGGCCCACAACCAGTCGTCGGTCTCCTCGGTGATCACGAGCCCGACCAGATCACTGCCCACCGGCAGTGCGTCGGCGAGCTCGGCCAGACCGAATGAGATCGGCCGCCACCGGTCGCGGCGCGACGCGTCGCGCAGGGCCTCGACGAACTCGGGCAGCTCGTCGGGGCTCACGACCATGCGCGCGAGCCGACGCGGCAGATCGATGACCTGGTAGTAGTCGGACAGCTCGTACATCAGCACGCGCCACTCGCCCGACAGCAACTCGACCTCGAGGTCGTGGTCGCCCAGCAAGTGCCGCAGCTGATCCAGGTCGCCCTCGCGCAGCTGCTCGAGGATCTGCGCCTCGAGCTCGCGATACACGTCGGATGGGATCTGGTACGCCCGAGCGCGCACTGCTGGCAGGCTACCGGAATTGCCCAGCGGCCACCACTCGCAAAGGCGCCGTGCGCCGCGGTGGGATCGGGCGCGGGCGCCGGAGGCTCGCCACGGCGTGGGCGCTCGCGCGTCCCGCACAGGGCCGCTCGGGCATCGCCGCGCTCGCGCCGGCGGGGTCTGGCGCTGCGCCACCGCGCGCCCCCCCTCGCCGCGAGACTCGCTGCGCCCGCATCGGCCACGGGCGTGACCTCGTCGCTGGCGCTCGGCGACGCCCACGTCGGGTCGGGGGCGACTGATAGACTGATCACGCGGCGCATGCGGCCGCCCGAAGACCATGATCCAACTCGCCGATGATCCCGAGGTCGCCGAGCAGCAGATCGAGGCCGTGCTGTTCTATCTCACGACCTGCGGCTACATCGACGACGACTTCGACCTGACCGAGAAGTCGTTCGTCCGCCAGCTGCTGCGACGCATCGTGACCGCGCGCGTCGACGCCAAGGGCCAGCTGGATCCGGAGCTGCGCTTCGAACAGATCGAGCGCCAGCACGAGCACTACCTCGAGCTGTTCCAACAGGTCGACTACGAGGTCCGCACGCTGATGGCCGAGGTCGTGGCCGATGGCGAGGACAGCAAGACCTTCGTGCTGACCAAGCTCAAGCTGCGCTGCTTCGAGCTGTTCCGCTCGCTCTCGCTCGAGAACCGCGAGGCGCTGATGCGGATGGTCGACGAGTTCATCAACGCCGATGGCGTGGTCCACCCGCTGGAGGTGCAGTTTCGCAACGACCTCGCGTCGCTGCTGGGCCAGCCCGGCATCCCCGAGCCCGCGGTCGAGAGCACCGGCCGCGTCGAGGTCGCGCGCCCGGTCGATCTGCCGACCGCGAGCGTCGATCACCCGTTCTTCCAGGGCTTCGAGCACCACTACTCGCGCGATCCCGAGGTCATCCGCGCGCAGATCGCCGTCGACGTCGGCGTGCTCGACCAGGCCGAGGCCAAGTGGGACCAGCTGCGCGGCGCCGGCGACGGGCGCCTGCGTGGCAAGCAGCGGGTCCAGGAGCTCGCGGGCCCCGAGTTCCTCGACGGTCACACCTTTGCGGTGCCGCGACCCGATCGTGACTACGAGCTCATCGTGCTGGGCGATCTGCACGGCTGCTACAGCTGCCTCAAGGCCGCGGTGATGCAGTCGCGCTTCATGGACAAGGTCAAGGCCTACCGCGCCGATCCCAGCCGCAACCCCGACGTGCGGCTGGTGTTCCTGGGCGACTACATCGACCGCGGCCGCTTCTCGCTCAACGGCGTGCTGCGAGCGGTGCTCAAGCTGTACCTCACGGTGCCCGAGCACGTGTTCGTGCTGCGCGGCAACCACGAGTACTACATCGAGTACCAGGGCAAGATCTACGGCGGCGTGAAGCCCTCGGACACCATCAGCTCGCTGCAGCCGCTGGTGCCCGACGAGGTCTTCCATCGCTACCTGACGTTCTTCGAGAAGATCCCCAACACACTGCTGTTCGACAATCTCATGTTCGTGCACGGTGGCATCCCGCGCGACGCGCTGCTGCGCCAGCGCTGGAAGGACCTCTCGACGCTCAACGACCCGGAGCTGCGCTTCCAGATGTTGTGGAGCGACCCCAGCCGCGCGGACGCCGTGCCCGACGAGCTGCAGGCCGCGAGCGCGCGCTTCGCGTTCGGACGGCTGCAGTTTCGCGCGTTCATGGGCCGCATCGGCTGCTCGCTGCTGGTGCGCGGGCACGAGAAGGTCAACGCCGGCTACCGCGACCACTTCCCCAAGGACGACATCCGGCTGCTCACGCTCTTCTCCGCCGGCGGCGTCGCCAACGACGACCTGCCGGAGGACAGCAACTACCGCGACGTCAGGCCGATGGCACTGACGATCACGCGCACCGCGGGTGAGACCAGGGTCACGCCGTGGGCGATCGACTACCGCGCCTACCAGGGCCCGGACCGCAACGCGTTCTTCAAATGAGCGGTAGTCTCCTCGCCAGCACATGCGGATCTTCGTCACCGGGGCGGGCGGGCAGATCGGTTCGGACCTCATCATGGCGCTGCGCGAGCGCGGCCACGACGTGCACGGCAGCGACCTCGCGCCGCGACCGTCGCGGCTGCCCGAGGACGTGCCCTGGCACCGCCTCGACGTGACCGATGCGGTCGCGGTCGCGGCCTTGCTCGAGCAGCTCCGACCGCAGCGCGTCTACCACCTCGCGGCGATCCTCAGCGCACGCGGCGAGCAGATCCCGCAGACGACCTACGCGGTCAACCAGACCGGCACCTACAACGTGCTCGAGGCCTGCCGCCTGCACGCGATCCCGCAGCTGGTCTTCACCAGCACCATCGCGGTGTTCGGTCCGGGTCTGCCGGACTCGGTGCCCGACGACGTGCCGCTGCGCCCGACCACGATGTACGGCGTGACGAAGGTCGCCGGTGAGCTGCTGGGCGAGTACTACCAGCGCCGCTTCGGCCTCGACTTCCGCGGCGTCCGCTTCCCCGGCCTCATCAGCGCAAGCCTGCCCGGCGGCGGCACCAGCGACTACGCGCTGTTCATGTACACCGACGGCGTGCGCGTGGGCGCATACGAGGCGTTCTGTCGCGCCGACACGCGCATACCGTTGATGTACATGCCCGACGGCATCCGCGCGCTCATCGACCTCGCCGACGCACCCAAGGCCAACCTGCGCCGCAGCATCTACAACATCGCGGCGTTCAGCCCGACTGCGAGCGAAATCGCGGCCAGCGTCGCGACCGCGATTCCCGGTGTGCGCATCACGTTCGCGTCCGACCCGGCGCGGCAGGCCATCCTCGACTCCTGGCCGCGCGCGCTCGACGACCGCAACGCGCAGCAGGACTGGGGGTGGAAGCCCACATTCGACCTCGCGGCGATGACCGCCGACCTGGTTCCGCGCGTGCGCGAGCTGTTGGCCCGCACGCCCGACGCGCTCAGCGGGCACTGAAGCCAGCGCCGCGATTGCGGGCGCGCAGACCGGCGCGCTCGCACACGGCTGACGTCGCGGCAGCAAGGGTCGCGCCGCTTCCCTGCCCCGCCGTCGCGGTTGTACGATGGTCGTCCGGGTAGCAAGAGCGATGATGACCATGGATTCGACTCGCCTGCGTGGAGTGCTTGCGTTGACGGCCGCGTTCGCGATTGCGGCGTGCGGCAAGGACAGCGGTCAGGACGGCGGCGGCGAGGAGGGCGACTCGAGCACCGGCGACTCCGGCTCGGCTGCGACCACGATGACCACCGCCTCGGCCACGACCGAGAACACGACCGACCCGTCGTGCATCCCCGGCAGCGAGGACTGCCCCTGCCTCGACGGCGTCGAGTGCCAGGGCACGCTCGAGTGCATCGAGGACACCTGCAAGCCCGGCCCGACCTTCGACACCAACGACGAGGACCGCATGGTGCTCGGCGGCCTGGTGGTGCCGATCCAGGTCGACGTGATCGCCGACGAGTACTCGTGGTCGCAGGTCTCGGGCCCGACCACGGAGATCCTCGGCGAGGGCGCGAACATCCAGGTGCCGGTGCCGGCCGACGCGACCCCGGGCGAGGTCCTCACCTTGCGCATCACGGCGGTGCGCAACACCATCGAGAAGACCTTCGATCTCAGCATCACCGTGCTCGAGCCGGTGTTCGAGGACTTCCTGGTCATGACGCCGCCGACGGTCGACGAGCTCGGCACCGGCAGCGGCATCGAGTTCGACGGCGCGGGCAACCTGTGGATCTCGTCGAGCGAGGGCTTCCTGTCGCGGTTCTCGGTCGACGGCATGTTCCAGTCGCGCTACGAGGTCGCCGGCGGCCCCGCGGGCGTGCGCGAGGGCAACCTCTTCCTGCCCGATCAGGACGATCCCATCGACGTGCTCTACATCGCGCAGACGACCAACGAGGCCATCGTCGCGTACAACCCGACCAACGACGAGACCACCACCATCGCGAGCGAGCTCGAAGGCGGCGGCGCGCTCGGAGCGGTCGGCATGGTGCTGCCCGACGGCAACGGCGACGTGTACTTCACCAACCCGATGGCCAACCAGATCATCCGCTACGTCGCCGACGAGGGCGTCGCGCGGGTGTTGACCGAGGCGGTCGTGGCCCCCACGACGCTGAGCTTCGGCCCCGACGCCAACGTGCTGTTCGTCGGCGCGGTCGGCCAGGTCTGGCGCGTGGGTCTGTTGCAGGACGGCACCGCCGGCGAGCCCGCGTTGTACGCCGACGTCGGCGACAGCATGGACCCGCTGCAGACCGTCGGGGGCATCGCGTTCGACGAGGGTGGCAACGCGTGGATCGGGGTTCCCGGTGCCAACAGCGCGCACATCGCCCCGTACGTGGCCGAGGGCGCGACCACGATCAGCCGCAGCTTCAGCGACGTGGGCGCGGGTATCTCGTCGTTCGCCAACATCCGCTTCGGCGACGGCGATTTCGACGACACCATGATCTACTGGACCAACGGGAGCGATCGCACGATCGGCCGCATCCTGACGGGCCTGCGGCGCGGCTAACATCGCCGCATGTTCGATCAGGCGAAGGACCACTACGCGGCCATCCTGCAGGAGATCCGCGACGCGGGGCTGTACAAGCACGAGCGCGTCCTCGAGTCACCCCAGGGCGCGAACATCCGCGTCGGCGGCCGCGAGGTGCTCAACTTCTGCGCCAACAACTACCTGGGCCTGTCGAGCCACCCGCAGGTGATCGCCGCCGCGAGGGCCTCGCTCGACGAGCGCGGCTACGGCCTGTCCAGCGTCCGCTTCATCTGCGGCACCCAGGACAAGCACAAGCAGCTCGAGGCCGCGATCGCGAAGTTCCTCGCGACCGACGACACCATCTTGTACAGCTCGTGCTTCGACGCCAACGGCGGCGTGTTCGAGACCCTGCTGGGCGCCGAGGACGCGATCATCTCCGACGAGCTCAACCACGCGTCGATCATCGATGGCATCCGCCTGTGCAAGGCTCAGCGCTTCCGCTACCGCCACGACGACCTCGATCAACTCGAGAGCATGCTGCGCGAGGCCCAAAGCGCACGCATCCGCATGATCGCGACCGACGGCGTGTTCAGCATGGACGGTGACATCGCGCGGTTGCAGCAGATCTGCGACCTCGCGGAGCGCCACGGCGCCATGGTCATGGTCGACGACAGCCACGCGACCGGCTTCGTCGGCAAGACCGGCCGCGGCACGCCCGAGCACCACGGTGTCATGGCCCGCGTCGACGTCATCACCTCGACCCTGGGCAAGGCGCTCGGCGGCGCCTCCGGCGGCTTCGTCACCGGGCGCAAGCCGCTGATCGAGCTGCTGCGCAACCGCTCGCGGCCCTATCTGTTCAGCAACACGCTGGCGCCGCCGATCGTGGCCGGCAGTCTCGCGGTGCTCGAGCTGCTGTCCGCGTCGACCGAGCTGCGCGACCGACTCGAGGCCAACACCGCGCGCTTCCGCAGCGGCATGACCGCGGCCGGGTTCGCCCTGCGCCCGGGCGTCCATCCCATCGTCCCCATCATGCTCGGCGAGGCCAAGCTCGCCGTCGATTTCGCCGCGCGCCTGCTCGAGCACGGCATCTACGTCATCGGCTTCTGCTATCCGGTCGTGCCCAAGGGCCAGGCCAGGATCCGCGTGCAGCTGTCCGCGGCCCACAGCGCCGCCGACGTCGATCGTGCCATCGCTGCGTTCTCCGAGGTCGGCAAGCAGCTCGGCGTGCTCTGAGCCCCGCGCGGTCGCGGGACTCGGGCTCCGCCGCCGCGTGCGGCGGGGATCAGACGTGCTCGTCGACCGCGACGTACGCGACGGTGATGACGAACGCGCACACGAGCAGCAAGATGGAGATGGTCAGCGGGTTCATGGCGCTTGGGCTCTGACGGCGCCGGTCTGCGGCGTAGTCACTCACTGGTTTAGCCAGTGGCGTGCCAGGTTCCGGTCAGCGGACACCCTAGCCTGCTCGCGGGGCACTTGGACAGTTTTCGCCCAGGAAATCGCGACGCGATCGGCCCGAGTCGGGCAGCGAGGTGTCGCGATGCGCACCACCGCCGGTGCAACCCGCCTGGGCGGATCGTTGCGAGTTGCATCGCGGGCGCTCGACGCGGCCGACACGCTGTCACGACGGCATCGGGCTTCACTGCCATTACCGCCGTCGACGCCGCCGCCCGCGAGCCTCGCTCGCCGCGCCGCAGCGGGCGGCTGGGCCGTCATCGGTAGACGCGCTGGCTTGCCTGGAGCGCCAGCTCGAACTTGTCGAGCTGCTCGATGATGGCCCGCAGGCGCTCGTCGAGCGGTGGACCGCCGCCGCGCTGGATGTGACGGCGCTCGAACGCGTAGCCCTCCGACGCGAGCGCGTTGCGGATCGGCTCGGGGTTGGCGCCGAGGTCCTTGAGCGTGGCCCGGTCGAGCTCGGACAGGCGGTCGACGTGCACGAGCCAGTCGGCGATGGCGCGGCTGACGTTCATCAGCATGGTGTCGAAGCTGTCGAGATCCTCGGCGGTCGCGTTGAGCTGGCCCTGACGCAGCTCGGCGATGTCGCGCACCGGGGCCTCGAGGCTGATCCGCAGCGAGCGTGTGTCCAGCGCCAGGGAGCGCAGCGCGTGGCCGAGATGGTCGAGCTGCAGCGGCGTCTCCTCGCGCGCTTGCTGCAGGTACTTGCGGTCTCGCGCGCTCGAGCGCAGCACTCGGTAGAAGCCGTAGCCGGCGCACGCGGCGACGAAGAGGAAGAAGAAGCCCATCGCGGCGAACAGGAGCGAGAAGAGGAACGAGGGCACGGCGCGGTGGTGGGCCCTGTCGACCGCGATGATACCCGGGCCCTGCGAGCGCCGAGGGCGGCACGCGCTGCGGGGCACAAACGCAAACGGGCGCCCGGTTTCCCGAGCGCCCGCGCCCCCATCCCCTCCCGCCGGGGCCCTGCCGGACCCCGGTGGTTCAACGGCTCAGCCGAAGATCGGCAGCGGATCGCCGCCGCCCTCGAAGTCCAGCGGGAACATCGACGCCAGCTCGCTCTGCTCGAGGCCGAGGAGCTTGCGCAGACCCCAGTGGATGTCGGCGGTGTGGATGCGCCGCGCGGTCTCCGAGGAGTCGATGTCGAGGTTCGGCGTGACGCCGAGTGCCGAGTGCTCCTCGTTGGTGGCACCGACGACGCGGTTGCCCTTGATGCCAGCGCCCATGAACATCATGGACGTGACGTTCCAGTGGTCCTTGCCCATGCCGCCGTTGTAGTACGGCGTGCGGCCGAAGTCCGAGCCCATGCACAGCAGGACCTTGTCGCCCACACCCTGGCGCTCGGCCTCCTGCATGAAGAAGTCCGCGCCGTCGAGCAGCTCGAGCAGGCGGGGAATGTGGCTCGCGTCGTGGTCACCGTGGGTGTCGAAGCCACCGGTGTCCATGTTGGCCGAGATGCAGATGCCGGCGCGGTACGCAGCGATGATGAGCTGCGCCTGGCCCCGCAGGCCCTGCTCGAGCTGGTCCGGCAGGTACTCCTGCAGGCGCTTGAGCTCGTTGCTGCCGCTGCGCGCGGTGAACATGGCATTGATCGCCGAACGGATCTTCGGCAGGCCCTGGTTCGCCGCGAGCGCCTGATCGCGGCCCGCCTGGGACGCGTCGATGAGCTCCTGCACCTTGGTGCTGTGGAAGCCCGACTGCTCGTTGTTCGGGTCGATGCGCTGCGGGTAGGCCAGTCGACCGAGCACGTTGATGGCGTTGCCCGCCGCGCGGACGCGGGGGGCGATGCCAGCCGTCTCGGCGTAGCCGCCGAAGCTCATGAACGCCATCGGCAGCTCCTTACCGAAGGCACCGGCCGCGAACGCGGCGATGCTCGGGTGGCCCTCGCCGAGACGACCGGACCAGGTGGTGCGGTTGCCGGTGTCGTGGCCGTTGGTCTGCTGGTCGATGCCGTTCACCACCAGCAAGCGCTGGTAGTACGTCTCGAAGAACGTGCGCATCGAGTACGTGAGCTGCAGCTGCTGCGCCTGGTCCTGGAACAGGCTGGTGTCAGGCAGCGGCGTGTACCGGATGTTGCCGACCTGCTCGATCTCGTCGGTCAGGTAGGACGCGTTCATCGGGTTCGGGTCCGCCTCGCTCTTGGCCCCCTTGGGGTCGCAGAAGCTGGTCGGATCCCAGCCGCCGCCTGCGTTCAGGCAGACGACCAGGGTGCCCGTATAGGGCTCGAACGAGACACGGGGTTTGCTCGCCACCTGTCGTCCGCCGAACGCCGTGGGGGCGATGACGGAAAGACCCGTGCACGAGGCAAGCTTGAGGAAGTCGCGGCGATCCATGGCTGTTTCGTCTCCCTTCGTTCTTTACTCGTGCAGGAACCGGTAGTCCGAGAGCAGGTAGCTGATGACGGCCATCCAAGCGCGGATGGTGTAGTTGCGGTCTTCCGTGATGGCGCGCTCGTTGAGCGGAGCGCCCGACCAGAAGTCGTTCGTGGCCTGGCACGTGCCGGGCAGCTGCGCGCCGTACTCCGGCACCTCGTTGCCCTGCTCGTCGGTGATGGTCGCGTCCATACCGCGCTGCCCCTCCTTCCACACCTTCAAGAAGAGCTCGTAGGTGCGGTTGATCTCGGGGTCGTTCTGGTCGAGGTACTCGCCCAGCAGCGCCGCGTGGAGGTACTGGATGTTCGCGCGGATGGCCGAGGCCGCCGCCGGCACCTCGAAGCCGTTGCTGTCTTCCGGCTCGAAGGTGGGGTCGACGTACGGGAACAGACGGCGGTCACCCGGGGCGCGGGTGAAGTCGGCTGCCGTGGTCCAGCAGGCGATCTCGTTGCCCATGCGCTTGGCGACGTTCGCCATGATGCCGTTGGGCGTGGTGATGCGCTCCACGACCGTGTCGGAGTCGATACCGCCGTAGAAGATGCGGTACTCGTCCAGGTCGAGCAGCACGTCGCTGCCGTCCACGCCGGTGCGCCACGGCTGGCCCGTGACCGCCTCGATCTTGCGGTGCAGCTGCTCGGGGATGAGCAGTCGACCGGTACCGAGCTTGGCGAGCTCGAGCTCGCGCGTCTCGTCGAGGCCCGTCGCGTTGTAGGCGCGGTAGTACGGCGTCTTGACGATCTCCTTCACGACCGTCTTGAGGTTGTAGTTGCTGTCGATGAACTTCTGCGCGATGTCATCGAAGAGCTTGGCCTGCATGTCTGCGGCGCGGATGCCCTCGAGGTAGCCGGCCTGCGACGGATCGGTCGGCGCCTCGAGCGGGTCGTCACCCGACAGGCCGTGGTACATGACGTGGATGGCGGACACCGCGAACTTGCGGTCCTTGCTCGCCTCGGTGCCGAGCCAGTTCAGCGCGCGCGGGTACTCCTCGGGCGGCATGACCTTGTCGCCGTAGCCCGGCGCCTTCATGTCGCCGAACCAGCCCATCTCCGGCGGGGCGTACTCGCCCATGGGGCCGAAGTTCTGGAACGAACCGGCGACCGGGTCCACGGTGAGGTGGCAGACGTTGCACTGCGGGTTGTTGAGCCACGGTGCGACGCCCAGGATCGCCGACGACTGCACCGGCCGCTCGCCGAGCTTGAGCACGTCGGTCGCGAGGAAGAACTTGTAGAACACGCGCGAGCGCGCGCGGTTCCGGTTCGTCGCGGTGGTCGGCCAGCGGTTGAGGAACACGGTCGTCGTCATGACGCCCGCGTGGGGGATGCCCGGCACCTTCGAGGGCACGAACTCCTCGTAGTCGCCCGGCGTCTGGAACTGCACGCCCTGCAGGCCGTACACCTTCGCCGAGTAGAAGTTCACCATCGTGTAGTCGGCGGTGAGGATCTCGGTGAAGGGCTTGTTCTCGCGCACGACGTGGGCGATGAGCTCGAGCGGCTCACGCGCGACCGCCTGGTTGCTGAAGCGACCCGCAGTGTCCGGATCGGCCTCGTTCTCGTACCAGCGGACGTACGGGTAGACCGGGTTGTCCTCGTCCATGTTCTGCGCTTCGAGCAGGTCGAGCGCCATGGTGTCGGGGTAGTAGCGGTCGGTCAGGAAGTGGTCGTTGTAGATCTCCTTGAGGCGATCGTAGAACGCGTCCTCCGACATCATCTCGTCGAGCACCGCGTCGAGGGCCTCGAAGCCGCCGTCGCGGACCCGCTGCTCTTCCTCGGGCGAGGGCAGCCGGCCGACGATGGACAGCGACGCCTTGCGCAGGGTCGCAACCTCGTCGAGCAGCTCGACGCCGGCGAAGAAGGTGGCCTCGTCATCGCCGTCGTCCTCGCAGGTGACGGGGTTGTCGAGGCGCTCGATCATCGCCTGGAACGCCTTGTACTCCTCGCTGCCCTTGTCGAGCTGCATGTTGCCGCCGTGGGCGATGCCCTTGTCCATCGACGGCTTCACGAGGATCCACGGCACGCCTTCGTACTCGAGCTTGGCCATCGACTCGAACACCTCGAGGTTGTTCTCGAGGTAGTCGGGGCCCCACTTCGCGTCACGAAGGATGAAGCTCGAATCCTTGGCTGCACCGTTGTCGCTGTGACACTTGATGCAGGTCGTGCCGAGGATGTTGGCCCACACCTTCTCTTTGAAGAAGTCCTCGTTGGAGACGCACTTCTCGTCCTTTGCGCCTCCCTCGTTGCAGGCGTTGAGTGTGAAGGCAGAGAGTAGCCCCGCCGCCACTCCCAACCCGAGCGTCTTGCTGGCTTTGCGCGCTCGCATCGTCTTGCTCCCCTGGTTGCTTGCCCGACCCACGGAAAAACTTGTCGACCACGGGATCCCGCATCCCATGCCGCGATCGCATCCTATGGTGATCGTGGTCGGAGTGGCAAGCACGAAGTTCACGTAGACGCGATCGCAGCCCGGGAAATTCGGGCTTCCACGCGAGGTCGCACCACGCGGATCTGGGGCCTTCTGCACCCACGCGATCGCAGCGCAGACACGCGACGACGGTGTCGCTCGCAAGCCCCACACTGTCACGATGCGCTCGCAGATGGGTCTGCGTCGGCTTCGAACGCGGCGGAGCTTTGGCAGGAACGACGATGGGCCTCGCTCGCCCCCTGCGTCGTGGCTCACCGCCGCTCGCCGTGCGGGCTTCAGCCCCCGGTGGATCGCGCGAAGTCGGACCACGATCGCGCCGCAATTTTTTTTTCACCCAACGCGGATCTCTGCGCGTGCTCGCGCCGCGGCCTCCGAGATGCGCAATGCACACGCTCGCGCGTGTAGGCAACGTGCGTAGCGAAGACGACAGAAACGACGAAGGCACGGTCGTGGCCGTGCCTTCGTTCTCTCGTCGTCCTCGCGCGCGCGGCTCGAGCGGTGCGCGTTCAGAGCGTGGTGGTGCCGCCGCCGGTCGATCCACCGCCGCCCGACGAACCACCGCCGCTGCTGCCCCCGGAGGGATCCGTGGTCGTGGTCGGATCGGTCGGGTCCGTCGTCGAGTCCATGGGGCCCGTGTCCATGGGTCCAGTGTCGCTGCCATCGGGGACGCACTGACCCGCGGCGTCGTCACAGAACTCGCCGTCGCCGCAGCCCAGGGCACAGCTGCCGCCGCAGCCGTCGCCGCCGCACATCCTGCCCTCGCAGTTGGGCACGCACACGCACGTGAGATCCTCGCCGGGCGCGTAGCCCTCGATGCACATGCACGAGGCAGCCTCGCCGTTGACGACGCAGGTGCCATAGCCCGAGCACGTCTCGGCGTAGCAGGGGCTGGTGTCGAACGAGAAGAAGCCCAGCTGGTACGCGATGTCGTCGGCTCCGCCCACGACGCCGACCACCACCGGGGTGTCGAGCTTGCCCGACTGGAACGGCGTCGCGTCGAACTCGATCTCGGCGCTGGTGACTCCGACCTTCGCGGTCAGCGGACCATCGGAGCAACCCGCGGCGAGCGAGCCGCCCTGCACACCACCGAGCTCGAAGCCGCAGTCGCCGTCGCCGGTGCCGTTGAGCGCCTTGTCGTAGACCTGCTCGGTGTCGTAGATGGTCATCGCCAGGTTGAAGCGCGGCGTGTTGGTCAGGCCCAACCTGAAGTGCACGATGTCGCGAATCGTCGCGCCGGCCTGGCTCGGCGAGCTGCCGAGCATGGGCTCGAGCGGCTCGGCCATGCGCATGCCCGCGGCCGCGATCGCGATGGCGCCGAGCTCGTTGACCCACGCCGAACTGCCGTGCGCGGCCACGGTGAGCCCGTCTTGCACGAACAACACGGCCGGATCGTCGGGCCCCTCGGCGAACGAGAGTTCGGCGGGCAGCCGCAGGCGGAACGGCTCGACCTCCGACTCGTCCTCGGGCCCGAGCTCGAACGCGCCGCCCTGCTGCACGTAGTCGCGGGCCGAGAGATCACGCGGCGACGTCCACAACCCGAGGTTGGTCTCCGCCGTGAGTGCGCCGGCGGGAATCTCGAGTCGGATCCCGCCGCCGGCGAGCACGCCGCCCATCGGCCCGATGGTCTCGCGGGCGATCAAGTCGCCCTTCGCTGCATCGCCTTCCTTGCACGCCGACACCGAGACGGCACACAGCAGCATCGACGCGAGCAACCGAGGTGAAGCAAGGCGGATGGACATGAGCACCTTCGACTCTACACCACAGCCGCAGCCACAGGCAGCCGCGATCGAGTGCGTCTCGATCGCGTCGTCGCGCATTCGCTCCGCGTGTGGGCGCATGCCCCCACGCGCTGAACTCGTTGCGGGGTGCCGCGACGTGAGCCTCGCGAGGAACGGCAGAGACGGCATCGGCGAGCGCGGCGACTCGCGATCGTGACGACGCGTTCGCGGCGCACCACCGGCGCGCGCGCTGGGCCCAGGTGCGACGCGGCGCCAACCCCCGCTCGGCCGCGCGTGCGCGCACATGCGAAGACGTGGCGCCACGGCCCGCCACGGCCGGTGTACGCTGTGTGCGGCCGAGTCGTACCCATGAGGTTCTCGATCCTCTTCTTGATCGTGTCCGTCGCCGCACCGCTGGGCTGTGGCGGACAAAGTGGCGCGCAACCCTCCGTCGAGGAGTCGATCGCGAAGGCGGTCCAGCTCGAGAGCAAGGACCAGAAGGCCCGCGAACAGATCGAAGCCTCGCATCGTGCTGCGAAGGACGAGGCGCGCAAGCAAGAGGAAGCGGTGGTCGCGGCTCGCGACGCGGAGATCGATGCGGCCGCAGCACTGCCGTCTCCGTTGCCCGCCGACGTCGCCGCCGCGTGCGACGCCGTCGTCGCGGCATACGACGATTTCATGAAGCGTGGTCCCGAGCGCGACGCGCTCGAGTGGTTCGAAGGCCGACGCAAGAAGATGGGCGAACGACGCGCCGCGTGCGTGAGCCAGGGCAACGTCGCGGTCGCTGCGTGTCAGGGCCGTGCCCTGATGGCGCCGCTGCCGTCGCTGGCCGAGCTGCCGCGGCTCGACGCCGCCGCGCTGGTCACGACGCGGTGTGCCGACAAGTTCGGTGCGAACGCGGGCAAGCCGGGGCTATGATGCGATGACGATGGCGGGCCGGCGTTGGTTGGGACTCGTGGTCGCGCTGGGCTTGCCCGCGTGCACCATCGCCAACCCTGCGTTCGGGCTCGACGGCAGCAGCGACGGCGGCGGCGACTCGCAGGGCACCGGCGACACCTCGGTTTCGGGCACGGACGCGTCGTCGGGCGGCTTGGGCGATGCCAGCGGCAGCGCGGAGGGTAGCGGGGGCGACAGCAGCACCGGTGGCGCGAGCTGCGAGCTGCCCGCGTGGGTCATGCTCGACGCGACGATGTACAAGGATGGCGACGAGGTCCCGCCGTTGTGCGGCTCGCTGGAGTACACCGGCCAGCTGCTCGCGGCGGACGACACCCAGGTGCAGATCCGGCAGTGCGCCGACACCTGCCCGTGCGACGAAGGGGCCGACCTCGCGGCCGAGCTGCACGGCGTGCCGGTGGCGCCGCTGGACAGCCTGCTGGGCAGCTGCGTGCGCATGGTGCTGGTCCGCCGCACCGAGGACTGCGCGATGACGATCTTCGCCGTCGCCACGCGCGGCGACGGCGACACCAAGACCGCGTTCCTCGCGGTGCAGAGCGTCGATGAGCTGCCCGGCGGCCTGGTGAACCTCGGCTCGCCGGTCGGCTTCGAGTTGATCGAGGCCTGCGCGTGCACCGACTGCTGCGACCAGACCGGCCGCTACGGGCTGCGCTTCGACGACGTCCTGCTGCAGGCGGGCGAGTCCGCGGTGGTGCCCTCGCCCTACTTCGGCGCCTACGACATGGACGTGACCGTCCACGCCGCCCACATCGACGAGACGTGCCTGCGCGACAAGGTCTGGTCGGCGAGCCTGAGCCCTTCGTGACAGGCGACGACGACGTGCGCAGCCGGGGCGTCGCGCGCTGGGAGTGGCGCGGGGATCAGGCCACGCTCGCGGACGACACCGTCGCACGCGAGGAGCCGCTGGAGCTGCGCATCGCGGGCGTGCCCATCGCCGTGGTCATGCGCACGCCCGGCGACGACCTCGAGCTCGCGCGCGGGTTCCTGCTGACCGAGCGCATCGTCGCAGCCCCACACGAGATCGCGTCGCTGCGCCACTGCGATCGCCTCGACGACCCCGACGCCGAGGACAACATCCTCAACGTCGGCCTGGCGCCCTCGGTCGAGCTCGATCTCCAGCGGCTGCGACGCAACCTCTACGCGTCGAGCAGCTGCGGCGTGTGCGGCAAGGCCTCGATCGACGCGGCCATGGCCTGCGCCGCGCCGATCGACGATGCCGTGTCGCTGTCGATCGACACGCTGCGCGCGCTGCCGCAGCGGCTGCAGTCCGGTCAGGCCACGTTCGCGGCCACCGGTGGTCTGCACGGCGCCGGACTGTTCGACCAGCGCGGCACCGCGCTGGTCGTCCGCGAGGACGTGGGTCGGCACAACGCGATCGACAAGGTCATCGGCTGGGCCGCGGCGCACGACCGCTGGCCGCTGTCGTCGCGCGTGCTCGCGGTCTCGGGCCGGGTCTCGTTCGAGGTGGTCCAGAAGGCCCTCGCCGCGCGGATCCCCGTGGTCGTCGCGGTCTCGGCCCCGACCTCCCTGGCGGTCTCGCTGGCGCAGCGCAGCAACATGACGTTGCTGGGCTTCGTGCGCGGCGATCGAGCCTGCGTCTACGCCGGCGCGACGCGGGTGCAGCCGGCGTGAGACGCCATCGCGCGGTGCGCGGGCGCGCGCGTCAGCAGCTCTCGCCCGCGCCCTGCGGCCGCACGAAGCCGTCGGTGTCCTCTTCGCCCGCGCGCGGCACCAGGCAGCGGAAGTCCTTCTCGACCAGCAGCGACAGCTGGCGGCCACCCGGCAGCGCCTGCTCGCCGGCGACGCCGACGGCGTCGGTCTGCGCGAGCTGGTGCACCTGCGAAAGCGGCATCGCCACCGTGATCGCGGCGCCGTCGAAGCTGGCCGACAGCGCGCTCGCGCCCGCAGACGCCCGCAGCACGTAGCGCAGCGCGACGCCCCCGGGACCGAAGTGGATCGCCTCGGCGACCTCGCCGGTCTGCGCGAGGGTCTCGAGGTCCCGCTGCGACAGGCGCAGACGCAGCGCGTCACCGCGGATGCGGAGCTTCATCGCAGCCCAGCGTAGCATGCGCTTGATCCCGACGGCACGCGGGCGCATCTTTGCAGCTGCTTCGATGTCGCGCAGGCGCGCAGCCGTCATCCTCGCCGGCGGCGATTCGAATCGCATGGGTCAGCCCAAGGCGTGGCTGAGCCACGGTGGCGAGACGCTGCTGCATCGCGTCGTGCGCATCGCGATGCAGGCGTGTCCGCTGGCGGTGGTCGTGGGTGCGCCGGGGCAGTCGCTGCCGCCGTTGCCCGACGGCGCGCTGCGCATCGACGACGACGCGAGCCTCGGCGCCGCCGGGCCGCTGCTGGGCGCCTGCAGCGGCCTGCGGACCTGCGCCGAGCTCGGCAGCGAAGTCGCGTACGTGGGCGCCTGCGATGCCGCATGGTTGTCCGCGGTGCACGTCGAGTCGATGCTGCAGCGGCTCGAGCGCGACAGCACCGCGCTCGCGGTCGTGCCCGAGAGCGGACCCTTCGAGGACGGCACGCGCATCGTGCACGCGACCAGCGGCGTGGTCCGCGTCCCGGTCGCGCGCGACACCGCGGCGGCGCTGCTGCGCGCGGGTCAGGGCGCGCTGCGGCGGTTGTACGAGGGCCTCGGGGCGCGGCGCGTCGCGGTCGCGAGCCTGCCCGACCCCGAGGCGATCTCGGCCTGCAACACGCCCGAGCAGTGGGCCGCGGCGCAGCGGCGATGGGCGGCACCGCAGTGAGCGGGCCCGCACCGGTTCGCGGTGGCGACGCGCTCGCGGCGTTGGCCGTGCTCGCGCTGCTCATCCCGCAGGCGATGGCCTATGCGTTGCTCGCCGGGGTTCCGCCGGCGGTCGGGCTCGCGTGCGCGGCTGCAGCCCCGCTGGCCTACGCGCTGCTGGGTTCGAGCCCCTACCTCGGCGTGGGCCCGGTCGCGCTGACCTGTCTGTTGGTCGCCAGCGGCCTGCAACCGTTGGCCGAGCCCGGCAGCGCGCGCTACCTCGAGCTGCTGGTCGCGTTGACCCTGCTGGTCGCCGGGGTCTACGGCGTGCTCGCGCTGCTGCGTGCCGGCTTCGTAGCGAACTTCCTCGGGCACCCCGCGATCGTCGGCTTCAACGCCGCGGGCGCCTTGCTGACCGCGGCGAGTCAGATCACGCCGCTGGTCGGCCTGCCACGCAGCGCCAGTGCCGGCACCACCGCGGCCAACCCCTGGCCGGTGCTGTTGCACCTGCACGAAGGCTCGCTGCTGGCGCTGGCGTTCGGGCTCGCGACGATCATCGCGTTGGTGCTGCTGCCGCGGTGGCAGCGGCGGCTGCCGGCGGCGCTCGTGATCTGCGTGATCGGGGGCGTGCTGGCGTGGGCGCTCGATCTGCCCGGGCGCGGCCTGGCGGTCGTCGGCGCAGTGCCGCGCGCGTGGCCGACTACGACGCTGCCGCAGCTGTCGTGGGCGGACTTGCGCGCGCTGCTGCCCACGGCGTTGTCGGTCGCGATCATCAGCTATGGCTCCTCGGTCGCGATCGCGAAGGCGCTGGCAGCGAAGCAGCGGCAGTCCATCGATCCCAACCGCGAGCTGTGGGGCCTGGGCTTCGCCAACGTCGCCGCGGCCATGGTCGGCTCGTTCCCGGCCGGCGCGAGCCTCTCGCGCACGGTCGTGGCGATGCACGCGGGGGCGCGCACGCGTCGTGCCGGCGCGATGACGGGCGCGGCGGTCATCCTCGCGGTCACGGTGGCCGCGCCGGCCTTCGCGGTGCTGCCCATGGCGGTGCTCGCCGGCATCGTCATCCACGGTGCGATCCAGCTGGTCGACGTGCGCGAGTCGATCGCGGTGTTCCGCACCCACCGCAGCGATGCTGCGACGATGATCGCGACGTTCCTCGCGACACTGGTGCTGGGCCTGGTCGAGGGCCTGGCCGCGGGGTTGGTGGTGGCGCTGGCGTTGTTCGTGTATCGCACCGCCTCGCCGCACACCGCCGAGCTGGGCCGGATCCCCGGCTCGATGGTCTACCGCAACACCACGCGCTTCGCGGTCGAGACCTGTCCGCAGGTCGGCATCTTGCGCGTCGACGCACCGCTGTACTTCGCCAACGCGCGCTTCCTCGAGGACCGCGTGCACGCGATGCTGGCCGAGCGGCCGCAGCTCCAGCTGCTGGCACTCGACTGCGCCGGCATCGCCGACGTCGACGCCACCGCGATCCAATCGCTGCGGAACCTGACCTTGACCCTGCGCGAGCGCGGCAACGACCTCCACCTCATCGGTCCCATCGGCCCGGTGCGCGACGTGCTCGATCGCACCGGGCTGCTGCAGCTGCTGGGCGCGGACAACCTGCACCGCACCATCGTCGAGGCCGCACCGACCCTGATGGCCCGCATCGATCGCGGCTTCTGCGAGGGCCAGTGTCGCGTGTCGGCGTTCCCGGATTGCACCCTGATCCCCCGCGCCGCCGCCACGACCCCGGCGAGCGACGCGGCGCGCTTCAGTCCCCAGATCTAGTGCGCCGGCCGCGAGCGGACGTCGAGCAGGGTCGAGCGGCCCGCGCGGTCGCGCTACCATCGTGCCCGATGGCGCGCCCGCTCGCGTTCGACGATCCCCACGCCGAGCACCGCTTCGTGCGACTGCGCGAGGTGCAGCTGCACTGCGTCCACGTCGCGCCGACGCGGGCGCGTGCGCGGCCGGCGGTGCTGTTGCTGCACGGCTTCCCCGAGTTCTGGTACGCGTGGCGCCACCAGCTCGCGGGCCTGACCGCGGCCGGGCTCGACGTGTACGCGCCCGATCTGCGCGGCTACAACCTCTCCGACAAGCCCGGCGCGGTCGCCAGTTACACCGTGGAGCGCCTCGCCGACGACATCGCCGAGCTCATCGCGGCCCTGGGTCTGGACACGGCCCACGTCGTCGGTCACGACTGGGGCGGCATGGTCGCGTGGTGGCTGGCGATGCGTCACCCGCAACGGGTCGCGCGACTGAGCGTGCTCAACTGCCCGCACCCCGCCCACCAGCTCGCGATGATGTTCGACCCGGTGCAGCTGCGCCGGTCGTTCTACATGCTCGTGATGCAGCTGCCCTGGCCTCGCCGAACGCCGCCTCGCGGCCGACGACTTCGCGGTGCTGCGCCGGATCCTGCGCCGCGATCCGGCGCGCGCGGGCGCCAACGACGAGCAGGACATCGAGCGCTACGTCGAGGCCATGGCCCGCGACCACGGCCACGCGGCGATGCACTACTACCGCGCGCTGCTGCGCCGCAACCCCTGGCGCCTGCGCCGGGCGCTGCGCCCGATCGAGCTGCCGGTGCAGGTCATCTGGGGCGCACGCGATCGTCACCTGGGTTTCGAGTACGCCGAGCCGCCCGCGAAGTGGGTGTGGCACTACCGCTTCGACGTGATCGAGTCGGCCAGCCACTGGGTGCACGTCGACGCGCCCGAACGAGTCGATGCGCTGCTGCTGGATTTCATGGACGAGGTGCAACGATGAGCGTGGCTGCGGATCTCACGGCTGGACTGGTCGATGCCCGCCGCGGCGCGGCGCTGGCCTGGGGCACGCCGGCGGTGCGACGGTTGTACCTGCAGCTGGCCGCGGTGCTGCTGTCGCTGTCGACCGCGCTCGACGTCGCCGGCATCTGGGCCGTGGTCGCGTGGACCCGCGGCGACGGCAGCGAGGGCTTCTGGGCGGTGCTGCTGCTGATGCTGCTGCGGCTGGCCGGCATCGGCATCGTGCTGCTGGTCGCACCGATCGTCGCGATGTTCCTGATCCAGATCAACGTGCCGCTGCTGGGTGAGCGGGTGTTCCTCGCAGGCCTGCGGGTGCTGGCGCCCGCGCGCGCAGACGCGCTGGCGGCGGCGCCGGGCCTGCCGCTGTCGACGACGATCGCCAACGTCGTGATCCGATTGCTCACCTTCGTCGGCGTGACGCTGCTCTTGCTGCTGCTGGCGTGGGTGCCGGTGGTCGGGGCCGTGCTCGCGCCACTGCTGCAGGCGTGGCGCTCGGCGGTCGCGCTGTCGTGGGAGCTGCTCGACCCCTACTTCGATCGCCTCGGGCTGCAGCGCGCAGGTCAGCTGGCGCTGTTGCGCCGCCACCAGGTGCGGCTTCTGGGCTTCGCGCTGCCGTTCGTGTTCGTGATGGCGATCCCGATCGTGGGGCCGCTGGTGTTCGGCCTGGCGCAGGCCGCCGTGGCCGTGGTCGTGGTCGAGGCCATCGAGGCGCCCGGGAGCGCAGCCTCGTGAGCCGCGCGCTCGCGCTGGCGCTGCTGCTGGGCTGCGGCACCGCGCCACATCGCGATCCCGTCCGCGCCGCGACGACCCCGCCCGCGCTGGCGAGCGAGGCGCCGCAGCCGGTCGCCGTGCGGATCAACGCCGAGTACGCCCGCAAGCGCGCCGAGGACTGGCGCAGCTTCGAACGCGAGGGCCGCGAGGTCTTCGACCATCGCGACGAGATCCTCGCCGCGCTGGCGATCGCGCCGGGCATGCGCGTGGCCGACGTCGGTGCCGGCACCGGCCTGTTCAGCCTGGCGATGGCGCGGGTGGTGGGCGACGGCGGCGTGGTGTTCGCGGTCGACGTGCAGGCGTACTTCCTCGAGCACATCGCCGCGCGCGCGCGCGACGAGCAGCTCGGCAACGTCAGGCCGGTGCTCGCGGATCAACAGCACACGGGTCTGGCACCGGAGACGATCGACGTGGCGCTGTTGTGCGACTCGTACCACCACCTCGAGCGCCCGCGGACCTACCTTGCGGACCTGCACGCGGCGCTCGTGGAGGGTGGGCGCCTGGTCGTGATCGACTACGACCGCACGCGGCCGGGCACGCGCGCGTGGATGAAGGACCACGTCCGCGCCGATCCGGAGGAATTCCGCCGCGAGATCGAGGGCGCGGGCTTCCGCTTGATCGCGGCGCCGGCGCTGCTGCGCGAGAATTTCGTCATGGTGTTCGAGCGCGCCTGACGAGCGGACTACCGCGCGCACCGCCGTCCGTGCCACCATCGACGCGGGAGCGGCGACCATGGTTCGGACGACGGCAGCGGTGCGCGGGTGTGCGGTGGCGATCACGATGACCGCCTGCGGCGACGGCGGCGGTGGATCTGGTAGCGGCAGTGCCAGCGCCGAGGGCAGCGCGACGCTGACGAGCTCGGCCGAGGGCACCGCCGGAAGCTCGGATGGCAGCGGCTCGGGCAGCCTCAGCGGCACGACCACCGCGACGACGGTGGCCGACTCCTCGGGCGGCACGTCGAGCGGCACCGACGGACCCAAGTTCGACCTCGGCATCCAGCCCGACGTCGGCACCGGCGGTTGCGACGGCAAGGGCGGCGGGCTCGACTTCTCGTACATCTGGATCGCCAACACGGCGCAAGGGACCATCACCAAGCTCGACACCCAGACGATGGTCGAGGCCGGACGCTACGTCACGCGGCCCGACAGCGCCGGCTCGCCCTCGCGCACCTCGGTCAACCTCTCGGGTGACGTCGCGGTCGGCAACCGCAACGGCGGCGTGACCAAGGTCTACGCCCGCGCGGAAGATTGCGCCGACGGCAACGGCACGCCCGGCATCCAGACCTCGTCGGGCAAGGACGACATCTTGCCCTGGGGCGAGGAGGAGTGCGTCGCGTGGTACGTGCCCATGGCCTACACCACGCAGCGTCCGGTCGCGTGGACCGCCGGCACATTCGACGAGGACACCTGCAGCTACCACGACCAGAAGTTGTGGACCTCGGGCGCCATGACCGGCGACGCGATGAACATCGACGTGGTGCTCATCAACGGCGACGACGGTGCGATCGAGAACATGGTCACGGTGCCGATCGCGGTGAACTACTACGGCGCCTACGGCGGTGCGGTCGACGCCGAGGGCGACTTCTGGTTCATGACCTACACCTCGGGCTCGCCGCTGGTCGAGGTCGACCTCGACACGATGGACTACGAGATCACGATGATGCCGGCCGAGGTCCACCCCTACGGCATCACCGTCGATCACGCCGGCCGCGTGTGGTTCGGCGCGGACATCGGCGCGACGGCGCGCTACGACCCCGCGACGACGACGTGGATGACGATCCCAGGCACCACCGGCCTGGGCATCCAGGAGCATCCCGACGGCTACATGTGGATGGGCACGTTCCCGACCACCGGCATCCAGGCCATCGACGTCGAGACCCTGGCGCTGGGCCCGTTCATCGCGTTGCCGAGCCCGTCGCAGACCAAGGGCGTGAGCATCGACTTCTATGGCTACGTGTGGCTGGTCGACATGACGCAGACGGCGTGGCGCGTCGATCCCGACACGCTCGCGTTCGAGAGCTACGACCAACTCGACTCGCCCTACACCTACAGCGACATGACCGGCTGGGGCCTGTCCAACGTCGTGGGGCCGCAGGGATGATGCGTCGACTCTTGCTGCTGCTCTCGTTGCCGGCGTACGCCTGCATCATCACGACCTCGAGCGACGACGGTGACGCCGACGGCGGTGACGACGGCAGCTCGACCACGGCCACCGCGACATCCACGACCGCGTCGGACGGCAGCAGCAGTGGCAGCAGCGACGGGTCGCAGGGCGGCTCGACCGCGATCGCCGACGACAGCGGCAGCAGTGGCGGCGACGTGCCCGAGCTGCCCACCTGCGGCAGCGAGCGCAGCGAGCTCGACCGCAACGACGACAGCGTCGACCCGCAGGTGCGGGTGTTGTACGTGGTGCCGTCCGACGGCGACGACCACGGCTACGACACCGACGGCACCCTGTGCAACTCGGTGCGCGCCTGGTCGGCGTGGATGCGCGATCAGAGCGACGGTCGCTCGCTGCGCCTGGACACCTCCGGCGGCGAGCTCGACATCGGCTTCGTGCGGCTCGAGCTCGACGACGCGACCATGCACGGCACCGAGGCCGCGGCCAACATCGACACCGGCTTCGCATACGTGCGCGACCGCGTCGAGCGCGAGCTGCTGCTGGCCGGCCTGTTGCAGCCGCACAAGCTCTACGCGGTCTACTACGGCGGCACCAGCGAGTACGCCTGCGGTGGCGGGGCCTATCCGCCGCTGCTCGTCGGCCAGGTCGCGGCGATGTACCTGGGCGGCCAGATCCCAGGCTACCCCGCGTGCGACGAGCAGCCATGGGCGTCGACGACCTCGTGCCGCGCTACGTCGACTACGGCATGTTGCACGAGCTGATGCACTCGCTGGGCGCCGTGGATCTGCTCGCGCCGCACGAGCACGCCTCGGGTCACGCGTTCGACGACGGCGCGCGCCCCCGAGCGCGACCTGATGTACTCGCCGCGCGAGGGTCAGTCGGACCCGCCGTGGGGCGTCTACGATCCCGCGGGCCTGGTGCTCGATCCCGGCGCGACGACTACTTCGAGCACGGCCAGGCCGAGCTCGTCGACGTCGGACGCAGCGCCTTCCTCGAGCCCATGGCGGACGGGGCGACGTTCCCGCCGGGCTGGTGAACGCGCGCGGGTTGCCGCGCCGCGGCTGCGCACGCTACCCTCGATGTCGGGGAGCGATGCCGTCGCCGGCGTCGCAGGTGCGCATGGTCTCGTTCGATTCGTCCGTGTCGAAGCTGCCGCGCCGGTTGCGGCCCGGTGTGGCGCTGCTGCTGGCGCTGGTGGCCGCGTGCACCGATACGCGCGAGAACCCCAACGGCAACCTCACCACCGCGACGACCGGGCCGGATCCGACCACCACCACGGACCCCGACACCGGCTCGAGCAGCAGCGGTCCACCGGTGCTCGATCTCGGGGTCGCGGACCTGCCGTCGGAGGAGTGCGCGGGCGAGTCGGTCGATGCGATCGCGAAGCTGCGCGGTGCCGACGTGGTCATGGTCGTCGACAACTCGTCGAGCATGGACTACGAGATGGCCGAGGTGCAGGCGCGCCTCAACGGCTTCGCCCAGGCCATCATCGACGACGGCATCGAGGTCCGCGTCGTGCTGCTGACCGCCGCCGCCATGGGCTTTTACGCCTCGGACTGGGTCGCGACGCCGATCTGCATCGCGGCGCCGCTGGGCTCGGGCATGTGCAGCGAGGCGCCCGACCCCGGCGGCATCGCGCCCGACAGCCGCGATCCCGACTTCATGCACGTCGACCACTACGTCAACAGCTACAACGCGCTGCCGGTGATCGTGGAGCAGCACGACAACTGGGGCCCGTTCACCGACTCCGACAGCGCGCTGCACTTCGTCATCATCAGCGACGACGACTCGCTGCAGCCGGCGTCGTACTTCATCGAGAACTTCGAGATGCTCGAGCCCAACCGCGCGGCGATCGTCCACGCGGTCGTGCCCACGACCGACTGCCCCGAGGCCGCCAGCATCGGCGAGCAGTACATCCAGCTGGCGCAGCTGACCGGCGGCGTGGTCGGAGACCTGTGCGACCAGGACTTCTTCGAGGTGTTCCAGGTCCTGGTCAACGCGGTGCAGCAGGAGTCCGAGCTGCCCTGCACCTTCGACGTACCGACTCCACCCGAGGGCGAGGACTTCGACCCGATGCAGGTCAACGTCGAGTTCGACGACGGCATGGGCGGCGGCTTCGAAGTCGGCTACGTCGAGTCGGCGGCCGAGTGCAGCAACGTCGAGCAAGGCTGGTACTACGACGACCCCGCCGCGCCGACGAGCATCATCGTGTGCCCGCAGACCTGCGACGCGATCCAGGGCCACGTGGGCGCCAAGGTGCAGATCGTGCTCGGCTGCGCGACCATTCCCGCCGGGTGATCACGCGGTGCGGCGTGCGAGCAGGCCGCGGCGCGGCACGGTCCACACCGGGAAGCCCTCGCGGCCCTCGGCCTCGCAGATGCGGTTGACCGCCAGGCGCGCGGAGGTGTGCGCGGCCTCCATGAGCATGGCCGGGATCGGCAGCGCGACCCAGTCGCCGGCGAACCACAGCCGCGGGTGACCGCTGGCGACGCCGGTCGGCGCGCTGCTGCATGCCCACGTGCAGCGCGGTGAAGTCGTCGCGCGGCACGGGTGGCTCTCGATCACGCAGCGCGCCCCGGCGCCGGGCACCAGCGCGGCGAGCTCGTCGCGCAGGCCCGACGCGACCGCTGAGCACGTCGTCGGGCGCACCGCGTAGCAGTGCAGCTCGAGCACCGCCGCGCTGTCGCCACGCGCGGGGATCGGTGCGATCGACGAACGCGACCGCGTCGAGCGTGCGCCGTCGGTCGCGACGAACACCGGCAGCGTTGCCGATCACCTCGCACCTTGTGCAGGCCACCGCGTAGCGCTGGCCTGCGCGCATCGAACGGCCGAGGCGCAGGCCAGGGCCGGCGACGCCGCCAGCGCCCGCGCGGCCGCGGCGGCGTCGGCGGCCAGGATCACGTGATCGAAGCGGTCGCCGTCGACCAGCAGCCCGTCGGGCTGGCTGGCGTGCCGACGCCGCGGCCCAGCCGGATCTCGACCCCGGCGGCACGCAGGTCGGCTGCGCGATGGGATCGATCAACGCCTCGTCGTAGCTGCCGTCGAGGTGATCGTAGATGAGGCCGTGATCATTGAGGCGTGAAGTGGAAGGCCGCGCGCACGAAGGCTCAGCATCGAGATGCGCTCGGGCGCGGCGAAGAACGCCCGCGCAGAGGCTGGTGAGAACCATCCGCAGCATCGGCGGCGGCGCTGGCGTCGTCGGCTTTTTCACCAGCCGAGCCCAGTCGGCGCGGATCGGGTGGTCGGCGTCGAAGCGCAGCAGCAGCTCGAGCGCGCGCCCGGTGCGGGTCGCAGCACGTCGCGCAGACGGAACACCTGCTGCGCAGCACGGCAGGTTGAGACCCGGCGCCGCGCCCTGGGCCGCGAACGCGGCGCGCTCGCCGTGGCGACCGAGGATCGCGCTGCTCGTCGATCGGTCGCATCTGTCGTCGCAGGCCCAGCTCGTCGAGCCGGTGCGACAGGTTGTAGTGGCGGAAGAACGCGTGGAAGCCGTTGCTCGATCGGCGCCTCGGCCACCCGGCGGCGTCCGCGCCAGGCTGCGAGCCTCCCAGGGTCGCGCCACGCTCGGGCTGGCGTCACCGCGAAGCCACGCCGGGACAGCAGCTCTGCGAGCGCCCAGCCCTGCAGGCCCGCCACCGATCACCGCGATGCGTCGCGCCGGTGCGGCTCCGTCGCCGCTGCGGCGGCGCCGACTCCACGGCTGGCGGTAGCCGCCGAGGCCGCGCGCGGATGGCCCGGGCCGGCCAGCTCGGCAACGGCGTGCGACCGCGCGCGCGCTGGTACAGCACCGTGGTCACCAGCACGAGCGCGAGGCCGAAGCCGTAGTCCTCGGCGGCACGGTGCCCGCGCACGCCGGTGGTGAAGCCGTCGTCGTAGTGCACGATCAGGCGCGGGCAGGTAGCCGTTGAGTCGTCGTGGGCCCAGGACCGGCGTGGTCGCGGCCGGCTTCGGCTGCGCGACTCGCGTGCCGCAGGCATCGTCGAGCGGATCACCGGCTTCGCGCGGCGGCGGCCAGCACCACCCAGGTGTCCTCGAGCTCGGCGACGGCGGCGATCGCCGCCGCGATCGAGCCCAGCCGCGGCGATCGCCGCCCAGGGTCGCAGCCATCGCAGCTTGGCCGACCGCCGTGGGTGACCAGCTCCCAGGTGAGCAGGCACGCCAGCGGCGACCACGAAGAAGCCCAGCTCCTCGAGCGGCAGGCCCAGCAGCGACGGGCCCAGCACGCGCGTGGGCTCGAGCCACCAGTGCCGGCCCACGACCGCGGCGTCCCACAGCACGAACGGCGGCGAGCCCCACAGCACCGCGCGCGCGCAGGGCCGGGCCCGTGGCGCCGCGCAGCCACTTTCTCGCAGCAGCCACGCAGCACAGGATCGGCGCGGCCACGAAGCAGATCGAACAGCAGGTACTCCCGGCCGCCACGCTCGCTACGGTGCGTCGCTCACAGCGACAGGGCCGACGCCGACGCGTCGTCGCGCGCGAGGGTCGCGGCGGTGCGCGGCTGCAGCCGGCGCCGCCAGGAACAGCCGCGCGCAAGCCTCGTCGAGCCAGCCGTGCAGCGCACCGGCGTCGGCGCACGGCGGGATCGCGCCGCGCATGCGCTGCAACACGTCGTCCAGCCGCGCCCGCGCGCTCAGGCCTAGCTCGATCGCGGCGCTGGGCCGCGCATGCACGATGTCCTGACCCGCGGCTTGCCCAGCTCGGTCGGCGCGCTGCCGACCAGATCGAGCAGATCGTCGGCGATCTGGTAGGCCTCGCCGAACGGCCCCGACCGCGCCTGCAGCTCGGGGTTCGGCGCCGGCCTCGATCGCACCGATGACGGTGCGGCCTCGAGCAGTCCGCCGGTCTTGGCCAGTGGTAGCGCGCAACGTCGGGCGCGGGCTCGGCCTCCCACGCCTGCCCGGCGACGAGCCCACCCGCGGTGCCGCTGGCCTGCGACAGCACCGACAGCGCCGGCAACAGCCGCGGGTGATCGACGCACGCGTGCGCGAGCACGTCGAACGGCACGATCGGCCGTGCACAGCACCGCGGTGGCCTCGCCAGGCTTGCCGCGCCGCGCGGCGCGACGGATCGGCGGCGCGTTGTCGAAGCACGGCATGTCGTCGTGCACGAGCGACGCGCAGTGGACCAGCTCCACTGCGATCGCCCAGGTGCGCCGGCGCGACGTCGCGCGCGCCCGCGGCTTGAGCGACGGCGAGCAACAGCCGGGGGCGCACGCGTGCCCCCGAGGAAGACCGCGTGCACCCGAGCGCGTCCATGTGGTCGTGGCGGCGTGCCGCGACCGACGATCCGAGCGAAGGCCCGCGACGGTGCGATCAAGAAGGCGTCCGGATACGTACTTGCATCCGGTGGGGTTCCTGGCAACTGTCCAAGAGGTTCGTGCGTGGCTCTGACCTCGACGCGGCGTGGACAAACCCCTGCCCGCCCCTAGACTCCGGGCGTGCCGCGAACCGACGCGCGCTGACGTGGTGGTGGTGGGCGCCCTGGAGGTCGACTGCTGGCGACCGCGTGCGCGCTGGCCCTACGGCATGCGCGGCCTGCGCCGTGGCGGTGATCGAGCGCGCCGCCGAGGTCGGCGGCAAGCTCCGCGTGCCGCAGGTGGGCGATCGCATCGACTACCTGACCCCAACCGTACTGACGATGCGGCCGGTGTTCGAGGCGCTGTTCGAGCGCGCGGGTCTGCACATGGACGAGTGGCTGCAGCTGCGGCCGCTGTCGTGCCTGGCGCGACGCGTGGACCGACGGCAGCCAGCTTCGTCTGTTCGCCGACGTCGAGCGCAGCGCCCGAGGCGATCACGGCGTTGCCGAGGCGCGCCTGGGCGAGGGCTACCGCTGCGCTTCGTGCAGCACGGCGCCGCGATCCTCGAGCGCCTCGAGCAGCCGTTCCTGCACCACGACAACGACGGCTACCGCTCGGCGTCGACGCGGCACGTGACCTGCAGGGCCTGCCGTCGCTGTCGCGCGTCGACTTCGGCCGCGCGATGGGCGCGCTGTTCCGACTTCTTCCGCGACCGGCGGCTGCGCCGCTTTTCGCGCGCTACGCCACCTACTACGGCTCGTCCCCGCTGCTGCAGGCGCCGCGGCGGCAACCTCATCTGCAGCGGTCGAGCAGCGCGGGGTCTGGGCGCTGCAGGGCGGCATGATCGCGCTGGCGCAGGCGCTGCGCCGCGCGATCGAACACTGCGGCAACGGGTTCGCTTGCGCGGCCTCCGGCGTGCAGGCATGCGAGCTGGGCGACGGTAGGGTCCAGCGCGTGGTGCTCGACGACGGCACCGGCATCGCCTACGACGCGTTGGTCTACAACGGCGATCCCAGCGTGCTCGCGCAGGAGTTGCTCGGTGAGGGCCTGCGCCGCGCGGTGCCGGGGGTCAACCGACGCGGCCGCGACCGCGATCGCTGTCCGCGATGAGCGTGGTCGATGTACGGCACCGCCGAAGGCCTTGAGCGGCTACCACAACGTCTTCTTCGCGGACGACTACGAGGCCAAGTTCGCCGCTCGCCGCGGCGAAGTACCGACACCGACACCGTGTACCTGTGCGCGCAGTTCGCCTCGCCGAGCACCGGCGGGACCGAGCGGCTGATGTGCGCCTGGTCAACGCGCCCGCGCTCGCGGCCGGGCGCCCAGTCCGGCCGGGGTCGACATGTCGAGTGCAGATGGAGCAGCAGCTGCAACGCTGTGGCCTGCGGCTGAGCCCGCAGCAACCGGTGGTGGCGGCGACGCCCACGGACTTCGCCGCGCGCTTCCCGGGCACGATGGGCGCGATCTATGGCGATGCGACCCACGGGGCGCTGGCACCGTTCTCACGCCCGCGGCACGCGACGCGGATCCCCAACCTGTGGTTGGTCGGCGGCGCGGTCCACCCGGGCGCGGGCCTGCCGATGGTGACGCTGGGCGGGCGGTGGGTCGCGGACGCGGTGGCGCAGCGCCTGGATTCGCGGCCGCGGTCGGCCCCGGGGGCTACCGCTGGTGGTACGTCGACGGCATCGCCGACGACGGCCGCAGCGCCATCACCGTGATCGCGTTCGTGGGCTCGGTGTTTTCGCCGGGCTACTTCCGCGCGCGACGACGGCGGCTCGACGCCGACCCGATGCTGCACTGCGGCCTCAACGTCGTAGTGCACGGCGAGCACGGCGACGCCTGGGCCATGAGCGAATACCGCGGCACCGCGGTGGAGCGCAGCGACGACGGCCTGGTGCTCGGCCGTAGCCGCTGGCAGAGCGTCGACCACGGCCTCGACCTCGCGCTCGACGAGCGCGGCAGCCCGTGGCCACGCGCGCTGCGGGGTCGCGTGCGCCTGCGCTGGCCCAGCGCCGCCGCCGAGGCCATCGCGCTCGATCGGGGGCAGCGACACCTGTGGTGGCCGATCGCGCCGATGGCCGCGATCGAGGTCGAGCTCGACGCGCCGCGGCTGCGCTTCCGCGGCAGCGGCTACCACGACGGCAACGCCGGCATCGAACCGCTCGAGCAGGCGCTGCGTGGCTGGAGCTGGTCGCGCGCGCGCGTCGACGGCGGTGTCGCGCTGCTGTACGACGTGGTCGATCGCGAGGGCGCCGCGCGCCCGCTGGGCCTGTTCGTCGACGCCGACGGTCGACGCGGGCCGCTGCACGCACCACAGCTGCGCGCGCTGCCGCACACGCGCTGGCGCATCGCCCGTGGCACGCGGACCGACGCCGGCGCCGACGCGCGGCTGCGGCGCTCGCTGGTCGACACGCCGTTTTACGCCCGCGCGCTGATCGAGACCTCGCTGCGCGGCCGCGTCGCGACCGCGGTGCACGAGGTCGTCGACCTGCAGCGCTTCTGCTGGAGCACGCAGCTACTGATGCTGCCGCGTTCTATCCGCGGAGTGGGCTGGTGGTGAGCGCGTGGTCGGTGCCGCTGCTGGCAGCGTGGAGCGCCGTGCTCGCGGGCTTCGTCGCGACCGTGGCGCTGCGTTCGCGCGCGCGGTCGCAACCCGCGGCTCCGCTCGCGGCGGCGCGGGTGCTGCTGGTGCGCCCGTGCACCCTCGCGGATCCGGCCACGATCGCGGCGATGGCCGTGCCGCGCGCACCGGCGGGCGCGCGGCTGCAGTGGGTCGGCGTGGTCGCACGCCGAGGATCCCGCGTGGCCACTACGTGCGCGCGATCCTGGCGCGAGAGCCTGGCGGCCCACGGCATGGCGGCGCAGGCGTTGCTGTCGCACGCGCATGGTGCAACCGCAGGCCAGGCGAGATCGACGCCGCGGTCGCGCCTTCGGCGCCGACGCCGACGTGATCGTGGTGGTCGACGCCGACGTCGATCTCGGGTCGCTGGATCTCGCCGCGTTGCTGGCCCCGCTGGGCATACCGTGCACCGATGTCGGCGTGACCTGGGCCGCGCCGATCGAAGCCGACCTGGCCACGACCCTGGGCGGCCGGCTGTCGCAGGCGATCCTCGGCGGCTCGCTGCACGCGTTCTCGCTGCTGGCTGCGCTCGATCCGGGCAACTGGTGAGCAGGCCTTCGCGCTGCGGCGCGAGACCCTCGAGAGCATCGGCGGCGCGGCGAGCCTGCGCGAGTACCTCGGTGAGGACTTCGAGCTCGCCCGGCGCGTGCGCGCGCGGGGACTGCAGCTGCGAGCGCTGCACGACCGTGCTCGCTGGCGCGCAGGGCGTCGGCTCGGCGCGGTGCTCGAGCGCTACACGCGGTGGATCGCGGTCGTGCGCGCGCAACGACCCGCGCGGATGATCAGCTACCCGCTGCTGCTGGCCGCTGCGCCGCTGCTTTCCCCTTGGGGGCGGTGCTCACGGCGCCGCCTTCGCAGCGGTAGCGTTCGCGACGGTGGCGCTGACGCTGCGCGCCGCCGCCGCTCGCCTCGCGGCGCAGCGCTCGGGCGCGGCGCCGCCGGGGCTGGCGCTGGCGTTGCTCGCCGACTCACTGCTGCTGGCCGCGTGGCTGCGCGCCGTTGCGATGCCGCGAGCACGTTGGGCCGAGCAGCGGCTGCGGCTGGGCCGCGATGGCCGCCTGCAGCCGTGAGCCGAAGCGCGCGATGATCCAACCGGCGAAGCGATCGAGCAGTCGCGACGCCAACCCCAGTCGCGCATCGCGACCGAAGCCGCGGGTGAACTCGACGCGGCGGCCGTCGATGTCGCCGAGGCACGCGGCGACGGCGTCCTGCAGCTGCACGGTCGCGGTCGCGACGTCGGCGCCCGGCCGCAGCGGCACGCCGAAGCGCAGCCACAGCGAGGGCCGCTCATGATCGCCGGGTTCGTAGCGCAGCCCCAGCGGCACGACCTGCACGCCCGGCGCGCGCGCTGCAATCGCGGCCGCGCCGGGCTCGAACCGCAGCGGCGCGCGCGAGCGCTCGATCGCACCCTGGGGGAACAGCCACAACACGCGGCCGGGTCGGTCGAGCAGCGTGGTCGCGTAGCGCAGCGCCAGCGCACCGTCGCGCGGTGCGCTGCGGTCGACGCCGAAGCCGCCGACGAGGCCGAAGAAGCGCAGGCGCTGCAGCTGCTGCGCCTCCATCAGCGCGAAGGCCTCGAGCGCGAGCAGCCGCTGCGACACCCACAACGCCACCACCGCGTCCCACCACGCGTGGTGGTTGGCCACGATCAACACTGGCCCGGCCGCGGCAGCGTCGCGCAGGTGCTCGAGGCCGCCGATCCAGCCGTCGTGGAAGGCCGCGTGCAGGCGGCGCTCGCACGCGCGCGCGAACCATCGCGCGAACGCGGGCCAGCGGTGCGAGCGGATCACGACGCGGCTCCGGCCTCCACCAACGCACGGGCCTGCGGCAGCACGTCCGCATCCGCCGGCGCCGCCGAGGGCACCGGCCGTAGCCACGCGCGCAGCAGCAGCTGCAGCTTGCGCCACGCGCGGGTGTGCGCGCGCCGGCTCACGGCGTCGCAGCCGTGCGCCCGCAGATCGCGGCCGATTTCGGCGTAGATCGATCGCGCGGCCGCGATCGCCGGTCTGCAGTCGGACGGCAGCAACGCGATGCCCGGCGCGGCCGCGTGGTAGAAGCGGTCGGCGAGCGCGAGCGTGCGCTCCACGACCGACGCGAGCGCGGCGCTGTGCCGCGGGTCGGCCAGCAGCGCCCCGCGATCGAGCCCGGCCTGCGCGAGCCACGTCTGCGGCAGGTACACGCGGCCGCGCCGCGCGTCCTCGCCGACGTCGCGCGCGATGTTGGTCAGCTGCATCGCGACGCCGAGGTCGCACGCCCGCGCGAGGGCATCGCGGCTGCGCACGCCCATGATCGCGGTCATGGCCACGCCGACGGTCGAGGCCACGCGCACGGCGTAGGCCAACAGCGCGTCCTCGTCCGCGACGATGCGACCGGTCGCGTCCCAGGCGAAGCCCTCGAGCAGCGCGTCGGGCACCGCGCGCGCGATGCCGTGATCGGCGACGCAGCGCATCAGCGCCCGCTCGAGCGACACTTCGGCCGGGCGCCCGGCGTAGACGCGATCGAGCAGGGCGTGCAGCTGGTCCAGCGCCGCGCCGGGATCGTCGCCCAGATCGATGACGTCGTCCGCGTGGCGACAGAAGGCGTACCACGCGGCGGTCGAGCGCCGCAGCCGGCGTGGCAGCAGCAGCGCCGCGGTCGCGAAGCTGCGCGAGCCCGCCGCGAGCACGCTGCGACAGGCACGGTCGTCGTCGCGCTGCTGTCGCGCCAGCGCGACGGCGTCGCGCACCGGCACCAGGCCTCAGGCGGCGTCGTGGGCACGCGCTACCTCCGGCAGCGGTGCGGCCATCGGTGCGGCCGCGAGCACCGTGCTCGCGTCGGGCACGAAGTGATCCAGCACGCGCGCCGACGACAGCACCGGCACGCCTGCGCCGGGGTGGTGCCGGCGCCCACGAGGTAGAGCCCGTCGATGTCCTCGCCAGGTTGTGCGGTTTGGAAGTACGCGCCTCCTGCAGCAGCACCGGCTCCATGCCGAAGGCGGCGCTCTTGAGCGAGAGCAGCTCGTCGCAGCCCAGCGGCGTGAGCGTGAGCTGACCAGAGAGCGCGACAGCCCCGGCAAGATGGTGCCGTCGAGAAAGCGCTCGATCCGCTGGCGGTAGGGTTCGGTCATCGAGGTCCAGTCGACGTCGGCGTCGAGGTGGGGCACCGGCGAGAGCACGTAGAAGCCGTCGTGGCCCGCGGGCGCCAGCGACGGGTCGGTCGTGGTGGTCGGGCGGTGCAGGTACAGGCTGAAGTCCTCGGCCAGCCGCTTGTTGCGGAAGATGTCCTGCAGCAGCGGCTTGTAGCGCGCCCCAGCAAGATGGAGTGGTGCGCGACGTCGTCGTAGCGGCGCTTGGTACCGAAGTACTGGGGTTAATACGAACAGGTCATCGAGTAGCGCGCGCGGTCGACCCGCGCATCGGTCCAGTGCTTGCGCCGACTCCGGCCGGCAGCAGGTGCTTGTAGGTGAAGCCGGCATCTGCGTTCGAGATCGATGATGTCGGCGTCGATGCGGCTGCTGTCCGCGAGCACGATGCCGCGGGCACGGCCGTCACCACGTCGATGCGCGAGACCTCGACGTTGCAGGCGCACGCGGTTGCCCTGCGACTCGATCATCAGGCCCACCAGGCCGCGCACCAGCGCGCCGGTGCCCCATCGCGAACCACACACCGAAGCGGCGCTCGAGGTGGTGATGAGCGAGTAGATCGAGGTGGTCTCGAAGGCCCACCAACAGCGGGTGGAACGACAGCACCTGCCGTAGCCGTTCGTTGTGCACGTAGGACGCGACCAGGCCGTAGACCGTGCGGTAGCCTTGAGCTGCATCATCTCCGGCACGATGCGCGCCATGTCGGTCCAGCTCGAGAACGGCTGCGCGAGCTGCTCGAAGCCGACCGTAGCGCCGCGGCGGCCCGTGTCGAGGAAGCGCTCGTAGCCGTCGACGTCACCGGGCGCCAGCGCAGCGACCCCGCGACGCATGGCCTCGGGGTCGCCGGTGTAGTCGAACTGCGCGCCGTCGTGGAAGCGGATGCGATAAAATGGCGTGACCGGACGCAGCTCGACGTCGTCCGCGAGCCGGCGGCCGCACAGCGACCACAGCTCCTCGAACAGAAACGGCGCGGTGATCACGGTCGGGCCGCCGTCGAACACGAAGCCGTCCTGGCGGTAGACGTAGGCGCGACCGCCGGGCTGGTCGCGCCGCTCCAGCAGCACGGTCACGTCCCAGCCGCGCGCGCCCAGGCGCACCGGCCGCGAGGCCGCTGGGGCCGCTGCCGATCACGACGGCGTGGGGACGAAGACGCGGGCGCAGGGGCGGGGTCTGCGTTCACGGCCAGGAGCTTCGGTGGCAGGTTCAACCTTGACAAGCCCTGGACACCCGCTAGCTTCGGCGACGGAGAGCGACTCCACGATGCCCACCCCTGCTCCCGGCGCTGCAGCTCGCCGCGACCCTGGCCTGGTCGCCGACCGGGCGCCTCGTGCTCGACGACAGCGCGCCCGTGACGTGGGCCGGCCACCAGGTCAGCTATGGCCGTCGCGACATCCCCTTCCGCGGCGAAGTCACGACCCGCTCGGAGTCGCTGTTGCTCGCGCGGGTGCGCTTCGACGGCAGCACCGTGGTGCTGTCGCAGATCGCGTGCGCGGTCCGCTTCGACGAGGTCGGCGGCGCGCGCGTGTCGATGGACGCCGGCGCGCTGCCGCGCTCGCAGGTGCGCTTCGCTGCCGGCTCCGACGGCGTGCGCTACGCCGCCAGCTCCGAGGTGCAGTGGGGCGAAGAGGATCTCGACGACGACGGCCACCCCGGCATGACCGTGGAGGTCGACGCGCCGGTGTGCGCGGGCGAACTCTACGTCGCCAACCGCTCGCTCAGCATGGCCCAGGCCCGCTTCGACCGCACGCGCTTCTTCGGCCGCGCCAAGGTCAAGGTGCACCAACGGGTGCTCGGCGCACGCGGCCGCTGCCTGTCCGCGGTGGCCGAGGACACCACCGACGTCGTGCGTGGACCGTTCGCGTACACCGAGGTCGCGCCCGGCACCACCTGCGCACAGCTGTTCGCGCAGGGCTGGCCGGTCGACGCCGAGTCGTGATCGCGCGTCACTCGTCGGACTCGCGCTGCAGCAGCGCACGCTTGCGCGCGAGGCCCCAGCGGTAGCCACCGGGCTCGCCGTCTTGCCGCACCACGCGATGGCACGGGATCGCGACCGCGAGCGGGTTCGCGGCGCAGGCCTGCGCCACCGCCCTCGCCGAGTCCGGCGCGCCGATCGCCCGCGCGAGCTCGGCGTAGCTGCGGATCTCGCCGGCGGGGATCGTCGCGAGCGCCTGCCACACGCGCCGCTGGAACGCGGTGCCGCGGATGTCGAGCGGCAGCGCAGCGCCGCGCCGGGGCTCTTCGACCAGCCCCACCACCGCCGCGACGCGCTCGGCGTGCCCGCAGTCGTCGCCGACCAACCGCGCCCGTGCGAAGCGTTGCTCGAGCTCGCGGACCAGCGCGTCGCGATCGTCGCCCAGCAGGATCGCACACACGCCGCGATCGCTGGTCGCGACCAGCACCTTCCCGAGCGAGCACGGCGCGACCGCGAAGCGGATCTCGACGTCGCGGCCGCGGTCGCGGAACTGCCGCGGGGTCATGCCGAGCACCGCGTCGGCCCGTTCGTAGAAGCGCGCCGACGAGCCGAAGCCGGCGTCGTGGATCGCGGTGGTGACCGTGGCGGACGCGTCCAGCGCGGCGCGGACGCGACGGTCGCGGTGGGCGGCCGCGTACGCACGCGGGGTCACGCCGGTGATGGCCTTGAACAGCCTGTGGGTGTGATGCGGGCTCAGCCCGACGCCGTGCGCCAGCGCGGCCAGGCTCGGGAGCTCGTCGCTGTCCTCGATCAACCGGCACAGCCGCTCCACCACCGCGGCGCGGCGGACCCCCGGCGGCGGTGCATCGGCGCGGCAGCGCTTGCACGCGCGGAAGCCCGCGCGCTCGGCCGCGGTGGCGTCGGCGAAGAACGAGACGTTCTCGGGCCGCGCGGGGCGGGCCGCGCACGACGGATGGCAGTACACACCCGTGGTCGCGACGGCGTAGACGAAGCGCCCGTCGGCCTGCGGGTCCCGGGCCCGGACCGCGGCCCAGCGGGGATCGGCGCGGGTGGCAGCCGCGCGGGCGGAAGGACCTTGGCGAGCGGCGGTGTTCACGAGCTCCATCGCCGTCAGCCTAGCGAGCGCGTGGCCCCGCGACACTCCGCGGCTTGCTCGGCAATTCGGACACCGCCGCGATCCTAGCCCCACGCGCGAGCGCAGTCGACGCGACCGCGCGCGGCCCAGCCCGCGGTCCCGCGGGCGCGTGCGTCGGCGCCCGATTCCGGCGACCATGGCAGGCCATGCCGATCCGGACGATCGAGCCGCTGAGACCCGCCCATCGCCACGCGCAGACGCCCGTCGTGCTCTCGCCCGCGCACCAACACTACGAGTGGTGGTACTTCGAGGTCGAGCTGGTCGATGGCGACGGCAAGCCGTTTCGCGTGATCACGAGCTTCCACTTCCCGCACGGGATGGATCCGCACCGCCTGCTCGCGCATCAGCACTACAAATCGCGTCGGGTGGACTACTTCGCGCGCTACGGCGACAACCCGGCGCACTTCGCCGGCGTCGCGAGCTACGTGGTCGACGTGCAGGCGCGGAAGAACATCGCGCTGCTGATCGCACGCTTCCCCAAGGCCGACATCGGCACGCGCGTGCAGGTGTCGCGGCCGGGCGATCCCTCGGTGCGGCTGGTCTTCGGCGACTCGTCGTTCAGCGAGAACTTCAACGGCACGTACACCCTGCGCGTGCGTCACCGCGGCATGGCCCTGGTCGGCGCCACGCCGCGCAAGCTCGCGATCGACATGGAGGTGACGTTCACGCCCGAGACCCACGGCTTCCAGCCCCCGGGCGCCGTGCTGCTCGAGCAGGGCGGCGTGCGCCACCACTGGGCCTGCGTGATGCCGAACCCCTCGGCGTTCGTGAGCCACTGCGTGGTCGAGCGCGAGCGTGCCGGCGGGGCGATGAAACAACTGCTGCGCGCGCGCACCAACGTCGCCGGCCACGGGGGCTATCACGACCACCAGTGGGGCGCCGATCTGGTCTATCGCCAGATCGCGCGGTGGTTCTGGGGTCGAGTGCCGACCGGCGCGCGCGGTGGCGACGTGCGCCCGCGCGACCGCGTGCTGTTCTTCGACGTCGTCGGCACCAGCACGCACCCGTCACCGATCCTCGTCGACGTGCCCGGCGGCGGCGGGACCCCGACCGCGCTGGTCCCGGTGCCGGGCCGCGACCCGTTCAACCTCAACGGCGAAGAGCGCATCAACTTCGCCGACGGCTGCCGCCTGGGCATCCAGGGCCAGGACGTGCCCTACCCCCGTTGGGTCAACCTGCGCTCGCAAACCGCCGGCGGCGTGTCGCGCAACTTCGACATCGAGCACCTGCGCTCCACCAATGTCGACACGTGGCCGTTCTACCTGCGCTTCGCCCCCGGCGTGCTCGATCCGCACACCGGCCGCACCTTCGCATCGGTCAGCGAGGTGCCGCAGGCCAGCGCCGCATGGACGACGAGCGCACGCAGAAGGTGCTGGCGCTGTTCGACAAGATCACATGGTCGGCGCGTGAAGGCGCCGCCGCGCGACCGCAGCCGGCGCGGGGGCTGATGGGCTGCGCGCGCGATCCCTGCGCACAACGGGGCGACGACCGCGGCCAGTGCCGGCGGCGACCGGCACCGCCGGCTCCGGCGATGGATCCTCTGGCGGGCCTGCACCATCGACCAGGCACACGCGGCGCCGCGGTGCCGCCCTTGGTGACCTGTGCTTCGACTGAATCTGATCCTCGATTGCTCGCATGTACGGCGCTCGCATGCACGGCGACGACGGCGGCGACACCCCGGCGCAGACCGACGGGCAGCAGCAGCGGCGGGGCAGCAGCAGCGCCGGCAGCAGCGGCGGCAGCAGCAGCGACGGCAGCGGCAGCAGCGACGGCAGCAGCAGCGCCGACTCGGGCAGCGACACCGGCGGCGTCGATCCGACGCCGATCCTCGATCGCGAGCCGGCGATCCGCACAGCCGCACCGAGCAGCGCGAGATGACGCCTGCCTGGCACGGACTCGTCGCGGGTGGCTGGCCTGGTCGCAGTGGGCGAGCAGTTCTTCGCGGTGCAGTGGGCCGACCTGACCGTGGCATCCTGGCCTCGACGGCACCGTGGTCGGCGACCCGCGCGTGCCGTGTAGACCATGTTCGAGGCGCGGATGCCCACCGCGGTCGCGGTCGGCGACGAGCCTGCTGCGGTGGTGTGGACCGAGCTGGGCGTGCCTGAGCAGCCGCGGGCCGCACGGCTCGACACCTCGCTGCAGGACGTGGTCGCGCCCTACGCCATCGCACCGACGCAGGACATCCACGTCAACGGCGTCGCGATGCTGCTGCCGTGCACGGCGACGGCTTCGCACTGCTGTTCGCCAGTTCCGGCGACGACGGCGACACCCAGCCGCGCCTGGACCTGCTCGACGGCGACGGCGGGCCCACCGGCGACACCGTCGATCCGCGCCGCTCGACCTGCCTACGGCAACGTCACTTCGCCGCGATCGCGCCGCTTTCCGACGGCGGTTTCGGCGGGTCTACGTCCACGGCGACGAGCAGGGCAACGAGGTCGCCTACCCCGCGCTCGACGGCGACGGCACGCCGCGCGGCGACGCGGTGCGCGTGTCGAGCCCTGGGGCGGGCGACGCGGTGTCAGCGCGGGCCTGACCCGAGCCGCGACCGAAGCTGCTGCCGGTCGGCGATTCGCTGTGGCTCAGCTTCACCGAGGGCACAACCGATCAGGTCGCGATGCAGGGCTCGAGCATCGTCAAGCTCGCGGTGCTCGAGCTCCTCCGACGGCAGCGCCGCGGGGTGCACGACCTGCAGGCCCCGGTCGAGGGCATCGAGAACGTGTGGCCCAGCCTGCTGGCGTTCGACGATCGCGCGGTCTGTCGTGGACTCCGCGACGATCATCTGGGTCTGCGGCGGCTGCATCGGCGACCACGACCTGAAGTTCGTGTTGCTCGATCCCGACGCCGTCGTGCCCGCCAGCGAGGTCGTCACGCAGCTGCACGACACCAACGGCACGTCTGGACTACCGCTCGCGACCCACGCGCCCGACCTGCTCACCGCGGCCTCGGCTCGACTTCCACGCGCTGACCCGCGCTGCGAGCGGCGCGTTGCGCTGCGTTCACCCCGAGGGCCCTCGCGCGCCTGCCGCGACGCCCTTCTCCGCGGCGGCGCCAGGGCGATATCCTCGCGCGCCCGCATGGCCCGGCCATGCGCAGTGCCGTGGCCGCACATGAGCTCGGAACAGAAGACCGCCTCAACATCGAAGACGAGATGCGCAGCTGTTCCTCGATTACGCGATGAGCGTGGACGTCGCGCGCGCCGCCTGACGCCTGGCGATGGCCCAAGCCTGCGCACCGGCGCGTGCTGCACGCGATGAACGAGCTGCGCAACACCCACGCGCAGCCGTACAAGAAGTCGGCGCGCGTGGTCGGCGACGTCATCGGCAAGTACTACCCCCACGGCGATCAGCTATCGGTCTACGACGCGCCGGTCCGCCTGGCGCAGAACTTCTCCATGGCCTACCCGCTGGTCGACGGGCAGGGCAACTTCGGCTCCATCGACGGCGATGCGCCGGCAGCCATGCGCTAAGCACCGAGGTGCGCATGCAGAAGCTGGCGAGCGAGCTGCTCGCCGACATCGACAAGGAGACCATCGACTGGGTCCTCAACTACGACGACATGAGCCCGGAACTCCAAAGCGTCCTGCCCACGCGCGTGCCCAACCTGCTGCTCAACGGTGCGGTCGGCATCGCGGTGGGCATGGCCACGAACATCCCGCCGCACAACCTCACCGAGCTGGTCGACGCCACTGTCGCGCTGATCGACCGCCTGAGTCCGACGTGCGCGCGTTGCTTTCGGCATCGTGCGCGGCCCCGACTTCAATTGCGGCCTCATCATCGGTCGCTCCGGCATCGCGCAGGCCTATGCCAGCGGCCGCGGCAGCATCAAAAGCGCGCGCGCTGCGAGATCGAAGAGGACGGCAAGGGTCGCGAGGCCATCATCGTGACCGAGATCCCCGTACCAGGTGAACAAGGCCCGTTCGTTGATCGAGCGCATCGCAGAGCTCGTGCGCGAGAAGAAGATCGAGGCATCCGGACGTGCAGGACTACAAGGATCGCACTGGCATGCGGATCTGGATCAAGCGTGATGCCGCCGGCCAGGTCGTACTCAACAACCTGTACAAGCTGACCGATCTACAGACCTCCTTCGGCATCAACATGATCGCCATCGTCAACCGCCGCCCGCAGCTGCTGACGCTGCGCGACGCGCTGATGACGTTCATCGATCACCGCCGCCAGGTCGTGACCCGTCGCTCGCGCTTCGAGCTGCGCAAGGCGATGGAGCGCCGCGAGATCGTCGAGGGCCTCGGCGTCGCGGTCGACGCGATCGATCGCGTCATCGCGATCATCCGCGGCTCGGCCGATCCCGATACCGCCAAGGACGCGCTCATGGCCGAAGCCGCTCGACGGCTCGCCGCTCCTGGAGCCGCTGCGGCCGGCCCGAGGCCGAGATCGAGGCCGCGCGCCGCGGGCCATACCACCTCAGCGAACGGCAGGCCCGCGCGATCCTCGACATGCGCCTGCAGCGGCTGACCGGACTCGAGCGCGAGAAGATCGAGGGCGAGTACCGCGAGCTGTCCGCGGAGATCGCCCGGCTCGAAGCCATCCTCGCCGACAACACCCTGCTCATGCAGGTCATCCGCGACGAGCTGGTCAAGATCCGCCACGAGTACGGCGACCCCGAGGGCGAGGGCGCCGGCACCGGCGCGCCGGGCTCGTCGGGCTCGCGCCGCACCGAGATCGTCGAGGGCGCCGAGGAGATCGATCCGATCGATCTGGTCGCGGACGAGTCGATGGTCGTGATGCTGACGCGCAACGGCTACATCGGGCGCTTGCCGTCGGAGGAGTACTGGTGCAGGGCCGCGGCGGCAAGGGCGTCAAGGGTGGTGGGCGGACGCGACGCAGGCCGACTTCGTCACCGAGGTGTTCGAAGCCAGCGCCCACGCGACCGTGCTGATGTTCACCAACACCGGCCGCGTGTTCCGCAAGCGCGTGTTCGAGCTGCCGATGGGCCGCCGCGACAGCGCCGGCAAGGCCCTGGTCAACTTCCTCGAGCTGCGCGACGGCGAGAAGATCATCGAGATGGTGCCGTTCCGTCCCGAGGTCACGGACCAGCATCACATCGCAAGACCGCACTGGGCGAACGGCCAAGCATCAAGCAAGCGCATGGCTACATCGCGCCAGCGTCGGAGTACGACAACATCCGCACCACCGGCCTCAACGCCGTGGTCATCGACGACGACGACGAGCTCATCGCGGTGCGCTTCACCGACGGCAAGCAGCACATCATCATGAGCTCGGGCGAGGGCATGGCCATCCGCTTCGACGAGAACGAGGTGCGGCCGATGGGCCGTCAGGCCCGCGGCGTGCGCGGCATGGGCCTGCGCGACAGCGACACCGTGGTCGCCATGGACGCGCTCTCGCCCGACGCGGGCGAGGATCTGCTGACGCTGTGCGAGAACGGCTACGGCAAGCGCACTGCTGTCGCGGAGTACCGCCCGCAGAGCCGCGCGGGCCTGGGCCTCATCACGATCAAGGTCACCGAGCGCAACGGCAAGGTCGTCGGCAGCCTGCTGGTCCGCGCGACCGACCAGCTCATGGTCGTGACCAGCGGCGGCAAGGTCATCCGCACCCGCGTCGACGAGATCAGCGTGCTGGGCCGCAACACCCAGGGCGTCCGCATCATCCGCACCGACGAGGGCGAGCGCGTGGTCGCGGTCGCGCGGCTGGTCGAGGACGAGGGCGAGCCCGGCGGCGAGTCCGGCAGCGAGTCTGGCGGCGAACCGGTCGCGTGATCCGTCACGGCGCCGCGGGCCAGCTGCCGCGGCGCCGCGACCAGCTCGTCGCGCGGGCCGATGCCCTGCTCCGCCGACCAGCCCCCAGCCCCACAAGCGCCCCTTCACCGTCGACGGCGAAGATCGCACCGAGGGCGCCGGCGGCGATCGATCGCACGCCCTCCAGACCCGCGACCCGGTGCAGCGCCGCGCCGGACGTAGGTGCCCGGCAGCTCGCCCCACGCCCACACGCCGCCATCGCGGCGGACGGCGTAGCCGGCACCGTCGGCGAGCGCGAACGCCTCGACCTCGTCGACCGCGTCGATCGAGCACGGCGTCAGCGGGTCGGTGGCGAGTTGCCATCGGCGGTCGGTGGGCCCGGCCGTCGTATCCCGCAGCGCAGGGTCTTGGCCGCATCGAGCGAACAGCCGCACGAGCGGTGTACCCGCGCATCGCTCGGCGCGCTGGCGACCATGCCGGCGTCGAAGCACCGCCAGCGACCGCCGTCGTCCTGGCTGCAGCAGGAGAATGGATCCGCGACCAGGCGCTTGGCCACGCCGAGGCCCTCGACGCGGCGGGGGCTGCCGGGTCGTTGGTTCCGGCGGCGGGCTCGCGGTCCGCGACACCGCCCCAGACGAAGACCTCACCGCCGCGGGTCAACGCGCAGCTCATCGTCCGCGTGGCCTCTCGACCCTCGATCACACCCGCGATGCCGACCACGTCGGTCGGCGTGGCGACGTCGCGATCCTCGGCGATGCCGACCGCGCCCGTAGAAGTTGCTACCCCAACACGCGACCGCGCCGCTGCGACGGGCCGCGCAGGCGAAGGAGTCGCCCACCGCGACGTCGACGGCATCGTCGATGCCGGCGACCGTCGCGATCGCGCCGCCGCCCTCGCGTCGCGCACCGTCGCACGCAACACCGCAGCGCCCCCAGCAAAGCAGCTTGCCGACTCGCCGCGCGCGCACGCGGAGTAGTTGCCCGCGGCGACCTGCAGCAGCCGCTCGTTCGCTGGGAGCGCGGACGTGCGCGCGACCTCGGGTTTGCCCAGCGCGCTCGCGCGCGCGACCGCGGTGCTCGGCGGTGTGGTCGCGACCTCGGGCTTGGCTCCGAGCTGGTGCGAGCGCGATGCTCTCGGGCGACGGTGACGGCTCCGCAGGTGCCGGCGTGCCGCCGTTGCAGGCCGCGGCGAAGGCCAACAGCACCGACCGGTGTGCACGTCCCGACATGCGGACATCACGGTCGCATGGATCGCATCAGGCCAGGCGCGGCCGTGCGCCGCGGCCAGGATGCGCCTGGCGGCCTCGGCCACCGACGGCAGACCACCGCCTGGCACTCGCGAGCGCGGCGCCTGCGAGCAGGGCTTCGCCGCTCGCCGCGGCTGCGCCCGTGCTGGGCGCCGCGCGCGCACCCAGGAAGCGCTGCAGGCCCGGGCCGCGAGCCGACGATCGCGGGCACGCTCGCTGTCGGCCAACGCCGACTCGGCTGCCGCGGCCGCGGCGGCATGTCCGTGTTCGCCAGCGCGACCGCGGCGCGCACGAGCTCGTGACGCGCGGGCCGCTGGCGCTGTCGGGCACCGGCAACGACGCTGAGCAGGGCCGCGGCTTCGGCGGTGCGCCCCGCGGCCGCGAGCGCCTCCACCCGCGCGTGCTCGGTCCACGCCAGGTGGCTCGTCGCCGGCGTGCGCGCGCGACACCGGCAGCGAGTCACAGTCCGGCGAGTCGCGGCAGCATCGCCAGGGCCACGCGCCATCGGGTTGCTGCGCCGAGCGTCTCCGACGCGACCGCGAGCACCTCGCGGGCCTCGGCCAGGCACGCGAGCGTCGGCGAGTGCTCGTGGGCGATGCGATCGGGCGGCACTGCGACGTCGCCGGCGAGCAGACTCCGGCACGCGCGTTCGTAGCGATCGACCCACCTGGCGCGCGACCGCGTCGATCGTTGCGACTACCGCGGGCTCGCCCGCGCGGACCGAGGCCGCGTCACCGAGCCGCGCGTCGCCGTCGCGACAGCGCTGCGCATCGCGCCACGCGGTGATGCCGAGGGTCGAACCCACGACCAACGCGACGGCGCCCAGGCCCAGCAACAGCGGCCGCCGTCGGTCGCGCGCGCGGCCGGCCTGGATCGCCGCGAGCATCTGCGGCACGTCGTCGAAGCGCGCCGCGGGATCGAAGGCGAGTGCGCGCCGCAGGATCCGCTCGAACCATCGCGGCACGTCGCCGCGATCGGACGGCGCCTGCAGGCGACCGTGCTCGATCTCGTCGATGCGCTCGGCCAGGGTCCGGGCGTCGAAGGGGCGCAGGCCGAACGCCACCTCCCACAGCGTGACCGCGAGCGCGAACTGATCGGCGCGTGCGTCGACGCGACCCCCGACCTGCTCGGGCGCCATGTAGGCCGGCGTGCCCACGACCTCGCCCGGGACCGTGAACGTCGCGTTGAGCACGGGCGCGCTCGTCGCGGCGTCCAGCTCGTCGTCGGCGCCGGCGGTCCTCGTCGAGCGCGCGCGCGAGCCCGAAGTCCGCCACTGCGGCCTGCCCGTCGGGCCACAGCAGCAGGTTGAGGGCTTCGATGTCGCGGTGACCAAGCCCGCGGCATGGACTGCAAGGAGGCCGTGGCCAGGCATCCAGCGCGATGCGCAGGATCTCGGGCCAGCGCACCGGATCGCGGGCGCGCTGGATCCAACCGCGTCGCGATGGAGCGCCCCACGAAGTCCATCGCGACGTAGATGCGACCGTCCTCGTCGCCGACCTCGTGCACCGTGACGACGTTGGATGGCGAATGCGCCAGCGCCATGCCCTCGCGACGCACCCGCGCGAGCGCGCGCGGGTCGGCGCTCGCGACCGTGCATGAATCCTTGATTCGCGACCTTGCGATCGAGCTTGCGGATCGTAGGCCGACCATCGCCCTTGCATTGCGCCTTCGCCGGCGCGCTCGAGCAGCACGAAGCGGCCCGCCCGCGGCGGTGCGGCGGTCCACCGCTGCGCATCGGACACCGCCGCGCGCAGCTGCGCCGTCTCGGCGCCCTCGTCCTGGCGCGGCGATGCGAGCACGTTGATCGGTGAGCGTGCGTTCGCCGGTCATCGCGCCAACGCCTCCGCCTCGGCGGTGGCGACGTCGTCGCCGACCGCCGGCGCGGCCACGGCCGCGCGGGCCGAGCTGCGCGCGGCTTCGGTGGTGCCGCCGCCGGCGGCCAGTGCCTTGGCCAGCTCGAGCTCGGCCCAGCCCAGCTCCGCTGATCCTGCCGTCGGTCTGCAGCATCGGTCGGGCCGTGCGACACGTCGCGACCGCCGCGGCTGCATCGCCGCCGCGACGCTGCACCTCCGCGCGCATGAGCAACAGCCGCGCGACCCGGACGGTCGGGCAGACCGAGCTCGCGATAGACCGCGATCGCGCCGTCGACGAGCGGCAGGCCTGCGCGCGCGGTCCGACCGTGCCCACGCGACCGCGAGGTTCGCTCCTCGAGCGCGGCGCGATTGAGCCGCGCACCGGGATCGCGCCCTGCGGCAGCGACGGACGCAGGGTCTTCGAACGCCGCCGCGGCCTCGGCCGCGCGTCCGGCGTCGAGCAGGCCCCGGCGCGGGCCGCAAGGCAGGAATCCCAGCTGCTCGGGATCGTCGAAGCGCGCGATGAACTCCTGCGACCGCGCGATGGCATCGTCGAAGCGTCGCGTCGCGGCGAGCTGTTCGACCAGCCGTGTCGCGACGGTGCCGTGCTCCTGTCGCGACGCGTTGGGGTCGGCCGCGAACTCGCGCTCGACCGCGGTCAACACCGCCAGCGCCTCCTCGCTGCGGCCCGCGTCGGCCAGGGCCCAGCCCAGCACCGCGCGCGCGTGGCGACTGTGGGCGCTGTGGGCCCCGGAGTCGACCTCGAACAACGCGACCGCACGACGTGCGACCTCGACCGCTTCGCGGTGCTGCGCGGTGTAGGTCAGCGACTGGACCATGTCGGAGTAGACCCGCGCGAGCCGACCGCTGCTCGAGACCTCGTGCAGCACGATGATCTGTTCGGCCTCGCGCAGCCGCGCGATCGCCAGCTCGTACTCGCCGCGCCGCCGGGCGATCTCGGCCTGGGCCCGCCGCGCGTCGCTGAGCACCGGCCACGCGCCCAGGGCCTCGCCGATCGACACCGCCCGGGCCGCGGCGTAGCTGGCTTCGTCGAGATCGCCGTCGGCGGTCGCCATGGTCGCGTGCAACGCCCACGCGGTACCCTCGGGGTACCAGTCGTCGGCGCGCTGGGCCGACTGCACCGCGAGCGCGCTGGCCCGTCGCGCGCCGGCCCGGTCGTCGCCCAGGTGATCGAGGTTGGCGCGCACGACCTCGGCGCGGCTGTGCAAACCCTCGGCGCCGTCCCAGCCCTGCGCGTCGAGCTCGGCCAACAGCGAGCGCGCGGGCGCGACCCGGCCGAGATCGGCGAACGCCGACGCGCGCGCCAGCAGCAACGCGCGCTCGCGTAGCGAGGCATCGGTGCTCGCGCGCGTGCGCTCGCGACACAACCGCAGCCCCGGCAACGCCAGCGGCATCATGCCGACCTCGGCCTGCCCCACCGCGGGATCCTCGACCGTCTGCGCCACCACCGCGAAGGCCTCGCGGGCCTCGTCGAGACATTCGAGCGTGCCGTTGCCGGCGGCACCTGGCGCCGCGTGTGCGGGCAGCGAACCGTCGGCGACCAGCGCTGCACACGTCGACGCGAACTCGGCCTGCAACCGCTGCCAGTAGCCGTCGAGCCGCTGCCTCGCATGGCCGCGGGCCAGCCGCGTGCCCGCGGCATCGCCGTCGGCGACCGCGATCGTCACGGCCGGACGTGCGAAGGCCTCGACCGCGGCGATGCAGGGATCGGGACGCGCGCGCGCCGACCACCATGCGACGCCGACGAGGCCTGCGCCTGCGAGCCACGCCACGCGACGGCGCAGGCGGCCGCGGCCTCGCTCGAGCGCGGCGACCAGCCCCGCGGCCTGTGGCGCCGCCGCGGTCGCGCCGCGTCGCAGCACCGCGAGCAGCCACGGCGGCGCCGCACCGCCGGCGAAGGCCTCCGCGAGCACGTCACACAGGCCGCGGCACTCGCTGCGCGCCGCGGCCTCGCGCTCGCCGGGCATCGCGAAGTCGAAGCCGCACAACCGCACGCGCGCGCGCCCGTCGATGCGGATCGCCGCATCGTCGAGCGCACCGTGGATCGCGGCGGCGCCGTGGATCGCCGCGAGCCCGCGCGCGGCGGCCAGCGCAACCTCGACGCACCGCGTCGCGCTCGGCCGCGGCTCGCGGCCGCACCACTGCGACAGTGGCGGTGCCACCACGGTCTCGAGCGCGACGTAGCGATGCCCGTCTGCGACGAAGACCTCGAGCACCCGTGCCACCGCGGGGTGATGGACCTGCGCGAGCCGCTGGGCTGCGCGCTGGGCCGGGTCGTCGGACGCGGTGTCGTCCACGACGCCGATCGGCCGCAGCGCGACGCGGCGGTCGAGCTCGGGATCCCACGCCGCGATGGTCTGGCCGGGTACCGGCCCTGGCGGGCCGACCGCGTCGTCGACCCGCACGAAGCGTCCGATCCGCGCGACACGCACGGTGATCGGGCCTCGTTCGCTGCGCGCGGACGTCACGCGGCCCGACGATCCCACAGCCCCGCCGCGACCGCGACCGCCGTCGCGCCGGAGGCGATCAGGCCGCGCTCGAAGGGTCGGGCTCGATGCGCTTGCACATCCGCAGTCGATAGCTCGGCACCCGCCGCAGCGCCATGCCGGCGTCCTCCCACGAGTACACGTAGCTGCCGACGTGCCCCAGCCGGATGGTGGTGTCGGCCATGACCTGGAAGCCGGCCTCGCGCACGCGGTGGCTGAAGGAGAAGTCCTCGCTCAGGTAGGCGTGGCTGCCGTCGTCGGTCGGGACCACCAGCGACAGGAAGAACGGCCACAGCCGCTCGTCGCCGTCGGTGCACGTGGGCAGGCGGTGGTGCTCGCGCACGCGCTCGTAGACCGAGCGGTGGGTCAACAGGAAGCCGGTCGCGGCGTAGCGCAGCTCGACCAGACCGCCGCCCTCGCCGAAGACGAACTCGGGCTCTTCGCCCAGGGTCGCGCAGGTCAGCCGCCGCGCGGCCTTGGCAGGGTAGATGCCGCAGACCATCGGCAGGCCATGGGCGCGCAGGCGATCGACCGCGTCGGGATCGAACACGACGTCGGCGTCGATCCACATCAGCTGCTCGAAGCCCGCGTCGAGCGCGGCGCTGGCGAGCTTGCTGCGCCCGCGCGCGATGTCCGACAGGCCATAGACCCGCCACACGGTGTAGCCCGCCGCCTCGAGACACGACAACGCCTTCTGGGTCGCCGGCTCGATGTGATGCGACACCGGCACCAGCACCACGCACTTGGACTTCGCAATCCGTCGTTTCGCCATGTCAGACTCCACCACTCACGAGGCCCGCGCGCGCACCGAGGCCCGATGCGGTCTTGGTAGCACCACGCCGCCGCTGGTTCGGCGCTGCTCGGCCGCCACCGCGACGCGGTTGCGGCGGCGGTAGGTCGCCCACGAGAACACGTAGGGTTGCTCGGCCAGATCGACGCCGTCGACACGCGCACCGTGGCGACGGCGCATCGTCGCGGCGAACTCGCGCATCACGCGATGCAGCGACCAGATCTCGGGCGTGAACAGCCGCGCGTCGTCGACGCTGTCGAGCCCGCGCTCGAGCCGGTCGAGCGCGAGCGCGAGCCGGCCGACGGTCTCGGCGCGCTCCAGCGGCGCGAGCGCGACGCGATCGAGCAGCGCGCCCAGCACCTGGACCATGCGCACGATGGTGAAGTTGCCGTGCAGCGCATCGAACAAGGAGCGGTGATCCCACGCCGGACCGCCGACCCGTGCGATGGGCGTGCGCGGCGGGATCCGGAAGCAGCGCCGCGGATCGGCCGTGACCGCATAGAACGTCAGGTGCCCGACCTGGTGCGCCAGATCCTCGCAGAAGAACGGCGCGCCGGCATCGGGCTCGCAGTGCAGGAACGCGGCCCCGTGGGCGCTGAGATTGGTGCGCGATCCGACACGATCGCTGCAGAAGAGCACCAGCAGTCGCAGGTCGCGCGACAGCTCCGCGAAGTAGCTGCGATCGAGCGCGCGCAACCACCCCAGTGCGCGTTCGACCGTGCCGCGGTGGCGCACCGCGCAGGCCTCGATCCCGAGGTCGTGCGCCGGCGCATCGTGCAACAGCACGCGCTGCCAGCTGGGGTCGACCCGAGTGGCCAGCTCCGCGCCGCCGGGCAGCAGCGTCGGCGGCTGCCACGTCGCGCCTTCGATGGTCACGTCGCGGCCGCTGCACAGCAGCGTCGCGCCGGCCCACGGCGGCAAGCCCGAGGCACAGCCCAGCCCCGGCAGGTGCACGACGCCGTCGCCGTCGGCGACCACGCGGGTCGCGGGCGGGCGCGCAGCCGGCGGCAACAGCCCGACCAACACCTGCTCGATCGGGATCGGCGCGCCGGGCCAGTAGGCGAACGCGTGCACCCGCGGGTCCAGCAACGCGGCGTCGGGCAGCGCGTCGACCGGCACGCGGGCGCCCGCGCGTGCGAGCGCCCGGCGCGTGCCCGCGATCATCCACCGACGCCCGTGGTCCACCAGCGCGTCGAACCCCGGCAGCTGCAACTCGAACGCGTCCATCCTCCACCTCGCTCCCGCGAGCCGCGGGTCGTCACACGTTGGCGCGGTCGCCCATCAGCGCGTCGTACACCTGCGCGAACACCCGCGTCAGGATGCGCCGCTGCTGCGTGACGACCTTGGCGTTGCCGGCCATGCCCTGGCGGAACTGCAACCGCACGCCCTGATCGGTGGTCATGCCGTGATCGAGCTCGACCACCATCGCGAAGCCCTCGGCGTCCCCGACCGCGGAGATGCTGGCGACGTGGCCCTCGAGCACGCCGAACTCGTACATCGGGAAGCTGTCGAGCTGGATCATCACGCGCTGGCCCACCGCGACCTTGCCGGCGCTGGCCTGGGCCAGCTGCACCCGGCCCACGACCGCGTTCTCCGGCGGCAACACCGACAGCACCTCGTCGCCGACGTGCACGGCCTGGTGGTCGCTCCAGATGCGGCTCATGCTGACGCAGCCGCCGATCGGCGCGACCAACACGTTGGCCGCCTCCCACGCGAAGTACTCGAGCTGCAGCTGCCGGAACGCCGACTTGACCGCGACCGCGCGCTCGCGGCGTTCGTCCTCCTGGCGCACGTCGATGTCGAGGAAGTCGCTCTCGGTCTGCGCCAACTGCAACAGCAGGCCCAGCTTCTCCAGCCGCGCCAGGCCCAGGTCGATCCGCCGCCGCAACACCTCGCTGCGCGCGCCCTCGGTCTCACGCTCGGCCAGGGCCCCGGTGGCGCTGAGCGTGCGGTCGCGGCGGTGGCGAGCCTCGGCCAGCGCGACGTCCTCGCTGAGCAGGTCGATCTGCCCGCCCAGCTGCTTGCGCAGCGCGTCGAAGGAGTCGCGCTGTTGTCCCTGCAGCGTCGAGATGCGCGCATCGACGTCGTGCGCGACCAGCTGCTCGTGGGCTTCCAGCGCCGCCTGCAGTCCGAGGTAGCTCGCGTGCAACGTACCGAGGTTGGCGTTGGTGCTGCCGAGACGCTCGGCCAGGGCCCGCGGCTGGTCGAGCAGGGGCTCGAGCTGCGCGAGCTTCTTGCCCAGCGCGAGGATCGCGTCGCCGTCGCCGGTGGTGGCGATGCGCGCGAGCACCTGGCCTTGCTCGACGCAGTCGCCGTCGCGGACGTCGAGGCGATCGATGAGGCCCTCGGTGCGCGCGAGCACGGGCGCCGGCGGGTTCTCGGTCAACAGCGTGACCCGCCCGGGGACCACGTCGGGGTACTCGATGAACCACGCCAGCAGCACCAGCAGCAGCGCGACCGCGCCGATCAGGGCCGAGCCCCAGCGCAGCAGCCGACCCGGCCGCGCGGTCAGGATCTCGTCGAGCTCGTCGATGGACAGCGGCGCCGGCATCAGGCCCCCAGCTCCAGTTGGTTGCTGATCAAGCGGAAGTAGGTGCCACGGCGCGCGACCAGCTCGTCGTGGCTACCCTGCTCGATCACGACCCCGCCCTCGAGCACGACGATGTTGTCGGCGTTGCGCACGGTGCTGAGGCGGTGGGCGATGACGACCGAGGTGCGCCCGCGCAGGATCGTCGACAGGCCCTCGACGATGGCGCGCTCGTTCTCGGCATCGAGCGCGCTGGTGGCCTCGTCGAGGAAGAGGAACTCCGGGTCCTTGTAGATCGCGCGGGCGATCAGCAAGCGCTGGCGCTGGCCCTGGCTCAGGCCCACGCCGTCCTTGCCGATGGTGGTGTGGAAGCCGCGCGGCAGCGACCGGATCCATTCGTCGATGCGAGCGGTGCGCGCCGCCGCCTGCAGTCGCGTCATGTCGACGTCGCCGTCCCCGAGGCAGATGTTGCGCAGCACGGTGTCGGAGAACACGTAGCCGTCCTGGAACACCACGCCACAGCGCTGACGCCACTGCGCGACGTCGAGGGCTCCGAGCGCGACGTCGCCGACGCGCACGTTGCCCTCCTGGGCCTCGAAGAAGCGCAGCAGCAGCTTGAGCAACGTGGTCTTGCCGCTGCCGGAGGTGCCGACGATCGCGGTGACCTTGCCCGCGGGGATGGTCAGGTCGATGCCGCGCAGCACCGGCACACCGCTGCGATAGCCGTGGCGCAGGCCCTTGATCACGAGGTCCTGGCCCGTCGGTACCGGCAAGCCCGCGGCGTCGACGGCGACCTCGGGCGCACGCTCGCGGATCTCGGCGATGCGCTCGAGGCTCACGCGTGTGTCCTGGATCGACTGTGCCGCCGCCAGCAGCAGGTCGAGCGGGCGGTTGGCCTGACCCAGCAGGTACGACACCGCCAGCATCATGCCCAGGGTCATCTCGCCGGCGAGCACCTCGTTGGCGGCAAAGAAGGTGATGACGATGTTCTTGAGCTCGCCGAAGCCGAGGCTGCCGGCCTGCTGCACCTGCGCGACCTGCAGCCGCTTCTCGGTGACGCGGAACAGCCGCGCCTGGATACGCTCCCAGTCCCAGCGGCGCTCGAGTTCGCAGGTCGCGAGCTTGATCTCGCCCATGCCCTCGATCATCTGCATCAAGGTGTTCTGGCTGGCGGCGCGCTCGAGGAACGCGCGGTGGTCGAGCAGCTTCTGCCGACGCATGAACAGCAACGTCCACACCGTCGCCGCGACGCTGCCGAGCACGAAGACCACGAAGATCTCGGTGCTGTAGACGAACAACACCAGGCTCGACACCGCCAGCAGCACCGTGCTCAGCGCGACGTTGAGCAGGGTCGTGGTGAGAAACTGCTCGACCCGCCGGTGGTCGTCGATGCGCTGCAGGATGTCACCCGGCGCCCGCGCGTCGAAGAACGGCATCGGCAGGCGCATGAGGTGCACGAGGAAGTCGGCGACCAGCGCGATGTTGATGCGCGCGCCGACGTGCAACACCAGCCAGCCGCGGATGAAGTCGATGGTCGTGCGGCCGACGAACAGCATCAGCTGCGCGAGCAACAGCACGTACACGAAGCCCAGGTCGCGGCTCGCGACGCCGTAGTCGACCAGGGACTGGGTCAGGAACGGCAGCACGAAGCTGAGCAGCGACCCGACCAGCAGGCCGATCATCAGCTGGAACAGGTACGCACGGTGCCGCGCGAGGTAGCCGCCCAGCACCGCCAGGCTCGAGCGACCGTCGCCCAGGCCGGGCAGCTCGGCGCCGAAGAACTCGGGCGTGGGCTCGAGCAGCAGTACCACGCCGACCTGGTCCTCGCCGCCGGACCAGTGGCGCAGGAACTCGGCCTGCGACATGCGCTGGACGCCGCACGAGGGATCCGCCACCACGACCCGGCCGTCGCGCACCGCGTAGACCACCACGAAGTGGCGCTGGTCCCAGTGGGCGATGCACGGCAAGGGCAGCTTCTCCGCCAGCGCCGCGAACTTGCAGCGCAGCGCCGCGGTACGCAGCCCGACCGACTCCGACAGCCGCGCGAGGTCGGCCATCGAGATGCCGCTGCGGCTGGGCTGCGCCGCCGCGCGCAGGCTCTGGGCCGAGAGGCTGCGGCCGTGGTACCGCGCGACCATGCGCAGGCACGTGGGCCCACAGTCCATCGAGTCGAGCTGTCGATACCACGGGTGCCGTGCCACGATTGCGAAACTCCGGGCCAGTCGTCGTCGCCGCTAGACCAGCTCGGTCCAGCGCTGCTGTTGCGGTTGCCACATCTCGATGCGGCGCCACTGCTCGCGCGGCACCGGCTGCAGGCACGCGCGCCACTGCGCCGGGTCGGCGCCGCCCTGCCGCCCGCTCGAGTCGAGGTGGTCGGCGAACTCGGGGTCGATTGCGCTCAGCTCGACGTATTCGGGCCACGACAGCAGCGCCTGTTCGGGCTCGACCTCGAAGCGGAACACGCCGCGTCCGCGCGTGACCAGACGATCGAGTCCGATGATCACCTCGCGACCGTGCTCTTGGATCGTCTTCACCGCCGAGGGTTCCCAGCGCGGGTGACTCGACAGCCACAGCACCGAGACGCGGCTGCCGGGGTGTCGCGCGGTCGGACGCAACGCGCCGTCGGCGATGATGTCGGGCAGGTGGAATCCGATGGTGTAGTGATAGAAGGACATCGCTGCGCAGCTCCGAGAGTGGCTCGAGGCGGCGAGCGAGCCATCGCACCCTCTCGGGTGCGACGGCCCGCACGCACACACGCTAGCTCCAGCCGCCCGAGCTGCTGGTCGCCTGATGACACGACGCCTGCGACGGCGCCACCGCGGCGCCGCCGATCACGTTGCCGGCATCGTCGACGGCCTCCCACTCGGCCTCCGCCTGCGAGTGCAGGTTGGCGAGCACTTCATCCAACGAGAACGTGTTCTGCTTCTTCTTCGACATCTCGGTACCTCTCGATCGTGGTACGGCACCGGCGCCCGTCGTCGACCCAACACGATCGCCCCTGCAGGAGGCAGCGCGCCGCCCGAGTGACGCGCCACCTGGCGCGCGCTCGCACGGACACTCCGAGACGACCCAGCGACGTACCGAACAGATGGTTGCCGCCGACTCGCGCGGGTTCGGTCGCCCCCACGTTTTGTCGCCCTCGGGCGGTGGTGACGGAAGCGCCGCGGCACGGACATCCACCGCCCGGATGGTTGGCATGGGCGACAGAATCGGGGGTTGGAGCGCGTCCGCGAGGCTCGCGGGCACGATGGTGGCGTGGATCACGACCGCATGCGGGGACGACGGCGCCGCCGCGACGAGCGCGGCCGAGGACACCTCGAGCGGCAGCGGCACGAGCGCGGAAGGCAGCTCCGGTGCACCGAGCTCGAGCAGCGGCGACGGCGGCAGCAGCAGCGGCGTCGCCGAGTCGAGCAGCGGCGACGACGAGAGCAGCAGCAGCAGCAGCGACAGCACCGGCGGCCTGCCCACCGGGACCCCGGCCGAGCGCCTGTTCGCGGTCATCGACGGTCGCTTCGCGCTCGACGTCGACGGCGCACGTTGCCCCGCGTTCGACTGCGTCGGCGACGACATCTGGGACCTGCTCGGCCCGGGTTGGGAGCCGATCTCCTACGGCTTCGAGGTGTTGTTGCCGGGCACGCGCTTCAAGGAGCTCGAGCACACCTGGAACGCCGGCGAGGTCGATGGTCCGCTGGGCATCGGCGGCGGCCATGCCTACTGGATGTATCGCCGCGCCCAGACCGACGACCTCGTGCTGGTACCGGAGTCGATGGCCCCCGCGCACGTCGGCGCGCCCGATCCCAACTTCGAGCCGCTGCTGCGGCACGACGAGCTCGACACCGGTGATGCGTGGGTGTTCCCGACGTTGACGCTGCGCTTCGACGACAGCGGCACCATCGTCGGCGTCGACGATCCGACCTTCGCACCACGGCTGTGGTTCGACGACGCCGCGCGCATCGGCGATCCGATCGAGTTCTACTTCGCCGATCCGTGGGACGAGCTGTTCTGGACCGAGGATCCCGCGGTGTGGACGGCGTTGATGCAGCAGGTCGCGGCCGAGCAGCCGTACATCGTCCAGTCCTGCGTCGACCCGGCGGACCGCTTCTGGCTCGAGCCGGTGTGGCAAGGTCTGTCGAAGACGGATCCATTGGCGCGCGAGGCCGCGGTCGCGGCCATGCTCGACCTCGGCAACCCGTCGCTGTCGGTGTGCCCGCCGCGGTTGATGGCGCTCGACATGCTCGCGCACCACCTCGGTGTCGAGACCGACGGCGAGATCCAACTGCAGCTGGTCGACGGCATCCACGCGATGATCGCGAGCGAGCAGCTGTGGTTCATGCCCTGCGAGCTCGACCTGGCGCTGACGGCCTGCGCCGGCGACGCGGCTGCGCCTGCGCTCGCCAGCGCCTGCGCCGACGTGCTGGCGCTGCCGCAGCTGGCCACGATGACGCCGCTGGCGTGCGTGGAGACCGAGACCGGTGAACCCGACGTCGGCGACGGCCAGCACTACCAGTGCTCGATCTCGTGTGCGGCGCAGCGCGCCTGCGGCCTGGTCGACGAGGTCGACGGCTGCATCGACGGCTGCGTGGAGGGCCTGTCGAGCACACACACGCCGTGTCTCGACGCGCAGCTGTCGGCGCTGGACTGCCACGCGACGATCCCGTGCGACGAGCTCGACAGCTCGAGCGAGTGCGACACCTTGGACCAGACGATGTCGGAGCTGTGCCCGTAGGAGAACCGCCATGACGATCCACGCACGTCGATCCCTCTTCGCGTTGTCGCTCGCGCTCGCCTGCGGCGGCGACGACGGGCCCAGCACCACCAGCGCGGCGGAGAGCGCCGGCACGAGCAGCAGCGACACGAGCGGAGGCTCGACCACGACCGCCAGCACCGGCGAAGCGAGCGGCGACAGCAGCACCGGCGCAGCGGCCAGCTCCGGCGGCGACGCGAGCGAGGGCACCAGCAGCGAGACCAGCAGCGGCTCGGACGAGGGCTCGACCACCGGCGCGCCGGTCGAGCCCTACGCCGATTGCGACCGCGCGATGTCGTGCGGCGATGCGCTGATCTGCGTCGAGGATCCGATCCCCGGCGAGGTCGGGCTGCAGTACTGCGGCGCGCCCTGTGACCCCGACGGCGACGGCAGCGAGTGCCCGCCGCCACCTGTGGGCAGCGAGGTCACGGCCACCTGCGTGGATCGCCACGACGGTACCGGCGTGTGCGGCCTCGACTGCCTCGGCGGCTACGCCTGTCCGCAGGGCATGTCGTGCTTCGATGGCTGGCTGTGCGTGTGGGAGCCGTGATCCGCGCGCGCAGACCGGTGATCGCCGGATCTGCGAGCGCGCGCGACAGCCTGCGGCGGCCCGTGTCGAACCCGGCATGACCCCCGTGCACCGTCCCCTGATCCTGGGCCTCGGCCTGGCCCTGTTCGCCTGCACCGACGACGACGCCGGCGACAGCGGCGGCTCGGCGGCGAGCTTCGGCTCCGACGCCGGCGGCGACGCCAGCAGCGGCGGTGATGCGACCAGCGACAGCGCCAGCGGCAACGGCACCGGCGGCAGCTCCGGCTCCACCGGCCCGGGCACGAGCGCGACCACCACCGCGAGCACCACGGAAGCATCGACCAGTGCCGGCGAGAGCACCGGCGGTGACACCGACACCGGCGCGCACGTGCCCGCGGGCGTGTTGTTCTTCGACGACTTCGAGTACGAGGTCGGGCACGACGATCCCGGCAAGTTCGAACCCGGCGCACCGTTCGTGAACGCAGGCTGGTCGTGGGGCAAGGACGCGGTCGAAGGCGGCACCGGTGCCGGCGGCTGGCTGTACACCGCGGACGCGATTCCCGGCTACGACGGCGCACTGCCGGGCCTGGGCTCGTCGCGGGTGCTGTGCGTGCAATCGGGTGCCGGCAGCTACGCCGGCGTCATCGACGGCGGGTGGCGACAGACCGACTTCTACCTGCAGTACGGCGACCCCCAGGCCGGCTCGCTCGACACCATCCCGCCCGACGTGTGGTTCCAACAGTGGATCTACATCGCCGACAGCGCGGAGCAGCCCTCGCTCATCCCCCCGACCGCGCGCGCGGGCAAGTGGATCTATCCCACGCGCAACGCCTACCCCAGCACCGATCTCGAGTGGTTGATGAGCATCTCGGGCGTGTTGATCGACTCCGAGACCCAGTCGATGGGCAGCTCCGCGGAGATCGACGTCGGCAAGAAGAGCCTCGCGGCGTACTTCGGGCTGACCGACACCGACAACGACCTGTACCTCGACGATCGCCCCGACGCCACCGGCTCCCTCGGCCACTGCGGTGCGGGTGACGAGCACCTCGAGGTCATGGACGCCAATCGCTGGTGGCTGCTGCGCATGCACGTCGACCACACCGCCGAGGTCGGCGTGGTCGAGGTCTCGGTGCGCCCCTACGGTGGCACCTGGATCGATCTGATCGACACCGCATCGAGCGCGGTGGTGCAGTGGAACCCGGTCAGCCACGAGGGCCATCGCGGCCTGCGCTTCCCCACGACGATCAACAACTGGTACCAGAACCCCGACGAGATGACGACCGAGGGCGACTGGTGGATCTACGTCGACGACTTCGCGATCGCGGCGGGCGTCAACGCCGGCGGCAACGGAGCCGACGACCTGCCGCAGTACGACGACTGCGGCGGGTGCTGAGCGCCACGCGTCAGCGCTGCACGTCGAGCACGTAGGGCGTGCAGTCGGCGGCGCCGTCGCTGACGTCGATGTAGATCTTCGTGCCGCCGTCGATGTCGCAGGCGAAGTCGAACGCGGCCGTGGGCCGGCCGCAACAGCCGGGGTAGCCGTCCTGCGAGGCGCCCGAGAGGCCCTCGCCGCAGTCGACGGTGGCCGCCAACGTCGTGCCCTCGCAACGGGCGTACGCGCACACGCGCAGGTCGGCGGCGCCGCTGCTCACCGAGACCTGATCGGGCCCGCCGGGCGGCAGCAGCACGAAGTAGCGATCCAACGCGTCGGCGTCTTCGAGCACGACCTGCACGCTGCCGATCAGGATCTCGGCGGCGTCGGCGTCGTTGGGTTCGAAGCCATCGGGCTCGCACGCCCAGGCCCTCGGTGGTGGCGGCGTCCTGGCCGAGCGTCCGCACCGCCCGAGCCGCCGTCCAGGCCGCCGCCTGTCGATCACCGAGCCGTCGCGGCCCGTCGAAGTCGGGATTGGGCGACAGGCAGGCGCCGGCCTGGAGCGCTGCCGACGCCAGCTGTCGCGCGGCGGCCATGCCTTCACCAGCATACGCAATCGTGCGCCCGCGACAACGCGTGCGACGTCGTGTCGAACCCTCCATGGACCTGCAACTGCGACGCCTCGGACCCCTGCGCGTTCTCGATCGTCATGATACCAGCGCGGCACGTGCAACGCGGTTGGATTTCCCGGTGGCGATGGGGCACGAGCGGGTGACGACGCAGGTCGACCGGTACGCGGACGGCACGCACGGCGGCAACAACGACAGCAGTGGCGGGCACGAACAGCAGCAGCTCCGCGCACGGCGAGGGCGAGTCCGGCAGCGGTGGCTCGGACGACGGCGACGGCTGTGGCGAGCTCGTCGGCTTCGCCGACGGGCTGGTGCCTTCGGCGGAGCGCCACGTCGCACCCGACGGTGCCGACGGCGACGGCTGCGGCGCGGCCGCGTCGCCGTGCGCGACCCTGCAGGCCGCGCTGGCCGGGCTCGCGCCGGGCACCGCCGTAGGATCCACGAGGGCAGCTACGCCGGCGGCGCGTTCGCGGCCGCGCGCTCGCGGCACGCCCGACGCACCGATCTGGATCGGCGGCGCAGCGGTGAAGCCCGGCCGGTGATCGAAGGCGGCGACGTGGCGCTGCGCCTGGCAGGCGCGCGCTACCTCGTGCTGCACGATCTCGAGATCCGCAACACCGCACAGGACGGCATCAACATCGACGACGGTGGCGCGACCGCGGACGCCGAAGCCGCGCGATGGATCGAGCTGCGCGGCCTGTTCATCGACATCGGCACCGGCGGCAACAACGACTGCCTCGACCTCGGGCGTCAACGACTACCTCGTGCGCGACAGCGGGTCGCGGCGTGCGGCGACTCCAGCGCGATCGGCCAGGTCGGCTGCCACCGTGGCCTGGTCGCGAACAACCACTTCCGCGACCTGCAAGGCCGACGGCTTCGCAGTGCAGACCAAGGGCGGCAGCGAGGACGTCGAGGTCCGCGCCAACCTGTTCGATCACGCCGGCGAGCGGGCGGTCAACATGGGCGGTTCGACCGGCTACAGTACTTCCGTCCGCCGCGCTCGACCCGCCGGCGGCAACGCCGGGCCGCGACCTTATCCACGTGGTCGCCAACCGGCGCATCAGCAGCATCTCGCCCATCGCCGTGGTCGGTTGCGTCGGCTGCCTGGTCGCGCACAACACCATCGTCCAGGCACTGGGTGCTGCATCCTGCAGGGAGTCGGTCTCGACGTCTTCGAGTTCCTGCAGCCTCCCGGACACCACCGTGGTCGACAACCTGGTGGTGTTCGCACGGGCCCAGGTCGAGGACCGTGGTCAACATCGGACCCGAGACCGCGCCGGAGAGCTTCGTTCTCGCACAACTGTGGTTCGCGCACGACGATCGGCGCGTCCGGATCGAGCTGCCCGTGGCAGGGCAGGCCGGTATCGTCGGCGCCGATCCGTTGCTGCACGAGGACCTCGGCATCGGCGGCACCAGCAGCCCCGCCGCCGCCGCAGGCGTGGTCGTCGAGGGCGTCGACGCCGGCGCATAGCTTGGCCGTTGCCGGGCAGCAGCGCCGAGCGTCGGCGCCTTCGAGGATGCCGTGAGCCCAGCGCGATCGTCCGAGCGCAGCACGCCCGAGACCCACCCGCGCGTGGGCACGTCGCCGCGGACGTCCACGCTTGCGGCGACACCCAGCAACACCGCGCCGGTCACGATCGCAGCGGCACCGGCGATGCGCGGTCACCATCGCACCGCCGGTGCGGGTGTCGTAGCGAAAGCGGCAATCGCCGTCGACGTCGACGTCCGCGCCGGTGCAGCGGCCGCGGAACGGGCGGCCGTGCAGCACCAACAGCGGCACGCCCACCGCCGCCAGCGCGACACCGATGCCCAGGGTCGCCGCGCCGGCCGGACGCAGCGCGCGGGCGCGCGGCGGCACCGGCGACAGCGTCAACGTGAGCTCCTCCTCGGTCCCTGCGACGGCATCGAACTGCAGCTCCAGCGGGAGGTGGCCCTCCAGCACCGCCTTCGCGCGGTGGCGACCGGCGTCGAGCGTGCGCTCGAGCGGCGCCGCCCCGACGCGCTCGCCGTCGATCGAGATCATCGCGCCGCCGGGGCAACTGACGAAGCGCAGCCGCGGCGGTGCCGTCGCGAGCGCATCGAGCTTGGCGCCCAGCACCGCGGCACGGTCGGCGAGCATGTCGCCGACCTCCGCGACCACACAGACCTCGCACGTCGCCGTGGTCGCCGCGAGCTCGCGACCGTCGCGGGCGTCGAGCAGCAGCGCGAGCTCGAAGTCTCGATCGCGCGCGGTCACGGTCGCGGTCACGTCCATCGCGCGTGCGCGGCCTCGGCCGCGCGCGCGACACGGCGCGTCGCAGTCGCCGGCGAGCTCGAGCGCCACGACCTCGCGTCCGCCGCGGCCCGACCCTCGGGCACCCGCGCCTGCAACTGCGCCTGAAGGAACGCCGGCGGCAGCTCGCCTGCGAGCCGCAGCGGCAACACGCCGATCGCACCGCCCCGTTCCGCGGGCGCCGCGTGCTCGCGGCGCGCACAGCTGCGCGACGGCGGGTCGCGGTGCCGCCAGTGCCCACACCGCGGCTGCAACCGCGAGCCGGCAGCAACCCGGCCGCGCAGCGCGCCCGTGCCCCGCGCGCCCCTGGCAAGCCCCATCGAACCCGCGCGCGACGACACGATGCACCGCGATGCTACCATGCGTGCTGGGGTTGACCGTGGATTGCCCCGACGAAGACGAGATCGTCGCCTACGCCCAGGGCCACCTCGGTGGACTCGCACGGCAGCGTCTGGTCGCGCACGTCGACGGCTGTGCCGTGTGCGCCGCGCTGGTGGCCGAGGCCGTGCGCGGCGCCGACCACCCCGCCGGGAAGACGAGCCCGCGCTCGGCGACGATCCGCTGCGCCCAGCGCTGACGCGCGGCCGCAGCCTCGGCCGCTACCTCGTGCTCGCGCCCCTGGGCGAGGGCGGGCTCGGTCGCGTGGTCGCGGCCTACGACCCGCAGCTCGATCGCCGTGTCGCGATCAAGCTGCTCGACCCGCGGGCCCATCGCGGACTGACGCCCGAGCAGCTGCGCGGGCGCCTGCTGCGAGAGGCGCAGGCGCTGGCGAAGCTGCGGCACCCCAACGTCGTCGCGGTCCACGACGTCGGCATGACCGACGACGAGCCCGCGCTGGTGTTCCTCGCGATGGAGCTGGTCGAGGCGCGACCCTGCTGCCGCGAGTGGCTGCAGCAGTCGCCGCGCAGCTGACCACCAGATCCGCGAGGTCTTCGTCTCCGCCGCGCGAGGCTGCGGCAGCCCACGCCGCCGGCCTGGTCCATCACGACGTCAAGCCCGGCAACGTCACGAGGTCGGCGACGACGGACGGGTGCAGGTGGTCGACTTCGGCCTCGCGCGCGCGCTCGATCGCGACGCGAGCTCGGCCCAGGGCGCCGCCGGTGCCACCGCGCTCGACGGCCTCTCGCGCGCCAGCAGCCTGGTCAGCACGCCGGCGTACATGGCCCCGAACAGCTGCAGGGCAGCCGCGTCGACGCGCGGAAGGCGGACCAGTTCGCGCTGTGCGTGGCGTTGTTCGAGGCCCTGTGGGGCGTGCGGCCCTTCGGCGGCGCGACCGTCGATCAGCTGCGCGCCGCGGTGCTGGCGGGTGTGGTGGCCGAGACTGCGCCCCGCGGTGTGCCGACATGGTTGCGCCGCGTGGTGCTGCGGGGTCTGTCGACCGACCCGGCGCAGCGGTGGCCGTCGATCGAGGCGTTGATCGACGCGCTGCAGCAGGATCGCCGCCGCCGACGTGGTCGCGCGATCGCAGCCACCAGCACGTTGCTGGCCCTGGGCGCCGCCGGCTGGGCACTGGTGCTCGCGCCGATGCTCGCACCCGATGCCGACGCCGCCGCCGAGGTCGATGCGCTCGCCGACCAGGCCCGCGCGGCCGCGGCCAAGGCCCACTTCGCCCACCCACCGTTCGACGAGCCCGACCGCCCGACCGCGTACACCAAGGTGCTCGAGCTCGAGGCGCTCGGCGGCGAGGCCGAGGCGTTGGCCGACGCGCGCGCGGCCGAGCTGCGCGACGAGTTCGCCGCGACGCTGGTGGGCCTGGGCGATCACTACTGGGATCTGGCCCAGGGCCGCCCATTCGCCGCCGAGTACTACGCCGCGGCGCTGGTGTTCGACGAGGATCATCCCCGCGCGCTGTCGCGGATCGGCAGCTCGATCGCAGCGATCATGGCGCTGCGCGAGCACGCCGCCACGCTGTCGTTCGTGCCCGAGGAGCTCATCGCGGCCGCGCCGTCGCAGGCGCTCGCAACCACCGATCCGCAGGAGCGCGCCCGTCGACTCGAGGCCGCGTACGCCCACGTGCCCGAGCCGCCGGCGGCGTTGACGGTCGCGCTCGAGGCCGTGCTGGACGAGCGGGAGCGCAGCGCGGTGCGTCGCGGTCGCGCGCGTCAACAGCCCGGCGCGCCGGCGATCGTGGCGGTCGCGGACGATGCAGCCGTGCCCGCGCGCGCGCTGCAACCGTCGTCGCTCGAGCCGGCCGCGGCGGTGCCGGGCACGACGGTCGCCACCGCGCCCAAGCCCAACCCCCGGGCCGAGCCGCAGCCGGCCGAGCCGCAGGCAGCCGAGCCGCGCACGCAACCCGATCCCGCGCGGGCGCGCACCGCCGTGGGCGAAGGCAACGCCGCGCTGCGCCGCGGCGCGCTCGACGAGGCCGCGTCCGCGTTCCATCGCGCGCTCGCGGCCGACCGCGACGACGTCGGCGCGCTGTCGGGGCTCGCCGAGGTCTCGTTCCAGCGTCGCGCCTACGACACCGCCGCAGACTATCTCGAGCGCGCCATCGCAGCGGCGCCGAAGAACCCGCGCCTGCGCCTCGATCTGGGCGACGTGTACTTCAAGGTCCTGCGCTACGACGACGCGCGCGCGCAGTACCAACGCGCGGCCGCGCTGGGTGACACGCACGCGAGCGCCCGCATCGCACGGCTCGATGCGCGGTTGGGGGCCGCGCCGTGACCGTCATCGACGACGAGGTCACCGCTGGCTTCGTCGCGAGCCTGCGGCCCCCGCTGGCAGTCGCGCCGGGCGAGCGGGCCGCGGTCGCGCGCGCGGTGGCCGACGCGATCGCGCTGGGCGCGGGCGCGTGGCCCGAGCTACCGCTGCCGCCCGCGACCTTCGCCGCGTGGCTGGGCGCGCGCCTGGCCGAGGAGCCCGGCGTGCTCGAGCAGCTCGATCGCCTCGCGATCACGGATCTGTGGCTCGCCTGCGCTTGCGGCCTGGGCGACAGCCGTGCGATCGCGGCGTTCGAGCGCCGCTTCGCGCCCGAGATCCGCGGCGCCCTCGCCCGCCTGCGCGACCAGCTGCCGCCCGACGAGTTCCGCCAGCCGCTGCGCGCGGCTGTTCGTGGGCGATGGCGAGGGCGGCGCGGCGATCCTGCGCTACTCCGGTCGCGGCAACCTCGGCGCATGGGTGCGCGTGACCGCGATGCGGACCGCGCTCAACGCCACGCGCAACCGCCCGCGGATCGATCGACCTGCGGCCGACGACGACGACCTCTTCGAGTTCGCGCCCAGCCCCGAGGACCCCGAGCTCGATCACCTCGAGCGGACCTACCGCGCCGCGTTCCGGCAGGCGTTCCTCGACACCGTCGCGGCGCTGCCCGCCGGCGAACGCACGCTGCTGCGCCAGTCGGTCGTGCACGGGCTGACCGTGCGCGAGCTGGCCAAGGTCCACGGCGTGCACCATGCCACCATCGCGCGGCGCATCGCGGCGGCGCGCGAGCGCCTCGTCGAAGGCACGCGCGCGGTGCTGGCGGCCCGCCTGGCGCTGGCGCCCGGTGAGCTCGACAGCATCATGATGATGATCCGCAGCCGACTGGACGTGAGCATCAGCCGCGTGCTCGCCGGCCCGTGATCGGGCTAGCGGCGCCGCCGGGTGACCAGCACGAGCGCGAACAAGCCCAACACCGAACCCACCGGCGCGCTGCGAAAGGTGGTGCAGCTGCAGCCCCCGCCGTCGTCGTCACCGCCGGCCGCGGTGTCGCTGCCCGAGCTCTCGCCCGCAGTCGCGCTGGCGCTGCCGCCACCGCTGCCGCTCGACTCGCCCGCGCTCGCGCTCGCGCTCGCGCTCGCGCTGCCGCGGTCGCCGGCCGAGTCGCCGCCGCCACCGCTCGATCCGCTGGCATCGGTCGTCGCGCTCGCCGAGCCACCGTCGCTCGAGCCGCCGCCGGAGTCGGTCGCGCCCGCGGGCTGGATCGTGACGGTGGCGCAGTGGTGATAGAAGCACGGCGCGCCGTGCGAGGACATGAACTCGAGCACCTGCAGGGTGCAGTTGTCGCAGGTGAAGCCTTCGGGCAGCGGGATGTCGATGGTCTGCGGCTCGGCGAACGGAGTCTCGTGGACGAACAGGCCGTCGGCGAGGACCGGCATCACCGCGGGATCCATGATCTGGACCGAGCCGCACGCGGTCGCACCGGCGGTGACGTCCGGCTCGGGCGGCAGCTCGTCGGGCGTCTGCGCGATCGCGACGCGGTAGTGACCCGGATGGGGCACCGTCTCGTCGATCGTGATCGTCAGCATGCCGCCCTCGACGAGGTTGGTGACGTCGCCGGTCGGCACCGCGGTGCCGTCGTCGCCGCACGGCGCGAACTTCTGCGGGTCACCGAGATCGTTCTGCTCTTGGTTCGCCGCGGGCGCCTCGAGACGGAAGTGGGCACGGGCGTCGCCGGCGAGCAGCGAGGCCAGGCCGAGGGTCGAGACGGCGAGCACGCGAACGGCAAGGGTCCTGGGCATGGCCCGACGGTACCGCATCCACGCGGCGCCTAGCCCGCAGTTTTTCATGCTTCCATGTCGAGTCTTGCCAGCATGAAACTCTGTACTACACTGCGCCCATGACGGATCCTGCCGCAACCGCCGCCGAGCCCGTGGTCCTGGACGCGGTCGACCGCGAGGTCCTGCGGCTGCTGCAGCACAACGGCCGCATGACCAACGCGGCGCTGGCCGAGGCCGTGGGCCTGACGCCGACGCCGATGCTGGCGCGGATCAAGAAGCTCGAGCAACGCGGCGTGATCACCAAGTACGTGGCCATCGCGGACGCGGCCGCGCTCGACCGCGCGACCACGGCGTTCGTCTCGGTCAAGCTCGCCGCGCACCGGCTCGCGACCCACGAGGCCTTCCTCGCGGCCGTGACCAAGCTGCCCGAGGTGCTCGAGTGCCACCACATCGCCGGTGAGGACGACTTCCTGCTCAAGGTCGTGGTGCGGGACATCCGCGAGTACGAGCACTTCCTGTTGCACCGGCTGTCGCGGATCTCGGGCATCGACCGCGTGCAGACCACCTTCGTGCTGTCGACCGCGAAGAACGAGACCGCGATCCCGATCGAGTGAGTGCCATGGGTGTGTTCGCGTTCACGGCGCTGTGCGCCTCGTCGCTGCTGACGATCATCGACCCCATCGCGGCCGCGCCGCTGTTCGTCGCGACCACCGCGACGCAGTCGCCGGCCGAGCGCCGCCGCACGGCCGTGCGCGCGACCGCAGTCGCGCTGGCGCTGCTGTGCCTGTTCGCCGCCGCCGGCGGCGCGATCTTCCGCCTGTTCGGCATCACCATCGAGGCGTTCCGCATCGCCGGCGGCATCCTGTTCTTCACCATGGCGCTGCCGATGCTCAGCGGCGCGCGCTCGGCCCACCCGAGCCAGCCCGACGCGCACGCGGACGATCCCGCGATCGTGCCCCTGGGCATGCCGATCATCGCCGGCCCCGGGGCCATCAGCACCGTGATGGTGCTGATGGGCCAGGCCGACGGGCTGGGCCAGGCCCTGGGCGTGTACGTCGCGATCGCGATCGCGTGCGGGGTCACGGTCGCGACGCTGTGGCTCGCGCCCTCGTTGCTGCACAGGCTGGGCCGCTCCGGCATCGCGCTGGTGACCCGCGTGCTGGGTCTGATCATGTGCGTGATCGGGATCCAGTTCGTGATCGACGGGCTGCGGCCGGTCGTGATCGAGGTGATCCGCGCGGCCCGCCTGGCCAGCTGAGCCGGTTTACGCCGGGTTTGCGCAACGCGCCCAGTCCGTGAGCGGAAGCCCCGCCGCCGGCGCGCCACACTGCGAAGGACATGACGAACCTCCGCACCCGTTCGCGCCTCCTGCTGGTCGTGACCCTCGCGTCGCCGTTGCTCGGCGTCGCGTGCGATCACGACGACAGCCCCACCACCGAGTCCCGCAGCGCCTCACCGTCGGACGCCGACGGGCCCCCGTCGCTCGCCCGCGGCCTGTGCGAGCTGGTCCAGTGCAGCGACGCGCAGGCGCAGTCACTCGCGGCGCTGCTGCCCGCTGGTGCGCACGCCCGGCCGAGCGAGCAGACCCTCACGGCCGCGAACGCGGCGCTCGCCGACGCCTACGCCGCCGCCGACTTCGACACCGACGCGCTCGCGGCCTGGCGCGAGGCCGTGCACGGCGACGAGAGCCCCGCGCTGCCGCTCGATGCCAAGACCCTGGTCGCGGTGCACGACGTGCTCGACGACGACCAGCGCGACATCGTGGCCGATCGCCTCGAGCGCGGCGGCCCCTTCGCGCTCGTCGGCGGCCACCACCGCGACGGCGAGCACCGCGGTCACCCCGGCGGCAAGGGCGACAAGCGCAGCAAGGGCCCCAAGGGCCCCGCGCGCGGCGACAAGCCCCGCGACGCCGAGCACGCGGCCAAGGCCGCGGCGAAGCTGTGCGCGCCGCTGTCGTGCAGCGAGGAGCAGCAGACACAGATCGCCGCGGTGCTGTCCGACGCCGCGGGCGCGCGGCACGGGCGGCCCGACCGCAGCGAGACCGACGCGGCGTTTGCCGAGGCCTTCCGCGCGGACGCGCTCTCGCTCGAGATCGCATCGGCGTACCTCGGCGGGCTCGAGCAAGCCCACGCGAAGCACGCGGCCGGACGCGACGCGGCCGCGGTGGCGATCCACCACATCCTCGACGCCAGCCAGCGGCAACAGCTCGCCGCGCGCATCGCCACCGACGGCCCGCGCGCGCTGGGCCCGGGCCCGCGCGGCCGCGGCCACCACGGCAAGGAGCGCCCGATCGAGTCCGAGCAAGCTGCCGGCTGATGCGGCCCGCGATCGACTGCTAGTCTGACGCGCGTCGTGATCGACGCGCTCGAACCCACCACTGTCGCCGCGCTCGCGGCCGTGCGCGCAGCCTGTCAGGTCTGCCGCGCGGTCGCCAGCGGTGCCATCGAGGCCGTGACCAAGGCCGACGACAGCCCCGTCACCATCGCCGACTTCGCGGCGCAGGCCGTGGTGCTGCACGCGCTGCAGCAGGCCGGCGCGCTCACGCAGCTGGTCGGCGAGGAGTCGGCCGGCGAGCTGCGGCGCGACGCTCGCCTGGCCCAGGCAGTGCTCGCCGCCGCCCGGGTCGCGTGGACCGATGCGACCGTCGACGACGTGCTCGATGCCATCGACGCCGGCGCGCAGCGGCCGGCGGCCGCGCCGTACTGGACGCTCGATCCGATCGACGGCACCAAGGGCTTCCTGCGCCGGGGCCAGTACGCGGTGTGCCTCGCCGAGGTCGAGGGCACCACCGCCGTGCGCGGCGTGATGGGCTGCCCCAACCTCGCGCCCGATGCTTCGATCCCACCCGACGTGGTCGACGCAGGCGGCACGCTGTTCGTGGCCGACCGCCACGGGCCCGCGCTGCAGCTGGGGCTCGACGACGGCTCGGTGGTGACGCTGCCGACGGTCGCGGGCGCCCTGGCCGAGCCCGTGCTCGTGACGCACTCGGTCGAGTCGGGCCACACGCGGGTCGATAGCGTCGCCAGCGTGCTCGCGAGCCTGGGTCGCCCGCACCGGAGCATGCCGTGCGACTCGCAGGCGAAGTACGCCATGGTCGCGCGCGGCCAGGCCCACGCGTACCTGCGCATCCCGACGAACCCCGAGCGCGTCGAGATGGTCTGGGATCACGCCGCCGGCGTGGCGCTCGCGACCCGCACCGGCATGTGCGTGACCGACCTGCGCGGCCGTCCCTTCGACTTTCGCTCGCCCGCGGGCCTGCGCGACAACTTCGGCATCCTGTGCGTGCACCCGCAGCTGCACGCACCGCTGCTCGCGGCGCTGGCCGCCGGCGCCTGACGATCGCCGCCTGCGGTCGATCCGCGGTAGGCTCGCGCGCGATGGCGAACAGCTCCATGCTCCGAGACGGCCGCGCCGGTGCGCGTAGCCACGCGTTGTTCGAGTCGGCGCAGCAGGTGATCCCCGGCGGCGTGAACAGCCCCGTGCGCGCGTTCAAGTCGGTCGGCGGCGAGCCGCCGTTCGTGAAGCGGGCCGAGGGCGCGCGCATCTGGACCGAGGACGGCGCGTGCCTGATCGACTACGTCGGCTCGTGGGGCCCGGCCATCCTCGGCCACGCCCACCCCGAGGTCGTCGACGCCGTCATCCGTGCCGCGCGCGACGGCCTGAGCTTCGGCGCGCCCACGGCCGCGGAGATCGAGCTCGCGTCGATGATCTGCGAACGCGTGCCCAGCTGCCGCGACGGCATGGTGCGGCTGTGCAACTCGGGCACCGAGGCGACCATGAGCGCGCTGCGGGTCGCGCGGGGCTTCACCGGCCGCGACAAGATCGTCAAGACCGACGGCGCCTACCACGGTCATGCGGACACGCTGCTGGTCGCGGCCGGCTCGGGCGCCGCGACCCTGGGCATCCCCGGCTCCGCCGGCGTGCCCGACTCCGTCGTCGCCGACACGCTGCTGGTGCCGTGGAACGACGTCGGCGCGGTCGAGGCCCTGGTGGAGCGCTGGCCCGACGACATCGCCGCGATCATCATCGAACCGGTCGTGGGCAACATGGGCTGCGTGCCGCCGCGCCCGGGCTATCTCGAGCGGCTGCGCGAGATCACGGCCAAGCACGAGATCGTGCTGATCTTCGACGAGGTCATGACCGGCTTCCGCGTCGCCCGCGGCGGCGCGCAGGAGCGCTACGGCGTCACCCCCGACATGACCACCCTGGGCAAGATCGTCGGCGGCGGCATGCCCATCGGCGCCTACGGTGGCAAGCGCGAGATCATGCAGCGGGTCGCGCCGCTGGGGCCGGTGTACCAGGCCGGCACGCTCAGCGGGAACCCGGTCGCGGTCGCGGCCGGCATCACGACGTTGACGCTCGACCGCGACCTCGCCGTGGCCGCAGCTCGAGCGCCGCAGCGCAATGCTGTGCGACGGCCTGGCCGAGCGCGCCGAGCGTCACGGCCTGCCGTGGACCGGCACGCGGGTGGGCTCGATGTTCACCGGCTTCTTCCAGCGCGGCGAGGTGTGGAACTACGACGACGCCAAGCGCAGCGACACCGGCCTGTTCGGCGCGTACTTCCGCGAGATGCTGGCGCGCGGCGTGTACCTCGCGCCGTCGCAGTTCGAGGCTGCGTTCCTGTCCGCGGCCCACGACGACGACGTCATCGCCGCGACCCTGGCCGCGGCGGACGAGGCCATGGCCGCGGTCGCGGCGTCGCGTTGAGCACTCTGCTACGCTGCAGCTGCGCGTGACCGAGCAACCCCAGCGAACGCCGCCCAAGCGCGCGGTGTGGTTCCGCTACACCGACGCGGCCTCGGTCGGCATCGAGATGGCGGTCGCGATCACCATCTGCGCCGTGGGGGCGATGTGGCTCGAACGCAACGTCACGCACTGGTCGCCGTGGACCTCGCTGCTGGGCGTGCTGTGCGGCATCCTCGCGGCGACCAAGGCGGTGCTGCGGGCCGCGCGGAGCTACAAGCGCGAGCTCGCCCAGTCCTCGGCCGAGCGCAGCGCCGATCGCGGCGAGTGATAGGATCCGGCCATGGCGCGGATTCTGCTCGCCGACGACGACGACACGCTGCTGCAGGTGCTCGGTGTCGCGATCGGCGATTTCGGCCACGAGGTCGTGTGCGTCAAGGACGGTCGCGCGGCGCTCGAGCAGCGCACCCGCGGTGAGTTCGACCTGCTCATCACCGATGTGAACATGCCGCAGCTCGACGGCTTCGCCGTGGTCCGGACCCTGCGCGAGCGCGGCGACACCATCCCGATCCTGGTGTTGACCGCGCGCGACGACGAGATCGACGAGGCCCTGGGGCTCGAGCTCGGCGCCGACGACTACGTGACCAAGCCGTTCTCCAACCGCGTGCTCACCAGCCGCATCGCCGCGTTGCTGCGACGGCAGGCCCTGCGCGGCGGCCACGAGGCCGCGCCGCCGATGCGACGCATCGGCGAGCTCGAGATCGACGACGGTCGGCTCGAGGTGCGCTGGCGCGGCACCGCGCTGGAGACCACGATGACCGAGCTGCGCCTGCTCGACGCGCTCACGCGGCGCCCGGGTCTGGTGCTCTCGCGCGACGCCTTGCTCGAGCGCATCCGCGGCGACGGCACCGTGGTCGCGCCGCGCATCATCGACACCTACGTCAATCGCCTGCGCCGCAAGCTCGAGGCGCTCGACCCGGGCTTCGATCGCATCGAGACCGTGATCGGCGCTGGCTACCGCTGGAGGGACGGGTGAAGCCGCGCTGGTCGTGGCGCTCGCTCCGCTTCCGCGCCTTCGCGATCACCCTGCTCGTCGCAGTGTTGCCGTTGCTGCTGGTCGCCGCCTCGAGTGTGTTCGAGTCCGGCGCGGGCGAGCGCATGCGCGCCGCGACCGAGCAGGCCGCGCGCGAGGCCGCGGCCACACCCACGGACCTCGCCGCGATCGCGGCACGGCACGGTGTGCACCTGCGCCAGGTCGCGGCCGATGGCCGTGTGGTCGCGGCGGCGGATCGGCACGACGTCGGCGCCAGCACCACCTTCGGCGATCTCTTCTTCGGCCCCGACGGCGCGCCGACCCTGGCGCAGTTCGACCGCGAGCTCGGCCCGCTGACGACCCGCGAGGAGACCGCGCGCGCGTTCGCGGGCGAGCTCGCCTCGGGGTGCTCGGCGTCGACCGGGGGCTTGTTGCTCGAGTGCCACGCGGCCGCGCCGGTCGCCGGCGACGCGCGCATGCCCACCATCATGCACGCGCAGGACGGCAGCCGCAGGGCGATCCGCGCGCTGTACGACCTGCGCTACCAGCTCATCAAGCTCACGCTCATCATCGTGCCTTGCGCGTTGGTGCTGGCGTGGTGGCTGGGCTGGCGCATGGTCCTGCCGCTCGAACGGCTGCGACGGCAGGCCGTCGAGCAGCTCGAGACGCTCTCGCGCGGCGAGGCGCTCGACCTCGCGCGCAAGGACGAGTTCGGTGAACTCACCGCCGCGCTCAATCGCCTCATCGCGGAGATCCGTGGCCACGCCCAGGCGCACGAGGCCGCGCTGGCGGACCTCGCCCACGAGCTCAAGAACCCGGTCGCGGCGATCCGCGGCGCCGCCGAGGCGCTGCAGGACAACCCCGCCGATCCCACGCGCACGCGCAAGCTCGCCGACTCGGTCGCGCTCGCGGGCGAGCGGCTCGATCGCCTGGTGCAGCAGTTCCTCGAGCTCGCGCGGGCCGAGGCGGGCCTGGGCGGCGAGGCTCGCGAGCGCGTCGATGTCGGCGCGATGATTGCCGGCATCTGCGACAGCCTGCGGCGCGAGGCCCCCGAGCACGCCGCGACGTTGCACGTGCACGCCGGGGGCGGCTGCGTCGCCGAGCTGGTGCCGCTGCGCACCGAGATCGCCGTGCGCAACCTGATCGACAACGCGTTGTCGTTCGCGCGCAGCCGCGTCGACGTGCGCGTGCGCGACCGCGGCGAGCACATCGAGATCGAGGTCGAGGACGACGGGCCCGGCATCGCCGCGGCCGAGCTGCCCCGTGTGTTCGATCGCTTCTACTCCAAGCGTCAGGCCGGTCGCGGTTCGGGGCTGGGCCTGGCGCTGGTGCGCGCGATCGCGGAGGCCCACGGCGGCCGCGCGACGGTGCGCTCGACCCCCGGCCGCGGCAGCGTGTTCCGGCTCGCGCTGCCCCGGGCTCAACCGGGATTGCAGTAGTACTCGGCGGTGACCGAGCCCGCGACCTTGAGCGCGTCGCACCAGCTGCCGCACAGCTCGATGGCGTCGTAGGGCCCGCCGGGGTTGGTGTAGACCCAGCCGTCTTCGCTCGCGCAGTCGTCGACCGCGGGCACGCTCATGTCGTCGATCACGACCTCGAGCAGATCGGGGAACGCCGGCTCGGGATCGAGCGGCACGATGCAGCTGAGCGCATCGTCGATGATCTGCTGCAACGCATCCTGCAGCTCGTTTTGGTTGGTGGTCTGGTAGAACTCGGCCATGCCGACCAGCGGCTTGCCGCCGGCCTGGGCGACGTCGTTGAGCACGTCGAAGGTGTTGGTGCTGTCGGGGAACCCGTCGTTGGCCACGGGCGAGACCGCGTCGAGCGCGTCGATGCCGACCACGTAGGTCGGGATCGCGTCGTTGGTCCAGGCGTCGCCGACCACGACCGGCAGCGCATCGTCGTAGACCTCGAAGCGCTCGAAGTTGTTGCCGGCGTCGCCGCTGCAGTTGGCCGCGCCGTCGGTCACCAGCACGATCGCGCGGGGGTTCTGCGGGTTGAGCGAGACCAGGTTGTCTCGCGCCAGCGTCACGCCCGCGGTCGCCGGCGTGCCGCCGTAGATCATGGTCTCGGCCGCGCCGGGGATGCCGGCGAGGATGGCGTTGGCGTTGGTGGGCGCGACCGGGATCTCGGGCGCGTTCGACATCACGCAGGCGTTGGCGTTGTAGGTCGCGGTCGCGTTGATGGCCGGGAACAGCGTCGCACCGAAGTTGATCTGCGCGTCGAACGTGGTCACGACGAAGTCGACGACCTGGTAGAGGCTGTCCCAGCGCGTGATCTCGGGCGTCGCGCCGTTGGCGTCGTGATCCCAGGTGTTGCTGACCATGCTGCCCGACTTGTCCAGCACGAGCATGACGTTGGGCGGCAACGGCTCGAGCGTCGCCATCGCGACGTCGCATGGCACGACGTCGCTGGTGGTGCTGCCGCTGCCGCTGGCACTGGCATCGGCGCTGCTGCTGCCCTCGGGGTTGCCGCCGCTGGAGCTGTCGGCCACCGTGGCCGAGCCCGAGCTGCCGCCGCCCGAGCTGCCGCCGCCCGAGCTGCTGGCGTCGCCGCCGGTCATGGTCGCGCTGCCGCTGTTGCTCGCGTCGCCCGAGCTCGAGCCGGTCGCGCTCGCGGTCTCGTGGATGCCGCCCGAGGCGGTCTCCTCGGTCTCCTCCGGCGGCTTGGCCTCGTGGCACGCGAGCACGGGCAGCGCGGCCAGCACGAGCACGGCGCGGCGGAGGTTCGGACTCGGGGACACGTCGATGCTCATGGTCGTCTCCTCGTTGGAGGGCACACGCGGGGGATCAACCGGGCTGCACGCCGGGTTCGGAGGCGTCGACCGACCACTGGAAGTCGTCGAGCAGCACGACCGAGTCGAAGATACCGTCGCTGGTGTCCCAGATCGCAAAGCGCAGGTTCACCACCTCGCCCGGCGTGACGTTGCCGGTCATGAGCAGCCAGCCGGTGCCGCCGCCGTAGCGACCGTTGTAGCCGCACGACGAGATCGTCGCGCCTTGGGTGTCGAAGCCGGTGCCCGCGAGCTCGCCCGTGCCGACGCAACCGGCGTAGTTGCCGCCGAAGCCGCACTGCGAGATCGCGCCGTTGCTGCACTGCGTGAACAGGCCGTTGGCGGCCTCGAGGATGTTCACGCCCACCGGCCACTGCGAGATGCCGTCGTCGTAGATGGCGATGTTGCCGTCGGCCGGGTTGGTCACGTTGGTCGAGTCGACCAGGGTCACGAAGAAATCGTTGAACGCGGTGCAGACGTACTCGGGGTACTCGGCCGAGAAGAAGTACATCATCACCGAGAACGACTGCGCGTTGGTCGGCACGCGCACGTCGAGCTCGAGCATCATCGGGTTGAACGCCGACGCGCCGCCCGGTGCCGGGCAGCCCGGCGCGTTGGGCAGCGAGTTGCCGTTGGCCGCGTACCAGTCCGCCGGGAAGCCGCTGGTGGTGCCGGTGTCGAGGCCCTCCTGGAACGCGACCGGTGCCGGGTTGGCATCGTTGCTGTCCGCGGCGCGCCCGGTCGAGAACACCGCGAGGCTCGTGCCCTGCGACGGCACGATCACGGTGCCGAAGCCGGGGCGGATCGAGTGCGACGCGGCGGTCGGGTTGGCGGCACCATCGGCGCGCAGCAGTTGGGCGTCGATCACGCCCCAGTTGAGGTCGGCGGGATCGGCCGGGTTGAGTTCGGTGAACTGGCACAGATCGATCGCGCGGGCGAAGTCGTCGGCGCTGGCCGAGTTGCTCGCGAGCGCGCCGTCGCAGGTCGGCAGCACGTTGTCGGCCATGCCGTCGCAGTCGTCGTCGACGGTGTTGCCGCCGAACTCGAACGCGCCGGGGTTGACCAGCTCGGGCGAGAGGCAGCCGATGCCGACCTCGTCGCAGCAGTCGCCGCCGCACGCGGTCCAGCCGTCGCCGTCGAGATCGGGGTCCTCGTCCGCGGTGCCGTCGCAGTTCTCGTCGACGCCGTTGGCACAGACCTCCAGCCCGGGCAGCACCTGGCCGATGCACGGGCCCAGCGCGGTGCCCTGCGCGTTGCAGGTCTGCGTGCCGTCGGCGCAGATGCCCACGCCCTGGGTGCCGTTGGGACCGGTGTAGCAGGCGTATTGCTGGTTGGGCGTGCACGCGCAGTCGCCCTGGACCTCGCAGCCGTCGTTGGCGGCGCCGTTGCAGTCGTTGTAGCCGTTGTCGCAGTCGCCGATGCCGCACTCGCCCGCGGCACACGAGGGGCTGGCGTTGTCGGGCGCGCAGGGCTGATCGCAACCGCCGCAGTGGGCGTCGTCGGTGGCGATGTCGACGCACTGCTCGCTGCAGCAGGCCAGATCGTCGGGGCAGCCGTGGGCGTCGTTGCACCCGGGCGTGCAGGTGCCCGCGTCGCACACCGTGCCCAGGGCGCAGTCGTCGTCGACCAGACAGCCCTCGCACAGGTTGGACATCACGTTGCAGAACAGATCGGGGCCGCAGTCCTGGTCGTCGAGGCAACCCGGCACGCAGCTGTGCATCGCGGGGTCGCAGTAGCTGCCCTCGCTGCAGGGATCGTCGTCGGCGGTGCACTCGACGCACGCGCCGGTGTCGGCGTCGCAGATCGGCCCGCCGGGATCGCCGGCGCAGTCGTCGTTGCTGACGCAGCCGCCGGGGCCGGTGGTGCCGTCGCCACCCGAGCTGCTGTCGCCCGAGCCGCCGCTCATCGAGCCCACGCTCGCATCGGTGCCGCCGGTGGTGCTGTCGTCGGCGACCGTCAGCGAGCCCGCGTCGCTGCTGCCGCCGCCGCCGGTGGCCGTGTCGGTGTCGCCGAAGCTGGTGACCCCCGAACCACCACCACCGCACGCGCACAGCGTCGCGGCGGCGAGCCACGGCACCAGCGCGCGGGCGCGCACGAACGGGGAGGTCGCATCAACCGGCGGGTGGGCAGCCGTACTTCGCATCGACGGTTCCGATCTCGACCAACTGGTCGCATGCGGCACCGCACAGCTCGAGCGAGTCGTACGGGCCATCGGGGTTGGAGAACACCCAGCCATCCTCGGTGGCGCAATCGTCCACCCGCGGGATGTCGACGCCACCGACCTGGACCTCGACGTAGTCGGGGTAATCGGGCGGTGGGTCGAGCGGGATCACGCAGCTCACGACCGCGCCAGCGATCTCGCTGAGCGCGTCCATCAACTCGAGCTCGTTGATGGTGTTGAAGAACTTCTCGTCGCCGGCCTGCGGGCGGCCGCCGGCGTCGGCCACGGTGTTGAGTTCGACGAAGGTGTTGGCCTCGGGCACACCGTCGGCGCCGACCCCCGCGAGCTCGTCGACGATGTCGATGCCGACCACGAAGGTCGGGATGTTGCGATCCGTGAACGCGGTCCCGACCAGGCTCGGCAGGTTGGTGTCGTAGTTCTCCAGCAGCTCCGGCGGCGACGGGAAGTCCGCGCTGCAGTTGGCCGCGCCGTCGGTCACGAGGATGAGAAATTGCGGCACCGCGGGATCCAGCGTCGCGAGGTGGTCCAGCGCGGTCTGGATGCCCGCGGTCGCCGGCGTCGCGCCCTGGATCTCGTCGGTCGCGAGCGCGTCGGGGATGCCGGCGAGGATCGCCGCGGCGTTCATGGTCGCGACCGGGATCTCGGGCGTGTTCGAGACCTTGCACGCGTTGGCCGAGTACTGGTTGGTCGCGGCGGCCGACGGGAACAGCACACCGCCGAAATTGATCTGCGCGTCGAAGCCGGTCACCACGAAGTCGACCACGTTGTGCAGGCTGTTCCAGCGCGAGATCGCCGGCGTCATCGGGTCGGCGTCGTGATCCCAGAAGCCGTCCATCTCGCCGTCGCCGTCGGCGTCGTTGGTGCTGACCATGCTGCCGGACTTGTCGAGCACGAGCACGACGTTGGGCGGCACCGCCTGCAGCTGGTAGTCGACCTCGCCGCAGTTGAGCTCGGTGTCGGTGCCGTCGGCCCCGGTCGAGCTGGTCCCACTGCTGCCGCCCGCGGTCGTGGTCGCGCTCGCGCTGGTGTCGGGGTTGGTCGTCATGATGCCCGACGAGCCGCTGTCGCCGTCGGCCTGATCCGGTGGTGTCTGCGAGGCAGGCCACGAGCAGCGGCAGCAGCAGCGAGGTCGGCGAAGGGCGAGTGCAAGGCATGGGCAGCAATCGGCGGTATCGCGGATCGGCTGCGGCGGCTCCAGAAAACTCGGCGTCGACGCAGCGCGATCCCTCGGGTCGAGGGTCGCGTCGGCGGCAGACACCGGCGCGCAGCCACTTTCCGGATCGGCCGACGCGAGATCGCATCGGGGCACGCAGCCCCATCGCGTCGCGGCTCACAACGTGCGTGCATGCCCACATCGATGGTGCCGGCGCGCTCGCGAGCGCCCGGCGTTCACGTGGGATTCATCGGGAATTGCCGCACGGTCCACCCGGCGACCACGGGCCGTTCGCAGGCCCCGGGCCTGGTCAGGCAGCAGGAGAGTCCACGACCACGATGTCCACCGCCGTCGCGATGATGTCCAACTTGCTGCAGCTCGCCGTGGGTGACCGCGTCGAGCACGAAGGCCCGGCCCAACGCACCCAGTTCACGCTCGCGGCCATGCTGTCGGCCCTGGGCTTCGCGGCGCTGTGGGGCCTGGCAGCCGGCAGCTCCTCGCTGGGGCTCGCGCTGGGCAACGCCTACAAGCTGCCGATGATCGTGTTGCTGTCGGGGCTGTCCGCGGTGCCGGCGGGCCTCTTGGCGCTGCGGCTGTCCGCGCGGGGCTACTCGGCGCGCGAGCTGCTGCTCTCGTTCGCGACCTCGGTCTACGCCGGCACGCTCGTGCTGGCGGTGCTCTCGCCCTTGGTCGCGCTCTACTACCACACCAGCGCCTGGGCCGGCCCCTACCTCGGCATGGGCTCCGCGATCGCGGCGCTTCTGGTCGCAACCGTGACGTTCGCGCGCGGCACGATCCGGCGCGCACCGCCGCAGCTCGCACATCGCGGGCTGCTCGCGATCCCACTGGTGGTGACGGTGTTCATCCAGCTCGCCGCGCTGCTGCAGTTCGTGGCGATGGCCTCGCCGATCCTGCCCGAGACCACGGTGTTCGACAGCGGCATCGATCGGGTGGTGTCGCGATGATCGCGGCCGGATGGTTGCTGGCGCTCGCACCCAGCGGCGCCGTGCACCACGATGTCGGCCTCGTGCACGACGAGGTCGTCGTCGAGACCCGCTTCGCGCGGCGCGGCGACGAGCCCGTGCTGGCGCTGGCGGTGCCGCTGCCCGCGAGCACCACCGTCGAGGGCGCGCAGCGGGACGCGCTCGGCCGGGTGATCGCGATCGCGGCACCGGGCCCGGGCCCCGTGCGCGTGCGGATGCCGCTCGCCGATGCCACCGCCGCGGGCGTGTTGCCGGTGCCGGTGGTCGCAGGCACCGCGACCCAGCGCCTGGCCATCGACGCCGCGCTCGAGTTCCACGCCGCGCCAGGCTTGGGCCTGGTGACGCACATGGGCCACACCATGCCGGCCGAGTTCGCGCTGCGCGACCGTGATCGCGTGGACGCCGAGCTCGCGGTACCGCGACCGCGCGTGGGCGCGTGGTATGTCGCGACCGCTGCAGCGGTGCGCGAAGGTGGTGTCGCCGGTGTCGTCACCCTGCGCGCGCACGGCCACCGCCGCGCCGTGATCGCTGCGGGCGTCGCGTTCGCGTTCGTGTGTGGCGGCGCGATCGCGGGCTATCGCCGCGTTCGCCACAGCGCCGCGCGCGAACGAGCCGAGCGCGAGCTCGCCGCGGGATTCGAGGCACTCGCCCGCGACGATCGCTCCAGCGGGGCGTCCTCGTGATCACGCTGGTGTGCCTCGCGCTGTGGTGGTGGCGAAGCAGCCGCCAGCGGCCACGGCGCACGCCCCCGCTCGCGGCGGCGCTCACGACCCCACGATTGCGGATTGCCCCCGCGCAGGCCAGGCCCGATGCTTTCGGCGGGCGCCCGCGCGCCGCAGCATGGCCCGGCCCGAGACCCTGATCGAAGGTGGCAACGCGGTCATCCGCGTTCATGCCCACGGCCTCGTCGGCGTGACCGTCTCCATCGTCGAGCGGGCCAGTGGCGAGACCCGCAGCGCGGTGCGACTGCCCTACCCCAGCGCCGGCTACGGCGGCCACGAGCTGGTGGTCTCGCCACGCGGGCGCTATCTCGCGATGTTCCTGTTCTCGGGTCAGTGCGAGGTCGGCTACGAGCTGTTCTCGCTCACGCCTCAGCTCGCGCACCTGGGCGGCCTCGACTACCAGTACGGCGAGGGCGACCACCCGGTGTTCTCCCCCGACGAGAGCAGCCTCGTGATGGTGTGGGAGGACTACTTCGGTTGGGCCAGCGAGCAGGCGCAACGCGGTGCCCGTCACGGTCGCGTGATCGACTGGGGAGTCATCACCGTGCATGCGTTGCCCGACGGACCGATCGAGTCGCGCCGGCTGCACGCGAGTCTGCCGGACGGCTGGATGCCCGAGCCGTCGTCGTGGACCTCGCCGACTGCGCTGCACTTCGTGCATGCGCGCGAGCTACGGATGCGCACGCCCTGGGGCAGCGAGCCGTCGCTGCCGTTCCCGCTGCCGGTCGAGCCCAGCGTGGTCGTGGACTGAGCCTTCAGGGATCCGAGCGGCGACGACGCCCGTGGCCCGTCACGCCGCCGGCAAGACCTCGATGCGGGCGGCACCGCGACCGCGACCGCGACGGACCACGGAATTGCCCCGGGTCGAGGCCGTAGCGCTCGGCCGCACGCGTGGCCAGCCGCGCCGCGCTCGCGCGATCACCCGGCACCGTGATCGCGATGGGCGAGCGCGCGAACACGTCGGCGAGCAGGCCCGGCTGCGCGACCGCAGTCCTCGCGCGCGCGGTCGCCCAGCACCAATGTGTGCACCAGCAACGGCGACGCGCTCGCGCGCGCGGGCGGCCACACGCGCCGGGCCGGCGGCTCGACGCGACCGTCCAGGGCCAGCTGCGCCAGCACCACCGCCGACAGCGGCGGCAGCTCCGGTGGCGGCGCGGCGATCTGCCCGGCACCGCGCAACAGCGACCAGCCCTCGTCGACCAGCACGTCGAGCCGCGCCGCGCGGCGTCCGGAGAAACCCGCCGCAGCGGCGGCCTCGCGCAGGTCCACGAACTCGAGCCCGCCGAGCGCATCGAGCAGCTCGACCGCCTCGGGCGCGCCGGGCAGCGCTGCGACCCGTCGCGCGATCGCGGTCGGATCCTGCTCGAGCAGTCGCGCGCCGGCGAACCACACTCGCAACCACGCCGCGAGCGCGTCGCGCTTGGCTGCGATGACGCCCTTGGGCGCGACCGCGACGATCGGCACCAGGTGGACCGCGTCGGCGGTCGAGAGCATCACCGCGCGCGCGTCGATGCTGCCCGAGCGTCCGCGCGCGCGGGCCTGCAACGCGCCGCCTTCGGTCACCAGATCGATGCGCGCCGGATCGACGCCGGCCTGCGCGAGCGCGAACAACCCCAGCATCGCGTGGGCGCTGCCGCGTTCACCTGCCAGCGCGACGCGACCGCGCCGCGGTGGATCGCGCAGCCACGCCGGCGAACCCGTGAGCACGTCGGCGCCGCGCGAGAAGCCCACCACCGCGAACACCTGGGGCGAGAGCGCCTGCAAGCGCTCGTACGACGCGAGCAACGCCGGCAGGGGCATGATCGCCACCTCCGCGCCGTCGCCGAGCTCACCGCCGCGACACAGCCGCGCCTCGATCGCGGCGGCATCGCCCGCGACCGCGAAGCCCACGCGCACGCCCGCGGCCTCGAACTGGCTGCCCGGCACCGCCGCAGCCCCGCCGGCACCGCCGTGCATCGCGACGCCCGGTGCGAGCAGCTCCCAGCCGGCGGCCACGACCTCGAGCCGAACCGGTGCGCGCGGTCGCGGCGGCACCACGGCCTGTTGCGCGGTCGCACCCGCCGGCGCCGCGCCGGTCTGAGCGGCATCCACCGCAACTGTCGGCTCCTGCGGAACCCGCGGCAGCGGCCGCGCGGCCGCCATGACCCCGACCGCACCGAGCAACCCGAGCAACACCGTCGTGATCACCGCGCGACGCATCACCACCTCGACTCGCCCACGGCCCGCGCCGCGGGGTACTCCGACTTGATCATCGGCTTGAGCCGATCGATGGGCACGGCGAGGTTGAGGTTCTCGCCGAACAGCTTCGCCACCGTCACGCCGACGACGTCACCGTAGCGGTTGAACACCGGTCCGCCGGAGTTGCCCGGCGACACCGGTGCGGACATCTGGATGAACTTCTTGCCCTCGTAGACCCGGCGCGCCGAGACCAGACCGTCGGTGAGGGTGTGTTCGAGCCCGATCGGGTTGCCGATCACCACGACCGTCTCGCCGACCACGACGTCGTCGGACACGCCCAGCACCACCGGCACCAGCGCGTGGTCGGTCTGTACGCGGATCAGCGCGAGGTCGGCGTCGGCGTCGCTGTCGAGCAGCTCCACGCGATCGATGCGCGTGCCGTCGAACAGCTTGACCGCGATGCGCTCGGCGTCCGCGACGACATGGTGGTTGGTCGCGATGGTGCCTCGCGCATCGACGACGAAGCCGGTGCCGACGCCGTCGTCGCCGCCGCGCGAGACCTGCAGTGTGACCCCCGAGGGCGCCCAGCGCTGGAACAGCACCGCGGGCTCGAGCGGCGCGCGATCGCTGCCAGGCGGCGCCGGCGTGAACTCGGCACCCGCCGCCGGTGTCGGCACCGGCACCGGCGTGGGCCCCGGCACCGCCGCGCGCACGCCGTCGGCCCACGCCGCGGGTTCGACCGCCGGCGCCGGCACGGCGGCGAGCCAGCGCATCACCCACGCGCCGCGACGCAGACCCGCGCCGTCGAGCGCGTGGGCCTGGGCCTCGAAGCGCGCCTGCAACCGCGCGGGCGCCAGCGCGACCACCACCGCGGTCGCGATCATCCAACACGACGCGGTCACGTCGGAGACCAGACCGGGCCGCGACGTGCCCGTGCGCGGCAGGAGCTTGTCGGCGAGCGCGAGCGGCAGCGCAATCGCGACGATCCCCGCAACCGCGAGCTGCAGCCACACGCGTTCGCTCGCCAGCGCGACCGCACTCGCGAGCGCGAGCACGGTGATCGTGCCACCGGCGAGCAACGCGACGCACTTGATCGCGAGCGTCAACCATCGCAGCCGCGCGACCGGCTTCGGTGCAGCGGGAGCCACCGTCATCTGGTTCGGACAAACGACACGTCTCGGGCGCGTATTTCTGGCGCGCGGCCCAGCGGTCCCAGCCGCCGCGCGACGGGTCGGTTTCGCGGCCCCAGCGGTCGCCCAACCGGGGCCGACCGCGACCGGTCCCGCCGACCGCTGCGCGCACCGACGCGTGCGCGTGCATCGGTAGTACGGCTCACGGGCATGCGGCGCCCCGGTTGCGCCGCGCGTGCGGCGGTGGAGCAACATCACTTGCGACGCGGTTGAGTCGCCGCGCGCAGTGGGGCATGCCTTGGCCCGTGACGCTCGACGTCGACGGGTTGCTCCGCCGCATCGGCACCTGGACCTTCGCGCTCGCCGCGATCTGGGCGGCCGGCCTGGGCCTGTGGCTCGGCGGTGCGATGGCCCTGGGGATCGCGGTCGGCGCGACGCTCGGCTACGTGAACCTGTACTTCGCCGGCGCGCGCTGCGGGCGATCGTCTCCAACCCCCGCGACCACCGTCCTGCACCGGGCACGAAATGGGCGTTGCCCGCGGGATTGCTGCTGAAATGGCCCCTGATCCTGCTTGCGCTGGGGGCCATCCTTTGGTACATGCCGGCCCGTCCAGAGGGGGTCGCGCTCGGCGTCGCAATCTCGCTGGCAGCAGCATCCATCGCGGCGCTGCAACGATCCAAGCCGTCGGGATCGCCCTCGAGCTGAACCGCGACGGCCACGAGCCGACCTCCATGGGCGACCACGACACTTGGTACACGCTTCTGCCTGGCTGGCACGACTTCGAGCACATGTTCGAGGAGGGCCTGCGCCGTGACTGGCGCGCGCTCATGTTCCAGGAGACCAACTTCACGCTGATCCACGTGATGGCGGCGCTCATCGCCGCGACGTTGATCATCGTCGCCTCGCTGCGCTACCGCGCGAGCCTCGCCGACGAGACCAAGGGCGTGGTGCCCTCGCGCCGCTTCACCCTGGGCGCGATGATCGATGGCTTCGTCGGCGCGGTCTACAAGCTGGCGTCGGACGTGATGGGCGAAGAGGACGCCAAGAAGTACCTGCCGCTGGTGGGGACCTTGGGCCTGTTCATCTTCTGCTGCAACATCCAGGGCCTCATCCCGGGCCTGCTGCCGGCGACCGACACGCTCAAGACCAACCTGGCGTTGTCGGCGCTCATCTTCGTCATCTACAACGTCGCCGGCGTCTACCGCAACGGCATGCACTACCTGGCCCACTTCCTGGGCCCCAAGATCGGCGGGTTCCCGTGGCTGTTCCCGCTGTTCCTGATCGTCGAGATCGCCAGCCACCTCGCGCGCCCGGTGTCGCTGTCGCTGCGACTGATGGGCAACATCCTCGCCGACCACAAGGTCGTCATCGCGATCAGCTCGCTCATCGCGCTGCTGTTGCCGGTGCCGTTCCTGCTGCTGGGGGTCATGGTCGCCATCGTCCAGACCCTGATCTTCACGCTCTTGTCGATCATCTACATCGGCATGGCCATCGAGCACGCCGAAGAGCACTGATCGCCGAACACCATCGACTTTCACGGAACCAACGAGAGACCGCCATGACCAACAACAACGCCCGCATCGCCAAGCTCGTCGCCTTCGCCACCGCCTTCCTCGCGCCCGCCATCGCCCTCGCCGCGCCCGCAGCTGCCGGCGCCGGTGCGCAGCAGAGCGGCCCCAACGACGGCGTGTACGCCATCGCCATGGGCCTGGGCATGGGCATCGCGGCGCTGGGCTGCGGCATGGGTCAGGGCAAGGCCGCCGGCGCCGCGCTCGAGGGCATCTGCCGCAACCCCAACAGCGCGGACAAGGTCTTCACGCCGATGCTGCTGGGCCTCGCCTTCATCGAGTCGCTGGTGATCTTCACCTTCGTCATCGCGTTCATGATCTTCGGCCGCTTCGGCTTCTGATCCGCGACCGTTCCCGGGGCCCTGCGGCCCCCAACTCGGCACCGCGTTGCGACTGCGGTCGCGCGCGGGCCGGCGCAGCGCTACCCTCACCAGGCCCGTGAGTCGCTGCGCCCCGCCCCCGTCGAGTCCAGTCCCTCGTCGCCTCGGCGCTCGTGTGCTGGTGCTGTTGCTGGCGCCGCTGCTGGCGTGCCGCCCCGATGGCACCAAGCCACCCGATCGCGATGGTCGCGGCGGCGGCGAGGGGCGCAAGCCCAGGGTCGAGCGGCCCAAGCCCGAGCTGGGCGATCCCTCGCCGGTGCTCGACATCCTCGAGCGCGAGCTGCAGCAGAACCTCGCCCAGCTGTCGGCCAAGGCCGCGGCGTCCGACGACGACGGCGACGAGGACATCGAAGAGCCGGCCTACTTTCTCGCCTACGACCTCGTCGCGCAGGAGCGCATGTGGATCGCGGCCGAGGACGGCGCGCTCGTGCGCGACGAGCTCGACAGTGATCGGACCGTCGACGTCGACGTGCGCGTCGGCTCACGCCAGCTCGACAACAGCCACAGCCGCGAAGGCGACTACGGCCCCGGCAACGGCCTGGGCTCGGGCCTGTCGGTCAGCCTCGAAGACGACGACCTCTCGCTCGCGCAGGGGCTGTGGCTCGCGACCGAGGCGCAGTACCACAACGCGGTCTCGGCCCTGCGCGAGGTCGAGAGCGACGAGGAGCTGCGCAGCGACGAGGACCAGCACCCGGACTTCTCCAACGAGAAGCCGGTCAAGATGATCCAGCCCGAGGTCGAGTTCGACTTCGCCGCGGCCGCGACCGCGCTGCGTCCGCTCGCGCTCGAGACTTCTGCCGCGCTGGGCGACGACCCGCGCGTGCTCGGCAGCACCGTGTCGGTCACGGCCACGGTCGACAACCACTACTTCGTCAACTCCGAGGGCACGCGGGTGCAGAGCGGCCGTGTCCGCCTGCGCATCCTGCTCGACGCGAACACCCAGGCCGAGGACGGCATGCGCCTGGGCCTGACCGAGACCTTCGAGGCCCACAGCCTGGCGCAGCTGCCGACGCGCGCGACCCTGCTCGCGGCGGCCGAGAAGCTGCGCAGCAACCTCATTGCGCTGCAGACCGCGCCGATCGCCGATCCCTACACCGGCCCGGCGGTGCTCGAGGGCCGCGCCGCGGGCGTGTTCTTCCACGAGATCTTCGGCCACCGCCTCGAGGGCCACCGGCAGAAGGACGACGCCGAGGGGCAGACGTTCACCGATCAGCTGGGCAAGCCGGTGCTGCCCAAGTTCCTCGACGTGGTCGACGATCCGACCATCAGCATGCTCGGCGGCCAGCCGCTGTCGGGGCACTACTTCGTCGACGACGAAGGCGTGCTCGCGCGGCGCACCAGCATCGTCGAGCGCGGCAAGCTCAAGACCTTCCTGCTCGGTCGCTCGCCGGTGCGGCCGTTCCTCGAGAGCAACGGCCACGGCCGGCGCGAGCCCGGCTACCAGGTCGTCGCGCGCCAGGGCAACCTCATCGTCAGCTCGCGCAAGGCGCTGTCGCGCAAGCAGCTGCGCGCGGCGTTGATCGAAGAGGTCGAGCGGCAGAACAAGCCCTACGGGCTGTGGTTCACCGACATCTCCGGCGGCTACACCCTGACCGATCGCAGCGGGCCGCAGGCGTTCAAGGTCGAGCCGCTCCTGGTCTACCGCGTGTTCGCCGACGGCCGCCCCGACGAGCTCGTGCGCGGCGTCGAGATCGTCGGCACGCCGCTGCAGGCCTTCGAGACCATCTTGGCGACCGACGATCGCCCCGGCATCTTCAACGGCGTGTGCGGTGCGGAGTCGGGTTGGGTGCCGGTGTCTGCGGTCAGCCCGTCGCTGCTGCTGCGCAACCTCGAGATCGAGCGCGGCGTGCACGACCGCGACAAGCCCCCCCTGCTCACGCCACCGGGCACTGCGGCCAGCAGCGGCAAGAAGGCGAGCGTGACGCGATGACCAGACCACGGACGGTGCTCGCGTTGCTCACCGCGCTGGCGGCCGGCTGGCCCGCGCCGTCGCTGGCGCTCGCGCCCGCCGCCACGTCTCCGCCGGCGGCCGCTGCGACGCCACCGGCGAGCCAGACCCTCGACCCCGAGCTCGCGGCGATCGATGCGGAGCTGCGCCGTGGCCTCGCGGGCCTGCGCGTCAACGGCACGCCCGCGCCGTATCGCGCCGAGGTCCGCATGGTCCGCGCCGAGCTGCTCAGCCTCGACGGCAGCTACGGCGGCGTGGTCGTGAACCTGCAGGATCGCCAGTCGGCGGGCGCGGCCGAGATCCGCGTGGGCACGGCCGCGCGCGACAACACCAACTTCTTCGGCGGCGACAGCGGCATCGCACCGATCGAGGTCGCGCTCGAGGCCACCCCCAAGTACGCGGCCAAGAAGGTGTGGCTCGCGCTCGACAACGCCTTCCGCGGCGCGAGCAAGGCGTGGTCGCAGAAGCAGGTCGTGCTCAAGCGCCTCGCCGGCGCCGAGCAGCCCGCCGACTTCTCGCCCGGGTCCGCACCCACGGTGCGCCTGCTGCCGCTGCCCGAGGCGCAGATCGACCGCGACGGTCTGTCGGCCATGGTCGGCTCGCTGTCGGCGCGCTTCGGCGAGCACCCCAAGATCGACAACGGTGACGTGCACGTGCAGGTGCTGCGCACGCAGGAGACCGTGCTCAACAGCGAGGGCGTGGCGCTGCAGTGGGTGCGCGAGCGCGCGGTGTTGGCCGTGGTCGCCGACACCAAGGCCGCCGACGGCATGCACCTGGATCACGGCTACGCCATCCACTTCCAGTCGGTGCCCGCGGCGGACGACGCCCTGCTCGCGGCCGGCGAGGCCCTGGTCGACAAGACCCTGCTCGAGCTCGAGCAGCTCGCGGCCGCACCGATGATCGAGGAGGACTACGACGGTCCGTTGCTGTTCGTGGGCGAGGCCTCGGCGCAGCTGCTGGGCGCGACCGTGGCGACCGAGGCCGTGGGCACGCCTGCACCGCTGGGCGAGACCGGTCGCATGGTCGACCTCGAGCCGTCGTGGCAGCCCAAGCTGGGCAAGCAGGTGATGCCGGCGCAGTTCGATTTGATCGACGACCCGACGCTGGCGGGCGGGTTCGGCAGCTTCGACATCGACGCGGAGGGCGTGCGCCCGGGGCGGTTGACGCTGGTGCGCGACGGCAAGCTCGAGACGCTGCTCATGACGCGGGTGCCCAACGCCAAGCTCGCGGGCAGCAACGGGCGCGCGCGCATGAGCGCGGCGCTCGAGTCCGGCGCGACCATCAGCAACCTGACGCTCAGCAGCCGCCGCAAGGGCCTGTCGCGCGCGGCGCTCGAGCGCGAGCTGCTCGCGCGCGCGGCAGAGGACGGCTACGAGTTCGCGTACGTCATCGAGAGCCTGCGCGACGGCACCGTGTTGGGTCCGGTGCCACGCGAGAGCGCGGCCGCGTACGCCGGCACGGGCAACCTCAACCTACCGCTGCCGGCGCGACTGTTCCGCATCGACGCCAGCGGCCAGCGCACGCTCATCCGCGGCGCCGTGCTCGCGCCCGCGTCGATGCGGGTGCTGCGGCGCATCCGCGCCATCGGCAGCCAACCGCACACGCTGCCCATGCGGATCCCCGTCGGCGCCTACGGTGGCTTCGGTGCCGACGTCGGTGTCGACGGTGCGCTCAGCCAGACGGTCGACGCGCAGGTGACCACGCCGGATCTGCTGGTCGACGGCCTCGAGCTGCTGGTCGAGCGCGGTGAGCACGAGAAGCCGCCGACGCTCGAGCATCCGCTGCGACGCAAGGACAAGCCGCTGCGGCGTCCCTGATCGCGCGCAGATGCCCGGCCGCCGCGCAGCCAGGCCCCGAATCGGACCACTGGCCGCCTGGCCGCGCCGACCTCGCGACCTTATCCAAGAGCAGCAGTGACGCGCGTGCTCCACCTCGTGGCCCGGCCCGATCCCGTCGCGCCGACCGCGATCGCGCGCGACCTCGGCAACGCCGGCTCACCCGGCGCGCGCGTGCTCGAGCTGTTCGATCCTCGCCCCGGCGCGATCGTGGTCGACCTGAGCCTGGCCGAGCGCGATGTCGCCGAGATCGCGTCGGTGCTGCACGCGACCGACGAGATCCACCTGCACGGCGTGCATCCGCGCGTGGCGCTGCGGTGTCTGCCGGGCGTGCGCGACGCGTTGCTCGACGGCATCGCGCTGGTCGTGCACGGCGAGGTGCCGCTGCCGCGCGAGGACGGCCGCACCATCGCGTGGCCCGGACCGGTACGCTGTGATCCCGCCGCGGCCGCGACCCTGGGCGTGCCCGCGCTCGCGCGCACGTCGCTGGTGATCGATCCCCATGCGCCCGAGCTGCTGCCGCGCGCGTGCGGTCCGATCCCGCTGGCGACCGACGACGGCGGACGGCTCGCGGTCGTGAGCCTGGGGCCCGGGCTCGACGCCTCCTCGTGCGCGTACCTGCGCCTCGAGCTGCAGGCGCTCTCGCGCCCCGAGGTCCGCATCGAGGTCCACCTCGAAGAGGACGCGCCGGTGGCCGAGCGCGCGACGCTGCGCCGCGCGGCCCAGGCGGTGCTGCTGGGCCCGCAGGACCCGGCCGCGCTCGATCGCGCCTTCCTCGAGGCGCTGCTGCAGGGCCTGCCGATCGCCGTGCTCGGCGATCGCATCGACGACCCGCCGCCGGGTGTGGTCTTCCTCGGCGCGAGCCGTGACAGCGCGCGCGCGATCACGGTCGTGCGCGCGTGGGCCAGCGCGTGGGCGCGCGGCGAGGCGCCCGTGCTCGACGTCGAGGCCCGCCGGGCCTACGTGCTCGCGCGTCGACTCGCAGCCTGAGCCGTCTCCGACCGCTCGACCGCACGCGGTCGCAGGCACGGCATCGCGAAGCGCTCGCCGGCGAGCTCGACCTCGGCCGACGCGACCTCGACCTCGCAGCCGGTCTCGACCACCGACTCGACCACCACCAGATTGCGCTCACGGCCGGTGAAGGCGCGCGAGCACAGCACCTGCAGCAGTCGCTCGGCCGGCACCGACGCCAACGCGACGCGCTCGCGCGGCCACTGCAGCCGCACGCAGTCGCGCGGGAAGCTGCGATCGCCGACGCGAAGCGCGACGGTGCGCTGCTCCAACAGCAGCCACGTACCGGCGGCATCGTCGATGGCCTCGTCGGCGCGCACGCCCAGCTCGTAAGCCACGCACGGACGCTGCGTCAGCGGTGCGTGCAGGATGCCGTCGCGCGGCGCCACCGGCCCGGCCACGCGACCGCGCATCGCGGTCGCGGTCGGCAGCGCGAGGTGCCAGCGCGACGCCGGCGGCCGCGCGATGCGGCGCGGTCGTGCGCGCAGCAATCCGCGCGCGAGCGCGACCGTGCCGCTCGCCGCCGCGACGCCCGCCAGCAGCACGCCGAGCTTACCGAGCAGCGGCACCGCGCCCAGGGCCAACCACACGCCGTAGCCGATCAGCAGCAGCACCGAGGCCGCGCCGAACACGACCGAGCCGCGATCGATCCCGGTCGCACCGTCGCTCGGAGCCACGCGGTCGTCGACGCCGCGCAGCGCCAGCGCGGTCGCCTCGAGCGTGGGATCGGCCCAGGCGCGCTCGTCACAGGCGGGGCAACGCGTTGCGCCGCGGCTGGTCCCGAGCTCGAGCCGCCGATGCGGATCTCCGGCGAGCTCGGCGGCGGATCGCCCGGGCTCGTCGTCGGCGAGGTAGCCGCAGTGGGTGCAGATCACCGCGAGCGCCATCTTCACCGATCTGCACGCGCACGGCGACGACATCGCCGCGGCGCGCGTCGGCCTGATCGCCGCCGCACGCTGCGATCACATCGTCGTGCAATCGAAGTCGAACTGACCGTTCCCGCCGACTTCGTAGATGTGATAGTAGAATGCCGAGAAGATCGCGACGCCCTCGGCACCCTGGGGGATGAACAGGTAGCGGCGGTCGCCGCTGGGATCCCCCGGCGGGTTCACATCCCAACCGACCATCGTCAGCTGCTGCTCCCAGTACGCGACGTCCGCGGCGTAGGGATCGTCGGCGGCCACCGGCAGGGCCATGTCGACCGCGAAGTCGACCGCGCCCGACATCACGAAGCTCGCGGTCACGTCCAGCGGCGTGCCGTCGGCGTCGAACGAGCCCACGATGGTCTCGACCAGCGGCAGCTCGACCACGGAGGTCTCGTCGCAGCTGAACGTCGCGACCACGCCGCCGCCGGTCGAGCTCGAACCGCCGCCGCTCGAGTCGGAACCACCCGAGCCGCCGCTGCTGGAGCCGTCGGACGTGCTCGAACCACCGCTCGAGCCGCCGCTGCTGCCGCTGTCGGCCCCGCCGCTGCTGCTGCCCGAACCGCCCGAACTCGAGCCGCCACCGCTGGAGCCGCCGGTGCTGCTCGAGCCGCCGGTGCTGCTCGAACCGCCCGTGCTGCTCGAACCGCCGGTACCGCTGCCACCATCGCCGCCACCACAGGCGACCAGCAGCCCCGCACCGATCACCACGAGGATCGTCCGCTTCATGCCTCCAGCGTGGGCACGCCGCGCCGGAGCGCCTGCCGCAAAATCGGCACTGCATCTGCGGCCGCGACCGCAACGCCACCGAGCACGCCGCCCGCGCGGTTCACAGCGCCGCCAGGGCGAACTTCACCGCTTCGATGATGGTGAACTGGTCGGCGTGCGTGATGCCCGAGCTGGCCTCGGGCGCCTCGACCCCCTCGGAGTGCCAGCGCACGACGCCGCGCTCGTCGAGGATCACGATCGCCGGACTCTGGCCGAGATTCTCCATCACGGTGTACGCGTTCTCGACGCCGATCTCGCGCGCCGCGTTGAACTCGGTGGTGTTGGGACGGCGGAACATCGGGATCCCCGACAGCGGCGCGCCGTCGACCTTCACCGACCAACGCTGTGCCCACGCCCGCAGATCGGTGTCGTTCATCGGCTGCTTGCGACCGCCAGGGAACTTCACGTGCGTGAACATGATGTCGACCCCGACCGCCGCGAGGTCGGCCTGGGCCTTCTGCAGCACCTGCATGAACGCGACCGCGTGGGCTTCCTCCACGCGATCACCCCAGTCCCAGTAGACCATCAGGTGCTTGTGGCCGACGAGCGAGCGACCATCGACGATGCCGCCGTCGACGCCGACCAGCTGCACCATCGGGCTCACGTGACCGAACATCCGCCGTCGCGCCCACGACGGCGCCCGGTCGAGCGCGGCTGCGGTGACCGTCCACAGCGGCGGCGCGTCGACCAACGGCGGTCGATCGGCGCGCGGGCGCGCGACCACCTGCACCGTGCGCAGCTCGTGGTCCTCGACCGAGCGCAGCTGTACCGTGTGCGCGCGGCCGTCGGTCAGGGTGGCGGCGTCGAACTCGGCGGTGGTGGCGATCGGCCGACCGTCGATCGCCTTCACCAGATCACCGCGCGCAATCTGATCGCAGCCGCGCTCGCAACCGAGGTTGTAGACCACCCAAACCCCGTCGTCGTCGAAGCGGCGGCCGTGGGGACCTGGGGATGCGCAGGCCCACGCGTACGCGGCCAGCAGCAAGGGCCAGCGACGATCTCGAGCGCTCGGCATCGGCCGAGCAACGGCGCGCACGCGGCTCGGCTTTCACCGCACGACCCCGGACGCACGAACGCCCCGCGCGAGCGCCAGTCCTCACTGGCTCGGCGGGGCGTCCGATGGGCCGAAGCGTCTCTCAGAGCTTTTCGAGCGCGAACTTCACGGCCTCGATGATGGTGAACTGATCGGGCTTGGTCACCTTCGACGAGGCGTCCGGCGTGGTCAGGCCCTCGGAGTGCCAGCGCACGATGCCGCGCTCGTCGAGCATGACGATGGCGGGGCTCTGGCCCAGGTTCTCCATCACGGTGTACGCGTTCTCGAGCCCGAGCTCGCGCGCGGCGTTGTACTCGGTCTTGTTGGGCCGGCGGTAGAACGGGATCATCGGCATCTTCGCGCCGCCCTCCTTGACCGACCACTTGTCCGCCCACGCGCGCAGGTCGCTGTCGTTCATGGGCTCCTTGCGACCGGTGGGGAACTTCACGTGGGTGAACATGATCTCCACGTTCTTGCCCTGCAGGTCGACCATCGCCTTCTGCAGCACCTGCATGAACGCGACCGCGTTGCCCTCCTCGACGCGATCACCCCAGTCCCAGTAGACCAGCAACCGCTTCTTGCCGACCAGCTGGCGGCCATCGAGGATGCCGCCGTTGATGCTGACCAGCTGCACCATCGGGCTCGAGTGGCCGAACATGCGGCGACGGGCCCACACCGGCGCGGTGTCGAGCTTCTCGGCGCTGACGGTCCAAAACGGCGGCACGTCCTTGAGCGGCGGCAGGCTGTCCTTGGCCGTCGCGGTGATCTCGACGGTCTTCTTCTCCATGCTGCCGGCGGCCAGCAGCTCGAGCTTGTGCGGCTTGCCGTCGGCGACCTTGGCCGAGTCGAACTCCTCACCGGTCTTGACGGTCTTGCCGTCGATCGACTGGACCAGGTCGCCCTTGGCGATCTGATCGCAGCCCTTCTCGCAACCGAGGTTGTACGAGATGTACACGCCTCCGGCCTTGAGGTCCTTGTGCATGGGGATCTTGAAGGTGTCCTTCTCGCAGGACGAAAGCCCCAACATGGCGGCGATGGCGAGCGGAACGGCGAAACGCGACGACATAAGCCTCGAGCTCCTCGGGGGCGGCCATCGACCCGACAGGGTCGGCGCCCGACGCGGCCGGACTGTAGGACGGTGCGGCCAGGGCGTCAACGCGGCTGGGGCGCGGCCATTTCGCCTGCGGCCACGCGCGCTCGGTCACTGGGTGCATCCGACACGAACGGACCGGTCGAGGACCCCCCGGCTGGACCCGGCCCCGCCGGCGGCGCAGCGCGAGCCCGGCCGCGCCCGCGTCAGATCCGAGCCCGCAGCGTCAGGCCCACGGTCCAGAACTGGGGCAGCTGGTCGCGGAAGGCCGCGCCCTGCATGCGCGCCGCGTCGTCGAGCGTCCGGACCGGCAGCGTGAACGACTGACTGCCCTGGCGCAGGTTCGTCAAGGCGTACCAGGTCCACAGGTAGTCGAACTGGGCGCCGACGGCGACGTGCTCGTGGACGTGCACCGCGAAGCCGGCTTCGATCGGCACCGCGATGCCGTGGAAGTCGACCCGCGCGGGACCGATCGCGGTGTCGTAACGCGCGCGGAACAGGTTGTACTGCGCGCCGCTGCCGACCCACGCTGCGAAGCGGCCGCGCGGGATGAAGTGCACGCGCAGCATCGGTCCGCCCTGGGCGTTGCGCAACCGTGCGTCGTTGACTGCGAGGCCGGGCAGGTTGAGTCCCAGCGCCTGACCGGCGAGCAGCGTCAGCGCGTTCTGCAGCAGCGAGGGATCGACGCCGTACAGCGAGAGCACGTTGGTGCCCTTGGCGACGTTCGCGTTCATCGTGCCCCAGCCGCCGGCGAGTCCGAAGTCGACCCAACCGCGGATGTTGCCGCCGAGGAAACCATCGAGCCGCATGCCGGGCGCGGCAGCATGACCGCTGCCGTTGCAGATCTGCCGCGTGCAGCCCTGGGTGCCGAAGCGGAAGTCGACGAAGAAGCCGTGATGCGGCAGCTTGCGCGCGGACGGCCGCGCGCTGCGGCGCACCGAGGTCTCACCCGGTGCGGTGGATGCGTCGACGCGCGGCGCGGGCACCGACGTACTCGAGCTCGGCGCCGCGGTGGGATCGCCTTCGCTCGCGGCGACCGGCGTCGCGTCCGTCTCGGGCGCCGGCGCCGCGGACTCGATCGCCGCGGGTGCGGGCGCGGTCACGGGCGCGTCCGTCGCCGTGGCCGCGGTGGCGGGGGCCATCATCGCGCGCGGCCGCTGCACGGGCGGCATCGACGCGACGCCGGCCCCCGCATGGGCGAGGGCCGGCGCGCACACCACTGCAGCACACACCAACCACTGGATCACGCGCGCCACGTCGATTCCTCGTCTGTCTCCGACGCCACGCGTCAGCGTGCTCGCCGGAGCACCGGCGGATCGCCGTGGCGAGCCCGGCTCCGCATCGCCTCCTGGGTTGGTTCCCCGAACCCCGGCCGGCATTACACCGATCCGGTTCCCCGCGGTCGGCGACTCGCGAACGATGGACACCCGAGAATGGAAATGGCCCCGGGCGCCGCGTTCCGTGTCATCCATGGTCGAATTCCCATCGACCTTCAGCGCGCGCGCGCGCAGGCCCAGCTCGGGCCAGGCGGGGCTCACGCGCCGCGGCGATGTTCGGCGAGCCAGGCCGTGATCTCGCTGCGCAGCGGCTCGGCCCCGGGTGTCTGCGGTGTCAGCTCGGCCAACGCGGCTGCAGCGGTCGCGAGCGCGAGCTGGCGATCGCGGGGCCACTGCGCCATCGCCAGCTTGAAGCGTGCGCCGGCGACCTCGCGCGTGGGACTCTGATGCCGCGACTGGATGTCGAGCGCGCGCTGGAAGTGATCTTCCGCCGCGGCGAACTGCCCTTCGGCGAGGTCGAGCTCGCCCAGTCCTGTGAGCGACCACGCGACGGTGGGATGATCCGGCGCGAACAGCCGCTGCTTGAGCGCCATCGCCCGCTCGAGCAGGCGTCGCGCGTCGGCGCGGCGCTCGGTCAGGCTGTAGTCGACCGCGAGGTTGTCGAGGATCATGATGACGCGGGGGTTGTCGGGCCCCAGCGAGGCCTCGACGATCGCGAGCGCGCGCTCGTGCAGCGCGGTCGATTGCGCGACGTCGCCGAGCATGCCCTCGACATTGGCGAGATCGTCGAGGTGCACCGCGGTGTCGACGTGGTCGCGGCCCAGCAGCGACTCGGACACCGCGAGCGCGCGCGCATGCAGCTGCTTGGCGCCCGCGAGATCGCCGGTGATGGCGTGGATGTTGGCCAGCGCCCGCAGCCCCTTGGCCACGTCGGTCGTGCGCGGGCCGGCGGTGCGCTCGAGGATCGCGACCGACTCCTCGAACCGCTGCCGCGCGCGCACGAAATCGCCGACGGTCGCGTCGAGGTTGCCCAGCTGCAGCAGCGCGAGCGCGGTCGCCGGGTGCTCGCGCCCGTGGGTGCCCTCGAACAAGGCCAGCGCCCGGTCCAGGCGCACGCGCGCGGCGTCGTTGTCGCCCAGGGTCGAGTCGAGCGCAGCCAGGCCGATGAGACTCTGGCCGACATCGGGGTGATCGGGGCCCAGCGCGCGCTCGCGGATCTCGAGCGCGCGGCGTGCAGCGCCTTGGCCGCGTCGTACTCGCCGACCGACTGGTGACTGGACGCGAGCGCGAACAACACCGCCGCGACGTCGGGGTGCTCCGCGCCCAGGCGCTGCTCGAGCACCGGCAGCGCGCGCTCGTTGAGTTCGCGCGCGCGCGCGTGATCACCCATCGCGAAGTGCACGAACGCGACGCGATGGTCGTGGCGAGCCTCGCGGACGTCGTCGAGGTCGCCGAGGTTGGCGACCGCGAGCTCGCGCAGTCGCGACCATCGCAGCCCGTCTTCATGGCGTCCGAGCTGGACCCCGACGGTCCACACCAGCTGATCGGCGGCATCGACCGCGACGTCCCACGAGCCGCTCGCGGACGCGGCCACGAACGCGGCCTCGGCCTCGCGCTCGGCCTGCGCGAGTTCGCCGGTGCGCGACAGCCCCACCGCGACGCGGTAGGCCGCGGCCGCGACCAACGGCGGCCAGCCCAGGGCCTGCGCGGCCTCGTGGGCCTGCCGCGCGGCCGCGAGCGAGGGCTCGAAGCGACCGGCCTGGGTCAGCGCCCAGGCCTGCACAAGCCGCGACGGATCTCGCACCGCCTCGATCGACCGGCGGTGCCGGCAGGCGCTGCAACACGCGACGTCGCGGCAGTGCGCGATCGGCCCAGCGCGACCGCGGCCGCGACCGCGAGGTGCACGACCTCGGCGTCGGCGCGCGAGCCGGTCGCGAAGCCCTCGAGCTCGTTGCGGCGATCGTCGAAGCACCACTGCGCGCTCGAGCAGGTCGGCCGAGACGCTGCAGACGGCCGTCGAGGCAGCTCTCGCTGCGGGCTCGGCCCAGCGCGCGGCGTAGTCGTCGAGGCCACGGCATCACGCGCTCGGCGGTCTCGCTCGCCGCGTGGTGCGGCCGCGAGCCCTTCGCGCACCGCGCGCGTGCGTCGTCACTCCACAACTGGGTGATGGCCTCGCCCTCGGCCTCGCACGCCGCGACGGTGCGCCGGCGGTCGAGCTCGCGCGCCCAGGGCCCTGGCCACGGTCGCGACCGCGGTCGCACCGAGCGCGGCGCGGATCCCCGCCGACGGACGGTGATCGAGGCCACCAGCAGCGCCTCGATCGAGGGCCAGCGGGATCGGCGGGCTTGGGCGCGAGCCCGCGCAGCACCGCGCGTACGATCACGCGCGGCACCGCGGCGTCGCCCGGCGGCGCCGGCGGACCCGCGAGCTTGGATGCGAGCAGGTCCCGCGCACCGAAGGGTCGGCGCCCCAGCAGCGCCTCGTAGGCCGTGACGCACAGCGCGTACTGGTCCACCGCGGCGTCGGCGACCGCGCCCTGGTGCTGCTCCGGGGCCATGTACGCCAGCGTGCCGAGCACCGTGCCGGTCTGGGTCAGCGGCACCGCGAGCTCGGGATCGGAGTGGCTCGCGATCTCGCCGCTGCCGCTGGCCTCCGCGACCATCGCGTCGGCGCGCGCGAGGCCAAAGTCGGCCACGCACACGCGACCGTCGTCGGCGACCAGGATGTTGTCGGGCTTGACGTCGCGGTGCACCAGCCCCGCGCGATGGGCCGCCGCGAGCCCGCGACCGGCCTGCCGCAGCACGGCCACGACCTCGCGCCACGATCGTGGCGCCTGCTCCAACCACTGCCGCAGCGTACGACCGCGGACGTATTCCATCGCCATGAACACGCTGCCCTCGTGTTCACCGACGTCGTAGATCCCGACCACGTTGGGATGGTTGAGCTGTGCCAGCGCCTGGGCCTCGCGCAGCATGCGGGCCGATGCGTCGCCGCCGGCGGCAAACACCAGCTTGAGCGCGACCTCGCGCAGCAGCTTGGGGTCGTACGCCAACATGACCTCGCCCATCGCCCCTTGGCCCAGGCGATCGAGCACGACGTAGCGGCCCACGAGGATCGGCCCGTCGAGCAGGTGATCGTCGTCGCGACGCAGGCGGCCCTCGACCCAGCGCGCCGAGGGATCGCCGACCTTGGTGGTGGCGTCGTTGGGCGCGACGCTGTCGAGCCCGCGCGCGTCGGCGCCGGCACTGCTGCGTTCTGGGTCGCCCGACCCCACGACAACGATGGTACCCGGATGCGCGGCCGCACGGACGACGGCCCGCGTCGACGTGGCGGCTGCGCCGTCACGGCCCCGGCCCTGCGCGGTGCCTGCTATCGTTCGCGGCCATGGAGCTCGCAGATCGGGTCGCGATCGTCACGGGTGCGTCGTCCGGCATCGGCCTCGCGGTCGCACGCATGCTCGTCGCCGCCGGCGCCCGCGTGGCCATGGTCGCGCGTGGCGTCGAACGGCTGCAGCGGGTCTGCGAAGCGCTGGGACCCAACGCGATCGCGTTCCCGCTCGACGTCGGTGATCTCGCCGCGGTCGCGCGGCTGCCGGCAGAGGTGGTCGAGCGCCTGGGCCGTCTCGACGTGGTGGTCAACAACGCTGGCGTGCACCACCGCGGTGACATGCTGCGTCACCCCGCCGACAAGCTCGCGACCATGTTCGTGGTCAACCTGGTCGCGCCGGTCGTGATCACGCGCGCCGCCGCCGACGTCATGCCGGCCGGCAGCGTGGTCGTCAACGTCGCCAGCCTCGCGGGCAAGCTCGGCGTGCCCGGCTCGGCGGTGTACTCCGGCACCAAGGCCGGCCTGCGGTTGTGGGCCCTGGCCGCCTCCGACGACCTCGAGCGCCGCGGCATCCGCATCGGCAACGTCAACCCCGGGCCGGTCGACACCGGCTTCTTCGACGACGACTTCGACAACGTCAGCGCGTTGACCTTCTCGCAGCCGATGGTCACCCCCGAGGCGGTGGCCGAGCGCGTGATGCAGGTGATCCACAGCGACCGCACCGCGCTCGACCTCGACATCCCCTACACCTCGGGCAAGCTCGCGACCATCAGCTACCTCGTGCCGAGCCTGGGGCGCTTGCTGCGACCGATGCTCGAGCGCAAGGGTGCCAAGGCCAAGGCGCGCTATGCCGAGCGCCGCGCCCAGCTCGATCGCCCTGGGGACGCCTCGCGGTGAACCTGCGCGCTCGTCTGCTGGCGATCGCGGGTCTGCTCGCGGGCTGCGGCGACGTGGTCATCGGCAGCTTCGCGCTCGGCACCGACGGCACCGACGACACCGCGAGCTCCACCGGCGCGGACGCGCTGCCGCTGCCGGGCGGCTGCGTCGCGCTGCCGTTCGACGGCGACGAAGATCCCGCGGTGTGGTTGACCTGGGCCGAGGGCGACGCCCAGACCATGATCGCCGACGGGCGCCTGGCGCTGCGGCCCTCGAGCGCGGCCGAACAGAGCACCGGCCTGGTGCTGGTCGATCGCGAGGCGTTCCGCTTCACCGACGCGAGCCTGCGCGTGCAGGTCGTGACCCCGCCCGAGCCCACCAGCGCGACCGAGCTGTTCCTGCAGGTCACGCAGCAGGCGCCCGCGACCCAGGCGGTCTTGTCGTTCGGGCTGTTCCAGGGCAACGCGCGCGTGCGCGGCGTGGCCGACGACGGCACCCTCGCGTGGGCCGAGCAGGTCGTCGCCGGCTACCCGGCGTGGATCGGGCTGCGACTGCAGGACGGGCGCGTGGTGTTCGAGACCGCGAGCAACGGCGACGACTGGACCGAGGTCGCCAGCTACGATGCACCGGCCACGTTCGCGGGCGCGGCCCCCTTGGTGATGACGTGGAACAATCCCGGTGCGCCGCTGCTGTCGCAGACGGTCGAGGTCGACACGTTGCGCGTGTGCGCCCAGTGATCGCGCGCGACGCGTCGCGACAGCGACCACAAGGAGGACGGGCGCGACGGCATGCTCCCGGGAGATTCAGCGACTGCGCAGCGCCTTCGCATCGTCGGCGTAGAGGCTCTGCGGGTGCGACCGCAGCAACTCGTCGATCGCTCGGTCGCTCGCAGCGGTGCGACCGAGGCGGTGCAGTGCCTGCACCCGACCCCAGCGGGCCTCCTCGGCCAGGCCGCCGCCCTGACGCAGGTAGCGATCGAACGCCGCCAGCGCGTCCTTGGCCCGGCCGCGCCGCAGCTGCAGCTGACCCAGCGAGACGTCGGCGGTGTGTGCCTCGGCCGAACCGGGATGGGCGCGACGCAGCGCCTCGTAGGCCGCGGCCGCGCGCGCGAGCTCGCCTGCGTTCGCGAGGCTGCGCGCCTGCGCGAGCATCTCGCCCGAGGGCGCGCTCGCGCTGGGCTCGCGACTCGCACGGCGCACCGGCGCCACCGCAGTCACCGGCGCAGTGCGCTCGGGCTGCGACGCGGTGACGGCCGGTGCCGGCGGGAGTTCGCGTGCGGGCGCGACCGCGATGCGCTGCTGCGGCGGCGGCACCGGCACCGCACGCTGCTCGCCGGCGTTCAAGCGTAGCGTCTCGTGGTCCACGCGCAGCGACAGCGTGCCCTGCTCGATGCGCACCGCACCGCGGCGTAGCTCGAGCGCGCCGTCGTGCACGCGCAGCTCGCTGCCGTCGTCGAAGCACGCGCGGCCCTGGGCCAGCTCGAGGCAGGCATCGCCGCGCGCGGCGACCCACTGTCCACCGGGCACCGACGCGCCGCGTCCGAGCGTGTCGCCGGCGAGCACGAAGCCGCCTTCGACGACGGTCGCGTCGAGCTCGGCCGTGCCCACGATTGCATCGCGAGGCCACATCGTCCACAGCACCAGCGCGGCCGCCAGCGCGAGCGTGACCCCGAGCACGCGTCGGCGCGTGCGCGCCCGCGGCCGCGGCCTGCGACGCGCGGAAGCGCTGCAGCGGTCTGCTCGGCGGCGCCACGATCCTCCTCGCTGGGCGCGACGTCGTCGGCCAGCGCCGCGATGCCGATGTACAGCGAGCGCTCGCGCGGATCGAGGTTGGCCTCCAGCCGCGCGCGCTCGTCGGCCGACAGCGGCTCGCCCAGCGCCGCCGCATCGGCCAGCGCATCCCATCGTGCCTGGGTCATCGTTGCACCCTCCGTCGCAGGCCCGCTGCGAGATCGTCGACCGCCTCGTCCTGTCGGATCAGCCGGCGCAGGGCCTCGCGGCCGCTGAGCAGGCGTGACTTCACCGTCCCGACCGCGGTCTGGGTCAGCGCCGCGATCTCCTCCACCGAGTAGCCCAGCGCGTGGCGCAGGACCACCGCCTCGCGCTGCGCGGTCGGCAGGCGCTCGAGGTAGGCCTGCACCGACGACGCGGTCAGCTCGCCGCCGTCGTCGTCGCGCGCACCGTCGTCGAGCGTCGTCGGCGTCGTCGCCGACCGACGCGCGTGGCGGCGGTCTCCACCCGACCGCAGGCACACGTTCGCGCCCACGCGGCGCACCCAGTGGCGCAACGCCGCGTCGCCGCGCCAGCTCGCGAGCCCGTCGAGCACGCGCATCAACGCGATCTGCACCGCGTCGGCGTCGGCCGAGCGGCCGAGCAGCGCGGTCGCGACCGCGCGCAGCTGTGGCAGCACGCGCTCGACCAGGGGCGTTGCGCCTGCAGCTCGTCGCGCAACGCACCGGCGACCAGCGCGAGCTCGTCGTCCGGCCCGTCGCCGCTCGCGTCGCGTGGCTCCTCGCTGACCGCCGCGCCAGCATAGCCAAGCCGGGGGCCATGCGCGCGGCTCGGGATCGCGCGAGGCCCGGACCGGGGTGCCGCAGAGCGGGGTCGTCACGCGATCCGGATACGCGCGGTCGCCCCCGCGGCCGATACGAAGATCCGCGACCGCGATCAAAAGCCCAGCGACAGGCCCGCGCGGCCCGCGGACGCACGCGCCAGGCTGCAGCACCACTCCGCGCCGCGCCGGCGCACGCGGCGGTGCCCTCGGCGCAGCGCACGAACGGCGGCGCGGTGAACACGGCGTCGGCACCTGCACCGACATCGAGGCTCAACCGCCGCGTACCGATGCGCAGCACCAGCTCCAGCGCGGCCTTGCCCGCCGCCCGGGTGCCGCGTCGCTGGCTCCCGCGCCACTGCGCCAGCTCGAGCGCCGGCAGCACGCGGCCCCACAGCGCGAGCCGTGGGTGCAGCGATCCGCCGACCGCGGCCACGACCGCGAGCTCGTGCCGCACGATTGCGAGCGACGCCGGGCTGCGCAACCGCGGTCCGCCGACGACGGCGCAGGGGCCAGTCCGATCGCGACGTGGCGATGCAGCACGCGCGCGAGCTCGATCGCACCGCCGCGTTGCCACGGCATCGCGCGCGCCAGGCCCAGGCCTTCGTAGCCCAACGACGCCCACCACCTCGGCGCGGCTGCGTCGGCGCGACCGCGGCGGCTCGGGCGAGGCCGCAACGGCAGGCACGGCCGTCGGCGCGACCGCGGGCTCGAGCGCCGCGATCGACCGCGTCCATGGCCAGCTCGCGCCCGTTGGCCAGCGCCAGCGCGCCCGAGCGCACGATGATGGCCATCGACTCGATCGCGGCCTCGACCGCCGGCCCTGGGCACGCTGCGGCGCAGCGCTGCGCGTCGCTGCGGCAGCCACAGGTACACCGAAGCCGCGCGTCGGCCAGCTCGAGCCAGAACACGCCCTGCGCATCATGCTCCACCGCGGCAGCCCGCGCGAGTGCTCGAGCCGCGAGGCGTCGGCGTCGGACCCCGGCACGAGCAAGAGCTCGACCGCGCCTTCGGTCAGGCCTGCGCGCACCGACGCGACCACGTCGTCGACGCGGCGATCGGATCACGCGTGTGCGCCGGTGCTCGGGCTCGTCGACCGCCGCGCCCGGCGGTGCCGGGTCCGTCGGCGCGGGCGATGCGGGCGCGAGCAACAGCGCGAGGAGGCGCCACACGGCCGCTGCAGGGTAGCGCGGCCCGTCGCGGGTGTGGGCGCGGGCACCAAGCGATCGCGCGGATCCGGCGTGGCATGGCGAGGCGAAAAACTCGGCCGCCGCGGATGCACCGCGCATCTGGCCTGACGTGCAGCGACAGTCCCCTCGACCTCGCCTCGCGGTCGTCGCGGCGACGATGCTCGGCGCCCCCGCCTGCTACCACGGCACCGCGCACTCCATGCCGCCGACGGGGGCGGCGACGCGGCGGCCGGCAGCAGCGACGCCGGCGGCAGCGAGGGCGGCAGCGACGACGGTGGCACCGCCGTGTGCGACCCCGCCGCGTTCGACATGCGGCGCATGACCGAGCTGCAGTATCGGCGCACGATCAGGCGATCTTCGACGACCAGGTCGCGCCCAGCGACGACTTCCCTGCGCCCAGCGGACCGACCCCGAGCGGCTTCTCGACCGAGCTGGGCGCGCGCGACTTCGGCGAGCAGGACATCGAGCAGGTGGTCTACGCTGCGGAGGACGTCGCCGAGGCCGTGGTCGCGGTGCTGCCATCTCGCTGCCGTGCGCGAGCGAACTCCGGGCCGACGCCGCGTGCCTCGACGCGTTCCCTCGATCAAGCGGCCGTCGCGCCTACCGCCGCAGCTTGACCGACGACGAGCGCGCGCGCCTGCACGAGGCCTTCTCGCTCGCGATCGCGGACGGTGCCAGCTTCGCCGACGCGGTCGGTTCAAGTGGTCGACGAGCTGCTGCAGACGCCGCAGTTCCTCTACGGGTCGAGTACGCGGGGCGCCCGAGGCCCGTCCGCTCGAAGGCTTCGAGGTCGCCAGCCGGCTGTCGATGTTGCCGGGACTCGATCCCCGACGACACCCTGCTCGATCTGGCCGAGTCCGCGCCTGGGCGGATCGCGACGGGGCCATCGTCGAGCAGGCCCAACGCCTGCTCGACGATCCCCGCGCCGACACGACCCTGGCGCGGTTCTTCCGCGAGTGGACCGCGGCGCGGCCGATCTCCAGCGCGGACAAGTCGACCGAGGTGTTCCCCGACTTCGACGCCGCGCTGGCGGCGTCGATGAACGAGTCGTTCGATCGCTTCACGGTCGGCATCGTGCGCGAGGGCGGCAGCCTCGACGACCTGCTGCGGCGCAACGAGGCCTGGGTCGACGCGCGCATGGCCGCGCTGCTCGGCGTCGCGGCGCCGGCGGGCGATGGATGGAGTCGTGTGACGCTCGACGCGGGCCTGCACCGCGGCATGCTCACGCAGCCGGCCCTGCTCGCGGCGTTGGCCCACAGCGATCGCACGTCCTACGTCTTCCGCGGCGCGTTCGTGCGCGCCTGGCGAGACCTTGCCGCGCCGCCGCCGGCGGGCGCGATGGGCGTGGATGTCGACGTCCTGCCCGACCCGACCGCGAAGCAGGAGTCCGAGGCACGGATCCGCGCGGTGACCGCGGCGGCTGCCACACGATGATCGATCCGCCGGGCCTGGCGTTCGAACCCTTCGACGCCCTGGGCCGCTACGATCCCACCGACGCGCTCGGCCGCACCATCGATCCCCGGGCGTGCTCGGGCGTGGGCGAGCAGGAGCTGAGCTTCACCGACCACGCCGATCCGTCGTGACCGTGGCCCTGCGCCGCTGCCCGAGGTCCGCGACTGTCCGCGCGCAACCTGCTGCGCTTCGCGCTGTCGCGGCTGGAGACCGAGGCCGACGCCTGCACCCTGGCCGAGATCGAGGCCGCACTGCAACGGAGCGACGGCGATCTCGGCACCGCGCTGGTCGCCATCGTCGGCACCGACGCCTACGCACGACGGGAGGCCCCATGACCCTGCGAATCGATCGACGCCGGTTCCTGCTCGGCAGCGGTGGCGCGATGCTGGCACTGCCGCTGCTGGAATCGCTGGCCCCGCGCACGGCCCGTGGTGGTGGTGGCGCCGCGCCGCGGCGGCTGGTGATCGTGACCCACGATCAGGGGCGCCTGGTCGGCAACGGCACGCTCGGCGACTGGTGGTCGCCGCGCGCGACCACCGGCCCGCTCACGCCCGGCGCCGCGCCCAGCCCGATGCTCGCCGCGCTGGCACCGATCGCCGATCAGATCGTCACGATCGACGGCATCGACAACCTCGTGCGCCACGCCAGCAACATGCAGGACGGCCACATCCCCGCGCTGGTCAGCGCGCTGACGTGCATGCCCCAGGCCGGGGTCGACTGGCGCTCGACCGGACCGTCGATCGACCACGTCGCCGGGTTGCGGCTGCGCGCGAGCGCGGCCATGCGCGCGTCGCTGGTGTTCCCGGCCAGCGCGACGCCGTACAACGACTACGGCTACTCGCCGATCCAGTGGTACGGCGACGGCGGCACCGAGCCCACGGTGGTCAGCGGCAACCCGGCCGAGGCCGTGGTCGACGTGTTCGGCCCGCCGGTGGCGCGGCCGCGGCCGATGCCGGAGCCCACGCCGCCGACCCTGCGCGAGCGCATGGCCGCACGCCGCGTCGACCTCTTGTCGGGGGTGAACGCGCAGCTGCAGTCGCTGCGCGCGCGCGTGAGCACGGCCGACCGCGAGCGCCTCGATCGCCACGCGGCCTTCATCGAGAGCACCCAGGCGCGCTTCGGCGGCGGCGGTCCGTCGCAGCCGACCGCGACCTGTCAGCGCCCCGACGAGACCGTGATGCCGCACGTGGTGCCGGCGGACTGGGACGAGTTCCAGCAGTTCGGCAATCCTCCCGAGTGGAGTCGCGGCCGCAGCGACGCGCTGACGTGGCCGTTCCAACTCGAGACCCTGGTGCAGTCGCTGGCGTGCGACGTCGTGCGCGTGGTCGGCCTGGGCTTCCACCCCGATCCCAGCTGGGCCTCCGAGTTCCGCAGCTCGCCGTTCGAGGGCGACGGCACGCTGCACAACATGGTCCACGGGCTACAATCGCCCGACAACGCACCGCAGGACGCCGACGCGATCGTCACCGGCTTCGGCGGCCACGCGCGGCGCTTCACCGAGCTGGTGCAGCGGCTCGCACAGATCGAGGACATCGACGGCTCGCGTCTGCTCGACAACACCTTGGTGGTGTGGGTCAGCGAGATGGGCTACGGCTCGGACCACCTCGCGTGGAACATCCCCGTGGTCCTGGCCGGCATGCCCAGCGCGTTCGCGCAGGGTCAGGGCCGTCACCTGGTCTGCAACCGCCGCACGATGGGCGATCTCTGGGCCCAGGTGCTGCGCATGCTCGGCGGCGACGACACCGAGTTCGGTGCGACCGGGACCCTCGGCGAGCTCGCGAGCGCCTACGGTGTCGGCGACCTCGTGCTCGGCGCGGGCCATCCGTCGTTGGGGCCCGACACGCCGCTGCACCAGGGCACGCTCGATCTGTGATCGCGCGGCGGGGTGGAAGCGGAGTTTGTTCCCTGGAGACTCAATCCGCCGGCGGCTCGACGATCGGCCGCTCGTTGCAGCTGATCTTGCCCGCGTCCTCGCCGAGGTGCGACGCGATCGTGCGCAGCCTGACCGGGTTCGGATCGATCCGCAGGCCCCACTGCACCTCGCCCTGCACGCGCGCCGCGAGGATCGGCAACTCGGTCTCGGCGGCGGCGTCGAGTCGCGCGCGCACGGCCGCCCGATCGGCGCCGGGTCGCAGCGGCAGCCAGGCCTCGAGACAGTCGCGGCGCAGGGGCGCGGGCTCGGCCCACTCGCGCGCCGCGTCGTTGGTCTGGGCCAGGCTGGGCAACGCCACCGGCGCCGCGGGGCCGCCGCTGTGCCACAGGGTGTCGCCGCCGCCGAGCCACGAGCCGGTCACGACCCAGACGTCGTCGGGCGCGCTCGCCAGCACCGCGACCGGGCCCTCGTCGGCCGCGGTCGGCAGGCCCAGCTCTTCGAGCGTGCCGTCGCGCCACCGCAGCAACGCCGAGCTGCCGCGACCCTGTGCGACGCCACAGGTCGCCCACAGATCGCCATCGCGATCGACCGATGCGCTCACGATCGCCGAGCTGCACGGTAGCCCCTCGAGCTCGTGCCACGCACTGCCATCGAAGCGCGCGAGGTAGCCGGCCGAGTCGTCGTCGAGGTCGCCGTACGCGTAGACGTGATCGCGTGCGACGAACACCACGCCGCGGATCTGCACCACGCCCGCCGCTGGCGGCAGCGGCATGCGCCGCGTACGGGTGCCGTCGTAGTGAACCATCACCACGCCATCGCGCACCGCGGCCGCCGCGACGATGTCACCCGCGGGCGACGAGGCGAACGCGCGCAGGTCGTCCGACGCGAACGCCGGCAGCTTGCCCGATCCCGCGATCACCACCAGCCGCCTTGCCGTACAGATCGCGGCCTCGAACGCGCGAATTGGCCACCGGCGCCTCGATGCCTCCGCTGCTCGCGGAGAAGCGCGGCTCGAACCGTTGCGCCGCGCCGCCGCGGTGCGACCAAACGCGACGGGGTGCCGATCGAACCGGCGCTCGCGCGACGGGATGTTGCGCCAGCGCCCCTGGGTCCTGCGGTACAGCTGTGGCGCCCGGATCGCCGCCGCGCGATACCGCCGACGCCGACCGAGAGCCACGCGCCCTCGGCCAGTTGCCGCCCAGCGCGATGCCGTACCAGTACAGCATGTTGCCATCGAGCCACGCGCTCGGCAGAGCATCGATGCCGCGCAGCCACTGGGATCGCGCGTCACACCACCTTCGGCGTCGAGCAGCACGACCTCGGGCCGGCGAATGCCGCGGTGCCGTCGTCGAGGCGGGTGAGCGCGGCCCCACCCTCGATGGCGCCGAACTCGCCGCACGCACGAAGCCGTGCTCGGGCTCGCGGGGCAGCTCTTGTGCGAAACACCAGCGGCGCCATCGGGCTCGACGTGATCGCGCCTGCCCGCGGCGCGATCGGCCTGCGCGACCGCAGTGGCGTCGGCGCGGCGCTGGTCGATCGGCTGCGACGGTGCGCTGCCCTCAGGTCCAGCAGGCGGCCGACGACGCAGCCGGTGAGCAGGACCGGTGAGCGAGCGATTCGCGATGCGCACGGACCATGGTCGCCGTGCTCGACGCACGCCGCCATGGGTCCGCTTCCACGCACGCGGCCGGAACCGACGACGGCGGGCGGACGCGGCTCACAGATCGGGTGGATCGACCCACGGCCACTCGTTGCAGCTGGGCTCGCCGGCGTCGCCGCCGAGCGCCTTGGCCACGCGCGCCAGCGCGGTGCGCATCCGCTTGGGCGACTCACTGACCCACACGCCCCACTGCTCGGTGCCCCGGATCCGCACGTGGCGGAGCTCCGCGACCACCTCGCTCTGGGCGCGGACCGCCGCCGAGGCCTTGTCGGGATCGGCGCCGCTGCGCAGGGGCACCCACGCGATCCAGCACTGTGGGCCGATGGGCTCGGGATCGTTCCACTCCAACAGCAGCGCGTTGGTCTCGACCGAGCCGCGCAGCGCGACCGGCTCGCCGCTGACGCCGGTGTGCCACAGCGTGTCGCCGCTGTCGCCCCACCTGCCGGTGACGACCCAGACGTCGTCGGGCCCACGCGCGAGCACGGCCAGGGGGCCCTCATCCGGATCGCTGGGGACCCCGATCTCCTCGAGCACGTCGCCCCGCAGGCGCAGCAGCGCCGAGTTGCCCGACTTGCCGTTGGAGGGGACGTCGCAGACGAAGTAGAGCGTGCCCTCGCGATCGACGTCGAGCCCACCGATGCCGCCGCTGCACGGGAGATCGGCGATCGGATGCCAGCTTGCGCCGTCGTAGCGCGCGAGGTAGCCGCGCTCGTTTTCCGCCGCGCTGCCCCAGGCGAACACGCGGTCGGGTGCGAGCGCACGCAGCCCCTCGATCACGACGCCGTCGCTGGCCCCGGGCAGCTCGACCCGCCGTGCACTCGTGCCGTCGTGGTGCACCATCACCGTGCGATCGCGCTCGCGCGCGGCCACGAACAGCTCGCCGCTGGGCAGCGACGCGAACGCGCGGATGTCCTGCACCGGCAGCGTCGGCGCCTTCGGTGCGCCCGCGATCACGACCAACCGCTTCTGCTTCTTCAGCTCTGCCTCGAACGCGCGGACCTCGGCGGCCGGCGGCTCGACGTCGCCCTCGCCGTCGGTCGAGAAGCGCGGCTCGAAGTGCTTGAGCGCGAGCAGCGAGCCGTCCTTCCACGGTCCATACGCGACCGGATACCAGTCGAGTCTGCGCGTGCGCGTGGCCACGCGATGCCAGCGGCCCTGCCGGCGCCCGTACACCTGCGGTGGCCCCCCGCCGCTGCGCGCGGCGCTGCCCAGGCCGACCGTGAGGTACGTGCCCTCGGGCCAGCGGCCGCCCAGCGCGACCGGGTACCAGTACAACATGTTGCCGTCGAGCAGCTCCGGGCTGTGGCTCTCGATGCCGCGGGTCCACTGCGGGTCGGCGGTCACGCGACCGTCGGCCTCGAGGATCACGACCTCGGGCCCACCGAAGGCCGCGAGCACGTCGTCGGCCAGCCGCGCCAGCTGCACCCGTCCCTCGAGCGTCGCGAAGGTCGCGGCGCGCTCGAAGCCATGGGTCGACTTCGCATGGGGCAACGCGGTGCGGAAAATCGCGGGCGCAGTGGCGGGCGCGGCTCGGCTCGGCGTGGGCGCGCCGGCGGTGGCCACCGCCGGTGGCGTGGCGGTGGGTTCGTCCGCCGCCGGCTCGGCCGGCGCGGCCGACTCGTGGACGGTGCACGACGCCAGCGCGATCGTGACGGCAAGCTCGATCAGGTGGGCTCGGTTCATGGGCGCCGACTCCGACGCACCGATGCTACGCCGAGCTTCCTGCCCGCGTCACGGCTTGAGGCAGCTGACCTGCAAGCCACCGTCGACCACGGCCTCGCAGATCGAGCCGCAGGTGACCATGCTCAGGCACTCGCACGTCGGCACCGCGGGGCAGGTGGGCGGCACGTCGACGCAACCGTAGCTGGGCGGCACCTTGCCGGGCCCGACGTGTTCCTCGCAGTACTGCGTGTCGACGGTGCATGCGAGCTGATCGCCGCACGGGAACGTGCCACCACTGCCGGTCTCGGTTCCCGTGCCACTGCTGCCGCCACCGCTGCTGCCCCCGCCGCTGCTGCCCCCGCCGCTGCCGGAGTCCGAGCCCGCGCCGCTGCTGCCCTCGGCCGAGCCCTCTGCGCTGCCCGATCCGCCGCCGGACGAAGAAGCATCCGCGCTGGTGGTAGCGGTGGTGCTCGCGCTGCCCGAGCCGCCGCTCGATCCGCCGCCATCGTCGCTGCCGTCGTCGCCGCAACCCAGCGCAACCACCAACGATGCAAGAATCCAAGTTCTCATCCCGCGAGCGTACCAGCACCACTGGGGCGCGCCAACGCGGCGATCCCCGTGGTCGACCGCCGCGCGTTGGATCGCCGGCATGCGCTCAGCAGGGTTGCAGCTCGAGCAGCGGCGCGCCGGCTTCGACGTCGTCCTCGTCCTTGGCCAGCAGCGCGACCACGCGCGCGCGCTCGGGCAAGCCCGCGCCGCCGTAGGTGATGCGGTTGAAGGTCTTCATGACCTCGAGCAACGCGACGGTGTGGCCGATCTCGATCTCGTCGCCGACCTTCACGAACGGCGGCTTGTCCGGGCCCGAGCGCACGTAGAAGCGGCCCGACAGCGGCGCGCAGAACTGCAGCGCGTCACCGCTGCCCGCGGCGGTGCCGGCCCCGCCGGCGGCCTGCTGCGCGGCGTCGCTGCCGCCGACCATCGCGCCCAGCCGCAGCAACACGTCACCGAAGCCGACCGCACGCTCGCCCACGTGGGACCCGCCGTCGGCGAGCACGAGCCCGTCACATTGCGCCGGTGCGAACAGCTCGTGCAACACACCCAGCACTTCGAGCTCGCCGATGCTGCTGCCGGCGGCCACGCGGGCGCCCGGCGGCGGCGCGCCGCGCCACAGCCCCACCGCGGGTGCGCGCAGCTCGAGCCCGTCGGGACCGCTGCCGAGGTTCGCGACCAGGCGCACGCGCGCCACTCGACCGTCTCGCTGCCACGTGCTCATCGCAGGCCCTCACTGAGGATCGCCAGATCGTGCATGGACCAGATGCGGCTGTTCTTGATGCGTCGGTGGCCGATGCTCTGGTAGCTGGCCTCGACCAGCATCGACAGGTACGCCCGCAGCTCGCCCAGCTCGACGATCTCGTCGGTGTCCATCTGCCGCGCCGCGACCCACGGATCCATGTCGCCCTCGATGCGGGCCTCGACCCCGCGCATGCCGGCCTCGATCTTGGCGCGCTCGGCCGGATCCTGCGTGACGATCTGGAAGTCGTCGTCGAGCTTGGTGTTGTAGGTCGCGATCGCCAGGGTGCGGCCCTCCATCACGCTCAGGCGCGAGATCGTGGTCGACAGCTGCACCACCGGGTCGTAGGGCAGCCCGGCCATGGCGTAGTAGCCGGCGCCCGAGGCCTTGCGCACCAGCACCGTGAACATCGGCACGTCGTTGGTCGAGTTGGTGTAGATGAGGTTGCTGCCGTAGGCCAGCAGGCCCTGACGCTCGGCCTCGTGACCGATGTCGAAACCGGCGATGTCCTGCAGCCACACCAGCGGGATGCCGTCGTCGTTGCACGCGCGCGAGAACGCCGAGATCTTGGCGATGCCGGCGCGATAGAGGATCGCGGCCGGCCGCCGCGCGCCCGGACGCGCGGGATCCCCCACCAGGCCCTGTCGGTTGGCGACGAAGCCGGTCCACAGGCCACCGACGCGGCCGATGCCGCAGATCATCTCCTCGCCGACCGAGGGCATGACCTCCCAGAACAGCGATTGATCGACCAGGCGCGCCAGCAGTTCGCTGGCGTCGTAGGCCTCGCGGTGGTCGGCCGGCAAGATGCCGGCGAGCTCGGCGGTGCCGTGCGCCGGATCGATGGCGCCGGCGTCACCGCGGTAGTAGTCGGCACCCGAGCTGGGCAGCCGCGCGACATCGCGGCGCAGCGCGGCGATCAGCGTCTGGTCGTCGGGCACGCGCACGTCGGCGCAGCGGCTCAGGTGTACGTGGACCTCGGGCCCACCGATGTCGAGGCTGGTGATCTTCTGGCTCTTCGCGCCTTTGATCAGCGCCGCGCCGGCGATGACCATGTAGGCCTGCTCGGTCATGTACACGCGGTCGCTGATGATCGGCATGTAGCCGCCACCGGCGATGCAGTCGCCGAACACGCCCGCAAGCTGGGGCACGCCCGCGGCCGACAACAGGCTGTTCATCTTGAAGATGTGGCCGGCACCGGTCGCGCCGGGGAACGAGCGCGACTGCTCGGGCAGGAACAGACCGCTGCAGTCGACCAGGTACACCGTGGGCAGGCGCAGGCGCAGCGCCATGGTCTGCGCGCGCTCGATCTTCTCCGGCGTCTTGGGCCACCACGAGCCCGAGGCCACGGTGTTGTCGTTGGCGATGACCATGCACCAACGACCGTGGATCTGCGCGAACGCGGTCACCACACCGGCGCCGGGCGAGCGCTGGCCGCCGAAGTCGACGCCGTAATTGACGAAGGTGCCGACCTCGAACGTGCGGGTGCCAGCGTCGGCCAACGCGAGCAGCCGCTCGCGCGCGGTCAGCTTGCCCTTGGCGTGCACGCGCCCGACGTACTCGGGGCCCCAGCCGGCCGCGACCTCGGCGCGGCGCTGGTTCAGCGTCGCCTCGCGCGAGCGCAGCGCATCGAGGTTGGCCGCGAAGGTCGCGTCGTCGAGGAACGTGCGGCGCGGGCGGCCGATGGGCACCACCGGGACGTGGATCATCGCGGGCGGATGTTGGCAAACCTCGGCGGGCTCGGCGAGGGCGGATCGCCCTGGGGAGCTTTCCGCCGCGCAGGCCCCGGTTGCACCGCGGCGCTCGGGCGGTCGCTGCGGCCCGCCGGTGGGCTGCGGCCGGCCGCGCGCCGCCGCGCGCCCGCGTCAGCCCGGCGGCTGGAACTGCACGCACGCGGAGTCGACGACCTCGATCGCGGCCTCGAACGCGCCCTCGAGGTCGCCGTTGCACAGGTCCCACGACACGCCGCGTCCGGCCTGCACGAAGATGTCCGCCACCTCCTGCATGAACACGGCGTCGTTGGCCGAGCCATAGGGCCCGTTGCAGAACGAGCCGCCGCCGATGCCGAGGAACACGACGTTGTCGATGGTGCCCTTGGCGTCGATCAGCTTGTCGGCGATCTGCTGCGCGGTCTGGCCCGGCACGGGCTGCTCGTCCTCGTCGGTGATCGCGACGACGAACAGCACCGCATCACCGCGCAAGAAGCCGTCGTTCTCCTCGTCGACGGCGGGTGGGCTGACCACGTCGGCGGCGGTGTTGGCGGGCTGCTCGTTGTCGTCGTTGCCGCTGCAGGCGTCGGGCATGCCCATGTAGCCGCCGAAGAACTCGGTCATGTCGGTGGCGCAGTGGTACTCCTCGAACAGATCCGGCGAACTCGAGACCATGAAGTTCTTGCCGCTCGAGTAGTTGCAGAACCCGCCTACGCCCGAGTCGTGCAGAAACGGCGGGTTGTTGCACGCGTCGATGATGCCGAGGTGGAAGTCCTCGAGGCCGTTGTTGACGTCCAGCAGCGCGGTCGGGAACGAATCGAACACCGGCCCCGCGAGGCGCGGCGATCTCCTCGAACATGCTGCTCGAAGTGTCGATCGAGAACACCACGTCGACCTTGCGGCAACCGCGTTGCTCGCCGGTGTCGCCCGAGGTGCCCTCCGCGATCCCGCCGGCGACGTCGAACACCACCGGCCCGCCGCCGACCTCGTCGCTCGAGCTCGCGGCGACGCCGAGGTCTCGCCGGCCCTGCCGCTCGACGAGCCCGGCGCCGGGCCCGAGCTGCTGCCCGCGGCCGTGGTCGACGACTCCGCCGCGACCGTCGTCTCCGCTGCCGAGGTCGCGTGCGGCACCTCGGCGGTGCACGCAACGGCGCCTGCGATCCGCACGACCCCCAGCACGACGCGCTCGTTCACGATCATCTCGGCTTGTCCTCGTGCCCTGCCTCGCGACAGCCTCGCGGCCGCGGTTGGGTCACCGCGCGAGGTTCATGGTCGCGCGGGCCCGGGGCCTTCGCGCAGACCCCGCCGCCGGGGCCGCAGCCAGCTCCTGCGCCGGTCTCGGGCGCTCGCGCGGTGGCGCCGGGGCGGCGGCCGCGGGTGCGCGCGCCGTGTCAGCGCCCGTGATCGTGCAGCCAGCGGAGCACCTCGTCGTGCTCGTCGACCACGGCCGCGCCGCCGCCGGCGAGCAGGCGCTCGGCCTGGGTCGCGAGCTCGCGGGCGCGCGCGCGCTGGTCCGGCTGGTCCGCCAGCGCCCGCGCGAGGCCGAAGTAGATCTCACCGCGCTCGACGTCGCGCAGCTGGGCGTCGCGCAGCAGCTCGACCGCGTGCTCGAGCAGCGGCAGCGCCTCGGCGAGACGATTGCGGCGCACCAGCAGCTCGCCGAGATCGTAGTACGCGATCGCGAGGTTGGCGTTGCGGGGGTCCATCGTCGGCTCGATGATCTCGAGCGCGGCGCGGTACTCGGCCTCGGCCTCGTCGAGCTTGCCCTGGGCCTCGAGCACACCGGCGAGGTTGTTGCGCGCACCGCCGGTGTCGAGGTGCCGCGGGCCCAGGCCCTCGGCGAGCGCGACCACGGCCTTGCGCAGCTCGGCCTCGGCCTCGTCGAGCTTGCCCTGCTCTTCGAGCGCGTTGGCGAGGTTGATGCGCACGCTGGCGAGATCGCGGTGTTCGGCCGGCAGGGTTGCGAGCATCACCGCGCGCGCGCGCTTGTACTCGCGTTCGGCGCTCGGCGCATCGCCCAGACGCTCGGTTGCCTTGGCCAGGTTGAACAGCGCAGCCGCGGTGTAGGGGTGCTGGTCGCCCAGCACCCGCGTGAAGCGCTCGGCCGCGTCCGCGAACAGCTCGCGCGCGGCGGCATTGTCTCCGCGGGACATGATTGCGATGCCGAGGTTGAGCTGGGTCCCGATCGTCATCGGGTGATCGGGCCCTTGCACCCGTCGCAGCGACTCGAACGCCGCCTCGAGCTCGCGCTGGCTCTCGACGTCGAGGCCCTGGGCTCCCAGCGCGCGCGCGAGGTTGGCCCGCGTGAGCGCCGTCGAGGGATGATCGGCACCGAGCACGCGCGTGCGCACCGCGAGCACGCCGCGATGCACGGCCGCGGCATCGCCCGCGCGCCCCTGGCTGAGCAACGCGGTGCCGATGCCCTCGCTCGCCGCGAGCGTCTCGGGGTGCTCGGGGCCGAGCACGCGCTCGCGGATGGCGTGCACCTGGCGGTGCTCGGCCTCGGCCTCGGCGAAGCGGCCCTGCTGCCACAGCAACAGGCCCAGCTGCGAGCGGCCGCGCGCGGCCTCGACGTCGTCGGCACCGCGCAGCCGGTGGA
>JAXLYC010000013.1:0-141169 GCA_046351635.1 Nannocystaceae bacterium | reverse complement strand
GCCGCCGTGGCGCACGAGCATCGCGACGTGGTGGGCCGAGACCGCGGCCGCCAGCGCCTGGGCCGCCGCGGCCACGCACGCGCGCGGATCGGGCGACGACACCAGCGCGCGGTCGACCTGCGCCGCGACGCGGGCCTCGAACTCCCGGCGCCTGCGCTCGCGCAGGTCGCGGACCAGCACCACGCGCGCGCCGCTGCCGGCGGCGATCGACAGCTCGGCCGGCAGGGCCTCGCCGTCGGGCCGGCGCAGGGTCAGCTCGCCTTGCCACGAGCCGCCGCGCGCGACCGAGAGCGCACGCAACAGCGTGGTGGTCGCAGTGCCCTCGACCAGCTCCATCACGTTGCGCCCGACGACCGCACCGCCCAGCAGCGCGCTGCCGGCAGGATTGCAGTGCATCACGCGGCCGTCGGCCTCGACGAGCAGCACGCCCTGGTCGAGCGCGTCGAGCCCGCGCGTGACCGCGCGGCCGAGCTCCGACTCGGGCGAGGACTCGGCCGCCGCGATCGGCAGGCACGACAGACCCACGAGGTCGTCGTCGAGCTTGACCGCGCGCAGGCGGCACGCCGCGGTCGGGCCCAGCCGCGCGACCAGGCTGGCGTCGATGGCGAACGCGGTGCCCTGCTCCCGCTCGCGCAGCCCGCGGAAGGCGCGGCCGAAGCCCTCGCGCTCGCTCGCCCGCGCGATCCAGCCCAGCAGCGGCTCGCCGTCGATCTCGTCGCTGGGGCGCTGCAAGAGCTCGGCGAAGGCGCGGTTGTGCCACGAGACCAGGCCCGCGCGGTCGAGCATGCACGCCGCGACCGGCAGCGCGTCGGCCAGCGCGGCGTGCACCTTGGCCGAGGGCTCGACCCACGCCTGGCCCGCGACCGCCGACTGCGCGGAGACTGGATCGCCGGGCGGATCGCTGGGAGGGCGCGTGGTGGACATGGCGAACTCCGGCCGACGAGGCTGGCGTCGCGCGCGGTGGGGCCGCCGTCGCGACCGCAGGCGATCGTACCCGAGACCGTCGCGCGCGTGGTACCTCTGATCCGCCTGACGACGATGGTCGACCGCCCAAGCCCGAGCACCCCCGCGGGCCCCCGGCCCGCCGCCACCGTCGTGGTCGTGCGCCCGCGCGAGGGCGAGCTGCAGTGCTTCATGCTGCGCCGCAGCGCGCAGAGCCAGTTCATGCCGCAGTCGTTCGTGTTCCCCGGCGGTCGGCTCGAAGACGACGACGGCGCGCCCGACGACGACGCGACGTGGGCCCGCGCCGCCGCGCGCGAGTGCCTCGAGGAGGCCGGCATCGCGGTCGACCAGGCGGCGTTGCGGTGGTTCGACACGTGGTGCACGCCCTCGGCGGAGCCGCGGCGCTTCCTCGCGCGGTTCTTCGTCGCGGTGCTGGCCGAGGGCGACGCCGATCATGCCGACGCCGACGGCGTCGAGACCACCGACGGTCGCTGGTGGAGCGCGACCGGGCGCTCACCGGCAACGGCGGCGACGCCGACCTGCCGCCGCCGACCTTGTCGACGCTGCTGCTGCGGCTCGACGCCAGCATGGGCCTGGCGGCGTTCGAGGTCGGCGATCGCGACGGCCTGCAACGGCGATCTGCCCAAGGCCGCGATCGAGGCCGGCACCGTGCGAGTCGTGATGCCGCACGACGACGCCTATGCCGCGATCCCCGGCAGTGCGCCCGCGCCCGCGCGCGCGGCCGCGCTGCCGCGCCAGTTCGTGCGCAAGGAAGGGCGATGGACGCCGACCTGAGGCGGCGCTGGCTCGCGACCTTGCTGCTGGCGTGCAACTGCGGCGGTGCGAGCCCGACCGCCGAGGGCCCCGCGGCCGCCGAACCCGCGACCGCCGACGCCCGCGACCCCGAGCCCGCCGCGGTCGCGCCGCGCGCGCCGCCGAAGCCTCGACGCTGCTGGCGTGGCTCGATCCGAGCGGTCGCGGTCGCGTGGCTCGAGCTGCCCGCGGGCCTCGACGTCGACGCGTTCGCGACCGTGTTCGCGATGCCGCCCAAGTCGGCCAAGCTGCTGCGCGACTACGTCGACGTCGAACTCGCCCTCGACGCGGTCCTGCCCGCCGACGCGCCGCGCCCCGCGACGTGGTTGTCGCGCGAGGGCTTCGCGATGTTGCCTGCGATCGCGACCGGCGCTGGCCGGGCGGCGGCCCGCGCGGTGCCGGAGGTCGGGCGCTGCTGCTGCGCACGCGCATGCAGGCGACCACCCACGAGGGCTTCACGGTGCTGGTGCCGCGGGCCCGCTGCCGGTGCGCCAGCGGTGTTCCTGGGCGAGGACAGCCAGGCATTCGTGCCCGCGCGAAGATCGGCACCGGCCTGGGCCCGCTCACCGCCGGCCGCGACCGCGATCAGCGGAGACCAGCGCGAGCTCGAGCGCGTGCTGGCCGAGTCGCCCGCTGCCACCGTCGAGCTGTACGCCAGCGGGCGCTGCTGCACTTCGACCTCGGCGACGTCGCGCAGTACATGCTGCGCGCGCGGCCATGTGGGGCCGCAACCTCGACCGCGAATGCGCCTCTTGCCGCTGCTCGACCAGGGCGAGGATCCGCTGGTGACCGCCAACGCCGACGCGACCGCGCTGGGCGAAGCGCGAGCTGTCGGCGCCGAGACCCAGACCGTGCGCACCCCGATCGCCGGGCAAGGTCAGTTTCAGCGTGGACGGCCCCTTCGTCGAGGGCGGCTGCAGCTACCTGCCGAGGACCTGCAGGCGCTCGGGGCCACGCCGTGATCGCGCGCCGGCGCGCTGGCGAGCTGGCTCGCGCTCGCGAGCGCGTGCCGCCCCGATCAATTGCGCCCGCCCGATCCGACCGCCAGCGACGGCGGCGCGCCTGCGAAAGCGGCCCGCGCTGCGGCGATGATCGCACGACGCTCGCGCGGCCCGAGTCGCTACCACCGGCCACGACGCTCGTCGCGGTGATCGGAGCTCGACTCGCCGACGCTGACGCCGTCGCTCGCGACGCTGTCGCGTTGGGCCGGGGACGGTCGCGCGCGGCTGCCGGTGCAGCTTGCGTTCGCGCTGGCGCAGTGGCGCTGGCAGGTGCCGCTGGTGCGCGAGCAGCTGCGGCGCGCGGGCTTCGACGCGGCGCAGCTGTTCGCGGTGCGACTCGACGACGCGCTGGGCTGGGCGCTGCCGCTGGGCTGCTCGATGGACGCGGCCATCGACGCGCTCGGCCACGACGCCAGCTGGACCGTGCGCGACACCGGCGGCGACGCGATCGCGACCGCGCGCGGCGAGGGCCCGGCGCCGTGGGACCTGCTGGTGCGCGATGGCGTCGTCGCGTTGGTGCCCGCCGGCCGCGCGCGCGCGTGGCTGTCGGCGTGGCCGCGCGGCGCGAGCGGCTCGGCCCTCGGACCGCAGCCGCTGGGCCCGGCCACGTTGGCGCTGCCGTCCGCGGCGATCCGGCTGCGCGCGCGCGCGAGCGGCCTGCTGCCCGCGGGCGCACAGGACACCGCCGCGGCCGAGCTCGCGCTCACGGTGCAGGGCGAGACCCTGCTCGAGCTGCCGCCCGAGGGCACCGCGCCCGGTGCTACCCTGCCGGCGCCGTGACCCACGCCGATCCCGCCTCCGCCCGCGCCGCGCTCGACACGATGCTCGCGCCGGTGCTCGCGAGCCTCGCCGCGCTGCCGCGACCCGACAGCCCCGAGCAGGCCTCGTCGCTGCAGCAGGCCCTGCACGAGCGCTGGCCGCTGTCACACCCGCAGATCGTCGCGCTCGCGACGGCGTTGCGCGAGGGCGTCGACGCGGGGTGGTTGTGCGACCGCGGCGAGCCGCACTCGCGCTTCTGTCGACTGGCGAAGCCCTCGGCCGCGAGCTTCGATCACTCGCTCGATCTGGTGGCGCTGCGCGGCGCGGGCATGGCCCACGCGCACCCGCGCGGCGAGATCACGCTCGCGCTGTCCGCGGGCGAGGCCGACGCGGACGCGCGCTTCGACGGCGCCCCCGCGGGCTGGATCGTGTACCCGGCCGGCTCCAGCCACACGCCGACCGTCACCGGCGGCCGCATGATCCTCCTGTACGCGCTGCCCGGCGGCGCGGTGCAATGGAGCAGCTGACCGCGCGCGAGGCTGTGCACGGCGCCCGCAGGCGCGAATTCCTGCCGATCCCGCGGATCGGAAACCCGCCGCGCGCTCTGGCCGTGGGACCTCTGGGGGCACGGCCCGACGCGCGCGTCTGCGGGCGTGCGGGCACGCAAGTTGTGGTACCGTGCCCACGATTCCAAGGAGCTGCGATCCCGTGAATCTCGTGCGCACCGTCTTCGCCTCGACCCTCGTCCTCGCTCTGTCGCTCGGCGCCAGCTGCGACAAGAACAAACCCGACGGAACGACTCCACCCGATGGCGGCAAGACGGCGGGCGGCACCACCGACGGCGGCGGCTCGGGCGGTGGCGGCACCGGTGACTCCGGCGGTGGCAGCAGCGACAGCGGCGGCGGCGACGGTGGCAAGACCGACGGCGGCGGCGAGAAGCCCAAGACCTGCGACGCGAAGACGGCCGACCGTCCGACCGCGTTGTTCGGCGAGAAGGTGCTCATCCGCCCGCCGGTCAACGTCGAGCTGGTCGAGGACAACCCGACCATGGCGGTGGCGCAGGTCTCGGGCGGCTTCGTGTCGGCCTGCGAGGCCACGGTCGACCGCATGACCATGTTGATCTTCGAGAACGACAAGAAGAAGTCGGTCAAGGACTTCGCCAACGAGTTCATCGACGCGTACCTGGTCAAGGGCGGCTACACCGGCGGCACCAAGGGCACGGCCACCGTCGACAACCAGACCGACTACGACATCTCGGTCGAGTACCCCGCCCACGGCGGCGCGCCGGCGAGCGTGCTGTACATCGCGATCCGCCGCCGGCACGAGAACTTCTTCGCGCTGGTCTACCAGACCCGCCCCGACGAGTACCCGCTGCTCGCGCCGACCTTCAAGGCCTCGGCCGCGACGCTGCTCGTCCGCAAGGAGTGATCGCGGCGGGCCGCTTGCGGACCGCAAGCGGTTGCGCTACACGGGCGGGGCGCTCGTTCGTCGCCCGCCCCCGCCCGACCCCATCGTCCAGAGGCCTAGGACGCTGGCCTTTCAAGCCGGTAACACGGGTTCGAATCCCGTTGGGGTCGCGAATGCCGAACTCTCGCTGCGGCACCTGGCACCGCCGCAGCTCTCTCGCCTGCCCGGACGGCGGACGAGCGCTTCGCTGCGCGTGCGCGGCGATCGGGCCTGTAGCTCAGCTTGGTAGAGCAGCGGACTTTTAATCCGCGGGTCGCGGGTTCGAATCCCGCCGGGCTCACTGCGTGGCGGCGCTGCCACGGCGCGCGCCGCCGCTGCGCGCGCCGCCGCTGCGACGACGATCGATCAGGGTGGCTGAGCAGCGTCGAGGTGCTCGCAGCACGTCGAGGGTGTGCATGGAACGACGATGGGTCGACAGTGGGTCGCGTGCTGGGTCTTGCTCGCCGTCTCGGCGTGCGGCGCACCGCCCGATGCGCGCGAGGTCGAGGCACCCGGGCACGATCGCGGCGCGTGTGATGCCACCGCGCGACCGCTGACGTTCGTCCACCAGGTCCGCACCAAGATGTTCATCGACGAGGTCAAGCCCATCCCGGAGGCTTGCAACGTCGAGGCGATCATCGGCCCCGCGCCCGAGCCCACCGCGCCCGCCGAGGCGCACGAAGCCTGGGGCGCACGGGTGGCGGCGTACACCGCGTTCTGCTGGTCGACCAACAAGACCATCTTCGACCAGCCCGCCGACGGTGGCCTGCGCACGCCGCTCGACGCCCGCATCTTCGCCAACGTCGGCGTGGCGTTCACGTGCGAGCCCGGGCGGGACAAGCCCACGTGGTCGCGCGTCAGCGAGATCGGTCGCGCCGGCGGCACCGAGCTGGCGGTGTTCCAGGGCATCGCGAACCCGATCGACATCGCCGACGACCTCACGCACAGCGGTCGCTACGCCTTCGTGTCCAGCGGCAAGCCCTCGCCGAAGCTCGAGCTCGCGTTCGACCTGCACCGCTACCGCAAGAACACCGAGATCTGGCACCGCTGGGCCGGTTCGGTCGCGTGCATCACCGACCCCGCCGGCAACCCCGGCGCGCGCGCTCGCGGCGGCTTCACGCGCACGACCGCGTTCCCGAGCCACCGCGCGTACCTGTGGGCGACCGACAAGCAGGGCCGCGACCGCGAGCTCGGCGTGCTGCAGACGATCGCGCAGCGCGAGTTCAGCAACCTGTGGTTTCTGCCGAGCAAGCCCGCCGTGGGCAGCCCGTGACGCCGCTTTGTCGCAACCCCGGAGCCGCCGCCATGATCCGCACGAACATCCCCTGTGCCCTCTTGCACCTCGCAGTGACCGCATCGTCGGTCGTGTCCATCGCGTGGCCCACCTCTGCGCGCGCGGACGCCTGCGACTTCGCGCCGCCGCTGCCACCGGTGCCGCTGCCGGCGGACTTCGACTGGCGCGGCCTCGCGACCGCGTGGTGCGACGAGCTCGTGGCCTGCGGTGCGCTCGCGGGCGGCTCCGATCGCGACGGCTGCGTCGCGGTGTACCTGCAGGCGTTGGCCTCGCCGCAGGTCGGGCTGGTCCCCGCGGTCGAGACGCTCTCGGGCAGCGAGGTCAGCTACAGCTTCACCTGCCAGGACTCCGAGGAGTACAAGCGCGGCGAGGTCACCTGCAACCCCTGCGACGGCGGCGACGGCGGCGGCGGCGACGGCAGCGAGGACCCGTGCGCGGGCAGCAGCGACCCGTGCTGCGGTGACCTCGACCCGTGCTGCGGCAGCACCGATCCGTGCTGCGGCAGCATCGATCCTTGTTGCGGCAGCAGCGACCCGTGCTGCGGCAACCCCGACCCCTGCTGCGCGGATCCGGAGCTGTGCCGCGACACCGACGGTGACGTCTGCGTCTGCGGCATCGACCCCGACTGCGAGTGCGAGAGCACCGGCGACATCTGCTACTGCGGCGACCCGGGCTGCAGCTGCGACACGGACACCGACCCGTGCTCGTACCTGGGCTGCTGCTGACGCGGCGCGCTGGACAGCCGGCGATCCTCGCGCAAGCTCCTGCCAGCATGCGACAACGCCTGTCCGCCGCCGCCTTGCTGTTGCTCGCGCCGCTCGCCTGCGCCGGCCGCTCCGCCGCCACGGACGCGCCGCCGCTGCGCACGGTCGAGAAGGTCGAGCTCGAGCGCTACCTCGGCACCTGGTACGAGATCGCCGCGTATCCGCAGCGGTTCCAGAAGGACTGCACCGCGACCACGGCGACGTACTCGCCCGGGCCCGACGGTGAGATCCGCGTGCTCAACCGCTGCCGCAAGAAGACCCTCGACGGTCGACTCGACGAGGCCAACGGCCGCGCGCGCGTGGTCGATGCGAACACCGGCGCGAAGCTCGAGGTGAGCTTCTTCGGCCCGTTCTGGGGCGACTACTGGATCATCGATCTGGGCGCGGACTACGAGTACGCCGTGGTCGGCCACCCCAGCCGCGAGTACCTGTGGATCCTCTCGCGCACGCCCAGCCTCGACGCGCCGACCTACGAAACGATCGTGGCGCGCCTGGTCGAGCAAGGCTACGACCCCGCGCGGCTGGTCAAGACGCTGCAGCCGCCCGGCTGAAGCCGGCGCTCGCACGCCGCGCTCGGAGAAGCAGGACAGGCGCGACGGCCTCGCCGGCGCGACGGGGAGGAAGCGGAGCTTCCTCCCCGGAGATTCAGTACACCCACGGGATGATGCGCCACGGCACCTTCTCGCAGTAGCGATCCCAGTCCGCGCCGTACTTGCGGCGGCACATCTCGTGATCGCGGCGCTCGCGATCGAGCAGCAGCGGCGTGAAGTACAGCACGTAGAAGTACGGCACCAGGCTGCCGAAGCCGCAGGCCAGGCACCAGGCCCAGGCCATGCACAGATCGCCGAGGTAGTTGGCGTGGCGCGCGAGCCCCCACCAACCCGACAGCAGCAGCTTGGTGCCGCGCGCGGTGTCCATCGTCACGGGCGGCTTGCCCCAGACCTTGCGCGTGGGGTCGCGGCGGAAACCCTGCTTCTGCAGGTTGGCGGTGCGAAAGACGTAGTAGCCGGCGAAGTTGAGCGCGACCACGGCGAGGGCGGCCACGACCGGCAGCTGCGGCTGCGCGGCCGCGATGTACTGCTGCTGCAGCGTGAAGTTGAACGGCATCCACACCAGAAACGCGAACCACAGCATGAAGCCGAGGTTTTCCTCGATGATGTCGATCATCGTCAGCAGCGTCGACTCGAACACGAAGAAGTCGATGATGTAGAAGAGCTGGCACAGGCTCACGGCCAGCATCGCGGTCGAGATCGTACCGGTCGCCTCGAACTCCGCCGCCGGCAACAGGATCGCGAACGCCCCCCACGCGCCCATGCCCACGCGCGACTCGAAGAAGAACTTGAGATCGTGACGGCCCAGGCTCGGGTTGAGGATCGTGCCGAGATAGAAGTCGTAGATCGGGTGCCCGGTGCTGCGCTCGCGCTCGCCGCGACGGCGGCCCACGACGTAGCAGCCCAGCGCCGCGACCACCGCGAACACCGTCGCGAGCGTCAGCAGCGGGCCCCAGTGCGAAAGCACCGCGCGCGGCGAGATCCAGCCCGCGACGATGCCGCCGACCAACAGCGCCGTGGTCGCGACGAACGCGAACAGGCCGTTGATGCGGTACTCGGCGCGCTCGCCATGCTCGGTCGGCCAGCCCTGCACGACCCGCGCCGGCGCCCACACGTACAGCGCAGCCTGCAGCGCGATCCAGCCCGCGAGCAGCAGCGCAGCGTCGAGCGTGGGCATCGGCACCATCGCCGCCAGCTCGGCCCACGAGCGCGGCAGCCACAGCGCACCGCCGTGGTGCGCGACCGCGGACCACAGGTAGAAGGTCACCGCGGGCATGCCCACGGTCAGCATCACCGCGCCGATCGGGCCGCCGAACTGATCGGGCTTGCGCGCGGGGGCCTTCGGCGTCGCGCTCGGGCTGTTGCTCATCGGCGCGAGCGACAGCGCATTCGGCGCGCATCGCACGCCGCGACCGATCACCGCGAGCGCCGGCGACTATCGTAGCGGCCGCGAGCGCCTCCTCGCTGGCCTGCAGCGCGTCCGCCAGCGCGTCGTCACCGGCCTCGGCGCTGGGCGTGGCGAAGGCCACGATCACCGAGGTAGGCGCCGCTGCGGCGCAACGCCCAGGGTGTGTAGCCGCGAACACGCTGGTGGCCGCGCCCTGCGGCGCCGGCTTCATGAACGCGCGACCACGGCCAGCGGGCGCAGCCAGCGCCGCCGCGCCCATCGATCGCGGCAACGGCGTCGGGATCACGCCGAGAATAGACCGCGAACGATGCCACGTCGAGGCCAGCGGCGCGCAGCGCCCGCGCGAACAGCACGTTAGCGAGCTTCGCGTCACCGCGCCGACACGCAGGCGCGTTGGACGACTGGGCACCTTGCAGGCGGCGCAGGGCCGTCGCGGGGCGTCGTCATCCGCTCGCCGCGACCCTGGCGATGCAGCGAGCTCGACAGCGTCTACCCGCGCCCGGCGCGCGCGCGCCAACAGCAGCTCGAGCCCGAGCGTCAGCGCAGAAGTGGCCGAGGTGGTTGGTGCCAGCTGCAGCTCGTGGCCCTGCGCGGTCGTGCCCCGCACAGCATGGCCCATCACGCCGCGGCGTTGTCGGCCGGCGATCGATCTGTACGGCCAGTAAACCGCAGGCGCGCTCGCGCTGGCGACCCAGGCGCAGATCCTGCCAGTTGAGCGCGAGCAGCTCGGGCCGGCCGGCGCCCGCGAGCAGCCGCGCAGCGTCGCGCCGCGACGCGCTCGCCCGCGGCGGCCATCGCGGCGGCCAGGATCACGTCCGCCCACCAGCGCCAGCGCGCACGGTCTCCACGCCGAGCCGGAAGTTGGCCCCGGTCACGAGATGCGTTGGCCGTGCAGGCTGGTCAGCGAGGGCGTCTTGCGCGGTGCTGCGGCGGCCAACTTCGGCAAGGTGGCGGTCATGTGAAGCAGCAGTCGGCGCCTGCGGCTGGGGAAGGTTACCGCGAGCGACCGGCTCGGCGTGGTGGGCGTACGATGCACTGCCTCGGCCATGCAGCTGCGCGATCGCTACGACATCGTCCGTCGCTGGGCCGCGGCGCCGCCTGAGCCTGCACGGCGCGACGCCGAGCGCGGCGGCGATGGCGATCAAGCACATCGTGCTGCGCGGCCTGGGCGAGTGGAAATCGCTCGAGCTGCTGCAGCGCGAGGCCGAGGTCCTGCGCGCGGTGTCGCATCCGGGCGTGGTGCGCTTCGTCGACGCGTTCGAGGTCGACGAGCCCGACAGGCCGGCGTGGTGTAGGCCGCCTTCGTCGCAGGCGAGACCCTGCTCGGGCAGGTCCGGCGCGGCCGTCGCTTCACCGCCTGAGCGCCACGACTCGCGCGCTGCTCGAGACGCTCGACCACCTGCACTCTTCGGCAACGCGCGTCCATCGCGACCTTCAGCCAGCCAACGTGATCTCGAGGCCGGCAGTACGGTGTTGGTGAGCACGGCGCAGTGCGGGCACCCGCGGGCGGCGACGCGGTGCCGACCGCGGTCGGCACCGCCGGCTATGGCGCCGAGCAGGCGCTGGGCGTCGCCGATCCGCGCGCCGATCTGCGCATGCAGGCGCCGCAGTCCACGCGTTCACCCGGCCGCGAGCTGCAGAGGCCTGCGGCCGGTCCTGGGCGATCTCCACGGGCTCGACGCGGCGACGCGCAACGTGCCGGTGCGGATGCTCGAGCCCGATCCGGTGGCGCGACACCGGCTGCAAGGCCCTCGCCGCGCTACCGCACGAGCCACGGCTCGGCGGTGGCGGTGATCGAGCATCGTCGCGACGGCCAGGCGACGAGGCCTCGACCGCGGCGCTGGTGCACGCCGGGGCCCCGCCACGCTGGCGTCGCTGCACGCGACGCCGCGACCGGTCCCGGCGCAGCTGCTCGCGGTGCTCGAGGTACGACCGCGCGCACAAGCCGGCGCCTCGCCGGCGATCCTCGGCGGCAGCCTGCTGCTCGCAGCGCTGGTGGCGATCGTCACGCGCAGCGCGGCGCTGGGCACCGCGGTGTTGGTGGTGGGCCTGGTCGCGTCGTTCGCAGCGCCGCAGCTGCGCCTGGGCGAGGCCCGGCATACCTGTTCGAGACCGGCGCGGTCGCGCTCGGATCGATCCGCGCGGCCGAGTCGGGCGAGTCGTTGCTGGTGCGCTTCGCGTTCCGCCACGACGGCGGCACCCACGAGGGTCGGCTCGAGGTGCGCGACGCCCTCGTCGCCCGCCGCGTCGACGAGCACACGCCGGTGTTCGTGTTCTTCGATCCTGCGCAGCCCGAGCGCCACGTCGCGGTGCTCGGGCCCGAGTGGACGCCGCCGCCGTGACTGCGGCGCGCGGCTTTCCACCGCGCGATGCCGGCAGATCAGCCGAGCTCGTCGCTTCCGCCTTCGTCGCTGCCCTGATCGAAGTCCTTGCAGACCGCGGCGCAGTCGGCCTCGGTGCCGCACATGCCGTTGTCGCAGTTGGTGTAGTTGACCACGCCCGGTCGCGCAGTTGCAGTGGATCACCGGGACGAAGTCGCTGGGCTGCTCGCGCCGCCTGGCCACCTTGTCGCGCACCACGTGTACCTTGCCGCGCAGCACGCCGCCGCTACCGTCGTCGTCGTCGTCGTCGTCGTCGTCGTCGTCGTCGTCGTCGTCGTCGTCGTCATCATCGTCGTCGCCGCCGCTCATCACCGCCGCCGTCGTCGCCCTTGTCGTCGCAGGCGACGACGGCGGACAGCGGCAGGGTCGAACCGAGGACGAAACGGCAGGATCGTGCGGCGGACTTGTGGACCGATTCGTCTTTCGCCGCGGGTGCAGTTCGGGTGCGGCGCCCGATAACAGCACCCCAGGCGTCGCGTTTTTCACCCCGGCCCAGCGGATTGCCGCCGCGCCGAGCGGCCGAGGCCGCGAGCACGCGCGCCAGGCTCACGTCGAGCTGGCTCTCGAGCAGCAGCGGCAGGCTGCGGGCCTCGGCCTGGGCCGCGCCGGCGGCCTGGGCCCAGCAGCGGTCACCTGCTCTTGCACCTGCCAGCGGCGCGCCGCAGCGGCCAGCGACTCCACCGTGGCCTTGTACGCCGTGCATGGCCGATCGCGTCGAGCGCGGCCCCGTCGAGGTAGTGCAGCTTGAACGGTGCGATCCCGGGCCGGCAGCGCCGCGATGGCGGCCTCGACCGCTGGGATGGTCGGCAGGTAGCGCTCGTGCAGCGCGGCTGCTCGGGCGACAGCGGCGACGCGGCCCGCTGCAACATCGCGCTGCTGGTCGGCGCCGGCGCGGAATCGCGGCGCAGGTTGGGGCCGGACGCTGCGCCGACGCCCGCAGCCACGCGCCAGGCCCTTGCCGCCGTACTCGCCGATCCGCGCCGCGCGGCGGGCTCGGCCACCAGCACCCGGGCGCACGCGCTGGCGCACCTCGTCGATCACCTCGGCGTCGAACAGTACGCGCGAGGCCGCCGAGCGCAGCGGCGCTACTCGCGCTCGAACACCGCGGCTGCGACGGGATCCCGGCCGCTGCGCCCTGCGCCAGCACGAACTCGTCGAGCGCCGCGGCAGGCCCGCGGGCGCCGGGCTCGAGCGCCGACGCGGCGCTCGGCCGACCGCACGGCTTCCTCGCGATCGAGCGTGAAGTCGGGCAGCGCGCGCGCGCGCGATCCAGCACCTCGTCGAGGTCGTCCACGCACGAGCATCGTAGCAGACGCCCGTGCAACGTCTGCGTCCGCGCGTGTCCAGGGCCTTCGGACGCGCGCGTACCGCCTGCCCCCGCCACCGCCCGAGCGCCCTGTCCTGCGTGGTATCGTGCGCGGGCTTGCCATGCTTGAGCGCCAACGAGATCGTCGCGCTCGCCAGCGGCCACCTCGGCGGCGACGTGAGGATCCGCGCTGATCGCCTCGGCGTGCGTACCTGCCGGTCGCTGGTCGCGGCCGCCAGCGCCGAGGACGACGTGCCGCAGTTCGCCCGCGGCGACGCGATCGGCCGCTACCTCGTGCTCGACCCCCTGGGCGCGGGCGCCATGGGCGTGGTGCTCGAGGCCTACGACCCCGAGCTCGATCGCCGGGTCGCGATCAAGCTGCTGCGCACCGACAGTTTCCGCCGGTGACGCGGCCAGCGACGGTGTGCGACGGCTGCAGGCCGAGGCCCGCGCGCTCGCGCGGCTGTCCCCACCCCACGTGGTCGCGGTCCACGGCGTCGGCCGCTTCGGCGACGAGGTCGCTTCATCGCGATGGAACTCGTGCAGGCCCACGTTCGCGGCCTGGCTGCGCGCGGCGACGCGGCCGCTCGCCAGCGTGCTCGAGGTGCTGCTCGCGGCCGGCGACAGGCTCGCCGGCGGCCCGCGCAGCGAGCGCTCACCGCGACTTCAAGCCCGACAACGTCGCTGTCGCCGACGACGGCCGCGCGCGCGTGATGACTGACCTGCGCGCGCAGCCCCGGGCGACGCGCTCGCGCTCGCGGACGCGCCGGCCAGGCGCTGGCGACCACCCGCACCGGTGCGATCGCGGGCACGCCGCGTACATGGCCCCGGGTATTTCGCCCGCGGCGCATGGCGGACGAGCTGCCGACGTGTGGTCGTTCTGCGTCACCGCGTTCGAGGCGCTCGCGGGCCGCCGACCGTGGCCGAGCGCGCGACCTCGCCGAGCTGCGGCAGCAGATCGCGCGCCCGGTGACGTGGCGCGACGGCGAGGTGCCGCCGCGGATCCGCGAGGCGGTGCTGCGCGGGCTCGAGCCCGAGCGAGCGCGGCGCTGGCCCGCGATGGCGCCGCTGCTCGCCGCGCTGCGACCCAGGCGCGCGCGATCGCGGGCGCTGCCGATCGCGGTGATCGCGATCGCGACCGTCGGCACCGCCGGCGTGGCCGCGATCGGACAGCAGCCGCCCTGCACCGCCGGCAGCGATATCGCGGCTGATCGGCAGGACCCGACGCGTCAGGCCGCCGTGCGCACCGCGTTCGAAGCCGCGGGCGCCGACGCGGGCGCCTTCGTGACCGTCGACGAGGGCGCTGTCGTCGTGGCGCGCGCGTGGAGCCCAGGCCACGACCAGGCGTGCGAGGCCACGCGCGTGCCGCGGCATCAGTCCGAGGCCGTGCTCGATGCGCGCCGCCTCGACGCGCCGCGGCGCTCGAGGCCTTCGTGCGCCCTGCTCGAGGCGGCCGACGCCCACGTGGTGCAGCGCGCCGCCGCCATCGCATCGCCAGCTGCAGCTCGAGCCCTGCAGCGATCTCGACGCGCTCGCCCGCGCGCCGCGCCGAGCGTGCTCGACGACGAGACGCTCGCACATCGCCGCTCGAGACCCGCGCCTTCGATGCCTCCGCGCGCGGCAGGCGCCAGACCACCGCCGGCGGCCGGCGAGTTCGCCCAGGTCGTGCGCGAGGCCGAGGACGCCGGCACCTCGATCTCGCGGCCCGCTTCGCCGTGCCGCGGCGCCCTACTGCAACCCACGCTCGCACGCACCCGCGACCTGCTCGCGCGCCCGCGCTCGCCATGTCGACGTGCGGCGAAAACCCCTGCTGCGCGTGGACCCACGTCGTCGACATCGAAGGTCAGCAGCGCCGGCCTCGACGTCGCCCAGGCTCACCGCGCGCAGGCGCTCGCGGCAGTACTCGCGGCGCAGGGCGCTGATCAGCTCGGCGTGCTCGAGGCACCGGCGCTGCATCGGCTACGAGTACGCCGGCCGACAGGCCGAGGCGCTCGAGCACTGCGGGCGCGCGGTCGAGGCTGCTCTCGCGCGTGACGTGGAGCAGCCTCAAGCTCGCCGACGCGCAGCAGGGCGTAGGTCTGGTGGCGTACGAGCGCGGCGAGCCCGAGGCGCGCGCTCGCGGCGGTCGACGCGGCGCTCGAGCTGTACCGCGAGCACGTCCCGGAGGATCACAGCCTCGTGCTCAACGCCCGCAGCAACCGCGCCGAGGTGCTGCTGCTGTTGGGCCGCACCGACGAAGCGCTGACCGAGCTGCGCGAGCTCTCGAACCGCTGGCCCGAGTCGGCCAACACCCGCGACGGCATCGCGACCGCGCTGCGGCTGCAGGGCGACTTCGCGGCGGCGTTCCGCGAGGACCTGGGGCTGCTGCGGCTGTGCGAGTCGGCCGTGCGCTGCGAGTTCTGGGTCTTCTTGGGCGTGGGCGAAGATCTGCTGGGCCTCGACAATCCCGGCATCGCAGCGTCGGTGTGGTTCGAGCGCGCGCGGCTCGGCGGCGATCGGCCGCCGGCTGGACTGGCATCCGCGCGTGCGCTCGCTCGGGATTGGCCGAGGCCGCGACGAAATCGCGGTCGCGCGCGGAGCGCGCCGAGGCGCTGGCGCTGCTCGATCCCTGGGCGCTGCGGTTCGGTGTGCGCTACGCCCGGCTGCTCGAGCGGGCCCGTCGGTTGGCCGCGTAGCGCCGCGACGACGCGGATCGGCGCGGCAACGGCGGCTGCCGCGCGCGCTGTCGCCAGCACCATGCAGATCGACGTCGCCCCGGCCGCCCAGGCTGAGCAGCCTTGCCGGTGGTGTGCTTGCCCAGCTTGGCGAGCAACGCGGCGTGCGAGTCGAGCCCGCCGCTGACGTACACGGTCAACGCGGCCTTGCGCGGCGAGAAGCCCAGCTCGAGAAGTCGCCCTCACGGCCGCTGGGATAACGGTAGTGCCACTCGCCGAAGCCGACCATGGCCTTGCCCCACATCTTGGCCGCCGCGCCGGTCGCCTCGCGCATCATCGCCGCGAGCGCGCGGCACTCGTCCCGCCGCGGCTGCGGCAGCGCGGCGAGGAACGCCTCGACCGAGTCGTCGGTCGCGATGGTCTTGTTTGCGGCCTTGCTCGTGCGGCCGCCGGCGCTCGCCGGCTTGGGCTTCGCGCCGGCCTTCTTCGCGCTCGCTGGCTTCGCACCCGCTGGCTTTGCGATGGCCTTCTTCGCGATGGCCTTCTTTGCGATGGCCTTCTTCGCGATGGCCTTCTTCGCGATGGCCTTCTTCGCGATGGCCTTCTTCGCGCTCCCCGAAGCTTCGCGCTCGCTGCAGCTCGCGACAGCGCTTCTTCGCCGGGTCGACTTTCCAGGTGGATCGCGAGCGGGTACGGGTCGTCATCGGGCGCTTCGTTGCGCGGCTGCCTGCGCGCGCAACAGCGTAGCGATCTCTTCGAGCTGCGTCAGGATCTGCCGCTGCACCGCCGCGTTGTGGTCGGCCGTCGCGGCCGCATCGCCGCCGAGCGACAGCGCGTTGGCGGCCAGCGCCGGGCCCACGCTCTGGACCAGGGCAGGCGTTGCCGCGCCACGTTGCCGAACGTCGTCGTAGCCGACCGAGAGGCTCGTGGCGACGTACAGCACCGCGTCCAGTAGGTGTTGCAGCGCGGGTTCTTGCCCCGCTCGACAGGTGGAACAGCACCGCCGCCGAGCACCGTCACCTTGCGAGCAGGGTGTCGAGCGGATATAGCCAGTGCGGCGCGGCAGGCTTGTTCGCCGGCTGGCCTTGATGAACACTTCGATGCCGGTGGCGATCGCGGCCCTGATCGCGCCCAGCAGCAGGCGGCCCAGGCGATCGTTTTGGGCAGATTCAACGGCGGATTGCAACGCGGGTTCGATGTTGGCCATCGCGAGACGCTCCTGTCAAAGGTAGCCGCGCCGCGTCGCACGCGTCAAACGCGTGCGGACCGAAGAAACACCGGGCGGTACCTGCCTGCTACCGTAGCGTGCTGCCGGCCGTGGCTGGTCGCGCTCGCGCTGGGGCCATCGCGGGCCGTGGCCGAGCCGACGCCCGGCAGCGCACGGCGGACGACCCCGCCGGCCGCGGCGGCGCCGACGATCCGACCGACGCCGCGGCCCGGGTGTCGGCGGCGACGCACCGCGGCACGGGATCGCGATCCGTTGGCGCGCCCCCGCGTCGTGCCCGGCGAGGCCGAGCTGCGCGCGCGGCTGGCCGAGCTGTTGGGCCCGACGCGCGCACCCAGGGCGTGCGCATCGACGGCGATCGCGCCCGCGCCCGGCGGCTTCGCGCTGACGCTGCGGACCCAGACCGACAGCGGCACCAGCGAGCACGGCCTCAGCTCGCCCGATTACCCGCGCTCGCCGACGGCGCCGCGCTCATCGCCGCGGTCGCAGCCGATCCGCTGGCGGTCGATCGCACCCTCGCCGCGCCTGCCGAGATCGAGCCGCCGCACCCGACGAGGTCCGGCTCGTGACGGTGTCGCCACCACCGCGCGATCCGCCGCGCCGGCGCGGACGCCTGCGACTGGCCCGCTTCGCGCTGCGTGCCGACGGCGTGCTCGCGGCGAACGTGCTGCCCAAGCTCGGCTTCGGACCGATCGTCAGCGCCGGCGATCGGCCCCTGCAAGCGCGCGTGAAGTACAACCGGCGATCTACTCGCACCGCGCCCGGCGTTCGTCGATGCGGCCAAGACCCGGGGTGCATCCCGATCGACGCGTGGACAACACGCGGACGCGGCGCTGCGGCGTGCCGGTGTGGCGCGTGCTGGAGTTTCCCGCTGGCGCACGGGCTCGAAGGCGGGCAGATGTCGAAGCGCCCGCGCTGGGCAAGAGCAGACCAAGGCCGGCGGACGCCGGCTTCGAGCTGTTCTCGGTCGGCGGCGCGATCGGGGTGTCGCCGCGGCCGTTCGTCGCATTCTTCGCCGGCGTCGACGCCATCGTCGCGCTGGCATGCGCTTCCCAATCGTGAACGCCGGTCGAGGCCTCGACGAGGCCGCGGGCGTGCCGCGCCACGGTCGGCCTCGAGCTGCGCGTGCCGTGATCTCCGCCGCGCAGGGCGGCGACGCCGCCGGCCGCGCCGTGGTGAACCGTCGGCAGGGCCATGGCGACGTTGACCGATCCCGGTGGCGAGGCGCTCAAGGCGCTCCTGGGCGTGGTCGCCGCGGACAGCTCGAGGCCGAGGCAGCGCGCGAGCCTCGATACGTACGAGCGGCTGACCGGCGCCGCGATCGACGAGGGTGTGCTCGATCGCGGACGCGAACACGCGCGCGCACAGCCGGGCGCATGGCTCTCGGCCGCGCGCGCGCTCGCGCGGACACTGGCTCCGGCCGCGCCCGAGCAGCTGCTGGGGGCAGCGTTCGAGATCGCAACCGCCGACGGCTTCGTGCTGGACGAGGAGGACCGCGTCCTGTCGACCCTCGCGGCCGCGCTGGGCATGAGCGAGGCCGAGTACCGACACAGCGTGGAGCGCATGCTCGCCGCGGCGCAGTCCTGACGAGGGGGTGCCGGCCCTCGGCACCGCGCGTGCCCCCACGCCGGTCCGCGCGCCCCCGCCGGTGGCTCCACGAGCCCGTCCTGCCGCCGCGGTTGCGCCCCGTCTGATAGCATGTGCGGGGTGGAACCGGAGCGCGACGCGCCCGCCATGCCGCGTCCGAGCGGCAGCAGCGGTGACTTGTCCTCACGCTACGACGTCCTGGGACGTCTGGCGGTGGGCGGGATGGCCGAGCTGTTCCTCGGGCGGCCCCGCGGCGCGCCGGCCAACACCGGCGCGGTCGTCATCAAGCGCATCTTGCCGCAGCTCGCCGAGGATCCCGAGTTCGTGCGGATGTTCCGCGACGAGGCCCACCTCGCCGCCACGCTCGACCACCCCAACATCGTGCGCGTGTTCGACATCGGCACCGACGGTGACGAACCGTTCTTCACGATGGAGTACGTGCACGGCGAGAACCTGCGCACGATCCTCCGCGGCGCCCAGGCGCGCGGCGAGGCCATCCCGCTGCCGGTGGTGCTCAGCATCGCGCTGGGCGTGACGGCGGCGCTGCACTACGCCCACGAGCGCACCGATCGCGACGGTCGCCCGCTCATGATCGTGCACCGCGACGTGTCGCCGACCAACGTGCTCGTCAGCCACGACGGCAAGGTCAAGCTGGTCGACTTCGGCATCGCGAAGGCCGCAGCGGCAACCCACGTGACGCAGGCCGGCATGCTCAAGGGCAAGGCCTCGTACATGTCGCCCGAGCAGTGCCGCGCCGATCCGGTCGATCGTCGCAGTGACGTGTTCGCGATCGGCATCCTGCTGTACGAGCTGACCACGCTGCAGCGGCTGTTCCGCGGCGAGAACGAGCTCGCGATCCTGCATCAGATCCTCACCGGCAACATCCCGCCGCCGTCGTCGGTGGTGCCGAACTTCCCCGCCGATCTCGAAGCGGTGCTCATGCGATCGCTGCGCGTGGATCCGGCCGAGCGCTACCCCACCGCGGCCGCGATGCAGCAGGATCTCGAGCGGCTGTGCGCGCGCGTCGGGGTGCAACCCAGCGACGCACTGCTGGCCCGCTACCTGCTCGATCACTTCGGCGAGAAGCCGTTCCCGTGGCAAGACGGTCCGATCCGTCGCGTCGACGAGACGCCGTCGGCGCCCTCGGGAGCCGCCGAGCTGCGCGCGCGCCCACGCCCGGCCGCCGCCGCGCCCGCGGCCGCGCCGGCGCAGGGCGATGCGGCCCAGCACCCAGGGCGTCCGCCCGGCCGCGGCGCCAAGGTCGCCCCCGCAGGCGTCGTGCCGCGCCGCAACACCGCCCACCGGTGCGCAGCCGGTCGCGCCGACCCCCGAGGCGGCGCGCGGCGGCGAGCGCGGGTGCCCGCACGACCGATACGCGACCGCACCGGCACCCGCGAGCGCGCCGCGGCCCGCGACCGCACCGGCTCCGGCCGCGACCGCGCGACCCGCACGACCACACCGCCGGTCACGCCGCCGATCCGCAGGTCCGCGCCCCTCGGGTCCTACGCTGCCGCAGACCAGCGGCAACGCGCCGCGACCGCCCACGCCACCGTCGCGCAGCACGACTCCGCCGCCGCCGTCGTCGCGCACCGTACCGGCCGGCGCGACGCCGCCAGGCGTGCCGCGGCCGGTCGCCGCGGCGCCGACGGTACCGCTGCCCGCGACGCCCGGCGCCGCATCGCCTCCGTCGGCGCGCGCGACCGTGGTGCCGACCGCCGCGCCGCCCAAGCCGATGTCCGCCGAGCAGGCCGCGTTCTTGCGCGGCGAGCGACCCGACGGCGCCGAGTTCACCGCGGGCACGCACGATCCACGATCGCAGCGCACCGAGCTCGCGCCGACCTTGCCCGGCGTCGGCGAAGCGGCGCCGCCGACGGCACCGACGCACCGTGATCGCACCGCCGGCGGCGACCGAGCAGCACCGTGTTCGCGCCAGCCGGCGACCGAGCGCACCGCGTTCGCACCCCGGTGACGACCGAGCGCACCGTGTTCGCGCCGCCGGCCGCACCGGCGCAGACCGTGATCGCGCCGGCACCGACGCCCGCCACGGCGCCGCCCGGTGGCCTCGGCCCGGTCGCGATGCACTTCGACGACGAGTCGGGCGCGCACACGCTGATCGCGTCGCCGCGCTCGGGCGCGACGGTCTCGCCGCGGCCGGCCGATGCGCCCGATCCGGTCGATCGCACCACCATCGCCCCGGCCGCCGACGATCGCCGCGCGCCGCCACCACGGCCCGAGCCCACGATGTTCCTGGGCGCCGGCGCACCGCCGCCGCCTTCGGATCGCACGATGATGGCGCCTGCGCCCGGCGACGTCGCGCCGGTCGATCGCACGATGATGGCGCCTGCGCCGGTCGATCGCACGATGCTCGCGACCGTCGACGCCTCGGCCGTGCTCGCGATGGCGGGCCTGCCTGCGCCCGCCGTGCCACCGCCGATGCCCAGCGCGCCGAGCTCGATGCCCGCGGCGGCGAGCTCGATGCCCGCGGCGGCGAGCTCGATGCCGTCGGCGGCGAGCTCGATGCCGCGGCCGCGAGCTCGTCGATCGGCATGACGCAGCCGATGCCGGTCGAGTCGTCCTCGATCGCACCGGCGCGTTCGAAGGCGAGCTGCCGCGCAAGCGCAGCGGGCTCGTGCTGGGCATCGTGCTCGGTGTCGCGGGCATCGCCCTGGTCGCCGGTGGCGTGCTCGCGTGGCCGCGCATCGCCGCGTGGCGTGCCGAGCGTGCCGCGATCGAAGCTGCGGCGCAGGCCGCCGCGGCGGCCAGGCGACCCGAGCGCGGACGCCAAGCCGGACGCGCCCGCGGAGCCGAGCGCGGACGCGAAGGCCGAGGCGGACGCGAAGGCCGAGGCGGACGCGAAGGCCGAGGCGGACGCGAGAGCCGACGCCGACGCGAGGCCGAGGCGGACGCGAAGGCCGAGGCGGACGCGAAGGCCGACGCCGACGCGAAGGCCGACGCCGACGCGAAGGCCGACGCCGACGCGAAGGCCGACGCCGACGCGAAGGCCGACGCCGACGCGAAGCCGCCCGAGCCCGTCACGCCCGAGCCCGTCGCGCCCGAGCCCGTCACACCCGAGCCCAAGACCAAGCCCGACGAGCCGCCGCCACCGAAGGTCGAGCCGACCAAGCCCAAGCCCAAGCCGCCGGCCGACAAGCCCAAGCCCAAGCCCGCGTCGGACAAGCCCAAGCCGCCGAGCAAGCCCAAGCCGCCGAGCAAGCCCAAGCCCAAGAAGCCGGGCCCGACGCCGGTGCCCAGCTTCGGCAACGGGCCGCTGGTGCCTCCGTGAGCCCGCCGCCCGTGGGCGTGTGCTTCGTCTGCCACGGCAACATCTGTCGCTCCCCCACCGCCCTGGCCGTGATGCACGCGCTGGTGCACCGCGCCGGCCTGCAGCACGCGTTCGTGCTCGACAGCGCGGGCGTGTCCGACGAGCACGAGGGCGAGCTGCCGGATCGTCGCAGCCGTGCCGCCGCGGCCGCGCGGGGCTACCGGCTCGAGTCGCGCGCGCCGAGTTCGAGCGCGGCGACTTTGCGCGCTTCGACGCCGTGGTCGCGCTCGACCACGACAACGCGCGGCGGCTGCGGGCGCTCGCGCCCGAGCGACGCTCGCGCCAAGCTGCGGCTTTTGCGGGAGTTCGACCCCGAGCAACCTGGCGCCCTCGACGTGCCCGACCCCTGGTACGGCGGCCCCGAGGGCTTCGAGCACGTGCTCGATCTGTGCGAGCGCGCGTGCGCGGGCCTGCTCGCGCACCTGCAGCAGCACCGCGGACTCGCGCGATGAGCCGCGGCGTGCTGACGCCCGCGCACGCCGAGCAGCTGCGCGAGGCCAGCGGCCACGCGCCGGGCCGCGCGCGCGGTCGGCGGCGGCGACAGCTTCGCAGCGGTGCTGGTCGAGCTGGGCGCGCAGACGTGGTTCGTCAAGCTCGGTGCGCCCGGCGACGCCGCGACCTTCGAGGCCGAGGCCGACGGCCTCGCGTGGCTGGCGGAGGCCGCAGCGATCCGCGTGCCGCAGGTGCATGCGATCGGTCGCGAACCCGCGCCGATGCTCGCGCTCGAGGCCATCGCGCGCGCCCGGGCGACGACGCGCGCAGCCAGGCCGCGCTCGGCCTCGCTGGCGCGGCTGCACGCCGCCGGTGCACCGAGCTTCGGCCACCGTCGCGACAACGTCTGCGGCCGGGTCGCGCAGGACAACCGCGCCTGCGACGGCTGGCCCGAGTTCTTCGCCACCCGGCGCCTGCTGCCGCTGGTCCGACGCGCGCGCGACGAGGCCGGCCTGCCCGCCGCGCTCGCCCGTGCGATCGAGTCGATCGCCGCGACCCTGCCCGCACGCGTGGGCCGCCCGAGCCGCCGGCACGGCTGCACGGCGATCTGTGGCGCGGCAACGTGCTGTTCGACGAGCACGATCGACCGGTGCTGATCGACCCCGCGGTCTACGGCGGCCACCGCGAGATCGACCTCGCGATGATGCGCCTGTTCGGTGGCTTCGCGCCGGAGTGCTTCGCGGCCTACGAGCAGAGCGCACCGCTCGTGGCCGGGGCAGCCGAGCGTCGCGCTGTATCAGCTGGTGCCGCTTCTGGTCCACGTGATCATGTTCGGCGGCAGCTGGACCGCTGCGCTCGCACGCACGGTCGCGGCGTGCGGCTGACCCCGCGCGGCGCGGAGTTTCTGCTTGCGGCCGCCGCGGCTGCGCCGTGCGCTTGGCTGCCATGGCCCACTCCAACACACCGCGCCCGCTCGCCCGTCTGGCCCTGCGACGTGTCCAGCGCGGCACGGTGGTCGGACCGACGGTGGTGCAGGAGCCGTGGCCGCCGACCGAGGTGCCCTACAGCCGCACGCTGTGGGGCGCGTTCATGCCCGAGCGGCGGCGGCAGCTCGCGACCCCGCCGCACGGTCTCGAGCGCCGCCGCGGCTAGCGGCCACGCCAGCCCACGGGCGGATGCGGATGTCGCCGTCCTGCGGCGACCACGACGCGTTGACCCACTGCTTGCGTAGCCGCAGCGCGTCGCCGTCGCGCGTCACGAAGACGTTGGTCAGCCACTGGGCATCGTCGCGCACGGGGAGAGTCCGCGCGCACGTGCGAGCCGCGGCTCTCGGTGCGGAACTCGGCCGCGCCGATGATGACCTCGGCGACGTCGAGCAGGTTGCGGTGCTCGAACGCCAGCGCGGATCGAAGGGCTCGGCGATGCACAGGTCCCGCTCGAGGCTGCTCGCGCTGCTGCTGCACGAACGCGCGGGCGCGCGCGAGCTTGGTCGCGTCCTTCTCGACCAGCAGCTCGCGCCACATGGTCTGCTGCAGCGCCGGCGGCCGCGCGGACGGACGCGTGCGGCCGCCGCGGCCGTGCATGCGCGCGAGCGGCTGCAGCAGCAGCGCGTCGAGCCGATCGGCGCGCAGCTGCGGCCCGGGCCGGTCCTTGGCGACCTCGGCCGCGCGCGAGCCCGCACGCCAGCCGAACACCTGCGAGCCGCCGAGCATGGTCCCGCCGAGGCGGTCCGCGCCCTGCCAGCCGCAGGTCTCGCCGCACGCGAGCAGCCCGACGATGCGCGACTGCGCGTGCTCGTCGATGCGCACGCCGCCGTTGCTGGTGTGGTGGTGGATCTGGATCTGCAGCAGGTCGCGCTCGAGGTCGATGCCGATCGAGTGCATGTACTCGACGAAGACCTCGGGCTGGAAGCCGCGCTTGGTGCCCGAGAGATCCAGCAGCACCGCGTCGTGCTCGGTCGCGCGACCGGCGAGGACCTCGCCGTGGATCGCCCGGTCGAGGTGAATCGCGCCGTCACGGCACGACACCGGCCAGTGGTAGGCCTTGAGGTTGCTGACCTCGGACAACGACAACCCCGCGGGCAGGTACTCGCCGACGAAGGCCTTGCCGTGCCGGTTGAACATCCGGTAGGGCTCGGGCATCTCGTACAACATGATCATCGCCTGGGTCGGCCACGTCGTGGCCAGGCCCTGCTGCATGAATTCCATGTTGAACAGCTCGGCGCCGGCACGCAGGGCCATGGCGTAGCCATCGCCGGTGTTGCCGGGCGGGTTGAAGCTGTAGCGGAACAGCTGCCCGACGCCGCCGGTCGCGAGCACCACCGCGCCGGCGTCGATCACCAGGGGCTCGCCGTCGTCGTGGACCCCGACCGCACCGTGGCAGCGGCCGTCGATCACGATCAGATCGGTGAGGTTGGCGCGCTCGACCACCGTGGTGTCGGTGCCGGCGATGACCGCCTTTTGGATCTGCACGATGTTGTTGGTGCCCTTGGTGTCGGGCGACGCCGGCATGGTCGCGAGCATCTTGCTCTGGAACTGCATGCCCATGCTGCGCAGGCGCTTGATCGCGTCGCTGACCTCGTCGACGAAGATGCGGCACAGCGCAGCGTCGGCGGTGCCGAGCCCGGCCTGGACCATGTCGGCCCAGGTCGCGTCCGGCGGGTTGAACAGCCCGCCCTTGGGCCCGACGGTGCGGATGGTCCAGAAGTCGGCCTTGGGGTTGCTGGTGGCTCCCGCACCGCGGACGCCGGGCACGCCGAACTGGCCCTTGACCGCCAGCATCGTGCGCGCGCCGCCTTGGTGTGCGGCGATCGTCGCCGCGGTCGCGGCCCCGCCGCCGCCGATCACGAGCACGTCGGTCTCGTAGCGCTTCATGCGGCTGCGAGGATGCCGAGCGCGGGCGCGCTTGTCCATCCGGCGCTCACGCGTCACTCGGCGCACGCGGGGGCGGCGACGCATCCTCCGCTGGCGCGTGTCCGAGCAGCAGCGCGCGCGCCTGCGCCAGCGCCTCGTGGGTCCCGACCAGCGCGAGCACGTCACCGGCCTGCAATCGGTCCGATCCGGCCGGCACCACGCGCGCGCCGCCGTCGCGCTCGATCGCCAACACGGTCGCACCGGTGCGGCCGCGCAGGTCGAGTTCCGCGAGCGTGCGGCCCGCGGCAGGATCGGAGGCGCCCAGGCGCACCGGCAGCATCTCGCCCAGGCCCGGCAGCACCTTGTCGACCCCGACCACGTCGAAGCGCGCGGGCTCGCCGGCGCTGTGCGCCAGCAGCTCCGCGACCACCTGCGCGCCCGCGCGCACGTGACCGTCGAGATCGTCGGCGCGGCGCCACAGCGACACCGTCACCGCGGCGAGCCCACCGAGGAGCACGGGCGCGCCGATCCACGACGGCAGTGCCGGCTGCGTGATCGCGAGCACCGGCAGCGCGAGACCGCCGAGTACCGCGAGCTGCAGCAGCACCACCATCACGCGCCGCGGTGCGCGAGCGAGGTCGGTGCGGCCGGCGGCCGGCTGCGGCAGGGCGGCGCGGGCCAAGGTCGCGCCGATGGCCCGCGCGCAGCGGACCATGCCGACGAGAAACGGTGCGCACGCGATCGCGGTCGCGAGCCCGAGGATCCACGACGCCGGCCCGCGCGCGAGCCCAGCCCGCTGCAACCACGCCACCAGCGGCTCGTGGGCCACGCGCGCGCCGATGACGATCGCGACCAGCAGCGCGGCGTCGATGAGCGCCAGCCGACCGAAGCGGCGCACGCCCACGACCTTGCGGCCGCGCTGGGCCTGCTGCAGCGACTCGAGCCACGCGCCCCACAGCGCCACCACCGTGTGCACGCGGTGCGGCAGCAGCCCATCGATGCGCGCCGCGATCGCGTCGGCGCGACGGATCGCCATCGGCGTGGTCGTGGCGGTGACGATCGCGGCCACGACGACGATCGGCACCAGCCGCGCGTCCGCGGCGCCCTTGGCCACCGCCGTCTGCGCCAAGATGAAGGAGAACTCGCCGATCTGGCCCAGCGCAAGGCCCGTCTGCAGCGCGACCCGCAGGCCGCGACCGGCGACGAAGCCCGCGAGCGACACCGCCAGCAGCTGGCCCAACACCACCGCAGCGGAGACCGCGAGCGCGATGGGTCCCACCGTCGGCAGCTGCCGCGGGTCGACCATCATGCCGATCGAGACGAAGAACACCGCCGCGAACAGGTCGCGCACCGGCGCGACCAACGGCTCGATGCGCTCGGTCGCGCCCGCGGCCGCGACCAGCGAGCCCGCGACGAACGCCCCCAGCGCGACCGAATAGCCCGCCTGCACCGCGACCATGGCCAGCACGAAGCACAGCCCCACCGCGACCACCAGCAGGGTCTCGGGGTGCCCCAGCGCCGCGACCATCCGCAGCAGCCGCGGCACCACCAGCGAGCCCACCACCACCAGCACCGCGAGGAAGCCGAGCAACTTGCCGGTCGTGATCGCGAGCTCGGCCGGGGCCAGGCCCGCGCCCGACGCCGCGGTCGTGAGCGCTGCGATCAGCACCACCGCGACGAGGTCCTGCACCACCAGCACGCCGTAGACCAGCTCCGTGGTCGGCTGCGACAGCGGCGTGTCGGCCAGGGCCTTGGCCACGACCATCGTGCTCGAGATCGCCAGGCACGCGCCCAGGAACACCGCGCCCAGGGTCGAGTAGCCCAGCGCGCGGCCGATCAACAGGCCCAGCCACAGCATCAGGCTGATCTGCACCAAGCCGACCACGCCGGCGCGAGGCAGCGCGCTCGACAGATCGCGCGGACTGAAGTGCACGCCGATGCCGAACATGACCAGCACCACGCCGAACTCCGACAGCGCATGCATGCGCGCGGGATCGGCGAACAGCGGCACCGGCAGGTACGGGCCGACGATCAAGCCCGCGAGCAGGTAGCCCAGCACCGCCGGCTGCCCCAAGCGCCGGCACAGCACCGACGTCACCGCCGCGACACCGAGCGCGACCGCGAGGTCCTGCACGAACGGCGAGACCTCACCGACTGCCAGCACCGGGACCCCCGGCGCGGCGCACTCCGGCTGCGAGCCGCGCGATCACTGCGAGATGGTAGACGCTGGCGCGCTGCGGCGCAGCACGATCTCCGAGGGCGGCACCGGCGTGCCGTCGGCGCCACAGTATTGCTCGAGCATGCGCACGCGCTCGGGCTGCAGCCACAGCTCGAGCGCGCACAACGACGCGCTGCCGGGCAAGAGCGCGGTGACCTCGCGCTGCACGAACGCGAGGTGACCGTCGTCGGTCGGCCGCGCTCGCAGCGTGGCCAGATTGCCCTGGGCGCACACGTGCAGCAGCACCAGGCCCTCGCCGTCGGGGTGCAGCAGGTTGAGCGTCTCGCCGCCGCCCGCACGCCAGGTCTGCAACAACGCGCTGCCGCGCGCGACGGCGTGGGCCTCGATGGTCCAGGCGCCGTCCTCGCTGACCCACGTACCCGCGAGCGCCTCCGCGAGCCCCGGCCAGCGCTGCTGCGCGTCGACGTCGTCGCTCGGCGCGGGCACGGGTGCGGGCGTCGCCGGGGCCGCCGGGTGGTGGGAACAGGCGCAGACGAACACGGACGCGAGCAGGGATCGGCGCAAGGTGCAAGGTGACACCCGCGCGCGCAGCCGCAGGTTCCCCTTGGCCACGGCTACGGACACGCGAACTGCAGCGGCGGCAGGCCGCCGGCGTCGATGCGCCGCAGCGCGAAGGTGCTGCCGAGCAGATCGAGCATGAGCGGACTGGTGATCGCGCCGGTCACGTCGCCGCACGCGAGCGTCTCGTCGACGACGTGGCCCTGCAGCACCACGTCGGCCAGGATCTGGGAGCCGCTGATCGGGTTGGCCATGGGCAACACCTCGGTCTGCGGCAGCGACAGCACGAAGCTGCCGTCCTCGCCGACCTCGGCGGTGGCCGAGCGCGGCGCCCCCAGCGGCTCACCCGGCTCGGTCCCGCCGATGTCGAGCGCGAGCGCCAGCAGCTCGAAGCGCAGCGTGCGGCGGTCCCCGTCGCGCAGGTCCGCGACGTCGACGTGCCACTGCAGCGGGTGCGTCGGGTCGATCACCACCGAGACTGCGAGCAAGAACTCGCCCTGCAGCAGCGGCGGGTCGGTCGTCCCGCCAGCGAACCCGCTGGACTCGCCGTCGTCGTCGTCGAGCGCGTCGCCGGTGTCGGTCGTGCCGCTGCTGTCGCCCTTCACGCGCTCGTCGTCGATCACGACCGGCCCGCAGCCGACCAGCGACCACGACGCAACCAGCAGCGGCAAACACCACCCTACCCTGCAACGCGCCATCACATCGAGCAGTGTGACATCGCGACCGCGGAAGCACAACCGTGGTCCTTCGCCGATGACGCCGTGGTATTTGTGGGTGGCATGGCACGCACGGCGCGGCGGGCATTGTCGCCGGATCCATCGCGGTGGCACTGGTGGCGGCGGTGGCGTGCGGACGCACCGGCGCGCCGGCTGCCGACACGCCCGCGCCGGTGGCGACGCCGCAGGCGACACCGAGCACCGCCACACCGCCGGCCGCCGGGCCGCGGCTGCTGCCGCGCCGACGCCGACGCCTGCACGCACGCCCGCGGCTGCACCCGCACCCGCGCCCGCGCCCGCAGCCGCGCCGACGCCCACGACCACCGCGATCGCGCTGGCGCCCGTGACCGCCGCGGCGCTGCGTCGCGACGTCGTCGCGCTCGCCGACGATGCCCTGGGCGGACGCGGCACCCCTCACCCGGCCTCGACCGCGCCGCCGAGCTGCTGGCGGCGCGCATGGCCGAGATCGGCCTGGTGCCGGTGGTCGGCGACGCGTTCGCGACGCGGATCGACTGCAGCGGCAGCGGCAGCCCCGACGCCGCCAACGTGCTCGGGCTGCTGCGCGGCGGCGATCAGCCTCGCGCAGCAGCTGGTGATCGTCTCGGCGCACTACGATCACCTCGGCCGCGACGCCGACGGCGACGCCGACGACGTCATCTTCAACGGCGCCAACGACGACGCCAGCGGCGTCGCGGCGATCCTCGCGATCGCGAGCGCGGTGCGCGGGGCCCCGCGGGCGCCGCGGCGCTCGGTGATGTTCGCGGCGTTCTGCGGCGAGGAGCTGGGCCTGCGGGGCTCGCGGGCCTACGTCGACGCACCGGCGCTGCCGCTGGCGCAGACCATCGCGGTGGTGAACCTCGAGATGCTCGGGCGCGCCGATCCGCAGCAACCGCGCCGCGCGTGGTTGACCGGCATGGAGCGCTCGGATCTCGGCGACGTGTTCGTCGAGCGCGGCCGCGCAGCGGCATCGAGTTCGTCGACGGCAGCGTCGTCGGTGCGCTCGAGGGTCGCCTGTTCGGTGCGTCCGACAACTGGCCCTTCGCCCAGGCCGGCGTGGTCGCGCACTCGATCTCGGGCGGCCCGATCGACCCGCAGTACCACACCGTCGACGACGAGGCCGATCGGCTCGACTACGACGCGATGGCGCCGATCGTCGCGGCGATCGCCGATGCGACGTGGACGCTGGCCGACCGCGACAGCGTGCCGCGCTGGCGCGAGGGCGCCGCACCCGGTTGAGTCGTCGCGCGCGCGCCGTTGGAACCGCGACGCCGGGCTCGGTCCCACCGGCATGCGTGCCCCGACTGCGATCGCAGCCGGGCTCGGGTTCGCGCTGGCGCAGGCCAGCTGCAAGCACGACGAACCCGAGCCTGCGACCGAGCCAGAGCCCGAGCAGGAGCAGCTCGACCCGGGTGAGCCCTGCGACCCGGCCGCACAGCCGGTCGATCCCGATGCGAGCGGCACCTCCGGCGGCGACACCGACGGCACGCCACCGCCGGTGTGCGCCCCCGGGCTCGCGTGCGAACCGCTCGCCGCCGGGGATGGCTACGTCTGCGGCACCGCGATCGCGATCGAGGGCCGCGTCACCGATGCGCTGACCGGCGTGCCGATCGCCGGCGCGTTGGTCACGGCCCACAACGAGATCGGCGAGCCGGTCACCGATGTCGTCGCGACCGACTCCTGCGGTGACTACGTGCTGCCGCTGTCGCTGCGACGCAACCCCGACGGCAGCATCGCCGACGACGACGGCTCGCTGAAGTGGACGTTGGGCGTCAGCGCAGCCGATCACCAGCCGTTCCCCGCGGGCCTGCGGCCGGCGGTGCCGGTCGATCTCGCCGACGCGATGCCCGACCCCGACGATGCCGCGACCGGTGCGAGCAGCAGCGGTGGCGACGGCACCGGCGGCGACGCGCCGCACTACGTGGGGCAGATCATCGACAACGCCGCGACCCACGTGGCGCTGATCCCGGTCACGTTCGCGCAGGCCGGCGTGACGCTGTCGGGCACGCTCGTGGGCGATGGCACCGCGGGCGCGCTCGTGGTCGCCGAGGGCGGCAGCGCGCCCGCGCCCTACGGCATCGCCGACGCGTCGGGCCACTTCACGCTGTTCAACGTCCCGCCCGGCGCGGTGACCCTGCGCGCGTACAAGGGTGGACTCGAGGTCACGCCGCTGCCGCTCGAGGTCGCCGACGCCGATCAGAGCGCGCTGCAGCTGCAGGTGGCCACGAGCGATCCCTCGGCACTGGGCCACGTCGACGGCAGCCTCAACATCGTCAACGCCGCGGGCGGCCTCACCACCAGCGTGGTGCTGATGCCGACCAGCGTCTTCGATCCCATGCTCGAGCGCGGCCCGGTGCCGCTGGGTCTGCGCGACCCGCCGGCCCCGAGCCCGCCCGACGTGTCGTCCGCGTTCGAGATCGCGGCGGTGCCCGCGGGCACATACAAGGTGCTGGTCGCGTTCGAGAACGACGAGCTCGTGCGCGACCCCGACGCCGGCATCGCCGGCACCGCGATCCAGGAGGTCACGCTGCAGCCGGGCGAGGCGGTCTCGGTGCCGGAGTCGTTCAAGGTCACCGAGGCGCTGGCGGTGCTGGGCCCCGGCGCGCAGGAGCCCGAGGCGGTCGACGCGATGCCGACGTTGCGCTGGGCCGACGACTCGAGCGAAGACGGCTACGACGTGCTGGTGATCGATGCGCTCGGCGACGTCGCGTGGATGACCGAGGTCCCGGGCCAAAGCGGCGGCGACGCCGTCGAGCTGCCCTACGCCGGCGACCCGCTGATCGCGGGCATGGTCTACCAGTTTCGCGTGACGTCGTGGCGCGAGCAACCCAGCGGACGGTTGTCGATCTCGCGCACCGAGGACCTGCGCGGCGTGTTCGTGCACGGCGAGGCCCCGCCACCGCCGGCGTGCACGCCCGCCGCCGACACCGACGGCGGCGGCGACAGCAGCAGCGGCGGCTGACTCACCTCTTGCCCAGCAGCTCGGCCACGTCGATGCGCGCCAGCACGTCCGCGGGGATGCGGTTGCGCGTCACCGCGCGGCGGGGTCGCAGCGGCCGCGTCGCGTCGATGGCGAGCTTGCTGCCCTGGCCGCGGTCGTCGGGGCACGACGGATCCAGCGGCGTGCCGCGCAGGCCCTGGATCACGCGCAGCTGCTCGTGCGGCTGGCACGACAGCGCGACGGCGCCGAGCACCCGCGCGAGGTCCGTGGGCTCGACGTCGTCGTCGACCACGACGACGATCTTGCCGTAGACGTCGCGCAGCAGCGCGTCGGCGATGCGTGCGGGTTCGTCGTCGTCGGTCTTGCGCAGCGCGACCACGACCGTCAGCGGGGCCACCAGCGCGACCTTGACCACGCCGGGCGCCGCGGCCTTGGCGTCGCGCAGCGCGCGGTGCTCGAGCGCCGGCATCGACAGCATCAGGTGCTCGAGGTGGCCCGAGACGATGTCCTGCACCAGCGGCTGCTCGCGGTGACACATGCGCTCGACGTGCAGCACCGGCGTGCGGGTGCGGCCGGTGCCGAAGCCGGTGAACTCGCCGAAGGGTCCCTCGTCCATGCGCTCGCCCACGGCGATGCGCCCCTCGAGCACGAACTCGGCGCCCGCGGGCACGCGCAGCGCGGGATCGTGGTGGCAGCGCACCACCGGCAACGGTGCGCCGAGCATGCCGCCGATGATGTCGTACTCGTCGGCCGCACCCGAGTACAGCGCCCCCAGGCTCCACGCCGGATGGGCACCGAGCACCACCGCCACCGGCACGTCGGTGCCGCGGGCCGCGTGCTTGGCCACGATACCGTCGAGGTGCCGGCCGGGCTCGATGTAGATGCCGGTGGTGTCGCGCGAGGCGATCATCAGCCGGTGGTAGCTGAGGTTGGTGACGCCGTCGTCGGGGTCGCGCGCGACCACGATCGCCGCGGTCAGGTACGGCTGCGGCGCGTCGTCCTCGTGGTAGCGCAGCGCGGGGAAGCGGTGCAGGTCGACCGCGCCCTGCTCGAGCACGACCTCGTGCACGCTGCCGTGCTCGACCACCACCGGCGCGATCGGCGAGTTGGCGGCCTCGGCGTAGCGCGCCGCGACCTCCTTGAGCCCACAGCCCAGGCCCAGGGCCAGGCGTCCGAGCGAGCCGCACACGTTGGTGACCAGGGGCCACTCGCAGCCGCGCACGCGGTGGAAGTAGAGGATCGGCGAGCGTTGCCGCGCCTCGAGCACCGCCAGGATCGCGGCGGTCTCGTGGTTGGGATCGACCTCGCGAGCGACCTCGAGCAGATCGGAGGGCCGCGACGCGCGGACCTGGGCGAGGAAGCTGCGGAGATCCGCGCTCGAGGGCGTCACGCCGGCGTCCCCAGCACCTGCTTCTTGAGCGCGGCGCGGCTGACCTTGCCCGAGTCCGTGCGCGGCAGGTCGGCGACGATCTCGAAGCTCTTGGGCACGCGCACGAACGGCAGCGCCGACAGGCAGTGCTGGCGGAACTCGGCCAGCTCCACCGGCGGCCCGTCCGACAGCACCACGTAGGCGGCGATGCGCTCGCCCAGCATCGGATCGGGCAGACCGATGACCGCGACCTCGCGCACCCGCGGGTGCTTGGCGATCACGCCCTCGATCTCCTGCGGGAAGATGCGCTCGCCCGCGCTCTTGATCATCTCCGAGCTGCGGCCCGACAAGAACAGGTGGCCCTCGTCGTCGAGCCAGCCCAGATCGCCGGTGCGCAGGCGCCCCTGCTCGTCGATCTTGCCCAGCGCACGCTCGTCGCCCGAGACGTAGCCCTTCATGATGTTGGGCCCCGAGGCCACGACCTCGCCGATGACCCCGGCGCCGACCGGGTTGCCGTCGCCACCGAGGATCTCGAGCGTGACACCCGGCAGCGCGCGACCGAGGCCGCCGCGCTTGCGGAACAGATCGTCGGGCCCGACCCAGGTGATGCGCGGCGCGGCCTCGGTCTGGCCGTACGCGAGGTGGATGCCGGTGCTCGGCAGCGCGGTGTGCAGACGGTCGAGCTCGTCGGGCGACAGCGCGCCGCCGGTCACGAGCACGTACTGCAGCCCCGGCGGCGGCGTCTGCGACAGCTTCGAGCGATCGAGCAGCTGCTTGAAGTGGTACGGCACGCCGGAGAAGCCGGTGGTGCCGTACTCGATCAGCTCCTGCAGCACCTTCTGCGGGAACTGGAACCCGGCGGAGAAGTAGACCGTGCCGCCGAGCATCGCGTGCAGCAACAGCTGCATGCGCCCGTGGATGTAGTAGAGCGGCACCACCACCAGGATGCTGTCGCGGTCCGACAGCCCCATCAGGCCGTTGGCGGCCTGTAGGTTCGAGATGAAGTTGGTGTGGCTGAGCATCACGCCGTTGGGACGGCCGGTGGTGCCCGAGGTGTAGACGATCATCGCGACGTCATCGGCCGAGCCGGCGGGCTCGAAGCGCTCGCCGCGTTCCTGCGCGAGGATCTCGTCTTGCACGTGCAGGCCCGCGCCGCGGGCCTGGGCCAGGGGCTCGGCCTCGGCGGTCGAGAGCCAGATCGGCGGCAGCCGCAGCGGCTCGTCGCCCTCGAACAGCTTGGGCAGCTGCTTGGCGTCGACGGCGATGGCCCGCGGCCGCGCCTCGTCGAGCACGCCCTGGATGGTCGGGCGGCCCGCGAGCGTGGGCACGTCGACGTTCTGCGCGCCGGACTTGAGGATGCCCCAGAACCACACCAGCGCCGGCAGCGAGTTGTCGTGGAACATGGCCACGCGGTCGCCCGGGCCGATGCCCAGCCGCCGCAGTCGCAGCGCGACCTGATCGCTTCTGCGATCCAGCTCGGCGAAGCCGATGCTCTGGCGGCCCGGGAACACCGCGGCGGGCTTGTCGGGCCAGCGCGCGGCACTTTGGCGGAGCAGCTCGAACAGGCGCACGGTCACCGGTCCTACTTCTTGCGACGCTTCTCGATGTACGCGACGAGCTTGGCGACGCTGCCGAAATTGTCGGGCTGGATGTCGTCGATCTCGACGTCGAAGCCGTACTTGCCCTCGATCCACACCACGATCTCCATCACCGCGGTCGAGTCGACCACGCCGGCGAGGTTGGTGTCGGCATCGAGATCGCCAGCGTTCTGCGCGAGCTCGGTCTTGATGTAGGTGAGCAATTCGTCCTGGGTCGACATCGTGGGGGTGCTTTGCGGAATCGTGGGGCGGCGCAGCCGTCAGTCGCTGAACCTGCGGTGGTCGACCGCGTGCGTGCGCACGCGATCGTCGCTGACGCGGACACCGAGTCCCGGCGCGTGCACGTCGGCGTCGGCGTCGGGTTCGAGGATGTCCTCGGTGAGCAGGAACGCATTTTGCCCCTTTCCGTCGAGGCAATCAAACCCGGCCGTGGGCGCCAGCGCGCGGCCGAGCAGCTCCGAGGCGCGGCCGAGCACGCCGGTCTCGCCGACCATCGTGCCCAGGCTGGCACCGATGCCCGCACGCCGCGCGAACTCGCAGATCCGTGCCGTCGCGAGCGCGCCGCCCATCTTGCCAACCCGGACGTTGAACACGTCGACGGCCTCGGCCGCGACCAGGCGCTCGGCGTCCGCGAAGCTGCAGACCGACTCGTCGGCCATCACCCGCAGGCCCAGCTCGGTCCGGATCCGGCGCAGGCCCGCGAGATCGTGCTTGCCGACCGGTTGCTCGACCGAGGCGATCGCGAGGCCCGGCGTGCGCGCCAGCGCCCCCAGCCGCGCGACGGCCTCGTCGGCGGACCACGCGGCGTTGGCGTCGAGCCGCAGCGGCAGCGGCCCGAGCACGCGCGCGATGATCGCGAGGCGTTCGGCGTCGTCGGCCGCACCGATCTTGACCTTGATGTGCTTGCGCCCGCCGAAGCGCAGCGCGGCGCAGTGCCGCTCGAGCTTGGCGGTCGCGACCTCGAAGCCGATCACGATGCCCGCGGGCAACGCCGGCGCGTGCACGCCACCGAGCAGATCGACCAGCGCGACGCCGTGGCGCTGGCCCGCGAGGTCGAGCAGCGCCAGCTCGAAGGCGCCGAAGGCCGACAGCGCGTGGTCCCAGCGCGCGAGGGCCTCGCGCAGCCACGCGACCACCGCATCCATCGACGGCAGCGCGGTCGCGAGCAGCTCGCGCGCCAACACGGGCCCGTCGCGCTCCATCACGGTCTGCAGCGTCTCGCCGGTGACGTAGTCCGCGGCAGCGCCTCGCCGACGCCGCGGCGGCCCTGGTCGTCGTGCAGCAGCACCAGCATCGGCTCGGTCGCGCTGCGCATGGACGCGGCATGGCCGAAGCTCCCCTTGAAGGGGATCGACAGCCGCTGCAGCTCGACCTCACGTACCCGCATGGAAGCGCTCGACGATTTCGAACTGATCGCCGAAGTCGGGATCGCGGCTCAGGTGCGTGGGCTTGATCTGGCTGTCGCTGGTGCCCGCGGCCAGGCGCTGGCGCCGCGCGCCTCGTAGCCGCCCTCGCCCACCAACGCCAGCTCGGGCGCGCCCAGCCGCTGCGAGCTGCGCTTGCCGCCGTACTCGATGTTGTGCTGCTCGAGCGCCTCGTCGAGCCGCTCGGGGAACGCCGCCAGGGCCTTGCGATCGGCGGCGCCGTCGAGCTCGACGTAGGCGACGTAGCGCGGGAAGCCGCCGCGGGCCGGCGCGAGCGTGAAGCCGGCGATGCGCAGCTCCAGTGCCCGGGCCACATCGCGCACCGCGGCGGTGACTTGGTCCTCGGTCAGCTTCTCGCCGGTGATCGAGCAGGTCGCGCCCGCGCGGTGGAGAACTCGATGCACGGCGTGCGACCGACGAAGCCGCGCACGCGCACGACGTCGCCGATGTTGTAGCGGTACAGCCCGCTGCAGTTCGACAGCACCAGCACGTAGCTCTTGCCGTCCTCGAGCTGGTGCGGCTGCAGCACCTCGGGGTCGCTGCGGTCGGCCTGGTCCTCGGGGATGAACTCGTAGACGTGGACGCCGACCGCGAGCGGGCCACCGGAGCGCTCGTCGTCGATCGGGATGGCCATCACGCCCTCGGACGCCATCAGGATGTAGTCGCGGCCGGCGACGCCGCGCAGCTGCGGTGCGAGCAGATCGAGGTACGCCTGCAGCATGGGGCTGCGCCAGCAGATCGCCAGGGCCAGCTGCGGCCACAGCCGGTAGGCCATCATGCCCTCGCCGGCCGCGAGCGCGCGCAGGGCCGCCGCGCGCTCGGGGTTGCCGCGGTAGCGCTCGCCGACGATGCGACGGACCTCGTCGCCACAGCGCACGCGCTCGGAGATGCCGCCGTGCTCGACGTCGTCGGCGAGCTCGGCGGCATACTGCGCGATCTTCTGGAACAGCAGCACGATGGTGCTGGGGTTGAGCGTCATGATGACGCTGAACTGCTCCTCCAGCAGGATGCGCGCGATGGCGTAGTAGCGCCCGTCGGAGTCACCGATCTGCGCCACCGCCTTGGGGATGATGGGCGTCTGCGTCATCGAGGTCGCGCGCGTGACCCCGGCCCAGTACGCGCTCTCCGAGCTGCACGGCAGGCCGAGCCCGGCGCGCGCACCGGCTCGCCCGAGTCGGAGAAGTTGGTGACCATGCGCCCGGTGTGCGCCGCAGGGTGCCGCGCGAAGACCTCGGCCCAGTAGATGCCGAACGCGCGCGACTTGGCCCGCACGAAGGTGTTGGTCACCGGGATGTACTTCGACTTCGCGGTCGAGCCCGAGGTCAGGAAGAAGCGCTTGACCGGCTCGCTGGTGAGCACGCCGGCCTCGCCCGCGACCACGCGATCGATCTGCGGCTCGAAGCCTTCATACTTCCGGATCGGCACCGCGCGCTGGTACTCGGCGAAGCTGCGGATCTTGGCGAAGCCGTGCTGCTGACCGAACTCGCACTGCACGTTGGCGCCGACCACGGTCTCGAGCAGCAGCTGCTGCTGCACCTGCTCGGGCTGCTCCAGTCCCGCGAGGAACGCTTGGGCCTGCTGCGAACGGAACTCGGGGCCGCGCGAGGGCGGACGGGCGTCGGTCATGGGGTCCTCGGGGCGGCGCCGCCGGGCGCCGGGATGTGCGCGATGATGGCGGCCGCGAGCTGCTGCGGCGCCTCGAAGCTGACGCCGTGACGTGTCGGCAGGGTGACGACGCTGCGATACGATGCGCCGACGCGCTCGAACGCGGCCAGCGTGGCGGCGTTGTCGGTCGCGCCGTCGTGCTCGGCCAGCACCAGCAAGGTCGGCAGCTCCAGCCGGGGCAGTCGCGCCAGCGCCAGCGCGGCGAGCTTGCCCGACAGCGTCGCGAACCGCGGCGTGATCGCGAGCAGCCGCAACGCGTCGGCGCGGATGAAGCCGTCGAGCGCGGGGCCCTCGGTGAAGAGCGTCTCGCGGATCGGTGTGGGCACGCAGGGCTCGTCGTCGCGGCGTCCGGCAGCCTGCTGCAGCCCCTGCGCCGCGCGCGTGCGGACCTCGGCCGAGGGCAGAAGCCCCGGCGTGACCAGCACCAACGCGTCGATCGGCACGGGTGCGCCGTGCAACGCGTGCAGCGCCAGGATCGCGCCCCAGCACCAGCCCACCACCACCAGCGGACGCCCCGGCACCGACTCGGCGGCGAGGATCGCCTGCGCATCGCCGATGAGAACCGCCGCGCTGGCCGCGTCGCCGCGACCCTCGGGGTTGGGTCCACTGCCGCGGCGATCGGCGCCGACCATGGTGATGCCGGCGGCGCGCAGCGCCGGCACCAGCGGCGCGAACCAGTGCGAGTGGCTCATGATGCCGTTGAAGAACACCGCGGTCGCTCGCGGGTCGGCCGCCCGCCACACGCGGTAGCGCAGCGGGCTGCCGTCGTCGCGGCGCAACACCACCAGCTCGCCGTCGCTGTCGCCGCCCTCGCCCACGTCGCCCTTCACATGGCGTAGCCACCGCAGACGTTGAGCGCCTGACCGGTGATGCCGCGCGCGTCCTCGGACATCAGGAACACCGCCAGCGCCGCGATCTCCCGCGCGGTGATGAGCCGCTGCTGCGGGCTCTCGGCGATGATCATCGCGATGTAGTCCTCGGCGGTCTTGCCGAACAGCTTGGCCCGCGCGGCCATGGCCTCGTGCACGAGCTCGGTGTCGACGTGCCACGGCCGGATCGAGTTGACCGTGATGCCGAGCTTGGCGACTTCCTTGGCGACCGAGCGGGTGAAGCCATCGATCGCAGCCTTGCTCGAGGCATAGGCGCTGTTGTAGGCCGCACCGAGCTCGCCCGAGACCGAGCCGATGTTGACGATGCGGCCGCGCTTGCGCCGGATCATCGGCTTGATCGCGGCCTGGGTCAGGCGCATGACCGCGAACACGTTGAGCTCGTACAGCCGCCGCCAGCCCTCGTCCTTGGCCATCACGAGGTTGGCGACGTAGTTGGTCGCGGCGTTGTTGACCAGCACGTCGATCTGTCCGTGGCGCTCGATCACCTGGGCCACGACTCGACCGGCGGCGTCGGGCTGGGCCAGATCCGCCGGCAGCGCCCAGGCCTTGCCGCCCTGCTGCTCGATCTCCGCGACCGCCGCGTCCAGCTGCGCCGCAGTGCGGGCGACCAGCACCGACGTCGCGCCCGCGCCCGCGGCGACGCTGGCGATTTCCTTGCCGATACCGCGTCCGGCACCGGTGACGACGACGACTTGGCCGCTGAGATCCACCTTCACGGTTCGGCAAGGGGACGCCAAGGCCGCCGCGCTTGTCAACGTGAGATGGCTCAATGGCGGTCTCGCGCGCGGTGCGTCGGCGCACCGCACGGTTGTCCGCCGTTGCTCCGAGCGCGCGCGAGGGTATCGCGGTCGCGCCGAGCCGGCGTCGCCCTTCGGGTACATTGCGCGCGATGTCCGAGCCCGTGTTCCAGACCGCCGCCAGTGAAGTCCACCGCGTGCTCGGCGAGTGGATGCTCGTCGATGGCTTCCCCATCGTCTACGACACCACGCGCAGCCACGACGTGCACATCGTCGACGCGGCGACCGGGGCCGAGTACCTCGACATGTTCTCGTTCTTCGCGAGCATGCCGATCGGCCACAACCACCCCAAGCTGCGCACGCCCGAGTTCGTCGCGCGGCTGATGGCGGCGACCCTGACCAAGGTGTCCAACTCGGACATCTACACCCCGGCGATGGCCGACTGGGTCCGCGCCCTGGGCCGCACCATGCCGGCCGAGTTCCGCTACCTCTTCTTCATCGAGGGCGGCGCGCTGGCAGTCGAGAACGCGCTCAAGGTCGCGTTCGACTGGAAGGTGCGCAAGAACATCGCCCGCGGCCTGTGCAGCGGCAGCGACGACGACCTGGTCGGCACCAAGGTGATCCACTTCCGCAACGCCTTCCACGGCCGCTCGGGCTACACCCTGTCGCTGACCAACGGCTTCTCGCGCGAGAAGACGCAGTACTTCCCCAAGTTCCGCTGGCCCCGCGTCGACGCGCCGGGCATGCGTTTCCCCTTCGACGACGCGGCCAAGGCCGCGACCATCGCGGCCGAGAACGCCACGCTCGCCGCCATCCGCGACGCCATCGCGCAGCACGGCCACGACATCGCGGCGCTGCTGATCGAGACCATCCAGGGCGAAGGCGGTGACAACCACTTCCGCCGCGAGTTCATGCAGGCACTGCGCACGCTGTGCGACGAGCACGAGATCCTGCTGGTGTTCGACGAGATCCAGTGCGGCATGGGCCTGACCGGCAAGTGGTGGGCATTCGAGCACCACGGCGTGCAGCCCGACGTGTTCTCGTTCGGCAAGAAGAGCCAGGTGTGCGGCATCGCCAGCACCGAGCGCGTCAACGAGGTCGACTCGTGCTTCAAGGTGCCCAGCCGCATCAACTCGACCTGGGGCGGCAACATCGTCGACATGGTCCGCGCGACCCGCTACATCGAGATCATCGAGCAGGACGACCTGCTGACCAACGCGCGCGAGGCCGGCGAGCACCTGCAGGCCAAGCTCCGCGGCCTGGCCGAGCGCCACGGCGCGATGAGCAACGTCCGCGGCCGCGGGCTGATGTGTGCCTTCGATCTGCCCAGCGCAGAGGTCCGCAGCGCGGTGGTGCGCGCGGCCATGGCCGACGAGCACATGCTCATCCTGCCCTGCGGCCCGCGCAGCATCCGCTTCCGCCCGGTGCTCGACGTGACGCGCGACGCCATCGACGAGGCCGCGGCGCGGCTGGACCGCGTGATCGGCAAGCTCGGCTGAAGCCGCGGTGGCGCGGCGCCAGGCCCCGCGCGCCATCGCTCGCGACCGATCAACCGCTGGGCACGCCGCCGCCGGCGTTGGTCAGCGCGTAGCCGGTCATGTCGCTGTACGTGTACGCGCCCGACAGCCCGTTGTACGAGGTGATCGAGCCGTCGCTGGGATCGACCCGGTGCGCGCTGTAGCCGTTCTCGACCGTCCAGATGAAGCCGTAGAAGTCGATGCTCACGCCGTAGCTGCCCGGCACCGGCCAGTTCGACACCACCGTGAGGTTCTCGCGGTCGACGCCGACGAGGCTGTTGCCCGAGGCCATCCACAGCAGGCCCTCGTCGCCGCGCTCGGCCATGCAGCCGGTCCAGCCGCCGACGGTCGCCTGCATGAAGGTCTGGGTCTCGTAGTCGAAGCGCGCGGCGTCGGCCGAGCACAGCCAGACGTGGTTCTGGTCGTCGACCGTCATGCCGTACCAGTGCGGCCCGACCGGCGTGTTCCAGATCTCGTAGTCCATGGTGTCCATGTCGACGCGCACCAGGCGGTTGCCCGAGCCCAGCGTCGAGGCCCAGAAGTTGCCGTCACCGTCGACCGCGCCGCCGTACATGCCGTAGAAGTCGTTGGTGAGGCCCACGACCGCGACCTGGTCCATGACCACGCCGGTGTCGCCGTCGAGCAGCAGCACGTCGAAGGTGTTGCCGACGCGGCCGGCGGTCCACAGCCGCTCGTTGATGTACGAGCACGAGGCCTCGTCGAGCGTGCCCTGGGCCCACGCGACGGGGCGCTGGCTCTCGTAGTTGAAGGGGGTGTGCCACGCGACGCACTCCTCTTCGCCCCACGGCAGGGCCATGTTGTTGTTCGAGGTCTGGATGCCCGGCGTGCCGTTGCTCTCCTCGCAGAACGACTCGTCGGCGTAGATCTTGGTCACGCCGCCGGAGCGGTTCGCGACGGCGACGTGGCCCGACTGGCTCACGCTCGTGCGCGACGGATCGCCGATGCCGTCGGGCCGCGTGATGAAGCGGCCGACCTCGGTCACGGTCTGGGTGTCGATCTTCGAGATGGTGCCCTGCGAGCTGTTCGAGGCCCACAGGAACGACCACTCGGGCTCACCGGCCATGCCACCGCGCTCGCAGGCGGGCTCGCCGACGTCGGGCAGCACGCCGACGTCGAAGATCACAGGCGGCGGCCCGGACGACTCGGCCTCGCCCGAGTCGGCGACGGTGGTGCCCTGGGTCGCGCTCGCGCTGGCGCTCATACCCGTGGTGCTGACGTTGCCGGTGCCGCCCTCGCTCGAGCCGCTGCCGGTGTCGCCAGCGCTGACGCTGACGCCGGAGCTGCCGTCGCCATCGCCGGAGGTCGATGGCGTGCTACCGCCACAGGCCGCCGTGGCGATGCCGAGGGTCGTGATCAAGGCCGTGGTGACACTCGTCGTACGCACGCGCATGGGCTTGGCCGCACCATCGCACGGCTGTGCGCGCGGGAGCAACCGAGCGGCGTGGGGCCGGCGCGCGCGCCATGTGAAAACACCCACGCGCGGAGCCGAGCGCGTGGGCAACTGTGCGCAGGCGTCACTGCAGCGAGCGATCGTCGCTCGCGGTGGCGGGTTCGTTGGGTTCGCCCGCGGGCGCCAACGTGCCCGCGTCGACGTCGACCAGGATCGTCTCGGACTCGAACAGCGGCAGCTCGCCGGTGCCGCAGCGTCGCAACGCCCACTGCGGCGGGGGCGGCGGCTGGCGCGGCACGGGCCGCGGCGCGTGCAGGATCGCGAGGATCCCCTCCCGCCAGCCGGGGTCGCGGCTGTCGAACGCGAGCGCCTGCTCGAGCAAGCGGATCAACGCGCGGTCGTCGGCGCCTCGGCGCTGCAGCGCGTCGCGCAGCACGTGCTGCGCGGCGCCGGTGTCGCCCAGGGCGGCGTAGCCGCGGACGAGCAGCTCGACGGCCTCGAGCCGCGCGGGCGCGCCGCGCCGCAGCAGCTCGAGCTTCGCCAGGGCCTCGCGCACCTGTCCGCGCCGCAGGTAGATGCGCGCCAGCTCGAGCGTGGTGTCCGGATCGTGCCGGCCGTGCTCGATCAGCGTCTCGGCGATGCGCACGTACTCGCCGGTGCGACCGCTCTCGTGCATGCGCACCGCGGCCTGGGCCAGCTGCGCCGTGCCGCGCTCGCCGCTGCCGTGATCGAGATCGATCTCGGCCGCGCGCAGGGTCTTGGTCACGCTGCCGGGATCGCAGTCGACCAGCAGCTGACGGAGCTCCTGCGCGCGATCGAAGCGCCCCGCCGCGACGTGGGCCCTCGCGGCCGCCTCGCACAGCACCTCGCCGCGCGCACCGCAGGCCCGCACGATCGGCTCGAGCCGCGCGCGGGTCGGCGCCGCGGGATCGATCTCCAAGGCGCGTCGGGCCAGCAGCACCGCGCGACGTGGCTGACCGGCCGCGGCCCAGGCTGCGCCGGCAGCGAGGAACGCCTGCGCGGCGCGTTCGCGCTGACCGCCGCGCCAGGCCGCATCCGCCCAGCGCATGGCCGCCTGCACGTCGCCGGGGTCCATCTCGACCAAGGTCTGGTACTCGAGCGCCGCCGCGAGGTGTCGCCCCTGCTGTCGCAGGGACTCGGCCCGACGACGCACCGCGTCCTTCGCGAAATCCAACGGACGGTACTCGGGTGCCGGCGGCTGTGACGTGGACAACGCATTCCCTCCGCGCAGTGGCAAAGTGGCAGCACCTGGGCTGCCGGCCGCGCCCGAGCGAGCGCCGGGCACTGCTATCGACACCACCACGGTCGCGCTCGTCCGACCCGATCGGCGCGCACTCGCACTTGCGCAAACGCGCCCCGGTCCCGCGCGAACCCGCCGCGCGAGCGTGAACCAAACCGCCCGATGTGACACGCGCGCGGGCGATCGCCAACCTGCTACGCTCGCGCCCGCCTCGCCCCATGCGTCTGCTCGTCCTCGTCCCGGATCTCGTCCAAGCCGGCCCGCTGCGCACGCTGACCGAGTTCATCGGCCGTCACGGCCGGCTCGAGCGTTTCGCCATCGACCAGCGGCTGCTGGTGCACCCGCGGCTGTACACCCACGTCGCGTGGGGCGGCACGCTCAACAACATGCGCCACGCCGCGCTCGCGCGCTCGCTGGGGGTCGACGCGCGGCTGGTCTCGCCCTCGGGCAAGGACACCTACGGCAGCTTCAACGTGGTCAAGCTGCCGTACATGCGCTGGTCGGATCGGCGCGACGACGACGTGGTGCTGGTGCCCGACTTCTGCACCGAGCTGGCCAACGACGTGCGCGGCAAGGCCATCGTGTACCTGCAGGTGCCGATCCACCTCAAGGCCAACTTCGACTACCTCGATCCGCGGATGATCCTGTGGACCGACTCGCCGCACATGTTGGCGCTGTGCCAAAAGGCGTACCCGGGCAAGGACATCCCGATCGTGCCCAACATCGTCGACTCGGGCCGCTTCCCCTACCGCCCGCAGAGCGAGCGCGAGCCCGGGCTCATCTTCGCGTTCCCGCGCAAGGGCCCCGAGTTCATCCAGGCCACGCGGGAGCACTACGCGCGGCTGGGCGGCAAGTTCTGGCACTTCGAGCTCATCGACGGCATCCCGCTCGACGAGCTCGCCGGGCGCATGCAGCGGGCGCAGGCGTTCCTCGCCTCGGCCGACGTCGAGGGCTGCGCCCTACCGCCGCAAGAGTCGATGGCGTGCGGCATGGTCGTGGTCGGCAAGTCCGCCACCGGCGCCAACTTCTCGATGCAGCACCGCAAGACCGCGATGGTCGCCGAGACCCCCGAGGTCGCGGCCCAGTGCCTGCGTGAGCTCGAGGACGCGACCTTGCGCGACCAGATCTCCCGCAACGCGCACGAGTTCATCTCGCGCTACTTCCCCTCGGGCGAGCCGCGTCGTTTCTGGCGCAAGACCCTTCTCGAGCTCGGCTTCGAGCTGCCGGCCGAGCGCGAGGCCGCGGCCGACGCGGTCGCACGGTAGCGCGCGGTCGCGACGATCATGGCCAAGGTCGAGCTCAGCACCCTGGCGCGCAGCACCCTGGTCGCATGGCTGGCGGAGGCGTGGCGCATCGGCTCGCGCTTCATCCTCACGCCCATCGTCCTGTCGCAGATCGGCAAGGAGGGCTACGGCGTGTGGACGCTGGTGTTCAGCCTGTCGAACTACGTGTCGATGGTGAACGCCAGCTTCGGCGTGGCCTACGTCAAGGCCACCGCCGAGTGTGTGCGCTCGGGTGAGCGCGAACGACTCGAGCGCGTGCTGGGCTCGGGCATGCTCGTCATCGGCGGCGTGGCCGTGTTCGGCCTACTGGCGACGTGGTGGTTGGGCGAGTGGATCCTGCAGGCGATCAACGTGCCCGATCGCTTCCTCGGCGAGGGGCGCATCGCGCTGCTGCTGATCATGGGCTGCCTGGTGCTGCGCATGAGCGTGGGCTGTGCGCTCGAGGTGCTCGCGGGGTTGCAGCGCGTCGATCTGACCTACCGGCTGTACATCCTGGCCTCGTTCGTCGAGTTCTTCGTGACCCTGCCGCTGCTGCTGGCGGGCTGGAACATCGTCGGCATGGGCATCGGCTACGCCGTGGGCCAGGTCGCGTGCATCGCCCTGGCGTGGCGGAGCCTGCGAAAGCTCGCGCCCGAGCTGCGGCTGTCACCGCTGCGGTGGTCGCGGGCCGGCGTGCGCGAGGTCTTCTCGATGGGCGGCCGCTTCCAGCTGCTGGGCATCGTGACGACCAGCGTGATGGAGGGCGTGAAGATCCTGCTGTCGGTGCTGCTCGGCGTCGGCTGGGTCGCGATCTACGATCTGTGCGACAAGCTCATCAACCTCGGCAAGTCGCTGTCGTCGTCGGTGCTGGCGCCGCTGCTGCCCGCGTTCGCCGATCTGCAAGCCGGTGCCGAGACCGCGCGCGAGCGGGCGCTGTTCGTGCAGGCCAGCAAGGCGCTCGCGCTGGTCAGCTGCGGCACCTTCGCGTTCCTGGCCGCGCTGGGCGAACCGGTGCTGCTGGCCTGGACCAACCAGGACGTGCACGAGGCCGCGGTCGCGCTGCAGATGCTGGCGCTGGGCGAGGTGCTGATGCTGCAGACCGGCGTGGTCTCGGCCAACCTGCGCGCGCGCGGGATGGTCATGCTCGAGCTGGTGTGCGCGCTGGTCGCGACCGTCGTCGTGCTGGTCTCGGTGGTGCCGCTGGCACGCGCGCTCGACTTCGACGGCATCGTCATCGCGCGGCTCGCCGGCCAGGCCATCGGCGCAGTGTGGTACATGCGCGCGTACTTCCGCTTCGCCGGCATGAGCGCGGGCGAGTACGTCGGCGGCGCGCGCATCGTGCGTGTGCTCGCGGTCGTAGGCGTCGCGACTGCGATCGTCGTGCTCGGTCACCTGGGCGCGGTACAGCTGCTGCCGCGGTGGTTCTCGCCGCGCTGGGCGGCGGCGATCGAGGTGCTGGTGTTGGCCGGACCCTACGCCGCGGTGCTGATCGTGGGCGCGCTACGCTGGGTCGTCACGCCCGACGAGCGCGCGAGGTCTGTTGGCCGTGGTCGCGCGCAAGCTCGGCAAGCTGCGTCGCCGCGGCGCGCCGCCGCCGGCGGCCGGGACCGACGCCGACGCGTGAGCCCGCGGCTCAGCCCGACCACGGCGGCAACACGTCGTGCGGCAGGCCCAGCAGCGCCCGCATCGCGGCGACCGAGCGCGCGGCCGCGAGCCCGTCGCCGAACGGGTTGTGGCTGGGCACGACGCGGGCGTACGCGGCGGCGTCGGTGAGCCACGCGTGCACGCGCGCCTGCAGCAGCGCGGGATCGTAGCCCACGACCTCGGCGAAGCCGCGCTCGACCGCCTCGGGCCGCTCGGTCGCCACGCGCGTGACCAACACCGGCTTGCCCAGCTCCGGCGCTTCCTCCTGGATCCCGCCCGAGTCGGTCACGACCAGGTGTGCCCGCGCGATGAGGGCGATCGACGTGGGGTAGTCGACCGGTTCGACCAGCCGCACGTTGCCGCGATCGCCCAGGGTCGCGCCGACCGCCGCGCGCACGTTGGGGTTGAGGTGCACGGGATAGACGAAATCGACCTCGGGGTGCGCGGACGCCAGCGCCGCGAGTGCGGCGCACACCTGCGCGAGTCCGCCGTCGAAGCTCTCGCGCCGGTGGCCCGTGACCAGCACCAGCGGCGCGCCCTCGCGCAGTCCCGGCACCGCGCGGGCGAGCACGTCGTCGGGCGTGCGCGCGCGGATCCATCGCACTGCGTCCACGACGGTGTTGCCGGTGACGACGATGCCCGAGGGTCGATGCCCTCGCGCAGCAGGTTGTCGCGCGCACGCGTCGACGGGCACAAGTGCAGGCTCGCGAGCTGCCCCACCAGCACGCGGTTGGTCTCCTCGGGGAACGGCGCGCGTCGATCGTGGGTACGCAGGCCCGCCTCGACGTGCGCGACCGCGATGCCGTGCTGCGCGGCCGCGAGCGCCGCGCCCAGCACCGTGGTCGTGTCGCCCTGCACGACCACCAGCGATGGTCGCCGCGTCAGCAGCACGCGTTCGGTCGCGGTCACCACCGCGCCCAGCAGCGCGCCGAGCCCCTGCCCCGGCACCATCAGGCCCAGATCGATCTCCGGCTGCAGGCCGAAGGTCTGCAGAAACGGCGCCAGCAGCTCGCGATGTTGGCCGGTGCTGCACAACCGTACGTCCCAGTCGTCATGGCGCGCGGCTTCGTGCACCACCGGCGCGAGCTTCACCGCTTCCGGACGCGTGCCCAACACGAACAGCAGCTGCGCGCGGCCTGCGGTGCGCGACGGCTCGGCCTGCGACGGATCGACGACGTCCTGCAACCCCGCAAGCCTAGCAAGCCCCGCCGCGGTCCCGCCACCTGCACGAAACTTCTGCTACGGTCGCCCCGTGCGCGTCCTGGTCACCGGCGGAGCAGGTTTCATCGGCAGTCACATCGTCGACGCGCTCGTCGCCGCCGACCACGACGTCGCGATCGTCGACGATCTGTCCTCCGGCCGCCGCGCCAACCTCAACCCCCGCGCCCGCTTCGAGCACGTCGACATCGTCGACGCCGCCGCGCTCGAACGCGTCTTCGCCGACTTCCGTCCCGAGGTCGTCACCCACCAGGCCGCGCAGACCTCCGTCGCCGTCTCGACCCGCGAGCCCGCCCGCGACGCCAGCGTCAACGTCGTCGGCTCCGTCCACGTGCTCGAGGCCTGCGTCCGCCACGGCGTCCGCCGCCTCGTCTTTGCCAGCACCGGCGGCGCCATCTACGGCGAGGTCCCGGCCCCGCGCACCGCCGTCGTCGGCGATCCGACCCTGCCGCTGTCGCCCTACGCGTGCAGCAAGCTCGCCGTCGAGCACTACATCCACATGTACGGCGTCGCCCACGGCCTCCACGCCACCATCTTGCGCTACGCCAACGTCTACGGCCCCCGCCAGGACCCCCACGGCGAAGCCGGCGTCGTCGCCATCTTCAGCCGCAAGCTCCTCGCCGGCGAACGCTGCCGCATCAACGCCCGGCGCGAAGCGGGCGACGACGGCTGCAGCCGCGACTACGTCAGCGTCCGCGACGTCGTCGCCGCCAACCTCCTCGCCATCGCCGACACCCTCGGCGACACCACCATCAACATCTGCACCGGCGAACCCACCACGACGCTGCAAGTCGCCCGCGGCCTCATGACCGCCCTCGACCTCGACGCCCCCCTCGACTACGGCCCCTGGCGCCCCGGCGACCTCGAGCGCTCGGTCCTCGACGCCACCCAGCTGCGCGCCCGCGTCGGCGCACCGCTGCCGCTCGCCGAAGGGCTGCGACAGACGGCGGTGTGGTTCCGCGAGAACCCATGAAGCGCGCGCCGCGGGCGGAAGGCTGGGGCGCAGGCGCGGCGCGGGCGGAAGGCGCACGGATCCAGACCTGCGCTGGCTCGTGCGCGCCGGGTTCCCGCGCGGGACTCGGGCCGCGCAGCGCGGCCGTGCGCTGTGCGTCCGCGCTGCATCGGCCCTCCTGGCTGCTCGCGCTCCTGGCTGCTCGCGCCCTCGCTGCTCGCGCCCTCGCTGCTCGGGCTCCTCGCTGCTCGCGCCCTCGCTGCTCGGCCGACGCAAGGATCGCCCGCGGACCCATCCGCCCCGCACGCCCGCGATGCACTGCGCGGGCCTCCGTCGCCTCGCAGCATCCATCTGGAGGATCGCCCGACCGCTTCTCCGACCTCGCTCTGTGCGCTTCCGAGGATCGCCGGGCGCGTTCTCCGACGTCGCGAGCGACGCCCGCTCCGCTTGCATCGGCGTGCGCGCGGCCGCATCTCCCGGTCACCCAGCGTAGGCCCCAGCGCGCTGTCGCCGACCCGCAGGCGCATCGACGCGGCGGCCGACCGCGGGCGCCGAGCAGCCCGCCCCCTTGCGCCGCGCCGCGGGCGAGGAGGATCGCCCCCACGCGCGAGCACTCGCCCGGAGCTGTCCGCACCGCGGGAGCTGGCCGCACTCGCGCAGGATCGCCGCGCACGCGCAGGATCGCCGCACTCACGCAGGATCGCCGCACTCACGCAGGATCGCCGCACTCTCGCAGGATCGCCGCACTCACGCAGGATCGCCGCACTCGCGCAGGATCGCCGCACTCGCGCAGGATCGCCGCGCACACGCAGGATCGCCGCGCTCACGCAGGATCGCCGCGCACGCGCAGGATCGCCGCACTCGCGCAGGATCGCCGCACTCGCGCAGGATCGCCGCACTCGCGCAGGATCGCCGCACTCGCGCAGGATCGCCGCACTCACGCAGGATCGCCGCGCACGCGCAGGATCGCCCGGGGCATCTCGGACCCGCGGACGACCCGCGTTCGCGAGAGTCGCCACGCGTCGTAGTCGCCGCGCCGTGGGTCGGCCCGCCTCGGTAGATCCGAGGCTCCCTCTGTAGCCCTCGGGCCCCCACGCGGGCGCAGACCTCCGTGCAAGCACCGCCCGCGTGCAAGCATCGCCCGCGTGCAAGCATCGCCCCGGCGGCACTGGGTCATCGACTCGACCCCGGAGCGTCCACTTCGCGCACCGCGACGACGCGCGGACGATCGCCCGACGCGGCATCGCCTCGCTCGCTTCGGAACGACGCGCGACCCGACCTGCCCTTCGCGCGGCGGATGACCTGCCCGAAAAGGCCAGCTTGCGCGGTCTCGTGGTCGAACCGAGCTTGTCGCGCACCGTGAAACGCATCGACCCCGACCGCACGCAGCGACTCGCCGGTCGCAGACGACGCAAGCGCGCCCAGCTCGAGCTCCGCCTCGGCAAGCCCAGACGTCGCAGAAGGCGGACCGGAGCAGGCGCGCGCGTGCCCCATCGAACCCGCCCGAGCCTCGATCGCAACCATCCGGTACACGTCACGCTGCGAATGTGTCGCGACGTCCCGTCGTTGCGCACCCGCCGTGCGACGCGCACGATCGTCAGTGTCTTTCGTGCAGCGCGCGGGCGATTCGGACTCCGTGTCACGCAGTTCGCGGTACTCGACGACCACGTGCATCTGCTGGTCGAAGCCGAGGGCGAGCGGGGGCTGACGCAGGGAATGCGAGGACTCGGCACACGGCTCGCGATCCACCTGAATCGCCTGCTCGCGCGGAAGGGGCGGCTGCTCGACGATCGCTACCACGCGCGCGCACTGCGAACACCGCTCGAGGTCAGGCGCGGGCTCTCGTACGTGTTGCACAACTATCGCAAGCACGCAGCCGCGAGCGGGCGCCGCATCGACGTTCGCTGGCTCGACCCTCACAGTTCCGCGATCGCCTTCGACGCATGGTCGGTACCGAGCCTGTCGCCGCGGCGCAGCCTCGACGCCTGCGGCTTGCTGCCGCCGCGCACATGGCTGCTCGCCCTCGGCTGGCGACTGCATGGATGGACGCTCGACCCAGCGGAGGGTCCGGGCGGCACGCGAGCCGGACCGCGCCCGTCCGCCGCGATCCCGGCGCGAGACCGCGACAATCGCCTCGCCCACCGCCCAGCCGGCACAGGTACCGCAGCGATGAGCGACCTGCGCCGCCGGCCTCACGCACCCGACCAGCGCTGACGCCGGCAGACCGGCCATCGCCGATCGCCGCTGAGCCGCAGGCTCCCTTGGGCGATCCTCGGAGGCGCTCGCGCGGGCATCGATCGTCCGTGGGCCGCCATCGACGCCACCTCCGGCGGCAGCGGCTTCGCGGTCCGCGCTGCGCTCGGGCGATCCTCCGTCGCTCGCCGTGCCGGGATCCATCCTCCGGCCGTCACCAGGCCTCGCGCAATCCGCCAGCCCCTTCGCCGCGTCCATCCTCGCCGCCCACGGGGACAGCCGCCAGCACACAACACCGGGCGCAGCGTCGTTCCGAGGCGATCCTCCGGAGCAGCCACGGGCGCCCGGTCTCGAGACCTTCGGAAAACAGCTCGAGGTGCAGCCGTGCAAGCCGGGGCGATCCGACTCCGCAACCGCACCGCGCTCGCTGGCGCTGCGGTCCCGCTATCCTCGAGCAGGTCCCACCGCAGCACCCTCGCCGGGCGATGATGGGCCGGGCGATCCTCGAGCAGGTCCCACCGCAGCAACGCCCCGACCGGCGATGATGGCCGGGCGATCCGAGCAGGTCCCACCGCAGCACCCCGCCGGGCGATTGATGGGCCGGGCGATCCTCGAGCAGGTCGCACTCGCGCAGCACCCCGCGGCGCCGACGCACGGGCAGAGCCGCCGTGGGCACCAACCCGCGAGCGTTCACCGTTCCAACGCAACCTCCGCGGGCCGCTTCGCTGCAGCCCCGCGCGCGGTTGCCCCACCACCGGTGCGCGCGAACGCGGGAGCAGCCGGTGCCGCGCTCCGGCGCGTCGAGCTACTCCGCGAACGGTGCGCACGATCTTCACCGCGGCGGGCGCGGGCGACCTGTTCCATCACGCGGCGTTGCAGGCGTTCGGCGGGCATGAGGACGAGGCCGCGCAGGAGCTCGTCGGGGCGGGCGCGGAAGATGGTGCTGTGGGCCTTGCCGCCGTCCCAGGCGGCGGGGCTTCGCGGGTAGTAGTAGGCGGCGAAGCTTCTTGCGGGCGACGTCGTCGGGGCACTTGACGGCGGCGACGCCGTGGTATGCGCTCGCTGGTCTCGAAGACGACGCAGCGGTTGAAGGCGGGCAAAAAGGCGTGGTGGCAGCGCTCGATTCGCGGTCCCACAGCTCGATGTGGCCGCCCCAGGCGCCCCACACGGGGTTGAGGTAGACCAAGATGTTGAGGCGGCGGTGGAGCTGGCGCTCCTCGATGAGGTTGAAGTCGACGTGGACGTCGAGGCGGCCGTGGGAACCCATGACGTGCATGCCGCCACCGACGAGCTGTTCGTCGGCGAGCAGCTTGGGGATGCCGGTGATCTGCGAGAGCGCGTCGCGGAAGGACTGCGACGCGATGGCCTGTTCGAGTCGCTTGACCGCGGGTGGGAACTTGCTCGAGTCGGTGACCTGGACCTTCTTCTTCTCGTTGACGAAGTCGAAGGCGCGGCCCTTGTCGAGCGCGCCCTCGAAGCTGGGGTAGGCCGCGACGACTTCGCGCGCGAACTCGGGCTGGAGGAACTCGTCGATGACCATGAACGGGAACGGCTCGGCGGCACGGAACTCGCGCGAGAGCCGGGGATGTCGAGCGGGCGCAGCACGTCGGCGTCGTCATGGCGTGGGCGGATGCTAGCATCAGCCGCGCCGAGAAGCCACACCGATGCCACTCACGCGCGATGACGACGCAAGCGGGCGCTGGTGCGACCTCGCGCTGCGATCGCAGCATGGGTGGGCGCACCCCCGCGCTGCTGGCGTGCGCCTGCACGCGCCCGGCGGGCACCGCTGCGACCACGCCGCGGGGCGCCGGACCTGGGTCGCCGGCCGAATCGGACGCGACGTCAGGTGACGGCGCCAACACCCGGCAGCGCGATCATGCGCCGACGGCGTCGGCGGGTTGGACGGTGGAGCCCCACGTCGACGGCGGTGTGTTGCGCTACGACCACGCCGACGTGCTGCGCCTGCGCTACGTGTTCTTCGGCCAGGCGGCCGGGCGCTGGGCCGACCCGGTTGCACGCATGCAGACCGAGCGCGACGGCACCGCCCACGGTGCGGTGGAGGTCGCGAGCCTGGGTGTATGCGCGCGCCGAGCTCAGCGCGTTCGGCCGATGTGGTCGCGTTGTCGTGGACGCTCCAGCTCGATCGCGCGCTCGACGACGTGCTCAACTCCGGGCTCGAGTTCGACTGCTCGCGGCTGCGCCCCGCGGCGTGGGGGTGGCCGCGAACCCCGCTGACGATCGACCGCGACGGCAAGCGCCTCGAGCATCGGTCGCGGCGCGCGAGCGGTGGTGCTCGAGCTCGAGGCGATGTGCGGTCGGCTTCGTGCGCGAGCCCGGTGCACCACAACCTGGTTGGGCCCGCGTGCGCGGTGCTGCTGGCCGGTCACGTCGACGCCGGCGCGCGCAAGGCCTCGCTGCGACTGCGGCTGCCCGAGGGCGCGACGGTGCGGCCGTCGGTGGCTGCAGCGTCTGCAGGGCCTGTCGACGCAATCGTGGCCGCGCAGGCACTGGTCGCGTGGACGGCTGGCCCGTCGACGTGACCGGCGTCGTGCTCGGTGGCACGGGCGAGCCTGCCGGCAGCCACGGTCGGGTGCGTGCGCGGCGACGGCTTCGAGTTCGAGGACGGCACGCCGGTGCGCTTCTGGGGCACCAACGTCGTGGCCTACGCGCTGTTCGACGGCGACAAGCAGGACGTCGCACGGCAGGCCTGTCGTATCGCCGCGCTGGGCTACAACCTCGTGCGGTTGCACCACCACGATTCGGCGTGGGTCGAGCCCAACGTGTTCGAGCCGCAGTCGCGACGGCTGCGACAGGCCGGCGTCGAGGCGCTCGACTGGTGGATCAAGTGCCTCGCGGACGCGGGCGTGTACGTGTGGCTCGACCTGCACGTCGGCCGTCGCTTCCGCGCGACCGGATGGCACGGCTCGCCGAGCTGCCCGACGGCGACGGCCGTGGCTTCTCCTACGTCGACGGCCGCATCGAGACGCTGATGAACGACTTCGCGTCGCAGTACCTCGTGCGGACTAATCGCTACACCGACCGTGCGATCATCGACGATCCCGGCGGTCGCGTTCGTGCTCGTGACCAACGAGAACGACGTCACGCACCACTTCGACAGTTGATGATGCCCGGCGCGGGTCGACCGGTGCACGAGGCGTTGCTGCGCGCGAGCGCCCGGGCAAGATCACCAAGGCCGTGGGCCTGCTGCTCGGAGCGCGCGCTGCAGACCTGCCTGGCCTGGCCAAGCCTGCTGACCGAGCTCGAGCACGCCTGGGGTGCGCGCCAGGTGGCGCGCTGCACAAGCTCGGCGTGCGCGTGCCGATCGCGACGCGCACCAGCGTGTGGGGCGACGAGGCCGCGTACGCGGTGCCGTCGCTGCAGGCCGGAGACGTGATCGACGCCCACTCCTACGGCGCCGAGTCGGCGCTGACGAGCAACCCCCACCACGAGCCCAATTTCCTCGCGATGGCCGCGATGGCCCACGTGCTGGGCGCCCGCACACGCTCAGCGAGTGGGAACGTGCCGCTGCCGGCCCGCGATCGCCACGCGCGCCAGATGTGGGTCGCAGCGATCGCAGCGCTGCAGGGCTGGACGCACCTGTGTTCTACGCCCATGTGCAGGAGGCCATGCGCGAGCCGGTGTCGATGTCGACGTTCTCGGGTTGGGTCGAAGGGCCGCGGTCGCGCTCGCGCCCGCGGCCGCGATCCTCTACCGCCGCGGCGACGTCGTGGCCCGCGCGCGAGACCATCGTTCCGCGCCCGGCGCCGACGAGGTCTACGGCGCCGCGCGCAACCCCGGCATGGTCGGCGGCGCTGCGCACCGGCTTCTCGAACGCTCGCGCGTGGTCGTGGCGTTGCCGACGCGCCGCAGCTGAAGTGGGGATCGCGCCGCGACGCGACCCAGCTGACGCCACGCTCGTCACCGATCTCGATCGTGATCTGCTGCCGCGCGACGGCACCGTGTGGTGGTCTCGACACCGGCGAGATCCGCCGCGACTTCGCCGAGGGCACGCTGGTCGTGGACAATGCCGCGCTCGCAGGTGGTCTCGGGGTGGGTCGGCGGCGCCACGATCGCGCTGCGCGACGGCTGGGTCGCGCTCGAGATGCCCAGCGCCACGTTCGCGCTCACGTCGCTCGACGACGCCCCGCTGGCGGACACAGCGGCCGCAATCTTGGTGACCGTGGTCGGCCAGGCGGTGACCGGCGACGCCGGGCGCGTGCCGCCCCTGGCGTCGGAGCGTGGTGCGCGGACGCTTCGCGATCCGCTCGAGCCGCGATCTCGTCGCGATCCCGCTGCCGCGCGCGCGGCGTCCGCGAACACGGACCTCTCGACCCGCGTGCCGCTGCGGCCTCTTCGCGAGGGTGCGCTGCAGGTGTTCTCGCTGCAGGCTCCGATCGAAACCCACTGGTACCTGCTCGTGCCCGAGACCGCCGCGCACTGAGCCTGGCGCCGCCCCGGCGCTGGTGATCACGGCCTGGGCGTATCCGCGCGGACACGCGCAATCGGCTGCGACGTGCCCGCCAGGCGTCGTCGGCACTGGCCCAAAACTGGTCCTAACCCGGTACGGAACGTCGTCTCACGATCGGGCGCGTTTGACACGTGCCGCGGTTGTGGGCCATATAGTGGGTCGTGCGCGCACACGGCCTGGGGCCGTTGGCCCAGGACGCGGCCGTGCTCGGGTCGCGTCCACGAGCCGGCGACGAGGGAACACCGGTGAGCAACGAGCTCACGCGCCGCGTTCGCAGGGCAGATCGTTTGAGGCCCGGTGGTCGAGCTGGAGCGTAATACTCGATCCTCCAGGTCGGCACAGCGGCATCGCGCGCGCTTTGGAAACCCCGGTGGGCGCAGCCACGCTTGGTTTCGTGATGGCGACCTCGTCGACGCCGACATGGGCCGCCACCACATGGAGGCCGCGGTCATTATCGCCTGCTCGCACCCTCGACAGCGGCACCTTCGAGGTCGAGTTCAAGCCCATCTCGCGGCGGCAGGTGATCAGCTTTCCCCGACCGCAGAGCTGATCGCGTCCGCGTCCGGCCGCGGCGACGCCTCAGGCGATCCCCAACGACGACACCGACGTGAGCCGCCGTCGACAACGGCGGCAGCCCATCAGCTGGCACCCGACCGCTGGCGGCAAGGGTTGCCGACTGGACGGCGACACCAGCGGCCTGGTGCCGGTGGTCTCGCCGCCCTCGGGCGCGCAACCGGTGGTCGCCTCGCCCAGCGCTGCGACGGTCTCAGCGCACAGCCGGTCGTGACCCCGCCGTTGTCCGCGACCACCTCCGGGGCGCAGCCGGTGACCTCGCCGCCCGCCGCGACGGTCTCGGGGTGCAGCGCCGGTGGTGACCCCACCGCCGGTGCTCGCGACCGCACCCGCCGCGAGCGCCCGCGCCGTGGCGAGCCCGGGCGAACTCGCCCTCGACCTGCCCAGCGGCCCGGTGCCGGTGTTCGTGCCGCCCTCGGCGAGCCGGCCGATCGCCACGCCCATCGCTCCACCGTTGCCGCCGACCGGCGCCGCAGGGATCGGCGCGACGGTCCCGGCACCGCCGCGCGCCTCGCCGGCACCCACGGTTGCGGCGACCGTACCCGCACCGCCGCGCCCTCGGTGGCGCCCGCTTCGCCTGCGATCGCCACCGCGCCCACCGCGAGCACCGCGGCCGATCTCGACTCGGCGCTCACCGTCGTCGCGCCCGTGCCCTCGCAGGGCCCACGCGGCAACGCTGCTGCAGCAGGCTGTGCTCGCGCCGCCGGTCGCCCCGACCACGGCAGACCGTCGCGACGCCGGTGCCGATCGCGACACCCGTCGCGACGCCGATGCCCGTCGCGACGCCGATGCCCGTCGCGACGCCGACAGCTGGCCGCGGCACCGCCCGCCGCCGCACCGCGACCGGTGCCGACCGCCCGGCGGCATGCGCTGATGATGCCCGCGATGGCGGGCGTGGCCGCGATGCCCGCGACGACGGTGAGTCCGCCCGGAGCCCGAGATCGCAATGCTGCTGCGCCCCGGTCTCCACGCCGCCACCACGCACGCCCGAACTGGCCGGCGCCCACGTCCGTGCCGCCGGCGGCCACGCCGGCCAAGCCCCTGGCGATGGAGCCCGCGCCCGCGCAGTGGGGCGGCATCGATCAGGCCGGCGGGACCATGCGCGCGCCGGCGACCACGCCCACGGGGCACAGACGATGCCCGCGCCCTCGAGCGTCGCGGTCGACAGCGGTCAGCAGGCCAGCGCGCGAGGCGAACGCAACCTGTCGATCGCACGCAGGCCGCCGCGCCACCGGCAGGTTGGCAACCGCCCGCGGCATCGCCTCGACTTCCCCGCCGCCGCAGCAATACCGGAAATGCGCCCGAGGTCGCGTCGGTCGCGACCATGACCGCAGGCCTGATCCACCGCACCGCTGCCGCTGCGCCGCGCAGCGGCCCGGCGCTGCGCGACGCGGGCCCCAGCGCGCGGCCGCGGTTGCCAGCGCGATCGGCATGACGCCGACCGCCGCAGCATCGACCGATCGCCGCTCGGTCTCCAACGGTGCGCGGCTCGATCAGCAGGTCGAGGCCGCACGCGCGGCGGGTCTGACCGGCGCGTCGGCCCCCGCAGTGGTCGGGCGCTACGAGGTCCTGCTGCGCATCGCCCGTGGCGGCATGGGCACGGTCTACCTCGCGCGGGTCACCGGCGAAGGTGGCTTCCGGCGACTCTTCGCGCTCAAGGTCATCCGCGATCACCTGAGCCAGAACGACGACTACGTGCGCATGCTGCTGCAGGAGGCGCGCATCGCCTCGCGGCTGCACCACCCCAACGTCGTCGGCATCGTCGACATCGGCACGCTCGCCAACCAGCACTACCTGGTGATGGACTACGTCGAGGGCTGCACCTTCTCGGAGCTGCTCAAGGTCCATCGGCGCACCCGCCCGCCCCACCTCATCGTGCCGCTGATGCTCGACGCGCTCTCGGGTCTGCACGCGGCGCACTCCCTGGTCGACGACGACGGCTCGCCGCTGGTGCTGGTGCACTGCGATTCCTCGCCGCAGAACATGCTCGTCGGCACCAACGGCATCTGCCGCATCACCGACTCTCGGCATCGCCAAGGCCGCCAACGCGCTTCGTGACGAGCGCTCGAGCATCACCTGCGGCAAGCCGGCCTACGTCTCGCCCGAGCAGGTGCTGGGCGGCCTCGACCACCGCTCCGACATCTTCTCCGCGGGCGTGGTGCTGTGGAACGCGCTGACCGGCGAGCAGCTGTTCAGCGGCGACTCGCCCGAGCAGACGCTGCAGGGCGTGCTGTCGCGGCCGATCCCGCCGCCGTCGACCGTGGGCCTGCGCCCACCCAGCTGCTTCGATCGCGTGTGCCTGCGCGCGCTCGAGCGCGATCCGGCGCGGCGCTACCAGACCGCCGAGCAGATGCTGATGGACCTGCGCCGCATCGCCATCGCCGAGGACTTCCTCGCGCCGTCGTCGGACGTGGGCCGCTGGGTGGTCGACACCTTCGGCCGCCAGCTCGAGCTGCGCCGCCAGGCCGCCGGCATCTCCAGTCGACCGCTGGGCATGGAGAGTCAGCCCATCGCGCTGGCGGTCTCGGTGCCGGAGCTGGGCCTGGGCGACCCCGAGCTCACCGCGGAGACCCGCGCGCTGCCGGCCGACTACGGCCAGACGCCCGAGTCGAGCGCATCGAAGACCGCGCTGCTGCGCAGCGACGTGACCGAAGCCGTACCGCCGCCGCGTCCGAGCAAGCCCTCCCACGCGAAGGCCATCGCGATCGGCGTGGCGGTCAGCGTCATCACCATCGTGATCGCGATCGCGATCGCGCGGCCGGAGTGGATCCGCGGCGGCGCCGTCGATCAGTACGGCCGCTACGGCGATGGTCGCGACGCGCCCGCCACCGACGACGGCGGCAAGGCCGAGGGCGAGGGCGAGAGCAAGGACGAGGGCAAGGCTGACGCGAAGGCCGACGCCAAGAGCGACAGCAAGAGCGACGCGAAGACCGACGCGAAGACCGACGCGAAGCGCGAGCCCGAGCCCGTGGACCCCCACGCGCCCGTACCGGTCGGCGGGACCGCCGGCAAGCCCGAGGACGAGACCGTCACACCGCCCCCCACGCCGCCGGTCGATCCGCGCGGCGGCGGCAGCGAGAAGCCGGTCAAGCCCAAGAAGCCCAAGAAGCCCAAGACGCCGCCCGCGGGCGACACCGACGGGCCGCCGCCGCCCGACCCCAGCGAGATCCTCGAGCCCGGCGCGCCCAAGTGACGCGGCTCAGCTCGCGCCCTTGTGGAAGAGCACCGTCGGCACGGTCTTGAGGATGATCTTGATGTCGAGCCACAGCGACCACGTGTCGATGTAGCGCAGGTCGAGCTGCATCCACTCCTCGAAGTCGACCTGGTTGCGGCCCGAGACCTGCCACAACCCGGTGAGCCCAGGCTTCACCGACAGGCGGCGGCGCTGCCACGGCTGGTACTGCTCGACCTCGGACGGCAACGCCGGGCGCGGGCCGACCAGGCTCATGTCGCCCATGAGCACGTTGAGCAGCTGCGGCAGCTCGTCGATGCTGGTCTTGCGGATGAAGCGACCGACCGAGGTGATGCGCGGGTCGTGCTTGATCTTGAACACCGGCCCGTCCATCTCGTTGAGGTGCTGCAGCTTCGCGCGCAGGGCCTCGGCGTCGACCACCATCGAGCGGAACTTGAGCATCGTGAACTTGCGGCCGTTGCGACCGGCGCGGACCTGACGGAACAGGATCGGCCCCTCGGAGGTCACGCGGATCGCGATCACCGTCGCGATCATGATCGGCGACGCCAGCAGCAGGCCGATGGCACTGCCGATGATGTCGAGGATGCGCTTGACCGCCAGGCGCGCCTCGTCGGTCGGCACCCGCCGCAGGCCCAGCATCGGGTAGTCGAAGCCCGAGACGTTGGCGACCTCGACGGTGCCGCTCGACGGGTACTGCGGCGGCAGCGTCAGCAGCACGTCGACACCGCGCTCGTCGCACGCTGCGATGGCGTCCTTGAAGATCTCGGGCTGCTTGCCCTGGACCGCGAACACGACCTCGTCGACCGGCTGGCGATCGAGCAACCCCGCGAGGCTGCCGACGAACCCCAGCTGCGGCCGCGCGCGCGGGTCGGCCTTCTCGCCCGGCAAGCCCACGAAGCCGACGATCTCGACCGCCCACGGCGAATGCCGCCGCAGCGAGGTCGCGAAGTTGACCGCGGTCTCGCCGGTGCCGACCACGACCACGCGGTGGGCGTCGCCCCGGCGCTTGCGCAGCAGCTTGGCCGCCTCGACCAACGCCACGCGGCCGAGCACCAGCGTCACCAGCTGCACGCCGCCGAAGAGCAGCACGAAGCTGCGCGCGACGAACAGCAGCTTGAACACGAAGGTCGCGAGGATGAACAGGCCCAGGCCCAGCGCGGTGGCCTTGGCGTAGCGCAGCATCGCGCGGCGGTAGGGCAAGCGGATGTCGCCGCTGTCCGAGTAGTGGAACGACACCGCCCAGATCGGCGCGAGCCCGATCAGCAGCCACTGGTAGTCGCTGGGGTTGATCCCCGGCGGCACGCCGCCGATCGACTTGAGGAACGTCGCGATCGGGCCGGTGCGATCCTCGGCGCGCGCGAGCCAGTCACGCAGGAACAGCGTGGCGAAGAACGCCGCCGCGCTGACGAACACGTCGTAGCCGGTGACGATCTGGCGTAGGAATGCGGAGCGCTTGCGCCACACGGTCGGTCGGGTCCATGCGGCCCGCGGGGCGCTGCTGCTGCGCCGCGGCCGGCCCGAATCGTGGCAGGTTTGGTCCGCTCGCGGAAGCGCCCCGGCGCGGGGCACTGCTCGAATCCGACCGCCATCGCGGTGCGAGCGTTCGGCGGCCGTGGCGGTGGCTCCAGCCCTTTCGCGCACCGCGCCGCGGCCTCGTCGGCGGACACGTGGCGTCGGGCGTGGCTGCGGCGTACGATGGGCGGCGAGGCGAGGATGGACCCGACCCGCACAGGACGCACGGTGGTTCCCGGTGCGATCATCACTGGTCGCACGGTCGGCCCGGGAGAGCCCGGGCTCGACAAGATGCTCGAGGTGGTCGCGTCGAGCCCCGACCCGGTCGCCGCGCAGGCGTTCCTGGTGGTGGTCTCGGGCGGCGAGCCCGGTCGGCTGCATCACCTCGTGCGGCCGGAGATGGTGATCGGCCGGTCGAAGTACGCCGACATCCGCATCAACGAGCGCGCGCTCTCGCAGCAGCACGCCAAGATCGTTCGCTGGGGCGATCACCACCGCATCTACGACCTCGGCTCGACCAACGGCACGTTCCTCAACAACCAGCGCATCACCGAGGCCGACATCCATCCCGGCGACACGATCCGCACCGGCGAGACCGTGTTCACGTACATGGCCGGGTCGCAGCCGACCTCGAGCGAGCACACGATGGCGGTGCCGAGCATGTCGCACTCGCGGCCGCCCACGCCGCAGTCGACCGCGCTGGCGCCCATGGGCTACCCGCCGCAACACGCGACCCAGCCCGGCAGCACCAGCACGCACCTGGCGCGGCGCAATCCCCAGACCGGCCTCGTGACCGCCGCGCCCCCGGCTGCGCGCGTGTTCGAGGTGCCGATGCCGCGGGTGCCCGCGGCCGAGGAGCAGGACCTGCTGGGTCAGCTGCTCCGCGTCATCGCGTTCTTCGGCCGCTACTGGCTGTCGATCCTCATCTGCTGCATCTTGGGCGGCGGCGCGGGCCTGGCGTTCTACAAGCTGCACAAGCCCGCGGCCAAGGCCGAGTTCGAGCTCAGCTTGGTGCCCAAGGCCACCGACAACCCGCTCGAGGCCAGCCGGCGCATGAACTTCGAGTTCTTCCGCTCGGCGCAGCAGAACTTCGTGCGCCCCCTGCTCATCCTCGAGACGCTGCAGGAGCTCGGCGAGGAGGACGTGCCCGAGGACCGCGTGCGCGCGATCCAGAAGCGGCTCGAGTTCCAGCGCACCGGCGAGTTCTCGTACAACGGCTCGTTCGAGGCGCCGACCTCGGACGAGGCCATCGCGTTCCTCGAGGTGCACCTGCGGCTGTACCTGCAGACCGAGGTCGACAAGACACTCAAGGCCCTGGTGCTCGAGGTCGAGACGCTCGAGCAGCGCCTGCGCGAGACCGAGGAGCAGATCACCGCGACCGAGCAGGCCGTGCTGGCGTTCCGCAAGGAGCACACCGAGGGCCTGCCGGAGCAGGCCCAGGAGCTGGCGTCCAACCTCATCGCGCTGGGTAGCGAGCGCGGCCGCGCGGCCTCCGAGGTCGCCCGCACCGCGGCGGAGCTGCGGCTGTCGAAGCAGCGGCTCAAGAGCGAGTCGCCGATCATCGAGAGCCGCCTCGAGATGGCGCGGCCGTACGAGACCACCATCGCGGACATCCGCCGGCAGCTGGCCGAGGCCAAGGCCGCCGGCAAGGGCAACCAGCACCCCGACGTCGTCTCGCTCAAGGAGCAGCTCAAGCAGCTCGAGGACCTGCGCGACGACGTCATGCAAAACGGCACCGGCGCCGACAACATCGTCCGGGCCAAGAACCCGCTGTTCAAGGAGGCGCGGCTGCAGGCCGACGCGGCCGAGGCGGCGCACGCCATCGCCACCGCGGAGATGTCGCGCCTGACCAAGGACTACGAGGGCGCGCGCGAGCTGGTCGCGCAGATGCCCGCGCTGCAGGCGGAGTACAGCGAGCTGGTGCGCTCCTACGAGGCCAGCAAGAAGGTCCACGACGCGCTGTTCGAGAAGCTCAGCGCGAGCCGCACGCAGCTCGACATGGAGCGCGCGAGCGTGACCGGCCGCTTCGACGTCATCACGCCACCGAACGTGAAGCTGACGCCGTGGATCAAGACCTTGGTCATCCGCGTCGGCGCCGGCCTGGTCGCGGGCTTCATGCTCGGCGTGATGCTGGGGCTGCTGCGGGACCTGCGGCGCATCGTGGCGGCGCGCCTCGCCGCGCGGCGCTGAGGCCTGGCGACGCCGGCACCCGCGGCGCGGCAACGCGGGGCGTTCTTCCGCGCCCTGCTACCGCACAGGCACGCCACCGCTGCCGACGTTGGCGCCCTGCCCCGTGCCGACGCCGCGGTTGGTGACCTCGCGGCCACCCCGGGCGGTGCCGCCGGCGATGCGGAACGCGACGTACAGCCACGCCTCGAGCTGGGTGCCGGCGAAGCTCGACGACGCCAGGTGGGGCGTACGCACGTTGGTGATGAGACCGAACTCGATGCGCTTGGTGTCGTCGATGCGGTAGCTGATGGGCAGCTGGTTGAGGAACGCACTCTCGGTCTGCGGCACGCCGCCGGTCGAGCGCGGCAGCGGCTCGAGCGTCGCGGCGGTGTACAGCGACGAGACCAGGCCGAAGGTCCACCGCGGCGGCATCGCCACGGTCAGCTGGGCCGAGCCGGTGGCGCGGGGCTGCACGTTGCCGCCGAGCACGTCGAAGAAGCCCGACACGCCCGCCGCGAACGCACCGTCGATGGTGTAGGCGGCGCGCGAGCGCAGGCGCCCGCCCAAGCGATAGCTGCCGACCGGGAGCACGCGGCCGCGCAGCCGTGCGGTCGCGTCCTGCTGCGCGAGCACCTGGGCATTGAACACGCCGACGTCGAGGCGGCTCTCGAGCCGGCGGGCGAGCTGCCGGGTCCAGCCCACGCGCGAGTCGCTGTTGACGAACAGGCCGCCGGGCCGGAAGTCGACCACACCCTGGTAGCTCTGCACGTAGACGTTGTCGCGCGGTGCGACCCGTTCGGAGTACGCCAGCCCGAGGTTGCCGGCGTACTGCTGCGGGAACGCGTTGACCGGCATGTCGGGCGTCGGCGCGGTGTCCTGGCCGAAGGGGTAGCGGAACCCCGCCGAGGGCACGATCGCGATCGAGCGCCGGGAATCGAGCCGACCCGTGAAGCTCATCGACACGTCGCCGATGGCGAACTCGATGACGTCGGCGCGCGGCGCCGCGGCCTGCGGGCCGTTGAAGGCGATGCCCAGCGCGGTGTAGTCGAGCTCGCCGACGCTGGCGATGGCGCTGGTGCCCATGGTCCAGCGGCGATCGAGCGAGACCACGTGGCGCAGCTGGAACTGGTGCAGGAACAGCGGACGCGCCAACCGCAGCAGGTTGGGCACGCGGTAGAGCATGCGCGGCGCGTAGCCGAAGGTCAGCAGGCCGCGGCGGCGATGCGGTTGTAGCGCAGGTCGATGTTGGGCGTGATGAGCGTGAGAAACGACGCCGACGCGGGTTGGTTGGGCGCGACCGGAGCGTAGCCACCGCGCAGCTCCGCGACCACGCCGCCGGAGACGTCGAAGCGACCGGCCCGTGGATCGACGAGCAACGCGAGCGCCAGCGGCAGCGACAGCATCGACCGACGTCCGCTACTCCACCACCACGACGTCGCCGTCGCGCAGCTCGAACTGCGCCGCGCGCTCGACCCCGCCGGTCAGGTCGGAGTAGCGGAAGCGGATGCGCTCGGCCTTGGGGTACTTGCGCACGACGTAGATGCTCTGCGGATCGGCGAACTCGGTCAGGCCGCCGGCGAGCGCCCGCGCGCCCATGCCCCCGTCGCCGTGATCGACCGGGAAGCGCCCGGGTTGGCCGACCTCGCCCAGCACCGTGATCTCCGGCAGCCGCGGCGTGACCACCGAGATCCGCGCGTCGGGGTTGACCACGATGCCGTGGAGCCGCGCGTTGAGCTTGCGCGCGGCCGCCTCGGGCGTGAGGCCCTGGACCTCGAACGGGCCCACCAACGGCAGCACGATGGCCCCATCCGCGCCGATCTCGAACGGTGCGGCGGCGCGCAGCTCCTCCATGCGCGAGACCGTGACCGAGATGGTGTCACCGGCTCGCAGGGGGATGCTCCCGATCGGCACCTCGGTCACGGGCAGATCGTTGACCCACACGTACGGATGGCGGGGCTTGCAAGCGGGCGCGGTGGCGAGCACGAGCAGCAGGGCGGAGGTCGACGTCAGCGGGCGCACGGCGCCACGATGATATGTCAGCCGCGCCGGTTGCCGCCACGGGCGATCGCGTGGCGCACGAAGTCCCGCAGCAGATGCGGCGGATCCGTGTCCGGCTTGCGCTGGATCACCCTGCGCACGCGCCAGGCGGTCTGCGCCGCGAGCCAGCCGGCATTGGCGAGCCACAGCTCGGTCTTGCCGCCCTGCTTGAGGAAGTAGTAGCGCCGGGAGTCGAACCAATAGCCCGGCACCGGCTTGCGCACGTCCTTGATCCCGGTCGCCGCGCCGACCTCGTGCTCGACCGTCGCCTCGCGCACGAACCACCGCTCCCAGCCGGCCTGGGCCGCGCGGCGGCACAGATCGGTCTCCTCGAAGTACAAAAAGAAGTTCTCGTCGAACAGCCCGACCGACTCGAGCAGCTCGCGGCGGATCATCGTGCTCGCGCCCGAGACCCAGTCGACCTTCGCGGTCGCGTCGCACGGCAGGTTCCACACCGACCAGCGCTGCAGCAACCGCGTGGCCACGCCCAGACGCAGGCCGCCCTCGACCTCGCCCAGCGGGCTGGGGAAGCGGAACGCGGACACGTGGGTGCTGCCATCGGGGTTCACGATGTGGCTGCCGGCCATGCCCGCGCGCGGGTGCGCGTCCATGAACTCGACCAGGGTCGTGATCGCGCGACCCTGCACGATCGCGTCGGGGTTGAGCAGGTAGATGTACTGCGGCGGGTCGTCGCTCGCGAGCGCGGCTCGCATCGCGAGGTTGTTGCCGTAGCCGAAGCCGCCGGTGCGCTCGGCTGCGATCAGCCGCACCGCCGGGCCCAGGGCCGCGGTCCCCGGCTGCAACACCGCGAGCGAGTCGTCGCCCGAAGCGTTGTCGACGATGTCGATGCGACCGCCCAGCGCGGTGACCTCGGGCAGCGCGCTCTGGGCCGCGCGCAGAGAGAGCCGCGCGGTCTTGTAGTTGACGATGACGACGAGCAGCTTCATGTCGGCGGCGGACCCAGCCCAGCGTAGCCCGGCCCGGGCATCGGCGCGTAGTCGCGATCGGGCGCGGGCGCGGGCGCGACCGCCCGCTGTGGTGTGAGCAGGCCCTCGCTCAGCCCGGCGAGCGCGCCGGAGAAGAAATACGGGAAGATCGTGAACAGGCCGTTGGGCAGCAGGTCGACCGCGTGGATCGCCGCGAGCAGCGACATCGAGTTCACGGCATAGACCGCCTCGACGTCCGCGATCTTGCGCGTGCGCCGACGCGCGACGAACACCGGCCACATCAGCAGGCCGAAGGCGCCCCAGAACCCGACGATGCCGCGGCTGCCGTAGCGGATGATCCACTCGCCGTCGGTGACCGAGACGTCCTTGCCGCGCTCGTCGTAGACGCGGTTGCGGCCGAAGCCGCCCCAGCCGAACATCTGCCGCTCGTTCGCGCGCTCGAGCAGGATGTCCTCGTTGTCGAAGCGGAAGCCCAAAGACTGTGCCCGCGCGGCGCTGTACTTCGCGGCGAACGCGACCAGGTCGTCGGCCGGGAAGGTCTGCGACGCGCGCAGGGCCGGGAACGCGATGACGAGCATGCACAGCACGACTGCGAAGCGCCCCGCCGACGCGACCTTGCGCCCCAGCAGCAGCGGCAGCGCCGCGAGGGTGTAGATGTTCGCGCCGACGTTGCGCGACATCAGCAGCACGCCCCAGAACAGCGGCAACAGCAGCCCCGGGCTCATGCCCGCGACCTTCTCCTTGGCCCGCCGCAACAGCGCCACGGCGAACAGCGCCGCCATCAGGAACATGGCCAGGGCCAGGCCCGACGAGAGGAACATCGACGACTTGAAGCCGCCGCCGCGCATGTTGTGGGCGAAGTCGAGCGCGTAGTAGCCGTAGATCCAGTAGTGCAGCTGCGGCGAGAACCGCAGCTCGAACACCATCAGCGGCAGGCACACCACCATGGCCCCGGCGATGACCTTGGCCAAGGTGATGGCGTCGTCGCGGGTGCGCACGAACGCGCGGCCGAGGTGGAACGGCAGCAGGATGCCGAGGAAGTCGCGGACGGTCGACGACAAGATGTCGTACTTGGTCATCGACGGCAGCACGATTTCGGGCAACCGCGTCTCGCCGTCGTAGTCGAGCCCACCGCCGATGATGACGGGATCGGCGTTGGTCAGCGCGGTGCCGATGTTGCCGATGACGACCAGCAGGAACCACACCTCGGGCCCGCGCAGGAACTTGGCGCGCCCGAGCTCGCGCCGCGCGAACACGAGCGCGCCGAGGTAGCTCGCGAGGCAGGCGACCGCCATCTTGTCGATCGGCGGCAACGCTGGCGGGTCGAACGCGGCCAGCTCGGGCAGGAACAGCACGCCCAGGATCAGGGCCGCAACGCCGGCCTTGATCGGCTTCATCATGCCGAACATCGCGATGCCGAGCGGGATCCAGACCAGCAGCGCCAGGTAGGCCTGCGGTTTGATGTCGACCCAGACGGGCACGGCGCCTGTCATGGTACGCGATCGCCCCCGCCGCCAGGGCTCCGGCGCCGCCCCATGGTGCCCCGCGGCAGTGGGCGGATCCGACACGCGCGGCACCGCTCGGCCGCCGAAACCACCTCGCCGCGGTTTTGCCCCGCCAGCGGCTGCCTGCTACTCTGGCAGCGACGCCCGCGCCACAGGATGGAACAGGTGACGGACAGCACCGACGACCGGCGAAAGTTCCCGCGACTGAACGTGCCGCTGTACTTCAGACCGGCGCGCAGGCGGTTGCCTCGCCGTCAGGTCGTGGATGTCAGGCTCGGCAGAGATCCGCGTCTACAGCGACGAGCCGCTGTCGGTCGGCGCGCGCTTCGAGATCGAGCTGTTCATGCCCGATCACAGCAGCCTCAACTGCTTGACCGAGGTCATGTGGGTGCGCGCGATCCCTGGCGGCGATCCTGCGGCGTACGACATCGGGCTGCAGTTCCTCGACGTGCCGTCCGAGGCGCTCGATCAGCTGCGCGCCCTGGTGGGCGACGCGTCCTGACCGCCGCGGCGGCCTACTCCAAGCGTGCGAGCACGTCGGCGAGATTGTCGCGCCACGGCGGCATCGCACCGATCGCGGCCTCGGTGCGCGCCAGGTCGAGCACGCTGTAGCCGGGGCGACGGGCCGGCCGCGGGAACTCGGCCGTGGTGCACGGATCGACGCGACACTGCGGGGCCACGGCCGCCGCGATCGCACTGGCGAACTCGAACCACGTGCACTGCTCGCCGTCGGTGACGTGCACGATGCCGCGGACACCGGCGCCGAGCAGCCGCCAGCGCGCGCACCAGATGCTCGGCGCTGGTCGGGCGACCGCGCTGGTCGTCGACCACGCGCAGGTTGAGCCGCTCGCGCGCGAGCTTCGCGATGGTGCCCCGGACGAAGTTCTGCCCCACGGCGCGTACAACCAGCGCTGGTGCGCACCAGCAGGTACGACGGCCCCGCCGCGAACACCCGGCTCACCCACGGCCTTGGAGCGACCGTAGGCCGACAGCGGCGCGTGCATGCCGTCGACCGGGTACGGCACGCTGGCCTGGCCGTCGAAGACGTAGTCGGTGCTGTAGTGCACCAAGCTCGCCCCCGCGTCGGCGCAGCGCTGCGCCAGCTGCCCGACCGCGCTGCCGTTGACGCGCGTCGCGGTGGCCTCGTCCTTCTCGGCGCCGTCGACGTCGGTCCACGCGGCGCAGTTGAGCACCGCATCGCCCGGCTGCAGCGGCAGCGCGTCGAGATCGGCCGCGCGCGTGAGGTCGAACTGCGGCAGCGCGAAGCCGCGGTGCTCGATGCCGCCTGCGCGCAGCTGCTGCAGCCACGCGCGGCCGAGCATGCCGTCGGCACCGAGCACGTACACGCGGGCGGGCGCGCGGCTCATGTCGTCGCGCCCGCGAACGGCGGCAGCTTGCCCTGCGGGATGTCGCGCAAGCGCGGGAACGCCGAGTCCTTGGCCGACAGCGACGGGTCGTGGATCGGCCAGTCGATGGCGATGTCGGGGTCGTTCCACGCGATGCCGAGCTCGGTCTCGCGGTGGTACGCCTCGGTGCACTTGTAAGAAAACAGCGCGACCTCGCTGGTCACGCAGAAGCCGTGCGCGAAGCCCTTGGGGATGTAGATCTGCGCGTGGTTGTCGCCCGAGAGCGTGGTCCCGACCCACTGGCCGAAGGTCGGCGAGCCCACGCGCACGTCCACGGCGACGTCGAAGACCTCGCCCATCACCACCTGGACCAGCTTGCCCTGGCCGAACGGATGCTGCAGGTGGAGCCCGCGCAGGATGCCGCGGCGCGACATCGAGAGGTTGTCCTGCACGAACATCTCGGGGATCCCGGCCTCGGCGTAGCGCCGCGCGGCCCAGGTCTCGAGGAAGAAGCCGCGGTCGTCGCCGAAGACGTCGGGCTCGATGAACAACACGCCCGCGAGCTTGGTGCGCGTGACCTTCATCGGGGCTTGCCCTCCTCCGCCAGGCGCAGCAGGTAGCGGCCGTAGTCGTTCTTCGACAGGGCCTCGCCCAGCTTGCGCAGCTGCTCGGTGTCGATCCAACCGCGGTGGTACGCGATCTCCTCGGGACACGCGATCTGCAGGCCCTGCCGTTGTTCGATGGTCTGGATGAAGTTGGCTGCCTGCAGCAGCGCGTCGGGCGTGCCGGTGTCGAGCCAGGCGATGCCGCGGCCGAGCAGCTCCACGTGCAGCGCGTTGCGCTCGAGGTAGAGCCGGTTCAGATCGGTGATCTCGAGCTCGCCGCGGGCCGAGGGCGCGAGCCCGGCTGCGAGCTCGCAGACCTGCTCGTCGTAGAAGTACAGGCCGGTGACCGCGAAGTTGCTCCGCGGGGCCTTGGGCTTCTCCTCCAGCGAGATCACGCGACCGTCGGGCGCGAACTCGGCGACGCCGTAGGCCTCGGGATTGCGCACCCAGTAGCCGAACACGGTCGCGCCGTGCTCCCGGCGCGCGGCCACGCCGACCAGCTCCTGCAGGCTGTTGCCGTAGAAGATGTTGTCGCCCAGCACCAGCGCGCAGCCGCGGCCGTCGGCGAAGGGCTTGCCGATGATGAACGCCTGCGCGAGCCCGTCGGGGCTGGGCTGGACCGCGTAGGTCAGCTCCATGCCCCACTGGCTGCCGTCGCGCAGCAGCTCCTTGAACAGCACCTGCTCGTGCGGCGTGGTGATGACCAGTACCTTGCGGATGTTGGCCAGCATCAGCACCGACAGCGGGTAGTAGATCATCGGCTTGTCGTAGATCGGCATCAGCTGCTTGCTGATGGACTTCGTCAGCGGATGCAGGCGCGTGCCGGAGCCGCCGGCCAAGATGATGCCTCTGTCGATCATGTCGGGTCCTTGGGGGAGCGCGGGGATGCGGCCGGGGTCAGCGGTTGCCGTAGTTCTGTTCGATCCACTTGCGGTACTCGCCGGTGCGGACATCGGCGACCCACGACTGGTGCTCGAGGTACCAACGCACGGTCTTGCGCAGACCGGTGTCGAAGGTCTCGGTCGGACCCCAGCCGAGCTCGCGCCGCAGCTTGCTCGCGTCGATGGCGTAGCGCAGGTCGTGACCGGGGCGGTCCTTGACGTAGGTGATGAGGCCGCGCAGCGACTCCTCGGTCTTGCCGGTCAGCTCCGCGAGCACGGCGCACAACGTGTGCACGACGTCGATGTTCTTGACCTCGTTGTTGCCGCCGATGTTGTAGGTCTCGCCGACCGCGCCGCGGTTGACCACGGTCCAGATGGCCTCGCAGTGGTCGATGACGTACAGCCAGTCGCGCACGTTGGTGCCCTGGCCGTAGACCGGCAGCGGCTTGCCGTCGAGCGCGTTCATGATCATGAGCGGGATGAGCTTCTCGGGGAACTGCAGCGGACCGTAGTTGTTCGAGCAGTTGGTCAGCTTGACCGGCAGCTTGAACGTGCGGTGGTACGCTCGCACCAGGTGGTCGCTGGCGGCCTTGCTGGCCGAGTATGGGCTCGAGGGGTCGTAGCGCGTGGTCTCGGTGAAGAGGCCGGTGTCGCCGAGCGAGCCGTAGACCTCGTCGGTGCTGACGTGGTGGAACAGGCCGTTGCCGCTGCCCCAGATCCGCCGCGCGCTCTCGAGCAGGTTGAAGGTGCCCTCGATGTTGGTGCGCACGAACTCGCGCGGACCGGCGATCGAGCGATCGACGTGGCTCTCGGCCGCGAAGTGGACCACGAGCTCGGGCTGGTGCTCGTCGAACAACGCGTCGACCGCGGCGGCGTCGGCGATGTCGACCCGCGTGAAGCGGTAGTTGGACGCGCTCGCGATGCCGGCCAGGCTCGCGAGGTTCGCGGCGTAGGTGAGCTTGTCCGCGTTGACGAACGTGTGCTCCGGGTGCCGCGGGACCAGCAGGTTGAGGAAGTTCGCACCGATGAAACCGGCGCCGCCGGTGACGAGGATTTTCATGGTCGCGTCCGAGGGGCCGCCCACGCGCGGGGCCCCCACCGGCCGTCCGCGTGCGCGCTTGCTGCTTGAGTATCAGGACCCGCCGCGCGGCCGCAACCGCCGCCGCCGCGTGGGCGCAGCGCGCTACAGCAGCGCGAGGAAGGCCGCGAGCGCGCGTTGCTCGGCCGCATCGAGGTCGCCCGCGCCCTCGCCGGCATGCGCGAACGCGGGGCGCAAACGCACCCGCGCGAGCACGTCCGCGATCGAGTGCGCCGAGCCGTTGGTGAAGTACGGCCACTTGAGCCACAGCCGCCGCAGCGAGGTCACCCGCGCGCCCTCGGGGTGCACGTACGGCTCCACGCCGGTGCGCACGCGCTGCTCGCTGGCCCACACCAGCGGGCCGCGCTCGGACAGCACCAGCGACTCCCACTGCGTGGGGTCGACCCGCGTGCTGGCGTCGTCCGCGATGGTGCGGGCCTGGTGGCAGCCCTCGCAGTGCTGCGCGAACGAGTCCGCGCCGGCGCGCTCCTGGTCGGTGAAGCGCGGCGCGGCCGAGCTGCGGCGACGCGCGACGACCGCGGGCGAGCTCTCGTGATCGTAGGCGACGAAGAAATCGATCAGCGCGCGGCGCAACGCGTCGGCGTCCTGGGTCTCGTGGGCGCCCAACAGTGCGAGCCACGGCCACGCCTGCGCGGTCGCGTCGAAGCGCGGCCCCGCGGCGCTGCCGCGGTTGGCGACGGTGAACTCGTTGTCGACCATGGTCGCCAGCGTGCGGTCGAGCGCGCGCGAGAAGTGCGGGCGGTTCACGAACAGCCCCAGCAGCGGCTTGGTCGCCGCGTGCACGTCCTGCCGCCCGGTGTAGTGCACGCGGCCGTCGACGGTGCCCTCGAAGTGGCAGGTCTCGCAGGTGAAGCGGCTCGCACGGCCCTCGCTGCTGGCGGCCGGCGCCATCAGGCGGGTGAAGAACAAGGCCTCGCCCACGCGCACCGACGGCGGCGCGCCCGGCCGTGGATCGCGGGGCAGCTCGGTGCTGACGGTGCCGTCGTCGTCGATGCGGACCCAGCGATCGAGCAACGGATCGGCCGCGAGCCAGCCGCCCGCCATGCGCCCGGCGTCGCGGATGCCCGGCGGCACGGCGAAGCTGCGCGTGGTGCTGACGCTGCCGTCGGCGAGCGACACCGCCAGCTGCACGAACGCGTCGCCGCCGTAGCCGCTGAGCGTGACCTCGGCCTGCTCGGCGTCGGCGGTGACCGCGAGCCACTTGGGCACGATGATGCCCATCGGCGCGACGTCGATGCGAGCGAGCTCGTGCCGGCACAGGCCCTGGGCGCAGGGCTGCACCCGCTCGAGGAACAGGAACGAGTCGACGAAGCCGAAGGCGCCGTCGGTGCGATCGAGCGGATGATCCTCGACGCCGCCGGCGGCGACGAGCCAACCGCCGCCCGCCAGCGGCGTGATCGCAGACGACCACAGCGGGCCGTCGTGCGAAGCGGTGGTGTGGACGCCGCCCAGATGGTCGAGCCGCAGGCGCGCTCCACGTGCAGGCACACCGACGCGAGCAGGCCCGCGGACGTGCAGATCGAAAGGGCCACGGCACGGCCGCGCGTCCTCGGGCACCAGCGCGCCGTCCCAGCCCAGCGCCTTCAGCACCTGACCGCTCCAGCCGTCCCGGAGAGCGCGAGCCGTGCGGCAGCGCGGCCGCGTCGCGCAGTGCCACGGCGCCCGGCAGCGCCATGCGATCGCCCGGCTGCAGCTGGCCATCGCGCAGCCCGAAGCGCTGCAGCTCTCGCCGGGGCGCCGACGACCCGCACGGCCTCGCCGTGGACCGCGACCGCGATCGGCTGCGTCACGGTCGCGACGCGCTGTAGCTCGCGGCCGCGCTCGTCGAGCACGACCGCAGCGTCGGCGCCGCGCAGCAGGCCGATCGCGCGCTGCCCATCGAGTGGAGTACACCAACCACCAGGTCGTCGCCCGCGACCTTCGACCACAGGCGCAGCGCCGCACCCAGGTGCGCGAGGCGCTGCTGGTCCTCGTAGACCTGCAGCCGCGCGGAAGGCCTCGTCGGCCTCGCCCGGCGGCGGCGCGATGCCCGGCCGAGGGCTCGGCCGGCCGCGGCCGCGCGTCACAGCCGCCCAGCGCGGTCCATGCCAGCGCGGCCGCCCAGATGGCGCGCACGCGCATCGACGATCACCAGCCCGCCGTCCTTCTTCTCTTCGGCCTTCTTCTCCTCGGCCTTCTTCTCCTCGGCCTTCTTGTCGTCCATGGCCTCGGTCTTCTTCTCGTCCTTCTTGGCGTCGCCGCCCTTGTCACACGCGAGCAGGGCGGCGGCGAGGGTGGCTGCGATGATGGTTGCGACGTGGGGCTTGAGCATGGGGACCTCGCTTGAACGCGCGCGGGCGAGCACCGATCTCGCCGGACACCGCGTCCTGGCACCGAGGATCCCTGGGATCTCAGCCCTGCTGGCGACGTTCCATTGTCGCGCAGCGACGTGGCGACCGCCCGCAGCAGCGTGAGCGAATCATAGGGCTTGTCGAGGATGCCGTCGATGCCCCGTGGCCCGGAGCTTCTCCTCGGGCCCGCTCGACATGGCCGCTGGAGATGAGCACCGGCAGGGTCGGCCGCAACTGCCGGATCAGCCCCAGCGCCTGCTCGCCGTCCATGATCGGCATGTCGAGGTCCAGCAGCACGAGGTCGACGCGACCGCCCGACGCCAGTGCATCGACCGCGGCGCGCCCGTCGGCGGCCTCGATCACCCTGCAGCCCCGCCTGCTCGAGCACACGCCGGGACGCCAACCGCACGAGCGGCTCGTCGTCGGCCACCAGCACGCAGCCCGACAGCGGCGCCGCGTCGAGGGTGCGGCGCTCGGGCTGCACCCTGCCGCTGCGCGGCGGCAGGAACACGTGCCGCAACCCGGTGCCGCTGCCAGGACGGCTGTGCACCGCGATGTGGCCGCCGTGGTCGCCGATCGCCATCGCGGTCGCGAGCCCCAGGCCCGTGCCTGCGCCGCGCGGCTTGGTGGTGAAGAACGGCTCGAACGCGCGGCGACGGACCTCGGGCTCCATGCCCCCGCCGGTGTCGACCAGGGAGACCACCGCGAGATCCCCCGGCCGGCAGCATGAACTCCTCGTCGGCGACCTCGGGCGGGATCGAATCGCGGCGCTTGACCGCGATGCGCAGGCGTCCGCCGTCGGGCATCGCCGCGATGGCGTTGACGCCGATGTTGGCGACGACCTGCTCGAGCCGCGCCCGGGTCGCCGCGCACCAGCGGCTCGCGCTGCAGCTCCAGCTCGAGCGCGACGCTCTTGGGCTGCGTGCGCGACAGGATCCGCACCGCACCGTCGACCACGCGCGAGAGCTCGAGGGTCTCGAGCACGCGGGGACCGCTGCGCGCGAACGCCATGAGATCGTGGGTCAGCTCGCCCGCGCGTCGGGCGGCGTCGGCGACCTCGGCGAGCACGCGGCGCGCATCGGCCTCGTTCCACCGCGGCAGCGACTGCAGGTGCGAGACGTTGGCCAGAACGACGCCCAGCAGGTTGTTGAAGTCGTGCGCGATGCCGCCGGCCAGCTCGCCCAGGGCCTGGAGCTTCTGCGCGCCGCGGCGCTGCTCCTCGAAGCGGTCGCGCAGCGCTGGCTGCAGCACGGTGTTGCCGCCCATGGCGATGCGGTCGCCGATGCCGATCTCGACCTGCACCCGCACACCGTTGACGTAGGTGCCGTTGCGGCTGCCCAGGTCGCGCAGCAAGAACGTGCCGTCGCCTCTGGCGGTGATCGAGGAGCGTGGCGACGCGAGACGCCGTCGTCGTCGATCGGGGCTCGGGCATGCCGCGGCCGAGCACGACCTCGAGGCCCAGCGGCAGCGCCTGGCCCACCGCGGTGCCCAACAGCACCACGAGCTGCACGTCGCTGCCGACCCCGACCGCGTCCAGCACGGGCGTGCGGCGCAGCGACAGCGTCGACGGCTCAGGTCGTGTTGCGCCACGGTGGCTGAGTATAGCGAGCCCGCGCGCCCACGGTGGGCCGATACCCGGGCGGCGCGGCCACACCGACGCGCGTCCCGCTGCGGGCCGAGTGCGGCGTCGTCGCGCGCGCACTGCCGTCCTCGCGCCGTGGCCGCAGCTCACGGCAGGATCAGAATGTTGGCGCGCATGCGCTTGGGCAACGCGTCGCGCAGCGCCCAGCGAATCCGGCGTCGTCGAGCGCGACGCAGCCCAGCGTCCAGTCGCTCGACGAGCCGCCGCCGTGGATGAGCACCGCGCCGCCGAGCTTGGTGTTCTGGTGGCACCTTGCCCTCGCGCGCGTCGGCGACGATACGATCGCGGGTCTTGCTGCTGATGCGGCCGTCGGCCACCGGCGGCGCGCGCGTCGTCCTCGTTGGGGTAGTGGATCGCGATCAGCGTGCGCGAAGCTCGACCAAGGCTTGTCGAGGTGCGGTACCAGCCCTCGGGGTGCATGCGTCCCCTTGGATCTGCTTGTGCCCCTGGGGCGCGAAGCCCAGGGCGATGCGGTAGCACGCGGTCGCGACGCCGTCGTCGAACAGCACCAGCCGCCGCGCCGACTTGAGCACGGCGACCAACGCGCCGCGACGCAGGCGTGGGTCGTCGGGGTCGAACACCGGCGCACTGGGCAGCTGCGCAGTCCGCTCGACGCAGCCGCTGCGCCAAATCGTCGCGAAACGCCACGGGCGCCGCCGCGGCCGGGCCCGCGTCGGCCGCGGCGACCACAGGCACCGAGGACGAGACGATCGCGGCCGCAGGGGCCGCAGCGGCCGCCAGCGGCGCGACCGGCACGGCGGGCTCGGGCGCCGCGCGCGCTACCCGGCCGCCGACAACGCCGCGACGAGCAGGCAACGCCGGTATTGCCAACCCGCACGCCCTCGCTCAACGCACGAGCACGGCCGGGGTCTGGCGTCGCCGCGGGGCGCGACGGTACTGGCGGGCCCCCGGCGGGCTGGGCGAACATGGTCCCCGACGCGCATGACCCAAGACTCCCATGCCGCCGCCAACGACGGCGGCGACGCGGTCGCACCAGCATCCCCGATCAGCCCGCCGGCTGCACCCGAGATCTGCACGCCACCCCACCCGCCCTGCCCGCGCCCACGCGGCAGCTGGGCCGCGCCTGCCGACGCGCAGGCGCCCGAGGCCTACCTGACGCGGGAGCTGACCTGGCTCAACTTCGCGTTCCGCGTGGTGCAGGAGGCCGCGGACGAACGCACGCCGCTGCTCGAGCGCGTGAAGTTCCTCGGCATCGTCGGCAGCACCATCGACGAGTTCTTCATGAAGCGCATCGGCGGGCTCAAGCAGCAGCTCGCCGCCGGCATCGACGACCTCGGCGTCGACGGCCGCACGCCGGCGGAGTTGCACGCCGAGTGTCTCGCCGGCATCCGCGTGCTCGACGGGCGCATGCGTGCGATCTGGCGTTCGCTCGAGGAGCCGCTCGCGCACGAGGGCATCGCGATCACGCCCTACCGCCTGCTCGCCCCCGAGGAGCGCGCCGAGCTGCGTGAACGCTACTTCCGCAACGTGTTCCCGCTGGTCACGCCGCAGGCGATGGATCCCGCGCACCCGTTCCCGTTCATCTCGAACCTGTCGCTCAACCTGCTGGTCACGCTGCACTACCCCAACGACGCGATGCCGCTGCTGGCGCGGGTCAAGGTGCCCGTCGGCGCCGGCATCCCACGGCTGATGCGGGTGGGCGAGAGCCTGCGCTTCGTGTTGCTCGAGGACGTCGTCGCACACAACCTCGACCTGCTGTTCCCCGGCATGGTCATCGAGAGCTGCATGCCGTTTCGAGTCACGCGCAACGCCGTGACCGAGGGCGACGAAGACCTCGCCGAGGATCTGGTTGCGATGATCGAGTCCGAGCTGCGCGAGCGGAAGTTCGCGCAGCTGGTGCGCATGCAGGTCGCCCCAGGCATGCCGCCGTTGCACCGCGCGCTGCTGGCGGCCAAGTTCGGCCTGCAGGAGCCCGACGTGTTCGAGGTCGACGGCATCATCGGCATGCGCGACCTGATGGAACTCGCCGCGCTGCCGGTGCCGCACCTGCACGATGCGCCCCACCGCCCGGTCGATCACCCCGAGTTCGCCGAGCACCGCAACGTCTTTCACCAGATCCGCGACGCCAAGGCGATCCTGGTCCACCACCCCTACGAGTCGTTCTCGAGCTCGGTCGAGCGGTTCCTGCGCGACGCGTCGGAGGATCCCAAGGTCCGCGCGATCAAGATGACGCTGTACCGCACGTCGGCGGACACCCAGGTCGTGCGCCACCTGATCAACGCCGCCCGCAACGGCAAGCAGATCGCGGTCGTGGTCGAGCTCAAGGCCCGCTTCGACGAAGAGGCCAACCTGCGCTGGGCCGCCGACCTCGAAGAGGCCGGCATCCACGTCAGCTACGGCGTGGTCGGGCTCAAGACCCACTGCAAGGTGATCTTGGTGGTGCGGCAGGACTCCGATTGCCTGCGGCGCTACACCCACGTCGGCACCGGCAACTACCACGCCGGCAACGCGCGCAGCTACACCGACTTCAGCTTCTTCACCTGCGACGACGCCATCGGTCAGGACATGACCGAGCTGTTCAACTACCTGACCACGGGCTACCGGCCCAAGCGTCGCTACAACAAGATCCTCATCTCGCCCAAGCTGCTCAAGCAGGCGTTGCTCGACAAGATCGAGCGCGAGGTCGTGGTGCACCAGCAGGCCGGCAACGGCCACATCCAGCTCAAGCTCAACGCGCTCGAGGACGCCGGCCTCATCGCGGCGCTGTACCGCGCGTCGCAGGCGGGCGTGCGCGTCGATCTCATCGTGCGCGACACCTGTCGCCTGCGACCGGGCCTGCCGGGGCTGTCCGAGACCATCCGGGTCATCAGCGTGGTCGGGCGCTTCCTCGAGCACGCGCGCGTCTACTACTTCCGCAACGGCGGCGACGAGGAGTACTTCATCGGCTCGGCCGACGGCATGACCCGCAACCTCGAGAGCCGGGTCGAGACCCTGGTGCCGATCGAGTCGCCGCAGCTGCGTCGCGAGCTGCGGGCGGTGCTCAAGCTGCAGTGGGCGGACACGCGGTCGGCGTGGGAGATGCGGCCCGACGGCAGCTACGTGCAGCGCGCGGGCGCCTCGCGCGGCACGCAGGAGCTGATGATCGAGCGCGCGGAGCGACGGCACCGCGAAGCCACGCGGCTCAAACGACGACGGCCGCGGCCCATCGCGGGCGGCAGCCGTTGACGGCCCCGGGAGGAAGCGGAGCGGCCTGCCGACTCAGTGCGCGTGGTCGTGGTCGCAGGCGGGCTCGCCGCGCGAGGCCTTCTCCATGCGCTGCACCGCGCCCATGCTGAGCTCGTCGACGTTGGGGTTCATGCCGCCCGAGGGCGACTGGATCCAGCTGCCGACCTTCTTGTAGTGCACGCCGTAGGCGAAGCCGAAGACCAGGCCGTACATCGCGATCCACGGCGCGATGGCGCCGTTGGTGACGACGTGGATCAGGCGCACCGACAGATCGACCTGGGTGTGCGTGCCCGAGCCGAAGCCCCACGCGAGGATGCCGATACCCGCGAACACCATCACCAGCGAGTACAGGTTGGTGTGCGTCAGCTTGCCCCACAGCTTGCCGCGGTCGTCCTGGCGGAAGAACTCGAGGCTGTAGCGGATGGCCGAGTGGCCCAGGAAGTAGATCGCGGTCAACGCACCGTCGAAGGGCATGTACGGCAGCGCTGCGTACATCGCCGCGAACATCGCGAGGTAGATGCACAGGGCGTACAGCTGCGCGGGGTGGATCTTGACGTTGTGCAGGTGCGGCGCGCAGCGAACCACCTTCGAGTGCGGGCTGGTGTAGCGCACGCCGAAGCGGCTCTCGGTCGGGCGACCCCAGCAGCAGCCGTAGACGTAGCAGCCCAACCGCGCGATGGCCTCGCCCAACGGCAGCGCCAGCGCCGGCGCATCGAGCAGCTTGAGGAACGGCGCGCCCGTGATCACCGAGACCGCGTACAGCGACAGCACGCCGCCGAAGATGCCGCCGTGCAGCATGTAACCAGGCTTCACGATGGTCGCGAGCGGGCGGCGGAACAGCTCACGCCACTCGAGCATGATGCTGAACAGACGCAGACCCACGAGCACGCCCGGCACCACCAGGAACAGGTACAGCTTGGCGATGAGCAGGACATCGAGCCCGGCCATCGCGTCGTACCACAGCGAACCCGCGAAGCCGGTCGCGAACGCGACCGCCGCGATGAACGCGTAGGTGGTGAAGATCCAGTTGCCGACGCGGAAGAGGATGGTCCGGTTGTGGAAGTCCAGCGTCCACCGGCGGAGCAGCGACATCGGCCGGGGCTCGTCGTTGAGCTCGGCGTGCGGGGCGGTCTGTGAGCCGTGCGACATGGCCCGAGCGTTCTCGCTTGGGCCGCGCCGGGAGTCAAATCCCGACCGCGGCCCCGCACGGCGCGCGAGCGCGGCCGGCGGTCGGCATCGCCCGCGCGGGCGCCGGTTCGGTCGCGGTCGTGCCGGGAAAGTGAGCGCGATTGCGGAGCTTTCTCCGCTGCCGAAGGCGCGCGATCCCGCTGTGCCACGCGGCGCGTGAGCCAACCGCGCGGCCACGGATTTGCCGCGCATGCGCGCGATCGCGTAGCGTGCCTCGACGGCCCGCGAATGCACGCCTGCGGACACGACCACGGGGATGACGACGACGGCGAGCCGGCCTCGACCGGCTTCTTGCCGATCTCGCTCGCGCTGTCGCTGTTCATCACCGGGCTGTTCGTGCTCGACGTGATCCCCTGGCCCAGCTGCGGCGTGTGAGCCACGTGCCGAGCGGCCGCGCCCGTGCGCGGCATGGCGGAGTTCAGCGCTGCGCGTCGATCCACGCGTCGATGCTGGGATCGTCCTGCCGCGCCTTCGCGGCGAGCTCCGACGCCGCCTGGGCATCGCCGTCGCGCTCGGCACACAACGACAGGCCTGCGCGCGCGCGCGCGCGCTGCTTGGTCGTGCCCTGGGCGACCACCTGCTGGTAGTCGCTGCGCGCCGCGGCACAGTCCCCGCGGCGCCGCGCCGCGTCGGCGCGGGCGAGCCGCTCCGCGGGCGGCAGCTGCTCCTGTTGCTGTCCGCGCTGCTGCTCGTCCTTCTTCTCGGCCTCGGCCGGGCGCTTGGGCTCGGCCGCAGGTGCGCCGCCAGCGGGGGCCGACTTCGGCTTGGCGGGCGAGGGGCCCGCGCCTGGGCTCGCCGGGCGCGGCGCGTCCCCACGTGCAGCGCCACCCAGGCCACCGGTGCCCCCGGACACATTGCGCGTCGTCGCGACGTCGGGCGACGGCGGCGGCTCCTCGGCGGGGGTCTCGGGCGCGCTCGGAGTCGTGCTGCGCGCGCGCCGGCCGTCGTCGCCGTCGGCCTCGATCGGCGACTCCACCACCGCGGTGCCGCGGGCCGAGCCCTCCTGCTGCGTGCGCAGCTCCGACGACGCGATGGCGCCCTGCTCTGCCAGCGTCGGACGCGGCGGCTCGGCCGCGTTGCTGCGCGCGTCGGCGTTGCTGGCGATGGTGGGCTCGGACGACGCGGTCGACGATCCACGCGGCGCCTGCATCACCACGACCACGGCGAGCGCGGCCGCACCGGCGGTCGCGAGCGCGGGCACGAACCACATTCGTCGCCACCACGACGCCGACGGGCCGCGCACCGGCTCGGGCGGCGACATCGCGACCGGAGCTGCGGCGTCGCTGCGCGCGGCCTGGAGCACGAACGCGATCCGATCCGCGGGCGGATCGACGGTGAGCAGCGCCTGGGCGTGACGCTCGATCGCGCGGTAGCTCGCGAGTCGCTCCACGATCCGATCGCGCGACGCCTGCGTCAGCTCCACCGGCCACGCCGGCTCGGGCCCGCGCGCGTCGAGCCGATCCTCGAGCGCGTCGAGCTCGGCGGGCGCCCATGGGCGCTCGTGCTCTGGAGTCGGCGTGGACATCGGTCGCGGATGGTCCTGCAAACGAAGCGGCGGCGGTCTCGGTCTACCGTGCCGGCGTGCGCGGCGTCGCCGGTGCTGCGGCGCCCCGCGTTTTCCGCCATACCGCGACTGTGGCCGTGGAGGCAACCGCCGCGGCTGCGCTGGCGCAGGGCGGCGCCCTCGGGGCAAGATGACGCTCGCGCATGCGAGCCGCGTCGTCCCGAGTCCACGCGCCGTGGCGGATCGCACCGGCGCTGCTGGCCGCGCTCGCGTGCCAGCCCAAGCCGGCGCACGTGCTCGACCCCACACCGATCGCGATCGCGGGGCATGCGGCCGCATCCGCGCCGGTCGAACCCGAGCCTGCAGCGCCGCCGGCGAAGCGGCTGGGCCCGCTGCACCGCGCGGCAGCGTTCCTGTTCCAGCCCTCGCCCGACGCCGCCACGGCCACGACCGTGCGCGGCAAGCTGCGCCTGGTCGCCGCGGGCGCCGCGGGAGAACGCGTCGAGGTCGGCTGCAAGCGCGGCACGACCATCTACGATCGCCAGGGCCGCGAGCGCGCGCTGACCCTGCGGCCCGATGCGATCGCGATCGCGCCCGACGGCAGCGCGATCGCGGCCCGCACCGGTGCGCGTGTCGCCGTGCTCGCGATGCCCGACGCGCGCGCGCTGGGCACCTGGGACGGCGAAGACCCGATCTGGCTCGCCGACGGCACACTCGCGCTGCGCCACGGCTGCGCCTGGGTCGCGATCGCGCCGCAGCGACCGGACACGCCGGCGGCGGCGCTGGGCGAGCACTGCGGCACGCCGCTTCTGTCCGAGCCCGGCACGGCGCGGCTGTGGTTCGCGGCCACCGACGCGCCGTCGGTCGACGCGACGCCGGTGCCCGCGCGCGCGCTCGTGGGCCTGTCGCCAGGCCAGCCGCCGCTCGAGCAACCGCTCGACGCCGAGGGCCCGGTGTTCGAGCCGCGGCTGTCCCACGACGGCTCGATCCTGTGTGCGACGACGCAGCGCCGCGGCCACGCGCTGTTGCAGTGTCGCCTGCGCGACGGCGGCGTGTTCGAGCCGGTGGCACAGGACGTCGTCGGCCACCCCGTGTTCGCCGACGACGCGCCGCGGCTGCTGGTGACCGTGGGCGATCGCGAGACCGGTCAGCGCGACCTGCACGTCGTCGACTTCGCGCTCAAGATCGTGCGCCGCCTCGGGCACATCGCCCACCACCGCTTCGACTTCCTGCCGGGGGCCGAGCGCGTGGTCGCCTACGACGGCGCGCGCGGCCTGGTGTTCGAGCTCGACACCGGTCTGGTCTCGCCGTTCGGCGACGAGCACGACGACTGGGTCGCGGTGCTGCCCGACGCGACCGCCGCCGGCGGCGACAGCTTCCTGGCCACGCGCCTGGGCCAGCACTGCGCCGAGCTGGTGCGCGTGCAGCTGCCGCGGCGCTGACCCGATCAGTCGAGCCCGGCCGCCGCGCGATCGAGCAGCTCGTCGAGCGCGCCCAGGAGATCGCGGTTGCCGTCCTGCTGGTAGCTCGCCAGCGCGTCCTCGCAGGCGGGCACCGCGGCGAGGAACTCGCGCACGATCGCGGGATCGTCGATGACCGGCGCGTGGCGGCCGTAGCCCAGGTGCTGCACGTAGCGGGCGTTGAGCGTCTGCTCGAACTGGCCCTGCAGCGGCACCACCAGCATGGGCTTGTGGAAGTACACCGCCTCGCTGATGACGGTGAAGCCGCCGCCGACCACCACTGCGCGCGCGCTCGCGAGATCGGCGATGAAGCCGGCCTCCGAGAAGGCGCGGTGACGCAGGTTGCCCTCGACCTGGTCCTCGGTGATGCCGCGGCGCATGCCGTACACGCGGCACTCGACGCCCAGCTGCGCGAGGCTCTGTTCGAGCGCGCGGTTGCCCTCGGCGGTCTGGTACACCAGCAGGTGGTCGCCGCGGCTGGGCTGGGTCGCGAGGATCTCGGGCCGCAGGATCGGCGGGTGCAGCGAAGTGTGGTCCTTGCGGATCTCGGGGCGGAAGAAGGTGGTGATGAGATAGTGGTCGCAGAACGGCAGCTTGCTCTTCACGAACGCGCGCGCGAGCTCGAACGCGGCCTGCTCGCCCTCGAGGATCTCCGGCGGATGGCGGCAGCGGTTGATGATCTGCATGTTGTCGATGCTGTAGACCGGCAGCCGGTGGACCTTGCCGTACAGGTACGTCCACGACTCGAAGTCGCTGACGACGACCTCGGGGCGGAACTCCGCCAGCAGCTCGAAGTAGGCCTCGACGTTGCGCGGCAGCCCGGCGGTGCCCGACAGCACGTTGGACCACAGCGTCTTGCCCATGCGCACGCGATTCTCCTCGGTCACGAAGTGCAGACCGTGGATGCGGTTGACGCCCTCGAAGCGCTTTGCCAGAAAGTCCTTGGCTCGGCCCGACGTCATGATCTCGACCTCGTGCCCCGACGCGACCAGGTGCTCGAGCACCACGCGCGACCGCGTGGCGTGTCCCATGCCTTCACCGACGACGCCGTAGAGAATGCGCATCGCCCCCCAGCATAGCCCAACGCCACCGCGGCTGCGGCTCTTCGCCGAGCAGGTGCCGGGCGCTCGACTGCGCGAGCCGGCATTGCTCGCCGCGCTGCGAGAGCGCGGGGTCCAGCTGGTGTTCTCCGCGTTGCCCGGCGACGACGACCCGTTGCCGACCATCGTCGCCGCACGCGAGCACGGGGTCGACACCGCGCTGTGGCCCATGCTCGACAACCGCGACGGCCGCTGGGCCAACAGTGCCAACGCTGCGCGCTTCGTCGACTTCACCCGCGCGCTGCTGACCCGGCTCGACGCCGCCGACGCGCGACCGCACGAGCTGTGCCTCGATCTGGAGCCGCCGTTCTCGACGCTGCGTCGCGCGACCCACGGGCGACCGGTCGCGCCGCCGCCGGGCGATCGTGACGCCGCGGTCGCGGCCCTGGCCGCGCTGGTGCGCGAGGCCGCGGCGGTCGGCATCGCGACCTGGGCCGCCGCGGTGCCGCTGGTGCTCGCGGATCCCCACGGCCGCCCCACGTGGCAGCGGCTGCTCGGCACGCCGGTCGATCCGCTGCCGCTGCAGCGCATCAGCGTCATGCTCTACAGCTCGCTGGCGCTGGGCTACGGCCGCGGCCTGCTGCGCGCGCGCGACGTCGACAGCCTGGTGTTCGAGGGCGCCTGCCGGGCGCGCGCGCGCTTCGGCCCCCGCGCCGCGGTGGCGCTCGGGGCCATCGGCGCGGGCGCACTGGGCGACGAGGCCGGCTTCCGCGATCCGGCCGCGCTGGCCCGCGACGTCGCGCTGGTGCGAGCCGCGGGCATCGAGGATCTCGCGCTGTTCGACCTCGCCGGCGCGCTGCGGCGCCCGCCGCTGCAGCGCTGGCTCGACGCGCTGCTCGAGCCCGCGCGCGCGCCCGACGATCGCGGCAGCCGGCGCGCGCGGCTGCTGTGGTTCGCGTGCACCGCCATCGCCCGCGCGGGCCGGCGGGCTCAGTCGCGGCCGGTCGACTCGAGCTCGAAGTCCAACACCAACGGCGCGTGATCGGACACGCGGCCGGTCGGCAGATCCCGCGGCAGCGTGCGCGCGGCCACGGGCCGCACGCCGCGACCGGCGAAGTGATCCACGCGCATCGGCACGCAGCCGTTCCACGGCGACAGCCGCCGCTCGAGCCAGCGGAACACCGGCCGCGGCAGGTACTGCAGGCTCTTGTCGCGCACCTCGGGGTCGTTGAGATCGTAGTGGATGGTGCCGGCGTCGGGGTCGGTGAAGCCGTCGTGGCGCAGGCCGGCGGCGGTCAACGTCGCGAACACGTCGCGCTCGAAGTAGTGCTCGGGCCGCATGTACTGGCGCACGGTGCCCTCGAAGCCGAAGCGCACCAGCTTGTTGAGCACGTCGACGCCCAGGCCCAGGGAGCTGCCCAGGTGGTACGTGTTGGTGTTGAAATCGCCGCCGACGAGCACGCGCGAGACGCCCGTGGCGGCGACCGCATCGAGCACGCCCCGCAGCTGCGCGGCGCGGTGGCGCGGCGGCGCGAACGGATCGAGGTGCACGACCACGACCAGCAGCGGGCCCTGCGGCATCGCGAGCTCGCACATCAGCGCGCGCTTGCTACCGAGTCGCTTCTCGATCGCGTGGAACTTGTCCGTGAACTCGGGCAGCTCCACCGCCCACGCCCGCCGCACCGGCCAGCGCGAGAACAGGGCCGCGCCGTGCAGGCCCAAGGCGTTGTCGAAGCCCGGCTCCTGCTCGGCGCTGTCGCCCGGCGCGAGCACCAGGTGGAAGTTGGCATAGACGTAGGCCATGCCGGTCGCGCGCGCGATCTCCTGCGGCACGTCGCGGTTGTTCGAGCGACCCATGCCGACGTCGAGCTCGGTCAGCAGCAGCAGATCGGCGTCGCGCAGCTCGGGCTGCTCGTGCATCGCGGCCATCAGCGGCTCGAAGCGCTTGCCGCGTTCGACGTTCCACGCGACCGCGCGCAGGCTGGACGCGTCGCCGCGAGGGCGGGCGATCTCGAGGTCCCACGCGAAACCGTCGAGCACGCGATCCAGCTCCGGCCGCAGCCGACGGTAGACCGGATCGCGCCGCAACGCGCGGCGATTGGCGATGCTCGCCAGGTGGGCAAAGTGCGGCTGCAGCCCGTGCTCGAGGCGCTGCTGCGGTGCCGCGAGCGGGCACGGCACGACCTTGGGTCGCGGCGGCACGCGCGGGGCCCTGCGCAGGGCGGTGTCGAGCGCCGCACGCGACAGCGTGCGCATGCGGCTGCGGGCGCCGGTGGCCACGGCGGTCGACTCAGCTCTTGATCTCGACGCCGGTGGCCATGAGCACGTGCTCGTCGCGCGCGCCCGAGACCTTGCTGGGATCGCCGCCCTTGTCCTGCTCGAGGTGCTTGACCTGGGCTTCGTCGAAGGTGCGCTTGGTCAGCGTGCCCTCGACCAGCACCGGCTTGCCGCGGCTGTCCATCGGCACGGCGAACGCGTGGTCCTTCATCATGACGCGCGCGGTGTCGTTGCCGTCCTTGACCACCATCCAGCAGCCCTTCTTCTGACACACCGCCTCGACCGTACCGCTGACGAGCACGGTGCTCGCGGCGTCCTTGCCGATGGCCTCGTGCAGCGGCACCGCAGCGGCGACGCTGAAGGGCGCGCCGAAGTGGCCGGAGCTGGCCTTGGGCGCGTCGGGCTCCTGGCCGCCGCCGGGACACGCACCGTGACCGTCCGCCTCGGTGCCGGCGTAGATGCAGCCGGCGTGCTCGCCCTCGCCCGCGTGCGACGCGTGGGCGACCTTCTCACCCTCGGCGCCCGCGGCCTGGTGCTGCGCCTGCGAGGGCGCGTCGGTCTTCGTGGTCGCAGCGGGGCTCACGTCGCGCGCGCAGGCGGCGGCGGTGAGCAGCGAGAGGATCGCGAGACGCATCGTCGTCATGGGGGCGGATGATGACGAAACCCGAGGCGCCTGCAAGCGCCCTGTTCGCCAACGCAAGTGTGGAACCGCTCGCCCCCCCGCCTGCGGTGCACACAGGCGGGTTGAACATGGATTTCAGCTTCGCAGGCTCAGAGCTGACAGCGAAGGCTGACAGGCTCGTCGCGACAGCGACTGGAAGGAGGGGAGGCGAGACGGGGAGGAAGCGGAGCTTCCTCCCTCGTGACTCAGCCCGCAGAGCCGCCCGCCGAAGCGGAGCCGTGCGCCTCGGCGCTGGCTTTGACCTCGACCGAGACGCTGATGTTGGCCTGCACGCTCGCGGCGGCGTCGAATGCCGCCTTGAACGGCGCGGCCACGCACGCGGTCAGCCGCGCACCGATCTTGGGATCGGACTTGAGCGAGACCACGACCTTCTGCACGCCCTCGACCACGGCCTTGACGTTGCCCGCGACCGACATCGCCTGGTCCTTCATGCCGACGGCGATCTTGAGCACCGCCGGCAGGTGCTTCTCGAGCGCAGCCTTGTACTGCGCCACGGCCTTGGCATCGACGCCGCCGTCGACGCGCACGCCGACGTGCGCCGGCGTGCACTCGATCTTCGCCGACACCTCGGTGGTGCAGCGCGCCTGGCACTCGGCGCTGACCTTGGGCGGCTCGAACTTGCCGTCGCACTTGGGCGCCTTCATCTCGACCGAGCACTCGCCGTGGCAGGTGCCGCTGCACGAGCCGCCCGCGTCCATCTTGCACGACCCGCTGCACGAACCACCGCAGCTGCCCTCGGCCTGGGCCGCGCACTTGCCCTCGCACTTGCCGTGGCACACGCCACCCTTGTGGGCCTTGCCGTTGCACTTGCCCGAACACTCGCCGCCGCACTTGCCCGAGAAGCTGGCCTCGCAGCTGCCGTGGCAGGTGCCCTCGCACTTGGCCGCGGCGTGCAGATCGCAGCTGCCCTTGCACTGCGCGTCGCAGGTGCCCGACAGCTTGCCGGGCTCGCACTTCACGTCGACCTTGCCGCCCTGCACGGTGGCGTCGCACTTCGCGAGGCAGTCGGCCATCGCGTCGATCGAGGTCGAGCAATGCGGCGGTCGGATGTCGAGCGCGATCTTCACGCCGCCGCCGAGCTTGCCGCGGATCTCGCCCATCGCCGCGATCGCGGCCTTGCACGCGTCGGGACCCTTCTTGTAGTCGCCCGGCTTGCCGAGATCGGTCGCGAGCCCACCGCAGGCCGCCGCGAGATCGGCGTCGAGCTTGGCCGCGAAGCCCTTGAGCTCGGCCGCCGCCTCGAGGCCGCCCTTGATCTGCGCGCCGACCTTGGCGTCGAGCGAGAACTCCTTGGCCCAGTCGACACTCGCGATGGCCTGCACCGAGCTGACGTCGGGACATCCCGCGACCGCGTTGGTCACGTCGGTGGGCGTCACCGTGCTGAGGTCACAGGAGGAGCCGACCAGGAGGCCGACGGCGGATCCGAGCAGGAGCGTGCGCAGCGTGGTGGACATGGGGGGACCTCGTCGCGCGCGAGCGTACCGCAGCTTGGCCCCAGGTGGCAGCGCCCCCGCGGGTGCACGGTGGCCACGCGGTCGGCGAGGCGGGTCACCCGGCCCTCGCCGGCCCGCTTCAGTGGCGCTCGAGGATGACGCCCACGAACGGTGGCGGCAGATCCAAGCTGCCACCGACCGCGACGAGACTGCCGTCGCCCGGGCCCCAGACCGCGTGCAGCGTCAGGTTGGTGGGCGAGTCCTCGAGCGCGGGCTCGAGGCTCACGGCATCGACCCGCGCGATGGTGCCCTGCAAGCCCACCACGTGGGCCTCGCCGGCGTCATCCATCCATACGCCGTTGAGCCCCATCGTCGCCAGCGGCGACGGGGTCCACTGCGCGCCGTCGTAGCGCGCGAGCACACCGCTGGCACGACCACCGACGGCGAGCAACGCCGTCGGCGCGTTGCCCCACAGCGAGATCAGATCGGCGCCGCCGGTGTCGAGCTCGACCTGCGACCAGCCCTGCGCGTCCTTGTGCAACAGCAGCCCGCCGTCGCCCACGGCCCACACGTCGTCGGCCGCCAACGCGAAGAGCTTGAAGAGGCCCTTGCTGTCGATCGAGATCGGCGGCAGCTCGACGTCGGCCCACATCGCGCCGTCGAAGTGACACATCACCGGCGGGCGATCGAAGCCGTCGCCGCCCACGACCCAGACGTCGTCGACCGCGACGACCCACGCGCCCCACAGCGGCAACACCGTGCCGCAACCCGCCGTGGTCCACGGCGCCGCGTCGTCGTCGCCCTCGCGCACGAGGATCGTGCCGCGCTCGCCGACCGCGACGCGCAAGGCGTCGCGACCGTGGATCCAGTTGAGCTTCGCGGTCTGCCGCGGCAACGTCTGCTGCGACCACGCACCGTCGCGCCGCACCAGCAGCGTGCCCTGCGACAGGCCGCCGTCACCCTGCTGGCCGCCGACCGCGTAGACGTGCGCGGGCGTGGGTCCCCAGGTGCTGAGCAGGGCGCCCAGGCTCTCGTCGGCCTCGAACACGACCTGCCAGCTCGGCGTCGCGGCGGTGGTGTCGTCGCTGCCCTCGCTGCTGGCGACGCCGCTGCCCTCGCTGCTCGCGTGGCTCGACGGCGACGACGTGCTGGCATCGGTGCTGCTGCCGGTGCTCGCACCGCCGCTGGCCTCGGTGCCGGCGCCGCGATCACCGCCGCACGCGGGCGTCGCCCACGCCAGCAGCACCATCACCGCAGCCGCCCGTGCGCGGCCGTCGTCGCCGACCTGCATCATCCGTCCGCCCCCACGCGCGCGACGACGGTATCATGCGGCATGCGCTTCTCCTACGGTGGTATCCAGACGATGGTGTGTATCGCGACGCGGGCGCGCGTCTCGTGGGTGCTCGCGCTCGTCGCCGCGACCGCGTGCGGCGGCAGCGACGGCGGCACCGGCACGAGCGGCAGCTCGAGCTCCGAGGGCACCGGCAGCGGCAGCACCACCGGCGCGAGCACGACCACGGTGGGCAGCGCGAGCTCCGAGGGCAGCAGCGGCACCACCGCGACCACTGGCACCGGCGACAGCAGCGGCGGCACCACCACCACCGGCGGCAGCGACTCGGGCAGCGGTGACGCGAGCACCAGCGCCAGCGACAGCGGCAGCTCGGGTACCGACACGGGCGCGATCGAACCCAACCCCGCGTGCGTCGCCGGCTGCGCGGTCGAGTTCGAGTGCGGCACCGAGTGGGGCAGCGCGCGCGAGTGCGTGACCTGGTGTGACGCCAACCTCGACGCTGCGGCGATGTTCGCCCAGGCCTGCCGCGACGCGTGGGAGGACCTCTCGGCGTGCTTCGGCACGCTCAGCTGCGAGGACTTCCAGGCCTACCAGGCCGCGGAGGTGATCCCCTACCCGTGTCAGTCGGAGGCCGAGTCGCTCTCGTTCGAGTGCGACGGCCAGTGACCACGCGGCCGCCCGCGTGCGGACGCGACCCGCCGCGCGTGTGCGCTGGGGCCAACCGCGCCCGGGTGTGGGGGCCGCGACCGGAATAAGCTGCAACAAGGCCCCGTCTTCGGGGAACCTCAGGGCCACCAGGGCCTCTGTTCATCGAGGCCGCGCTCGCCTCCGAGACCCGACGCCGCCCCGACGCGTTCCAGCTCCGACCTCGACGAGCCCGAGGCCCGCCCTCGAACCGGTTGCTGCCGATGCCCCTGTCGCTCCCCACGCTCCTGCGCCGCTGGTCCTCGGTCTCCAACCGTCGTCGCGCGCTCGAGGAGCTCGCGCGCGCGCTCGCATGGATCGGTGCCGGGTTGGTGCTCGCGGTGGGCGTCGATCGGTTGCCGTTCCTGCTCGAGGCGATCGGCTGGAGCACCCCGTCGTGGCTCGCCGACGTCGCGACGCGACGCAGCGCGCTGGCGTGGATCGGCGGCGCGTTCGCGCTCGCGGTGATCGTGCGCGCGCTGCTGCGGTTCCGACGGCTGCGCACCGCCCCGTTCTCGCTCGCGCGCCGTCTCGATCGCGAGCACGGCACCGCCGATCTGCTGACCACCGCGCTCGCGATCGAAAACGGCGCGGTCAAGCCCGATCCCGGGCTCGCGCAGATCGTCGTGACGCGGGCGCAGGGGGCCTCGAGCGGCCTGGGCACGCCCGTGGCCCCGTGGGTCGCACCGACGCGCGCGCTCGCGACGCTGGGCATCATGGCCGCGATCGTCGGGCTGCTGCCCGAGACCACGCCGCTTTCGGCGTTGACCTCGACCGCGGCCGCGGCCGACGACGGCACCGCGGCGCCGGCTTTGCCCGAGGCCACGCGCGAGCGGCTGGCCCGCACAGCGGACGCGCTCGCGAAGCTCGAGCGTCGCCCAGCGCTGCGCGAGGGCACCAAGCGCCAGCTCGCCCAGGCACGCGCGCACCTCGAGGCCCTGCGGCGCGATCCGGGCAAGTCGCTCTCGGCGCTCTCGCGCGCCGAGGAGGCGCTGCGCGAGGCCCAGCGCGAAGCCCAGCGCGAGGGCATGTTCGATCCCAAGGCGCTCGAGCAGCTCGACGCCGACACGCTCGCGCGCGAGATGATCGAGGCGATCGAGCGCGGCGACACCGACACCGCCGCGGCCATGGCCGAGGAGCTCGCGCGTCGGACCGAGGACGCCAGCGATGCGGACCTCGACAAGTTCGGCCGCGCGATGGAACGCGCGCTGCGCAACACCGAGCCCACGACGAAGTCGTCGAAGGCGTCGGGCGAGTCGGGCGAGTCGGGTGAGTCGGGTGAGTCGGGCAAGTCGGGTGAGTCGGGTGAGTCGGGCAAGTCGGGTGAATCCGGCGAGTCGGGTGAGTCGGGCGAGTCGGGCAAGTCGGGTGAGTCGGGCGAGTCGGGCAAGTCGGGTGAGTCCGGTCGCTCGGGCGAGTCCGGTCGCTCGGGCGAGTCCGGTCGTCGGGCGAGTCCGGTCGTCGGGCGAGTCCGGTCGCTCCGGCGAGTCCGGCGAGTCCGGTCGCTCCGGCGAGTCCGGTCGCTCCGGCGAGTCCGGTCGCTCGGGCGAGTCCGGTCGCTCCGGCGAGTCCGGGCGCTCCGGCGAGTCCGGTCGCTCCGGCGAGTCTGGCGGCTCCGGCGAGTCTGGCAGCTCGGGTGAGTCCGGCAGCTCGGGCTCGAGTCCGGCGCCCGAGCCGCGCGGAGTCCGAGCGTCGTGCGCGGTGGCGCAACGAGGCCGAGAGCCTCGCCGAGCGCCTGCGTCGCGGCGAGTCCGGCAGTGCGCGCTCCGAGCTCCGCGAGCTCGCCGAGCGCATGCGATCCCGCGGCGGCTCCGGCTCCGCGGGCCGCGAGCTCGAGCGCGCGCTCGAGGACGTGCACCGCGCACGCTCGCGACAGTTCGAGGAGATGAACCGCGGCGAAGGCGAAGGCGAAGCCGAAGGCGAAGGCGAGGGCGAGGGCGAGGGCGAGGGCGAAGGCGAAGGCGAAGGCGAAGGCGAGTCGAAGTCCGGCCGCCCCGGCCGCAGCCGCGCGCGCGTGGGCAAGCCCAGCGGCAAGCCCGGGCCCGGTGGTGGTCGCGGCGCCGACGACAACTACGGCGACGTGACGCCGCCGCCCGATGCGAGCCGCGGCGGCACCGAGAAGGTCGACGCGCAGATGGACGGCCCTGCCCACGGCGCGGTGCGCTACATCAAGCGCTTCGCCGAGGGCCTGCGCACCGGTCCCGAGTACCGCGACGTCCACCGCGAGTACGAAGAGGTCGCGGAGGCCGCCGTGCGCCGCGAAGAGATCCCGCTGACGCGCCGCGACTACATCCGCAGCTACTTCGAAGCCGTGCGCCCCGACTGACCGCCGCTCGCCGAATCATCATGAACACCGCGATCGCCCCGATGCCCACCGCCGCGCCGTCGGCCCCCTCCGACGACCGCATCGCGCGGGCCCAGGACGCCCTGGGCGCGCTCAAGAACGAGATCGAAAAGCGCTTGTTCGGCCAGGGCGCGCTGGTGCTGCAGGCCATCATCGGCCTGCTCACGCGGGGCAACATCCTGGTCGAGGGCCAGCCGGGCCTGGGCAAGACGCTGCTCATCAAGGTGATGGCCGAGGCCATCGACCTCGAGTTCTCGCGCATCCAGTTCACGCCCGACCTCATGCCCGCGGACATCACCGGCAGCCAGACGCTGGTGCACGACGAGCACGGTCGCGCCCGGCTGGATTTCCGCGCCGGACCCATCTTTGCCAACATGGTGCTGGCCGACGAGGTCAACCGTGCGACGCCCAAGACCCAGTCGGCGTTGCTCGAGGCGATGCAGGAGCACGCGGTCACGGTCGGCGGCGTGCGTCGGCCCCTGCCCGAGCCGTTCCTGGTCGCCGCCACGCAGAACCCCATCGAGATGGAGGGCACCTACCCGCTGCCCGAGGCGCAGCTCGATCGCTTCCTGCTCAAGCTCGAGGTCGCCTTCCCCTCGTTCCAGGACCTGCGCGAGATCGGCCTGCGCACGACCGGTCGCACCGAGGAGGTCACGCAGCGCGCGATGGACCGCGCGACCCTGCTCGATCTGCAGAACCTCGTGCGCGACATCGTGATCGCGCCCCACGTGGCCGAGTTCGCGGCCGCGCTGACGCTCGCGACCCACCCCGACGCGGCCAACGCCCCCGCCGAGATCAAGCGCTTCGTCCGCTACGGCGCCAGCCCCCGCGCGATGCAGGCGCTGCTGCTGGCCGGCCGCGCCTACGCGCTGCTGTGCGGCCGCGCCTGGGTCGCCGAGGACGACATCCGTGCCATCGCGCACCCGGTGCTGCGGCACCGCATGATCCCCAGCTTCGACGCCAAGCTCGAGGGCATCACCAACAACCACCTGGTCGACACGCTGCTCGCGAGCGTGCCCAACGTGCACGCGGGCTGACGAGATGAAGGTCGACCGCGCCGCGCTGTCCCGCTTCGTCGCGCTGCGGCTGCGGGCCCCGGGGGCCGCGACCGCGCAGCAGGCCGGCGATCGTCGCTCGCCTTTCCGCGGCCGCGGGCTCGAGTTCGCGGACTACCGCAGCTACGACCCCGGCGACGACCTGCGCCTGGTCGACTGGAACGTCTACTTTCGCCTCGGCACCGCGCTGGTGCGGCAGTTCAACGAGGAGCGCAGCCTCTCGGTCAAGCTGTGCCTCGACGTCAGCGCGTCGATGGGCTTCGGCGAGGCGCGCAAGGCCGACCACGCCGCGCAGCTGACCGCGACGTTGGCGATGATCGCCCTGTCGCACCGCGATCCGGTGGTGCTCGCCTGCGTCGGCAGCAGCGCCCGGGGCCTGCGCGCGCGCGCGGTCAACCTCGACGGTCTGCCCGAGCTGCTGCACCTGCTCGAGCGCACCGAGCCCGAGGGCCGCGGCGACACCCACGGGCAGATGGTCGCGCACCTGGGCGGCAGCCGGGCCGATCGACTCGTGTTCGTGTCGGATCTGCTGTACGAGCCCGAGCCCCGCGACGCCCTGCTGCGGCTGTGTGCCGCGTCGTGCCCGCGCCCGGTGGTGGTGCACGTGCTCGGTGAGGACGAGCTCGAGCCCGATCTGTCCGACGTCGAGCGCGTCGTCGACGGTGAGACCGGCGAGAGCCTGGTCATCCGCGACGGCCGCGAGGCGCGCGCGGCCTACCACGAAGGCCTGCAGCGCTGGCTCGGCGAGATCGAGACCCGCTGCCGCGGCCTGGGCATCCAGTACGTGCGCTCCGACGCGCGCACCAAGGCCGCGGACCTCGTGCACGGGCCGCTGTTCCGCGCCCAGGTGGTCGAGCACATCGCGGGGGGCGCGTGACGCTCGCGACCCCGTTTGCGCTGGCCGCGTTCGTGCTGGCGATCCCGCTGGTCGCGGCGTACCTGCACCGCCGACGCCGGGTCGAGCGGCGCGTGCCGTCGCTGCTGCTGCTGCGCGTCATCGCCGGCACCTCGCGACCGACCCGGCGCGCGTGGTCGCGGCCGCGGCACCTGGTCTCGCTGGTGCTGGTGCTGCTCGCGCTGGTGGGCCTGGTGCTCGCGCTCGCCGACCTGCGCGACGGCGAGGACGTGCCGCGCGACTTCGTGGTCGTGCTCGACACCTCGGCCAGCATGGCCGCGCGCGACGACGACACCCGGCTGCAGCAGGCCAAGGACGCGGTCGTCGACGCGATCGCGGCGCTGCGGCCGGGCGATCGCGTGGCGCTGGTGACCACGGGCGCGCAGACCCTCGTGCGCGTGGGCCTCACCGAGGATCACGATCGCGTGCGCGAGATGATCGGTGGGCTCGAGGCCGGCGGCACCTCCCGGGCCGCGCCGGCGGTGCGCATCGCAGATGCCATCTGCCGCGCCGGCCGCGAGGGTTCGATCGTGTTGGTCTCGGATCTGGTCGGCGTCGACGTGCCGACCACGCAGTGCCCCATCGAGCACATCAGCGTGGGCCGCGACGGCCCCAACGCCGGCGTGGTCGCGCTGTCGGTGCGCGAGGCCGACGCCCTGGGCCTGTCGGAGATCCACGTCGGGCTCACCAGCACCCTGGGCCGCGTGCAAGAGGTCGAGCTCACCCTCGACGTCGACGGCGCGGTCGTCGACGTGCTCTCGCTCGACCTGCCGGCCGACGGTGACGTCGAGAAGCTGCACCGCGTGCCGCTGCCGCCGGGCGAGCGCATCGGCGCGTCCATCACCCACGTGAAGCAGGACGTGCTCGCGCTCGACGACGCCGCCAGCGTCGCGCGCCACGGTGGCAGTCGGGTCGCGGTGCTGCTGGTCGCGCAGACGCGGCTGTCGTTCACCGCCGAGGCCCTGCGGCTGCACCCGCGGGTCGACCTGCGCGTCGTCGGCCCGCAGGACGCGCTCGCGCCCTCGGACCGCTTCGATCTGATCGTGCTCGAGGCCGACTACCAGGCCGGACCGCTGCCGTTCGCGCCCAAGCTGGTCGCGCTGGGGGTCGCGCCCACGCGGGTCGGCGTGGCGGTGCGCGGCACGGTGCAGACGCCCGAGATCCTGCGCTGGTCCTTCGACCACCCGCTGTTCCGCTTCGTCGACCTGCAGGGGCTCGAGGTCACCGAGGCCAACGTGCTCACGCCCAGCGACGAGCAGACCTCGCTCGTCGACACCGAGCAGGGCAGCCTCGCGCTGACCGGCCGCTTCGACGGCCGCGACATGGTCTACGTCGGCTTCGCCCCGACCGCGACCGATCTGGTGCTGCGTGTGGGCTTCGTGAACCTGGTCGCGAACCTGGTCGAGTGGGCCGCACCGCCGGCGCCCGAGCGCGATGACGCACGGCAGGGCGTGCTCTCGCGCGCGGAGAGCCGATTGCTGCCGCCGCCGCGGCTGCCCGGCGGCAGCGCGCGCTTCGCCGGGCACGTGCTCGCCGGCGCGCCGCCGTGGTCGTACCTGGCGCTCGCCGCCTTCGCGGCGCTGGTGCTCGAGTGGCTGCTGCCGGCGTTCGTCGGCGCCGTCGCGCGGCTGCGCGGCCGCAGGCGCGGCAAGGGGGAGAGCTGATCGTGCGCGAGCTGCTACCCCACCTCGGACGCCCGGCGATGCTGTGGCTGCTGCTGCCGGTCGCGGCGCTGGTCGGCTACGACCTGTGGCGCCGCTGGGGCGACCGCCCCGGTCGACGCGTGCTCGCGGCGTGCACACGCCTGCTGGGCATGGCCGCGGTCGTGCTCGCGCTGACCGATCCGCGGTGGCTGCGGCGCGAGCAGGTCGGCCACGTGGTCTTCGTGGTCGATCGCTCGGCCAGCGTCCCCGACGCGGCGCTCGACGCCGCCATGGCCGAGGTCGAGCGGCTGCGCGCGGCGCTGCCCAGCGATGTCGACGCCGGCCTGGTGCTCTTCGATCGCGAGCCCGAGCTCGCGGTCATGCCCGGTGCGCCCTGGCGCGTGCCTTCGCCGCTGCGCAGCGCCAACCCCGACGGCAGCGACGTCGACGCGGCGGTCGCCATCGCGCTGTCGCTGGTGCCCGACGGCGAGAGAGGCGAGATCGTGCTGCTGTCCGACGGCCGCAAGAGCGGCGGCAGCGTCGGCCTCGACGCCGATGCGTTGGCGGCCGCGCGCGGCGTCGCGATCGACACCGTGCTGGTCGACCCCTCGCGCAACGATCCCGCGGTGCTCGCGGTCGAGCTCGGCGAGACCCAGGTGCGGCCCGGTGCGACCGCGACCGGCAGCGTCGAGCTCGTCGGCGGCGACGCGCCGCAGCACGGCACGCTGACGGTGACGGTCGGGGGCAAGCTCGCGCTGAGTCAGCCGGTCGAGCTGCCCGCGGGCGAGACCCTGGAGGTGCCGTTTTCCCACGCGCTCGATCCCAAGGCCAACCCCGGCGCACAGTCGGTCGAGGCCAAGCTGGAGCTGCCCGACAGCGGCGACATCGATCCGGCGAACAACGAGTCGGTCGCGCAGCTGGTCGTGGGCGAGCCGCCCAAGGTTCGCGTCATCACCGGCGAGGACGCCGACGGCGGCGCGATCGCCCGCGCGCTGCGGGCCGAGCGGATGGAGGTCGAGGTCGTCAAGGCCAGCGCGATGACGCCCGAGCAGGCGCGGCTCGACGCCATCGATCTCGTGGTGCTGGCCAACGCGCCGGCCGAGGCCATCGCCGGCGAGCGCGGGCTCTCCGACGCGTTCATGGGCAACCTGACGCGCTGGGTCGACGGCGGCGGCGGCCTGATCGTGCTGGGCGGGCCCATGGCCTACGACATGGGCGGCTACGGCGACACGCCGCTGGAGAAGATCCTGCCGGTCAAGATCGATCCGGTCGAGCAGGAGATCGAGTCCGCCGCGACCATCGTCATCATCCTCGATCGCTCCGGCAGCATGTCGGCGATGGCGGGCTGGTCGAAGACCAAGATGGAGCTCGCCGACGAGGGCGCGGTCGCGTCGATGCGACTGCTGCGCCCCTTCGATCAGATCGCGGTCATGAGCGTGACCGAGGAGGTCCGCTGGGAGGTCAACCTCCAGCCGGTCGCCGACGGCAGCGACATGGAACGGCGGGTGCTGCGGATCCGCGCCGACGGCGGCGGCATCTACGTCTACACCAGCCTCGAGGCCGCACACGCGACCATGCGCAAGGTCGACACGCCGCTGCGCCACGTGATCCTCTTCTCCGACGCGGCCGACAGCGAGGAGAAGGTCAAGGGCATCCCGTTCGGCGACGGCCCCGGCCCGCGCGCTGAGGAGCTCGCGCGGACCATGCGCGACGAGGGCATCACCACCAGCGTCATCGGCATCGGCACCGAGGACGACGTCGACACGCAGTTCCTCAAGGACCTGGCCAAGGCCGGCGGCGGTCGCTTCTACCTCACCGCCGACGCGAGCAAGCTGCGCTCGCTGTTCGTGCAGGAGACCGAGCGCCTGGTCGACAGCTCGCTCAAGGAGACGCCGTTCCGCCCGGTCACGCTCGCGCGCCACCCCGCGCTGGAGGGCATCGACTACCAGCGCGCGCCGTTCCTCAAGGGCTACCAACAGCTCGAGGCGCGCCCGACCGCAGAGATCGTGATGGCCGCGGCCGAGGGCCACCCGCTGCTGGTGACGTGGCGCTACGGCCTGGGCCACGTGCTCGCGTGGGCCAGCGACGCCGGCCCGCGCTGGTCCGACGAGTGGCTGACGTGGAGCGGCTACAACACCCACTGGACGCAGCTGGCTCGCTTCGCCCTGCGCAACGGCGCGGGCACCGACACGCAGATCGAGGTCAGCGCCCAGGGCGGCGAGGCCGTCATCCGCGTCGCGCGGCGCGACGACAAGGGTCTGTCGATCGACGACGGCGCGGTGCGGGCTCGCATCGTCGACGGCGACGACAAGCGTGGGCTCGAGCTGCGCGCGCGCGAGCCGGGGTTGTGGGACGCGACCGTGCCGACCGCGGCGGGGCGCACGTACACCGTCGAGGTGCTGGGCAAGGACGATCAGGTCATCGCACGGCACACCTTCGCGCCGCCGCCCTCGGCCGAACAGCGCCATCGCACTGCCGACGCGGGCTTCCTGCAGCAGCTCTCCCAGGCCACCGGCGGCGCGGTCGCGCCGCAGACGCTCTCGCCCAAGCTGGCCGACTCGGTGACCTCGGAGGTGTGGCGGCTGTGGCCCGCGCTGCTGCTGCTCGCTGCGGTGCTGCTGCCGATCGACGCGCTGCTGCGTCGCTCGGCGCGGGTCGTGTGATCGCGGCGCTGAGTCTCGAAGAGGAAGCTCCGCTTCCTCTTCCCGCGCCGGCAGAGCCGTCGCGGGTCCTTCTCCTTCCGGTCGCTGTCGCGACGAGAGGCCGTCAGCATACGCTGACAGCCTCTCAGGGCTGGCCCAGCAGCTCGCGGATCGACGCGGCCCAGCGATCGAAGGCGACCAGGGTCGACTCGACCACCGCAGGGTTCTCCGCCAGCTCGCGGATCTTGTCCTCGAGCTCCTCCCGCGCGCGGCGCAGGCGGCTCTTGGCGGTGCCCTGGGGCACGTCCATGATCTCGGCGATCTCTTGGGTCGACAGCTGCTCCCAGTAGAACAGCTCGATGGCGACCTGCAGCTCGAGCGGCAGCGATCGCAGCGCGCGCAGCAGCAGGCGCTGCTCCTGCTGCCGGGCCAGCACCGCCGAGGGCGAGGTACCCATGGCCTCGACCGACATCGAGCCGGGCTCGAACATCACCGCGTCGCGCTGCCGTCGCTGGTAGTGGTGGTAGAGTTCGTTGCGCGCGACCGTGAACAGGTAGGTGCGGAAGCTCGACTGCTTGCGGAAGTTGTCCTTGGCCGCGATGCACGCGGTGAAGGTGCGCTGGATCAGGTCGTCCACGCCCTGGTCGACCTTGTTGCGGAAGAAGCGGTACAGCGCGTCGAAGTGCCGCCGCAGCAACGCGTCGCCGGCCGCGCGGTCGCCTGCGCGCCACGCGTCGAGCACGGCGAAGTCGTCGTCCATCGCTCGGCCAGCGTAGCGGTCGGGCTCGGCCGCGCCAAGGCCGGCGAGCAGCTGCAGTCGACGGGGGCGCGCGGGTGGGATCCAGTGCCTGTGCATGAGGGTCGGGTGGCGGGCGACGGCGCCCGGTCCGAGGCGACAGAGTCGAGGGCATCGCGGCGGATCACGATGAGCGCGTCGCGACGCGGCTCAGGCCGGCGGGCATGCCTGCACCGGGTCCAGGCCCGAACCGCACGAACCCTCGCCGGCCATCGGCGGCGCGCAGTGGTCGACCTGGCCGTCGGCCGTGCACGTGAGCACCGACTGTGCGCACTCGCAGTCGGTGCCGCGATCGCAGCAGATCAGGCCGTCGCACGATGCCACCTCCATCACGGCGTCCGTGGGCGGCACCACGAACGCGGCGCACTTGCAGTGGCCACCGTCGAGCTCGAAGCAGCGCGGCGTGGCGCAGGTGCACGACAGGCCGTCGTCGCAGCACACGCGATCGCTCGCGCTGCAGGTCGCGGCCGGCGTCCAGTCCTGTGGCGGGTCGAACGTGCCGCACGCACACGCCGAACCATCGGGCGCGGCGACGCAGCCGGGCCCGGTGGTCGACTCGCCGGCGGTCTCGTCTTGGGCCGCATCGCCGCAGGCGCTGGTCACGGCGACGAGCGCCGCCATTGCGGCGGCCAGCCGCCGTGGGCCCCGCTGCCGTGGGGCCAGCAGGAAGCGCGCGCAGACTCGGGATCGGCGACAAAGCATGAACACGGGCGAGGCAGCCTGATACCATGGAACCGGCGTGCGTGCCCCGTGCGCGCGACGCCCAGGTGTCGCCCATGATCTCCCGCATCGACAAGGACCACAGCCGATTCCGCGAGATCGTGCGCGGCAAGATCCGCCAGAACCTGCGCAAGTACATCTCGCGCGGCGACCTCATGAGTCGCAAGGGCCAGGACACCGTCACGATCCCGATGCCGCAGATCGACATCCCGCGCTTCACGCTGGGTGGCAATCAGAAGCAGGGCGTGGGCCAGGGCGAGGGCGAGCCCGGTGATCCGGTCGGCGGCGGCGATCCGCAGCAGGGCGCGGGCCAGGGCCAGGCGGGTCAGGGCGAGGGCGAGAAGAGCCTCGAGGTCGAGGTCACGCTCGACGAGCTCGCGGCGATCCTGGGCGAGGAGCTGGGCCTGCCGCGCATCGAACCCCGCGGCACGCAGTCGCTCGACACGAAGAAGGATCGCTACGTCAGCCTGCGACGCACCGGCCCCGAGAGCCTGCGGTCGTTCAAGGCCACGTTCAAGCGCGCGCTGCGGCGTCAGGTCGCCAGCGGCACGTTCAAGAAGGACCTACCGATCATCGTGCCCATCCGCGAGGACCGGCGCTACCGCAGCTGGCGCACGGATCCGCGGCCGCAGAGCAACGCCGTCATCATCTACATGATGGACGTGTCGGGCTCGATGGGCGACGAGCAGAAGGAGATCGTCCGCATCGAGTCGTTCTGGATCGACACCTGGCTGCGCAGCCAGTACCAGGGGCTCGAGTCGCGCTACATCATCCACGACGCGACTGCGCGCGTGGTCGATCGCGAGGTCTTCTTCCGCACGCGCGAGTCTGGCGGCACGATGATCAGCTCGGCTTACCGCGTGTGCTCCGATCTCATCGAGAAGGAGTTCCCGCCGGAGAACTGGAACATCTACGCGTTCCACTTCTCGGACGGCGACAACTGGTCGGTCGACGACACCGCGACCTGCATCAACCTGTTGCGCGACACGCTGCTGCCGGCGTGCAACCAGTTCGGCTACGGCCAGGTCGAGAGCCCGTACGGTTCGGGTCAGTTCATCAAGGACATCCGCGCCGCGTTCCCGAGCCAGCCCAAGCTCGTCACCAGCGAGGTCACGGGCAAGGACGACATCATGGATTCGATCCGCGAGTTCCTGAAGGGAGGCCGCTGATGGCTCCCATCCCGCAGTACCTTCGCGAGTTGCAGGCGGAGATCCAGGGCTACGCCGACGCCTACGGCCTGGCCTACTTCCCGCAGGTGTTCGAGCTGATCGACTACCGGCAGATGTGTGAGATCGCCAGCTACGGCGGCTTCCCCGTGCGCTACCCCCACTGGCGCTTCGGCATGGAATACGACCACATGATCAAGAGCCACACCTACGGGCTCTCGAAGATCTACGAGCTGGTCATCAACACCGACCCCTGCTACGCGTACCTGCTCGAGGGCAACAGCCAGGTCGATCAGAAGCTCGTGATGGCCCATGTCTACGGCCACAACGACTTCTTCCGCAACAACTACTACTTCTCGCGGACCGACCGCCGCATGATCGACGTGATGGCGAACAACGCCTCGCGCGTGCGCCGGTACATGGACCGCTTCGGTGTGAACACGGTCGAGTCGTTCATCGACACGTGCCTGTCGCTCGACAACCTCATCGACCCGTGGCTGTCGTTCCGCGACCCGCGGCCGCGTCCGACCGCGGCCCCGGCCGACGACGTGCAGGACGACGACCGCGTGCGGTTGCAGAACGTCCGCGGCTACCTCGAGGACTACATCAACCCGCCCGAGTTCGTGGAGCAGCAACGGCAGAAGCAGCGCGAGAAGCGGGAGACCGCGCGGCGCAAGAACCCGGCGCAGCCGGAGCGCGACGTGCTGGGTTTCCTCATGCAGAATGCGCCGATCGAGAGCTGGGAGGCCGACGTCATCGGCATCGTGCGCGAGGAGGCCTACTACTTCTTGCCGCAGATGCAGACCAAGATCATGAACGAGGGCTGGGCCAGCTACTGGCACTCCCGCATCATGACGGAGAAGGCGCTGCGCGACGACGAGGTCATCGACTACGCCGACGTGGTCTCGGGCGTGTTCGCCAGCGCGCCCGGCCAGCTCAACCCCTACAAGCTCGGCGTCGAGCTGTTCCGCGACATCGAGCGCCGCTGGGATCAGGGCAAGTTCGGGCCCGAGTGGGACCGCTGTGATCGGCTCGACGAGCGCACCAGCTGGGACAAGCGCCTGGGCCTGGGCAAGGCCAAGATCTTCGAGGTCCGTCGGCTGTACAACGACGTCACCTTCATCGACGAGTTCTTCACGATGGATTTCTGCCGCGAGCAGAAGTACTTCACGTTCCAGGAGAACCGTCGCACCGGTCGACTCGAGATCGAGAGCCGCGAGTTCCAGCAGATCAAGCAGCGCCTGCTCGGCGCGCTGACCAACTTCGGGCAGCCGTTCATCTACGTGGTCGACAGCAACTACCTCAACCGCGGCGAGCTGCTGCTGGGCCACCGCCACGAGGGCAGCGACCTCAAGCTCGACTACGCCCGCGACACCCTGCGCGCGGTCGAGAAGGTCTGGCGCCGCCCGGTCGCGATCCTGACGGTCATCGACGAGAAGCCCAAGCGCATCCGCTTCGATGGCAGCGAGATCGGCATCGCCGACGAGCCCGAGGCCTTCAAGGTGTAGCCGGCAGCAGCCGCACGTCGTCGAGCTCGAACGCGAACGGCCCGGCCGGGCCGCCGCTGCCGAGGAAGATCATCGTCACGTCGTAGGGCTCGGCCACGAGCGTCCGCAAGTCCACGCGATGGCGGGTGAACTCGGGCCCGATCTCGATCTGCGTGGTCGCCGGCATCATGCCGCCCTGCTCGGAGAAGACCAGCAGCGACAGCGCGCGGGTGCCCGCGGTCGCGCGCGCATCCAGCTCGAGCAGGGGCGTGGCCGACAGGTTCGCGGGCGCCTGGGGCTGCGGGCCGGGCATCAGCGCGACGCCCGACCACGCGATGCCGGCGGCCGCGAGCGTGCCACGGACGGCCAGCGCCCGCCCGCGCTTGCGCTTGACCAGGGCGAGCTCGACCGTGGAGCTGCCGCCCATCATCGCGTCGGTCGACGCGACCCAGCCGGCGCCGACGCTGCTGCGCTGGCTGCCGTCGTCGAAGTCGGACACCAGCCCATCGGCGGGCAGCGCGAGCGGGGCCGCGGCGCGCAGCGTCGCCGCGCGCTCGCGCTGCTGGGCCACGCGTGCGGCCAGCGGCGCGGTCGAAGAGCTTGCCCTGCTTGTACACGGCGCGCAGCGCTCGCATCGCGGGTGATGTCGCGACGAGGGTCGCCCTCGACGAGCACGAGATCGGCGCGCAGGCCCGGCGCGATGCGGCCGCGATCGCGCAGGCCGAACGCCGCGGTCATTTCGCGGTCGCGGCGGCCAACGCCTCGGTCGGCGTGAGACCGGCTTTCACCAGCAGCGACAGCTCGCCCAACAAGCTGACGCTGTGGGCGGTGCCGGGGTTGGGCGCGTCGGTGCTCGCGAGCACGGCGACGCCGCCGCGGTGCAGCGCGGTGACGACGTCGTAGATCGGACCGCACGGCGGTCGCCCGGCCGGGGGCACCAGTGACGCGCGCAGCTGCGAGACCACGGCGCGCGGCAGGTACGGCGCCAGCCGGGCATCGTCGGCCAGCGACGCGCCGTGGCTGCCGTCGCACATCGACACCAGCACCGGCAGCGTATCGGTGACGAACAGCGACCGTCGCCTGGCCTCGGCGAGGAACTCCGGCGTGGGCAGCTGATCGGTGAAGCTGTGCGCGAGCCCGTCGGCCCCGACCGCGAGCGCGTCCGCGGCATCCGCGAAGGTGCCGATGTGCACGACCGCCGCGAGCTCGTGTGCATGGGCCGCCTCGACCAGCGCTGCCAGGGTCGCGCGATCGAGCGTGGCGAAGTGCAGGCCCAGCTCGGCGCCGTCGTCGTAGACGATCTTGAGCAGCTGCGAGCCCTCGGCCACCCGCGCTGCCACGAAGGCCCCGGCCTGCTCCGGTGCGCTCAGCGTCGGGATCGGGGTGCCGTACTCGGTGCCGTGACCGCCCGGCGCGGTCGCGAGGACGCCGGCCGAGATCACGTCCGCGCGGGTGCGGCTGGGCTTGCGCAGGGCCTGGGCGAGCTCGGGCAGCGTGAACAGGTCGATCTCGGTGGTCACGCCGAACGCCAGCGCCTGCTGCGGGTCGGCCGGGCTCTGCACGTGCACGTGGGCGTCGATGAGCCCGGGCACCAGGGAGGCGCCGCGACCCTCGACGCGCTCGGCGGACGTTGGCACCGAGACACGATCGGCAGGGCCGACCGCGACGATGCGCTCGCCGTCGACCAGCACGGTCGCGTCGTCGATCCACGCCGCACCGTCGAACACGTCGACGCCGACGAACGCGAGCGTGGCCGCCGGGCTCGGCGTCGCGGCCGGCGGCGCTGCGGTCGTGGCTCGCGGCGCGCCGCAGGCGGACACGGCCGCGGCGAACAGCGCACTGGCCCCGAGCGCGACACGGACCCTGCGGGCGGCTTGCATGGCTCGCATCCTCGCCGATTCCGCCCACCGGCGGGCACCCGGTCGACCCCGCCGTGGTATCGTCGTGCTTCCGTGCGCCTGATCGCTTGGCCCGCCACCGACGTCGGTCGCGTTCGCAGCCACAACGAGGACAGTCACCTCGTCGACAACGCGATGGGGCTGTACCTGGTCGCCGACGGCATGGGTGGCCACGCGGGCGGTGCCCACGCCTCGCAGCTGTGCGTCGACGTGGTCGACAAGGTCGTGCGGCGGGGCACAGACGCGCTGGCGATGGTCACGCCCGAGCATCGCACCGCCGCGATCGCCGATCTGCTGACCATCGCCGCGAGCGAAGCCAGCGCGCGGATCTTCGATCAAGCCAACAGCGATCACCGCCTGCAGGGCATGGGCACCACGCTCACGGGCATGCTGATCTACGGCGAGCGCGGCTACATCGTGCACGTCGGGGACAGCCGCGCGTTCCTGCTGCGCGGCGGCACCTGCCGTCAGCTGACCAACGATCACTCGTGGCTCAACGAGCAGGTCCAGGCCGGTATGCTGACCGAGGAAGAAGCCGCGGCCAGCGACCTCAAGCACATCATCACGCGCTCGGTCGGGTTCGAACGTCACGTCGAACCCGACGTCATCCCGGTCAACGTCAACCTCGGCGACGCGTTCCTGTTGTGCTCCGACGGCTTCTCGAACTACGTCGAGGCCGAGGAGATCGCCGTGCTCGCGCGCGACCACTGGTACGCCGATCTGCCGCGGGTCTGCACCGAATACGCCAACAAGCGCGGCGGCGACGACAACATCACCGTGCTGCTGGTGCTGGCCTGCAACGATCGCGACGAGCGGCGGCCGATGCCGCAGTACCGCCGTACGGTGCTCGAGACCTTGCCGCCGGGGACGAGCGCGTGAGCGTCGCGCCGGCGTTGCAGGACGCCGACGAGTGGGCCCGGGCGCTGTGGAGCTGGCGGCGGGTGCTGGCGCCGACGGCGTTGTACTGCACCAGCTCGGTACTGCTGCGACCGCTGACCGGCGAGCGCGGCCCGCAGTGGCTGATGCACCGGTACTTCGACAGCTTCGTGCGACGGCTGGGGGTGCGACTGCACGCGTACGGCACCGAGAAGGTCGCGGACGTGGGCCCGTGCGTGATCACGGTGAACCACAACAGCCTGCTCGACGTGCCGCTGGTCGGCGCGGCCTTGCCGATCGACTACAAGTGGGTCGCGAAGAAGGAGATCTTCGCGGTGCCGTTCATCGGCTGGCACCTGCGCGCGGCCGGACACCTGTGGGTCGATCGCGGGCGCCACGACAACCTGCCGCGGCTCGAGCGGCAGTTCCACCGCGTGCTCACCGACGGCGGCTCGATCCTCATGTTCCCCGAGGGCACGCGTTCCACCGATGGCGCGCTGCAAGCGTTCCGGCGCGGCGCCTTCGTCACTGCCGTGCGCGAGGGTGTGCCGGTGCTGCCGGTGGTGCTCGACGGCGCCGAGCGGCTGCTCGAGAAGGGCTCGCTGCGCTATCCCAAGGGTGACAAGCGCGTCGCGGTGCAGGTCTGCGATCCGATCGCGCCCGCGAGGGTCGGCGACGAGGGCGCGCGCGTCACCGCGCTGCTGCAGGCCACCCGTGGGGCCATGATCGCGGCACTCGACGCCTGCGGGGCGAGCTCGGCGGCGCTGCGCGCCACCGTCTGAACCGCGTTTGCCGCGGTCGATGCGATAGCGGCGCGCCGGCGAAGGCCGAGGCGGCGACGCCGCGAAGCCGCCATGGGCTGGGCGCAGTGGCGCGGTTCGATGCTCGTGGCGATGGGGTTGCGTCGGGCCGGGTGCGGCCTTCCGGCCAGGCCGATGCGTGCCATCGGCGGTGACGATGGCGGCGGTGACGATGATGGCGCCGACGATGGCGAGGACGGCGGCGACGAGGTCGGCGACGACGGCCCCGATGTGGGCGAGGGCAGCGGCCCCGACGTCGGCAGCGGTGACGACGGACCGCAGTGCTCGCTCGAGCCGGTCGAGTTCGAGCAGATCGGCCCTGGTTCCCCGCGCCGACCGGATGGGTGCAGCGCGTGCGACGACGAGGCGTGCCGGGCCGCGGCCGAGTCTGCCTCCGGCTTCTGCGCGCCGAGCTATGACGGCCTGCTGTGCGGACCGATCGAGCAGCAGGGTCGCCGCTATCTCGCGCACGTGATCGATCAAGGCTGTGCCGGCCGTCCAGGTTGCATCGACGGCGTCGCGCTCGTGGCCGAGGCCGCCGTGCGCGACGACTGGCGCACCGACGTCGCGCCCACCGCCAGCGCCGGCGCGGCCTCCGTGCGCGCGCGCCTGGCCGCGGCATGGCGCGACATCGGGTTGGCGGAGCACGCCTCGATCGCCCGTTCGCGCTGCTTCGCCCTCGACCTGCTCGCGGTCGGCGTGCCCGCCGAGCTGGTGGTCGCGGCGCAGCGCGCCATGGGCGAGGAGGTCGCACGCACGGTTCGCGTTCGGGCTGGCGTCGCGCCATGCGGCGTGGCGGTGGGCCCGGGACCACTCGCGCAGCCGCCGGCGCAGCCGCGCACGCTCGAAGAGATCGTGGTCGCGGCGGTGGTCGAGGGCTGCGTCGGCGAGACCATTGCCGCGGCCCGGGCCGAGCACGCGCGGCAGGCCGCGCGCGACGAGGCCGTGGCGGGCGTGCTCGCGGTGATCGCCCGCGACGAGCGGCGCCACGCGCAGCTGGCGTGGCGCTTCGTGTCGTGGGCGGTGCGGCGGCATCCCGAGCTGCAGCGTGCGGTCGCGCGGGCGTTCGCGACCGTCGACGTCTCGGGCGCCGGCGCCGGCTGCGACGACGATCCGCGCCTGCGTGGCCACGGCGTGCTGGGCACCGAGGAATCGCTCGCGCTCGCGCGGGAGATCGTCGAGGAGGTCGTGCTGCCGTGCGCCGCTGCGCTGCTGGCCCCGCGCGGCGATGCCGACGAGGCCGCGACCACCCTCGTGGACGGCACCAGCGCGCTCGCCTGAGCCGGCCCGCGCGAGCCCACCGCGCCCGCCACGGGCGATCGGGCCGGTGACGGCCGCGGGGGCGGCCGCGTACACTGCGTGCCGTGGCGCAGCTCTACCTCCGGCAACTGCTCTCGGGCCGCGACTTCGGCCGCGGCGACGCGATGGCCACGGGCATGCAGAACTTCGCGTACCTCGTGGGCGATCGCGAGGCCGGCGAGTGCGTGGTCGTCGACCCCGCGTGGGACGTCGCCGGCATCGTCGCGTGCGCCGAGCACGACGGCATGCGCATCACCGGGGCCCTGGTCACGCACTACCACCCCGATCACGTCGGTGGCTCGATGTTCGGCTTCGACATCGAGGGCCTCGCCGAGCTCACCGGCCGCTGTCACTGTCACGCGCACGTGCACCGGCTCGAGGCCGAGGGCGTGCGCGCGGTGACGGGCCTGTCGAAGTCGGACCTGGTCGAGCACGACAGTGGCGATCGTGTGTCGGTCGGCGGCATCGAGATCGAGCTGCTGCACACGCCCGGGCACACGCCGGGCTCGATGTGCTTCCGCGTCGCGGGCCTGAGCCACGGCGAAGAGGAGGGGCTGCTCGCAGGTGACACGCTGTTCCTGCAGGGCTGCGGCCGCGTCGATCTGCCCGGCGGCGACGCCGAGCAGATGTTCCGCACGCTGCACGAGCGACTCGCGACGCTGCCGCCGCAGATGTGGCTGTTGCCGGGTCACGCCTACGGCGGCGACAAGGCGACCCTGGGCGAGGTGCGACGCAACAACCCCACGCTGCAGCGCACGACGCTGCAGTCGTTCCTGCGCGCGATGACGTGAGCGCGCCGCCTGAGCCGCGGACCAGCGCGACGACCGAGCTCCGGCCGGGGGCCGGGCTGCGTCGGTGGGGCAGGGCGACACGCTCGCGGGCGCGTTCGCCTCGGCGCTGCGGGGCGCGGACGAAGCCGCCGCGCGCTTCGCCGCGATGGTGCGCGGCGGCTTGTTCGACAGCGCGCCGCCGCCGGGCATCGCACGCTACCGGCTCGAGCGCGTGCTCGGTCGCGGCGGCATGGGCGAGGTCTGGGTCGCGCGCGACGAGCAGCTCGGGCGCGAGGTCGCGGTCAAGTTGGTTCACCCTCGCGCAGCGACGACGCGATGCACCTGACGCAGCTGGCGCGCGAGGCCCGGGCGCTCGCGCGACTGGCCCATCCCAACGTCGTCGCGGTGTTCGACCTGGGCCACTACCCCGCACCCCACGGGCGTCGCGGTCTGTTCATCGTGATGGAGCTGGTCGACGGCGTGCCGCTGTCGGCGTGGCTGGGTCGCCGTCGCGACACCGCCGAGATCGTGCGGGTGTTCGCGCAGGCCGGGCGCGGCCTCGCGGCGGCCCACGGCGCAGGGCTGGTCCATCGCGACGTGAAGCCGGCGAACATCTTCGTCGGGCACGACGGTCGCGTGCGCGTGGGCGACTTCGGTCTGGCGCGTCGGGCCGCGGCCCCGGCCGAGGTCGGCGCGACGACCCTCGGGCGATCACCTGCGCCCGAGGTGACGCGCGGCGACGAGACCGGCAGCGGCGTGGTGATGGGCACGCCCCTGTACATGGCGCCGGAGCAGCACCTGGGCGCGGCGGTCGACGCGAGCGCGGATCAGTACGCGCTGTGTGTCGCGTTGTTCGAGGCGCTGTGGGGTGTGCGGCCGTTCGCGGGCAACGTCCACGCGTTGCTCGAGGCCAAGCTGCGCGGTCCACTGCAGCTCGCGCCCGCGCGCGGGCGTCCGTCGCCGTCGCCGGCGCTCGAGGCCGTCGTGCGTCGCGGCCTGTCGCTGTCGCCGACGCAGCGATGGCCGTCGATGGACGCGCTGGTCGATGCGTTGGTCGCGATGGCGCGCCGGCGCGCGCGAGGGTTGCTGTGGCTCGGCGGGCTCGCGATCGCGGCGGTGGGCTTCGGCGTCGTCGGTCGCGGAGCGCTGCGGCGCGCCGTTGTCCGCGGCGGTGCACGACGCCGGCGCTTCGTTGCCGCAGGCGCTCGCGACCGTGCGCAACGCCGTCGCAGGGCCGTCGCAGTCGCAGGTCCTGCGGCTGCAGACCTGGCCGCAGCAGTTCGAGCGCGCGCTGGCGTCGGTGTGCGAGAGCGATCCTCAGGCCCAGACTGCGCGCTGGGACTGCCCGCTCGCGCGCGCCATGGCTTTGCCGCGGTCGTGCAGGGGTTGGCCGACGAACCCACGCTCACGGCCGGGGCCGTGACGACCATGACCACGCAGCTGCAGGATCCGTCGCTGTGTGTCGAGCTCGCGCGGCCGACGACCGTGCCGCCGGAGCTGCGACCGCAGGTCGATGCCGCGCTCGCGCGCATGCAGCACGCGGTCGCGCGTCGGGCGTTCCGCCCCGACGAGGCCCTGAGCGAGCTGCGCGAGGCCACCGTCGCGCTCGAGCGCGTGCCGCCGTCGGAGGCGCTGGCGTGGACGCAGCACGAACTCGGCCTGACCTACGACAACGTCTCGGCCTGGGCCGACGCTGCGCGGCTGTACGAGGCCTGCTACCTCACCGCGGTGCAGGTCGACGACGACGATCAGGCGGTGCGCTGCGCGTTGATGTCCGCCAGCAAGGCCGCGGAGATGGCCGACGACGAGGGCATGCGCCGCTGGCTCGCCCACGCCGACGCGTTGCTCGGGCGCGCGCCGCTGGACCCCGAGCGCAAGGCGCTGCGGGCCTCGGCGATCGCGACCGCGGCGTTCGTGCGCGGGGCCTACGGCGAGGCTGCCGTTGGCATGCGCGAGGCGGTCGAGCAGTGCCGCGTGGCCGGCTGCGATCAGCTCGCGGTCTCGACTGCCATCGGCCTGGCCTCGGCCGAGTCCCTGCGCGGCGACGCGGTCGCGGCGATGGCCGCGTGGCGGCAGGCGCAGGCCATCGTCGAGGCGCGCACCGGGCCCGACTCGCGCGACGCCCGGATGGTGCGGTTCCGTCTCAGCCAGGCGCGCGTGGGCCTGGGTGAGATCGACGCGGCGCTGGCGGAGTTCGAGGCCGCGATCGCGGCGAGCGAGGGCGACAGCGTGCCCGATGCCGTGCTGCTCGCGCGGCTGTGGGCGGCCCACGGCGACGCGCTGCAGCGACTGGGCCGCGACGGCGCCGCGACCTCGTCGATGCGCGCGCTGGCGTGGGCGCGAGTGGCCTACGCCGACGCGCCGCAACTGTTGGTGCCGTACCTGCTCGAGGCCGGGCAGCTGCTCGCGCTCGCCGACGCGCCCGCGGCCGCCCTTGCGCTGTACACCGAGGCCGCGCCGCTGGTTGCCGAGCAACCGCGCGCCGCGGTGCTGCTCGACGTGGCGCGGGCGGCCGCGCTGCTACGGCTGGGCGAGCCCGCGCGCGCGTCGAGCCTCGCCCACGACGCGCGCGTGTGGCTCGAGGCCGACCCCGAGGCCTCGCCCTCGAACCTCGCAGCCGCGCGGCACAACGAGGCCGACGCCGCGATCGCGCTCGGCCGCTGCGACGACGCGGTGCCGCTGCTGCAGGCTGCGATCGCGCGCTACGACGACGACGCGGGCATCGGCGCCGCCGCCACCAGCACGACCGATGCGCGGCTGAGCTTGGCGGGGTGTCTGCGCGCGCTGGGCCGCGTCGACGGGGCCCGCGCGGCGCTGCAGGCCATCCGCGATCAGCCGACCGCGAACGCGGACCACCGCGCGCGCGCCGAGGCCGAGCTCGCCGCGCTGCCCTGGAGCGCGCGTGCCCGAGAGCGGCGCCCGCGGCACGGCGGTGCGCCGTGCTGGTGCCGGCATCGCGATGGGTGCAGCGCGTGGCGGGCCGCGCGCCGCGGCAGCTCGGCGCGGCTGGATGCGAACAGCTGCTCCTCGAGGCGGAGCAGGGCGAGCGCGAGTTCGGGGCGATCGAGCATGGCGGCCTCGGCTGCACGATGCCCAAGCGCGACGCGCGGGCCCAAGAAAGCGGCGGCGCGAGCGGGTGGGATCCGCAACCACCGGGCGTCGGCCATGCACCGGATCGATGGCGACTCTGCACCGAACGTGTTGGACCCCACGTCGCCGTCGCCGTACCCCTGCTGCATGAACCCAACGACATCCCTGGTGCTGATCGCGTCGCTGCTGACGGCCACCCTCGCGTCCGGCTGCGGCGAGGCCGACGGCGACGACGACGGCGGCGACCCCACCGCGGCCGACAGCGGCGCGACCACCCACGCCGAGTCGTCGGGCGACGGCGGGCCGGGATCCAGCTCCGGCGTCGACGGCGGTGGCAGCAGCAGCAGCGGCGGCGAGGCCGGCGACAGCGGTGGCTCGAGCAGCGGCGGCAGCTCGGTGCACACGATCACCGGCCAGGTCCACCGCGACGCCGCGGCCGTGGTCGCCGAGGGCAACGACGGCGTCGGCACGCTCTACGTCGGCGTGTTCCCCGGCTGCGACCCGGCGGCGGCGCTCGCCGGCTTCGCGGTGGTGCCCGCTGCCGATGTCGCCGATCCCAGCGCCGAGGTCGCGTTCATGGTCGCGAACCTGCCCGAGGGTGAGTACGACGTGCGCGTGTTCCTCGACGACGACGGCGACGCCGACGCGCTCGCGCCCGCGCCCGATCCCGGCGACCTCGTGTTCGATCCCGATCCCAGCGACGGCGGCGCGAGCTGCAGCCACACCGTCGTGGCCGGGGGCGACGCCGCGATCGACGTGGTGCTCGGCATGGTGCTGCCGCCGGCGTGATGCCGTGGGCGGCCTCGAAGCTCGGCGCGACAGCGACCGGAAGGAGGGGAGCCGCGACGGCTCCGCCGGCGCGGCGAGGATGAAGCGGAGCTTGCTCCCTCGAAGCTCACCGCGACGGCGGCACCGCGGCCGCGTGATCGCGGACGAACGGCAACGCCCCGCGCCAGTCGGCCTGGATCGCGACCGTGCCGCCGGCGCCGGCGTGGGGCCCGATGATGAAGGTCTGCGCCGTGGGGATCGCGGCCTGGGCGTAGGCGGACACGTCGGTGGTCGCGTTGCCGTAGGCCGCGACGATGTCGTAGCCGGCCTCGCGCAGCCGCTGCAGGAAGGCGGCCTTGAACGCGCCCACACCGGTCTCGGTCGGCAGCACGTCGCGGTGTCGATCGGTGGTGTGGACCAGCCCCGGCGCGTAGCCGCCGTCGCGCAGCCACGCGCGGGTGTGATCCAGCAACCAGTACGGGCGCCCGGTCAGGTACACCAGGCGAAAGCCCTTCGCGCGCCACATCTGCGTCAGCTCGGGGCCCTGGGCGTAGGCCGCTGCGACGTAGTCGCCCTCGCGCAGATCCTCGAACATCTCGTCGAGCACGTCGATCGAGACCTCGTCGTCGGCGGTCGTGAGCGTGCCGTCGATGTCCGAGACCACGACCTGGGTGCCGCGCGGCCACACGAACAGCCGCGCGCCGCCGGTCGAGCCGTCGCCGTCGACGCTGACCCACACCGCGTACTCGCCGGGCACCGGCGGCGCCGTGATCGCGAAGCGGGCTCGACCGTCGCTGTCGGTGGTCGCGCGCGCGAGCGCCTTGGGCGTGCCCGAGCAGTCGTCGAGCCACAGCTGCACCGGCTCGTCCTCGAGGTCCTTGCCGGCGCGGCCGTAGGTGAACTTGGCCTCGATCGCGATCGTGGCGCCGGGCTCACCAAAGTGATCCTGCACCGGGTGCAGCGGGTGGGCGGCCGCGGCGACGAGTGCACTGCGATCGTGGTGGAAGCGACCCGCGGGCGGCCGCGGGGCGCCCGCGTCGGCACACACGCGGTAGTCGTGGTCGCCGTGGCCGTGGGCGGTGGCCTGGCCGTCGCCGGCGGTGCCGCGCGCGGCGTTGCACGCGAGCAGGCCCAGCAGCGAGACAGCAGCACGGAAGCAGCGCGCGCGCATCGGCGGCGATGGTCGCAGAGCGCCGCGGCGCTGACCAGGCGCGCCGTCGCGGCGCCGAGGCGCGCGGGCAGGCCGTGGTGAAACCCCGCGACGCCGTGCCGCCGCCACGGGTTCCACCGCGGCCTGTTAGGCTCGCGATCGGCGATGCTCCGTGCGCTCGTGCTCTGCGTGCTCTCGCTCGTGGCCGCGGCTGCGGCCGCGACGCGGCTCGAACGCGTGGCGGCGACGCGCGCGTGGCTGCGGGCCCGCGCCGCGCTGGTGCCGGGGCACCGCGGCGGTGATCGCTACCTCGGCAGCGACGGCTGTCGCGGTTGCCATCCAGCGGCCTGGCGCAGCTGGCACGGCAGCTACCACCGGACGATGACGCAGCCGGCCTCGCGCGCGACGGTGCTGCCGCCGTGGTCGGACACGACGTTGCCCGGCGGCATCGCGCTGGGCTTCGACGGCGCCGCGCCGGTGGTCGTGCGCGAGGGCGCGCACGGGCGAACGCGGCAGGCGGTCGCGATGCTGACCGGATCCCACCACCTGCAGCTGTTCTGGCTGCACGATCCCGGCACCGACACGCTGCAGGCGTTCGAGTACGCGTGGCTGGTCGACGAGGCGCGGTTCGTGCCCAACGTCGCGACGCTCGTGCAGCCGCCGGGACTCGACCCGATCTACACCTGGAATCGCATCTGCATCCGCTGCCACGCGGTCGCGGGCTCGCCGGGTTGGCACGAGGCCACCGGTCGCGTCGACACCCGCGTGGTCGAGCTCGGCATCGCGTGCGAGGCCTGCCACGGACCCGCGCGGGCCCACGCCGAGCACCACCGCGATCCGGTGCGGCGGTGGCTCGCGCGCGGCGTGCCGGACGACATCGTGCAGCCCGCGAGTCTGTCGCCGCAGGCCGCGACCGAGATCTGTGCGCAGTGCCACTCGATCTCGCTCGATCGCGACGAGGTCGGCTGGCTCGCGCACGGGCCCGACCACGCGCCACCGGATGCGCTCGCGGGTTGGACCGAGCTTGTGCAGCACCCCGCGCGCAGCGGCGCGCCCTCGGCCGCGCTCGCGCGCGTGCTGCTCGACGATCCCGAGTTCCTCGCGCAGCGGTTCTGGCCCGACGGCATGGTCCGGGTGACGGGCCGCGAGACCAACGCGCTGCAGGCCTCGCGCTGCGCGGCGCCGGCCGAGCCCGCGCGCACGATCTCGTGCCTGTCGTGCCACAGCCTGCACCACGGCTCGCGCGACGATCAGCTGCGCCCGCAGGCGCGCGGCGACCAGGCGTGCACGCAATGCCACGACGATCCCGCGCTGACGCAGCCGGGCCACAGCCACCATGCCGCGGACAGCGAGGGTGCGCGCTGCATGAACTGCCACATGCCTCACACCGCGTGGGGCCTGCTCGGCGCAATCCGCAGCCACGAGATCGACACGCCGGATCCCGAACCCGCGACCGCGAGCGGTCGACCGCTCGCGTGCACGCTGTGCCACATCGATCGGCCGGCGGCGTGGGCCCAGCGGTGGTTGCTGCGCTGGCGCGGAGAGCCCGGCGCGGATCCGCAGGCCGCCACCGGCCCGGCGGACGCGGTCGCGGGCCTGCTCGCGGGCGAGGCCGGCGTGCGCGCGTTGTGGGCGTGGCACCTGGGCTGGGCGCCTGCGCGTGTCGCCGGCGGCGAGCGCTGGCAGGCCGCGCTGTTGGCCGAGGCCTTGCTGGATCCCTATCCGGCGGTGCGCGCGGTCGCGTGGCGATCCTTGGTGCAGCTGTTGCCCGATGCGCCGCGGCTGCCCGATGGCGTGTTGCCCGGCGCAGGCGAGCGCGCGTGGGCCCTCGCCGCCGCGCGTGCGCACGCGCCCGATCGCAGCGGTGACGCGGTGCTGCGGCGCGGCGACGGTTCGCTCGACGACGCGCGCGTGCGCGCGTGGATGGCCCAGCGCGATCCCCAACCGATCACGCTGGCCGAGTGAGCGTCAGCTTCGCGAGGCTCGGACGCGGGCGTTCGCGCCGTGGCTGTGCGGTCGACCCCCCATCTTTCATCGACGCTCTACGCAATCCGCGGGCACGGCTCGTGCGACATTGTCGGCCGGGGGTGAGCAGCGTGCAGCACCGACGGGGAGCACTCGTGTCGGCGATCGCAGCGATCGCGGTCTCGCAGCTGGTCGGCTGCTACACCGGTCTCGACGGGCGCGCCAGCGGCGAGGGCCTCAGCGGCGGCAGCGGCCTCGACGACGGCAGCTCGACCGCGGGCGGGCAGGACGGTGGCGACGACGGCGTCGGTGCCGACTTCGAGCCACCCGAGGTGCGACTGCGGCTGTTGCTCGCGCGGCAGTACCGGCACACCGTCCGCGATCTGCTCGGTGCCGCGGCCGAGACCGCCGCGACGCCGCCGGTCGACGCGGCCATCAACGGCTTCGACTCGGTCGCGGCCGCGCAGCTGGCCCTGACCGACGCCAAGGTCGAGGCCTACGAGCAGTCGGCCCGCGCGGTCGCGGACGCGGCCGACCCGACGCTGCTCGCCGCCCACCACGACTGCGTGCCCAGCGGCCCGGCGGACGACGCGTGCATGCGCGAGTTCATCGCCGGCTTCGGCCGCCTGGCGTTCCGCCGCGACGTCACCGCCGAGGAGCTCGACGACTACGCCGCGGTCGCGACCGCGGCCGCGAGCGACTTCGACGACTTCGAGTACGGCAAGCGCACCGTCGTCGCGACGATGCTGCAGTCGCCCAACTTCTTGTACATGGTCGAGATCGGCGAGCCCGGCGACACGCCCGGCATCCGTCGCCTCACCGGGCTCGAGCTGGCCACGCGGCTGTCGTACTTCCTGCGCGACACCACCCCCGACGCGGCGCTGCTCGATCTGGCGGACGCCGGCGGCCTCGACGATGCCGCCGGCGTGCGCGAGGCGGCGCTGGCGATGCTCGAGACCACCGAGGCGCGCGAGTCGCTGGCCGACTTCGCCTCCGAGGTCTACCGCCTGCGCGAGCTGCCGACGGTGCCCAAGGACCCCACGGTGTACCCGACGTTCACGCCGAGCCTGGCCGCGGCGATGGCCAAGGAGACGCTGGCGGTGCTCGGCGAGATCGTGTGGGAGCGCGACAGCGACGTGCGCGAGCTGTTCGACGCCGACTTCACCTACGTCGACGCCGAGCTCGCCGCGCACTACGGCCTGCCCGATCCGGCGCAGTACGGCGAGACCTTCACCCGCGTCACGTTGCCGGCGGAGCAGCTGCGCGGCGGCCTGCTCGGCCACGCGGGCATGCTCTCGCTGCTGGGCCACGTGACCTCGACCTCGCCGACCTACCGCGGCAAGTTCGTGCGGCAGCAGCTGCTGTGTCAGGCGATCCCGGCGCCGCCGAACAACGTCGATGCGCAGCTGCCCGAGGGCGCAAAGTGGCAGACCATGCGCGAGCGGCTCGAGGCGCACATGTCCGAGCCCAGCTGCGCGGGCTGCCACAAGATGATGGATCCGATCGGCCTGGGCCTGGAGAACTACGACGGCATCGGGCTGTTCCGCACCACCGAGAACGGCGCGACCATCGACGCCAGCGCCGACCTCGACGGCGTCGCGTTCGCGGGCGCCAAGACCCTGGGCACCGCGCTGCGCGAGCACGACGACAGCGCGCCGTGCCTGATGCGCAACGTCTTCCGCCACGCGACCGGCCACATCGAGGTCGACGGCGAGCAGGGCGAGCTCGACGAGATCGCCGCGGCGTTCGCCGACGACGGCTATCGCATGAAGACGCTCATGGTCGAGCTGGCCGCGAGCCCCGCGTTCCGAATGGTCGGAGACGCAACCTGAGACTGCCGGGCGGAGGCGCAACGTCATGATCATCAAGAGCCCACGTTCACGCTTCGCATTGAGCCGCCGCACCATGCTGCGCGGCGCCGCCGGCGGTGCCACGGTCGCGCTCGCGCTGCCGTTGCTCGACGCCATGCTCGACGACCACGGCGAGGCGCTCGCGGCCGGCGGCAGCCTGCCCCGGCGGCTGCTGACGTGGTTTTGGGGCAACGGCGTCGCACTCAACAATCCCAACGACGGCAACAGCGGCCTGCGCTGGACACCGGCGAGCCAGGGCCCGGCCTACGAGCTGACGCCGCAGCTGCAGCCGTTCGCCAACGTCCGCGACTACGTCTCGATCCTCTCGGGGTTCTCGGTCGGCGCGGCGGTGCCGGGCCGCCGCGGGCACCACGACGGCTGTGCCATGTTCGCCGGACACCCGTTCATCGAGCTGCCCGCGGGCAACGCCAACTACGCGTCGAAGTTCGGCGGGCCGACCATCGATCAGGTCGCGGCCGCCAGCATCGGCTCGCAGACCTACCTGCCGTCGCTGCAGCTGGCGGTGTCCAAGCGCATCATCGGCAGCGAGGGCCCGACGCTGCAGTATCTGTCGCACAAGGGGCCCGACGAGCCGCTGCCGCAGATCTTCGATCCGCGCGAGGCCTGGACCAAGCTGTTCGGGTCGTTCACGGTGCCCGACGATCCGTCCAAGCCCCACCGCATTGCCAGCCTCGACACGGTCAAGGCCGACGTCGAGCGGCTCAAGCAGCGGGTCGGCGCCGCCGATCGCGTGCGGCTCGACGCGCACCTCGCCAGCGTCGAGCAGATCCGCTCGCAGATCGACGCGCTCGCACCGCTGTGCGAGATCCCGCCGATGACGCAGCAGAACAACGACGACATCGAGGGCCAGGAACAGCTGCAGGCGGTCAACGCCGCGATGTCCGATCTCGTGGTGATGGCGTTCCAGTGCGACGTCACGCGCGTGGTCAGCGTGCAGTTCACCGGCTCGGTCGGCTACACGGTGTTCAACACCGTCGGCGCGACGATGGGCCACCACGATCTGACCCACGACGCCGGTCAGAACGACATGGTCGACGCGGCCACGATCTTCACCATGCAGCAGCTGGCGTACCTGCTCGAGCAGCTGCACGGCGCCACCGAGGGCGCCGGGACCATCCTCGACAACAGCGTGCTGTTTGCGTCGAGCGACGCGTCGTCGGGCCTGACCCACTCCACCAGCGACATGCCCATCGTGCTCGCGGGCGGCGGCGGCGGCACCTTGGTGCACCCCGGCATCCACTATCGCTCACCCAGCGGCGAGAACACCTCGGACATCCTGCTGGCGATGCTGCAGTGCGTCGTGCCCGAGGCCACCGAGGTCGGCTCGGGCAACGGCCACTCGACCACGCCGCTGGCCGCCGTGCTGGCCTGAGCCGTCGCGGCTCAGCCGCCGCGGCAGTTGTCGACCAGCGGCGCCGCGGGGTCACAGCCGCAGCGTCGGTCGATGCACTTGCCCGGCGTGCCGATCCAGGTGCCGTCGGCCCCGGGCCCGCATGCGGTCTTGACCGGACACTCGGGTCGACCCGAGGCCTGCAGCCGCTCGTTCGCTGCCTTCGCGCGGGTGCGCAGCACCGGCGTGGTGTCGCAGCATCCCAGCGCGACGAAGGTGCACTCGCGGTCGGCGTCGCACCGTTGCCACGCGGCCGGCAGCACCACCTTCGCGGGCGCGGCGGCGCTCGACGGCTCGGCCGCGGGCGGCGACTCGGGGATCGGGGCGGGCGCGGTCGCCGGCTCGGGTGGCGTGCTCGTCGGCGCGGCTGCGGGCGCGGGCGCGGCGGTCGCCGGCGCCGGGTTGCATCCGATCGAGGACGACCACGCGAACCACAGGGCGACGAGCGCGAAGGACCGCACGCGTGCAACGTAGCAGGCCGCGCGCGGCGTGTCCTTCGGATCGCCCGCGGCGCGGCGTGGCCCGCGTTGCGACGTCGAGGATGATGCCGTCACATCGCATCGGCTCACGCCTCGGTCGAGGCATGAAACCCCGCATGCTCCCGCTGCTCGTGGCGCTCGTTGCTGGTGCCTGCTCGGTACCCGCCATGGAGCAGACCCCGGCGCCCACGCTCGTGCAGCAGGTCTACACCGCGGCCGCGCCCGCGGGCGCGGGCTGGAGCTTCAACGGCGGAGACGGCACGCGCTTCGGCGATGCCAACGCCGCCTGCGCCGCGTTCGCGGACAGCTACGGCCAGGGCCTCGCGGTCGATCACCTCGAGAGCACCGCGAGCGCGGGCACCAAGCGCTGCTGGGTGAAGGCACCCCAGGACAAGACCGCGTCGCAGATGACGCTGGTCACGCTCGAGGGCGAGGCCAGTGCGGTCGCGTTGGCCGACGCCGGCGGGCTCGCGGACGTCGAAGCGGCGCTGCGGGGCATCGCGAGGGACTGCGAGGCCGAGGTCGGCCAACCGGTCGGCCAGCAGAGCTGCGCGGAGCTCGGTCGGCAGAAGCACCAGTGCGCCGCTGCAGCGATCGAGCGCGCACTCGCGCTGCAGGACGGCCCGCCTTCGATCTATTCGGGGCCTGCGTTCGACCGCGCCGGCAACATGTTCGGCAAGCTCAACCCCGACGGCGCCGTCCCGCCCCGCGTGCCTCGAACCGAGGCTGCGATCGAGGCCGAGGCGGTCGGCTTCTTCAACAGCGGCAACAGCGGCTTCGCGACCCTGGCCCAGGCCATCGCCGCGGCCAAGCGCGGCAAGCTGTTCCCCGACGTCGTCGTGCCCAGCGATCCGAGCCAACGGCTGGAGCGCGGCAACGTCGCCGCGATCTACGACTTCAAGTTCCCCTGTCCGCCCGACAAGCCGGCCGTGTGGGGCTACAGCAACGGCTCGCGCAAGCGCCAGGATCGCGCGTACAACGACGCGCTGCACCCGAGCCAGGGTGCGGTGCGCATCCAACCTGGCTGAGCGCGGTCGCGGTGCTCGCGTGTTCGTGAGGGCCGCGCGGCAGCTCAGCGCCCGAGCTTGAAACGGACGCCCGCGAACAACGGCATCACCATCGGCGCGACGCCCCGGCGGCCGTGACCACCGGCGAAGTCGAAGCGATCGACCTGCAGCGGCAGCGAGACCGCCGGCATCCACCACACGTCGACGCGTCGCGTCGCGAGCACGAGCGGCACGCCGACTGCGAGCCACGGCCACTGGGCGTGGGGCAGGTCGACCGCGAGCTGGGCGCCCACGCCGGTGGCGAAGCGCACGCGCGGGCGACGGCCGAGCTCGCGCAGGCTCATGTGCAGCAGCGACAGCGACCAGCCACCGGTGGGCAACAGCGGCCCTACCATCGCGGTGAAGACCCCGCGCCAGCCGTTGCTGCCGAAGTGGTCACCGCGCCGATACCACAGCTGCGCGCCGAGCTCGAGCGCGAGCGGGACACCGAGTGGACGCAGCTCGCCGTGACGATCGCCGTCGACGACCACGGCGGTGCGGCGGAACCCCAGGTGGCCGCCCACCCCGATCACGGCCTCGCCACGCGGTGCGTCGGCGTCGGCGGCCGCGCTCGTCGGTATGGCCGCGAGCGCGAGCACCAGCGGGATCACGACTGCACCACCCAGTCCACGGGACGGCGCGGGCTGGGCCCGAACTCGTCCCACGCATAGCCGACGCGGAAGCCCAGCTGCGCATGCTCGCCCGCGAGCGCCGCGAGTCGTTCGCCGAACGCACCTGGGAGCCCGCGCTGTAGCTCGCGATCGCGTCGCTCGAACATCTGGTTGAGCGGTTGGGCCGCGAGGCCGTGGGTGGCGAGCCACAGGTGGATCCGTTGCCACGCGCGTCCGACCGCGAGCAGCAACTGCGGATCCTGCAGCGATGCCGTCACGAGCGCGCCGAAGGCCGAGCCCGTGGTCTGGTTGCCTTCGGTGTTGCGGATCCAGTAGGCGCCGGCCTTCGACGCCGACGGGCCCCTGCCGAGCTTGCCGAAGGCCTCGTTGGCAGCGCCGAACCCCATGCACGCGATGGTCAGGCCGTCGCGGTGTCGCTCGATCGCGGCCTCGCTCTGGCGCCACCACGCGTGCGACGCCTCGTTCATCTCGCGATCGTCGACGATCGCCTTGGTCGCGTCGATGGTGCCGCGCCGGAACGCAGCGCGGGCCGACGCGGATCGCAGCAGCACCAGCTCGACGGTCTCGAGGTCGGCGATGAGCTCGCGCAGCGACGGCTCGACGGTGTCCGACAGCGGTGCGTCGACGTAGCGCCCGCGCTGCGTGTGCCGCTGCGCGATGGTGTCGGCCAGCGCGTGTGCGTGCGCGGGGGCCGGGGCCAGCTCGATGCGCGCGGCCAGCAACGGCTGGGCCTGGTCCGGCCACGGCGTGATGGTGGTGCTGCGACCGAACCCCGGCGCCGCGATCGCGAGGTTCTCGAGCGCGCAGCCCAGGCCGATGACCTGCTCGCGCCCCAGCGGGTCCATCGCACCGAGGCTGCGGTCGGGGTCGCGCCACAGCTCGATGGCCGTGGTCGTGACCACGAAGCGCCACGGCTGGGTGTTGTGGGGGTTGGCCGCCAGCAGCGCAGCTTGGACCAGGCGGAGCTCCGGCGGCAGCGTGTGATCGGGATAGTCGGACCAGCTGTCGTACGCGACGCCGGTGCCGTCGGGCAGGCCGCAGGCCGTGATGGGCGCGGCGACGATCACGGCGGCGGCGCCACGGCACCACTGTCGGCGGGTCGGGGGCGAATGCGCGGGCACGGCGGGTGCAACACCGCGGCGTCACCCCGGTGTCACCACCGCCGGCGCGTCAGTGCGTCGCCGCGGCCGCGTCGCGGCCGCGACCACGCGCGCGCACGAAGCCTGGTGCGCTGCGGGGGCCATAGCGCGCGTGGTACTCGCCCGGGGTCATGCCGGTCATGCGGGTGAACAGCTTGCGCAGCGCCACCGGGTCGCCGTAGCCCAGCGCTGCCGCGACGGTCGACAGCGGCGCGGTGCTGCGCTCGAGGTGGCGCTTCGCCGCTTCGACCCGCACGCGCTGGATGTAGCCCAGCGGCGAGTCGCCGGTGGCTTCCTTGAAGCGGCGCACGAAGTTGCGCTCGCTCATGCCGACCAGACGCGCGAGCTCCGGCACCGCGCGGTCCTGGCCCGGCGCACGCTCGATGAGATCCTGCGCCCGCAGGATGGCCTCGTCGCCGTGGTCGCGCCGGCCCGCGAGCACCGCGTAGGCCGACTGCGGCGCCTTGTTGACGTCGATGAGGAACATCTTGGCCATGCTCGCCGCGACCTCGACGCCCAGGCGACGCTCGATGAGGAAGTGCACGAGGTTGATGAACGAGGTGGCGCCGCCTGCGGTGCAGATGCGACCTTGATCGACCAGCACGGCGGCGGGCTCGAGCTGCACCCGCGGGTAGCGGGCCGCGAACAGCGGCTGGAACGCCCAGTGTGTGGTCGCACGCCGGCGGTCGAGCAGGCCGGCCTCGGCGAGCACGAACGCGCCGGTGCAGGCCGACGCGAGGTCGGTGCCGGCGGCGTGGCGCTCGCGCGCCCACGCGACCGCAGCCCGGTTCTGCTGCAACCGGGGCTCGATCTCGGGATCGAGCGCACCGATGACCGCGAGGTCGAAGCTCTCCGACTCGGCGAAGGTCACGTCGCAGGCCACGGGCACGCCACCGGCCGTGCGCACGCGTCGATGGGCGCCGACGAAGCGGACGTCGACCTCGCGTGCCTTGGGGTCGTTGCAGTACTCGGGCAGCATCAGCAGCTTGCGGAACAGATCGGCCACGCCGATCGGCACCATCGGTGTGCAGTCTTCCATCACCACCACAGCGACGCGCAGCGCTCGATCCCGCATTGGCGGATTCATACCTCGAAAATGGCGGATCTGCCACCTGGCCCGTGCCGCACCCTGGCGCTAGACCACCGACATGTCCAAGTCCTCCCTCAATCCCCGCGGCCTCGGCAACCTCATCCCGCAGCTCGTGGTGCGCAACGGTCAGGCGGCGCTGCGTTTCCTCGAGCAGGTCTTCGATGCCAAGGTCAGCCAGGTCATGCCCGGCCCCGACGGCAAGGGCCTCATGCACGGCGCCGTCACCATCAGCGACTCGACGGTGTTCGTCGCCGAGCCGTTCGGTCCCGCCGCAATCACCAGCGCCAACCTCTACGTGTTCGTGCCCGACGTCGACGCGACCGTGGCCAAGGCCCAGGCCGCCGGCGCCGAGATCATCAACCCACCCACCGACATGTTCTGGGGCGATCGCTGGGCGGTCCTCCGCGACCCGTCGGGCACGACCTGGCAGGTCGCGACCCACGTCGAGGACGTCTCACCGCAGGAGATGCAGCGTCGCATGGCGGCCGCGCCCAAGCCGTGAGCGACGGCGGCCCAGTGCCGCCAGCAACAGCCACGGCAGCGCGGCCACGCGTGGATCGGCGGCGCTGCGGCAGGTGCACGCGCCCGGGGCGTCCTCGCCCTGGGCACCCGGCAGCGTGCCCGCGTCGTCGTCGGTCGCACCGCCGTCGTCGCTGCCGCTGCCACCGTCGCCGGGCGTGCCGTCGTCACCGCCGCCCTCGCCGCTGCCGCCGTCGCCCGGGCTCGACTGCGGCGCATCGTCGACCAGGAACACGGTGCTGCCATCGACGCTCAGCAGCGCCGGTGCAGCGCGCAGCGGCGGACCCTCGCGCCACTGCGCGAGGATCTCGTCGCTGACGAGCTCGGCGTCGGCGGTCGCGAGGTGCCACGCCGCCGCCGCCTGGGAATCGGGCACGCGGCGGCGCCAGCCGTCGTCGATCAGCCACCGTCTCGTCGGCCTGCGTGCGCACCAGCAGCGGCGCGGCCGGCAGCGCCACGCCGGCCGGCAGCGCGTCGAGCTCGAACGGCTCGACCCGCAGGGCCTGCCACAGCGGATCGAAGGCCCACGCCGCCGACGCGGACAGCGAGACCTCGCGCAGCACGCCGCTGGGCAGCGGCGGGCGCACGCACTGCAGCTGCGCGCCCTCGGCCGACAGCACCGCGTCGTCGCCGGCCGCGTCGTCGTGCGCGTACACGAACACCGGATGCGTCGCACCGTCTTGCAGCAACAGCGGCATCGGCACCTCGAAGGCGTGGTTGCACGAGCCCAGCGCGTCGCACAGATCGTCGCGTTCGCGATCGGCCTGCACCACGATGCTGCGCGCGCCGGCATCGCCGGCGGGGCCATCGAACCAGATCTCCACGGCGACGGTTGCCTCGGGCGCGTCGGGATCCTGCGCCCAGCCGGTGATGCCCTCGCACGCAGCGGCGTCCACCGCTCCCGTCGGCGGCGCCGCGATGTCGCAGACGCCTCCGCCGGGGCCACCGCCCCACCACTCCCAGTGCCAGTCCTCGCTCGGCACCGTGCGGCTGAAGCCATACGACTCGCCGTGCGCGTCGAGCCAGTCGTAGACCCCCGGATCGCTGGTGTTCAGATCCAGCGCGTGCCCGCTCTGATGGTTGCTGTAGCCCGGCTGCGCTGCGAGGTTGCAGTTGTTGCAGCAGCAGCACTCGTAGCACATGTAGAAGTACTCTTGCTCCTGCATGGTGCGGAAGCCCGAGACCACATGGATGTCGACGCCGTCGTCCTCGGCGGCCGCGGCCATGACGTAGAACGCGTTGGCGGTGTCCTTCTCGACCGGCTTGCCGTCGATGTGGACGACGGTGATGTCGAACGGATCTCCCTGGGAGTAGCCGGTGTCGACACTCTCGGCGCAGTCGACCGTGGGCGCCGCGGTGGGATCGGTGTCGGGCGAGAGCTCGTGCCACGGCGGCGGCGCTTCGTTGCCGCACACCGTCGAGCTCGGCGCGAGCTCGGGCTCGTGCAGCTGCGCGGACACGGCGGGCAGCGACGCGAACAGCAGGGGGGCGAGCATCAGCGGCATCGTCGAGTCCGGAGCCTCGTCGTCACAGTACCCACCGACGGGGACCGATGCCGCAGCGGCGCGGCGCGGCTGCGCGAATCTGCGTAGCTGGGATCGCGCATCGGTGCTGGGTTTGTTCGAGTTGCGGCCCCGCGGGGCGGCGCACGGCCGATCCCGGCCGGTTCGGCCGCCGCCGCAGGCATGCGGGGCGGCGGGTTGCCACCGGCCTGCCGCGGTTCCCTCGTCCGCGCGCAAACCCGCCGTGGCGCAGCGAATTCGGGGGTCGCGGAACAGTTCGCCCGCGCGACCAACTTTTTGCGCAGGGCCCCGGAAAGCCACCCGGCATCGGGAGTCTCACACGTCGGAGCTTGTGCGGGCGCAGGCCCGAGGCTCCCTCCGCCTGGTTCTCGCGCGGCGTTTCCACGACGCCGTCGCCGAGCGAGGAAGGTCCATCATGCAGCGCGCCGCACACCGAGTTTCGATCGGGGTCGTCCTGGCCCTTTGCGCCTGTCACCGCGACGACAGCGGTCACGCCGGCGACGATGGTGCCGACTCCGGCACCGGCGGGACCGAGGCGAGCGCCACCGCGGGCACGGGCGACACCGCTGCGACCGAGGGCGCGGACTCGGGCGACGCGACCGGCGATCCCGTCGATGTCTGCTCGACCATCGAGTTCGACAACGTCATCGACCAGGCCGCGTGCCCGGACATCCAGGGCATCGGCGTGAACCCGCCGCCGGCCGACGGCGTGGAGATCTGCCGCCGCCTGTACATCGACCTGCTGGGCGAGTCGCCGACCGACGTCGAGTACGAGCAGCACTGCAAGTACCGCACGGCCGACGAGCTCGTCGACGACTTCATGGCGCGGCCCGAGTACATCCGCACGAGCCAGCGGATGTGGGCCGATCTGTTCCAGATGAACTCGGCCGTCACGCACTACGCGTACATCGCCGAGCTCGACGCCATGGCCGGCCAGGTCCACGCGGGCACCATGACGCTGGGCCAGTTCGCCGAGATCGCGGCGACGCACCCGGGCTTCCTCGGCCGTTGGGACGGCAACGATCTGGTCGCGTTCAGCTTCCGCGCGTTCCTCGGTCGCGAGGCCACGCCGGCCGAGCGCCTCGCGCTCGAGCCGCTGTGGCACCTGTGGGAGGAGCGTCCGGTCGCGGACCCCTACCAGAGCAACGCGAAGAACGTCGTCGTCGACACGCTCAACTGCGTCGCGCCCAACGAGGCCGACTGCCACAGCGACTTCTGGGGCGACCAGACCGTGCTCATCGCTCCGCCGGCGCCCGGCGACCAGAGCGACCCCGGCCCGAACATCCTCGACCAGAGTGCGCTCAGCGATCAGCAGTGGAGCACCCTGCGCAAGCCCGGCGTGCTCATCGCGCAGCAGGCCGCGTTCTACGAGTCGTATGTCGACCGCGCGCTCATCCGCTACCTCGGATACGACGCCGGCGCTGCGCTGCCGCTGGTGCGTCAGGCGCTGGTCGATCTGATGACGCAGACCGACGGCAACGTCCGCGCGGTCGACTACCAGATCCTCACCAGCATCTTGTACCAGTCGACCAACCGCTACGACGAGACCGAGACGCCCGACGACGAGGACTGGGATCCGCCGTACCTGTCGGGGCCGCTCAAGCAGATGGACGCCGAGGACTGGTTGCGCAGCGCGTACAAGCTCGCCGGCGCGCCCAAGGTCGCCTGCGATCACCGCTACCCCGAGGTGCAGTCGGGCGCGATGGGGTTCCACCCGCACACCTACGCGACCATGCCCAACGGCGCGCCCGACTACGAGCTGCGCGACAAGGCGCAGCTGCTCGGTGGCTGCCCCGATCGCGTGGCGCAGTTCCGCGAGTCTCGCACCGGCCTCATCGCCGCGCTGACGCAGGCCACGCTCACTGCCGAGCTGTGCGCCATGGCCGGGGCCACCGCGCCGATCTACCCCTTTGCGGTGGTCGACGACCCCAACGACAAGTCGGAAGAAGCGCTGTGGGAGGCGGTCGATCAGGTCTACTCGGCCGCGCTCATCCGCCCGGTCATGGACGGAGCGACCGACGGCGTCGACGAGGGCATCACGCTGTGCCGCGACGACCTCGAGTGCACGCCGACCGAGTTCGCGGTGCAGGCCTGCCGGCTCGTGCTCAAGTCCGCCGACTTCATCTACTACTGAGATCGACCACGCGACCCACGGGAACACCACCATGCCGAAGCTCTCGTCCAATCGCCGGAACTTCCTGAAGCTGGGTCTGGGTGGCATCGCGACCGCCGCGGTCGCGCCGCACCTGTGGATCCCGCGGATCAGCCGCGCGGGGATGGACATCCCCCGCTCGCGCCACAACCACATGCTGCTGTTCAACCTCGACGGCGGCGCGCGCACCGTGCCGATGTTCAACGGCGACGTCGATGCGATGTGGAACCCCTACGGCACGCAGTCGGGCAGCCCCGGCACCGAGTGGGGCGTGGGCGCGGTGTTCGACAACATGCCGTACCAGGACACGGTGTCGTTGGGCATGGCCGCGGTGCCGGCGATCACGGCGATCAGCCACGAGATCGCGGTGCTGGCCACCGTCGATCACACCCCGGGCGCGTCCTCGGGCGTGGGCGATCACCAGACCGCACGCAACTGGATCGGCTCGGGCTTCGGCGAGGGCGGCCCCGGCATCATCAGCCGCATCTACTCCGGCCACAAGAACTACACCCAGGGCGGCGGCGGCCTGGTGTTCCCGCCGGCGGTGATCGGCACCGGCCAGGCGACCACGCCGCTGGGCATCCCGCACGGCTCGATCACGCCGGTGATGGTGCCGTCGCACGCGGAATTCGTCGCGCAAAACGGCGACGACGCCGGTGGGCAGCCGGCGTGGGCGCGCGCGCTCGAGGCCGGCCTCGACGGCTACGCGGTCAACTCGCGCAGCAATCGCCACAAGCAGGTCATCTCGCGCCTGGCCAACGGCAAGGCCAACGTCGAGGCCTTCCGCAACGTCTTCCTCGACCCCGCGCTCAAGGTCGAGGCCGAGCCCACCGGCAGCGCCAACGGCCTGACCAACGCGCAGCTGGCCGCGATCCTCGGCACCAGCCAGCTCGGCCGCGACACCGCGCTCGCGCTGCGCTTCCTCGGCTACGGCTCGGCTGCGGTCTGCATCGGCGACGCCGGCAACGCGGCGGCCTCGGTCGGCGGCTGGGACACGCACTCGGGCGAGATGACCGCGTATCCGGACTCGGCCAAGAACCTCGCGCGCGTGCTGTGCGGGGTCAACTACGCGCTCAAGCTCATGCCCCACCCCGAGGGCGGCACCTACTGGGATCACACCATCATCGGCTGCGTGACCGAGTTCGGCCGCGACAACGTGATGGACAATGGCTACAACTCGGGCGGCGGTTCGGATCACACCGGCGGCCCGGGCTCGCGCTACCAGGCCTACTTCGTCACCGGTGGCCTGGTGACCAAGGGCGGCAAGCTCTTCGGGCGCACGGATCCATCGACCATGGATCTGCTGCCGGGCGAGCCGGTGTTCGGCACGACCGCGTTCTACGCGATGCTGTTCGCCGCGCTCGACATCGAGACCGAGAGCTTCTGGCCTGGCATCGAGCCGGTCGACGTGGTGTTCGGCTGAACCGCGAGGGCAGGGGGGGGCATGCGCACGCGCTCATTCGCAACGATGGTCTCGCTGGTGGTCGCGGTCGGCTGTCAGGTCGGCGACGGCGGGCGCTCGCAGTTCGGCGCCGACGGTGGCGACACCACTGGTGACGCCGGCTCGGCCACCGACGCCGACGGCGGCAGCTCGGGCGAGGACGGTGGCAGCAGCGGCGGCGACTCGGGCGAGCCTGCGGACACCGGCGCGAACCCGGCCGCCGAGTACATCGACGAGGCCAAGAAGGAGTTTCCGACCTACCTCGATCTGCACGGCAAGGTCATCACACGGACCTGCTCGCCCAACGGCGGCGTGTGCCACAACGAGAAGGAGTATCCCGACCTGCACACGCCCGACACGATGCTGTCGATGTTGGACGTGCCTTGCAACCTGGCCGAGACCGACCCGCTCAACCTCTTCGACGGTTGCGAGCCCACCGGCGACCGGCTGCGCTTCACCACCGGCAACAACACCACGTTCTCGTCCGAGATCGCCTACGTCGTGCTCAACGACGACGGCATGGGCACCACGCTCAACGCCGTGATCTACCTGCGCGACGCCATCCCCAACGCGATGGCGATGCCGGGCGTGTTCGAGAGCATCGTGATCGAGCGCCAGACCGCCAACGCCATGCTCACCGTCGGCATGATCGACGCCGCGGCGTCCTACGCCCCGGGCATGAACGCGCTGCAGATCAACGGCTTCGAGATGCTCTCGACCGACGCCAAGACGCTGCTGCAGGCCGACGTGCAGCAGGGCGACCCCAACCGCAACGGCACCTTCGGCGCCGACGAGCCCTACCGCATGCTGCTGCCGGGCGACCCGTGGAAGTCGTACATGCTGCAGCGCGTGCAGGGCAACGTGCCCGGCAGCCCGATGCCGCTGGCGAACCAGCCGCTGTCGTCGGCGGAGATCATCGCGATCGCGTGCTGGATCGAGGGCGCCGCCGAGGAGGGCGGCGACAGTGCCTACGCCGCGATCGACTACGACGGCTGCCAGTACGCGGCCGAATTCGGCGAGACGCCCACCGGCAGCGGCACGACCTTCTCCGAGGCGGTGCAGCCCATCCTCGCGACCCGCTGTGCGACCCAGGGTTGCCACGGCGCGGTCGCACCCGCGGCGGGCCTGGACCTCACGCTCGCGAATGCCTACGAGCAGCTGATGCAGCCGTCGACGCAGAACCCCGACGTGCCGCGCGTGACGCCGGGCAACCCGACCAACAGCTACTTGATGACGAAGCTGGTCGGCAACGGCACATCGGGCGTGCAGATGCCGCTGGGTGCCAGCGCGCTGAGCGAGGAAGAGCTCGGCGTGATCCGCACCTGGATCTCGTACGGCGCACCCAACGACTAGCCACCGGCGCGCCGCGTCAGCGCCCATCCCGCGGGTACCGCATCGGGTATCCTGACGACGGAGGCCCTTCGCCGTGAGCCGCGTCCGATCCCATCGACCGACCGTGCTGGCTGGCCTGTGTGTGGTGCTCGCGTGCCACGCCGAGGGCGAAGGCGGCACCTTCGACTTCGGACAGACCACCGGCACCGGTGGCACGACCGCGCCCGGCGACACCAGCAGCGGGAGCACCACCGGCACCGGCACCGGCACCAGCGAGGGCAGCGGCAGCTCCGGTGGCTCGGGCGGCGACTCCAGCAGCACCGCCGCCGACGAGTCGTCGTCGGGCGGTGTGCCGACCGAGCCCTGCACCGGGCTCGACATCCTGGTGGTGATCGACAACTCCGACACGATGGCGGAGGAGCAGGCCAAGCTGGGTATGGCGCTGAGCCCGTTCATCGCGCAGCTCAACGAGCAGCTGCCCGGCATCCTCGGCTCGATCCAGATCGGCGTGATCACGACCGACGCGCCGCAGATGGTCGTGGCCAACCCGTCGATGACGTGTACGCCCTACGCCAGCGGCACCAATTGGATGAGCTTCGGACCCACGCTGTCGACCGAGCTCGCGTGCGCGAGTGCGGTCGGCACGATGGGCGACCCCGACGAGCGACCGATGCAGATGTCGATCGAGGCCCTCGGTGTCGATCTCGTGGGTGACGGTGGCTTCAACGAGGGCTTCTTGCGCGAGGGCGCACCGCTGGTGCTCGTGATCCTCACCGACGAAGAGGACGACTTCGAGGAGATCACCGAGTGGGGCAGCGAAGGTGATCCAGCGGATTGGGTCGCCGCGCTCGCGGCGACCCAGGGCGGCTACGAACAGAACGTGATCCCGCTCGCGCTGGTGGGCACCGACCCGCCCAACGCGTGCCCGCCGTTCCAGTGGGACGGCGTCACCGGGGCCGAGATCGCGACGCGCATCGCCGAGTTCGTCGGCGCGTTTCCGCATGGGGCCGTCGGCGACATCTGTGCCGCGGAGTACATGACCTTCCTCGGCGGGACCGTCGCGGACGTCGTGGCCGCCTGCAACGCGCGTGCCCGAGTGACGCCCGCCGGCGCGGCCTCGCGGCGGCAGCGGCTGGGGGCCACGGGCCACGGCGCGCACGTGTGCCGATCACGTCGTGGCGGCCACGCGACGATCGCTGCCGCGCGCGCATCGACGTGCCAATCGTCGCGATTGCACGCGCGGCGTGTAACCAACACGCCGCTCGTGTCACGCACGCCCTCGCGATGCCTTGCTCGTGTTCGCACCCACGTCTCGCGAGCAGCAATCGGCTTCCGCCGGGCGCCGCGCTCTCTGACTGTTTTCATCGCGCGCGCTCGCCTCGGCGTCAGGGTCTCGATGACACGCAATGCCTTGCCCTCTCGACCTCACTGCTCGTGACCCTGGCGGGTTGCTACAAGGGCCCGCCGGGCGCCAGCGGTGACGCCAGCGCCGACGGCACTGCCGACGGCACCGCCAGCGACGGCGGCAGCAGCGGTGGCACACCCGGAGGCGCCCGAGCTCGGCGGCGTGGGCCAGATCGGCATGCGTCGCCTGTCGGTCGACGAATACGACAACACCATCGCGGACCTGCTCGGCGACGACACGCGCCCGGGCGCGACGCTGCTGGCCGAGGACGTCGCCGATCCCTACGACAACCAGATCTCGAACCAGCAGGCCAACCGCCCGCTGATCGAGGCGCTCGAGCAGCTCGCCGGCGAGATCACCTCCCGCCTGCTCGAGGACACCGGGCGGCGCGACATGGTCGTGGGTTGCCAGCCGACCGCGACCACCGACGAGGCGTGCCTGAGCGAGTTCACCGCCCGCTTCGGCCGCCGCGCGCTGCGGCGGCCCCTGTCGGACGAAGAGGTCGCGCGCTACGTCGATCTGGGCCTGCAGTTCGCCGCCGACGAGGACGACTTCTACGCCGGCGTCGGCGTGATCCTGCGCGTGTTCCTGCAGGATCCCGAGTTCGTCTACCGCGTCGAGGTCGGCACGCAGACCGACGAGCCCGGGGTCTTCCGCCTGTCGTCGTTCGAGGTCGCGACGCGGCTGTCGTACTTCCTGTGGGGCACCACGCCCAGCGACGAGCTGCTCGACCGCGCGAGGCCGGCGAACTGCGACCGCCGAGGACGTGCGCGCGATCGCAGCCGAGATGATCGCGGACGGGCGCGCGATGGACCGCATCGACCGATTCCACTCGCTGTGGCTGGGCTACTACCGCCTGCCGCATTCGGCCGAGCTGACCACCGCAATGCGCACCGAGACGCGCATGCTGCTCGAGAAGACCATCATGCAGGACCAGACCGACTGGCGCTCGATGTTCTCGGCCACCGGTACTCTTCGTGAACGACTTCCTCGCCGGGCACCATGGCCTGCCGGCGCCGGCGCAGCGACGCGTTCGGCTGGGTCGAATACGGCGACTCGGGGCGCGCCGGGCTACTCAGCCACGGCTCGTTCCTGTCGGTCGCGGGCAAGTACGGCGACACCAGCCCGACCCAGCGCGGCAAGATCATCCGCAAGCGCTTGTTCTGCCAGGTCATCCCGCCACCACCACCGGACGTCAACATCGACGAGCCACCGCCCGAGATCGACAGCCCGTGCAAGATCGATCGCTACAACATGAGCCAGATCGACGGCTGCAGCGCCTGTCACTCGCTCATGGACCCGGTCGGCTTCGGGCTGGAGAACTACGACCAGCAGGGCCGCTTCCGTTCGACCGACAACGGCCTGCCCGAGTGCGTCATCGAGGGCACTGGTGAGATCGACGGCCAGAGCTTCCAGGGCCCCGCGGGCCTGGCCACGCTGCTGGCCGAGGAGGGGCTGCTCGACACCTGCATCGTCTACCAGAGCTACCAGTTCGCCATGGGCCACCCGGTCGCGGACGACGACCAGCGCTACGTCGACGATCTGGTGACCGCGTTCGCCGACGGCGGATATCGCTTCGACGAGCTCGTGCTCGACCTCGTCGGCGACGAGGCGTTCTTGTACCGCCGCGAGGAGGAGGGCTGAACCATGGCCATCGTCACTGCATCGACGGACGTTCTTGCACCTGGGCGAGATCTGGGTGGTGGGGCTGCCGGTGCTCGAGATCATGCTCGACCGCCACGGTCGCGCGCTCGCGGGCGGCGGCGCCATGGCGAAGCACTTCTTCGTCGGCTCCACGGCCAGGCCATGGTGGCGGCCACGGCGATCCCGAACAGGACCGCTACCGCCCCGACGAGTTCGGCGCGAACACACCCTCAAGCAAGCCACGATGCCGCTGGGCAACTACGGCGACGTGCGCCAGCAGGTCTCGATCATCAGCAACCTGCGGATCCGTACGACAACTCGGGTCCAGGCAGCTGGAACATCGAAGTTCCACCTCGGCGCGATGCCGCCGCTGCTGTGCGGCCGTGGGAGCAACCTCGACGACAGCAGCGCGTGCCGGGGCATCACCGCCGACCAGGTCGTCGCCAACGCGATCGGAGCCGGGACAAGTTCGCGACCGGGTTGCAGTACAACGTGCAGCCGTCGTGGTACCTGACCGACAGCGCGCCTACGGCCGCGACGTCATCTCGTACAAGTCCGACGGCGCCGGCGGCATCGTGCCCAACCCCGGGCAGACCAGCCCGCAGGCCGCGTTCATGGCGCTGTTCCAGGGCTTCGTGCCGCCCGACCCGACCGACGCGCTGGCGGCCCAACGCGAGCTCGCGCGACGCAAGAGCGTGCTCGACCTGGTCCACGGCGACATCGACCGGTTGATGCCGCGACTGAGCGCGGCGGACAAGATCCGGATGCAGCGCCACCTCGACGAGATCCGCGATCTCGAGAACCGCCTGGCCGCGATCCCGCCCGACGCCGGCGGCGAGTGCATGATGTTCGCCGACCCGGGTGCGGACCCCGCCATCGGCGGGAACAATGCCGGCACCGGCGGTGACGGCTTCGACACCAACGCCGGCTACAGCGACGAGGACACCCGCGCGCGCCGCTTCTCCGATCTCGTGCACATGGCCTTCGTCTGCGATCTTTCGCGCTCGGTCGCGATGCAGTACACGATGGCGCAGTCGCACATGAGCGCGTTCCCGTTCACGGGCATCCCCTACGACCAGCACGAGGTCGGACACTCCGTCGGCACGACCGATGCGGTCAGCCAGATCCTCGCGTGGCAGCTGGATCAGTTCGCCTACCTGGTCGCGAAGCTGCGCGACACCCCCGAGGGCGCCGGCTCGGTGCTCGACAACACCGCCATGGTGCTGCTGTACGAGGGCGGCCACGGCCTCGACCCGGCGACCGGCGATCCGAACCCGCTCGCACTCGACCGAGAACATGATCGTCACGGTCGCGGGGCGAGCCGGCGGCATGCTCGCGGGTCACCACATCGACGGCGGCGGCCTGCACCCGGTCAACGTGCTCAACACGGCGATGCGCGCGGTCGGGGTCGACGAGGACCTCGGCGAGGTCGTCGGCATCGTGCCGGAGCTGCTGCCCCGAGGTGAACGTGCGCTCGGCATTCCGGCCCGATCTGCACGCGGGCAAGGTCGCGCTCGTCACCGGCGGCGGCTCGGGCATCGGCAAGGGCATCGCAGCGGCGCTGCACGAGCACGGCGCTGCTGTGGTCGTGCTCGGGCGCAAGCCCGAGCGGCTCGACGCCGCGGTCGCGGAGCTGGGCCCGCGCGCGCGGGCACGCGCATGCGACGTGCGCGACGCGGCCGCCGTCGAGGCTGCGCTCGCCGACGTGCTCGCGTGGCACGGCCGGCTCGACCTGGTGATCAACGCCGCCGCGGGCAACTTCCTCGCGCCCGCTGCCGGCCTGTCGAGCAACGGCTTCCGCACCGTGCTCGACATCGACGCGATCGGGACCTACAACGTCTCGCGTGCGGCGTTCCTCGCGGCGCTGCGCGATCACGGCGGTGCCATCGTCAACATCTCCGCCACGCTGCACCTGGCGGCACGCCGCCGCAGGTGCACGCGGCCTCGGCCAAGGCTGCGGTCGACGCGATGACGCGCACGCTGGCGGTCGAGTGGGTCCCCGCGGGTGCGTGAACGCGATCGCGCCGGGGCCTCATCGCCGGCACCGAGGGCATCGACCGACTGGTGCCGGCGGGCCTGCGCGAGCCTGGAGCGATCGATCCTTGCGCCGCTTCGGCCGCATCGACGAGATCGCGAGTCTGTGCCTGTTGCTGGGCAGCGACGCCGCGTCGTACGTGACCGGCGCGGTGCTGGTGGCCGATGGCGGCGCGTGGCTGCCCGGCGGCCCGACCGCGGCGCTGGCCGATTGACGCCGGCACTTCCTCGGTCGTAGCGTCGCCGGCGACCCATGGCGCGACGATGGATGCTGCAGTTGGGCTTCGCGGTCGCGGCGTGCGGCGGCCCGGCGCCGGCGGGGACCGCCGGTACGGCCTCGACCGGGCCGGCGTCGACCGGAACCGGTGGCGCGGGCAGCAGCAGCGCCGCGGAGGTCGGCACCGTGCCCGGCAGCAGCGACGGCGCCACCGCGGTGGTCAGTACCGGCAGCTCGGGTGCGCTCGACACCAGCGCGGGTGCGGGCAGCAGCACCACCGGCGCGGAGCGCCCGTGCGCGGGGGTGTTCCCCGATCAGTGGATCGACGGCACCGATTGCGGTGAACCCCAGATCATGGTCCATGCGTATGACGACCGCACGGTGATCCTGCGGCAGTCGCTGTGCACCTCGTTCGAGGGGCCGTTTTTGTACCTGCTGTTCGGCGACGACCGCGTGTTGCTCGAGGACACCGGCGCCGGCGGCATCGCGGTGGCCCAGACCGTGGGTGCGGTCATCGAAGAGTGGCTCGCGGCGCACGGTCGCTCGAGCATCGAGCTGGTGGTGGTCAACTCCCACGCCCACGGCGACCACGTCGCCGGCAACCCACAGTTCGAGGGCCTGCCGGGCGTGACCGTGGTGACGCCGTCGGTCGCCGGGCTGTCGCAGTACTTCGGCATCGACAGCTGGCCCGACGACGTCGTGCAGTTCGATCTCGGCGGTCGCGTGCTCGACATCGTCCCGATCCCGGGCCACCAACAGAGCCACATCGCGATCTTCGATCCGGAGAGCGGCTTGCTGCTCACCGGCGACACGCTGTACCCCGGTCGGCTCTACATCGAGGACTTCGCGGCCTACCGCGCGAGCCTGGCGCGGCTGGTCGATGCCGTCGCGCCCGCCGGTGTCTGCCACGTGATGGGCACGCACATCGAGATGACGCAGACACCCGGCGTCGACTTCGAGTTCGGCGCCGACGAACACCCCGACGAGCACGTGCTGCAGCTCGGCTGGCCGCACCTGCTCGAGCTGAAGGCGGCGGTCGATGCCATGGATACGCCGCAGATCGAGATCCACGACGACTTCATCGTGTACCCGCTATGACCACGCCTCGACTGATTCTCCTCGCCCTCGCCGTGTGTGCCTGTGACGCTCCGAGCAAGGAGGACGTCGCGGGGCTGCAGGCCCGCGTCGACACCGTGGCGGGCGACCATGCCCGCCTCGCGACCGAGGTCGCGACCCTGCGCGAGGGCCTGACCAAGGCCACCGCCGCCAACGACGCGGTGCAGACCAAGCTCGACGACGCGCTGGCGCGCATCGACAACCTGCAGAAGGCGGTCGAAGCCAAGCCGCCGGAACCGACCGCGCCGGTGCGCCCCTCGCTGGCCGGCCGCGCGGTCGCGGGCACGCGCTACGACGTCGACATCGGCGATGCGTTCACCGATGGCTCGGCAGACGCCAAGGTCACCCTGGTGATGTTCACCGACTTCCAGTGCCCGTTCTGCGCCCGCGCAGACAAGACCATCGTGGATCTGCAGCGCGACTACGGCAGCGCGCTGCGCATCGTGGCCAAGCACAACCCGTTGGCCATGCACAGCAACGCCGAGGCCGCCGCACGGGCGGCCGAAGCCGCCGGCGCCCAGGGCAAGTACTGGGAGATGCACCGCAAGCTGTTCGAGAACAGCCGCGCGTTGACCGACGCCGACCTCGACGCCTACGCCAAGGAGCTGGGCCTCGACATGAAGCGATTCGCCGAGGACCGTGCAGCCGCCAGCACCACCGCGCGCATCGAGGCGCACAAGAAGCAGGCCAAGCTGCTGGGCGCGCTCGGGACCCCGTCGTGGTTCATCAACGGCAAGTTCCTCTCGGGCGCGCAGCCGATCGACGCGTTCAAGACTGTCATCGACGCCGAGGTGCTCGAGGCCGACCGCCTGATCGCCGCGGGCACGCCTGCCGCGCGGGTCTACGGCGAGCTCATGAAGACCGCGAGCCCGGCGGCCGGATCCCCCTGACGCGGGACCCGGCCGCGGCGCGCTCGATCACCGACGGCGGCGGCGCGCGGCGAAGCCCACCGCGATCACGCCGAAGGCACCCAGCAGCGCGGCGGTGCGGCCGTAGTCGCTCTGCTGCGGATCGACCGCACACGAGATCGAGCCGCCGGCCGAGCCGCTGCAGCCGCCGGCGTGGCACTCGCCCTCGGCGTAGCCCTCGACGGTGATGTCGAGCACCGCGCGCAACGAGTCGACGCACTCGTCGAGGTTGCCGCCGTGGTCGACCCACTGGCCGTCGCAGAACAGCGCACCCTGTTCGACGTCGCAGTTGGCCTTGCAGCCGCCCTCGAGATCCACCTTGCAGCCGGCGTAGCCCTGGGCCTGACAGTCGATCTGACAGTCGAGGTTGGCCTCGGCCTCGCAACGGCCTGAGCACGACGCCTCGCACTTGCCCGAGCAATCGGCCGACGGCGCGATGATGTCACATTGCGCCGAGCAGTGGCCCTCGCAGTTGGCCTCGCACGACGCGAAGCACTCGCTGCCGCTGTCGCTGGCGCCGCAGCGACCTTCGCAGCCACCGCGACAGTCGGCGACACATTCGCCGCGGCAATCGAACTGACCGGGATCGACCTCGCACGAGCCCATGCAGCTGGCCGTGCACTCGGTGTTGCAGTCGACGTTCGCGGTCAGATCGCACATCCCATCGCAATCGACCTGGAGCTCGGCGGCGCACTGGGCCTGCACCGCGACCGGCGTGCAGTGGGCCTCGCACTCGATGCCGCCTTCGACCTGGCACTGGGCCTCCGCCTCCACGTGGATGTCGCCGCAGGCACCGATGCCGGCCTGGGCGGCGCCCGACCACGCGAGCGGTGCAAAGAGTGCGAGGGCGGGAAGAATCGAACCGATGATGCGTTGCATGGACAAGTTCCGGCGTTGGGGCGCCCCGGCCGGGCGCGTGGGGTCGACGAACGAGGGCGACCACCGCGGGCGGCGGTCGCCAGGGCTGAGGTCGCGGCGCGTCCGCAGGGCGTCCGTGCCTCGACCTTCGACGAGCATAGCTGGAGGTCGATGCACGCCGAGGGCAGTGACATCGGCGTCGTGGTGCCCCGCACAGGCTGCCGAGCCTGCCCCGCCGCGGGCGCGTGGGTCCGGCCCGGCGGGCCCGTGGCGGCCGTCACGGCAGCGGCCTGCGCGGTGTCGCGCCGCGCCCCGGCGCGGTCCTGATAGGTTCGCCCCGAGGACGCCCATGACGATTCCGCAGCTGTTCGCCGCCATGCCCACGCGCTACCGCGTCGGCAAGATCGACCGCAAGCTCACCTACTACTTCTCGATCGGCGACCACAAGTACACGGTCGTGGTCGAGCCACAGGCGTGCAAGGTCGAGGAGGGCAAGACGGTCGAGAACGCCGATTGCGTGCTCAAGACCACGCCCGAGCTGTTCGAGAAGATGGTGATCCACGGCAAGATGCCCGGGCCCATCGACATCGCCCGCGGCAAGGTCAAGACCAACGACACCGGCGCGCTCATGCGCCTGCGCGAGCTGTTCGACTTCTCGGGCGTGTGACGCGTGGCCATCGCACGGACCCAAGCCACCGGCGACGCGCTCGATCCGGACATGCTCGCGTGGTCGAGCTCGTTCGCGATCGACCGTCGCCTGCTGCCGCAAGATTGCCGCGGTAGCATGGCGCACGTCGACGCGCTGCTGCGCGCGGGGCTGCTCGCGCCCGAGGAGGCGCAGCAGCTGCGCGAGGCGCTGGCGCAGTTGCCGTCGCGCGTCGACCACGGCGAGGTGGCGCTGCCGCACGACGAGGAGGACGTCCACATGGCGGTGGAGTCCCTGCTGGCGCGCGAGCTCGGGGGCGTCGCGGCGAAGCTGCACACCGGTCGTAGCCGCAACGATCAGGTCGCCGTCGACCTCGCGCTGTGGTGTCGCGACGCCGTCGCCGCGCTCGAGCGCGGTCTCGACGGCGTGCTCGCTGCGGCGGCCGGCTTCATCCGCGAGCACGGCGAGGTGCCGATGCCGGCGTACACCCACCGCCAGGTCGCGATCCCGGTGCTCGCGCGCACGTGGATCGAGGGCGCGCTGGTCGAGCCACTGCGGCGCGACCGACGGTTGCTGCTGTTGTGCGCCGACGAGCTCGTGGCGTCGCCGCTGGGCGCGGGCGCGATCGCCGGCACGAGCCTGCCCATCGATGCAGAGCAGACCGCGGCGGCGCTGGGCTTCGCCCACGGCCCGCGCAACGCCATCGACGCGGTCGGTCACCGCGATCACCTGCTGTCGCTGGCATTCGCGTGCGCGCGCATCGGACTGCACCTGGGACGTTTCTCCGCCGATGTCGTCGAGCTCGCGTCCGACGGCTTGGTGAAGCTCGGCGGCGCCATCGCCGGCGGGTCGTCGATGATGCCGCACAAGCGCAACCCCGACCTGTTCGAGCTCGTGCGAGGGCACGCGGCGTTGCGACAGGGCGAGCTCACCGCGCTGCTGTCGCTGCTCGGCGGCTTGGGCACCGGCTACCACCGTGATCTGCAGCACGACAAGGCGCTGATCTTCGGCGCGGTCGACGGCGCACGCGGATGCCTCGAGATGATCGCGCTGGGCCTGCGGCACATCGCGCTCGAGCCGGCCGCGTGCCTGCAAGCGCTCGTCGACGGCGACGCCGTCGCGACCGATCTGTGCGAGGGTCTCGTGGCGAGCGGCGTGCCGTTTCGCCAGGCCTACGCCCAGGTCGGCGCGCTGGTGTCGAGCCTGCGCGCGCGCGGGCGTCGGCTCGCGCAGCTGACCGCCGACGAACTCGCGGCGTTGGGTCTGCCGACGTCACTGCTGGGGCGGCTCGACCCCATCGCCGTCGCTCGGCGTCGCAGCGCGCCGCGCTGAACCGGTCGCGACGCGACGCGCGTGCGAGCTGGACGACATCGTCGGCTCGTGTCGATCGCTGCATCGTGATTTCGTCGACGAACGCAGCGCTGCACTGCAACGATCCGGCGGCGGTGCGCGTCTCGTAGCTCGACGTGGTGGACCAAGGCAGCGACGAGCCCGAGCGCGATCCGTTGGACCGTCAGCCGTGGCTGCGCATGCCGCTGGCCCGCTGGCGTGTGACCGCCGGCAGCGCTGGCCCGCGCGGGCGAACAGGTGCTGGCGTGGTTGCGCGGGCCTCGGCCGCCGGTCGCGCCGCGGCACGACGGCGCCGCCGGCTGAGCGCGGCGCCGCGCCAGGGCGGCGAGGCTCCTCGTCCTTGGGGATGGCGCGTCGCACCGGCGGACCTCGCCTTGGGCGCGGCCTCCTTGGGCGCGCCCTCGGCCTTGCCGGCGGTGGTCTCGTCGGGGAAGTGGCCCGACCAGTACAGCAGTCGACCGCACGACTCGCACGCGGGGATGTCGTCGCCCTTGCGCAGCAGCACGTAGATCTGGTGCGGGATGGCCATCTTGCAGGCCATGCAGCGTCGCGGTGCGCCGCGACGAAGGCGAGGCCGCCCAGGCGCTTGCGGATGCGCTCGTAGGTCTCGAGCAGCTCGTTGTCGAGCTTGCTCGTCAGCGAGCGCCGACCCGCGCGGAGCTTGCCCAGCTTGGTCTCGACGCGCGCACGCATCTCGGTGAGGCGCTGGCGCTCGGGCTCGGCGGCGGCGCGCAGCTCTTCGAGCGCCTTGCTCATGGCCTCGATGCGTTGCTCGGTCTCGGCGACGCCGTGCTGCAGCTTGCCGATCTCCTCGGTCCGCGCGGCGATCATCTTGCGCGTGGCCTCGAGCTCGCGCTGGGTCGCAGCGAGCTCGCGCGCCGTCTTCACCTGGTTCGCGCGCTGCTTGCCCTGACGCACGAGGTCCTCGTCCTCGTCGAGCAACGCGCGCTGCGATCGCTCGAAGGCGCGGGTGTCGTCGCACTTCTTGCGTTCGTTGGCCAACATCGCCTCGAGGCGCGCCAGGTCCTCGTCGAGCTCCTTGAGCCGCGCGGGGATGGCCTCGAGCTTGCGCTCGAGCGAAATCAGCTGACGGTCGCGGTGCTGGAGCTCGTAGAGCGCAGGGATCTGCGGATTCATGGTTGCTCGACTGGTGTCGGTAGGCCCACCTGGGATCGAACCAGGGACCAGCCGGTTATGAGCCGGCCGCTCTGACCGACTGAGCTATGGGCCCGAAAAGACAAGCGGGGAAGCAGCGCGAACCATAGGGACCGCAGGCGGGGGCGTCAAACAGCGCGTCGTGCGCGTGCGCACGGCAGCGCACGGCGGGATGACGGCGCGATCACCCTGTGGCAGCCAGCGCGCCGTCGGTGCGCCGCGAGGGTGCTCGCCCGTGCGAGCGCGCCGCGACGCGATCCGTGCCCATCTGCGCCGCGGATGGGGCCTTCGCGGGCCCGCGCGCACCAGCGCCGCCACACGTGGCCGGGCGCGACGCGCTGCGGCACACTCGCGAGCGCCTCGCGATGACGCAAGCACCACCGAAACTCGCGCCTGGACGCGACGGGATGTGGCTCGGCGCGGCGAAGCTGTGGTTTTTGGTCTCGAGCTACGCGATCACCATCGCGCTGACGCACCTGCTCACCGCCGACGTGTATGGCAGCTACTACGCCATCGCACGCTTGGTCGCGGTGCCCA
>JAXLYC010000012.1:0-141875 GCA_046351635.1 Nannocystaceae bacterium | reverse complement strand
CCTGGGCCCCGAGCAGGTGCTCGCGCGTCACCTCGCCGCGCGCGCACGGCTGCTGGGCCCACCGCCGCAGGTCCACTCGCCGTTCGCGGGCGATCTCGCGGCGAGCTACGCGGCGATCGAGGACAAGCTGGCGCGGGCCCTGGCCGCGGCCGGGCGCCGCGACCTGCTCGAGCAGCTCCAGGCCGCGGGCGCCGCCGCGCCGTAGCTCACGGCGCCTGGGCTTTGCGCGGCCGCTGCGGCCGGCAGTAGGCTGTCGGGGCGTTGTCGCAGGCGTACACCCAGCCCGAGGGCACCGGCACCCTGGGCACCACCCGCATCGGCCCCTACGAGGTGCTGACGCAGCTCGCGCTGGGCGGGATGGCGGAGCTGTTGCTCGCGCGGCGCGTGGGCATCGAGGGCTTCCAGAAGCTGGTCGTGCTCAAGCGGATCCTGCCGCAGTACGCCAACAATCCCGAGTTCGTCGAGATGTTCCTGCACGAGGCGCGGCTGGCCGCGACACTCGAGCACCCCAACATCGTGCAGGTGTTCGACATCGGCAAGGCCGGTGGCGACTACTTCTTCGCAATGGCGTACCTGCACGGCAAGGACGTGCTCGCGATCCTGCGCGAGCTGTCGGGCCGCGGTCGCGCGCTGCCGCTCGAGCACGCGATCGCGATCGCGATGGGCGTCGCCGCGGGGCTGCACCACGCCCACGAGCAGGTCGGCTTCGACGGCCAGCCGCTGTCGATCGTGCACCGCGACGTCTCGCCGGCCAACGCGATCGTGACCTACGACGGCACGGTCAAGCTGGTCGACTTCGGCATCGCCAAGGCCGCCGCGCGGGCCAACGTCACGCGCGTGGGCGTGCGCAAGGGCAAGGCCGCGTACATGTCGCCCGAGCAGTGCAAGGGCGACCCGCTCGATCGCCGCACCGACCTGTGGTCCTTGGGCGTGGTGCTCTACGAGATGGTCACGATGGCGCGGCTGTTCAAGGCCGACAACGACCTCGCGATCATGCACCGCATCACCGCGCTCGAGATCCCGCCGCCGTCGTCGCGCAACCCCGCGGTGCCGCCGGTGCTCGACGCGATCATCATGCGCTGCCTGCAGCGCTCCCCGACCGCGCGCTACGCCACCGCCGACGCGCTGCTGCGGGATCTCGACGGCGCCGCTGCGTCGCTGGGCCTGCGACCCTCGCCGGTGCGGCTGGGCGAGTTCGTGCGCGAGCTGTTCGGCTCGCCGCCGCTGCCGTCGGCGACCACGGTCGGCGCGGTGCCGGCCACGGGTCCGGTCACCAGTTCGATCGACGTCGAGCCGGGCGACGGCACGCCGTTCTCGGATCCGTCGGATGCGACGCGCGACCTGGGCGCGAGCCCGCCGCCGCAGGCGAACACGCGCATCGCCGCGCGGGTGACCCGCGCCCTACCCCACGCCGCGGCGCAGCCAGAGGCGGGCGTGCCGGTGCCCGTCGGCGTGCCGGTGCCGACGACACGAGCAGCAGCGCCGCGGTCGCGCAGGCGACACGACGGCTGCGCGCGCGAGCACCAGCGCCGCGCGCAGCGGCCACCACCGGTCGGTCGCGCCGCGGCGAGGACGACTCGGGCGAGCTGTACGCCGATCCGCGGCCCGCGCGCCGTGGGGCTTGCTCGCCGGTGTCGCAGGGGCCGTCGCGCTGCTGGTCGCCGGCAGGTTGTGGCTCGCGCTGCGCGGGGGTGGCGGTGCGCCCGCCGAGCCCGCCGCCGACGTCGCCGATACCCGAGCCCGCGGCGACACCGGCTACGAGTCCGCCGAGCTCGACGCCTGGCATGCGGCCGTGCACGCGCGCGACCCCGCCGCGCTGCCGGGCTACGTCCACCGGCACGAGCTGCTGACGCGCCTGCGTGCTGCCGGCCGCGGCGATCGCATCGACGCCAAGCGTCAGCTCGAGCTCGATCTGCTGCAGGCCGACGACGCGCCGCGGCCGTGCGCGGTGTTCGGTGCCACGCTCGACGCCATCGCACTCGCTCCGGCCGGCTACGCCGACGTGCTCGCGCAGGCGCACGCGCCCGATCCGGCGCGCACGCCCGCCGCCGGCGTGATGCCCGATCTGCCCTGCGACGGCCTCGCGGCGCGGCTGGGCAGCCTGCGCGGCGAGGGCCGCGACGCTGCTCGCGGGCGCCGCAGTCGCGCCTGCGGTCAGCGCCCGCGCCCGCGGGCGTCGGCCGCAACCCCGCGACCCCGAGCAAGCCCCGGCGCAAGCCCGCGACCACGGCCACCGGCAGCGCGCCACGCCGGCGCCGGCCAAGCTCGGCGACGAGCTGCGTCCGTTCCCGCAAGTGATCGCGCGCGGACGTCCCTCGCTGCGCACGTGCTCGTGGCGGCGGCCGCGGTCGATGTGCAGGCGGCGAGACGCTCAGCCGCTTGAGGCTGCGACCGCGCCGCGCCACTCGAGGTGGGGCGTGTCGCCGATCGGCGAGGGCCCGTCGCAGACGTCGACGACCACGCGGTACGCGGTGCCGCGCACCAGCGACGCGGGCTCGCGCATCATGATCCACAGGTCGCGCTCGACCGTGATCGGCTGCTTGATCCCCACCGCCGGACTCTCGGCCAGCACGACGTACGACTCGCGCACGGCTTGCACGCCGCACCCTCGGGGCACGGCGGGCAGGCGTGCCAGTGCACCGGCCAGCCCTCGACCACGCGCCGCGTGCCAGGGCGCTCGCGCGATCGAACGCGTCGCTGGCCACGACCGCGGCGGCGGGCAGCGCCGCGATCGCGGCGGCGTCGAGCGGATGCGGGTAGCCGCGCGTGCACGGCTCGGCCGCGCCCAACCCGTGCGCGCCTGCGGCGGTGACCTCGACGGCCGTGCCGCCGCCCGGCTCGACCGGTGCGAGCGCGCGCGCGGTGCCGCCGGGCTGCGTCGGTCTCGCGCAGGCCAGGCCCGCGGCCACCAGCACCACCGCGATGCGCCACGGGCCCGCCACGGCAACGATACGCCCACCGCCGCGGCACGCACGACGGCGACGACCCGATCGAGGAGCGCGGCGGTGACGATCCGGGTCGTGCCGCGCGACCGTGGCCGCCAGAGGGCGCAGGTTCCACACGCCGGCACGCTGGCACGGCAGGTGCTCTTGGGTGCGGGCATGCAACACCGCCGCTCCACCCTGATCTCCCTGTTCGCCCTCGTGCTCGTGGCGCCCGGCTGCTCCATGCTGGGCAGCCTCGGGGCCGCGGTGCCGGGTGGATCGATGCTGACCCAGGGCCTGTCCGCAGGCCTGGGCCAGCTCGTGGCCCAGCGCCAGCAGTGCAACGCGGCGCGCAGCGCCGCCGCGACCGCCGTGGGCCTCGATCCTGCGGCCGCGCCCGCGACCATGGGCACCGCGATGAACGCCCAGGCCGCGGTCGGGCTCGCGACCGCGGTGATCTCGAACAACATGTGCAGCCGCGCCGATCGGCGCAGGGCCAAGCGCGCGGCCAAGCGTGCGGCGCGGCGTGGGGAGCCGCTGCCGACCGTCGCGCCCGCGGTCGCGCCCACGCCCACCGTCGCGCCCGCGCCGAGCGTCGACGCGCCGCCCACCCAGCTCGAGCCCGACGCGCCCGCCAGCGGGGCCGACGGCATCGTCGATCCCTACGCCATGGATGGTTCGGGATCGGAATCGTGATCGCACGCGCGAGCGCGCATCACTGCGGATCGATGCGCGCGAGCTCGACGAAGCCGAAGCCCGAGGGCGCCATCGCGTCGGCCTCGATCGCCCACAGCTGGATCGGCGCGGTGGTCTCCTCGGTGTCGGGATCGTAGTCGAGCGGCCCCGAGGCGCCGGTGACGTCGATGCTCTGGCCGCCGCGGAAGTGCTCGACCACCGCGGGCCAGCTGGTCGCGACGATGTCGACCGGATCACCGGCCGAGATCCGCCGCAGGCCGCGGGCAATGCCGGTGCCCGAGATCGCAGGCTCGTCGAACTGCGCGCGCGCCAGGCCGTAGAGCACCAGCCACGCGGCGTCGTAGGCGTGGGGCGTGAAGCCCGAGGCGTCGGCGTCGCCGTACTGCGCGGCGGAGTAGGCCGCGGCGAAGGTGTTGAACAGCGTGCCCTCGGCCGGCGCCGGGCGGGTGCCGCGGATCTGCGCGAACAGGGCCGCGGCGCCGGCGGCTCCCTGCGCGAGCAGCATCTCGTTGTACGCGGCGTCGGCCAGGAAGATGCCGGTCCCGGCGGTGGTGTAGGCGGCGGCGAGATCGTCGGTCGCGGTGGCGGCGACGAGGAAGCCGACGTAGTCGGCGATGTCCGAGGACACGAACAGCACCTCGTCGATGCCGCCGCTGGCGAGCTGGTCGCCGACGTGCGCGACGATGGCGGCGAACTGGCCCGACTCGAACGGCTGGCGCTCGACCGTGCCGCCGCCGCCCGCGACGAAGCGGGCCTCGAACAGGCTCGCGAGGCCCTCGCCGTAGGCGCCGCGCTGGTAGGCGACCGCGACGTCGACCACGCCGCGGCTGCGCATGTCGTCCGCGATCACGGCGCTCTGCAGCGTGTCGGGCGGGACCGTGCGCCACAGCAGCCCGGGGTGCTCGAAGCTGGGGTCGACCGCGTCGATGCCGGTCAGCGCGGCGCTGGTGGCCGAGGGCGAGATGACGAGCACGTCGTGCTCGCGGCACGGCCTCGAACACCGCCTGGGTGCGCGACGATCCGCGCGGGCCGACGATCGCGGGCACGCCGACGGTCTCGGCGAGGAAGCGCGCGGCCGCGGCCGCGCCCTCGATGTCGTCGAGGCCGTCGACGTCCGCGGTGGTGTCGCAGTGCAGCATCGCGATGGTTCGGCCCTGCAGGCCCTGCTGCAGCCCGACCTCGCGGATCGCGAGCTCGGCGGCGCGGCGGGTGTCCTCGTGATCGGTGAAGCCGAACAGCGATCCGACCACGATCGCCTCGCCGAAATCCTGCGGCGCGTCGACCAGCTCGGGCGGCCAGCTGCGGCTGCAGCGGGGGTGCGTGCGCAGCTCGCTGCAGTAGCCGTCGTCGCCGCAGACGGAGCCCACGCCGAAGGCCGTGCGGCAATCGTCGTGCTCGGTGCAGGCGACGGGATCGATCGTCGTGAGGCTGCATCCCAGCGACGCCGACACCAGGCTCGCAAGGCCTGCGCGCGACCGCGTGCGGGCGAGGCTCGCGGTACGAACACGCAGCGGCTCGCGGATGCGCCCAGGCGTCGGCACGGCGTGGCTGCCCGGCAGTGTAGACCGACGGCGCGGGCGCGGTATACCGTGGTGCGCGGATGCGGGCGGCGCAGCGGCAGCGCACGGGCGCGGCGGGGCGCACAGGTGTCGTGATCGCGACGGCGCTGGCGCTGGTGCTGGGCGCGACGCCGACCGCAGCGGCTGCCAAGCCCAGCGCCGCGGATCTGGCCCGCGCCGAGGAGCTGTACGACAACGGCCGCACGCTGTTCGCCGAGGGCTCCTACGCCGCGGCCGCAGCGGCGTTCGAGTCGGCCCACGAACTGTCGGGCAACGACGACATGCTCTTCAATGCCGCGCTGGCCCACGATCGCGCGGGCAACTTCGAGGCCGCGATCGCAGCGCTCGATCGCTACCGCGCCTTCGCGCCGGCATCCGAGCGCGCCGCGCTCGACGAGCGCAAGAAGAGCTTGCAGACGCGCCTGCAGAAGCAGCGCGAGGCCGCGGCCCGGCCTGCGGAGCCCGACACCCCCGACACGATGTACCCCGAGGGCCCCCCGGTCACGCCGCACGACGACGTGCCCCCGCCGCGCTCGGATCGCGATCGCGATCGCGATCGCGATCGCAACCCGACGTCGCGCCGCACGCCGGTGCGCCCGTGGGCGTGGTCGCTGCTGGGCACCGGCGGCGCGCTCGCGATCTCTGCCACGGCGCTCGGCGCCGCCGCGCTCGCGCACAGCCGCGCCGCGGCGCGTCGCTGCGTCGGCCCCGACGATGCGCCGCTGTGCCCCGAGACCGCCCGCGACGACGCCCGCCTCGGCCGCGGCCTCGCCATCGGCACCGACATCAGCTTCGCACTCGCGAGCGGTCTGCTGGTCGCCTTCATCGCGATCGCAGCGGTGGACGCACGCCGCGCGAAGCGTCGCGGCGCCGTGGCTGCGCGGCGGCGGTGACGGTGGCACGGCGGCGCAGGCGGCAGCGGGCACGGCGGCGCGCAGCGGTGGTGGCGGTGGCGCAACGCGTGCGAGCATTCGCGACACGACGCGGGCCCGGGTGCCGGCACGTGGGCGATGGGACATCGGGCCGTGCGCCCGGCGACGAATCGCCTTGACGCGAGGGCGATCGCCCGTCAGCCTGGGCGAGTGCCGGCGAGTGCCGGCGAGTGCCGGCAGGAAGGATTCTGCGCGGCATGGACGGCGGAGACATCATCACGGTTTGCGAGTACGCGGAGTTCAATCACAGCTACCTCGCGATCGGCACGACGCAGGAGCTGATCCTGGCGCCGTCGATCCTGATCGCAGGATATGCGTTCATCGGTGCGTCGGCTCGCGTCCACGCGCGCAACATCATCGGCCAGAGATCCGGGAGAAGATCTTCGATCATGAACTCGGCCACTATGTGAGTCTCCCGGCCAGCGTCGTCAACAACGATAACTGGAAGCTTTGGTTGACCTGGCGCTTCGATAGATTCGGCTGCGCGATCGTTCCGCCCGGCTCGCCGAGCTTGAAGGACTTCCAATGAGATCCGCTCGCTCACCCGCCGCGTGCATTGGCATGGCCGCTGCCAGCTTGCTCCCGAATGGCTGCAACGTCGTGGACTACACCCACCCCACGGAGGTCTGCGGGGATGCCCAGTACACGCCGCCGACCGAACGCGGGGGCAGCTACGACGTGGCGCTGCACGTCGTGCTCGACGGCGCGCCGCGCGGGCTGGAGGGCCGAAGCGCCGCGGAGATCTTCGTTGGCCGGCAGGGTCCGCCGGGCTTCACGCTGCACGCTACCGCGCCCGACTTCGATCAGTCCCTCGTCGCCGAGGCCGGCGAACATCCGGGCGTCGACCTCATGTTGGAGCCCCTGATCACCGCGGTGCCGCTGGATCTGACGGTCGAGCTCGAAATCGACGATGACGCGACGGATGCCGCGCCGGTGACGCTCGCAGCAGGGGTCTGCGCGACCGGGGTCTCCGAGCAGACCCCGACCACCATCGAGCTCACCTTCGAGGCCCCGCCATGACCCCGCCTCGGGCATTCGCTCGCCCTGCTCGCGCTCGTCGCCTGCACTGCAGCACCTCCTCGCCCGGCCCGCACAAGCTCGACGACACCTCGTCGGGCACCGCCGCCACCGCGGCCACCGCAGACGCCGGCAGCGACATCGCCGACGCGAGCGACAGCAGCGCGGGCGCCTGCGACAACCCGGCGTACACCTGGTACGAGCTGTTCGCGTGCGCCGGCAGCAGCGACTGCGTCTGCTCGCCCTGGGGTCGACGCCGCGGCTGCCCAGGCCGTGCTGACCACCGACGCCGACTGCGGCGACGCCCGGCGCCGCTACGAGCCCGCGCGCTTCGGCCAGTGCGACGTCGTGGCGATCACCGGCTGTGGCGACGACGGCCCGTGCACGTGCACCTACGCCAGCGGCGACCCGGCCTTCTGCGTCGATGCGGCCGACCATCCCGACGGCCCCGAGCCCTGCTCCACGGAGTGGCGCCGGCACGCACAGCAGCGACACGATGGGCGAAAAGTGCTGCGACCCGGCTTCACCTGGAAGTTCTCGACGACCCCGTCGACTACCGCTGCTGCCCGATCTGATCGCGCGCCGACGCGTTGCGCTCACGCGCCGGCGATCGTCATCGCGTCGACGCGGGAAGCTCGGCGACGCGGTCGCGGTCCGGTGATCGAGGTCGTTCGCCACGCGATCGATGCCCTTGAGCAGCTCGTCGAGGTTGCGCGAGATCGTGATCTCGCCCACCGGCACCGTTCGCTTGCCGTTCTCGATGAGGAAGCCCTCCGCGCCGCGGCTGAAGTTGCCGTTGGTCGGGTCGAAGCCGAAGCCCATCATGCGCTCGACGTACAGGCCGCGCTCGATGCCCTGCAGCAGCGCCGCGGGGGCGTGCTTGCCCGGCAGCAGGAAGAAGTTGCTCGTGCTCGCGTGCGGGATCCCGCCGCCGCCGCCGGCCGAGCCGGTGGGCTTGCGACCGAGCTTGCGCGCGCTGTACGTGTCGAGCAAAAACGTCTGCAGCTTGCCCTTGTCGACCACCGTCAGCCGCTGCACGCCGCGGCCCTCGCCGTCGAAGGCGCGCGATCCGGGGCCGCGCGGCACCAGCGGATCGTCGACGATCGTCACATGCTTGCTCGCGACGCGCTCGCCGAGCTTGCGCGCCAGGTACGAGCGCTCGCGGTAGATCGAGTCGCCCAGCACGCAGCCGGCCAAGAGCCCCACGATGCCGCGGGCGGCGTCCTTGTCGAACACCACCGGCATCACGCAGGTGTCGAGCTTGATTGCACCCAGCTGCTCGAGCGCGCGGCGGGCCGCTTCCTTGCCGACCGCCTCGGGCGACTCGAGCTCGGCGAAGAAGCGCCCGCCGCTCCAGTACACGCCGTTGCGCTTCTTGCCGCCGGCATCGTCCGCGACCGCCTGCACGACCAGCGACTGGTACGTGCCGGCGCGCTCGCCGAGGAAGCCACCGGTGGTCGCGAGCACCGAGTGTCCGCTACTGCGGCCGAACGATGCGCCCTCGCTCGCCGTGATGCGCCGATCGGCGCGCATCGCCACCGCCTCGGCCTTGGTCGCCAGCGCGATCGCCTGATCGGCGTCGATGCCGTCGGTCACGGGGTCGAACAGCGCGAGCGTCGGCCAGGTCTTGGCCAGCTCGCGCTTGGCCGGCGGCGCCGCCATCGGATCGGGCTCGCTGACCGTGGCCATCTCCACCGCGCGCCGCAAGAACGCCACCACCGCGTCGGGCTGCAGATCGGTGGTCGAGCTCGTCGCGACGCAACCGTCGCGGATGACCCGCACCGACAGCCCGCTGCTGCCGGCTTCCTTGACCAGCTCGACCGCGCCCTTGCGCACCGAGACCTCGAGCTCGTGCCCCACGGCGACGCTGACCTCGGCCGCGTCCACGCCCAGGGAACGCGCGGTCGCGATCGCGTGCTCGGCGGCCCGCAGCAGGCGCTCGCGCACCGCACGGTCGTCGGCGCCGTGGCCGGCCTTCGTCTTCGCGACCGGCGTCGTCTTCGCGACGGCCTTCGTCTTCGCGACGGGCGTCGTCTTCGCGACGGGCTTCGCCTTCGCGACGGCCTTCGCCTTCGCGACGGGCGTCCTCTTCGCGACGGGCGTCTTCTTCGCGACCGCCTTCGTCTTCGCGACAGGCGTCTTCTTCGCGACCGCCTTCGTCTTCGCGGCCGCCTTCGCCTTCACCGCCGTCGTCTTCGCCGCCTTCTTCGCCACAGGCTTCGCCGTCCGCTTCGCCGCGCTCACGTCTGCGTCCCCCCGACCGTGAGACGGTCGAGCTTCACCGTCGGCATGCCCACGCCCACCGGCACGCTCTGACCGTCCTTGCCGCAGGTCCACATGCCGTCGGACAGGGCGAAGTCGGTGCCGATCATGCTCACGGTCGTGAGCGCCTCGGGCCCGTTGCCGATGAGGTTGACGCCCTTGAGCGGCGCGGTCAGCTTGCCGTCCTCGATCAGGTAGCCCTCGGTCAGGCTGAAGACGAAGTCGCCGTTGGAGATGTTGACCTGACCGCCGGAGAACTTGCGCGCGAAGATGCCACGCTTGACCGAGCGCACGATGTCTTCGGGATCGTCGGAGCCTGCGAGCATCAGCGTGTTGGTCATGCGCGGCATCGGCACGTCGCGGAAGCTCTCGCGTCGACCGCTGCCGGAGTGCGACAGCTCGAAGTAGCGCGCTGATGCGATCTTGCATAGCCGCGCAGATGCCGTCCTCGATCAGCGTGATGGCCTCGCCGACATTGCCCTCGTCGTCGACGTTGATGTCGCCGCGGCTGCCGGGCAGGCTGGGATCGTCGATGACGGTCACGCCCGGCGACGCCACGCGCTCGCCGACGCGATCGGTGTAGTTCGAGGTCCGCTTGCGGTTGAAGTCGGCCTCGAGCCCGTGGCCCACGGCCTCGTGCAGCAAGATGCCGGAGTCGCCCGCGGCCAGCACCACCGGCATCGCGCTCGCCGGTGCAGGGCGGCTGTCGAGGTTCACCAGCGCGACGCGGGCGGCCTCGCGGCCATGTCCTCCGGCGAGACGCGGTCGAAGTACGACAGGCCCTGCTCGATCGCCACTGCCGGAGCTGCTTGCTCGGTGCGCTCGCCCCCAGTGGGCGCGATGACCGAGGTGCCGAAGCGCACCATCGGCTGTTGGTCGTAGGCCATGGCGCCGGCGGAGTCGACGACGAGGATCTCCTTGTGCACCGACACGATCGACGCATCGACGCGCACGATCGACGGGCTCGCCGCGCGCGCGGCCGGCGTCGGCGCGGCGCAGCAGCGCGACCTTGTCCGCGCCGGCGACGTCGACGACCTCGTGCGCGACGGGGTAGCGCGCCGGCAAGACCGCGTGCTCACGTGCACGGGCTGCGCCGCCCGCCGGCCTTCGCGATGCGGCTGGCGGTCTGCGCCGCACGCAGCATCTCGCCCGGCTCGAGCGACTCGGCGAAGGCGTAGCCGACGGCCTCGCCCTGCACCACCCGCACGCCCAGGCCCATGTCGATGCCCGGAGACGTTGCGGACGTGGCCGTCCTCCATCGACACGCCGCTCGAGCGGCGGTACTCGAAGAACAGATCGGCGAAGTCGTCTTCTGCGACAGCGCAGCGGCGATGAGCTTCGCCACCAGCGCGTCGTCGAGCAGGCCGCGTCCGGGCGCGAACGGGCCTCGATCGCAGGCACGTACGTCGCCGCCTGCTCGAGGCAGCGCGCGCTGTCCGCGCTTGCGCGAGGCGCCCACGCTGGCGCTCATGCCTTCTTGGACTTGCCTGCGTAGCGCCGCCGGAAGCGGTCGATGCGACCCTCGGCATCGATCTCGCGCGACTGGCCGTCCAGAACGGATGGCTGAACGCCGAGACCTCGAGCCGGACGACCGGCAGGGTCTCGCCGCCGACGTCGCGCTTGTCGACGCCGGACATGGTCGAAAACGAGACCTTACCGTCGCCCGTGGAGGTGTCGACGAACAGGGACCTTGTGGTAGTCGGGGTGGACGCCCTTCTTCATGGCCGTTTCCTCACCGCTCGACTTGGTCACGCCCGGCAGATCGCCGCGCAGGGCCAGCTCGCGCAGCGCCACGCGGCACAGCCCGAACTTGCGGTAGACGGCCTTGCTACGGCCCGTCAGCATGCAGCGACGGGTCTTGCGGGTCACGCAGGAGTTCCGCGGTAGCTTGCACAGCGCCGCGCTGACCGCCTGCTTCTCGTCCGGCGGCAGCTCCGGGTCCTTGAGCTTGCGACGCAGCTCGTCACGTCGAGCGGCATACTTGTCGATCAATTCTGTCGCGCTTCTGATCGCGCAGGACCTGGGACAGCTTCGCCATGGCAGAGTTCGCCGCGCCGGCCTCGGCGCGGAGCGGGACTCTAGCCGCGTCCGCGTCGCGATGCAAGCCGAGCCGCACTGCCGCCGCGGACGTTCGCGCCGCGGCCGGGGACTCCGCCCCGACGGCCCGCCGGGCGCGCCGGCTTGCCGGTCGAGGGCGCGGCCGCGGCCCCCCTCGGGGTCGCCTGCGGGCGCTCGCCGGGCTTGCTGCTGGGTTTGCCGCCGGCCGCGCCGCGGCGCTGCGGGTCTCCGCGCCGCGGCTGCGGCCGCGCTCGCCCGCGCCCGCGCTGGCCTCGCGGGCTTGCCCGCGCGGGCACGGTCCGCGCCGCGCTTGCCCGCACCGGATCTCGCGCCGGACTTGCCCGCACCGGACCTGCTCGCGCCGAGCTCGTTGCACCGCCTGCGCGCGCCGGGCTCGCTCGCACCGGGCCTGCTCGCGCCGGGCTCGCTCGCACCGGGCCTGCTCGCACCGGGCCTGCTCGCGCCGGGCCTGCTTCGGCCGGGGTTGCCCGCGCCGGATCGGCTCGCCGGGCTTGCTCGCGCCGGCCGGCTCACCGCCGTCGCGTCGCGCCGAGGCTGCGGCCGGCGCCGGGGCGGTGGCCTGCGGGCGGCCGGGTCGCCTTGCGGGCGCTTGCCCGCCTGCACCCGCCGGCGCGCTGCGACGCGGGCGGTCCGCCTCGGCGCAACTCGCGCGCCGCGGCGCGATCGGCCTGGGCCAGGCGACCCTTGGTCAGGCCTGCAGCCGCGCGTGCAGGGTCGCGATCTCGTCGGGCTGCAGCACGCGCCACTGCCCTCGCGCAGACCGTCGGCCGTGATGCCGCCGTAGGCGACGCGGATGAGCTTGAGCACGCTGTGACCGATGGCCTCGCCCATGCGACGGATCTGTCGGCTGAGCCCTGCGAGATCGATCTGCACCCACGTGCTGGTCGTGGTCGCCTTGACCGTCTCGACCTCGAGCGCCGGGCGCGTGCGCGTGCCGTTCTCGAGCTGCACGCCGGCGGTAGTGCTGCGCGAGCTCGTCCTCACCGAGCCGGCCCTGGAACTTCGCGTGGTAGGCGAAGGCCGCGCCGCGGATGCGCGAGCGCAGCCGCGAGCTCGCCGTCGTTGGTCAGCAGCAGCACGCCGCGGGTGTGGTAGTCGAGCCGGCCGATCGGGAACAGCCGCGCGCCCAGGCGCCCGAGCAGCGAGACCACGGGTGGGGCGCCCGCGCGGATCGGTCTGCGGCTCGGCACTGGTGACCATCTCGTCGGGCTTGTTCATCACGACGACGATCTTGGCCTGGCCCGCACCGCGTGGCCGTCGACCTCGATGCGGGCCTGATCCGGATCCACGCGGGTGCCCGCAGTTCGTCACGACGCGGCCGTCGACGCGGACGCGCCCGCCACGGATCAGCGCCTCGGCAGCGCGGCGCGAGGCCACGCCGGCGTCGGCGATCACCTTCTGCAGCTGCGCGCCCTCGGGTCGCGGCTTGGACGGCACAGCCGTGGCCCCGCCACGGCGCCGCGGCGCGCCCGGAGACGGACGACGCGCGGTCATCCCTGTGCGCTCCCGTCGTCGCTCGCGCCGTCGTCGTCGTCGCCCGCGCCCTCGTCGTCGGGCTCTCGCGCCCTCGTCGTCGCCCGCGTCCTCGTCGTCGCCCGCGTCCTCGTCGTCGCCTGCGTCCTCGTCGTCGCCCGCGTCCTCGTCGTCGCCCGCGTCCTCGTCGTCGCCCGCGTCCTCGTCGTCGCCGGCGTCCTCGTCGTCGTCGCGCGCGCTCGCACCGTCGCGCGCCGCCGCGTGGTCGTCGTCCCCGTCGTCGGACGCCTCGTCACTCGCGTCGCCGTCGTCCTCGCCGTCGTCCTCGCCGCCGGCCCAGGTCGCGGCGTCGCGCGCGCGCGCGTCACCCTCGTCGTCGCCGGCACCGATCGCGCCGGCGTCCTCGTCGTCGTCGCCGAGCTCGGGCTCGTCGCGCAGCTCGAGCGGGCCGAGGCCCTCGTCGTGCTCGTCGCGCGGGCCGGCGCCGTCGTCCCACGGCAGCACCTCCTGGCCCATGGCTTCGCGCTCGTCGAACAGCGCGCCCTCGCCCAGCTGCTCCCGCACGATCGCGCGGCTCTCCTCGGTGAGCTCGCGGAACTCGTGCAGATCCGGCATGTCGCGCAGGCTGCGGAGGTTGAAGAACTCGAGGAACTTGAGCGTGGTGCCGTACAGGTGCGGCCGCCCGGGCTCCTCCTTGCGACCGACGATGCGCACGAGGTCGTGGTCGAGCAGGATCTTGAGCACCGCGCCGCAGTCGACACCACGGATGTGATCGAGCTCGGGCTTGGTGATCGGCTGGCGGTAGGCCACGACCGCGAGGGTCTCGAGCTGGGAGCGCGACAGCCGGGCCGGGCGCTCGGCCATCAGCGACTGCACCCAGCGACCGTTCTCGGGGTGCGTGCGCAGGCGGAAGCCACCGGCGACCTGCGCGAGCACGATGCCGCGGCCCTGCAGGTCGCGCATCAGCTGCTTGAGCGCCAGCTGCACCTGCCGCACCGTCGCTTCCTTGAGCAGGTGCCGGATCTCGCGCACGCCCAGGGGCTTGTTCGCCGCGAACAGCAGGCTCTCGATGATCGAGACCAGCCGCGGCGCGGCCTCGCCCTCGACCGCGGAGAGGTCGTCGTCGGCGGCGATCGGCAGGCTGTCGGACAGCTGCACGCCGAAGGGTTCGATCGCACCGGGCGGGCGGAAGGTCGGCAGCGGCTCGCTCGTGCCGGCGCCGTCGCCGTCGTCGCGCGGCGGTGGGATCGGCGGCGCGCGGCGGGTCTTCTTGCCGGCGGTCGCGGCCTCGCCCAGGCCCGCGACGAGCTCGTCGAGGCTGGCTTCGTCGTGCGGCGCTGCGGCGGCGCGTTTGCCCCCGCGCTTGGTGGTCGTCTGCGCGCTATCGGCCATCGCCGTCCTCGTCGTCATCGTCGGCACGCGCGGGCTCGGGCGCCGCGTCGTCCGCGGGCGAGCCGGGCTCGCGCGCCTCGAGCCCGGGCACGTTGGCCGCGGCGCCGACGTTGGCGGGCGCGGGTTCGTTGGCGGCCTCGGGCTCGTTGGCGGCCTCGGGTTCGTTCGCGGCGGGATCCAAGCGCGCAGCGTTCTCCGATTCCACCGCGCCGGACGCAAGCGGGCGCGCCGAATCCTCGGTGGCACCATCGCTGGCTGCGACCGCGTCGGCTCCGGCGAGCTCGGGCGCGGCCTCGCCGGGCGCCGCCACGGCCCCTGCCGGGCTCGACCCACCCGCTGGGCGCCGCGACGCGGCCCCAGGCGGCGCGCCCTCGTGCACCGCGCCCTGCGGCGACGCGGCCCCAGGCGACGCGGCCTCGACCGGCCCGCCCTCGACGGGATCCTCGTGCGCGAGGCCGTCGTCGGGCGCGAACGCATCGGCGGCCCCGAGCGCGTCGTCGTCCGCCGGCGTCTCGGGCGGCCCCGCGGGCGCGGGCGCGCCGAAGCTCGCGTGCTCGTCGTAGCCCGACAGCGCGCGCTCGGCCTCCTCGGCCGTGGCCGCGCGCTCGACCAGCAGCGTGTCGCTGCCCTCGGGCTGGTGCACCCGCGCGATGCCCAGCCGCACCAGCTCCAGCACCGACATCAGCGTGACGATCAGCATCGCGCGCAGCTCGTGCTCGCTGTCCCAGCTGCGGTCGAGGAACAGCTGCTCGAACTCGAAGCGCGAGCGCTCGAGCAACACGGAGGTCAGCTGCTGCATCCGCGTCGAGACCGAGACCCGCTCGATGACGACCTCGTGGCTGCGCAGCACCCGGGCGCGCTCGAGCACGCGCTGGTAGGCCTCGGCGAGGCGATACAGCGTGATCGGGGCCAGGCCCTGGTCGAGCGGCGCGACGTCGACCTTGCCGCCGCGGTCGAACACGTCGCGACCCGACACCGGCAGGCGGTCGAGCTCGGCCGCCGCGGCGCGGTAGCGCTGGTACTCGAGCAGGCGCGCGATGAGCTCGGCGCGCGGGTCGACCGCGGTCTCGGCGGCGCCGGTGCCGTCCTCGCCCGGCAAGGGATCGCTGGGCACCAGCTCGCGACTCTTGAGGTAGGCCAGGGTCGCGGCCATCACGAGATACTCGCCGGCGGTCTCGAGATCGAGCGCCTGCATCACCTCGAGGTACTCGAGGTACTTCTCGCACACGAACGAGATCGGGATGTCGAGGATGTCCAGCTCGTGGCGCCGCACCAGGTGCAGCAACAGATCGAGCGGCCCCTCGAACTGCGGCAGCTCGACCGCGCAGCGGCCGTCGTCCACGGCCACGCGCGCAGCCCCGTGCACGGCCGCGCCGTCACCGGGCGGCGGCGCGTCGGGCTGCGGACCATCGCTTTCGGGCACGGACTCCACGGGCCCGAGACTCTACCGCGTCAGCGCATGCCCGCGACCGCGGACGTGCCAGCGCTGAGCGCGTGGCCGTAGGCCCACATTCCCGCGTCGACGAACGGGGACAGCAGCCAGCCGAGCACGCCCGGCAGGGCGAAGACGAGCGCGAAGAGGATGAAGCCGCCGTAGCGCAGCAGGAACTCGTCGACGTAGTCGTAGCGCGCGGGCAGCAGCCAGCCGAGCACCTTGCCGCCGTCGAGCGGATGCAGCGGCAGCAGGTTGAATGCGAACAGCGCGACGTTGAGCATGTAGAAGAGCGGGATCGGGCTCTCGCGACCGACCAGCCACGTGGGGTGGGCACCGGCGAGCGCGGCGATCCACACGCCCAGCAGCACCAGCAGCGCCATCAGCAGGTTCGACAGCGGCCCCGCGAAGGCGACCAGCGCCATGCCGCCGCGCATCGACACGCGCCGGGTGTAGTAGCGCGGCTGGGTCTGCACCGGTCGGCCCCATCCGAACAACAGGCCGGTGTTGAACAGGCCCATCGTGATCGGCAAGACCAAGGTGCCGATCGGATCGGCGTGGGCGACCGGGTTGAGCGTCAGGCGGCCCTGCCCCTCGGGCGTGGGGTCGCCGAGCTTGTGCGCCGCGAAGGCGTGGGCGAACTCGTGCACCGTCACGGCGAGCACGAGGCAGATGACGTACAGCAGCGTGCGTCGCAGGTCGGTGGCACCGACCGCGACGAGCACCGACGCGGCGAACAGGGCGTGGGGGTTGGCGAGCATGGCGGCCGCGAGACGAGCGTCGCGCACCACCAAGGGGCGCGCCGTCTGCCAAGTGTGGGAAGGCCGAGCGCCGGCCGCAAGCGCCGCCGCGCCGGGCAAGGCGCGGACACCCGCCGGGGCGGGTGCGCAGCGCTGCGGCCACGTCGACGCCGCCGGCCGTGGCCGGCCTCGCGACGCGGGTGCGTGCGCGGCGGCGACGGGCTCGCGGGGAACGACGGGCCCGCCTCGCCGGGGCGCGCGAGCGAGGGGACCGCCGCGGGATCTCGCCGCGGTCCCCGACCGAGCGGACCTCAGCAGTCCTTGTTGCCGGTGGTGTCGCCCTGACCCTCTTCGACCCACTGCTGCAGCATGTCGGCGAGCGACATGACCTTGGACAGGCACAGCTTGGGGTTGCCGGTCACGAGCAGCTGGCCGCCGAGCGCGGGCAGGCCGATGAGGCCGTCGATGTTGGTCAGCTCGGGATTGTAGCTGATCGACAGGTCCGGGCAGTTGCCGTTGGCGCAGTCGCTGCCGATGGCGACGGTATTCTGCAGCGCCGTGATCGAGACGAGCTTGTCGTTCTCGTCGATGTTCACGCCGAGGTGGATCTGCTGCAGCGCGTCGATCTCGGACACCGCGACCAGGTTCGGGTTCTTGGTGATGATGAGGGCACCGCCGAGATCCGTGAGCGCGCCGAGCCCATAGACCTCCTGCAGGTTGGCGTTCTCGGAGATCGACAGCGAACCACCGATGGTCTCGAGGCCGCCCAGGCCCGCGATGTCCGTGATGGTGGTGCCGAAGATCTGGATGTTGCCGCCGACCGAGGTCAGGCACGGCAGGAAGTCCAGGTTGTCGATGACCTCCATCGAGATCTTGATGTCGCCGGTGACGCTGCTGTAGCCGTCGAGCAGGGTCTTGCCGGCCTCGTCGTAGATGTACACGTCGCCCATCCACGTCATCGTGCCGGGGTTCATGCACTCGACCACGCGGTGCTCGCCGGTGGTCGCGGTGTCGGTCGTGTCCGTGTCCGTCGGATCGTCGGTGGTGGTGCCGGCAGAGCCGCTGGTGTCACCCGAGCCCGAGTCGGCGGTGCCCTGCGTGCTCGAGGCCGAGGCATCGCTCGCCGACTCCGTCGCGGTGCCGGACTCGCCGACCGTCTCGCCATCGTCGGCGACCGGGCAGCCCAGCATCACGGACGCGGTCGCGAGGGCGACGGCAGCGCCGCGCACGTGCTCGAACATCGGGTAGTGGATTCGCTGCAAAGTCAAAGTGCCCTCCTGCCCGCGGTTTTGCCCGGGCTCGTCGGGGCAAGAAAGTAGTTCGAACCCAAGCGGCGGTGCAAGTGTTTCTGCGCGCGCAAGCAGACCGCGGCGACAAGACGGCGCATGAGCGCACCCCCCGTGCATGGCCCAACGCGCCATCCGTGCGTAGACTCGCGCCGCGACCACCTCGTCCGCAACCGCTTGTGTGCGATGCTGCCGAGATTGCACTGCGATCGCGGCGCGGCACTCGCCTGCGGCGAAGCAGCGCACGCGCTCACGCGCGCGGATGGTGGCGATCGTAGGCCGCACGCACGTGTGCATCGCTGACGTGCGTGTAGACCTGCGTCGTCGAGATGTCGGCGTGCCCCAGCAGCGTCTGCACCACGCGCAGGTCGGCGCCGCCCTCGAGCAGGTGGGTCGCGAAGCTGTGGCGGAGCTTGTGCGGCGAGATCGGGCGCGTGATCCCGGCTGCCAGCGCGTGCTCGCGCAGACGCTCGAACCAGCCCTGACGCGACAGGCGAGCGCCGCGCGCGTTGAGGAACACCGCCGCGCGCGCCGCCGCCTTGGCAGCCGGACCCAGCAGCACCGCGCGTCCGTGGGCGATCCACAGCAACAGCGCCTCGCTGGCCCACGCCGAGATCGGCACCAGTCGGTGCTTGCCGCCCTTGCCGAACACGGTCGCGTGGCCCTGGTCGAGGTGCAGGCGGTCGAGCGTCAGTGCGAGCGTCTCGCTGACGCGACAGCCGCTGCCGTACATGAACTCGAGCAGGGCCACGTCGCGCAGCAGCAGCGCGCGGTCGCGCCGGATCCGCGCGCCGTCGCCCGACGGCAGCGCCTGCAGCTGCCGCCGCGGTGCGTCGAGCAGCGCCGCGATCTCGTCGTGGCCCAGCAGCGACGGCAGCCGCTTGGTGAAGCGCGGCAGCGGCACGCCGCGGCTGGGGTCCGCCGCGATGACGCCGTCGCGGCGCAGCCACTTGAAGAAGCCGCGGACCGCCACCTGCCGCCGCGCCTGCGAGCGCGCCGACAGCCCGCTGTCCGCCAGCGACTCGAGGAACGCGACCAGGGTCGCGGGGTCGGTCGCGGCCGGCTCGAGCCCGCGCGCGTCGACGAAAGCGACCAGCGCCGCGAGATCCGACGCGTACGCCGCCAGGGTGTGGCGCGACAGCCCGCGCTCGACCTCGAGGTGGCGCAGGTACTCGACCACGACGGGCGACGGCGGCGGCGCCGGCTCGTGCTCGCCGGGCCCGGCGTCCGCACGCCGGGACCCGCGACTCACCGCCGCGCCTCGGACAGGCCCAGGACCTCGCGCACCAGCTCGATCACCTGCGGCGCCTGGATCGGCTTGGTGATGTACGCGGTCGCGCCCAGCGCGAGCGCGCGCTGGCGGTCCTCCTCGGCGCCCTCGGTCGTGATGATGATGATGGGCACGTCGCGGTAGGCCTCGTCGGCACGCAGGCGCTTGACCAACTTGAGCCCGTCGAGGATGGGCATGTTGATGTCGGTGATGATGATGTCGAACTTGGTCGACGCGATGCGCCGCAGCGCGTCGACGCCGTCGTCGGCCTCGACCACGGTCAGGCCGCGCACGCGCGAGAGCGCGAACACGATCATCTTGCGCATGGGCGGGCTGTCCTCGACCACCAACGCGGAGAGCTTGGGCGTGCCTTCTGTGCCCTGTGTCATGACCCCACCAGCCGTTCCAGTGCGGCGCGCTGCAGCGGCACCTCGCGGGCGTGCGCGCGGATCCATGCCGTCTCGATGCCGACGCCGGCGTGCTCGGAGACCAGCTCCAAGAGCCCTCCGTCCGCGTCGCCGAGCTCGGCCTTCTGCGGCAGAAGCCGCTCGATGCGAACCAACCCCACCAGCCGCGTGCCGCTGCACAGCGGCAGCTGCATGAGCACGCCGGGCCCGGCGCCACGCGGCGCGCCGGGGTGCCACGGGCGTCCCAGCCCGGTGACGTCGCCCAGCGGGCCCTCGCCCGGCAGCGGCAGCTCCTCGAGCTCGGCGGTGGTCTCGCCCTCGCGCATCAGCGGGAACAGCATCTGCCGCTCCTCGTCGACCACGTAGACGGTGAAGCGCCCGACGCCGACGAAGTTGAGCAGGATCTCGGTCAAGGTCCGCAGCACGTCGTCGATCGTGGTCGCGAGGTGGAACTGGCTGCCCGCGACGTACATCGCCGCGAGACGGTAGTGCTCGCGCTCGAGATCGTCGAGCCGGTCGCGGAAGGTGCCGCCGCGATCCTGCACGCCCGCGGCGACGCGGCGCAGCTCGGCGCACTCGGCCTCGAGCAGCTCGATCTGCCGCGCCAGGCGCTCGATGGTGCGGCTGCTGTCGGCGTTGGGGCTGCCGCCCGCCGACAGCGCCAGCCGCAGGCGGTCGTTCTCCTCGATGAGCTCGCGCACCAGCTGCTCGCCCTTCGCGAAGAACTCCCGCAGGAACGCCTGCGTCTGCGCCTCCAGCGTAGGCGAGGAGCCATCGTGCGTCATCGGCGGTGCTGGCAGCCTATCACAGCGGTCGCGCTGCCCCGCAGGTTTCTGCATCCTCGCGGCCGCAGCCCCTCGCGAATGTTCAGTCGGGGCATCCGTGGCGAAAGCCATCGGCGCGGCGGTGCAATCGGGGGCCTGCGCACTCAGGTCCCGGACTCGTCGCGCCCGCGCGGCGAGCGTGCGCCGACGTCGCTCGCGCCCGACGCCGCGAAATCCACGATCGAACGGGCAATCGCGTCGATGGTGCCGACGCGCTGCGCGAAGCCGGCGTCGACCACCGAGCGGGGCATGCCGGACATGACCGCGAGCTCCGGGTCCTCGGCCCACACCCGCGCGCCGGCAGCCAGCGCCACGCCCGCGCCGTCGGTGCCGTCGTTGCCCATGCCGGTCAGCACCACCGCGCACAGTCGCGCGCCGAACAGCGCCGCGGCCGAGCGAAACAGCCGATCGGCGCTGGGCGTGATCACGCCGCCGCCGGGCGCAGCCGCGCTGACGCGCGCCACCGGACCGCCGGGGCCCAGCGCCAGCTCGAGGTGCGCGCCGCCGGGCGCGACGTAGACCATGCCCGCCAACAGCGGCATGCCGTCCTCGGCCTCGACCACCGCGAGCGGCACCAGGCGATCGAGCCGCTCGGCGAACGCGCGCGTGAAGCGAGCCGGCATGTGCTGGGCGATCGCGATCGCCAGCGGCAGCTCGCGTGGCAGCTGCGCCAGCAACTGCTGCACCGCCGGCGGACCGCCCGTCGAGGCCGCGATCGCGACCACACCCACTGGGGTGCCGCGCGCGACCGGGTTCGTCGTGGCACTCGGACGCGGGCTCTGCTGCAGCGCGCGCGCGCGCTCGCTGAGCCGCACCGCCTGCAGCCGCCGCACCATCGAGACCTTGGCCAGAAGCTCCTGCTCGATGTTGCGCAGCTCGGGCGAGACGTCGGCCGCGGGCTTGGGCACGAAGTCGAGCGCGCCCAACTCGAGCGCCCGGAACACGTGCTCGCGCGCGGCATGGCTGGAGATCACGATCACCGGCGTCGGGCGCCGGTGCATCAAGAGCCGCAGGAACGCGAAGCCGTCCATCTCCGGCATCTCGAGATCGAGCGTGATGGCGTCGGGCTGGACGTCGAACACCAGCCGCAGCGCCTCCTTGCCGTTGGTCGCACGGCCGACCACCTCGACGCCCGGCAACCGCTCGAGCATCGTCGCGATGGTCTGTCGGTTGTAGGCCGAGTCGTCGACCACCAACACGCGCAGGCGTTCTCGGGGCTTGGCAGTCATGGCGACAGCGGCTTGCGGTAGACCAGGTCGTTGCGGAGGTGGACGAGATCGAAGCGGGTGCTGAGGTTGAGCAGGCTCTCGGAGTGGCCCAGCAGCAGGTAGCCCCCGGGGCTCAGGGTATCGTAGAACGCCTCGACGATGCGCATCCGCGCCGGCGTGGCGAGGTACATCAACACGTTGCGACAGAAGATGACGTCGCAGTTTCCAAGCACGTGGAACCGATCGGTCGCGAGCAGGTTCAGCTGCCCGAACGAGCACATCGCGCGCAGGTCCTCGCGCACGTCGAAGCTGCCGCCGGCGTCGCGGAAGTAGGTTCGCTGGTAGATCGCCGGCGTGGTGCGGAAGCTCGACGGTCCGTAACTACCCCGACGCGCACGCGCGACGACCTTGCGGCTGATGTCGGAGCCGACCACGCGCAGGGACCAGCCGCGCAGCCGCTCGCATTCGCGCAGCAGGATCGCGATGGTGTAGACCTCTTCGCCGGTGGAACAGCCCGCGCTCCACACCGTCAGGCGCCGCTGGTGTGCCTGACGCACGACGATCTCGGGCAACAGCTCGCCGACGAAGCAGTCGAGCTGGTACTGCTCGCGGAAGAGGTAGGTCTCGTGGGTCGTGAGCCGCTCGACCGCGTCCTCGAGCTCGCGCGGACCGCCGGGGTCGTAGCGCAGGTAGTGGTAGTAGTCCGAGAACGTCGCCAGCCCCAGCGCCGCCAGGCGCGGGCTCAGACGCCGCTGCAGCAGGAAGGTCGAGCTGATGCCGTGCAGCAGCCCGCAGTACTCCTCGACGATCTCCTGCAGCAGCCGCGCTTCTTCGTTGGTGATCGGCACGCCGCCGTAGTCCGGGCGCAACGGCGGCGGTGGCTTGACGCCGCTCACCCCCGCCGCTCCCGCGCGCGGGTGCCGTCGAGCTCGGCGATGGCCTCGGTCAGCGCTTGCCGCACCAGCGGATCGCGCTCGTCGGCGAGCACGCGCTGCATCGCGCCCAGGGAGGTCGCGTCGCGGCGCTTGCCCAGGGCCTGGGCCGCGGCCCAGCGCACGTCCCAGCGCGCGTGGCTGCACAGGCCCACCAGCGCCGCGGTCGCGCGGTGGGGTTGGAACGACGCGAGCGCGCGCGCGGCCGCCTTCACGACCTCGTGATCGGCCGACAGGCTCAGGCTCATCAGCATGGTGAGATCCTGATCGCGACCCGAGCTCGCCAGCCCCGCGATCGCGTGCACCACCACCGCCGGCGCGGTGTCCTCGACCACGATGGCGCGCAACCGCGGCAACGCGACCGGATTGTCCAGCGCGACCAGGGCCGCGACCGCGGCCGCGCGGACCTGCGCCGCGCGATCGTGGGTCGCCGCCAGCAAGGCCGCGGGCGCCTGCGGCGGCGCGAGCTGCCCCAGGGCCCGGCACGCGGCCGCGCGCACCAGCGGCTCCTCGTCGGCCAACGCGAACGCGAGCGCGTCCGCGCCCTCGTGATCACCGGGCAGGTGCCCCAGCGCGATCGCGGCGGCGCAACGCACCGAGGGATCGGCCGAGCCCAGCAGCCCGACCAGCTCGGGAGCCCACCGCGCCGAGCCCAGCGATCCGACCACGCGACACAGGTTGCGCGCGAGCGAGCCCTCGGCCGGCCACGGCGATCCCACGATGAGCGCGAGGTCCTCGGATCCCGTGTTCGAGCGGCCCAGCACCGCCGCGACCGCGTCCGCGGCGGTCTCGCCCAGCCGCCCCTCCTCCGCCATCGCGCGATACAGCGGCGCGAGGCAGCGCCGATCGCCCAGGGCTGCGAGCGACTCCGCCGCGGCGACGGCCGCGTCCTCGCCGTCGTCGCGCAGCCCCGCGGTCAGGCACTCGAGCAGCACCGGATCGACGCGGCCCTGCGGCAGCGCGCCGATGAGCCGGTACAGGTGCTCGCGCTGCGCCGGCGCCACGCGCTCGGCCGCGGCGCGCAGCACCGCGTTGGCGGCCACACCGAAGGCCGCGACCATGGCGATGCCACGATCCTGCGCGACCGGATCGTCCATGACCTCGAGCAGGGTGGTGATGCTGTCGACGTCGCCTGCCAGCGCGCACAGCCGGATCGCGGCCTGACGCACGGTCGGCTCGCGGTGCTCGAGCAGCGGCCGCAGCCGCTGCTTGAGCTCCGCCGGCGCACGCGCGAGCGCGGCACCGACCTCGTAGGTCTGGCCCGCGGCGTCGAGCGACTCGTCGAGCCGCGCCAGCGCGAGCGCAGCCGCGGCTCGCACCGCCGCCATGCCATCGCCCAGCAGGCCCACCAGCGGCGCGACCGCGTCGGCGTTGCGGCTCTCGCCCATCACGCCCGCGGCGGCCTTGCGGCAGATCGGCGAGTCGAGCAGCGGCACCACCGCGCTGGGATCGACCACTGCACCGGCCTCGCGCAGCGCGTCGAGGGCCGCGACCCGCAGCACGTCGGAGCGATCGGCCAGCAGCTCGAGCAACGCCGCGACCGCGAGCGCATCGCCGATGCGGCCCAGGCCCGCGGCCGCGGCCGCGCGCAGGTTGGGACCGAAGCGCAGCGGGTCCAGGCACGCGACCAGCCGCGGCCCGTCGACGGCCTCGGGAATCTCGCCCAGCAGCTCGACCAGCGCGCGCTCGTGCGGATCGCGATCGAGCCGCGCGCGCAGGCACGGCCGCAGCGCCGCCGGGAACGCGAGCAGCACCTCGCGCGCACCGGCGCGGGGCTCGACGTCGTGGCCCACGAACAGATCGAGCAGCGCCTCCATCGTCAGCGTCAGCGCGGCGGTGTCGACCTCGCGCAGCGCGTGGGCCAGCGCGTCGGCGGCCTGCTTGCGGTCGCGCCAGGTCGGCCCGCCCAGGGCCGCCAGCGCCTCACGCACGGCCGACTCCGCCGCCGGCAGCATCACGTGGTCCCCTTGCGGCGACGGCCCAGCGCGCGCATCAGATCCTCGAACGCGGCGCCGATCGGATCGCCGCCGGCGGCCGCGGCAGCGGGACGCGCCAGCTGGGCGAAGAGCTCGCGCGCGCTGGCGAGGTCGCTGGCGATGGCGCGCTCGGCGGTGTCGAGGTCCTCGGCGCCGACGATGCGATCGCCGTTGTACAGGATGACGTCGGCGACGATGAGCCGCGCGAGATCGGCGGCCGCGGCCTGCTCCGACAGGCGCAGGTCACCCTCGCGCCGCAGCGCCTCGCCCGCGTCGAGGTGGGGATCGGCGGCCGCCGGCACCAGGCCCAGGGCCCGGCGCAGCTTGGCCGGCAGCGCGTCGCCGACGTGGTGCAGCTCGACGTAGTCGTCGGCGCCGTACAAGCTGGTGGGTTGGCGTGCCGGTAGCTGGTCGAGCGGTACACCGACGCGACCAGCACGACCGCGCGCGCCTCGACCCTGCTGCACCAACGCGCGCGCGCTCGCACGCGCTCCACGGCGCCGCGCCGCCGAGCGCGACGTCGAGCACCAGCCCGCCCCACGCCCGCGCCTCGAGCAGCGCGCTCATCTCCTCCGCGGTCGCGGCCGCGGTGACGACGAAACCCTCCTGCTGCAACACGCGGGCGACCACTTGGCGCACCGCACCGCGCTCGTGCGCGACCAACACCGCGGGCTCGCTCACGTGCCACCTCCCCTACCCTCGCTGCCGCCGATCGAGGGATCGAGCAGCGCGTCGAGGTTGACCACGAACACCATCTCGTCGCCGCGCCGGCACACGCCGGAGAAGAACTCCGCCGGCGTGCCGGCCTCGCCGCTGCGCAGCAGTGACGGAGCCGGCCGCACCGAGTCGGCCGAGACCCCGAGCTCGCCGATGATGCGATCGACACGCAGACCGACGATGCGACCGCGCACGCTGACGATGATGAGCTTGTTGAGCCGCTCGAGCTCGGGATCGATGGCGACGCCGAAGCGGCGCCGCAGATCGATCACCGGGATGACGACGCCGCGCAGCTGGATCACGCCCTCGACCAGGCTGGGCGCGTGGGGCACCTGGCGCACGGTGTGCGGCCGCGCGTCGATGACCTCCTTGATCCGCATGATGTCGATCGCGTAGGCGTCGCGGCCCACGCGAAAGCCCGCGAGCTTGAGGTGCGTGGCTGCGTCCTCGACCTCACCCTCGGTACGGACACCGCGTCGTCGCCCGGGACTGCTCATGCGCGGCGCCCTCCGACGTCGGCGCGGACGAAGTCCTGCGGCGCGAGCAACACCGCGAGATCGAGCAGGATGAGGATCTCGCCGCCGTGACGCGCGAGCGCGGCGATGAAGCCCGCGCGCGCGCCGGCCAGGGCCCCCGGCGGCGGCTCGAACGCCTCGGGTGGGATCGAGACCACGTCGCGCACGGCGTCGACCACCAGCCCGTGCAGCTCGCCGGCGTGGCGCACCACCAGCACGCGGCTGGCCGGCGTGATCGGCCGCGGCGGCAGCCGCAGCCGCCGCGCGAGGTCGATGACCGGCAACACCGTGCCGCGGATGTTGCCCACGCCGATCACGAACTCCGAGGTCCGCGGCACCGGCGTGGTCACCAGCGGCTTGGTGATCTCGGCCAGCTCCGTGATCGACAGCCCGTACAGCTCGTCGCCGCAGTGGAACGCGAGGCAGCGGCGCAGGTCCTGCCGCACCTCGCGGGAGTAGCCGTGCTCGTAGTCCTCCTCGGACGCCAGCTGCTCGCCGCTGCGCGCGAAGCTCTGCCATAGGTCGTCGGTGTCACGCGCCATGGCTGGCCTCCACGTTGGCGAGCGTGCCGTCGCGGCCGACCGCCTCCTCGACCAGGGCCGCGACGTCGATCAGCAGCACCGTGCGGCCGCCGCCGAGTTCGGTCGCGCCGGCGATGCCGGGCACCTGCCGCAACGCGGCGCCCAGCGACTTGATGACCACGTCGTGCTGGCCCAGCAGATCGTCGACCACCAGCCCGATGCGGTGCTGCGCGAGCCCGACCACGATGACGTAGTTGCGCGCCAGCGTCGCACGGGTGCCGCTGCGCAGCTCGAACAGCCGCGCGAGGTGGCACAGCGGCAGGGTCTTGCCGTGCAGCGTGATGACCTCGGCGCCCTCGACCGTGCGGATCTCCGACGGCGAGACCATCAGCGACTCGATCACGGAGTTGAGCGGGATGCAGAAGGTCTGGCCTGCGGTCTGCACCACCAGGGCCTGGATGATCGCGAGCGTGACCGGCAGCGTGATCGAGAAGACCGTGCCGCGGCCGACCGCGGTGTTGACGTCGATCAGGCCCGACAGCCGCGAGATGTTGGTCTTGACCACGTCCATGCCCACGCCGCGGCCCGACAGCGCGCCGGGCGTGGCGCGGGTGGTGAAGCCGGGCATGAACACCAGCTCGATGACCTGCTGCGGCGTCATCTCGCGCAGGTCCTCCTCCGACAGCAGGCCCCGGCGCACGGCGCTGTCGCGGATCTGTCGCAGGTCCATGCCGCGGCCGTCGTCCTCGACCTCGATCACGACCCGCGAGCCGCGCTGGAACGCGCGCAGATCGATGCGCCCGGCGGCGGCCTTGCCGGCCGCGAGCCGCTCGCTGCGCGACTCGATGCCGTGGTCGATGCAGTTGCGGATCATGTGCATCAGCGGATCGCTGAGTTCCTCGACGATGAGCTTGTCGAGCTCGGTCTCCTCACCGGTGATGTTGAGCCGGATCTCCTTGCCGGCGTCGCGGCCGAGCTTGCGCACGACCCGGGCGAGCTTGTCGAACACCTGTCCCAGCGACCATGCGCACGTCGAGGATGGCCTGCTGCGCGAGCAATCTCGCCGCGACATCGTGCGCAGCTCGCCCGAGAGCTGCCGCGCCAGATCGGGCGCGCGCCGCGGCGACGCAGCTCCGGCGCTGCCGCCGATGGTCGCGTGCACGATGCCGAGCTCGCCGATGAGGTTCATCAGGTGGTCGAGCCGAGGTCGACGCGGACCGTGCGGCTGAGGCTGCGCAGCGAGATTCGTGCGCGCCGGCGTCGAGCTCGTCGGCCGGCTCGATGGCCTTCGGCGATCACGCCGGCGCGCGGTGGCTCGGCCGCGGCCGTGGGCGCGGCGCCGCGCGGGCGCGTCGGCGGGCCGGCGTCGCGCACCAGCGGGTGCACGTCACGCCCTCGGCCGCCAGCGCCTCCGCCACCAGGGCGAGCTCGGCATTGCTGCCCAGCAAGAGGTCGAGGTCGATGCGGTCCTCGGCCGAGGCGGCGCTGGGCAGGTAGGTGATGACCTCGCCGAACTCCTTGAGCTTGCCCTTGAGGCCCTCGATGCCGACGTCGATCGCGAGCAGGTCGAACGACGCGCACGCGGAAGAGGCTGCGACCCAGCCGCACGTTCTCGCGCAGGCGGTGCCCTCGTACTCGGTGAGCACGCCCAGGATCGACTCGTCGATGCCGGGCAGCCCGGTGGTCGCGCGCTCGGGCTCGCTCGCGCCGAGCAGGCCCGCGACGCGCCCCAGCAGCGGCTCGATCTCGGGCCCGGGCTCGCTCTGCTCGAACGCGGCCAGCAGCGCGGCGAAGGTCTCGACCGCCTCGAACAGCACGTCGAGCGTCGCGGCCGTGAGCGCGACCCGGCCCAGGCGCAGGCCGTCGAGCGCGTTCTCGAGGCTGTGGCTCAGGGTCGCGATGGGTCCGGCGGCGAACAGGCCCGCGAGGCCCTTGAGGCTGTGGATGGCACGGAAGGCGGCGTTGAGCGCCTCGGGGTCCTCACCGCCGCTGCGCTGCGCGGCCTCGAGCTCGAGCAGGCGACGCGAGCAACTCGACGCCCCTCCCCTGGGCCTCGGGCACGAACTCGGTGTTGGAACGCGTGGTGCCCACCGCCGCTCGCGGGGGCGCTCACGCTGGCTTGCACCTGGCCGCGCGCGGTCGCGATGGCTTCGAGCAGCTGCTGCTCGGTGAACGGTTTGGGCAAGAAGCCGTTGGCGCCTGCCGTCATCGCGCGCTCGACGTCGTGGGCGGCCGCGTCGGTGCTGATCACCAGCACCGCGATCTCGGCCTGCCGCGGTCCGCGGCGCACGAACCGGGTCAGCTCGATGCCGTTGACGTCGGGCAAGGTTGACGTCGGCCACGACCACGTCGAAGTGCTCCCGCGGCAACATGCGCAGGGTCTTCGAAGCCGTTCTCGGCCTCCTCGACCTCGAACTCGTGGCCTCGAAGATGGCGCTGACGTAGGCCCGCATCGCGCGGAGTCCTCGACCAGCAGCACGCGCACGGGCATGTCGCCGCGAGCATAGCCCAGCCGCGGGTCGGCTCAGCGCGGCCGTCGGCGCCGCGGCAGGGGCGAGGCCGTGGCACGCCGCGGAGGTTCACTCGTCGGCGGCGCGCGGCGGGCCCTCGACGAAGCGCCGCAGTCGCCCGGCGTGGCGGCCGTCGGCGACGACCCACAGCGCGCATCGTGGTGCCGACGCGTGGACTCGGCCGCGGCGGACTCGGCGTGTGCGAGCGTCTCGCCGTCGTCGTCGGACGCTTCGGCCCCGTCGTCGCCCTCGTGGGTCACCGCGCGCGGCCGCTCGGCCACCGCGGTCCCCACGTCGTCGCCGTGGACGAAGGTCGGTGCGACACCGCCGGCGGCCACGACCACGCCGGTCAGCATCGACTCGGCGAGCTCGCGATCGTCGGTCGCGCCCGGCAACGCCAACAGCAGCTCGCGCGGGTTGAGCCGCAGCGCGGTCGACACCGGCACGCTCGGCCAGCCGATCGGCGCGCCCCGATCGAGCGCGCGCGCGGCCCCAGCCCGTAGAGGATCCAGCGCTCGGCCGGGATCACGGCGGCCCGGCAACAGCACCGTCGCCGTCGGCCGCGCCGGTGCAGAAGCCCTGACGCACCAGCTTGGTCAGCGCGCCGTTGCAGCGCCAGTCGACCAGCGCCGCGAGTCCCCACAGCGGCCGCTCGTCGGCGAGTACAGCAGCACGCCCAGGTCGATGCGCCGGCGCTGGCCATCACCACCGTCGACGCCGTCGTGAACAGCGCGCGCGACAGCGCTTCGATGCGCATGCTGCCGAACGCGCTGCGACTCAAGCGCCCGCCCCCGGCTCGCCCGCCGCATCGCCCGCGGGGCGCAGGCGCTTGGCCAGGGCCTCGACCAGGCCGTTGACGAACGCCGCGCTGCGCTCGCTGCCGTAGCGGCTCGCCAGTCGCACGGCCTCGGCCAGCACCGCCGCGCGCGGCACGTCGGTGCGCGCGAGCAGCTCGGTGGTCGCGAGCCGCACGATGTTGCGATCGACGCGGTCCATCCGCGACAGCCGCCAGTTGCGCGAGGTCTCTTCGATCAGGCGATCGACCTCGACGTGGTGCTCGCGCCACAACGCCACCAGCGCCTCGGCGAACTCGCGCGCCTGCGCGTCGCCGGCCAGGGCCGCGAACGCGTCCTCGCCCTCGCCCTCGCCCGAGGGCGGCGCGTCGAGCACGAGCGCGGCGCGCGCCTGGTCGCGGGATACGGTGACTCCAGGTGGCACAGTACCGCCAGCGCGAGCTCGCGGCTGGCACGGCGGGAGCCACGATCGGTCGCGCCGCTCATCGACGGGTTCCGCGGGCGCGCGCCGGCGGCCGCAGGCTCGCCAGCACGCGCGCCTGCTCGATCGCCGCCATCGCGGCCTCGGCGCTCTTGTTGCCGGCCTTGGCCCCGGCGCGGTGGATCGACTGCTCGAGCGAGTCGGTGGTGAGCACGCCGAACGCGACCGGCACGCGGCCGCGCGCGAGCGCGCCCAGGGCCTTGGTGACCTCGCCGGCGATGAGATCGAAGTGGATGGTGCCGCGCATCAGGCAACCCAGCGCGATCACGGCGTCGACGTCGTCCCGCTCGCAATAGCGCCGCGGCAGCCTGGGGGATCTCCCCACGCCCCGGGCACGCGCACGACCGTGACGTCCTTGAGCGGCCGCGCCGTGCCGCACCAAGGTGTCGATCGCAGCGTGGGAGCAAGGGCTCGGTGATGAAGCCGTTGAAGCGGCCGACCACGATGCCCACGCGCAGCCCCTTGGCATCGAGCCTGCCCTGACCACCTGCACGCCACCGGGACCGCTCGACGTTCGCACGCGGCTCGATTACCGCGACCTCGACGCCCGAAGCAAGCGCCGGCCCCAGCGGCCACGACGCAGGCGCACCTGGGCGCCGGCCGTCGGCCCGGCGGCTGCCGGCCGTGGCCCACCGGCCGGGCGCGTTCGCGCCGCCGAGCTCGCCGCGCACCCGTGGCGATCGCGCCTGGGCGGCGCGCGCCAGCCGGCCCGCGCGGGTCCGCGCCGGCGTTTCGCGCTACCATGACCTGCAGCCGGATCGCGGCCGGTCACGGCCGCACGCCCGTCGCCATGGACGAACGCGCCGCCCAAGTCTCGCACGCGCTCGGGCTCGACCTGGGCGGGCTGGTGCTGGACGGCCGCTACCAGATCGGCCGCCGGCTCGGCGCCGGTGGCATGGCCGCGGTCTACGAGGGTCGCCGCGTGGGGCTCGAGCGCCGCGTCGCGATCAAGATCCTGCGGCCGGAGCTGGCCGAGAACGAGTCCAACGTCCGTCGGTTCCTGCGCGAGGCCAAGGCCGCGTCGGCGATCTCGCACCCCAACGTGGTCAGCATCGAGGACGTCGGCGGCGCCTCGCGTCCGGTCTACTTCGTGATGGAGTTCCTCGACGGCGTCGACCTGCGCCACGAGCTGCGTCGGCTGGGCCGCTTCGACTGGCCCCGCACCCACGACCTCGCGCAGCAGGTGGTGTCGGCGCTGTCGGCCGCCCACGCGGTCGGCATCGTGCACCGCGACGTCAAGCCGGCGAACTGCTTCCTGGTGCGCGAGACCGACGCAGCGAGCGCATCAAGGTGCTCGACTTCGGCATCGCCAAGGTGCTCGAGGACTCGCAGGAGTACACCGCCAACGTCACCGCGACCCACGGCATCGTCGGCACCGTCGCGTACATGGCCCCGGAGCAGGCGCGCAGCGGCATGGTCGACGCGCGCACCGACGTCTACGCCCTGGGCACGATGCTCACGAGATGCTCGCGGCACGGTGCCGTTCTACAACCTGCTCGGGCATGATCGGCGACTGCTGGGCGAGGCCCTGGTGCCGCTGCGCATGCATCGGCCCGATCTGTCGCCCGAGCTCGACGCGGTCGTGATGACCTGCCCGGGTAGCGACCCCGACGCGCGCTTCCGGAGAGCATGGACGCCCTGGGCGCGGCGCTGGGCGGCTGCGATCGCGACGACGCGGTCGTGGCACCGCGAAGGTGCGCTTGCCCAGCGGCCTGGTGAAGCAGGCGACGAAAGCGACCGGGCGTCACTGCGCCGCCGTCGGTGATCGTCGCGACGACGCCGCTGGACCCGCCGAGGCCGCGCACGCGACCGGGCCCCACGCGACCTCGCTGCCGGGGATGCCCGGCGCGCCGGTGCCGACGCCGGTGCGGCCACCGCCCTCGGGCGCGACCGCGCCGCAGACCCCCGCGCTGCCCAAGGCCACCGCGCCGGCCCCCGTGACCGCGCCGCGCAGCGCTGCGGCGTCGCACACCGCCGCGCCGCCGCGTCCGCGCGAGGCCACCGCGGCGCGCCCGGCCGCGGCCGCGAGCACCACCCTCGGTGCGACGCCGCGCAACACCGCGATCGCCGGTGTGCTCATCGGTGGCATCGGCATGCTCGCGCTCGGTGGCACCGCGACCTGGTGGGCGCTGCGTGGCCGCAACGCGGCCGCCAACGTGCCCGCCGCCAGCGATCGCACCGCGACCGAGGATCCCGCGACGCCGGTCGTGCCCGCGACGACCGTGGCGCCGCCACCGGCGACGATCCAGCCGGTGCTGGTGCCGATCGCGACGCCGGCCCCGAGCGCGGGCCCGAACCCCGCGCCCACCACCGACGCGACGCCCGAGCCGAGCAACACGGCGCGGCCGACCCGGCCGTCCAAGCGCCCGCCCGGCACGACCACGACCACGACGCCGCCGAGCACCACGACGCCCGCGACCGATCCGCCGCCGCCGCCCCCGCGCGAGCCGCAGCCGAAGGAGCCGTCGATCTCGCCCGATCTGCGCAACCCCTTCGTGTTGCCGAAGAAGTAGGCGCGACGACGAAGGGGCCGCCGGCGCGACGCCGACGGCCCCTGCTGCATCGCGGGCGTGGCCCGCGTCCGACGACCTCAGCGACGACGCGAGGGACGCGCGTCGTCCTCGTCGCGGCGGCCGAGCTTCTTGGCCATGACGTCGCCGAGGGTCGCGCCAGCCTGGCTGGCGTTGGCGAAGCCCTGCGCGTCGGCGAGCTCGTCCTGACGCTTGGCGCTCTTGATCGACAGGCCGATGCGGCGCTCCTGCGCGTCCATCTGGATCACCTCGGCGCGGCAGACCTGGTTGGGCTCGAGCACCTGGCCCGGGTCCTCGATGCGCTCGTCGGTGATCTCCGAGATGTGGATGAGACCCTCGATGCCGGGCTCGAGCTCCGCGAACGCGCCGAACTCGGCCAGCTTGAGGATCTTGACCTCGATGATCTTGCCGATCGGGTAGTCGTACGGGATCCGATCCCACGGGTCTTGCTGCAGCTGCTTGATGCCCAGGCTGATCTTGGGCTTCTCGCCGCTGTTGTCGATGTTGAGCACCATCGCCTTGACCTGGTCACCCTTCTTGTACAGCTCGCTGGGGTGACGGACGCGCTGCGTCCACGACAGGTCGGTGATGTGCACGAGGCCGTCGATGCCGGGCTCGAGCTCCACGAACACGCCGAAGTCGGCAATGTTGCGGATGACGCCCTCGACCACGGTGCCCGGCGGGTAGGTCTCGACGACCTTCTCGTACGGGTTCTCCTCGAGCTGCTTCATGCCGAGGCTGATGCGGTTCTGCGACACGTCGATGTCGAGCACCACGGCCTTGACCTCGTCGCCGATCTTCAAGAACTGCTTGGGGTTCTTGACCTGGCGGGTCCAGCTCATCTCGCTGACGTGGACCAGACCCTCGATGCCCTCTTCGAGCTCGATGAAGGCGCCGTAGTCCTTGATCGACACGACCTTGCCCTGGACCACGGTGCCGGGGATGTACTTGTCCTCGGCGTTGATCCACGGATCCGGCGTGATCTGCTTGAGACCCAGGCTGACGCGCTCGGAGTCGGTGTTGAACTTGAGGACCTTGACCTGGACCTTGTCGCCGACCTGGAAGAGCTCGCTGGGGTGGTTGACGCGACCCCAGCTCATGTCCGTGATGTGCAGCAGGCCGTCGATGCCGCCCAGATCGATGAAGGCGCCGTAGTCGGTGAGGTTCTTGACCACGCCCTCGACGATCTGGCCTTCCTGCAGGCGGTTGAGCGTCTCTTCCTTGAGCTCGGCGCGCTCGGCCTCGAGCAGCACCCGGCGCGACAGCACGATGTTGCCGCGCTTCTTGTTGAACTTGATGATCTTGAACTGGTACTCCTGGCCGATGAAGGCGTCGAGGTTCCGCACCGGTCGCAGATCGACCTGCGAACCCGGCAGGAACGCCTTCACGCCGCCCTGGAGCATCACCGCGAGGCCGCCCTTCACGCGGGCCTGGATCGAGCCCGAGACCAGCCCGTCGTGATCGACGGCCTTGCTGATCTCGTCCCAGACCTTGCGCTTGCGGGCCTTCTCCTTCGAGAGCACCACGAGACCGTTCTGGTCCTCGGCGGTCTCGAGCAGGACCTCGACCTCGTCGCCCACGGCGACGCGCGGCGGCGCATCCTCGGGATCGTCCTCCTCACGGAACTCGCGCAGCGGGATCTGGCCTTCGGCCTTGAGCCCGACGTCGACCACCGCGAAATCGCCGATGATGTCGACGACGACGCCCTTGACGATCGTACCCTCGCGGATGTCGCCGCCAGCCTCGGTGTGGGCGGCGAACATCTCGGCAAAATTCTCTTCCATCTGGAACTGTTCGGTCATGGCATGAGCCTCGGATGGGGATCGATGGCGCGGGTTCGTGGGGAGACGCTCCGAGTCGGCGGGCCCACGCGCTCGTCCACGACGGACGAGCACACCGGTCGTCGGACGGTCGTTGGACCGGCGACGACCACCGCACGGACCTCGTGGTCCGGGCAGCGCGCGCGAGGAGCGGGACGGTAGGTCAGATGTGCAGGCGGGTCAACCGCGGCGGCGCGGGCCGGGCCGGGAGCCGACCGCGCCCGCCGGGGCCGCGGGGGCCGGGCGCGGGCGCAGCCCTGCGCTTTCGCCCGCCGGGGCCACGGGCGGGCCGGCCGGCGGTCCGCAGCCCCCGCCGGAGGTTCGGCGGGGACTCTGAGCCCGACAGCGCATGCTGTCAGGCTGGTCGCGGCAGCGACTGGAAGGAGGAGGCGCGACGGCTTCGCCGGCGACGGGGAGAAGCGGAGCTTCCTCCTCGAAGACTCGTCGCGACAGCGACTGGGAGGAAGCGGAGCTTCCTCCCCTCAAGACCCACTTCCGGCCGCGGCCGCGCCGATGGCTTGCAGCACGCGCTGCACGACCGCGTCGATGCCCACGCCCGAGCTGTCGACCAGCACCGCGTCGTCGGCCTGCCGCAGCGGCGCGGCCGCGCGGCTGCTGTCCCGCGCGTCGCGCTCGGCGACCTCGCGCTCGACCTCGTCGAGCGACGGCAACGAGGCGCTGCCACCGGTGGCGAGCTCGGCGTGACGCCGCAACGCGCGGGTGCGCAGATCGGCGGTGAGGAAGAATTTGTAGCGCGTGTCGGGGAACACGACCGTGCCCATGTCGCGGCCCTCGGCGACGCAGCCGCGGGCTCCGAGCGCGCGTTGGATGTCGAGCAACGCCGCGCGCACCGCCGGCAGCGCGGAGACCTTCGACGCGCCCTGCGACATCGCGGGTGTGCGGATCGCCGCGGTCACGTCCTCGCCGGCGAAACGCACCGATTGCGGGCCGCCATCGGCCGGCAGCTCGCCCAGCACGATGGGGAAGTCGAGCGCGAGCGCTGCGAGGGCGGGCTCGTCGTCCCACGCGATGCCGCGGCGTTGGGCCAAAAGCGCGAGCGTGCGATAGATCGCGCCGGTGTCGAGCAGGGGCAGTCCCAAAGCGCGCGCCACGGCCCGCGCGACGGTGGTCTTGCCCGCGCCCGCGGGCCCGTCGATGACGACGACCAGCGGCACGCTCGGACCATGGCGCTCGACGGGACCCATGCGACGCGCCACGAAGGTGCCAAAGCCCCGCGCGCAGGACAAGTCGGCTCGCGCTCGGTCACCGCTGCGGCCGCCGGCGTGACCGCCGCGTCCACGCCCGCAGGCGGCACATGCTCCGCTTGTGCCGCGATGCGCCCGTGACGTAGCGTTCGCCCATGTGCAAGGACGGACGAACGCGTGGCGGCGTCGCGGCCGTGCTCGTGGCGCTCGCGGCCCTGGGCGGGCTCGCGAGCGGCTGCGTGACGGTCAGCCCCGCACAACGTGAGCAGCTGAGCAAGCCGGAGATGAACCCGGCCGCCGACGTGCAGGAGGACGTGTGGCACGGCCACATCGAGGCCGCGCGCCACGGCGCCATGGGCGGTCACGGCGGAGCGGGCGGCGGCTGCGGTTGCGGATGAGCGCTCGCGGTCATCGTGCGACCGGGCGCGTGCTCGCGCTGCTGCTGGCGGCCGCGTGCGCGCTGTGGGTGTGGTGGGTGCCGGCCGGCGATGCGCAGGCCGAGAACCGCGTGACCATGCGCGGGCAGTACTACCGCGAGACCTCGACCCGCATCCTGCAGCCGCAGGTCACCGTCACCGCCGATGCGCCCGACGAGCGGCTCACGCTGGGCGCGGGCTACCTGCTCGACGCCATCAGCTCGGCCTCGATCGCCTCGGGCGCGGCGCAGATCACCGGCGGCGACAAGGTCTTCCACGAGCTGCGCCACGAGGTCACCGGCACGGTCGGCTCGCGCCTGGGCGAGTGGACCCTGGGCGGCTTCTTCCGCTACTCGACCGAGACCGACTACATCAGCCGCGCGACCAGCGTGTCGTCTCGCACGCGACCTGCTGCAGCGCAACATCAACCTCGCGCTCAGCTACAGCGTCAATCTCGATCGCTGGTATCGCATCGTCAACAACCTCGGCGTGCGCCAGCCGTGGTGCGGCGGCGCAGTGCCGCCGCAGGGCTGCTCCAAGGGCGGCGTCGGCATCGGCAGCAACTTCCTGCAGGTGCACCTGTTCGGGCTCAACTACGCCCACGCGCTGCACAAGACCGTGCTCGCGAGCTTCCACGTCAACTACGCCCACCAGGTCGGGCCGCAGGACAATCCCTACCGCGAGGGCCTGCTGGGTGGCATCGAGGAGACCCACCCGCGCATCCGCAACCGCGTGGTGCTCACGCCTTCTGTGCGCTGGGCCATCCCCAAGGCGCGCCTGGTGATCGAGCCGTTTTACGCGTTCTACGTCGACGACTGGGGCATGCGCTCGCACAGCCCCGAGCTGCGCGTGCACGGCCGCGTGGCCCGGCACGTGCTGCTGCGCGGACGCTACCGCTACTACAAGCAGACCGCGGCGTTCTTCTGGCGCAAGGACGGTCAGTACGTCGACGGCGACGCGCAGTGCACCCGGCAGCACCCCGACAACTGCGCCACCGCGGACGTCAAGGTCATGCCGTGGGACTCGCACACGCCCGGGGTCCAGCTGGTGTGGGAGTTCGACGGCATCGCGCGGCACAAGGGGCTGCACTGGCTCGAGGGCGGGTTCGTCGAGGTGACGTACAATCACGCGTTCCAGCACAACCGCTATGGCAACGCCCGCATCGGCAACCTCGCGCTCTCGCTGGCGTTCTGACGCGCGGCGCTGGCTCGCCGCGCTCGCGTGCGCCAGCGCGTGCGCGCGCGAGGCCGAGGTGCTCGACCGCGATCGGTTGGTCGCCGCGGCCGCGAGCGACGACGTCGTCGCCATGGTCGCCGCGCGCGACGGGCTCGCGCCCGAGGCCGCGCGCGCACGCGTGGCCGAGCGCTTGGCGCTGGCCCTGGCCGCGCTCGATGCCGCCGGCGACGCGCCACCGCTGCCGCCCGAGCGGATGGCCCACCTGCTGCGGACCGCGCGGGCGCGGCTGCTGATCGAGACCGCGTTCGAGCCCGGCCACCGCGCACAGGACATCGGCGCGCGCGACCCGATGCTGCTCGCGGCGCGCACCCAACCGCGCCACGTCCACCCGAGCATCCACCACGTGTGTCAGGTGATCGCCGAGCCGCCGGGCGAGCTGCAGGGCGACGCGCTGGCCAGCGCGACCGCGGATCCGGCCTGGCGCGCGCGCGCGACCGCGGTGCTCGAGGCGGTGCGCCGACACGTCGAGGCCACCGTGCCGCTGGGCGATCCGCAGGCGTGCTCGCTGCTGCTGGCCGATCTGCCGCTCGAGCGACCCGAGCCCGACGCGCCCTCGACCGATCCGCAGGTGGTGCTGCGCGGCGAGAGCGGCGGCGGCTTCGATCTCGACGCCTGCGCCGCGCCCCGCGAGCCCGACGGCAGCTGCGCCCAGCCCAGCTTCGCGCCGGAGTGGACCGAGGCCGTGCGCGTGGGCGAGGTGCCGGGGCTGCGCGGGCCCTTCCCCACCCGCTTCGGGCTGCACCTGGCGCTGGTGGTGCAGGTGCTGCCGCGCCGCATGCCCGACGACCCCGACTTCGAGACGTCGCTGCGCGAGGCCATCGCACCGCAGTGGCGCGCGCAGCAGTTCGAGCAGTGGCTCGCGGCGCTGCGACGCGATCACGCCGCGCTGTTGGCCGAGGGTGCCGGAGCGCCGCCGTGACGCGCGCGGCGCTGCCCGACCGCGCGGCCGCGGCCCACGTGGACTCGCACCTGGCGACCGAGTTCGGCCAGGTCATGGCCGCCCTGGTCGCGACCGTGCCGGGCGCCCGCGGAGCCGTGCTGACCGATCGCGACGGCCACGCCATCGACTTCGCGCTCGATGCCGGCGCCATCGACGAGCTCGATCTGCAGATCGCGGGGGCCCAGTGCGCGCGCACCCTCGCGGCGATGCAGGCGCTGGCGCAGCGGCGTGCGCTGGGCCGCACCGCGGTGCTGCTCGAGGCCACCGCCGGGTGTCTGCTCGGTGCAACGCTGCGCGATGGCGACGAGCTCACGGTCGTGCTCGTGCTGCGCGCGCGCGCCCACCTCGGGCTCGCGCTCGTCGCGTTCGACCGCGCGTGCAACGAGCTCGCACTGCTGGTCGCGTGAGCCCGTGCGCGACGCCATCCGAGCGTTTCCGCACCGCTTCGGCGCTTGACCGCTCGGGGCGCTGGCATAGACTCGTGGCCCCGACATGGCCACGCACATCACCGACGAGTGCATCAACTGCGGCGCCTGCGAGCCGGAATGCCCCAACGAGGCCATCTCGGAGGGCGACGACAAGTACGTGATCGATCCGAACCTGTGCACCGAGTGCGTCGGCTTCCACGACTACGAAGCCTGCCAGGCGGTCTGCCCGGTCGAGTGCTGCCTGCCCGATCCGGGCCGCCGCGAGGACGAAGACGTGCTCTACGACCGCGCGCAGAAGATCCACCCCGACAAGTCGTGGCCTTCGATCGCCGACTTGCCGCCGGGTCAGTCGCGCTTCCGCAAGTCCAAGTGATCGCGTGATCGGGCGCGCGCGTCGCAGCCGCGCATGCGCTACCCTGGGAAGATGGCGATGACCGCCGCCAACGCAGCCCGGGTGCCGTGGCTGCGGCTCGTGGTCTCGCTGGTGCTCGGCGTCGCGCTGCTGGTGCTGGTGTGGCCGCTGATGGCCGCGGTCCCGGCCGACCCTGGCATCGCGCCGGTGGTGCTGCTGGGCTTCGCCGGCCTGCTGCTGCCGTACCACGGCCTGCGGGCGCTGCGGTGGTGGTTCCTGCTGCGGCGCGTGGGCGAGGTGCCGTGGCGCAGCGCCATCACCATCGGCCTGGTCGGCTACATGTGGATCGCGCTGCTGCCGTTGCGCCTGGGCGAGCTGGTGCGGCCGTGGCTGGTGGCGCAGCGGCACGGCGTCGCGCTGGGTCGCACCCTCGCCGTGGTCGCGCTCGAGCGCATCACCGACGGCTTCGTGGTCGCAGCGCTGTTCTTCCGCGACCGCGCGATTGCACCCGCGCGCGCCCGACGACACGCTCGCGCGGCAGGTCGAGACCGCCGCGACGATCTCGAGCGCCGTGTTCGCGGCGGTGCTCGTCGGCCTGGTCGTGCTCGCGCGCTGGCCCGGGCCGTGGCGCGTCGTTGCGGCTGCTCGCGCGCGGCCGCCTGGGCCCGCTGATGCACCGCGTCGACGCGATGCTGGCGCAGATCGCCGAGGGCGCCGCGGCGCTGTCGCGCCGGCGGCTGGCCGGGGTTCTTGCTGACGACCGCGGCATACTGGGCGACCAACGTCGCGGCGCTGTGGTGGCTCGCGCGTGGCTGCGGCGTGCCGCTGCCGGTGGCCTCGGCGGCGCTGGTCACCGCGGTGATGAACCCGGCGCTGGCGCTGCCGGGCGGGCCCGCGCAGGTCGGCGTGCTCCAGGGCGGCATCGCGGTGGGCCTGCTGCTGGTGCTGCGGGCGACGGTGCACGAGGGCGCAGCGCGTGCTGGCGTTCTGGTTGTACGCGTGCCAGCTGGGCTCGATCGTCGCGGTCGGGTTGTGGGCGCAGCGGCGGCTGCGGCTGCGCTGGCACGAGCTGCTCGGTGGCTTGTCGCAGCGAGACGACGACGCATGAACGAGCCCGCCGGCGAGGAGCTCCGCGCGCTCGGGACCCGGGGCTGGTTGCGCGCGGCGCTGCGGCTGGTGCTGGGCCTGGGCCTGGTCGCGGCGGTGTGGTTTCTGCGCGAGGCCGGCGGCACGCCGCGGCTGCGGGCTGGTGCCGTGGGCATGGGCGTCGGCGTGCTCGGCAGCGCCCTCGCCAACGCCGTGACCGCGCGGCGTTGGCAGCTGCTGTCGGAAGCGATGACCGACTCTCGCCTGGGCTACGGCGTGTACTTCCACCACCTCGCGTACACCCGCGTGCTGGGCCAGTTCCTGCCGTCGCTGCTGGTCGACCTGCTGGGCCGTAGCGCCAGCCTGCGCGCAGCGGGCAGCCGCGAGAGCGTCGGCCGTCTGCTCGCACCGCTGGTGCTCGAGCGCGTGCTCGATCTGGTGTTGCCGGCGGTGCTCCTGGGCTGGGCGCTGGCGTGGCACGGCGGCGCGCTCGCGGGCGCGTGGGCGTGGCCGTCGCTGGCGCTGCTGGTGGCGGTGTTCGCGGTGCTCGCGACCGTGCTGCTGCGACCGCTCGTGGCGCTGGCGCTGCGCGTGCGCGCGTGGCTGCGGCGCGAGACCACCGCGCCGGCGGTCCCCGAGGTCGGCGGTGCGCTCGCGCGATCGATCACGCTGCTTTCGCTGTCGCGCTACGCCACCGTGATGCTGCAGTACTGGGGCGCGGGCGCGGGCCTGGGCGTCGCGCTCGCGCCACTGGTGCTGCTCGCGGCTGCGCCGCTGGCCCAGCTCGCAGGCCTGCTCGGCGTCACACCGGGGGCCCTGGGCCTGCAGGAGGGCGGCTGGGCCGGCGCGCTGGCGCTGCTCGGCACCGACCCCGGCGACATCGTCGTGTTCCTGCTCGCGGCCCGCGGCGCGATGATCGTCAACTTCGCGCTGCTGTCGGCGCTGAGCTGGCGCTGGCACCGGGCGCGCGCAGCCCCGGCTCAGCCGCGCGGGTGATCCTTGGCCAAGAAGCGGTCGACCACGCCGTGGCCGAGGTACACCAGCGGCAGCGTCGCGATCGCGATGAGGAACTTGTAGGTGTAGTTGGTCACCGACAGCGACAGTACGTCGCCGGCCGCGAGCTTGCCGGAGAAGCCGAACGCGATGGTGTTGATGACGAAGGTGTCGACCAGCTGCGAGACCACGGTCGAGCCGACCGCGCGCAGCCACAGCATGCGACCGGCGGTCCGGTTGCGCACGAGCATGAACACGACCACGTCCAGCAGCTGGCTGGTCGCGAACGCGACCAGCGAGCCCACGATGATCCACATCGACTGGCCCAGCACCTGCTCGAACGCGTCCTGGTGGACGGGCGAGATGTCGGCGGTGGGCACCGCGATGCAGGCATAGATGATCGCGAAGGCGTAGACGATCAGGCCGATGGTGAACAGCGTCAGCCGCCGCACCGCGCGGGGGCCGAAGTACTCGTTGACCAGGTCGGTCGTGACGAACACCAGCGGCCACGGGATCACGCCCACGCTCATGATCCAGCCGCCGACGCGCACGAGCTTGCCGCCGAGGATCTCACCCAACAGCGCGTGGGCGATGAAGACCCCGGCCAGCAGCAGGAACACCGCGTCGCGGCGCGTGGGCGACCACGACGGCCCGCCCGGGCCCGCTGCGCCGCGCTCGCCGCTCATCAGTTGTACGCCAGCTCGACCGCGCGACGGATGTTGACCGAGACCAGCTTCGACACGCCGCGCTGTTCCATCGTCACGCCGTAGAGCCGGTCGGCAATCTCCATCGTGACCTTGTTGTGCGTGATGATGACAAACTGCGTGGTCGCGGCGAGCTCGCGCACCAGCGCGCAGAAGCGACCGACGTTGACCTCGTCGAGCGGCGCGTCGACCTCGTCGAGCAGGCAGAACGGGCTGGGCTTGATGAGGAAGATGGCGAAGATGAGGCTGGTCGCGGTCAGGGCCTTCTCGCCGCCGGACAGCAGATCGAGGCTGCGCAGCTGCTTGCCCGGGGGCTGCGCGACGATCTCGATGCCGGTGTTGAGCATGTCGTCGGGGTCGGTGAGCTTGAGCTCGGCCCGACCGCCGGCGAACAGCCGCGGGAAGATCTGTCGGAACTTCTCGTCGATGGCGGCGAAGGTCTCGCGGAACATCTGCCGCGTGGTCTTGTCGATGCGGTCGATGGCCTCTTGCAGCTGCGCGACCGAGTGCTCGAGGTCGTCGCGCTGACGCGTGAGGTACTCGTAGCGCACCGAGACCTCCTCGAACTCCTCGATCGCGGTGAGGTTGACCTCGCCCATCCGCGCGATGACGCGCTTGAGCTCGGCCGCACGCTCGCGCTCGAGCGCGCCGCACAGCGGGCGATCGTGGAAGTCGACCAGCACCTCGGTGATGACGACGTCGAGGCGCTCGCGCAGGTCGGCCTCGAGGTGGCCGAGCTCCAGCTGGTTCTCGCGCAGGCCCAGCTCGACGTCCTGCTGCTGCTCGCGGTGGCCGTCGAGTTCCTCGCGCAGGGTCTTGACCGAGGCCTCGAGCTCGTCGAGCTCCAGCCGGATTGCGTCGTGACGCTCGCGCACGTCGTGGACCTGCGCGGTGGCCTCGCGGCTGTGCTCGACCAGCTGCTCGCGCTCGAGCGCCGAGGCCTCGAGCGCCGCGGCGAGCTCGTCGGCGCGCGCGCTGGCCCGCGCGGCGGTCTCCTCGAGCCGCAAGAGCCGCACCCGCTCGGCCTCCAGCTGACGCTGCAGCCGCTCGGCCGTGCCCGCGAGCGCGTCGCTGCGCTGCTGCCAGCGCGCCAGCGCGACCTTGGCCTCGGTCAGATCGCGCGTGACCAGCTCGCGCTCGTGCAGCAGCGACTCGATGCGCGCCGCGCCGCCGGCGAGGTCGCTGCCGAGCTCGTCGCTGCGCGCCTGCAGCTCGCCGATGGTGCGCTGCAGCGCCGCGGACTCGGCCTGACGCAGGTTCAGCTCGCGATCGATGCCGTCCTGCTCGGCCTGGCGCGCGGCGATGGCCTCGCGCACGCGCACGAGCTCGCCGCGCGCGGCGGCGCACTCGGCCTCGGCCGCGGCGGCCTCGGTCTGCACCGCGAGGTGCTCGGCCTCGTTGCGCTCGCGCGCCGCCTCGACGTCCGCGAGGCTGCCGGCGATGGCGAGGTGGCGGCCGCGGGTCGCATCGAAGGCCTGCTGCAGCGAGGCGAGGATCTCCTGCAGCTCGCGGATCTCTCGCTTCTGCTGCAGCAGCGCGGCGTTGAGGGCCGTGGGCGAACCACCCACGACCACGCCGCTGTCGTCGATGCGATCGCCGTCGAGCGTGACCATGGGTGCGGACACGCGGCGGCTGTGCCACAGCTCGAGCGCGCGCGGCAGCGCCTCGACCACCACGGTGTCGCCCAGCAGCACCGTCGGCAGATCGCCCAGGCCCGGGCCGCACCGCACCAGATCGCGCAGGCGACCGAGCACGCCCTCGGGCTGGCTCGCAGACTGGGCCGGCGCGCCGGCGAGCGATGCCGCCGCGATCGCGTCGACCAGCGCGTCGCCCTCGAGCGCGCCGGCGATCGGCCCGGGACCGGCGGCCTGGCCCTGCCCCACGGTCAGGTCGATCAGATCGATGCCGCCGCGCTGGCTCGGCGCCGCGGGATCACGCCAGCCCAGCAGCACGCCGTCGGACGGGGCCGGGCGCGTCGCCGCGGCCGTGGGCAGGCGCGGGCTGCGGGGCAGAAACGACAGCCGCCCCTCCTGCGCGCGCTTGAGCAGCTCGACACCGCGGGCGGCCTCCTCGGGAGCGTCGACGACGATGCCCTCGAGCCGATCGCCGAGCACGGCCGACAGCGCGGCCTCGAGGTGCTGCGGCACCTCGAGGTGATCGGCCACGATGCTGATCGCCCGCGGCGCGGCCTCGGCCGCGAAGCCTGCGGCGCCGTCGGGCGAGACCTCGGCGCGCAGCTCGGCCGCGTGCTCCATCACCACCTGCACGCCGCTGGCGCAGCCGCGGTAGCGGGCCTGGATCTCCTCGAGCGATTGCAGCCGCGAGCGCGCGCGGTGGACCTCGGCGCGCCCTGTGTCGAGCTCGACCTCGACCGCGGCGAGCTGCTCCTTGAGCTCGACCCGGCTGCGCTCGAGCGCCGCCCGCTGCGTCCGCAATGCCTCGGCGCGCACCGCCGCGGTGTCGCGGGCGTGGTCGAGCTGCTCGCTGCGCTCGGCGAGTTCGTGCTCGTGGGCGCTCGCCGCCAGCATCGCATCGCTGCACGCGACCCGACGGTGGCGCGCCTCGTTCACGGCCTCGCCCAGCGCCTCGACCCGCGCGGTCGCGGCCGACAGCGCGCTGCCGCGCTCGCCCAGCTCGCGGGTGGCGGCGTCGCGACGCGACTGCGCCAGCGACAGCTCGGACTCGACGCGAGCCGCGGCCGCGGTCATGCGCTCGACCTCGATGTGCTCGCGGCCCGTGCCGCCCTCGCCCATGGCCTCGCGCTCGGCGTCGAGCGCCGCGAGCTCGGCCTCGACCGCTGCGACCGCGCGACCGACGACGTCGGCCTCGGCGCGGGCCGCGGTCGCGGTCGCGTGCTGGGTCTCGCGCTCGCGCCGGCGGTAGTCGTCCTCGGCTTCGCGCAGGCGCACGCGGTTGTCGAGGTCGAAGACCTGCTGCTGCATCGCGACCAGCTGCTGCTCGACCGCGGTCGCGTCGAGCCGCAAGCTGGCGATCTGCGCGTCGCGGGCCGACAACGACGCGCGCACGTCGTCGATCTGCTGCGTCAGGTGCGAGCGCCGGCCCTCGAGCACCGTGCGCGTGGCGCCCAGCTCGAGCCAGCGGTGCGCACCGTGCCACAGCTCGAGGTCGCGCAGCTCCTGGCGGTACTTCTTGTAGCGCTCGGCCTTCTGCGCCTGGCGCCGCAGGGTCCCGAGGCGATCATCGAGCTCGACGATGACGTCGCGCACGCGCAGCAGGTTCTGCCGCGTCGCCTCGATCTTGCGCGAGGCCGCGGCCTTCTGCGCCTTGAAGCGCGTGATGCCGGCGGCCTCGTCGATGATGGTGCGGCGATCCTCGGGCTTGCTGCTGACGATGCGGCCGACCTGGCCCTGCTCGATGATCGAGTAGCCCTTGGTGCCCACGCCGGTGCCCGCGAGCAGATCGGTGATGTCGCGCAGGCGCGCCGGGACCTTGTTGATGAGGTACTCGCTGGTGCCGTCGGCGAACAGTCGCCGGGTCAGCGCGATCTCGGGCAGATCACCGTAGGGCGGCGGCACGTCGCCGGTGTTGGTGAACGTGAGCGTGACCTCGGCCAGGCCCGCGGGCCCGCGCGAGCTGCAGCCGGCGAAGATCACGTCGGCCATGCCGCTGCCGCGCAGGTGCTTGGCGCTCTGCTCACCCATGCACCAGCGGATCGCGTCGACGATGTTCGACTTGCCGCAGCCGTTGGGGCCGATCACGCCGGTGACGTGATCGTCGACGATCACCACCTGGCGATCGGCGAACGACTTGAACCCGAGGACTTCGATCTTCTTCAGCCGCATGGCGAGCGAGGACGGCGCGATCGGAGGCGATCGGCGTTGCCCCCGGATACACCTTGTCGCCACCGCCGAAAAGGCCGCCGCCGCCGCCGTCCGGGCGGGCCACGGCGGCCGGGTTCGTGCACGGCCGCCGCGCAGCGCGACGCTCGGGCGCCGATCGGGACCTCCCCCCGGCGGCGGCGCGGCGCGGTCCACCGCCCGACGGGGCGAGATCTCTCCCGCGGGCGGACCCGCGACAGGCCCCTTGCACGACCGACCCCGAGGTGGCGAAGCTCACCCTCGCGCATGGGCCCCGAGCTCGCCATCGTGTTGGTCGTGATCGTGCTCGCCGTGGTCGCGGCGCTGGTGATCACGCGGCGTCGCGGTGCGGCCCTGGGTGCGCCGCCGACCGCCGCACCGCTGCCGCGCGGCGACGCGGCCGGCCCGAGCACCGCGCGTGCGCAGGGCGACGGCGACGCGGCCACGCCCGCACCGGCCGACGCCGCCGCTTCGCGCGAGTCCGCAGCCGCGCCGGCCCAGGCCGCGGCACGGCCCCCGCTCGCCGACACGGTGCCGCGGATGCCCCGCGCCGTGCCGACGCCCGCGCAGCCGCGCGAGCGCCCCAGCACCTCGGCCGAGCACGAGCGCCACGAACAGCGCGCCAGCGATCGCGACCGCATCCGCGCCGGCCTGGCCAAGACCCGCGGCGGCTTCGTGTCGAAGCTCGCGCGGCTGCTGCTGGGCAAGCCCAAGGTCGATCGCGACCTCCGCGACGCGATCGAAGAGGTGCTCTTCACGGCGGACATCGGCACGCACGTGGCCCAGGCCTTGATGGATCGCGTGGCCGAGGCGCTCGATCGCCGCGAGGTCGCCGATGCCGACGCGGTCTGGGCCGCGCTCGAGCAGGCCGCGCTCGAGCTGCTGTCCAGCCCGGCGCCGGCGGCCTCCAGCGCACCGCCGCCGTACGTGCTCTTGATGATCGGGGTCAACGGCGTCGGCAAGACCACCACGCTGGGCAAGCTCGCGGCGCGGCACGTCGCGCAAGGTCGCAAGGTACTCCTCGTGGCCGGCGACACGTTCCGTGCGGGCGCCGTTGCGCAGCTCGACGTGTGGGCCCAGCGCGTGGGTTGCGACATCCACATGGCCGACGACAAGGCCGATCCTTCTTCGGTCGTCTTCGACGGGATCCTCCGGGGTCGACGTGAGGGACACGACGTCGTGCTCTGCGACACCGCGGGCCGGCTGCACACGCGCAAGGAGCTCATGGACGAGCTGGGCAAGGTCCGGCGCGCGGCGGCCAAGGCCATCGCGCACGACCGGCCGGCGGCCGAGCGCGAGGCCATCGTCGGCCCGCACGACACGTGGCTGGTGCTCGACGCCACGATCGGGCAAAACGCGCTGGCCCAGGCGAAGCTGTTCAAGGAGACCACGGACTTCACCGGCCTGGTGGTCACCAAGCTCGACGGCACGGCCAAGGGCGGCGTGGTGCTGGGCGTCTGCGACGAGCTGCGGGTGCCGATCCGCTACGTCGGCGTGGGCGAAGGCGTCGACGATCTGCGGCCGTTCGAGCCCGCAGACTTCGTCGCCGCGTTGTTCGCGGATCGCGAGCGCATCGCCGCCGACGAGCGCTGACGTGGCGCCCGCGTCCGCGCCACGCCGGTGCCGGCCCACGCCCGCGCCGGGGTCGACCGCGTGCACCGCGGGCGGGGCAGTGCGTCGAAGCACGATCGGGACTGAACGAGCGTGCGCCCCTTGGAACCCGCAGCCATGCCCGTCCGTGGCATCGTGCGGGGGCACGTCTGCGATCTCCTGCGCTGACGTCGGCGCTGGGGCGGCGTGCCGCAGGCTGCGAAGGCCCGTGCACGCCCCTGCGCGACGCCGCGGCTGCACGGCCCCGACCCACGTCCTCGCGCGCGTCCACACGCGAGCGAGGCCCGAGCCCATGCGACGCTCAGAATAAGGAAGCGATGGAATCGGCGGCGTCGCAACATGCACCCGGGCCATGCCCGCGCCCCGACCAACACGCCGCCGGTGTGTCGCTGGGCGCCCGAACGAGGGCATTGTGACCTATAGAGCGCTGTGGTACGGTCCGGTCGCCCTCGTGCCGAGAAACCATGTCCACGGGCCTATCTCCCAGGCATACGCGACTGCGACCGATTCTTCCTCCGAGTTCTCGACCCGTGTCTGAGGTGAGCATGCGACGCATCCTGACGGGCCCGACGCTGGCCCTCGCGGTCCTCTGGACCCTTCCTGCGACCGCTTCCGCGGACGCGCGCGCGGCGGGACCAGCCGCGGGCGAGGACGAGCCAGTCGTCGTGGTCGACGACGAGATGGAAGGCGGCGAGACGCCGACGGGTGAGAAGCCCGCAGGTGAAGGCGGTGAGCCTGGCACCGACGTCGCCGACGTCATCGGTGGCGACGACCCGGTGATCCAAAAGGGTGAAGAGAGCGGCAAGCAGGACAAGAACTCCGAGGAGAACCAGATCAAGGCCGAGATCGGCCAGATCACGGTCATCCAGCGGCAGCGCATGCTGAAGAAGAAGCGCTTCGAGCTGCAGCCGCAGATCGGCATCTCGGTCAACGACCCGTACGTGCGGCACTACACGTTCGGACTCGATCTCAACTACTGGTTCCACAACCGCATGGCGGTCGGCTTGACCGGCACCGGTCTCGTCGGTGCTCGCACGCCGCGCTACGAGAACATCCGCAAGCAGGAAGGGCTGCTGCTCACCGCCAACAAGGTGCTGTGGCAGGCCAGCGTGAACTTCACGTACAACCCCTTCTACGGCAAGATCGCGATCTTCAACCGCGCACTGCTGCACTGGGAGGGCAGCATCACGGTCGGTGGTGGCGCGACGCAGACGCAGGTGCTGCCGCGCTACGAAGCACTCCACGATCCGTTCCGCACCGTGACCGGTGGCGGCCAGTTCGGTCTCAACGGCCGCTTCTACACCCGCCGCATCGACTGGCTGTCGGTCAACGCGTGGTGTGCGCATCTGGATCTACGCCGACAAGCAGGAACCCATCAACCGCGGCCCCGACGACCGGCCGGCGTCGACAACCCCGCGTTCGACAATCCGGATGCGGCGAAGAAGGCCGCGGACTTCAAGGCTGCCTTCAACGTCGTGCTCATCTCGGGGTCAGCTTCTACCTGCCGCCGAAGTTCCAGTACACCACTCCGCGCTGAGGCAACGACGACCATGAAGACTCCGTACACTCATCGTTGCCGCAGCCTTCACTGCCGTCGGTCTGCTTGTCGGCGCCGCAGTCGGCCCACGCACGCAAGAAGGGCGTGCTCGAGGGCGAGCCGATCGTCCGCAAGAAGTTGCAGCTGCGAAAGTTCCGCTTCCAGCTCACGCCCTACGTCGGCATGAGCTTGTCGCAGCCGTTCGTGCACATGGCTACGTCGGCGCGCGCGTCGGTGCGGCACTTCTCAGCCGACTGGATCGGCGTGGTGGCGCGGGCTTCGGCTACGGCGTGGTGAAGTCGACCAAGCTGCTCAAGGTAGTGCCGCGGCGTCTGCCGCAGGGCCTCGCCGGCGAGGCCGACACCCTCGGCCGCGGCGCAGCCCCCTGTCCCGCAGGACGCCCGCGTGCCTGCCGCCCTGCCGGCGCCAACGACACCCCGCGCCGCTGCTGCACGACTTCCGCGCCGGTCTCACGCGCGCGCAGTGGCAGTCGAGCCTCGACGTCGTCTTCACGCCGTTCTCGGGCAAGCTGGGTCTGTTCTCGGCGATCTTCACCGAGTACGACATCTACTTGTTCGGCGGCCTGGGCCTGAGGAAGCCGAATGCCGTCATAAGGACCAGAAGAGTACCCGGAGCTGCTCAACCTCGACACGAACCCGAAGTCCGCGACCTACTGCCAGGAGACCAGCGGCGTGCAGAACCAGGAGTGCCTGCTGCACCCGGTGAAGGCCGACAAGGGCGTGAAGGTCGGCGGCAGCTTCGGTGCCGGTCTCAACCTGTTCCTGACCGACTGGGTCTCGCTCAACCTCGAGATCCAGGACATCGTGACCGCAACAACCTCGCGGGCCTCAACACCACGGTCACCGACATCCCGCCGCAGCTGACCAAGGCGGACAAGGACGTGTTCCACAACGTCACGTTCCAGCTCGGCGCGACCTTCTACATGCCGTTCAAGGCCAAGCGCACCAAGTAGTCCGCGACCGTCGCGACGCTGGTGTGCCACGAACGCCCGAGCCTGCGCGGCGCCTGGGTATCAGGGCCCGCAAGCTCGCGCTGCGCTACCGGTGGCCGAGCATGGTGGTGATCGTGGTCTCGCCGGTGATCTCGGCGTGCATCGAGCACGTGCGGATGCCTGCTCGCCCGCGGCCGCTCTCGATCCAGACCTTCGAGGCAGTTGGCGCGCAGATCGAGCGGCACGCCGGCGGCGGTGAAGCCACCGTCGGCGTCGAGCTCGACCTCGACGTCGGCGACGCCATCGACGTCGAGCAGGTGGACGCGCGCGTCGGCGGGCAGAGGATTCGTCGCGCTCCTGGCCGATACGCTGCACGTCGACGTCCTGCTCCGGGTCGGCGGTGAGGCTGGGCGGCGGGCAAGGTGGCGAGATGCCGCGGTCGTCGAACACGGATCGCGCGGCGGAACACCGGCTTCCACTCGTGGCTCGCGCACGCGGGCACGACCGTGGCGGCGGCGGCGAGCGCGGCCAGGGCGCTGGTGCTGCGCAGCAGCGGTGGGCCGCGACCATGGCCAGGTTCCACCAGCGCCCCAGCGGCAGCGAACTCGGCCCGGGCGGCGGCACGCGGCCCGGTCCAGGACGCGGGCTTGGCCGCGCGCGTGGGCCCTCGCCGCGCCCCGCGCCGCCGGGCTCGCCAACTATTACGCGGCCGCCAACGGCCGCTCACCCCTCGTCGCCCTCGCCGAGATCCCGCCGCCGCCGGCGCCCTCGGCGAGCTTGCAGCTTCTTCTGCAGCTCGAAGCGCGACAGGCCCAGCTCGGCCGCGCGGGTCTGGTTGCTGCGCGCCTGCTCGAGCGCGCGGCGATGAGCTCGCGCTCGAGCCGATCGACGCGGGTGATCCGCAGGTCGTCGGGGTCGACCGCCGGCTCGCGGCCGCGAAGCGCCGGCGAGAGGTCCTCGGGCGTGACCGCGCCGTCGCACAGTGCGATCCAGCGTTGCACCTCGTTCTCGAGCTCGGCGTTGCCGGGCCACGCGGTAGCCGCGGCAAGCGCATGGTCGCGGGCACCGGATAGTCGCCGCCGGGGCGCGCGAGGAAGTGTTCGACCAGCGCCGGCAGGTCACGGTGCGGCGCGCAGCGGCGGGCAGCTCGAGGCGCACGACGTGGATGCGGTAGTAGAGGTCGCGGCGGAACTTGCCCTGCTCGACCATCGCCCGAGGTCGCGTTGCTGGCCGCGATCACGCGGACGTCGACCGGCCGCGCCGCGTTCTCACCGACGCGGCGGACCTCGCCCTGCAGCACGCGCAGCAGCTTGGTTCAGGACGCTCGCCGCCGAGGTCCACTCGACCTCGTCGAGGAAGATGGCGCCGCCGGCGGCCTCGAACAGGCCCGGCCGCGCCTTGTCGGCGCCGGTGAACGTTCCTTGGCGTGGCCGAACAACACGCTCTCGAGCAGGGTCTCGGGGATGGCGCCGCAGTTCTCGGCCACGAACGGCTTGCTCGCGCGGGCGCCGGCGCGGTGACCGCGCGCGCGACCAGCTCCTTGCCGGTGCCGCTCTCGGCGATCACCACCGGCACGTCGGTGTCGCCGAGCCGATCAGACGAGCTTGTAGACCCGCCGCATCGCGGCCGAGCTGCCGACCGCTGCAGGCGCGCCGCCGGGGTCGCTGTCGGCCACGCGCTGGCGCAGGCCCACGACCTCGACCTCGCGCGCCTCGAGCAGCGCGCCCAGGGCCGGCCGTGCTGCGCCGCGAGCTGGGCCGCCTGCGCGCGCGGACCTCGGCCAGCACCCGCGCGTGCGCGATGGCCAGCGCCGCGAGCTCGGCGAACTCCTCGACCTGGCCCAGGTCGCGCCTTCGACGAAGCCGTCGCGCCGCAGCCGGTGGTCGACGTAGATGGCGCCGACCAGCTCGCCGCGGAACCAAAGCGGCACCGCCAACACCGAGCGCAGGTTGAGGGCTGCTGCGCGAGCCGTCGAAGCGATCGTCGGCCGCGGCGTCGACGCTCAGGACCGGCTCGCCGCCGGCGAGCACGCGGCTCGATCACTTCGAGCGGCGGAGAACCCACCGCGTGGGCACCACCGCCGAGCTCACGCGCGACCTCGCGGCGGCCACCGTCGCGCGCGAGCACCACGATCGCACCGCGCTCGGCATCGGTCAGCTCCATGACGGCGTCGATGACCTGCTCGAGCAGGGGCTGAGCCGGTCCTCGCGCGCGAGCTGACGGTGCAGCCGCAGCAGCTGCTCGGTGTGGCCGTCGGACTCGGGCGCGCGCGGCTGCGCTGGCGCGGCCGCGACCGGCGCGGCCTCGCCGACCTCGTTGGCGAGCTCGCGCAGCGCGGTGCGCTCGCCGTCGGCCCACAGCGCCGCGCGAACCGAGTTGCGATCGTTGGCGTTGGTCTTGTCCATGATGACCTCCCGTAGCTGCAACAGCCGTTGTGCGACGCGTCGGCGCACCGCGTGACCGCGCCCGAGCCGGGCGCACGCGACCGACCAGGTTGCGCGCGCGCGCGCCCACGCATGATCGAAGGCCCTGCAAGCACAGGCCGTCGAGTCGCCGAGCGCGAGCTCGCCGGTCTCGCGCGGTCGCCGGCACGCCTGCTGCGCGCCGCGAGCGCCTCGAGCTGCTCGAGCTGCACGCGCCAGGGTCGCTGTTCGCCGGCACGCTCGGCGGCCTGGGCCGCGGCGGCGAGATCGGCCTGGGCCACGTCGAGCCGCCCGCCGGCGCGGGCGCAGCCGCAGCCGCGGGCCCACGCTCAAGCTGGCCTCGGCGTGGAGCCCTGCCTGGGTCAGCTCCGCGCCGCGCGATCGAAGGCTGCGCGCGCCTCGAGCCACGAAGGCGTCGCGGCCGCGCGTGCAGGCCTGGGCCCACGCGTGCTCGGCCGCGACGCGATCGGTGCGAAGCGGCGCGCGCGTCGCCGGTTCACGGGCCCATCGCCGCGGTGACGCTGCGGCACAGCACCGCGAGTTCGTCGTGCTCGCCGTGGCGCGACAACAGCTGCGCCAGGTTCACCGCCGCGGTCGCGAGCGCGTCGTTGTGGCCCCGCGCCAGCAGACCGCGCAGCGCCGTGCGGCCCTGGCCAGCCCCGTGGGCGCGAAGCTCTGCACCGCCAGGCCCGCGAGCGAGCCCGACAGCGTGAGCGCGCCGACCGGCTCACCGGCGCCGCGAAACGCCGACGCCGCCTCGGACCATGCGGCGGCCGCGGCCTCGAGTTCGCCGCGCCGAGCGCGAGGTTGCCCCGCAGCTGCACCGCGCGCGCGCGCACGCCCTGGGCCCGCACGTGTCCAGGCCTCGCGAGCGCCGGGCCCACGCGCGAGAGCGTGCGCGCCGCACAGATCACCCCGTGCGAGCTCGACGAAGCCGGCCCACAGCGAGGCGGTCGCGGCCCCGAGCCCCTGCGCCGCCGGTGACAGCGCACGCGCGCGGGCGTGGCCTGTTCGAGCCGACCGAGGTCGACCAACAAGCGCAGCGCGAGGCCGTCGAGTTGCAGCGCGAGGTCGTCGTCGCCGGGCTGCGCTGCCGCCACCTGGGCCAGCGCCTCCTCGGCGCGGCCCAGCCGCTGCAGCGCGTGCCGACTCGAGCACCAGCGCGGGCTCGGTGCGAGCGCGCACCAATGCGAGCGCGCGCTCGGCCGCGCCCGCGGCGAGCAACAGCCGCGTGGCCACGGCGACCGAGCCCGACGCGCGCTCGGCCGGGGCGCGCTCGACCCAGGCGACCAGGGCCGCGGCCTCGGGGAAGCTTGCGGCCGGCGGCGACGCGCCGACGCGGGTCTCGACCGCGCTGGCATCGTCGGCATCGATCGCGACCGCGAGGCCGCGTTCGCCGGCAGCAAGTCGCTCGCGCTGGTAGGCGACGACAGCGGCGTAGGCCCTGGCGCGCAGCCGCCAGCGCCGAGCCCAGCGGCCGATCGCCGTCGTAGTGCGACGGCACCGCGGCGAGGTCGGACGCGGCGCCGTTCCACCACGCGCGCAGCACCACCTCGGCCTGGGCCCGCGGCAGCGCGGCCTCGTGCACGTGCTGCAGCGCGCGCTCGATCGCGCTGCGATCGAGCAACGGTTCACGCGCAGCCGCGAGCGCGGCGATCGCCTGCACGCTGCGCCCGGGCCAGCCGCCACCGTGGTCGAGCAGCGCGTCGACGATGGCCGCCGACTCACCGTCGAAGGCCTCCGCCACCGTCTGCGCCAGCTCGGCGCGGGTCCACGCGCGCGTCCGCACCACGCGGATCGTCGCGCTGCCGGTGGCCTCGATCGCCGCGCCGAAGGCATCGCTCGCGGCCACGATCGCCGTGCCCGAGGCCAGCGCGGCCGCGGCGGCGCAGCGGGCCACTCGCTCGGGCATCGCGGCGTCGCCCAGCGGCGTGCGCCAGCCGAGCACCGCGCCGGCGGCGCGGCCAACCATCGCTCGATCCACGCCCTCGGCCGCTCGCCAGCGGGCGCCTCGCCCAGCCGCGCGTCGCGCTGGCCCAGCTGCACGCTGCACGAGCTCCTCGACCAGGCGTCGACGGCCAACGCGGCGGCCCGGACGACGACGACCAGCCGGCGGCTCGGCGCGTCGCAGCAGCGCGAGCACCGGCTGCGGATCGGTGCCGCGGTACACCGTGCGCGAGGGCAGCCGCCACGTCGCCGAGGGCGGCGCGGGGGCGTCGGCGCGCGCGAGCCACTGCAGTCGCCGAGCCGATGGTCAGCGCGGCCGGCGTCGTGGGGGCGACGCGCGGGATCGGGGTGCAGCAGGATCGCGAGCGTCTCGACCACCGACGGTGGCAAGCCGTCCGCGCCCAGGGCCGCCAGCGCGGCGCGGACATCGTCGGGCCGCAGCTGCGCGACCACGTCGGGTCGACGCCACGGCACCGCGCCCAGCAGCCGCGCCACCGCGACGCAACCCAGCGCGAACCAATCCGCCGCCGGTCCGCCGCCCCGGCCAGCACCTGGGCGCGAGGAAGCCGGGGTGCCGCTGCCGACCCGGCCCAGCTGGGCGAGGTCGATAGCACGCACGCGCGCGTGGGGGTGAGCAGGATGTTGCCGAGGCCGACGTCGCGGGCAGGTGGTGCCGGCGCGGTGGATGACTGCGAGCGCGCGCGCCACCGCGAGCACCTCGGCCAGGGCCTGCGGCACCGCGACCGGCTCGGCGGCGAGCGGGGCGCCCTCGATCCAGTCGGTGACCATCCAGGTCGCCACTGGGGCCGGCCCACAGCTCCGCGGCGCGGGCAGGTGCGGCGACGCGCAGGCCGCGCGTAGCAACGCGAAGGCCTGCTGCACACTACCCACGCACGCCGTCGGCACCGGCTTGCAGACCACCTCGCGCCCCGCCGGGCTCGCGCAAGCTGCGAAGGTGCCACCCTCGGCGCCGTCGCCGAGGCGGCACCTCGAGGTAGCGGGTCGCCAGGTCACGCGCGACCGCATCGAGGTTGGCAGACGGCGGCTGCGGCGTGCTCACCGGCGGTTCGACACCGGATCATGCCACTTTTGTTGGCGCGCGCCTGGGCGGCTTTTCTGGCCCGGCGGTTGCCATCTGCGATCAGAAGTGCACCGAGAGGCCACCAAGGCCGCCAACATAGTGGCGGATCTCCGTCCGGCGCGCCAACAGGCGCCACGTCCTCGGCACTTCGATCGACACCATCGGCGCCAACCAGATCGAGATCCCTTCGCCCAGGCGCATGGTCCCCCACGCGCGCCGCGGATCGTAGGGTCGGCGCTCGACGGCGAAGCCGCTCGAGGAGCTCGGCGAAGGGCTCGATGCGACCGGGCAGCGGCACGAACAACCGGGTCCCGAGCAGGTCCCACGCGTTCATCGTCGCCGCCGCGACCACCACCGGTCGAGCCCGAGGTGTCGAGCACGCGCAGCTCGACGTTGCCGCCCCAGACCGAGACCCGGCTGAACAGCGAGAAGACCCGGTGCGGCCGGGCGCCGACCCCGAGCTGCAGGCCCGCGGTCAGCACCCTGCGGCCGCGGGGCAGGCCGAAACCACCTTCGAGCGACCCGCCCAGCCCGACCCAGCCGTGGCCGTGCCACGGGCCTCGGCGGATGCGCCCGCTGGCCGCAGGCGGTGCGGGCGGCAGCGGCGGCTCGTCGCTGCCGATCGCGCCCGCGGGCTCGACCGTCATGGTCTCGAGGCTGCCGGGCTGCGCCGACGCGACGGGCGGCGGGGCGGCGGCAGGCGCAGCCTCGGGAGCCGCCGGCTCGCGGGGGCGGACGTCACCGGCGGAGCCTCGACCGCCGTGGGGGCGAGGTGGCCTCGCCGGCGGGCCCCAGGGCGAGCAGCCACGCCGCGGCGATCATGGCCGGTGCCCCGCAGGCCGCGCGCCGGCCGACGCCGCCGCGGGCTCGGGGCCGGGCTCGGGGAACGCGGCTGGGCCCGACCGCAGGCGGCCCAGCGCGCGCGATGCCACCTCCGCGAGCGTCGGGTCGTCCTCGCGCGCCGCGAACTCCAAGAACCCCTGCGCCTGGTCGCCGCCCAGCGACGCCAACGCGTCGTACAACCGCTGCGCCTGATCGCGGTCGGCGAGCCGGGCGTGCTTGAGCAACACCGCGGCGTGCTCGGGCCCGCCGATCGCCCCCAGGGCCTCGATCGCCGCGGCAGCGATCCGCTCGTCGCCCGCGGGCAGCAGCGCGGCGACGTCGTCGGCGAGCCCGCGCCAGCGCTTGCGCGCGACGTGCTCGAGCGCCAACACCACGATCTCCGGATCCTCGTGGGTCAGCAGCCGCCTGGCCTCGACCGTGGCACCGGTCGCCAGCTGGACCTTCGCGTCGAGCACCGCGGCTGCGCGGCCCAGGGCCACGGGGACATCCTCGGCCGCACTGAGGGTGCCATCGTGCCGCTCGAGCTCGATGATCGCGTCGAGCTCGCCGCCCAGCACGGCCTGGGCGCCGCTGGGCACGGTGGCGACCAGGTCCACCCGCAGGATCCGGCCGCCCGCGGCGCTGTCGACCTCGCCGAGATCGATCCGGGCACGCAGCGCGGGTGCGGAGATCCGGGTCGGGTCGACGAACGAGGGCAGGCCCGAAGCGGCCGCCAGCAGCTCGCGGCGGACCTCGGCCTCGGGCAAGACCTCGCCGTCGACCGGTCGCGCGCCGACATGATCGATCGCGAGCTCGAAGCGACGCGTCGCCTCGTCGGCGGCCGCCGGAGGCGGCTCGCCGCAGGCCAGCAGGACCACGCCGAGCAGGCCGAGGATCGGCGCCGCCGGACGCGTCCTATCTCGGATCGCAGCCACGCGAGCCCGCCTGCGATCCTAGCAGAGGCCCAAGGCGGCCGCCCCACCGGGGACGACCTCCGCGACCAGCGCGTCGCGATCGCCGCGCTCGAGCATGGCCTCGCTGCGGCCGGCGAAGGCCTCCGCGTAGCGCCACCCGGCCTGCTCGACCGGCAACGGCGCCGCGCCCAGTCGGGTCGCCGACACCATCGAGACCCCCGGCATGCCGCACGAGACCAGCGCCGTGAACAGCCGCGCGTCGACGTCGAGGTTCACCGCGATGCCCTGCACCGTCACGCCGCGGCGGATGTGCACCCCGATCGAGGCCACCTTCGCGCGTTCGGGCCCGTCGGGTCGGTACCACACGCCCAAGGGGTCGGTGCGCAGCGCGAGCTCGCCGAGCCCCTGCCCTTCGAGCAGGTCGATCGCGGCCAGGCCCAGGCGCGTGACGTGGCGGCGGACCTCGACGCCGATCGGGACGATGGGGTACGCGACCAGCTGGCCGGGCGCGTGCAGCGTGACCTGTCCGCCGCGCGGGGTCTCGCAGACCTCCACACCCATCGCGGCCAGCTGCGCGTCCGTCCAGAGCACGTCGCTGCGCTGGCCCCGGCGGCCCAGGGTCAGCACCGCGGGGTGCTCGACCAGCAGGACCGTGGGCAGCGCGCGGCCGTCGGCGACCGCCTCGCGCAGGGCGAGCTGCAGCGCGAGCGCCGGCTCGAACCGCATCCGGCCCAGCCACACCGCCCGCAGCCGCTCGGTCATCTCAGCTGTCGAGCCCCGCGACCGACTCGATGACCGACGGGTCGAGCAGCGTGACCTCGAGCGTCAGCTTCTGCACGCCGATGCCGTGCTGGTGCAGCCAGCTCGCCAGCTCGCCGGGCCCGATCACCCGCACCTCGGCGCCCAGCTCGTCGGGGACGTCGCCCATGGCGAAGGCGACGACCGCCCCGGCGCCGTGGCGCTCGGGCTCGCCCTCCCACGCCTTGACGTCGAACGCGGTGCGGCGCGGCACCACCACGACCAGCAGCCGCGCGTCGTCGTCGTCGGCCTCGGGATCGTCGACCACCAGGCGGCCGACCCCGCGGCCCGGCGGCAGCGAGGCCTGCAGCGTGTGCCCTTCGGCGCGCAGCCAGATCCTCACGAGGGACTCGAGGGAACGCGCTCCAAGTGACTGCAACCATTGAACGAGCTGAGACATGGTCTCCTGCTCGACATCGCGGATGGCATCGCGCAGGGCGGCCTCCGCCTTCGCGGCCCGCCCGGGCACTCGGGTGCCCTGCAGCTGGTAGCGGCGTCGCCGCGGGCGACGAAGCGCGAGCCCCGGCCGTGGCCTTCACGTCCAGCAGCAGCATCGCGGTGGCGGCCCGCTCGATCTCCGAGATCTCGCCGCCGAGCACCCCCTTGGCCGCCAGCTGCTCGGCGATCTGACGCACGTGCAGCGAGCGGGCGCCGGCCGCCTCGAGCACGGTCGCGATGTCGTCGAGCAGGCGATCGCCCGCGGCGGCGGGGCGCGGCTCGCCGCCCGCGGTCCACTCGACCCGGCGGCCGCGTCGGCGCCGACGTCGACGGCGGCGCCTGCCGCGGTCGTCGCCAGGTTGCGATCGTCGACCCGCTCGACCCGCTCGACCTGCTCGACCCGCGGGCCGCGGTCGCGGTCGCGATCGCGTCCCGCGGCGGCTCGCGCTCGGGCTCCCGCGGTCGCGCCTCGGCCTGCTGCTGCATCGCGTCGAGCTCGTGCCGCAGCTCGGGGCGCTCCTCGACCAGCAGCGACATCGCGTTGGCCATGACCAACGCGACGTCGGTGACACCATCGAGACCCGAGCCCTGCGGCGCGACGAACTCGACCGGCGGCGGCGCGCGACGAGGCGCCTCCACCGGTGCGGCAACCTCGGCCTCCGCGGCGCCGCGACGCCGAGATCTGACTTTCGACTTCCCGTCCATGTCTTCGGAATCCCCGGTGGTTTCGTCTTCGCTGTCTTCGCTGGGTCGGACCGTGATCGCGGGTGCCACGATGGTGCGCTGCGGCGCCGCCGCGGCCGCAGGCGGCGGCGGCGGGGCTCGGCGCCCGGGCGCAGCAGGTAGTAGCCGGGCTTGTCGCGGGTGATGAGCGGCGGCTCGCCGTCGCGACCGATGCGCGACGCCGAGTTCAGGCAGCTGCGCATCGCCGCCTCGATCGCGGCCCACGTGCGACAGGAGGTTGTTGGCCACCGCGCGCCTCGCCACTTCGCCGAAGTGGAGCGGTTCGTCGGCGTGCCGGAGGATCTCGATCGCGGCCTCGAGGAAGGTCATCCGGTGTCCTGGCCGGCGGCGGGCGGCTGGGCGCTCGACGATCGCGGCGGATCGAGCGGCCGGCTCGGTGGGCCGGCCCTGTTTCGGGCTCGACTATCCGAAAACTTGCCCGACCTTGGCAAGCCCTGGTAGCGGCCCGAGCGATGCGTCCACTCACCTTCGGCGTGGTTCTGTCGGTCGGCGCGACCCCCGGGTTCGGGCGGGACCGCCTCGGTGCAGCGCGGCGAACGGCCGCTGGCCCGGCGGCCGGCGGCGGCCCGAGCCCGCGGCAAGCCGCCGAGGACGACGCGGCCCTGGCCGTGGCCGACCGGCGGCTCGAGGCGAGCCTCGATCTGCGCAGCGCCACGGATCTGGCCTTCGCGTTGCGGGAGCTGGGCCACGGCGCCCGGGTCCTGGCGGCGGACGAGGATCTCGACCTGTCGCTGCGGGCCGCGGACGTCGACGCGTGCCTGCTGGCCCTGCACGGCCGCGCGGGCGGGCGCGGCGAGGTGCAGTCGCTGCTGGGCGTCCGCGGGATCCCGTACTTCGGGCCCGGCGCCGCGGCGGTCGCCCTGGCCTTCGACAAGGTGCGGGCGCGGCAGATGCTCGCGTACCACAACGTCCCGGTGCTGCCGGCGGTGGCGCTGGGCCGCGACCTGCGGGCGAGCGAACGCGCGCTGGCGCTTCTGGGCTGGCCCTGCGTGGTCAAGCCGCGCCGTGGCGCCCACGGCATGGGCGTCACGCCGCTGCACGACGTCGCAGGGGTCCGCACCGGCATCGAGCGCGCGCTGGCCGTCGACGAGGACATCCTGCTCGAGCGCGCCGCCGCCGGGACCGAGGTCCAGGTGGTGCTGTTGGGCGAGCGGGTGCTCGGCTCGGCCGAGCTGGTCGGCCGCGACGACGCCGGCGCCGACGTGGTGTGTCCGCCGCGACTGTCGCGGGGTCGGCTCGACGGGATCCACAACATCGCCCGCCGCGCGACCGCAGCCTTGGGCCTGCAAGACGGCCTGACGCGCGTCGATCTCATCGCGCACGACCGCCACAACGAGGTCGTGCTCGAGGTCGAACCGCTGCCGAGCCTGGCCAAGGACGGCGTGGTCGCCCGCGTCGCGCGGGCGGCCGGCCTCGCCTACCCCGAGCTGGTCGGCGAGCTGCTCGACCGGCTGATCCTGCGCGTGCCCGAGACCCGCGCGAGCGCGCAGCCGGTGCTGCTGCAGTGAACCGTCGGGTGCAGCGCGGCGCGCAGGTCGGTCTGCTGCTGCTGGCCGCTGCGACGCCGAGGTGCGAGGCCGCTGCGCTGCAGCGCATGCGCGACGGGCTCGAGCGCCGCGGCGTCGAGGTCGGCGACTGGGACCTCGATCTGAAGGGGCTGCACCTGCACGAGATCGGTGCGAGCCTGGGCGGCCGCAGGCTCGCCGCGGCCGCGATGGACGTGGCGCTCGCGGGCGCGAGCGTGCGGGTCGACGTACACGCGCTGTCGATCGGACGCGCGCAGCCGACCACCTCCGACGAGCCGCCCGCGGGCACCGCGCCGAGCCCGGAGTCGCCGGCCACGGCGGCACGCGACCGCTTCCGCCTGCGACGGCTGGGGCTGCCGATCGAGGTGTGGATCCACGATGCCGTCGCGATCGACGTCGGCGACGGCACGGTCGCGCTGCACGACGTGCGCGTGGACGTCGACGCGCAGGGCTGGCCCGCGCTGTCGGCCCGCGGCGAGGTGCAGCTGCCCGGCCGCTTCGGCGTGCGCATCGACAGGCTCAGCGCCGCCCGCAGCGAGGGCCGCTGGGACGTGCAGGCGCAGGTGTTGCCCGAGGGCGGCGCGCCGTTGTCGCTGGCCGCGACCGTCGCCGACGGCGGCGCCGAGGCGACGTTGACCGACGCGGCCGGCCAGTGGCTGCAGCTGCGCGGCACGATCCGCAGGCCCGCACGGTCGCGCTCACCGAGGAGTCGTTCCTGCTCGCCGCGGTCGCGGCATCGCAGTGGGCGGCGCGCGCGGGCGTGGCCTTGCCCGCGGGGCTGCGACTCGCCGACGTGCGCATCGGCGGCGCGGTCGAGCTCGGCACGACCGCGCCGTGGCGCGTGCACGCCGAGGCGCTGCAGCTCGACGGCTTGGTGTTCGACGACCGCCGGCTCGCGCCGGGCGAGGTCCGGCTGCGCCCGCTGACCATCGACGGCGATGCCGAGCTCGAGGGCGCCGATCGGGCGTCGCTGCAGCTGCTGCTCGCGCACGGCCCCGCACGCGTCGCGCTCGGGGCCCGCGTCGCCGACGACGACGTCGAGCTCGATGTCGAGCTGGCCGAGCTGTCGTGTCAGGAGCTGCTCGAGGCGCTGCCGCCGGGCGTCGGCGATGCCCTGGTCGGCGCGCGGCTGTCGGGCACGATCGCGGCCTCGCTCGCGCTGACGCTGTCCCACACCAGCCTCGCGCAGGCGGCCGCCGACGGCATCGAGCCCGGGGACGCGGCGCCCGGCGGGCTCGCGCTGTCATTCCCGTTCCTCGCGCGATGCCGCACCCTCGCCGATCCGTCCGAGGTCGATCTCGCGGCGCTGCGCGGCCCCTACCGCCACCGCTTCGTCGCCGCCGACGGCACCGTACACGATCGCGTGCTGGCCCCGGGCGCGCCCGACTACGTGCCGCTGTCGCGCGTGCCCAAGATCGCCTCGGCCTTCATCGCGCTCGAGGACACGCAGTACTGGTACCACGACGGCTTCGATCGCGAGCAGATCGAGCGCGCGTTCTGGCTCAACGTCGCCAGCGGCCGCGTGCGTCGCGGCGCCAGCACCATCAGCCAGCAGGCCGCGCGCAACCTGTGGCTGGGCGTCGATCGCTCGCTCGCGCGCAAGCTGCAGGAGGCCTACCTGACCGCGCGGCTCGAGGCCGAGGTCGGCAAGGCCCGCATCCTCGAGCTGTACCTCAACCTCATCGAGCTCGGCCCCGGCATCCACGGTGTCGACGCGGCCGCGCGCCATCACTTCGGCAAGCCGGCGAGCGAGCTCGACGCGCTGCAGGCGGTCCACCTCGCCGCGCTCGCGCCCGCCCCGCGACGCTGAGCCGACGCTTCGCCGGCGGCGAGGGTCGACGCGGCCTGGCTCGAGGAGCCGCGCGATCACCTGCGCCGCATGCATCGCAAGCGCATGATCTCGGCCAGCGAGCTGGCGCGCGGCCTCCACGGCGAGCTCGGGCTCGTGCGCCACTGAGCCTTCAGGGAGGAAGCTCCGCTTCCTCCCGTCGCGCCGGCGAAGCCGTCGCGCCTCCTCCTTCCGGTCGCTGTCGTGACGAGGCTGACAGCATTCGCTGTCAGCCTCTGAGCCTTCAGGGAGGAAGCTCCGCCTCCTCCCCGCCGCGCCGCTCACACGCCGGCGAACAAGCGCGCGCCGAAGCTGTCCGACAGCCGCTTGTCGTCGAAGATCCGCTGCGCCGCGGCGGCGACGTCGTACTCGACGCGCAGGAACTCGAACGTACGCTCGCTGTCGTCGTAGACGGTGAAGCTCGCGCGCGGATCGTGATCGCGCGGCTGCCCGACCGATCCGACCGAGATGATGTAGCGGAACTCGGGGTGGATCTCGAACTTCTTCGTGATCACCTCGTAGACCCGCTCGCGTCCCAGCGCGTAGGCCTTGCACAGGTGCGAGTGACCGATGAAGGTCACCTGCCCCAGCCGCTGCCAGATCGGCAGGCAGGTCGCGGCCTGATCGATGGTGAAGATGTACTCGAACTGCTCGAGGTCGACCGGCGAGCCGTGGCAGAAGTGCGTGTCACCCTCGGTGACGGTGTACGGCAGCGACCGCAGCCACTGCATGTTCTCGTCCGACAGCTGACCGGCGTGGTGGTCCAGCGCCTGGCGAGCCGCGTCGTAGTAGTAGCTGTAGTCCATGCGCCCGCCGACCGCGGCGTCATGGTTGCCGAGGATGGTGTGCCGCGCGTTGCGACGCACGAGGTCGCAGCAGTCGTTGGGCTGCGCGCCGTAGCCGACGGTGTCGCCGATGCACACCAGCGTGTCGACCTTGGCGCGGTCGAACTCGCGGAGCACCGTCTGCAACGCGTCGAGGTTCGCGTGCGAGTCGCTGAAGATGCCGTAGCGCATCAGACGTCGGCCTCGACCTCGAGCTCGGGCACCATGATGGCTTCGTAGGCGCGGCGCGAGAAGCCGCGGATCTCCGTGACCTCCGCCAGCGGCAGCTCACCGCGGATCGCCGCGCCGGACTCGCTCACGTCCCTGAGTGTAGCAAGCGCGCGGCGGGCCGCAGTGGAAACTCGCGGGTCGGGGGCGTCGGCGAGCGCGGCCACGGCGTCGTGACCAGGGCGCGCCCCACCGTGGTCCCCGACCCCGTCCGAGAGCGCGATCTCGGCGAACGACCGCGCGACGCGCTCGATCGCCACCGGCTCGCGCGGCGAGTTGGCCTCGCGCCGCAGCAGCTGACACAGACGCCGCAGCGCGATGGGACCGAAGCCGCCCAGCGCCCGGGCGACATCCAACCACACGTTCGTCGGCTCGACCACCAGGGCGTCCGACAACGGGCCGAGCGCGTCGGGGTCGAGCGACATGCCCAGCAGGATCGCCGCGGCCTGTCGCAGCTCGCGGCGATCGGAGCGCAGCTTGCCGACCAAGCCCACGACCGCGCGCGGGCCCAGGTCGGACAGCTCGGGCAGGATCGCGAGCAGCTCGTCGCCGTCGAAGCGCTCGAGCGCGTCGAACAGCGCCTCGAGCTGCTCCGGCGTGGAGCGGTTGCTCTGCAGCAGCTCGGTCGCGGCACGCAGGCGCGTGCGCGTGTCGGACAGCTGCACCACCAGGGTGTGCGCGTCGGGCTCGCGCACGTCGATGACCCCGGCGGCGGCGGCCGGCGGTGCCGCGCGGGGCCGCGGTCCCTCGGGCAGCTCGAGCGCGCGACGCAGCGGATCGGGCGGCGCGATGTCCTTGCGCTCGCACACGTCGAGGATCGCCTGCCACGCTGCGTGGGCCTGCTCGGGTTCGAGGTCGCCCTCCTCGCCTTCGTGCAGCTCGCGGTTGCGCGACAGCTTGGTGACGTAGTCGGGCAGATCCTCGGCCAGGCCCGAGGCGACCACGCGGCGCCAGAACCTGCGCGGCGCGACGATGCCGTGCTCGAGCGCGCCGGCGAGCACGCGGCGGCGGATCGCGTCGTACTCGGGCATCGGCAGGCCCTCGACCTCGAGCAGGCGCGCGAGCGTCTCCTTGCGCGAGACCCGGTCGAGGTGCTCGAGCGCGCGCGTGGCTTCGAGCGCGCCGACGACGTGCTGGTAGGCGCCCGGCGCGATGGTGACCATGGTCTGCGACAGCCGCTCCTCCACGCCCTCGGCCACCAGGCGGTCGCACGCGTCGCGGAAGCGCTCCGGCGGATGATCACCCTGGGGTCAGGGCTGCGCGCGCCGACTCGAGGCACAGCGCGGCGTTGGACTCGAGCCCCAGCGCGTTCACGTCGCGCACGCAGGTGCCCGCCGCGGCGGTGCCGACCAGGCGCAGGGCGAAGCGCTGCGACAGCAGCCGGAAGACCTCGATCGCCATCGCCTGACCCACGTCCACCAGGGCGTCGATGCAGCCCTGCTGCCCCATCCACGCCGCGATCACGCGCACGCCCAGCAGCGGGTAGCCGCGGTTGCGCAGGTGGATCGGCCGCGCGTCGAGCTTGGCGTCGCGCCACTTGGGCAGCCGCTCGTCGTCGAGCGCGATGTGGATGACGGGCACGCCGTCTTCGATGGTGAGGCTGCAGACGAACGCGCCGATGTCGCGACGCGGCGGCACGGCCGCGGCAACGCCGTCGCTCGAGATGGCCTGCGGCACGCCGCTGCCCACCGGGATCGGCGTGCCCGGCTCGTGCATCGGCGTGGGGGCGGCGCGCTCGGGCGGCGGACGGCGACGGGCGCGGTGCGCCGTGGTCTCCGACTCCTCGAGCACGGCGCGGCGAGCGGTCGCCTCGCCCGGGCCGAGGAAGCTCAGCTCGGGCTGCAGGATCCACGGCTCGGCGCGCTCGACGTGGGCACGCAGCCACGCGAGGTGCGCCGCCAGCACGTCGAGCACATCGCCGCGCAGCTCGTCGGGGACGACGAGCCTCGCACGCCGCGCGACCGCGTCGACCTCGAGCCACGCACCCAGCGCGACCGCGGCGCGTCCACAGCTGGGGCAGTGGCCTTCGAAGGGCCCCTGTCGACGCAGCCGCTCCGCCACCGCGGCCTCCTCGGGCAGATCGACGGACACACGCCGCAACGCCGGAAAGGTCGCGCCGCACGAGCACGCGAACAGTCGGGTCGTCGAGCGCGCGGCGTCGGTCGAGTCCACCAGCGTCCCGCGACGATAGCCGTCAGGCGGCGGGGGTGTAAAGCCGCCTTCGCCGCGGCGCACAGCGGCGCGCGCGTGCACCAGGTCTCGTGGCCGCGCGCCCGGGCCCACGCGCGGGGATCGCCCGCGCGAACGCTCGTGCTAGATTGCGAACGGCCCGGGCCCCGCCCGCAGCCACGATGACCTCCCCGCGCAAGCCCAGCAGCCCACGGCGCGCCGACGAGCCCGAGGGCGTCGAGCCCGACGACGCGCTCGGCCGCGCACCACGGGCGGCCGCGCCGGCGGTGCCGCGCGACGCACCCGCGCCCACGCGTCCGAGCGCGACCACGGCCGGCGCGGACCTGGCCGCAGGGCTCGCGGCCGCGTTCGCCGAGCATGTCCAGCGCGCGCTGGGGCTGCCGCTCGACGGCTCCGAGACTTCGCTTGCCTTCGTCGATCACTACCTGCGCACGGCCCGTGACGGCACGCGCGGGCCGATCGCCGCGCTGGTCGCGGCCGAGGCCGGCGCGTACTATGGCGAGCTGGTGCGGCAGCTGCTCGGCGCACAGTGGATCGGCGAGGGCCCGGATCCGCGGCGGCCGCGATCGCTGCTCGAGCACCAGTTCCTGCACTTCTCCCCGATCGACCAGGCCCACGAGATCCTCGCCGGCCTGCGCGAGGACGACGACGACGACGACGACGACGACGATGCGCCCGACCCCGACGAGCCGCCGCTGGACACCGCGTTCCACGCCCGCAGCACGCCCGCGGCCACGCACCCCGACGCCCCGACCGACGCGAGCTGGCTCCGCAGACCGCCTCGCCGAGCTGCCGCCGGTGGCCGCGGGCGAATACTACAGCCTGACGTGCCGCTTCGAGACGCTCAAGCTCGTGCTCGAGCTACTGGCGACCAAGCACATGTCCGAGGGCCGCAGCCCACGGACATACACGCTCGACGACTACCTCGCCGCGCTCGCGCCGCGCCACTGAACGCGGGCACCGACCCGGCGTCTGGGCGTGATCGCGGGCCCCGGGCTCGTGTAGACTGCCCGGCGTGAACGGCGTCGAGGAGATGCCCCTGCAGGAAGTGCTGCAGGCCCTCTCGCGCACGCCGATGACGGAGCCGCAGCTGCGCGCCGCGTTGGCGACGATCTGCGCCCGTTGGCACATCGTCCGCAACGGACCAACGACGCGATCCGGCACCTCGGCCACGCGCTCGACATGGTCCCGGATCTGCGGCCGGCGATGCGCCTGCTGCACCGCATCTACCTCGACCGCGGCGACGTGCGCTCCGCGGTCATGTACCTCGACCAGGAGATCCGCGCGACCCGACACCCGCGCGAGGCCGCGGCGCTGTACCGCGAGCGCGGCCTCTCTGGTCGAGGCCTACTTCCACGATCTCTCGGCCGCACAACAGTGCTACCAGGCCGCGCTCAAGGCCACGCCGCGCGACCTCGCGGTGCTGCGCGCGGTCGAACGGGTCCCGCTGCGCGCGGCGACGTGTTCTGGCTGGTCGCCAACCTCGAGTCGCAGCTCGAGGTACTGCAGGATCCGTCGCTGTCGGCGGGGCTGTTGCACGACCTCGCGATGCTCGAGGCACGCCACCGCGGCGACCTCGGGCTCGCGGGCGATCCGTTGCTGGGCGCGCTCGAGCTGCAACCCGGCCACGCGGTGCTGGCCGCGGATCTGTTCCGCGTCGCCGAGGTCGCGGGCGACACCGAGCTGATGCTGCACGCGCTCGAGCTCGAGGCCGATGCGCGCCCGCCGGGCGCCCGCGCGATGCCGCTGGCGCGCGCGAGCCTGGCGCTGCGAGACGCGCGCGAGCGCCAGGCCGCGCTGCAGCTGCTGCAGGCCGCGGCGCACGAGCAACCCCACTGCTTCAGCCTGTGGCGCAGCCTCGAGGAGCTGGCCATGGGCATGAGCCGCTACGAGGTCGCGCTCGACGCCCTCGCGGGCCAGCTGCGCGCGCTGTCGCCGGGCGAGGACGCGCCCTTGCGCGCGGAGCTGTACTACCGCGTCGGTCGCCTCGCGCTGTTCCGGCTCGACCGCCCCGTCGACGGGCTCGCGGCCATGCGCCGCGCGCTCAAGCTCAACCCTGCACACGTGCCCGCGCTCGAGGACACCGCGCGCTTCCTCGGCGCCGGCGGCATGTGGTCGCAGCTGCTCGAGCTCGTGCGCGTGGAGGTCGGCGCGGCCAAGGCCAACGGCATCTCGAGCGAGGAGCTGGCGCTGCTGCACCTGCGCGCGGGCCAGCTGCTCGAGGAGCGCTTGGGTGAGGTCGAAGGTGCCAAGCGCCACTACGAGTCGGCGATCGCGGCGGCACCGGGCTACCGCCCGCCGCGCGACCGACTCGAGCGCCTGCTGCACCAAAGCGGCGATCGCCCGGCGTTGCAGGCGTTCTACGCCGCGGAGCTGGCGGCCGCGCGCACGCCCGCGCGGCGCGGCTTCCTGCTGTCGGTGCTGGCGCAGCTGCACGCCAACGACGACGACATCGATGCTGCGATCGCGCACCTGCGGACGCTGCTCGAGCTGCGCCCCGACTCGCTCGCGGCGCTGCAGCTGCTGGCGCGGCTGCTCGCGCGCGGCCGTCGCGACGCCGAGCTGCTGCGCGTGACCGAGCGGGAGATCGCGCTCACGCGCAGCCCCGCGCGCGCGGCCAAGCTGCTGCACCGCTGCGGCGAGCTGGCGCTGGCGCTCGGCGACCGCGCGCGTGCGCGCGTCGACTTCGGTCGTGCGCTCGAGTCGGTCGACGATCACAAGCCCGCGCTCGAGGCCCTGGGCCGACTGCTGCGCGAGGACGGCGACCACGAGGCCCTGGTCACGCTGTTGCGCAAGGAGGCGCTGTACGTCAACGATCGCGCCGGCCAAGCGGCGCTGCAGCTCGAGATCGCCGCGGTGCTCGCGGGCAAGCTCGGGCGCCCCGAGGAGGCCCTGGCCGAGCTGCAGGCGCTGCTGGGCCGCTGGCCGCGGCACCTGCCCGCGCTGCACGCCGCGGAGAACCTCGCGGCACAGCTGGGCCGCGCCGAGGTGCTGCTGGGTCTGCTCGAGCAGCACATCGCGGCGGTCGCGGGCCCGCGCACGCGCGCGCTGCTGCTGCACCGCGCGGCGTCGGTGCGCAGCGGCATCGGCGACGACGAGGGTGCGGTGCGCGACCTCGTGCGCGCGCTGGAGCTGTGGCCGCAGCTGGGCGTGGCGCGGGCACGGCTGCTGCGGCTGTACGAGAAGCTCGGCAACAGCCGCGAGCTGCAGGCCTTTGCCGAGGCCGGCCTCACCGCCGAGCGCGGCGCCGACGATCGCCGGGCCATGGCGCTGCAGCTGGCCGAGCTCACACCCAAGCCGGTGGTCGCGATCCAGTACCTGGGTGCGGTCGCGGAGGCGCGGCCCGATGACTACGTCACGCAGCTGCGACTTGCGCGGGCCTGCGGTCAAGCCGGCCGGCCCTCGCGTCAGGCCGGCGCGCTGCTGGCCGCGCTGCGCCGCTTCGACGAGGGCAGCGCCGCCGACGATCCGGGCCTGCTCGCGCTGCGCTTCCGCGCCGCGCGGGCCGAGGAGGCCGCGGGCAACCTCGACGCCGCCGACGCGGGCTACGCCGCGATCTGCGATCAGTCGCCTGGCTTCACGCTCGCGCGACGTGGGCGGCTGCGACTCAAGGAGCGCCGCCGCGAGGCCTCGGTCGCGCGCAGCACCAGCGAGCTGCAGGCCGCCGCGATCGCGAGCCCCAGCGCGGCCGAGCGCGCGGCGCTGCTGACCATCGCGGCCGAGCAACACGAGCACCGCATCGATCTGCGCGCGGCGCTGGCCGCCATCGATCAGGCCATCGAGGCCTGCGAGGGCTACCAGCCGGCCTGGCACGCGCGCGCGCGCATCCTCGAGCGCATGGGCGATCCCAGCGCCCGCAACGAGGCCATCGCCACGCTCGAGCGGCTCGCGACCATGCAGCGCGATCGCAGCCACCGCGCGCGCACGCTGTGCCGCGCCGGCGCGCTCGCGCTGCGCGGCGGCGAGGACGAGGAGCTGGGCGCGCGCGCGTGGGCGCTGTTCGCCGAGGCACGGGCGGTCGATCCCACCTGCGACCGCGCGTTCGTAGGCCTGCAGCGAGCTCGCGGTCGCCGCGCGACGACGCAGCCCGACGCGACCCTGGCCGAGGCCCTGCGCCGGCGCATGGACGCGGCGATCGAGACCGGCAGCTCCGCGCGGCGTCGCTGCGCGACCTGGCCCGCACCGCCGCGGTCGTGGCCGGGCCGCAGAGCGCCGCCACGCTGCTGCAGATCGGTATGGGCCACGTCGAGCCCGACGCCGGGCTGCACGTCGATCTGGCGCACGCCCACGCCAAGCTCGGCGCGTGGCCGGCGGCGGTGGCCGAGCTCGACCTCGCGTTGGGGCTCGAGCAGTCGCCCGAGCGCCGCGCTGCGCTGCACTACTTCGCCGCCGACGCCCGCGAGCGCGCGGGCGATGGCGCCGGCGCGACCTCGCACTTTCTCGCCGCCGCCGACGGCGGGTTCTATCCCAAGCACGCGCTGCGGGCGGCCGAGCGCCTGGCCGCCGCCGCCGGCGACGTCGCGCGACGGGTCACCGCGCTGCAGGGCCTGGTCGGCATCGCCGACGGCTCCGAGCGCGCGCACAGCCTGCACGCGCTCGCCGAGGTCCACCGCACCGAGCTGGGCCAACCCGAGGTCGCCGTCGATCTCATGCGCGAGCTGCTGCTGCTGCGGCCGACCGACGTCGACGTCGCGCTCGAGCTGCGACGGCTGCTGCTCAAGCTCGGGCGCCACGAGGAGGCCGCGGCGGCCTCGCTGGCCGCGGTCGCACACCAGCGCGCGTGGCTGCGCGCGGCCGCGACCACGCGGGAGCACCGGCCCGAGACCACCGCACAGCCGGTGCTGGGTCTGCTGCGGTTGTTCGATGCCCTGCTCGAGCACGACGGCGAGTACCTCTGCGCCGCCGCGCTCGAGGTGCTCTCGCCGCAGCTGGTGCCACCCGGACGCAGCTGCGACGAGCTCGCGGCCGAGCCGTGGCCGCTGCCCAAGCCGCAGGAGGGCCGCCCGTTCGACGCGTTCGTCGGCGACCTGCCCCACGCGAGCGCGTTCGACCTGCTGCGCGAGGGCGTGTTCTATCTCGGCGAGCTGCCGGGCACCCCGCCGCCACCGGTCGACCTCACGCCCAGCCGCTCGATGCCGGCCAATGCCCCGGTCGTGATCGCCGTGCGGGCGATCGCCAACGCGATGGGTGTGCCGCAGCCGCTGGTGTTCGTCGATCAGAACCAAGACCACGAAATCGAGGCGCGCCTGGGCGGCGCGCCGGCGCTGGTGGTCGGGCGGCGCCTCGCGGCCGCGCCGTTCAACGCGACCGCGCGCGATCGCATCGGTCGCGCGCTGCTGCGGCTGTCCACCGGCGGCGACGGGCTGCACCGCCACACCGAGCCCACGCGGCTGCTGGGCCTGTGCGTGGCGCTGTGCCAGGCCTGCGGCGTCACGCTCGACGTCAACCATCCCTACGATCGCCGCTTCGCGCAGGAGGTCGCCGACGCGCTGCCCGGACGCGAGGCCATGCAGCACCTGCACGACACCGCGTTGGCCTTCCGCGACACCAGCGAGGGTCTCGATCCCACGGTGCTGCGCGCGACGCTGGCCATGGCCGAGGACCGCGCCGGCGTGCTGGCCTCGGCCGATCCCCGGCCGGCGCTGGAGTACCTGCGCCGTGTCGACGAGCTGGTCCATCCCCGCGGCGCGATGCTCGTGGGTTACCTGCTGTCGGACGATCACATCGGCCTGCGCCGCACCCTGGGCTACGTGCTCGAGCTCAACGTGCCGCGGCGTCGCGCGCAGGAGGCCTCGCGATGAGCGAGGAGCTCGAGCTCACCGGCGCGATGTTCCGCCCGGGCCACCCGACCGCCATCGCCTACGACGAGGGCAGCGGGCCGGTCGAGCTCGACGAGCTCGTGCTCGAGCCGTCCGCGGACGCCTCGCAGCCGCCGGCGCTGATCGATGATCCTTCGCTGCTGTGGCCCGCGAGCTCGGGCATCCATGCCAGCTTGGTCTCGGTCTCGACCCAGACCGGCACGGCGGAGTCGTGGCAGGCCCTGGTCGAGGAGCTGGCCGAGGAGAGCCGCCTGTGCGACGACCCGAGTCTGCGCGGCGCGATGCTGTGCGAGGCCGGCCGCATCCTCATCGAGCGGCTGGGCCGCCAGGAGGAAGGCGAGCTGCTGCTGCGCCGCAGCGCCAGCCCCTGGCCGAGCGGCTGCGCGAGACCAGCCGCGCGGGCACGCGCGGACTCGCGGCCGAGCTCGCCACGCTCGAGTCGACCGCGCGCGACGAGCACCTCGACGCCGACAGCCGCGCGGCCGCGTGGGTCGAGTTCGGGCTCGCGTGCGAGGAGCGGACCCCCAGCCGGCGTCGCGCCTACGAGGCGTACCTGCGCGCGCTCGAGCTGCGCCCCGACGAGCCGGTCGCGCTGGTGCTGGCGGCCGAGGCCGCGATGCAGCTGGGCGAGTCGGCCGCGGCCGCGAACCACCTGCGCGGCGCACTGGTCCAGGTCGCGTCGCCGCGGCAGCGCGCGGCGCTGCTGCTCGATCTGGCGGAGTCGGTCGACGACGACGACGAGCGCGCGGGCCACCTCGCCGAGGCCCATGCCGCCGACCCGCTCGACGAGAGCGTGCTGCGCCGCTACATCCGCGCGCTGTCCCGCAGCGGCAACCGCGATCAGCTGGGCGCGCTGTATCGCGAGCTCGCGCGTGGCCCAGGATCCGATCTCCGCCAGCACCGCGCTGCACCTGGCGTTCCTGACCCTCGCCGAGGCCAGCCGTCCGGTCCACGATCTCGTGCTCGAGCTCGCGGCCCGCGATCCCGAGCGCGGCGATGCGACCGACGTGCTCGCGCCGTTGTCGGAGGTCGCGCTGTACGTCGAGCAACGCATCGCCGCGGGCGACGACGGTCGCGGCCTGCCGCAGAACGTCGACGTGCTCGCGCGGCTGTGGCGGTGCCTCGACGATCCGCGCGAGCAGGCGCTGGTGCGCGAGCAGCTGGCGCGGCTGCGGCTGGCCGAGCTGCGGCGGGCGCTGGGCGGCAGCCCCTCGCCCGACGCACTGCGGGCCGACCCCGCGCGCGCGAGCCTGGCCGACGCCATTGCGGCGGATCTGCGCTTTTGCCTGGTGCACCTGCCCGAGCACCGCTGGGTCCGCGAGGCGCTGACCGAGGTGCTGCGCTGGCAAGGCAACCTGCCGGGGCTGGTGCTGCACCTGCAAGAGTGGGCGCGGACCCAGAGCGCGGGCCCTGATCGCGCCGCGATCCTGTTGCGGCTGGGCCAGCTGCACGAGCAGCAGCGCCGCGATCTGCCGCGCGCGGCCGAGGTCTACGAGCTGGCCGCGGCCGAGGACCCCGACAACCCCAACTGCCAGCGCGCGCTGGGCTCGGTCTACGAGCGCATGCGCCGGTGGACGCAGGCGGCGCAGTGCCTGCGTCGGCAGATCGACAACGGCTCCGACGAGCAGGACAAGCTCACCGGCCTGCGCCGCCTGGCGGCCATGGCCGAGCACGAGCTGGCGGACAACGACCTCGCCGATCGCGGCGCTGCAGGAGATCATCCGACCTCGCGCCCGGCGAGCTACTGGCGATGTACGAGCTGGCGCGGACCAGCCGCACCGCGCGGCGTCCCACGGTGCTGGTCTCCGCGCTCGAGCAGCTGGCCGAGCGCATCGACGACGACGTCGCGCGCACCGGCCTGCTGGTCGAGCTCGGCGAGGTGCAGGAGCTGCACCCTCAGCAGCGCACCGCCGCGCGGGCCTGCTACGAGCGCGCGCTGGCGCTGACGCCCGGTTACACCCCGGCGCTGCGGGCCCTGGGTCGGCTGTACCGCGACGAAGGCGACCTGCACGACGTCGTGCGGCTGCTGGCGCCGCAGGTCGATCCGATCACCGATCCCGCCGTGCTCGCGCTCAAGGCCCGCGCGGGTCTACATCGACGAGATCGGCGACCTCGACAGCGCCATCGAGCAGCTCGACGTCGCCTACCACGCCAACCCCGATCTCGCCTCGGCGCGCGAGCCGCTGCTGCAGCTGCTGACCGCCGCGGGCCGGCTCGAGGCGGCCTACGACCTGCTGCGGGCCCAGGATCCGCCGCGCAGCGTCGCGGCCGCGACCGACCACCACTATCGCCTGGGCCTGCTGGCCGAGGCCTGCGCGCGGCAGAGCGGCATCGACGACGAGCTCAAGCTGCGGCGCGAGGACGCGGCGCTGCAGCACTACCGCGCCGCGCTCGCGCACCAGGCCGATCACGGCCTCGCGTTCGAGCGCTCGCGACGGCTGCTGGTCGCGCACAACGATCTGCCCAACCTCGTGCGCATGTTCGAGGCCACCGCGCAGGGCAGCGCCGGTCCCAGCCGCGCGCTCGCCTGGGTCGCGCTGGCGCGGCTGCACCTGGCCGACACCGCCAGCCTCGAGACCGCCCGGCACGCCTACGAGCAGGCCTTCGAGGCCGCGCCCGAGGATCCGATCGTGCGCCACGAGCTCGAGGTGCTGCTGCGGCTGCAGGGCGATCGCCGCTCGCTGCCGGCGTTGTGCCTGCGGGCCGCCCGCGACACCGCCGACAAGCACCTGCAGGCGACGCTGCTGGTCGAGGCCGCGGAGATCCTGCTCTCGACCGGCGAGCGCGAGGACCACGACCTCGCTGGCAACGCCATCCTCGACGCGCTGCGAGTCGACCCCGGCAACCCCTACGCGGTGCGCCACCTCGAGCGACTGCTGACCGAGCCCGACTCGCCGTTCGTGATCAAAGATGCCGTGAGCGCCCGGGCCGTGCGCGCAGTCGGACGCCGAGCGGGCGATCTTCTACGTCGAGAGCGCCGAGCTGCTCGAGCGCGTCGGCGCGTGGGGGCAGGCCCGCCGCGCCTACCTCGCGGCCAAGGGCGCCCTGCCCCAGCTCGCGCCGGCCGACCTCGGGCTCGCGCGACTCGCCAACGACTCGCGGCGCACCGTGGCCGCGGCGCACGGGCGCCAGTCGATCCACGTGCTGGTGGCCGAGGCCCGCGACGCGGCGGTGCGAGCGACCCGCGGCGACGTGCCCGCGCGCGCGCGCGCACTGGCGCTGATCGGCGAGATCCTCGCGCGCGACCCCAAGCACCGCGACGCCATCGCGCTCGCGCGCACGCTCGCGGGCCAGCTGGCCGAGCCCGCGCCGCTGGTCGAGCTGCTCGAGCACGCGTGGCAGCGCATCGACGACCCGACCCTGCGCTACGAGCTGGCGCTGTTCCTGGCCGAGCACGCGCTCGCGCTCGAGCGCGCGGTCAGCTACTACGAGGCCGCGTCGGCGGCCAAGCCCAACGGCCGCCGCGCGCTGCGGGGCCTGGTCCACGTCTACCGCCAGATGGGCGACGATCGCCGGGCCGCGGCTGCGACCGAACGACTGCTCGAGCAGTTCGATCCGACCGAGCCCTCCGCGATCGACCTGCGCATGGGCATCGCGACGTTCTTGTCGTCGTCGCCCGAGACCTTGCCGCGCGCGCTCGACCACGCGCGCATCGTGCTCGACGCGCGCCCCGACGACGCGCGCGCGCTGCAGCTGATGGCCGACCTGCTCGAGCGCGCGAGCCAGCCGGTCGCGGCCGCCGACGTGCTCGATCGTCTGGCCTCGCGCGAGCGCAACCGCGACAAGCTCCACGACATCTTGCTGCGTCGGGCCAAGCTGCTCGCCGGCCAGGCCGGTCAAGACGGTGCCGCGCTCGACGCGATCGAGCGCGCAGCCACGCTCAATCCCGGCAACCGCGAGACCGTGGCGATGTTCGTCGACCAGCTCGAGCGCGGCGGCCAGACCGATCGCATCGCGACGTTCTTGGGCCCGATCCGCAGCGCGGTCGCGGCCAACATCTCGCGCGGCGCGGTGTCGCTGCGGGACTTCGCGCTGTTGGCCAAGGTCGCCCGCCGCGCCAACCCCGAGCTGTCGCGCATGGCCGAGGCGCTCGCGGCCGCGATCGAGCCCGGCGGCGAGACCACGGCCACGCCGCTGCGCGTGCCCACGGCGGCGGCCGTGCGCGCGTTCCTCGACGCGGCGGACACCCGACACCTCGTGCTGGCCGAGGGCGAGCCGCAGCCGCTGCACGGCCTGCTCACCGCGCTCGACGGCGCGGTCGGTCGACTCGCAGCCGACTTCCCCATCGTCGGCGCCGCCGACATGGCCGCGATGCCGCGGCCCGAGACGCCCGCGCCGGTCGCCGAGCTCGCCCGGCGGCTGTCCGAGACCGTCGGCACGCGACCGCCGCGGATGCAGGCCTCGAGCACGCACACCACCGTCGTGTTCCGGCAGGACCCGCTGTCGACCGTGCGGCTGGGCGCCAACCTGTGGAGCCTGGGCGACGACGTCGCGCTGCGCGGCCTGGTCGCGCTGGCGTTCGCGCGCGTGGCCTTCGGCGCGCCGCGGGTGCGCGCGCTTCCGCCGGCCAGCATCGACCTGCTGCTCGCGGCGTCGTTCGAGGTCGCCGGCGTGTTCAACCCTCTGACCGCCGATCCCGATCCCCGCGCGCTGGGCGAGCTGGTCACGCAGCTGCGCAACCTGCTGCCGCGGCGACACCTCAAGACCGTCGAGGACACCTGCCGCGCGCTCGGGGGCTACGGCTTCGATCCCGGCGGCACCGCGCGGGCCACCCGCGCGACCGATCTGCGCTTCGCCACGCTGCTGTCGGCCGATCCCACCGGCACGCTCGCAGCCGCGTGTGCGCTCGACGGCGTCATCGGCGGCAGCCTCAAGCAGCGCGTCAATCGCTCCCGCACCGCGCAGGAGCTGCTGACCCACCTGTTGTCCGACGACATGCTGGTCGTCGGCACCCGCCTCGGCGCGCTGTGAGCCCGCGACTCAGCCGTGACCATGACCATGGTCGTGGTCGTGGTCGTGGTCGTGGTCGCCGTCGTCGCCGTGCGCGATGCCGTGGATGTGCTGCAGCACGGCCTGCTCGATGGCGACCAACACCCGCCGCGCGCCGCGGTTGAGCAGCGCGTGCGCGACCAGGGCCGGGATCGCGATCGTCAGGCCGAACTGCGTGGTCAGCAGCGCCTCGGAGATGCCGCCGGCGAGCTGTTGCGCGTCGGAGGTGCCCTTGTCGGTCACGACCGAGAAGGTCGTGATCATGCCGTTGACGGTGCCCAGCAGACCCGCGAGCGGTGCGACCGCGGCGACCAGGGACAACAGCGCGTTGGCGATGGGCCCCTGCAGGCCCTTGCGGATCTCGGCGTCGCCGACCGCGGCCTTGGCGATGAGCGCCACGCGGGCGTCGTCGTCGGTGGGCTGCGGCGCGTCGCCGTGGATCTCGGCGGCGCGCTGAAGCATGCCGTCGAGGTTCACCAGCGGCGGCCACAGATCCACCCGCGCGCCCGCGAGCACCGACTCGACCTCGCTGGGTGCGAACGCCGGCTGATCTGCGACGCGCTCGGCCAGGAACGACGGCGGGCGCACGCTCGGAGTCTCGCCCAGCAGCACCAGGGCCTCGTCGAGCGAGCGCGGCACGCTGAAGCCGCCGGCGATGGTGTTGTCGCGCGCCCAACGGATCCGCGCGGCGAGCCACGACACCGGCAGCTCGCGATCGCCGTGGCCCTTGTCCCAGTCGCGCAGCATGCGGGTGCGCTGACCGTCGGTCTGGCGGTAGGCGTGGAAGTCGAGCACGCGATCGTCGGGCCCGAGCGCGCCGGTGAACAGCTTGGCGCCGTCCTCGTCCGGGATGCTCAGCACGAAGCGCAGCGCGCCGGGCATGGACGCCGCGTCGATGGTCGCGATCGGATGGAGCTCGCCGCGCAGCGACTGCAGCCCCTGCCCCAGCGTCCAGCTCTTCCCGCCGGCCTCGGGCACGTCGATGCCCTTGCTCTTGAGCGTGTGCAGGGCCTTGCGGACGGCCTTGCGCACGTCCTTGTCGGGGTGATCGCGAAGCGCTCCGAGGCGTGCAGCGTCGCGCGCCGCGACGAGTTCGGGGATCGACTTGAGCAGCGCGGCAGCTTCGGACATGGGCGCCCCTCGCTTACTACATCCCCAGATCGAGCGCAAACGCCGGCCGCAGGTCCGCGCCGGTGCCCCAGCGACCGCGGCGCCAACGCTCGCCGAACGCCGTCTGCCACGCCAGCGCGCTGCGCACGATCCGCAACGCGACGCCGCCGTCGCCCAGCGCGTCGGTGGTCTCGCCCGGGTCGCGCGACAGATCGAAGAACCGCTCGGTGAGCCCGGGGCCCAGCCACAGCTTGGCGTCGCCGACGATGCCGGCCATGCTGCCGTCGCCGAGGTACGCCATCACCAAACGCGGCGGCGGCAGTGGATCGTCGATCACCGGCACGAGGCTCTCGCCCTGCCAGTGCTGCGGCGCCGGCAGGCCCAGCAGATCGGTCAGCGTCGGCGCGAGATCCAGCAGGTCGACCGGCGCGGTGATGCGGCCGGTCGCGACCAGATCGGGCGCACGGATCGACAGCGGCACGCGCAAGCTCTCCTCGTACAGCGACACGCCGTGGCCGGCACCGCCGTGCTCGAAGAACTCCTCGCCGTGGATGCCGACCAGCACGACGATCGCGTCGTCGAGCCGTCGCTCGCTGCGCAGGAATTCGAGCAGCGGACCGACCGCGGCCGAGATCGACTGCAGCTCGCCGCGATACAGCCGGCGCACGTAGGCCAGCTCCTTGGCGTCGGGCACCACGCGGCCCAGGCGCACGCGTCCGACCCAGACGTGGGTCTGGTGCGCCAGCGGAGCGCGCGGCGGCGCGACCACGTCCGCCAGCAGCTCGCGCGGCGGCTCGTAGGGCGCTTGCGGATCCGACAGATCGAGCATCGCGAACAGGCGGCCGGTGCGGCCCTTCATGCGCGCGACGGCCTCGCCGACCACGGTGGCGGCGTGGTTGTCCTGACCCGCGCCGCCGACCGTGCGGACCTCGTCGAGCCCCTGCGCCAGGCCGCGTTCGGCCGAGACGTCCGCGTTGGCGGTCACGAGCACGCGGTAGTAGCCGCTGCGCTCGAGCGTCTCGGGCAGCAGCGTCTGGCCGTCGGCGACGAAGGTGCCGCGCACGGTGCGATGCACCGGCGGCGCGGCCGAGCTGAGCCAGCTGGCGTGGCTGGGCACCGCCGCGGGCGAGGTCGCAGGCGCGCTCGAACACCAGCGAGTCGTCGAGCAGCTGCTCGAGCTCGGCAGCCGGCCGCCGGCCCAGCTCGATCTCGTCGGCGCGCGCGCCCTCGAGCGCGAGCACGATGACGTCGCGCGGCGAACGGGTACGGCGGTCGAGCGGCGTGTCGCGCTGCGCGACCGCCGCGCGGCGGTGAGCCGCGCGTCGGCCTGGGTGTCGCGCCCCGAGCGGGTGCGCAGCTCAATCGGATCGGCAGTTCGCCCCATGCGCTCAGATCGATCACGCGACGGTTGCCGGTTTCGCGCGGTGCCTCCTGTGACGCCACCGTCGGCGGTCGTCCGGCGCGGTGATCGTCGCTGGTGCTGACCAGGACCTCGAACACGCCGGTGCCGCCGACCTCGAACTCGAGCCGTGCGCGGCGCGGCGGCACGAAGTAGTAGGCCAGCCCGGTGCCGGCCGCGAGCGTGAGCCCGCCGTGGCCGCTGCCGTCGAGCTCGACCTGAACGGCGGCGTGGGCTCGCGCCGCGACGGCGTGACGATGGCCTCGTGCGCGCCGACCTCGACGGTCGCGACCGCGGCGGCGAGCTCGGCCCCGGTGGCGCCCAGGGTGCGACGGAAGTGCAGCCGCAGACGGTTGTCGCCGTGGTGGGTCGCATCGGCCGGCAACGAGAACGTGCGTCGCTCCCGCGCTCGACACCAGCAGGTTCGCGAGCGGGCGATCGTTCCACAGCACCGTGACCGACTGCTCGGGCGCGAGCGAGCGCAGGGTGATCGCCATCGCCAGCCCGGGGTGACCGTCGCGATCGGGGTGCAGCGCCGGCGCGAGTTCACCGTCGAGCGGCACGTCGAGCGACGCGGTCTTGCCCACCACCAGACCCGCGCGGCGATCATCGACCGGCTGCGCCAGCTTCCACGCCGACTGCCGCGCGAGCGCGAGGTGTTTGAGCGCGGCCTGCAGCCCCAGATCGATCGTGAGCATGCCGTCGCGCAGCAGCACCGCGTTGGGTCGCTGCGCGATCAGGTCGAGCCACTGATCGCGACGCTCGAGCCGCGGCGTGGGTGCATCGGTGCCACCACCTTGCACCCGTCCGACCTCGGGCACGACCGCGCGCGGCTCGTCGATCGGCGCAGCATCGCGGCAGGCGCCCGCGAGTGCGACCACGAGCGCGAGTCGCTTCACGCCGACCCCTGTGCGGCGCGGCGTGCCCGCCGGGCCTGCCACAGCACCGCCGCGACCGCGAGCAACCCGACCGCACCCGGCAGCGTGGTCGCCCACGCCAGCGCCGACACGCGCACGGCGGCTTCGAACCACGCCGCGGCGGCGAATACCGCGGCCACGCCCCGCAGCAACGCACGCGACGATCGCTGGGGGCTGCGCCGCTGATCGAACCACGCCAACACCAACCCCAACGCGACCACGCCCCAACCCAGCGCGCGACCGAGATCGCCCAGGCGCGCGGCCGCTCGCAGCAGCGGCGCGATCGCAGGCGAGCCGGCCCAGGCCTCCGCGAGCGGCTGCGAAAGCAGCGGGCTGGGCCACGGCCACGTGCGCGGCCAGCTGCGCGAGCAGCCCCGCGCCGACGACCGCCACTGCCGGCGCGAGCCCGCGCAACCACGCCGCGAGGGCCACCAGCGCCGGCAGCAACGCGAGCCACGGCCGCAGCCGTCGCCGCGTCGGCTCGGGCGCGCGCACGGTCCAGCCGCGGCGCTCGAGCTGCAGCGAGACCACCGCCGCGCCCGGCAGCACCTCGAACGCGGCCGCGAGGCGGTGGGGCCCCGAGCCCAGGGTGTACGCGGCGTCGTCGGCCACGCGCGCCTGCGCGACCGACTCGGACCACGTGCCGGCCCCGCGACCGCCAGCGCGACGCCGAGCGGCCGCGCGCGCTCACGAGCGCGTCGTGATCGTCGCGCAGCCCCGCGGTGCGATCGAGCGCCGCCAGCTCCTCTTCCACCATCGCCGGCGCGCGCGCTGGGCCAGCGCGTCGTCGTCGGCCACGGCCGCGGCCGCGGCGCGACCGCCAGCGCGATCCAGCCCCACGGCGGAAGCGGTGCGGGCTTGCTCATCGCGCCTCCGCGTCGCGCAGGTGCAACGCGGCGTCGAGCGGCAACGCCAGCAGCACGTGCACGAGCAGTACGTCGTCGTCGAGCACGCCGGGCGCCACCGCAGCGCCCACGGCGAGCGCGGTCGGCCGCTCGAGCAGCAGCTCCTGCAGCGCGGCGCGACCCGCAGGCGACGCCATCGACCACAGCTCGGCAGCCGCACGCGCGCGCGCGGCCTCGTCGCCCAGCACGAGCAAGCCGACCGCGATTCGGCGTCGCAGGCCCCAGTCGCGCGCGTGGCGACTCACCGCGGTGCGCGTGGCGAGCCACGCCTGCGGCCGCCCCAGCACCGCGCGCGCCGGCGGCAGTTCGGCCACGCGCCGCGCGGCGATTGCAGCGCGAGCACCTCGTCGCTGCTGGCCGCGGCCTGCGGCAACGGCTGCAGCCCCAGGCGCAGCGCCGCCACCGGGTGCAGCGCGAGCAACTCGCCCGGCAGCACCGCGCGGACGATCGCCGCGATTGCTTCCTCGTCGTGGGCGCGAAGCGCCAGCGCCTCGACCAAGCGTTCGCGCTCGGCCGCGCGCTGCGAGCCATGCAGGCCTGCGAGCGCGTCGGTGACCAGTCGCGGGATCGACTCGCGCCCGCGGGCGTGTCGCGCGGGCCCCAGTGGGTCCAGCCGTCTTCGATCGCGGCGACCAGCATCGCCGCCGCGCGGCCTCGTCGCGCAGCCCGGGCCCGCGCACGATGCTCTCCCGCAGCGCGAGCCGCTCGACGTCGCGAGCACCGGTCGCGGCCGCGAGCCGGGCGAGCTCGCGCCAGCTCTCGCGCGCCGAGGCAGCGCGCGCGGCCGCGGCTACGCCCAGCTGCTCCGCGCGCGGCTGGTCGCCCGCGACCATCGCGAGTCCGGCCTGCAGCTGCAGCAGCGGCGCGACGCGCAGCTCGGGCACGTGCGCGAGGTGATCGGACAGCCGCTGCGCCGTGACGCGGTACCCGTGGGCCACCATCACCGGCAGCAGCAGCCGGCCCGCGCACACCAGTGTCGGGTCGGATTCGATCGCCTCCGCGATGGCATCCGCGACGCCGCCGGCCTCGGGCGCGCGCGACAGCGCCAGCGCACGCGACAGCGGCGTGCGAGCACCGGGCGCGAGCGCCTCGTCCAGACCCGCACAGGCGCCGGCGCGCGCGCGCACACGCGGCCGCGCGGTCGCGAGCTCGCGCAGCTCGGCCCGCACGTCGGCAACCCGCTGCGCGCCCAGCACGTTCTGCGCCGCCGTGAGGTCGGCGGCCTCGTCCTCGCACGGCCCACCGCACAGCGCCTCTTCGATCAGCACGGCGGTCGCCGCGGCCGCGCGAAGCGGTGCCAGCTCGGCGTGATCGCCCGCGCTGGCCAAGGCCAACGCGCGCCACGGTCGACCCCAGCCCAGCGCGTGTTCGACCTCGTCGCGCAGCAGCGCCGGCGCGCCCTCGAGCCCCTGCGCCAGTGCACCGCGCAGCACGTGGACCGCGATCTCGAGCCCGAGCTCGCGGTCGCCGTCGGCGTCGCGCAGCCGCGCCAGCCGCAGCAGCGCCGGCACACTGTGCGCGTCGAGCAGGACCCGCATGGCCCAGTGCGTGTCGATGGGCGCGATCACGTCGCCGTCGATCACCGCAGTGCTGCTCGGAGGCCGGCGCGCGCGCGGCCGCCAGGTCGCGACGAGGTCCTGCTCGACGCCGGTGAGATCATCGACCGACGCGAGCCGACGCCAGTCGACTGCGCCGGGGATCATCGCCGCGCGATCGGCCCACAGCGCGCTGGCTCGGGCTCGCGGCGCCGCCGTCGGGACTGTGGCCGAACACCCGCTCGAGCCGCAGCCGCACGTGCGCGCCCTCGAGCGGGTTGCCGGTCGCGAGCAGCTCCACGAACGCCGACGTTGCGGTCTCGCCGAGCCAGCGCCGCAGCTCGTCGTCCTCGAGCAGGGCCTCGCCCGCCTCACCGCGCAGCTCCGCGAGCAGCAGCGCGACGACATCCGCGGGCGGCAGCTCCGCATCGTGGCTCGCCGCCCACGCACGCAGCGCCTGGGCCCCGCCTTGCCGCGCGTGCTCGCGAGCGGCCTCGAACGCCGCCGCATCGGCGCCCGCCCGGCCCTCGTCGCAGCGCTCGCACGGCAGCGCGGCAGCGATGCGCGTGCGCAGCTGCTGCTTCGCCACCGTGGTCGCGGCCGCACGCAGGGCCTCGTCGTCGCGGCCGCACAGCTGCCAGCTGCGATCGAGATCGTCGAGCGCGGCGTCGCCTTCGCCCAGCGCGACCCAGCCCTGTGCCCGCGCCTGCAGCAACGCGCACACGTCCGGCCGCCGCGCGAGCGCGCTACGATCGACCGTCAGCACCCGCGTGAAGTGGGCCGCCGCCAGGCCCTCGCGCCCGAGGCCGTGCTCGAGCTCGGCCAGGGCCACCAGCGACGGGATCTCGTCCCCCGCGACGCCAGTCCTTGAGCAGCACGTCGCGTGCCCGCTGCTCGCGGCCCAGCGCCACCAGCGAGCGCGCGAGCGCCCGCGCCTGCGCCCGCCGCGGTGGCCAACGCCGCGCGTCGGCTGCCGCGATCACGTCGTCGTGCCGACCCGCGCGCTCGAGTCCTCACCAGGCTCGGCGTGCACGCGAGCCCCAGCCACGACAGCGCGACCAGGCCGACGCGCGCCGCGGCCGAGCCCGCGCGGCCGCGAACACTGCGCGGCGCACCCCAGCGCCCGCTGCCGCCCGCGTCGCCGACCAGACCGTCGAGCAGCTTGCGCTCGTCGCCCCGCAGCTGCGCCTTCGCCGGCAACACCGCACACAGCTGCGGCCGCGCGGCGTCGTCGTCGCCCAGGTGCAGGTAGGCCTGCGCCAGCCGAAGTGATAGCGCGGCTCCGCAGGCTTGGCCTCGACCAGACCCTCGAGCATCGCCAAGCCGTCCTCGGAGTCGCCGTGCTCGAGCAGGCGCGCCGGCGCCATCACGTACAGCGAGCCCAGCATCTGCGTCGCCGCGCGCTCGCGGAACTCGGGGTCGCGCTGGAGGCTGCGTCGCGCCCACGCCTCGGCCTCGGTCACGAGCTTGCCGGCATCCGCACCACGCAGCTCCGCGACGCGGCCCAGGAGCGCCGCGCGCACGAACGCGTAGGCGGCCGAGCCGTCGTCCTTGGTGTGCTCGACCTTGGCCAGGGCGTCGACGCGCTGCTGCTCGTCGTCACGGCCCTCGCCGATGGCGGCCTCGAGCGCGTCGTAGACCTCGACGGGGTCGGCCGGCGGGGCCCCGGGCGCGGTCACGTTCGCGCTGGGCTTGGGCGTACACGCGGCGCAAAGGAGCAGGACCCGGACGAGACGACGCACGCACAGGGATCTAGCACGATCCCGGCCCGCGCCGGATCCGGTTCACTTCTTCGACCAGGCGGCGATCACGTCGTCGTAGGCGCTGGCCTCGACCGCACGCAGCGTCTTGATGCCCGCGGTGGCGCAGGCCTTGGCGCCGTCGCCGGTGCACACCGACGCCAGCGAGCCCTTGAACGCGTCGACCATCGCCGCAGGCGCCGAGCCGAACGCGACCACCGGCATGGGCGGCAGCTGGGCCGAGAACCACACCGGGTGGACCTCGGCCTCGCCCTCGAGGCTGCGTAGCTCGGCCATCTGCGCGTCGTCGACCAGGGCGCACTCGGCCTCGTCCTTGAGCACGGCCTTGAGCGTCTGCACCGGGCGCGTGGTCGTCACGAGCGTGAACTCCGACAGCGTGAACGCGCCCTGGGCCACCACCTTCTCGATGAAAGGCGCGTCGCCGGCGTGGTTGCTCGCGAGGGTCTTGCCCTTGCAGCCCGCGAGATCGGCGTGGTGCTTGCTGATGACGTAGTACTGGATCCCGCCGCCGCCCTCGACCTCGGTCTGGCCGATCACCTGCAGGTTGTTGGCGCCGCGCAGGGCCAAGAACGCGCCGAGCGAGAGCATGCCGAACTGCGGGTGGGTGGACTCGATGAAGCTCTTCGCCGCTGCGCGCTTGGTGTGGTACGTGCCCTTGACGTCGCTCCAGCCGTTGACCCGACCGACCTGCGCCATGAGCGTGTCCAGGTAGCTCTGCGCGGTCGAGGCCGAGCCGGCGCCGTTTTCTCGCAGCACCAGCACCCGCACGGGGTCGTCCGCGGCGGCGGCCGGGGCCACGACGGACAGCGACAGGACGGAAGCGGCGAGAACTCGGCGGAGGCGGCTGCGCATGGGGGCTGCTGGGGCGGTACGACGGCCGCCTGCAGGGGAGTATGCAACAGGCCCGCGCCGGCCCGCCCCACCGGTGCGGGGCCGCACGCCGGCGCCCCGGTCACTCCTCTTCGACATAGGTGAACTCGCGCCCGAATGCGTCGCGGAAGGTCTTGCGGCCGGGTTCGGCGCGCACCAGCCGCTCGGGCACGAGCGTCACCTTGCCGCCGCCGCCGGGCAGGTCCACGGCGTACTGCGGGATCGCGAGCCCGCTCACGCGGCCCCGCATCTGATCGAGGATCGCCAGTCCGGTCTGGATCGGGGTCCGCAGGTGCGCGGTGCCCTCGGCCGGGTCGCACTGGAAGATGTAGTAGGGCCGGCAGCGCTGCCGCAGCAGCCAGCGCCCCAGCGCGACCACGGTGTCGGCGTCATCGTTGACCTCGCGCAGCAGCACCATTTGGTTGCCGAGCACGAAGCCGGCGTCGGCGAGCTTGGCGAGGGCGCGTGCCGCCTCGGGCGTGCACTCGCGGGGATGGTTGAAGTGCGTGTGCACGAACAGCGGTTGGAACGGACGCAGCGCCTCGACCAGGGCGTCGTCGATGCGCTGCGGCAGCGTCACCGGGTTGCGCGTACACAGCCGGATGACCTCGACGCTGTCGATCGCGCGCAGCCGCGACAGGATTTCGGCCAGGCGCGCGTCGGACAGGCTCAGCGGATCGCCGCCCGAGACCAGCACGTCGCGCACCGCCGGTGTGCGCCGCAGGTACTCGAAGGCAGCGTCGAGCTCGCCGCGCGCCGGTGCGCTGTGCTCGTCGCCGACCTTGCGCGAGCGCGTGCAGTGGCGGCAGTACACCGGGCAGTTGTGCGTGACGTACAGCAGCGCGCGATCGGGATAGCGGTGCGTCAGGTGGGGCACCGGGCTGTGGGCGTCCTCGCCCAGGGGATCACGCAGCTCCGACGGTGTCACGCGCAGCTCGTCGTCGGTCGGGATCGCCTGGGTCCGCACGGGGCAGCCCGGAGGACCCACGAGCGAGAGATAGTACGGCGTGACCGCGAACGAGAAGCTCGTGCGGCCGGCGATGCCGCGGGCCTCCGCCGGGGTCACGTCGAGCAGCGACTGCAGCCGCGCGAGATCGGTGACACGCTCGCGCAGCTGCCAGCGCCAGTCGTTCCACAGCCGATCGGGGATCTGCGCCCACGCCGGGTGCCGCGGCGTGTCGCCCGAGCGGTCGTCGATCATGCGGCTTCAGTATGGTTTTTTCGCGCGAAGATTGCGATCGCGAGCAGCGTCGTCGGCAGCACCACCGCGACCAGCCAGGTGCCCTCGGCGGCGTCGCTCCAGCCACCCAGCGCGGTGCGGACGCCCGCGATCGCGGCGCTGTCGAGGCTCGCGACGATGCCCAGGGCGACCACCGCCGCCAGCGCGTAGGCGACCAGCAGCACCGCCAGGCGGCGCCGCGGCTGAAGCCCGGCGCCCAGCGGGCGATCGGGCAACATCGCGAGCACGCGCGCGGTGAAGAACGGGTCGACGCCGAGCGACTCGCCGGCGGGGTCCCGCTCGCCGCGCGGATCGTTCACGGCGCTGCCTCCACGGCCTCGTCGTCCTCGCCGCGGTCCCAGCCCGGATCCCAGCCCTGCAGCTTGGTCCGCAGCAACCGCTTCGCGCGGTGCAGGTGGGTCTTCACCGTGCCCAGCGGCAGCTCGAGGATCTCCGCGATCTCGGGGTACGAGAGATCCTGCAGGTAGTAGAGCACCACCACGCCGCGGTAGCGCTCGGGCAGCTCCGCGACCGCGCCCTCGAGGTCGCGCCGCAGATCCGCGCGCGGGGCCGAGTGCGCGTCGTCGGGCGCGACCGTGGCCGCGTCGTAGCCCTGCGGCAGCGCGGCGAACTTCTTCACGCGCGTGCTGTGGTTCAGATACGCGTTGTAGCTGATGCGGTACAGCCACGTCGCGAAGCTCGCGCGGCCCTCGAAGCCGCACAGCGCGCGATACGCCCGCAGGAACACCTCCTGCGCGAGGTCGTCGGCCATGCTGCGGTCGCCACACAGGCGCAGCAGCAGGCCGCGGATCTTGCCCTGGTGACGGCGCACCAGCTCCGCGAACGCGGCGCGATCACCTGCGGCGGCCTGGCGCACGAGCACGCCGTCCTCGACGACGGGTGCCGTGGCGCCTGCAGGCGCGAGGATCGAGGCGGTGGTGATGGCGACGCTCATGCACGCTCCCAACTCGCGGGCTCAACCCCGCACGGCAAGCCGGAAGCTCACCAGATAGCCCGCACCGATGAACGCGGGCACCAGCCCGCCGGCGAGCAGGCCGCGATCGCCGAGCAACAAGCCACCAACCACCAGTCCCAGCCCCGCGAAGCCCAACACGATGCCGCGGCGCAGGTCGTTGCGCGCGGGCGCCAGCAACAGCGCCGAGGGCGGCTCGTGGCCCTGCTCCACCAGCTTGCGCACCAGCTCGAGCCGCTTGTGCTCGGCCGAAAGCCGCATGCGGCCCAGGGCGATCACCACCAGGGCGACCAGCGCCAGCACGACCACGCCGAAGCCGCGCATCGAACCGCCGCCAGGGGACTCGACCCCGACCTGCAGCTCGAGCCACGCCCCCGCCGCGTGCACCTGGTCCGCGCAGCCCAGGCCGAACTCGACGACCTCGAACGCACGATCCCAGATCTCCATCGACATCGTCGGCGCGGCGTGGGCCTGACCCGCGAAACACGCGAAGCTCGCCAGCCCCGCGACCACCCCGCCCAGCGCCGGGGCCAGGCGACGCAACGGCGCGGCCCCGCGCGGACGCGATGCGAACGTGGAGGGCGGACGTCGGGTCATCGCGCGGGGTCGCTGCCAACCGGTTCGACCCGGTCCGACTTCCCTGGGTTTCGTCCGCCCCGCTTCGCCCACGCCCATGCGCCCAGGATGGCGAAAAGCTCGAACGCCAGGAGCACGAGGATGGGGTCGTACGGCGTGCGCAGGCGCACATCCCCGAAGTAGAGCGCCGCGACGATGAACGCGGCCCACACATGCACGGCGACCAGGGCCAGCTTGGGGTGGCGGCGCGGCGCGAACACGACCAGGGCCGCGAGCACCGCGGGCAGCGCGAAGCCGACCGCGTGGATGGTGCCCCAGCGCGCGGCGGTCGGGGCCCAGTTGCCCTTGCCCGAGTCCGGCCACAGCACGTTGTAGCGCCACAGCATCAGCACGTGGACCAGCGCGAACTCGGCCTGCTTGAGCAAGCCGCCCTGCGCCACGCACTGGCGCATGTAGTCGCGGTGGATGTCGGCGTCGCCGATATAGCCGTAGTAGTAGAAGTACTTGTCGATCACTGGATCGAGCTGCGGCCACTCGCCCGGCGCGAGCACGTCCCGCTTGCCCAGCTGCAGCAGCGGCGGCGGTCCGAACACCGTGCGCGAGCGCGTGGGCCCGTCGGGCAGTGCGATGATCTTGGTGACGTGACAGCGGCCGAAGACCTGGTTGAAGCTGCCGTTTTCCGAGATGAGACCCCAGCGATCGGTGTGGTAGTGCAGCCGCCACGCCGAGAAGCCCAGCACCAACACCAGCGGCGCCGCGGCCTGCAGCAGCCGCGGTAGCGTGAGCCGCGGCCACAGCCGCCGGCCGAAGAACCATAGCGGCCCCAGCAGCGCGACCGAGACCAGGATCTGCGGCCGCATCACGGTCGCGAACGCCAGGCCCACGCCCGCGAGCACGGCATCGCGCGCGCGCCCGTGATCGACCACGCGCAGCAGCAGCCACGTCGCCGCGAGCATGCCCAGGGCGAACGGGGTCTCACTGAGGAAGTAGCCCGACAACGAGATCATCGGATAGTCGAACACCAGCCACAGCCCGACCGCAGGCGCGACCCAGCGGAAGCGGCTCACGCGGCGCGCGATGAGGTAGCCGAACATCGACGACAGCGCGCCCATGACCGCGAACGCGACGCCCACGCCGGTGAGGTTCCCGCGACCGAGGGCGCGCTCGAACGCGTACATCAGCGCGTGGGTGCCCCAGGGATAGAAGCCGGCGTACTCGCGCTTGCCCCACAGATCCGTGAACAGCCCCGCCGCACGCGAGACGTAGCCGTTCATGTCCGAGTAGACGTAGTCCGCGGGCGGGTGGACGCGCAGGTTCCAGTGCACGCGCACGACCAGCGATGCCAACAGGATCGCGACCGGCCAGCGCTGCTCGAACAGCCACGCGCCCACACGACGCATGCGGCCTGCACTCATCGGGAGGCCTCCACGCGTCGCTGCCACAGGGACTCGAAGCCCAGGCGCACCGCTGGCGTCGGCGCTGCGGCGCCGCCCCAGCGCAGCAGCGCTTCGACCCGCCGATAGGCCCGCGCGAGCACCTCGTCGAGTTCGGCCCGATGCGACGCGACCCAACCGGGCAGCTGCGACCAGAACGCCGCGGCGTCGTGCTCGAGCCCGTAGAACACCGGCTGGATCCCGAGCTGCTCGTCGAACCACGCATCGACGCGGGCCCAATCCCGCGCGTCCGGCGAGGGCGACATCAGATACGCACAGCTGACCACGGCAGCGGACAACTCGTCCCACAAGATCGCGCGGCCGTCGAGCGCCCGCACGTCGTAGGGGATCTTGCCATAGTCGAAGCCGTGGTCGTCGGCCAACCGACCTGCGAGCGCGACGTGCACGAGCTCGTGCAGCAGGTTGGGCAAGCCCTCGACCTCGATGCACGCCACCGGGATCGCCTCGTCGCCGCCCGGCGGCGGCGTGAACGCGCCGCCGAAGCCGTCCGGATCGAGCTCGCCCTCGCCGCCGCGCGGCGCCCGTCCGCACGGCCCGAAGGCGGCCGAGGGCCGCAGCGCGCGGACCGAGTTCTCCGCGTCGGCTCGGATCCGCACTTCCGCCCCCAGACGACGACGTGTTGCCGCACACGCCGCGAGCAAAAGATGTTCCGCAGCAGGTCGATCGTGGGCTATGGTGGAGCCTGGCATCCGCTCGCCGCGGGCGCCACTGTAGCGGCGCCGTCGTAGGCGCTGCAAACGCCATCGCTGCCGCCTCGCAATCCCCCATGGTCGAGCCCGAAGCACGACACGGCCCTGTGCCCCGCCGCCCGGCGGTGCGCCTGGGTCGTTACCAGCTGGTGGGCCGGCTCGCCGAGGGCGGCACCTCGACGGTGTACCTGGGACGCAGCGTCGGCGAAGGCGGCTTCGTGCGGGAATTCGCGATCAAGGTGCTGCACCCGCACCTCGACTCGTCGCTGCGCGCCCGATTCCTCGACGAGGCGCGGCTGACCTCGCGCGTGCGTCACCCCAACATCGTCGACGTCGTGGACCTCGGGGTCGATCGCGGGCTCGACTACCTGGTGCTCGAGTTGGTCGACGGCGTCGATCTGCGGCGGCTCATGCTGTCGCGATCGGTGCCGCTGCGACCCAGCCAGGCGGCGTTCCTCATCGCGACCATCGCCCGCGGCGTGCATGCGCTGCACACCGCGGTGGACGAGCACGGCCAGCCGATGCAGGCGGTGCACCGCGATCTGTCGCCGCACAATCTCATGATCGATCGCAGCGGCCGGCCGGTGCTGATCGACTTCGGCCTGGTGAAGCTGCGCGAGCAGGCCGAGAAGACCCAGGTCGGCGTGCTGTGCGGCCGGCTGCCGTACATGAGCCCGGAGCAGGCGCAGCTGCAACCGGTCGACGGGCGCAGCGACGTGTTCTCGCTCGGCAGCGTGTTGTTCGAGCTGCTCACCGGCCGCCTGCCCTTCGGCGACGACGACACCCGCGCCACGCTCGAGCGCCTGGTCGCGTGCGACACCGCGGCGGTGGTCTCGGCCCTCGCCGCGCGCTTCCCCGGCAAGGCCCCCGCCGACGTGCTCGGCCAGGGCCTGGCCGAGATCGTGCTCGCGTGCCTGCAGAAGGATCCCGCCGATCGCTTCGCCAGCGCCGCGGCGCTGGCCGATGCGATCGAGCAGCAGCTGGCGATCTCGGGCGTCGATCTCTCCGCGCTGCAGCGCGAGCTCGCCGACATCGCGACCGCGGCGAGCTCCGGCCCGGTCGCGCTGTCGCCCGCGACGCTGCCGCGTGGCCGCGCGGGCAACGGCCGCCGTGCGCCGTGGCTGCTCGCGCTGGCGGCCGGCGTCACGCTCACGCTCGCCGGCGTCGCGACCTGGTTGGCGCTGCAACCCGACGAGCCGCTGCATGTCAGCGAACGCACCGCGCCGGCGCTGGCCAGCGACGCGTCGCTGTCGCCGCGGCCCGCCGGCACGACGCGCGCGCCCTCGAGCGAGCCCGCGGCCACCGCGATCACGGTCCCGATGCCCATGCCGACCGCCACGCCGCCGATCGTGACGCCGCTGCTGCTCGCGCCCGAACCGGCCGCGGGGCCGGCGCGCAGTGGTCGCGCGCGCAAGCGTGCGCGCGCGCTCAAGCCCAATCCATACTCGGACTGAGTGAGCACCGCGGCCGCGTCGGCGAGGACGTCCTCGCCCCACCCTCGCGAGCGTGGGCGTGCTCGCGCTCGCGTTGGGCAGCGCCGACGCGCGGGCGTCGGTGTGGTCGGTGCGGACCACGGTCGCACGCGAGGCCGAGCCGCCCTCGCAGCTGCGCCGCGCCGGGCCGCACGACGCCGCGACCTCCGAGGCCGTGCGCCGCGAGGCCGCGGCCGCGTTCGCCGACGGCGAGGCCGCGTTCGAACGCGGCGACTACGAGACCGCGTCGGCGCGCTTCGATCGCGCGCAGGCCCTGTCGCCGCATCCGTGGACGCTCTACAACCTCGCGCTGTCGCACGCGCGCGCGGGTCATGCCCTGGCCGCGTGGCGGGCCTTCGATGCGCTCGCTTCCGGGGCCCCTGGCGCGCCCGAACGCGGCGAGGCCGAGCGCGAACGCGACGCGCTGTTGCCGTTGCTGGCGCAGGTGCACTTCCACGGCAGCGGCACGCGGGCCTGCCTCGATGGCGAGCCCGTGCGGGTGTACGACGGCGCCGCGACCCGCGTGGTCGAGCCGGGATTGCATCGCATCACCACGCTCGCTGGCGATGACAACGTCGCGCTCGAACCTGGCACCGCGCTGCGCGTCGACACCACGCCGCCGCGGCGCCGCGTGGACGCAGCCGTGGTCTGGGCCGGCGTCGGGCTCGGCGGCGGCGCGGTCGCGTTGGGCGGCGGAGTCGCGGCCGCCGCCCTGGCCGAGCGACCGGTGGCGCAGGGACTCGCCGCGGTGGCGGCGATCGGCGGCACCGCGGTGATCGTGGCCGGTGCCGTGGCGATCGCGCGGCACCGCCGGGCGCAGGCGGCCGCGCGCGCGGTGCCGTCGTGTCTGCGCCACTGATCGCCGATGTGCCGTCACGCTCGTGGGCGGCGGGACCGATCAGGAGCTCAGAAGCGGCCGCCCAGCGTCAGCATCGCGGCGTGTCGCGACAGCGCGAGGTCGGCGACGATGCGTCGGCGCGCGCGCAGACCGAAGCCCAGCAGCAGCGCGCCGCCGACGGCGACGGCGACCGCGGGGACGCCCAGCGTCACGCTCGCGCGGCGCCGCGCCGCGTCCTGGCAACCGTTGCCCGCGACCGCGCGACACGGGTCGCTGGCCGCGATGACGATCGCACCGGTGCCCAGCAGCGCCGCGGTCGACAGCAGCAAGATGCCACCGCGGATCCGCTTGCGCGCGACCTCGGCCTCGGGGCTGTCGCGCAGCGGATCGTAGCCGTCGACGTCCTCGGGCTCGGGCGCCGGCAGCTCGTCGTCGCGCTCGGGTTCGGTCTCCGGGGTCGGCGCGCGCGCGGGCGCAGCCGGCTCGGTCGGATCGACCGCGGCCGCCTGCGGGATCGCGCGAGGTCCATCGTAGCTGCGCGCGACCGCCATGCCGTCGCGCGGGCCGTCGAAGGCCTCGCGCGACACCGGCACGTCGCGCGGCGGACCCACCGGATCGCCCGCCGGAGCCGCGTGCAGCGGTGCGCACGGCACCGCCGTGACCCAGGCGAGCACGAGGATGGGAGCGCGGCGCGCCATGACGTTCTCGCGGCGACCATACCATGGGCGCGCACGGGCCTTCGCTGCCGTAGACTGTCGTGACGATGGACCGCCACCTTGCGCCACCTGGGGGCGTCGCCCTGCGCGCAGCGCTGGGCGTGGGCCTGCTGCTGGCAGCGTGGGCGCCCGCGGGTGCCGCGACGGCCGCCGAGCCCGCCGCCGCCGCGACGTGTCCGGACGAGCCTCGCGCGACGCTGCAGCTGGGCAGCCTGACCGCGCCGCTGCAGCTGGCGGTGTTCCTCGATCCCGCCAACGCGACCGCGCTGACGAGCTGGACCGAGCTGCAGCGCATCGTCGCCGAGCGCGAGGGCCAGCTGGGCGTCGCGGTGTGGTTCGTGCGGCCGCTGCAGGCGTTCGATCCGCGCTCCGATCGCGTGCGCCGCTTCGCACTCGCGGCCGCGCGGCTGGGCGCGGTGCGTGGCGCCCTGGCCCAGGTCGCGCGCCACGGCGCCGAAGCCACCGCGGTGGTGCTGGGCGATCCACCGCGCCGCGATCGCCTCGCGCAGGAGCTGGGACTCGATCCCGCCGCGTTCGCGAAGGCGCTCGCGGATCGCTGCGACGGCGATCGCATCGATCGCGGCTCGAGCCGCGTGCTCGAGCTGGCGCGCTCGTCGACCCTGGGCATGCTGCGGCTGCCCGCGTTCGCCCTGGGCAACTTCGTGTTCGACGACGGTCCCCAGCTCGAGCGCGTGCGCCCCGAGCTCGGCCGCGAGCCCGTGCGCGCGGCCCTGCGCTGGCGCGCCGACGTCGAGCCACCGCCGCCGCTCGAGCCGCGCCCGCGCGTCGAGCGACTGCGCGTGCCCCCGCGCGGCGGCGTGGCGCTGGGCGGACCCGGCCTGCCCCACCGGCTGGTCGTGATGGCCCAGGGCGAGGACGACCCCAACCTGTTTCTCACGCTGCCGCGCGCGCTGCAGTACCGCGCGGCTGCGCCACGCTCGCTGACGATCCACATCCTCGCGCGCGGGCGATCGTTCGTCGCGACGACCCTGCGCCAGCGGCTGTGCGCCGCGCGTCGGCTCGGGCGCCAGCTCGAGTACGCCCGCGTGCTCGCGGCGTCGCCCGACGTGCGGCGCGAGCCCGACCCTGCGACCACCGAGCTGCTGCGCGCCCTCGATGCCGTGCCCGAGAAGGACTGCGGCGAGGAACCCGACCCCGCCGAGGCGGGTCTGCCCGAGGGCACGTGGCTCGACGGGCAACCGCGGTCCGCGACCGAGCTCGAGGACATCGCGGGCCTGCTGCGGCAGGCCGATCGCGCCACGCGACCGCTGTCGCCCTGGACGCCGCGGCCTGGCGACGACTGATATCATCGCCGCGCCCGCATGGAAGTCCGCTACTTCGCGGCGACCGACATCGGCCGCAAGCGCGCCGCCAACGAGGACAACTTCCTCGTCGACCACGATCTGCGCCTGTTCGTGGTCGCCGACGGCATGGGCGGCCACGCCTCGGGCGAGATCGCCAGCGCGCTGGCGGTCCACGCCGTGCGCGACGTGATCCACCGCGAGCGCGCGCTGCTTTCGGAGTACGACGACGAGGACCCGCGCTCGCACGTCGAGGTCTGCACCCTGCTCGAGTACGCGGTCCACTGCGCCGGCGAACGCATCTTCGAGCGCGCGCAGAAGGAGCCCGAGAAGCGCGGCATGGGCACCACCATCGTGGTGCTGCTGCTGATCGGCGCCCGCGGCTTCATCGCCTACGTCGGCGACAGCCGCATCTACCTCGTGCGCGGCGGCATCGTCTATCAGCTGACCGAGGACCACAGCCTCAAGAACGAGCTCATCCGCCTGGGCAAGATCCGCGCGGACGAGTTCGAGGAGAGCCCCTACGCCGGGCTCAAGAACGCCATGACGCGCGCGGTCGGGGTCTACCCCATGGTCGAGGTCGACACGCTGGACTTCGACATCATCCCCGGCGACGCGTTCATGCTGTGCTCGGACGGGCTCTACGAGTACCTCGACGACAACGACATCGCCCGGACCCTGGCGCTGCCGGAGATCCGCGAGGTCCCCGGCCGGTTGATCGAGCTGGCCAACACCCGCGGCGGCAAGGACAACATCACCGCGATCGCGGTGCAGGTCGCCGGTGAGGCCAGCGACCTCGATCGCGCCAGCGAGGTCAACTTCACGCTCGACCGGCTCAAGGGCGTGCCGCTGTTCCGCCAGCTCAGCTACCAGCAGCTGGTGCGCATCATGAACGTCGCGCGCTCGCGCACACTCGACGTCGGGCAGGCCATCTTCCGCGAGGGCGACGAGGGCGCGGAGCTCCACGTGCTGTTGCGCGGCCAGGTCGAGCTGTCGCGCGGCGGCGTGCGCATCGCGAGCCTGCCTGCGGGCACGCACCTGGGCGAGATGGCGCTGATCGACGCGAGCCCGCACACCGTGACCGCGACCGCGGCCGAGCCCAGCAAGGTGCTGGGCATCGCGCGCCACGACTTCTACGAGATCCTGCGCAAGGAGCCCGCGCTGGCGGTGAAGCTGCTGTGGAGCTTCGTGCGCGTGCTGGCCGAGCGCCTGCGCACGACCACCGCGGAGCTGACCCACGCCCGCGCGCCCGAGCTCGAGCCCGAGAGCGACCCGCTGGAGGATCCCTTCGCGCCATGACCGACTCCGCCGCCCCCCTCGATCCGAGCGAGCACGACGCGCTGGTCGCGGCTGCGTGGGCGATGCTGCCGCGCGCGCGCTGTGGCTACTCGAGGTTCGCAGTCGGCGCGGCGCTGCGCGACGAGCACGGCCGCGTGTGGACCGGGGCCAACGTCGAGAACGCCAGCTACACCTTGGGCCTGTGCGCCGAGCGTGTGGCGATTTTCCACGCGCTGACCCACGGCGCGGGGCGGTTCACGCACGTGGTCGTCGCGACCGACACGGCGCAGCCGACCTCGCCCTGCGGCGCGTGCCGGCAGATCCTGTGGGAGTTCGCGCGCGACGCCACCGTCGTGATGGTGGCCCGGGACGGCGCGCAAACCCAGCGGACCGTGGCCGAGCTGTTGCCGGGCGCGTTCGACGATGGGGCACTTCTCCGCTGAGGCCAGCGCGCAGACCGGCGCCGCGGCGGCGCACGCGTCGTGCACGATCGATCACGTGAGCGACGGCATCCGCCGGCGATGGGCGTGGCCGCGTCGCTGCGGTAGCCTGCAGCCATCGTGATCACGCCGCGTTCGTCCCGCCTGCTCGCGCTCTCGTTGCTGATCCCGGCCTGCGCCGAGGACGAGCACCTGTACAAGGCCTCGATCCGCTGGACCTCCTTCGGCATCCCGCACATCGAGGGCAAGGACGTGCCCAGCGTCGCCTACGCCCAGGGCTTCGCGTTCGCGCGCGACGCCGGCTGCACGCTCGCCGATCAGATCGTCAAGGTCCGCAGCGAGCGCTCGCGCTACTTCGGCCCCGGCGACGACGGCGAGAACCTCGACAGCGACTTCACGATGCTGACGCTGGGCATCTACGAGCGCGCCAAGGACGGCTTCGAGCAGCAGCCGCAGGAGATCCAGGACCTCGTGGTCGCCTACGTCGCGGGCTTCAACGACTTCCTCGTCGAGGGCGGCGCCGCCCTGCCCTGCGGCGCCGAGCCGTGGCTGCAGCCGATCGACGAGATCGATCTGTTCGCCCACTACGTCGAGCTGGGCACGCTCGCGAGCAGCCGCGCGCTGGCGGACTACATCGCGCGGGCGCAGCCGCCGGGTTCGATGGCGGTCGCGGGTCGCGAGCCGCCGCCGCTGACGTCGCTGTCGCGCAGCAAGCCCGGCAGCAACGGTTGGGCCATCGGCGGCCAGCGGGCCGAGGCCGGACGCGGCATGCTGCTGGCCAACCCGCACTTCCCGTGGCAGGGCGAGCTCAAGCTGTGGGAGAGCCACCTGCGCGTGCCCGGCGAGCTGGACGTCGCTACGGCGTGAGCCTGCTGGGTGTGGTCGGCGTGCTCATCGGCTTCAACGAGGCCGTGGGCTGGACCCACACCGTCTCCGACGGCCAGCGCTTCACGTTCTACAAGCTCACGCTCGATCCCGCAGATCCCACGCGCTACCAGTACGACGGCAGCTACCGCGCGATGGAGGCCAAGCCCTTCACCATCGACGTGCTGCAACCCGACGGCTCGATGGGCACCGCCTCGCGCACGATGTGGCACAGCCACTACGGCCCGATGCTCGACGTGCCGCCGTTCGGCTGGGCCAGCGACGTCGCGCTGACCTACCGCGACGCCAACATCGACAACATCAAGCTCATCGCGCAGTTCCACGGCATGAACCGCGCCAAGAGCATGGACGAGTTCCAGGAGGTCCACGCGCGCGAGCAGGGCATCCCGTGGGTCAACACCATGGCCACCAGCGCCGAGGGCAAGGCCTGGTACGCCGACACCACGCCGACGCCCAACCTCTCGCCCGCCGCGCTGGAGAAGTGGCTCGAGCTGCGCGAGAGCGACTTCCTGACCAAGGCCCTGGCCGACAACGGCCTGGTGCTGCTCGACGGCGGCGACTCGACCTTCGAGTGGGTCGACGATCCCGACGCACGCAGCCCGGGCCTGATCGCCTTCGCCAACGTGCCGCAGCTCGAGCGCGACGACTTCGTCTACAACGCCAACGACAGCCACTGGCTGTCGAACCCCTACGCACCGCTGGTCGGCTACTCGCCGCTGCACGGCGAGGAGCGCACGCCACGGACGCCGCGTACGCGCATGAACATGCGCGTGCTGACGGAGACCGGCGACGGCACCGCGTCGGGCAGCGACGGCAAGTTCGACCTCGAAGAGCTGCAACAGACCGCGCTGTCCAACCGCGGCATGATCGCGGAGCTGGTGCGCGACGAGCTCGTCGCACGCTGCCAGGGCGTCGACACCGTCGCGTACTACGACGAGGACACCGGCGTGACCGAGCACGTCGCGATCGGCCCGATGTGCGACGCCATCGCCGGCTGGGATGGCCGACTCGACCTCGACAGCGTCGGCGCGGTCGCGTTCCGCGAGTTCATCGGCGAGTACCCCTACGTCGAGCTGTTCGATCAGGGTCTGATGTTCGCCGAGCGCTTCGATCCCGACGACCCGATCGAGACGCCCCGCACGCTCGCGCCTGCGGCCGCCGACGGCACCGACATGGCGCTGCAGGCCCTGGCCGGCGGCGCCAAGCGCCTGCGCAAGGCCAACATCGTGCCCGACGCGACCCTGCGCCAGAGCCAGTACACCAAGAAGGGCGAGCGTCGCATCCCCATCCACGGCGGCGGGCGCCCCGAGGGCATCACCAACCTCATCGACTACGACATCCTCATGACCGCGCGCGAGGAACCGATCACGCGCGGCGAGGTCATCAACGATCTGACGGGCCTGACCACCGAGGGCTACGTCGTCAACTACGGCACCAGCTTCATCATGACGCTGCGCTTCACCGACGACGGCCCCGACGCGACCGCGTTTCTGACCTACTCGCAGTCGAGCGATCCGACCTCGCCGCACTGGACCGACCAGACCACCCGCTTCTCCGACAAGAACTGGCGGCCGATCCTCTACCGCCAGGAGGACATCGAGGCCGATCAGCAGGAGTTCCGCCTGCTGATCAAGGACTGAACCCGCCCGGGGCCGCGCGCGGCCCCGCCGCGCGTCACCACACCTCGCAGGTGTCGGGCGGCCGCATCGCGGTGCCCTGCTCGCACGAGAACGCCGCCGCGAACTCCGGCAGGTTGGCGAGCGGGCCGTTGACGCGGTAGCGCGGGTGGCTGTGGGGATCGGTCAGCGCCATGAGCTGGTCGTTCTCCGGCGTGCTCTTGGTGCACCAGATCTGTCCGAACGACACGAAGAACAGCTGCTCGTGGGTCAGGCCATCGATGGCCTCGGCGTGCGGGTCGACGCCGCGTTCGCCGGCCCAGTCGAGGAAGGCGCGGTGCGATTCCTTGATGCCGCCGAAGTCGGCGATGTTCTCGCCCAGGGTCAGCTTGCCCGACAGGTGCACGCCGGGTTGGACCTCGTAGCCGGAGTACAGCTGCTCGACGCACGCGGCGCGCTGCTCGAAGCGCTCGCCGGCCTCGGGCGCCCACCACTGCCGCAGCGTGCCCTCGCCGTCGAACTTGCGGCCTTGATCGTCGAAGCCGTGGGTCAGCTCGTGGCCCATCACCATGCCGATGCCACCGAAGTTCATGGCCATGGGCCACTCGTGGTGGAAAAACGGCGGCTGCAGGATGCCGGCGGGGAACACCATCTCGTTGCCGGTGGCGGTGTAGTAGGCGTTGACCGTCGACGGCGTCATCTCCCACTGCTCTCGGTCGACCGGGCGGCCCATCTCGGCGGCCTCGCGATCGAACTCGAAGCGGGTCGCGGCCACGACGTTGCCCAGGTGGCTGTCGCCGACCGCAAGCGCATCGTAGCTGCGCCAGCGCGTGGGGTAGCCGATCTTGTTGACGATCGCGTGCATCTTGCCGAGCGCGGCCTGCTGCGTCGACGCGTCCATCCACGACAGCCGCGGCAGGCCGGCGGCGAAGGCCGACTCGATCTCCTGGATCATCGTGAGCGCGACCTCGCGGCTGCGCGGTGAGAAGCGCTCGCCGACGAAGTCGCGTCCGAGCAGCTCGCCCAGGGAACGGTCCGCGACCTCGACGCAGCGCTTCCATCGCGGCTCCATCTCCCGCTGCCCCCGCAGGGCCTTGCCGAAGAACGCGAAGTGGGTCTCGACGAAGGCGCTGGGCAGCTGCTCGGCCACGGTGTGCAGCAGCTGCCAGCGCAGGTACGCGCGCAGGGTCGCGACCTCGGTCTTGGCCAGCAGCGCCGGCAGGGCCGCGAAGTAGCTCGCGGGTGCGAGGCTGAGGTGCGTGAGGTCGCCGCGGCCCATGGCGTCGAACGCCGGCTGCCACGGCACCGGCGCGTGGGCGTCGAGGCCGGCGCGGTCGAGCTTGAAGTAGCGCGACTCGGGCTCGCGCAGGTCCTCGCGCGGCACCGCGTTCTCGGCCAACGCGGTCTCGAACGCGACCACGTCGGCGGCCAGGCGCTTGGCCTCGGCCACGCCCGACAGCTGCAGCATGCGCTCGACGTGGGCGAGGTAGCCCTCGCGCAGCGCGACCATCCGCGCGTCGGTGCTGCGGTAGAACTCGCGATCGGGCAGGCCCAGACCGCCCTGGCCGAAGTACGCGAGGTTGGTGTCGGGCGCCTTGTAGTCGCCGTCGACGCCCACGTCGAACAGCGCGCGCACTCCGGTGCGCTGCAGTGTGCCGACCGCGGCCATGAATGCGGGCAACCCGTCGATGCCGTCGATCTGCGCCAGGCTCGGGGCCAACGCCGTCAAGCCGTCGTGCTCGATGGCGGACTCGTCCATGCACGCGTGCCAGAAGCGGCCCAGCTGGCTGGCCTCGGGCTTGGCCGCGGCGCGCTCGAGGATGCCGCGCAGCGCCTCGGCGTTGCGATCGCGCAGCACGTGGAAGCGTCCGTAGCGCGGCTGGTCGGCCGGCAGCGGCGTGGCCTCGATCCACCCGCCGCAGGCGAAGCGGTAGAAGTCGTCGCAGGGGTTGGTCGTGCGGTCGAGGTTGGCCAGCACCTCGGCCTTGGCCGCCTCGGGCACCGCAGTCGAAGGTGGCGTGGGCTGGCCGTCGCGCTTGCACGCGCACAGCAGGGCCAACACGACGAGCGACGGGACGCGGCGCGAGCGGGACATCGGCCGCCGAGGCTGCCACAGCGGCGCGGCGCGCCCGGGGCGGTCAGGGATGAGCACACGCACGGCTGGAGCGAAGCACGACGTCACGGTGCGTCAGCGACCCGCCGCGGGCGCGGCGGGTTTCACGATCGCGCTCGGCTCACGCCGACTCGAGCTGCGCCAGGGTGCGCGCGAGCTTCTCGGCGGTCGCGCGCAGCTCGACCAGCCGCGCGCGCTCGCCGTCGACGACCTCGGGCGGGGCCTTGGCCACGAAGCCGGCGTTGCCGAGCTTGCCCTGCAGCGCCGCGATGTCGCGCTGGGCCTGCTCGACCGCCTTGCGCATGCGCGTGCGCTCGGCCGCGATGTCGACCAGGCCCGCGAGCGGCAAGAACACCTCGAGCCCGCGCACGACCTCGGTCGCCGCACCCGCGGGCGGCGCCGCACCGGCGACCACACGATCGAGGCGCTCGATCCGCCCCAGGTGACGCACCGCCCCCGCGATGCGGTCGAGCAACGCGTCGCCGCCGATGCCCTCGGCCCGCAGCGCGATGGGCACCGCCTTGGCCGGCGGCAACTTGAACGCCGCCTTCATCGCGCGCACGGTCGTCACCACGTCGACGATGCGCGCGACGTCCTCGGCGGCCTCGCGGCAGGCCGGGTCCTGCAGCAGCGTGGCCGCGGCCGGCACCGGCGAGCGCGGGTCGTCGCGCCGGGGGTACGCGGCGATCATGAGGCTCTGGGCCGTGGCGTCGCCCGCGGCCTTGGGCAGCCGGGTCCACAGCGCCTCGGTCACGAACGGGATCATCGGGTGCATGACCCGCAGCATCACGTCGAACACCGCGACCAGGGTCCCGCGCGCGGCGTCGGCGACCGCCGCGTCGTCGCTGCGCAGGGCCGGCTTGCACAGCTCGAGGTCCCAGTCGCACAGCTCGTACCACACGAACTGGTAGGCCGCGTGCGCAGCGAGGTCGAGCCGGAACGCAGCCAGCTGCGTGTCGACCTCGGCAGCGGTCTCGAGCGTGCGTCGCAGGATCCAGCGATCGGCCAAGGACAGCGCCGTGGTGTCGCCGCGCACGAGCACGCGCTCGGACCACGCGCCGGGATCGAAGCCGGCGGTGTTCATCTCGACGAAGCGCGCGGCGTTCCACAGCTTGTTGCAGAAGTGGCGGTAGCCCTCGACGCGCGCGCGCGAGAACACGATGCCGAGCTCCTGCCCCGCCATCGTGCACAGGTAGAAGCGCAGGGCGTCGGCGCCATAGCGATCGATGAGTTCGATCGGGTCGACGACGTTGCCCTTGGTCTTGGACATCTTCTGGCCGTCTTCGCCCAGCACCATGCTGTGCAGGAAGACCGTGCGGAACGGCACCTCACCGGTGAAGTGCAGGCCGAACATCATCATGCGCGCGACCCAGAAGAACAGGATGTCCCAGCCGGTCTCCATCAGCGACGTGGGATAGAAGCGCGCGAGGTCGTCCTGGCGATCGGGCCAGCCCAGGGTCGTGAGTGGCCACAGCCCCGAGCTGAACCACGTGTCGAGCACGTCCTCGTCCTGGCGCAGGCTGCTCGCGCCACAGCGGGCGCACGCGCTGGGGTCGACCCGCGCGACCGTCACGTGCTCGCACGCGTCGCAGTACCACGCGGGGATGCGGTGGCCCCACCACAGCTGACGCGAGATGCACCAGTCGTGGATGTTCTCCATCCAGCGGTAGAAGTCGTTGGTGCGGTGGCTGGGCACGAACGTGGTCTTGCCCGCGCGCACGGCCTCGATCGCGGCCTTGGCCATGGTGTCGACGTCGACGAACCACTGCGTGGACGGGATCGGCTCGACCACCACGCCGGTGCGCTGCGAGTGGCCGATGGAGAGCTTGTGCGGCCGCTCCTCGAGCAGCAGCCCGGCCTCGCGCAGCGCAGTCAGCACCGCGGTGCGGGCCTGCGCCACCGGCAGTCCGACGAAGCGCGCGGGCGCCGGATCACACATGCGGCCCTGCAGATCGATGACGCAGAGCACCGGCAGGTCGTGGCGCTTGCCGGTCTCGAAGTCGTTGAAGTCGTGCCCGGGCGTGACCTTGACCGCGCCGGTGCCGAACTCCATGTCGACCAGGATCGCGTCGCCGACGATGGGGATGCTGCGATCGCAAAGCGGCAGCATCGCGCGCTTGCCGATGAGGTGACGGTGGCGCGGGTCGTCGGGGTGCACCGCGACCGCAGTGTCGCCGAGCATGGTCTCGGGCCGCGTGGTCGCCACCACCAGGCGCTCGTCGCTGCCCTCGATGGGATAGGCGATGTGCCACAGCTTGCCGTCGGTCTCGCGGTGCTCGACCTCGAGATCCGACAGCGCGGTCTGGCTGGCCCAGTCCCAGTTGATGAGGCGATAGGCGCGGTAGATCAGGCCCTGCTCGTACAGGCGACAGAACGCCTCGCGCACGGCCTTGCTCGAGACCTCGTCCATCGTGAAGCGGTAGCGGTCCCAGTCGAGCGAGGCCCCGAGTGCCTCGTGCTGGCGGTCGATGATGCCGCCGTGCTCGTCCTTCCACTGCCACACCCGGCGCAGGAACTCGTCGCGGCCGACCGCCACGCGCGAGCTGCCCTCGCCCGCGAGCTGCCGCTCGACCATGACCTGCGTCGCGATCCCAGCGTGGTCGGTGCCGGGCAGCCACAGCGCCGCGGCGCCGCGCATGCGATGCCAGCGGACGAGGCAGTCTTCGATCGTCGCGGTGAGCGCGTGGCCCATGTGCAGCCGCCCGGTCACGTTGGGCGGCGGCAGCACCACCGTGAACGTGGGCGCAGCCGTGTCGCCGTGGGGGCGGAAGTAGCCGCGTTCGCGCCAACGCGCGTAGGTGCTCGCCTCGACCGCGCTGGGGTCGTAGGCCGACGACGACGGTTCCACGGGTTCGTCCTTTCGACTCGACGCGCGCGCGTCAGGCCGACTGGGCCTTGGCGCGCACGATCTGTTCCGCGAGCTCGGGCACGACCTCCCACGCGACCGCCTCGAGCACCTCGCGCGACAGCGCGACGATGGCCTCGGCGACCTTGGGGTCGAGCCCGGCGGTGGCGCCACCTTGCGCGGCGCGCAGGCGCGCGAGCATGCCCGGCGTCGGCTCCGACGCGGCGGTGAACGGAATCGGCACCGCGATCGGAATCGGCGCGCCGGCATCGACGGGCTCGCCCGCGGGCTTGGGCGCGACGGCGGACGCGCCGCGGCCGGCGTCAGCCGGCCGACCGCGCCGGGCGCTGCGCGGCGGCTCGGGCGCGGTCGCCGCGTGCCGCGGCGGCCACGGGCGGGCGCGCACCGGGGCCCGGCACCGGGGCCATCGGCATCGGCGCGGCCCGCCGGCGCAGCGGCGGCGGCGGGCGGCGCAGCGATTGCCGCCGGCGGCGGCGTCACGGGCGGGCGCGCGGCCGCAGGCGGCGCAACCGCAGCGGCCGGCGCGGCCACGGGCGGCGGCGCAACTGCAGCGACGGCGCGGGTGCAGCCGCAGCAGGCGGCGGCGCGGCGACGGCAGCCGCCACGGCCTGGGCTTGGCGGCCTTGCCGACGACCTCGGCGACCTTGTCGATGAGCTCCTGGGTCTCGAACGGCTTGGCGAGGAAGCCGTCCGCGCCGTTGCTCTTGAGCCGCGCGGCATCCACTCCGCCTTGTTCGACACCAGCAGCAGCACTTCGAATCTTCGCGGTCTCGGCGTCGGCCTTGAGCCGCTGCCGACGTCGTAGCCGCTGGCTCGCCGGCGAGCGCCGCATCGACACGACGTCCGCGCCGAGTCGCTTGGCGCGTGCGATGGCCTCCGATCCCTTGCTGACCGCGGTCACTTCCGCGTCCTCGGCGGCGAAGGTGATCTTGATGGCTGCGCCGCATGGTCTTGCTGTCGTCGATCGCGAGGATCTTGGTCGGCATCGCGGGCTCCCCGAGCAGGTCAAAGGCGTACCATGGGGCGTGTGAGCGGGTCAACGAAGCCGGGCGGCGACATCGGCTCGTCGTCGGACCCTGCCGCAGGGGCACACGACGAGCGCACCGCGCTGGTCGACGCACCGCCGGTCCGCATCGCCGAGCCGGCACAGCGGCACGGCAGCCTGGGCGCGACCAAGCTGTTCGAGCTGTGTGACCGCCTGGCCGGCGAGATCGTGCTCCGCCACGCGGAAGTCGGGCGGCAGGTGCTCGGACTCGGCCACGGCGCACCCGAGGTGACCGCGTGGTCCGGCCGCGCGCCGCCAGCCTGACGGTGGTCGATGATCACCCTGGGGCCGGGGTCCGAACCCTAAGCTGAGCCTGCGCGACGGCGCGTTCGAGCTGGTCTACTCCCTGCGGACGCTGCCGCGCCTGGGCCACGACGAGTCCAGCTCCGACGCGCGGCTGCGGGCCATGCTCCTCGAGGTCGCGCGCTGTGCCCCGGTGGGATCGCGCTGTGCCAGATCGACAACCCGCGCAGCCTGTGGGGCGCGTATCACGCATCCGCCACCCCCGCGAACGTCATCGAGCGCGGCCCGCTGGTGGCCGAGGCCGGAGCGCGGCGTGACGCGCTTCGACACCGTCCTGCGCGGCTGCTGTCGCTTCTGCCCGCGCCGCTGGTGCTCGACGGCGTGCACGCTACGCGCAAGCCGCAGCCGCGCCGACCGTGCTCGCGATGCCGGTGGTGGGCTGGCTGGTCACCAAGCTCGAGTGGTTCGCGCGCGACCGCGCGCCGCTTTCGGCCTTCGGCGCGCACCTGCTGCTGGTGCTGCGCAAGGCCGCGTGAGCCGCCCGCGGGAGCCTGCGCGCCGCGCCGGCCTTGGGCCGCTGCCGTGGACCCGCTGCAGCAGCCGCGCGCGCATCCTCGCCGTCGTCGACGACGAGCGCAGCAGCGTGAGTTCCTCGGCATCTGTTCGGGTTGCGCTGGCCACGACGTCGTCGCCGTCGCCGGCGGCAGCGAGGCGCGGCTGCTGCTCGACGCCGGCGGCATCGACCTGGTCATCACCGATCTGACCATGCCCGGCGTCGGCGGGATGGGTGGTCCTGCGCCACGTCCAGCGCCGCGAGCTGCCGCCGCCGGTCATCATGATCACCGCATCTGCGACCGCCGAGACGGCGATCGAGGCGCTCAAGCTCGGCGCCTACGACTACCTCAACAAGCCTCAAGGTGGACGAGATCCAGGTTTCGTGGTCAGTACAGCGCTCGAGCGCGCGCGGCTGGCCGGGCAACTGTCGCCTGCGCGAGGAGCTGCGCGGCGTCGGCTCGCTCGATCGTATGATCGGCCGCAGCGCGGCGATGCAGCGGGTGTTCGCGCTGGTCCGCAAGGTCGCGCCCACGCGCACCAACGTGCTCATCCGCGGTGAGTCGGGCACCGGCAAGGAGCCGGTGGCCCGCGCGCTGGCCAACCTCTCCGATCGCGCTGCGCGGCCTTCGTCGCGGTCGTCCGCGGCGCCATCCCCGAGGCGCTGATGGAGTCCGAGCTGTTCGACATCGTCAAGGGCTCGTTCACCGAGCGCGACTGCGGGCCGAGAGGGCGTGTTCGTCGCGGCCCAGGGCGGGACGCTCTTCCTCGACGATCGAGCCGTCGCCGGCGATGTCGGGTTGCTGCGCGCGCTGCAGGAGCGGCGTGCGTCCTGTCGGTGGGGATCGCGAGATCGAGGTCGACGCCCGCGTGGTCGCCGCGACCAACCGCGATCTCGAGGTGCAGCTATCGCCGCCGGCGAGTTCCGCAGCGATCTCTACTTCCGACTCGACGTCAACCAGGTCGTGCTGCCGCCGCTGCGCCACCGCGCGGTGGACATCCTCGCTGGTCGAACGCTTCTTCGAGCGCATCACCCGCGAGCTCGAACGACCGCTGCGGCATCTCGCCCGCGGCGATGGATTGGTTCCTCGGCCACGACTACCCCGGCAACGTGCGCGAGCTGGAGACCTGGTCGAACGCGCCGTCGCGCTCGAGACCGGCGACGTGCTGACTGCCGAGCACCTGCCGGTGCGTCGCGAGCACGCCAAGGCCACCGCGGAGGAGCCTGAGCAGCGCGATCGACTTCGAGCAGGCGGTGGCGGATCTCGAGCGCCGTCTGATCGGCGCGGCGCTGCGCTGGCATCGGCGGTGTGCGCAAGGAGGCGGCCAAGCTGCTGGGGATCAGCTTCCGCTCCCTGCGCTACCGGCTCGAGAAGCTCGGCATCGAGGTCGGTCGCGGCGACGACGAGTGATCGCGCGCGTGGCATCGTGCCCCCGCCCGCGGCCGCGCCGCATCGCCACGGGGTGACGTTTTGCGGCCATGGTGCCGAGAATTGTCGCCGCGCGCGGCCCCAAGCGCGGCCGAGGGCGACCCTCGCAGTCCCGCGCACGACCGGGTTGCTGGTGAACTGAGGCCGACGACCGTTGGCACGCGCCGTGCTCCTGTCGGCGCCCGGTGACGGTCGACGGCAAGGGCACGGTGGGGGCGCGCGGGCAACGCGGCTTCACGCTCATCGAGCTCATGACCGTGGTGGTGATCCTCGCCGTGCTCGCGGTCGTGGCCGTGGGTGCGTACACCCGCTACGTCCGCAACGCGCACAAGACCGAGGTCGTCGGCGACCTGTCGAACCTCACCCTGCGCCAGAAGACCTTCCTCGCCAAGAGCGGGCACTACGCCAGCTCGACCGACTGCGAAGGTGCCGCGTGCACCTACCCCGCCGCGACCCAGATCGCGATCCAGAAGGCGCCGATCCGCTGGGATCCCGCCGACGCGGGCTACTCGGCCTCGGGCGCAGCCGACGGCGCGTTCTTCCGCGGCGGCGCGGCGCTGCACGGCTTCGACGCGTTGCAGTTCATGCCCGACGGCGGCGACTCGTGGTGCGGCTACGCCACCGTCTCCGGCTGGGGCTCCACCGCCGGCGCCAACGCGGACGTGCCCGACGATCTGGGCTCGACGCTCATCACGCTCGAATTCCCGGCCTCGACCTCGGGCCAGTTCTCGGGCCGTGACTGGTTCTTCAGCTACGCGCTGTGCGACTTCGACTTCGACGGCGTGTACTGGGCCTTCACCACGACCCACTACTCCAACAACGTCAACATGTCGACCGACCCGTCGGGCACCTACCAGGAGAACGAGTAGGCCCGCCCCACCCCACCGCCACGAAATCGGCGTCTCGCCCTTGCCGAGCCGCCCCAACGACCGAAAGAAAGGACTCCCACCATGTTCCTCGACATCCAGCGCCTCAAGAAGCAAAAGGGCTTCACCCTCATCGAGATCATGATCGTCGTCGCGATCCTCGGCATCTTGGCCGCGATCGCGATTCCGGCGCTCACCAAGTACATGCGCCGCAGCAAGACCTCGGAGGCCCGCGTGCAGCTGGCCAAGATGTTCGACGCGGCGTCGGCGTTCTTCAACGAGGAGCACGTCGAGCGTGGCGCGGTGCAGGTCATCGGTGCCGGCGGCGGCATCTCGGACATGGCGCCGCACCGCTGCCCGCACCCGCAGGACACCCCGACCGGCGGTGAGGCGACCATCACCCCGCCGCTCGCGCTCGACTGCAACACCGGCCCTGGCGGCCGCTGCGTGCCCTCGGTCGGTGGTGCCGGCGCGGGCTACTACGAAATGGCGCTGTGGAACGACAACGCGGTGTGGAACGGCCTGAACTACCAGATGGAGCAGGCGCACTACTTCCACTACAACTTCATCGCCGTGAACGACAACACCGGCTTCGGTACGTGCCAGTTCACCGCGCAGGCGTTCGGTGACCTCGACGGCGACGTCACGCTGTACTCGACCTACGAGCGCACCGGTGCGGCCGACCAGCAGGGTGTCAACGGCGCTGCCGGTCTGTACATCGACCAAGAAGTCGAGTGATCGCAGACGCGCCGCGCGAGCGCGGCGCGTGTGACGGTGGCGGTGGCGGCGGTCCCGGGTTCCCGGGGCCGCCGTTTCGCGTTTTCGGCTGCCCGCATCCCCACGCGCGCGCCGGCCCTCGCGGGACCTGCGAGACGCTGCGCAGGCGACCCTGCTACGCTCGCGCACGACGATGCGACGCGGGCTCGCGTGGCTGGGTGCGCTGACGCTGGGCCTCGTGGCCCACCTCGCGCACGATCGCGTGCTGGTGGAGCAGCGGGAGCTGCCGCCGGAGCTCGACGTGCTCTACGTGCCACCGCCCGGGCAGCTGGTGCCGATGGCGTGTGGCTTCCGCGAGGCGCTCGCGGACCTGGTGTGGATCCGTGCCCTGGTCTACACCGGCGAGACGCTGGGCCACAGCGAGCTTGCGGCGACGTTCCGCTACGTCGACGCGATCATCGGCCTCGCGCCGCGCTTCCGGCGGCCCTACGTCTGGGGCGGCATCACGGCGGTGTACAGCGGCCAGTCCGTGATCGACCGCGCCACCGTCGATCATGCGCTCGACATCTACCGCCGCGGCCTGGCCGAGTTCCCCGAGAGCCACGAGCTGCTCTACCCCATGGGCATGCTGCTGCTGACGCAGGTGCCCTCGACCAAGGGCTACACCGCGGCCGAGATCGAGGCCGCCCGTACCGAGGGCATCGAGCTCATCCGCCGCGCCGCGGCCTTCGGCGCCGACCCGCTGGTGCGACAGTACGCGGCCACGCTGGTGTCCGAGCACGGCGAGCGAGCGCTCGCGATCCAGTTCCTGGAGCGGCAGCTGGCCCAGGCCCAGGACGAGGACTTCCGCCGACTGCTGCGGACCAAGCTGTCGCAGCTGGGCGGCACCGCGTCGATCGAGCGCGTGACCACGGTGCGCGAGAGCTTCGTGCGCGAGCACCAGCAGCGCGCGCCCTACGTGCCCGAGGCGCTGTGGGCAGTGCTGCGCGACGACGCCGCGCCGCTCAGCCGGCCTTGACCGGCTTGATCTCGCCGTCCGCGACCTCGACGGACATCGTGACCTCGCGACCGTCGGGCCACTTCCACTTCACCTTGTGGGTGCCCGGCGTCACCTTGAGCGTGCCGATCGGCGTGTTGCCCACGGGCTTGCCGTCGACGAACACCTGCGCCGGCAACACGCCCGCGTTGGTGCCGATGCGCAGGGTCGAGGTCTTCGCGGCCGGCGGCTTGGGCGGGGTCGGATCCGACTTGGGCTTGGGCGGCTTGGGCTTGGGCTTGGTGGTGTTGCCACCGCCCGCGTCGGGCGTGGGCGTCGGCGTCGGCGTCGGCGTGGCCGGGGTCGGCGTCACCGTCGGCGTCGCGGGCTCGGGCGTGCCCGGCGTCGCGGGCGGGGTCTGCATCGCGACCGGCTGGCTGTTGTCGCGGGCGAGCGCAACCTTCACCTTCTGCGAGGGCTCGCCGGAGAACGCGAGGTCGCGCCGCTCGGTCAGGAAGCCCTTCGCGCTGGCCTCGATCTGGTAGGTCGCAGAGGGATCGCGGGTGATCTTGAACTGCGCCCCGCCGCCGCCGGTGCCCATGACGTAGGCCTTGCCGCTGACGACCAGGCTCATGGTGGCGCCGGGCGGGTCGCTCTCGAGCAGCAGCGTCACGTCGCGATGCTGCAGCGACACCGGCAGGTTGAGCCCGCCGGCTGCGAGATCGAGCTGGCGCTCGAACGGCAGGAAGCCGTCGCGGGTGATGCGGACGGTGTGCGAGCCCGGCTGCAGGTCGGCGATGACGAACGGCGAGGTGCCCGCGATGACCTTGCCGTCGACCTCGAGCTGCACGTCCGCCGGCGTGGTCTGGATCGTCATGCCCGAGCGCGCGACGGCCTGCTCGCCACCCTCGGCGCCGCCGGACGACGGGGTGCCGCCGCCGGTGGTGGTGGTGGTCGTGGCCGTGCCGCCGCGGTAGCGCGAGTACACGTAGACGCCGCCGAAGCCCGCGGCGATGAGCACCACCGCGCCGACGAGGATGCCGACGAACAGGCCCGCGCCGCTCTTGCGCGGCATGTCGTCGTCGAACTGCTGCGCCGGCCGCATCGCGACCGGCGGGTGGCCGAACTGCGGCATGCCCTGCGTGCCGGTCGGGCCGACACCAGGGCCCATCGGCATCGTCGGGCCGCTGCCCATCGGCGGACCCACCGGCGCGGGCATGTGCACCACCGGCATCGGCATCGTCGCCGACGACGGCGCACCGACGAACTGCATCGGCGGCGCGGCCGGGAACGGGTTGTGCGTCGGCGGCGGGGCCATCTGCGGCGCCGCAGGCATGGTCGGCATGCTCGGCGCCGGCATCGGCATCGGCGCCTGGGTGCGACCGGGCATCGGACCGACGGGCGCCGCCTGGGGCACCACGGTCACGCTCGGGCTCGCGAGCGTCGGCGGCTCGCTCAGATCGATGTCGATCGCCGCGTCGAGCTCACCGCCGACCTGCCCCGGTCGATCTGCGCCGCGCGGCATCGCGTCCATCGGCGGCGGTGGAGCGGCGGGATCGTTGTCGCCGAACAGCCGCGTCTCGAGCTCCTCGTCGTCCCAGTCGAACTCGCCCGAGGGCGCGGCCGAGGTCGCGGCGTAGCTCTGCGTGGCCTTGGGTCGCGGCGCACCGTTGGGGCGCGGACCGGGCGGCGGAATCGGAACCGTGGGCGCCTCGCCCCGCGGGCGGCGACCGGCGGCGGCGGCCCTGCGGGCGTGGGCATCGGGGCTGGACCCGGCGGCGGCGCGGCGGCGGCCGGTGCCGGGCGCGGGCGCGGCTTGGGCGGTCCACCGGCGCCCGGCGGCGGCAGGTTGGGCCGCGCCGTGGTCATCACCATGGTCTTGCGCTTGACCGCCTTGCGAGGGCGGCCGTCGGCGTCCTCGAGCGGCTCGGCGGCGGCGGGTGTGCCGTTGGCACCGGGAGGACGCGGCGGCGCAGGCGTGGCCGCAGCGGCGCGCGGCGGCGGCGGCGGAGCCGGCGTGGCTGCGGCACCGGGCGGGGGCGGCGGTCGCTTCGCGCCACCGGGCGGTGGCGGTGGCGGCGTCGCGCTCGGGCCCATCATCATCGTCTTGCGCCGGCCCGCGTCGGCGGGCGGCGGAGGCGTGGGCGCAGCGGCCTTCTCCTTCTCGAGCTCGATCTCCCGCGCGTACTGCTGCCGCATCCACGCCGCCAGATCCTTGCGGCTGTAGAAGAGGCCTTGCGCGAACATGAACGCCTGCAGCTCGTCGTGCAGCTCGATCGCGGACTGGTAGCGCTGCTCCGGCTCGCGTGCGAGCGCCTTGTAGATGATGTTCTCGAGCGGCTTGGGAATCTCGGGGTTGAGCGAGCTCGGCCGCGGCACATCGACCGCGCGCACCTTCTCGAGCGTGGCGAAGTCGGTGTCGGCCTGGAACAGCCGGTTGCCGGTGAGCACCTCGAACAGCACCACGCCGACCGAGAACACGTCGCTGCGGCGATCGAGCGGCATGCCGCGGACCTGCTCGGGCGACATGTAGCCGAACTTGCCCTTGAGGATGCCGGCCTGCGTGCGCGAGGCTCGACCAGCGGCCTTGGCCACGCCGAAGTCGATGAGCTTCACTTCGCCTTCGAAGGAGACCAAGATGTTCGGCGGGCTGACATCGCGGTGCACGATGTTGAGCTCGCGGTTGTACTTGTCCTTCTTGTTGTGCGCGTAATCGAGACCTTCGCAGATCTTCATGATCACGTAGCAGGCCTGCGCGACCGGCATGGGTCGCGCTTGCTGCTGGCACTTCTGGAAGATGGCGCGGAGGTCTCGGCCGTTGATGTACTCGAGCGCGATGTAAAAGCTGTCTTGCTCGTTACCGAGATTGTAGATCTGCGCGATGTTGCCGTGGTTCAGCTGGACGGCGATCTTCGCCTCGTCCTTGAACATCGCGATGAACTCGTCGTCCTCGGCGACGTGCGGCAGGATCCGCTTCACCGCGACGGTGCGCTCGAAGCCCTCGACGCCGTACTCCTTGGCCTTGTAGACCTCGGCCATCCCGCCCACGCTGATGCGCTCGAGCAACAGGTAGGGGCCGTACTGCGTGGGGAGGTTCAACGCTGGACTCCGGGCGAGCGCAGGCCTGCGGGAGCGCGCACCCCGCCAAGCCGGCGCACAGTATAGCGGGATTTGTCCGCCGAGCGCTGCAATGACGACGACGCGCGAGGGCCCGGGGCCGGTCTGGCGGCCCGAGCCGGCGTGCGTGCGCGCAACCGATGGGTCCACGGGCGCGGCACCGAGCCGGTGCAACGCAGTGCCGCGCTCGGCCGATGGTAGGCTGGCTGCGGCCCGCGCGACCGCGCCGCCCGTCCAGGGCGCGCCCGCGCGACGCCGGCGGTCCCGCCCTGCCTCTTCCCAGGAGCCCGAACGATGGCCGAGCCCGACGACGATCCCATCCGCATCGGTGCCGTCGCCCGCACCGATCCCGCCGCAGCCGCCGAGGCGCTCGATGGCCCCGAGGGCGTGGGCAAGGTCGCGGGCGCCGAGGCGATCGCGGCTGCCCACGCGACCGCGGTCGAGTCGGTGACCTCGGGGATCGGCGCCGGCACGATGGACGTGGACGCAGCGACCGCCGTGCTCGTTGCAGACGCGGTCGCCGCAGCCCTGGGGCCGGGCGCCGATCCGGCGTTGGTCGAGTCGATCCGCGCGGAGGTCGAGGCGTTGGTCACCGGCGATCCGACCCTGGCGAACCTGCTGCGTCGCTAGCAGGCGAGCCGCGGTCCGGCATCAGTCCGGCGCCGGCGCGCGCGCGACCGCGGGGCTGGGCTCGCTGCGCACGAGCAGCCGCCGCACGGGCGCGGGCAGCTCCAGCCGCGCGAGATCGAAGCGCCGCAGCGCGTCGGCCAAGATGTTGACGCGCTCGGCCGCGCGCAGCCGCTTGTCTACGATGATGCGGTACTGCCCGCGCAGCTTCACCAGGCCCCCGGTGCCCTGGACCAGGCCGGCCATGGGCTCGTAGGAGACCTCGACGCGCAGCTGCTCGGCCACGCGCTCGAGCTCCTGCAGCTGTTGCTCGGCGTTCATCGTCACGGGTCGCGCCCAGGGGGACGCGGCGCGGTCAATCTGTCCGAGCACGCGCCCGGGCGCAAGTTCGAAGCGAGGGGCCCAGCGCCACGCGATCACCCGAATTCGACCGAATCGGCGGGCGGCGCGGCACGATCCCGATCGGATCTCCGACCGATCCCGCGCGCGATCCGAGGCCGTCGCGATCAGCCGGGATCGGCCTGCGCCGACGCGAGCGGCACGGTGAACGACATCGTCGTGCCCGCGCCGACGCGGCTGTCGGCCCAGACCTCGCCGCCGTGCGCGACCACCAGGTTGCGCACGATCGACAGACCCAGACCCGCGCCGCCGTGGCGCCGCGTGGGCCCGGCGTCGACCTGGTAGAAGGCCTCGAACACGCGCGACAGCTGCTCGGGCGCGATGCCGATACCCTGATCGACCACGGAGATCCGCACCGCGTCGTGGGCCTCCTCGCCGAAGAGCGTCTCAGCCTCGAACGGGCGCCGGATCGGCGCGGTTGCGGCCTGCACCACCACGGCGGCACCGCGGGGCGAGAACTTGATCGCGTTGCCCAGCAGGTTCACCAGCACCCGCTGCAGCTTCTCCGCGTCGACCAGCACCGGCGGCAACGGCGGCAGCTCGGCGCGCAGCGTCACCTCGGCGCCCTGGGCCGCCAGCGCGACCGCGTCGATGGCCTTGGCCACGAGCACGGCGACCGCCATCGGGCGCAGCTCCAGACGCACGGCGCCGGCCTCGAGCTGCGACATCTCCAGCACCTGGGTGATGAGCTGGAGCAGCTCCTCGCCGCGGCTGAGGATCGTGCGCACGTAGTCGGCCTGCTCGGGGTTGGAGCTCGCCCGCGATGCCCTCGAGCAGCATCTCGGAGAACCCGATCACCGACGTCAGCGGCGTGCGCAGCTCGTGCGAGACCGTCGCGAGGAAGTTGCCCTTGAGCTGATCGAGCTGGCGCAGGTGCTCGACCGCGCGGGTCAGCTCGGCGTTCTGCTGCGCCATCGCCCGCCACGCGCTGGCGCTGGTCTGCAGGTGCAGCTCGGACGTCACCCACGCGGCGTAGGCCGACTGCAGGATCTGCCCCACCGCGACCACGATGGGCTCGACCAGCGCCTCGGCGCCGGGTGTGCTGACGCGCCACAGCACCACCAGCGCGCCGACGCGATCGCTGCCGGCGAACAGCGGCCGCACCGCGCACAGGTGCTCGTCCACGCCGAACTGCGGCGCACCCTGCCGCCGCAGCGCCGCGGCGACCTCGGGCGGCAGCTGCTCCCACGCCGCCGCGGGCGAGCCGGGCTCGGTCGCACGGGCGTGGGCGCGGCCCTGCTCGTCGAACACGATCAGGGCGTCGATGCCGGCCACGCGCCAGGCCCCCAGGCATCGCTGCAGCTCGGGCGTCCCAATCAGCTCACCCAGCGGCGGCGCGCGATCGGTGGGTGAGGCCGGCGCGGTCACGGGCCCCCCGGCTGCAACAGCGCCGCGAGGTGGGCCATGAACTCGTCCTCGCCCACGCCGAAGCGACGTGCGAGCTCGTAGCGGCGCTCGAGCTTCTGCCACGTCGACGCGGCGATGCCGAGGAAGGTCTCGGCCACGCCGATGCCCTCGATGGCGATGGCGCTGAAGACCGGTTCGTCGCCCTTGGCCGCGATGCGCCGCACGTCGTCGTCGCTGCGGATGCCGGGCAGGTCGCGCTTGTTGAACTGGATCGCGACCGCGATGTCGCCCCAACCGATGCCGTTGTCGGCGAGGTTGGCCTTGAGATCGGCGAAGCTCTCGTTGTTGGCGCGGGTCTCGGAGATGCGGCTGTCGGCCACGAAGACCACACCGTCGGCGCCCTGCAGCACGATGCGACGGGTGGCGGCGTGGAACACCTGCCCGGGCACCGTGAAGAGCTTGAGCTTGATCGACATGCCGCTGCCGGTCGCCATCGACAGCGGCAGCAGGTCGAAGAACAGCGTGCGGTCGTCGCGGGTGTTGAGCGTCATCAGGCCGGTGCCGGCGTGGTCGCCCATCAGCGCGTGCAGCTGCTGCAAGTTGGTCGTCTTGCCGCTGAGCGCGGGGCCGTAGTAGACCAGCTTGAGCGTGATCTCCCGGTGCTGGATGTCGATGAACACCATCGGCCCGCGCGCGCGGATCAGTCTAACAGGACGCGCGCAGCGCCGCGGCGGCACAGGCCGGGACGGTTGGCGCCCACCGGCGGAATCACCCGGGGCGTGTGCGCTCGGACGCGCGCCGGGGCAGCGCGCCGGCCTCGTCGCACGCGGCCTGCAGGGCCACCAGCGCGGCGCGAACACGCTCGCCCGCGGGCGTAGCGGCGAGCTGCGGGGTCTCGACCACGACCTCCACGAGCTGGTCGCCGCGCGCGGGCTTGCGCCGCGCGGCCTCGGCCAGCGGCACGCCCTTGCCCCGCAGCCGCAGCTTGGTACCACTGCGGATGCCCGCGGGGACCTCGAGCTCGACCTCGCCGTCGACGGTGGGCACGAGCACCTTGGTGCCCAGCGCCGCCTCGGTCAGCGAGACCGCGAGTTCGCAGCGGATGTCGTCGCCGTCGCGGCGCAGCCGCGGGTGCGGGCGGACGTTGACCGTGATGCGCAGATCGCCGGGTTCGCCACCGAAGCGGCCGGGCTCGCCCAGGCCGGTGAGCACGCGCTCGGCTCCGGCCGCGGTCCCCGGCGGCAGCTTCACGTCGAAGGCGCGATGCTGCTTGCGCGCGCCCGAACCGCGGCAGTCGCCGCAGGCGTCGAGCTGGATCATGCCGGTGCCGTCGCAGCGACCGCAGCGGGTCCGCCGCGCGAACAGGCCCTCGCCCTTGACCTCACCGCGGCCGGCACAGTTGGGGCATGACTCGGCCGCGCGGCCGCCGGGCTTGGTGCCGCTGCCGTTGCAGCCGGTGCACACGCCCGGTGCCTCGAACTCGATGCCGAAGCTGCCGCCCAGCACCGCTTGCGGCAGATCGACCGTCAGCGTGTAGCGCAGGTCCCTGCCCTTGCGCCGCTGGTTGCGGCGGGTGCCGAACACGTCGCCGAAGACGTTGCCAAGCAGGTCGCGCGCGCTCTGGCCGTCGAAGTTGCCGCGGCTCAGATCGAGGCCGCCGAAGCGGCGCTGCGCGTCGTAGCGCGCGCGCGCGGCCGCGTCCGACAACGTCTCGTAGGCGGCGTTGATCTGCCGGTAGCGCTCCTCCGCGGTGGCGTCGCCGGCGTGGCGATCGGGGTGGTACTCGAGCGTGAGCCGGCGGAAGGCCTTCTTGATCTCCTCGGCGCTCGCCGAGGGATCCACGCCGAGGACCGCGTAGTGATCGACCGGGTTCAAGCGATCACTCGGAGCCCGAGCCCGAGCCCGAGCCCGCCAGCATGGCCTCGTAGATCATGTGCGACGAGTTCTCCAGCGCCGCGAGCGCGTCGCGCAGCGCGACCGCCGAGGCCGAGCCGGCCAGCAGCGCCTCGAGCCGCGCGGTGTCGTTCTCGATGTCGGCGCGGTCGACCGAACGCAGCGCGTGGCCATAGGCCTCGAGCGAGCGCTTGCAGGTGTAGATCAGCGTCTCGGCGCGGTTGCGCAGATCCGCGAGGTCGCGCTTGGCGACGTCCTCGGCGCGCTTGACCTCGGCCTCGCGCGCGATGTCCTGCAGCTGCTGCTCGCTCAGGCCCGACGACGGCGTGACGCGGATCTTGGCCTCGCGGTTGGTGCCGAGGTCCTTGGCCGACACGCCGAGGATGCCGTCGGCGTCGATGTCGAAGGTGACCTGGATCTGCGGCACGCCGCGCGGCGCCGGCGGGATGTCGGTCAGCTGGAAGCGCGCGAGGCTCTGGTTGTCGTCGGCCATCTCGCGCAGACCCTGCAACACGTGCACGTTGACGATGGGCTGGTTGTCGACGGTGGTGCTGAAGACCTCGGACTTGCGCGTGGGGATGGTGGTGTTCTTGGGGATGAGCACCGAGAACACGCCGCCTTGGGTCTCGACGCCGATGTTGAGCGGGACCACGTCGAGCAGCAACACGCCCTCGACGCCGCCCTCGAGCACTGCGCCCTGGATCGCAGCGCCGGCGGCCACGACCTCGTCGGGGTTCACGCCCTTGTTGGGGTCGCGACCGAAGAACTCCTTGACCCGCTGCTGCACCAGCGGCATGCGCGTCTGCCCGCCGACCAGCAGGACCTCGTCGATCTCGCCGATGGCCATGTTCGCGTCGGCCAGCACCTGCCGGCACGGCTCGAGCGTGCGCTCGACCAGGCCCTTGGTGAGTTCCTCGAGCTGCCGCCGCGACAGCGTGGTCTGCAGGTGCAGTGGCGCGCCGCTCTTGGCCGCGAGAAACGGCAGGTTGATCTCGGTCTCGAGCGAGAAACTCAGCTCCTGTTTGGCCTTCTCCGCGGCTTCCTTGAGCCGCTGGGTCGCGAGCTTCTCGGTCCGCAGGTCGAGGCCGTTGTCGGCGAGGAAGCGCTCGGCACACCAGTTGACGATCGCGTTGTCGAAGTCCTCGCCGCCCAGGAAGGTGTCGCCGGCGGTCGCGAGCACCTCGAACACGCCGCCGCGCAGCTCGAGCAGCGAGATGTCGAAGGTGCCGCCGCCGAGGTCGTAGACCGCGACCACGCGGTTCTCGGTCTTGCGGTGCAGGCCGTAGGCCAAGGTCGCCGCGGTCGGCTCGTTGATGATGCGCTCGACCTCGAGCCCGGCGATGCGGCCCGCGTCCTTGGTCGCCTGCCGCTGGGCGTCGTTGAAGTACGCCGGCACCGTGACGATGGCGCGCGTGACCTTCTCGCCCAGATAGGCCTCGGCCGACTCCTTCATCTTCGCCAGCACCGCCGCGCCGACCTCGGACGGCGAGTGCTCGCGGCCCCACACGCTGACCCACGCGTCACCGTTGGCCGAGCCCACGACCTTGTACGGCAGCAGCTTGGTCAGCTGCATCAACGCGGGCTCGTCGAATTTGCGGCCGATCAGGCGCTTGGCCGCGAACACCGTGTTGGTGGGGTTCGTGATCGCCTGGCGCTTGGCGATCTGGCCGACCATGCGCTCGCCGTCCTCGGTGAACGCGACGACGCTGGGCGTGGTGCGGCTGCCCTCGGCGTTGGGGATGACCTTGACCTCGTCGCCTTCCATCACGGCGACGCACGAGTTGGTCGTGCCGAGATCGATGCCGATGATGCGCGACTTGCCTGCGCCCATGGATCAGGCCTCCGTGCCGTCGGTCCCCGCTGGCGGCGCGCCGGTCGAGCCCGGCCCCGCGATCACGACCCGTGCGGGCCGCAGCAACCGCTCGCCCAGACGATAGCCGCGCTCGAACTCCCGCACGACCACGCCGGGCGCATGGTCGGGCGAGTCGACCTGCTGCAGCGCGTCGTGGACCGCGGGATCGAACACCGCGCCGACGCTACGCACCGGCTCGATGCCGTGCTTGCGCAGCGCGCTCATGAACTCGTCGCGGACCATCGTGATGCCGCGCAACAGCTGGTCGAGGCTGGCGCTGGGCCCGGCGACCTCGAGCGCGCGCTCGAGGTTGTCCATCGTGGGCAGAAACGACGGCAGCAGCTTCTGCACCGCCTGGGTCTGGGCCTCCTCGACCTCGCGACGCACCCGCTTCTTGAAGTTCTCGAGGTCGGCCACCGCCCGCAGCCAGCGGTCCTTGGTCGCCTGCAGCTCGGTCTCGAGCTCCACCACCGCGGCGCGAGACCGGTCGCGGTGTCGGCCGCCGGGTCGTCCGCCGCGTCGCCGCCCATCCCGCTCACCGCGGCCTCGGCCTCGGCCATGGCGCGGTGGATCTCGTCGTGGAGGTCGTCCTTCGCGGCTGGATCCTTTGCGTTCGTCATCGATGCCTCGAGCGGGACTCGGCCGGTGTTCGTGGGGCCGAGGGCCGCAGCGAACGCGCGATTCAGGGGCGGACGGCCAGCGCTCTGGCCGCGTATTCTATCAGAGGAATCACGGCGGCGTAGTCCATCCGATCCGGGCCCAGGACCGCGACGGCGCCCATGCGGCCGCGCGCTGCGGACGGGTGCGCGCCACCGGCATCGGGCGTGGGCAGTCGACAGCCCACCAGCGCCAGCCGCAGGTCCGCGTCGTCCGCGGTGCGCGAGGCGTCGGGGTCGAGCAGCGTGACTCCACCCAGCCGCACCTGCGCATGGGGTTGCCCCGCCGCGCCCGCCGCGGGCAGCAGCTGCCACAGGATCTCGGCGAGGCGACGCTCGTCCTCCAAGCGCGCGAGCAGCTCGGCCAGGCGCTCGCGCGCCGCCGCAGCGCGGTGGGGCTGCGTCGGCGTGCCCGCAGCGTCTGCCGCGAGATCGATCGCGAGGGCTGGCCTGGCCCGCGACCGCGAGCCAAAGCGGATCGAGGCCGGCGCCGGCGCAGACCGACAGGCCCACGCGCACGAACTCGGCCAGCCGCGCGTCGACGTGGGACTCGAGCTCGCGCTGCAGCGCCAGCAGCTCGTCGTGGGCCTGCTCGAGCGAGCGGCCCAGGCACAGCCGCCGCAGGCGCTGCTGCACCTCGCCGGCCTCCTCTGCGCTCATCGCCTGGCTGCGGTGGGCGCCCAGTCCGACCGGCTGCACGATCGAGGCGCCGTCGTCGAAGCCCAGCGCCACCAGCACGCGCGGCTCGACAGCGGCACCAGCTCGAGCGCCTGGACCCGGCGCGCGCCCGGGTCGGCGATGAAGCCGACCGCCACGCAGCCGCCGAGCTCGGACAGCACCCGCACCGCCGCGCGCATGCCGTGCGGCGCGGCGGTCGTGGGCCACAGCGAGCGGTCGACCACCCGCGCGTGGGCCGAGTTGGGCTCGACCTCGCGCGGCAGCGCGCGCAGGTAGTGCTCGAGACCCAGCCGTGTCGGCCGCGAGCCCGCCGAGCGATGGCTGCGCTCGACCAGACCCTCGCGCTCGAGCGCGACCAGCTCGTTGCGGATCGTCGCCGACGACCAGCCCGCGTGGCGGGCCAGCCCAGCGCTGCCCACGTCCTGCCCGCTGAGCAGGTACTCGCGGCACAGCGCCCGCAGCAGCTCGGTCTGCCGCGGCGTCAGGCGCTCGTCGTCCACGGGGCGCTATGGTAGCAGCGGGCACGGGCGCGCACAGGCCCGCCGCGCCGTGCCGGCGATGGGCCCGTCCACCGCTGGCACGTCCGCAAAACTCACGGCGGCACCGTCGCGGCCGGCGCCGCCACCCGTCACCGAGGGCTACGCTCGATCCGTTCGATGGCCGTGCACTGCGAGCGCTGCTGCCGCGAGACCGTCGCCGTCTACGAGCGCCCCCGCGCGCGCAAGCTGGCCCGCGGCTACCTGCTGCTGCCGCTGCCGTTCGTTCCGTTTCTGCCGATCATCGGGGCCGACTACGCGGTCATGCTGCCGCTGCTGATGGCCTACCTGCTGGGCATCGGCCCGGTGCTGGCGCTGATCCAGCAGCCGGCGACGTGCGAGCACTGCGGCGCGCACGTCGTCGCCCGTCCCTGAACTCGCCGCCCGCTGACAGGCTCGTCGCGACAGCGACCCGGAAGCAGGGCAGGCGCGACGGCTTCGCCGGCGAGACGGCGACGAAGCGGATGTTCTCCGTGAAGGCTCACTCTCGCAGCAGCCGCGCCGCGATCGCGTCGTGGTGCAGCCACCGCGCCGGCACCACGCGCAGCCGGCCGTCGTCGCGCTCGAGATCACCGCGGGCGATCGCCGCGGTGATCCCCCCGTCGCACGCCCGCGCCGCGGCGCCGAAGCGGCGCGCGAACGCGGCCTCGTCGAGCCCCTCGAGCAGGCGCAGGCCCAGCCACAGCCCCTCGCGCGCGGCGGCCTCGGGCGGCAGGCGCTCGATCGACGGCGACGCGCCCTGGGCCCACGCCGCGAGCGTGCGCGGGTTGTCGCGACGCGTGACCGCGCCGTCGTCGTCGTAGCGCGCCGACGCGGCCGAGGTCCCGAGCCCGACGTATTCCTGCCAGGTCCAGTAGGCGCAGTTGTGGCGCGCGCGCACGCCCGCGCGGCCATAGCTCGCGACCTCGTAGTGCCGCAGGCCGGCGCGCGCGAGCACCGACTCGGTGTGGGCCAGCAGCTCGGCTTGCACGTCGTCGTCGGGCATGCGTCGCAGTCCGCGGCGCACCAGCGTGCGCCACGGCGCACCGCGTCGCTCACCGCCGGGATCGTCGATGGTCAGGGCGTAGATCGACGCGTGCGCGAGGCCCAGCTCGACCAGCGGCGCGAGGTCGGCCTCGAGCAGCGCGGCGTCCTGCCCGGGCCAGCCGACGATGACGTCGACGCTGGTCGACAGGCCCGCGGCCACGCACGTGCGCACGGCCGCGAGCGCCTGCTGGGGCGTGTGCACGCGGCCCAGCTGTCGCAGCGCCGCGGGCTGCAGGCTCTGGACGCCCAGCGACACGCGATCGAACCCGCAGGCCGCGAGCGCCGCGACCATGGCCGCGTCGACGTGCTCGGGGTTGAGCTCGACGGTGGCCTCGTGCAGGCGATCGAGCGCGACGACCTCGCGCAGCAGCGCCCACAGCTCGGCCAGCCCCTGCGCGCCCAGCAGGCTCGGGGTGCCGCCGCCGACGTACAGCGTGCGCGGCTGCAACCGCGCGAGCTCGTCGCGCCGCGCCGCGAGCTCGCGCCGCAGCCCCGCGACGAAGCGCTCGCGCTGCGGCACGCGCCCGACCTCGAAATCGAAATCGCAGTAGGGACAGCGCCGCGCGCAGAACGGCACGTGCAGATACAGCCCCGGCGACGGCTCGGCGGCGCCGCCCGACGCCGGCGTCACTCCGGCACGAGCTCGCCGAACGCCTCGCCGTGGGGCAGGTCGTCGAACACCCGCAGCGCGCCGCCGTCGCCCAGCTGTGCCGCGACGCCGCGCCACCACCATGCGGGCAGCGAGTCCATGTCGATGCCGTGACCACGCAGCAAGCTGGTCTGCTCCTCGAGCGTCTCGACCATCGAGGGATGGAACGGCTGGCCGCGCCCGCGCAGCTGCGCGCCGAGCCAGATCGAGCTGCGCAGCGGCGTGGTCTCCTCGATCTCTTCGACCAAGGTCGCGAGCGCGCGGCGCACGACGGTGATGTCGGGGAACTCGAAGATCCGCGCCTGCACCGACAGCTCGCGCCCGCACAGCAGCGACAGCCTTGCGGCGTAGCTGCTGACCAGCTGCGACTGCACCGCCAGCGCCGAGCCGGCGCGCGCCGACAGATCGCGGCGGACCAGCACCAGGGTCTGCTCGGCGTTGGCGTACACGAAGTCGCCCACGCCCGCGCGCAAGAGGCCCAGGCCCGCGCGGATGCTCGCGCGCGCGAGATCCGGATCGAGCCACGCGGCATCGTTGGCGCGCCCCTCGAGCAGCTCGGTCAGCGCGTTCGAGCTGGGCCCGACCGCGATGACCAGGCGGAAGCCAGACATCGCGGTGTAGTCGCCGAATACCTGGAACGCGCCGATGCGCGACCACGCGGGCAGACTCCACGAACCCGGGTTGTGGCTGCCGTTTTTCATTGCGCCGGCGCCACCTCTTGTACCACGACTTGCCGCATCACTTCGTGGTGAACAGCGCGTAGGCGACGTAGCCCAGGCCGCCGATCGCCAGGAATCCAAGGATCCACGCCCAGGCACCCGCGCCGCGCTTCGACTCGTCGCTCACGACCGAGTGCCCGAAGGTTCGGCCGCTGGCCGCGTCGGGGGCGATGGCCGCGAGCGGACCGGTGGTCGCGACCGGCTGCCGGCCGGTGCCGGGGGTGGGCGCCCGCGCCTGCCGCACGGTGGGGCGCGAGCCCGTGGGCGCGCGCCTGCGCCCGCGCGCGTCGCCCTCGCCCGCAATCACCGGATGCAGGCCCGAGCGCGTGGGGTCGGTGCGGCCCTCGTCGCCGGTCGGCGCCGGGGTCGGCCGGCGGTTGCCCGCAGCCGCTGCGGCCGGGCCGGCCGCGGACGGGCTCGGCTTGGGCGGCGGCGCCGGCTCGGAGGTGGTCGGCGGCGGCACGTTGCGCGCGACCGGATGGGGCGCGGACTCGTCGAAGCGGGCCTGGCTGACCAGGGCTTCGATGTTGCCGATGCTCATCGCGCGCTTGCGCGGCTGCGCCGCGCCGCTGCTGGCCTCGACCGTGCGGGCCCAGTCGGGCACCTCGTCGTCGCTGCCGGCGGGCACGCCGTCGAACGCGGCGAAGTCGAGCGCCTCGTCGAGGTCGGAGTACTCGTCGTCGTAGTCGACCTGCGCCGGCGCGCCCGCGCCGAACAGCTCCGACATCAGCGCCGACAGCCGCCGGGGCGTCCACGCGAGGTTGACCTCGGCGAGGAACGCCTCGAGGTCGCGGAACAGGTGATCGCAGTTCTGGTAGCGCTCGGCCGGGTCGACCTCGAGCGCGCGCATGATGATGGCCTCGAGCGCGGGCGGGAACTTCGGATCGACGAAGGTCGGCGCCGGGATGTCGCCCTCGAGCACGCGCCGCGTGACCTCTTCGCGTGCGCCGCGGAACAGACGTCGGCCCAGGCACAGCTCGTAGAGCACCACGCCCAGCGGGAAGATGTCCGCGCGGTGATCGATCGGGTGGCCCAGCAGCTGCTCGGGCGCCATGTACGACAGCTTGCCCGCGACCTGGCCCTTCTTCGCCACCGCCGAGGCGCGTGTGGCCGCGATGCCGAAGTCGAGGATCTTGCACACGCCGTCGTAGCCGACGTGGATGTTGGTCGGGTTGATGTCGCGGTGGACCAGGCCCAGCGGCGTGCCGTCTTCGGTCGCGCGGGTGTGCACGTAGTGCAGGCCCTCGCACGACTGCATGATGATGCCCACTGCCAGCTCGAGCGGGATCGTGCGACCGGCCTGGGCCGCGCGCCGCATGACCGTGACGAGCTCCTCGCCCTTGAGCAGCTCCATCGCGATGAAGTACTCACCGCCGATCTCGCCCAGGTCGTAGGTGTGGACGACGTTGTTGTGCGTGAGCGTGGCCGCGACGCGGGCCTCGTCGAGGAACATGCCCACGACCTCGGACCGTGCGGCGAACTCCTCGCGCAAGGTCTTGACCACGAGCTCCTTCGCGAAGCCCTCGATGCCCGCGTACGAGGCCCGGTAGATCTCGGCCATGCCGCCGGTCGCGATGTGCTCGACCAGGACGTACTTGTCACCGAAGGGCGTGGGCTCGATGTTGCTCAACGTCGCACCGAGCCTACCGGATCGGGGTTGTCAGCGCCAACGGGGACCACGGCCGCTACCACTCCCGCTCCGCGCGCAGGGCTCGCCCCATCAGCAGATCGACGGCGTCGCGCACCGCGAGCCCGCCGTACAGGATCGCGTGCATCGTCGCGACCAGGGGCATCTCCACCTGTTCGCGCGCGGCCAGGCGGTGGGCCGACAGCGTGTTCTTCACGCCCTCGGCGACCATGCCCATCTCCGCGAGGATCTCGTCGAGCTTGCGCCCCTGCCCCAGCGCGATGCCGACGCGGCGGTTGCGGGACAGGCCACCGGTGCAGGTCAGCACGAGGTCGCCCATGCCGGCCAGGCCCGACAGCGTGGCCGGATGCGCACCGAGCTTGATCGCCAGGCGACTGATCTCGGCCAGGCCGCGGGTGATGAGGCCCGCGCGCGCGTTCTGCCCCAAGCCTGCGCCGTCGCCCACGCCCGCCGCCAGCGCGATGACGTTCTTGAGCACGCCGCCCAGCTCCACGCCGATGACGTCGTCGGTGACGTAGGCGCGCACGCCCGCGCCCGAGAGCATCCGCTGCACCGCGAGGCGCACCGGCTCTTCGGTCGCGGCGACCACCACGGTGGTCGGTAGACCGGCCGCGACTTCGGCCGCGAAGCTGGGCCCGCCCAGCGCCGCGACGCGCTCGCGGTGCCCCGGCGGCAGCTCGGCCTGCAGCACCTCGTGCATGCTCGCGAGCGAGTCGACCTCGATGCCCTTGGCCGCGATCAAGTAGTACGGCGGTGCGGCCGCGTCGCGCTGGATCGCGGCGACGTGCTTCATCGCATCGCGCATGCCGTGCGATGGGATGGCGCAGACCACCAGCTGCGCGTCGCGCAGCGCCGCGGCCATGTCGTCGGTCGGTACGAGCCGGGGCGGAAACGGTGCCTCGGGCAGGTAGCGTGCGTTCTTGCCCTGCGCACGCATGTCGGCGACGTGCTCGCCCGAGCGCGCCCACAGCATCGTGTCGAAGCCGCGGCGCGCGAGATGGATCGCGAGCGCCGTGCCCCAGCTGCCGGCCCCGAGCACGGCCACGCGCCCGCTCGAAGCCCCCGTGTCCGCGTCGCTGCCCTCGCGCGTCTGGCCCATCGGGGCGCACTTGTACCAAGGCTGCACGCGGCCGTGGGCCGGCGCCCTGCAGCCGCCGACGCGGCCCCCCGGCCGAGGGAGATCCACGCGCCCTGCACCGTCGGCGCCCCGGGCGTCCGATGAGCGCACAGTCGGGTGTTCGGCCGTGGGAGCAGGAATGCCTGTTATCTCTGCATAGCCAGTTGCGCAGCCCACGCCCCAAGGCGTAGGGTGCAGGGAGCTTCCCCAGCCCGAGGCCTTTTCCATGCGCAAGCCTTTCGCTCCCGTCCCGCGTCTGTTGGTGCTCGCCGCCGTCGCCCTCGCCGCCGCCTGTGGCAGCAAGGTCGAGTCGACCGACGCGTCGGTCGGCGACGAAGGCAGCGGCTCGAGCACCAGCGGCGGCAGCAACAACGACAGCAACTCGGGCAACGACGGCAACGACAGCGCCAGCGCCAGCATGAGCAGCAGCGCGGGCTCGATGACGGGCACGTCGATGAGCACGACCGCGTCGGAGACCGACCCGGACACCGGCATGGGCTTCATCGGCATGCCCGACGACGGCTCGATCGAGGCGATGTGCGATCCTGGGATGCAGGACTGCCCGCGCGGCCAGAAGTGCACCGGCTACGTCAGCACCCCTGGCGGCCGCACGGTCGACGCGAACCACTGCGTCGACGTGACCGGTGACCACGTCTTCGGCGAGGAGTGCGAGCGCGTCGACGGCAACGACGACTGCGCGCCAGGCTTCTTCTGCATGACCGACGTCAGCGGTCACACCGGCATGGGCATCTGCCTCGAGTACTGCGTGCCCAACGAGCCGTGCGACAACGGCGGCATGTGCTTCCCGTTCAACGACGGCTCGCTGCCACTGTGCGAGGTCACCTGCGATCCGCTGCTGCAGGACTGCGTGCCGGGCCAGGGCTGCTACGCCGCGTTCGACAACTTCGTCTGCGCGATCCCGGGCGCGCCCGAGGGCATGGGCAACGACGGCGACCCGTGCGCGACGATCCAGGGCTGCCAGCCGGGCCTGATCTGCCGCACCGGCACCAACGGCTGCGCCGCCGACACCGGCTGCTGCACGCCGGTCTGCGACCTGACCGACGACCAGTGCACCGACCCGACCGAGGACTGCATCCAAGCGCTCGACGACCCGCCGCCGATGCTGCAAAACGTGGGCTACTGCGGCGTGCCCGCGTAGCCGCCGCCTCGGGCGGCGCCGGCGGGCGTCGCCCGATCCATGGTACGCTGCTGGCCCAACGTGGCCGATCCGCGCGACGACAGCACGCTTCTGCACGCCTGGCGAGACGGCGACGCCCACGCCGGCAACGAGCTGCTGCGACGGCACTTCGTCGCGGTGTACCGCTTCTTCTCGGCCAACCTCTCGCAGGCCGGTCGCGACGTCGATCCCGAGGATCTGACGCAGCGCACCTTCGAGGCCTGCATCACCCGCCGCGACGCGGTGCAGACCGACTTCCGCGCCTACGTCTTCGGCGTGGCCCGACGCCTGCTCTACCTCGAGTGGAAGCGCCGCAAGGGCACCGGCGACGTGGTCTCGCCCTCGGCCGCGGACATCCGCGACGTGCGGACCTCGCCCTCGGTCGCGGTCGCGCGGCTCGACGAACAGAAGCTCTTCCTCAAGGCGCTCGAGGGCCTGCCGGCCGAGTTCCGCTCCGTGCTCGAGCGCTTCTACTGGGAGGACCGTCCGATCGCCGAGATCGCCGACGAGCTCGGCATCGCGTTGGGCACGGTCAAGAGCCGCCTGTTCCGCGGCAAGGCGATGCTGCGCGACGCGTTGATGAACAGCAAGGCGCCGCCGGCGTTGCTGCAGTCGGCGGTGCTGCGGCTCGAGGCGCGGGTGATCGAGGGCGATCCGCCCGCGGACGGGTGATCGCGCCGGCACGGCCTCGCGCGGCCTCACTCACTCGCAGTCGACCTGCTTGCGAGCGGTGGTGGTGGCGCCGTGGCTGTCGCGGACGATCGCGGTGAGCTCGTGCGACTGGGTGAACGGCACCGACGTGAGCGCGTCGTCGAGCAGCACGCCGTCGACACGCCAGCGCACGGACGTGACGTCGGACTCGGCGTCGTCGACGTCGACCGTCAGCGCGACGTCGTCGGGGCAGCCGACCGTGGCGGGCACGGTGATCTCGACCTCGGGCGGGGAGCCCAGCCAGGCGGTCGCGATGATGTCGAAGGTCGCGGCGACTTCGGCGACGATACCGTTGCACGGCACGTCGAGCGTGACCTCGAACTTGCCGTACGCGGGAATGTTGGCCCACCCGGCCTCGAACATGAAGCCGACGCCGTGCTGCGTGGGCAAGGCGGTGTCGAAGCTCGAACCATCGACCACGGTGTGGGCGTCGAACACCAGCCCGCCCTGCGGCATCGCCGACCACACGTCGAATTCGTGGGACATGATCCCGAACGCCGGCTGCGCCAGCGAGAGATCGAGCGCCTGCAGCTCGTACTCGACGCCCTGGCCGTCGCAGTCGAGCGCCAGCGTGACCGGCTCGTCCAGCGACGCGGTCGCCGAGCCGATGTAGATGGGACACGGCGCGGTGTCGTTGCCGCCGGGGCACAGCGAGCCGCCCAGCGTGCCCGACAGCGTGCCCTGCACCGGCGCCGACGCGAGCTCCGAGTCGATGGTGATGATGCCGTCGGTACCGTAGAACCATTCTTGCCCGCGACCCAGGCCCTGCCGCGCCTCGGTCACCCGGGCGGGGCGATTGGCACACAGGTCCTCGTCGAAGACCTCGCAGCAATCGAGCCGCAGGTCGCAGTCCAGCGATTCGCCCTCGAACAATCCACCACCTTGGACCTCCGCCTCGGGGAATCGGTGCAGCGAGGGCATCGCGTCGGTGCCGGCGAAAATCGGATCGACGAAGGCGGCAGGCGAATCGCAGTTCGCGCTCACGTCGGGATTGTGGGCGTACTCGAGCTGGCAGGCCGACACGCACCGGTCGCGGACCAGCGCGAGCTCCTGCGCGGTGGGGTTGTCGGGATCGAGGACCGCGCCCGGCGGCGTCTGCACCCACCAGCCGTGGAACGCGTCGTCGCCGGCGGGTTCGACCAGCGGCGCGTCGAGCGGGGTGCTGGTGACGTCGCCGGGGTCGCACGTCGGCGTCGGCTCGCCGGCGCATGCCGTCTCGGTCACCTCGAGCTCGTCGACCTGACAGTACCACCCTGCTTGCAGCGTGCCTCTGCGCGTACCGCTACGACGAGACGAGCGCGTACACGCCCGCGACCTGGTCCGTCGACGATGAAATCGAGGCGCTCATCGTGATTCAGGTCGAACGCCGACACGACCTCGACCTCATTGTGCTTCCAGGCCACGTCGAACATCTCGAGCGTCTGCTGGTCGCCGAGCACATCGACGAGCGCAACCATGAAGAACTTGAAGATGAAGTCGTCCCCTCCATCACCATCGACGTCGCCGAGGATGAAGGACGCGTTGCTCGGGAACCCCTCGTCCGGGTAGCCGCCCGGCTCGGACTCGTCGGTCCAGACCTTCGTGGGCGGGTCGAACGTCCGGTCGCCCCGCGACCGATGAACCTCGACGTAGGCTTCGTAGCCGCCTGACAGGCCATCCTCGAACGCGATCACCACGTCGTCGAACCCGTCATCGTCGAAGTCGGCGACGCCCAACCAGGCTGTCGGCGACGTCGCGGTGAACGGCACGCCGACCGGCTCGAACGCGCCGGTCCCGTCGCCCCACTCGGCCGCGAACGCGAACGCGCCGTCGTAGTTGCGCACCTCGCAGGCACCGATCTCGGCGAGGTCGACGAACCCGTCGCCGTCGAGGTGACCCGGGGCGAGGCCGACGACGCCACCGCCGCAGGATCCGGCGTGCTGGATCACGGGTCCGAAGAAGGCTGGCGCGCCATCGACATTGCCGACGAGGTAGTGCTCCATCCAGCCGACGAGTCCGTCGTCGTAGAACACCGCGATCTCATCGCGACCGTCGCCGCGGTGTGTGGCGCTGCGCGGCTGTGTTGTCAGACCGTGGCCGTGCACGCCGACGACTGCGTCCGCGACGAGAGCACCGCGCGCATGCGCCCGGCCGACGGGCGCGACGCGCTCGCGTCGCTCGATGGCGGCACGCGCTGGCGGCCGACGCCGCACAGCACCCATCAGGATCCGCACTTCGACGGCTGCGCCGCGCGTGCGGGCGATCGCAGCGGCCCGGACTTCCGCGCGTGCGTCTCGCAGCTGACGACCGCGAACCAACGCGGCTACTGCATGGCGCTGGGCCCCGGGCAGCGCTGCCCCACCGATCCCGCGACCGGCTACCGCGACGTGTGCGAGGCCATCGGCGACTGAGCCTCGAGGGAGGAAGCTCCGCTTCGCAACGAGGTGACGGTCGAGTTCGAGATCAACGCCCGCGGCGCGGTGCTGGGCGCGTGGGTGTCGCGGTCCGATCTGTCGGATGCCTTCGACGCGTGCGTGGTCGATGCGATGCGCTGGTGGCGTTACCCCGGCGACGACGTGCTGCGCAGCCACGCGCCCGGCGGCAACGTCGAGGTCGTGCAGACCTTCATCGTCGTGCCGTGAGCCGCCGCCGCGGTCACAGCAGCGCGCACGGAACCCGGCTCGCGATCGCGACGTGCTGGAAGCGGAACATCCGCGCGCGATCGTAGCTGCCGGTCAGGCTCAGGCACGCCTCGTCGAACGACACCGTGCGGACGTGGCGGAAGCCCTCGTCGTGCAGCATCGGCAGCACGTCGTTGGTGCCGAACACGACCGGCTCGCCCAGGCCGTCGAGCAGCGCCACGTTGCGCTCGTCGTCGGCGCGCAGGCCCTGGCGCGTGGCGATGCGCTTGCCGACGTAGTCGAACAGCAGCACGCTGCGCGGCTCGCACGCCTGCGCGATGCGGCGCAAGCTGGCGCGGATCGCCGGCTCGCTGAGGTAGGGCACCACGCCCTCCCACAGCACCAGCGCCGCGCGGCCGGGGTCGAAGCCCGCGGTCTGCAGCGTGGTCATGAAGTCCTGGGTCTCGAAGTCGCACGCGACGTAGCGCGCGGCCTCGCGGGGGTAGCCCGGCAGCGCGTCGACGCGCGCGCGCTTGTCCGCCTGTGTGGCAGGATGATCGACCTCGAAGAACCTCACGCCCGGCCGCGCGAGCCGGGCCGCGCGGGTGTCGAGCCCGGCGCCGAGGATCACCACCTGCGTGAAGTCCTGCGGCGACGCGGTGAAGTGGCGCACGTACTGATCGAGGTAGGCCGTGCGCACCGCCATCCACAGCTCGAACGCGGGGAAGTTGGGCGAGAACGCGTCGGCCAGGGCCTCGCCCTCTTCGCCCGCGAGCGCCAGCGCCCAGGGGTCGTCGCACAGGGGGGGGCGGGGCGCTGGCGCGCCCGCGCAGCGCCGCGACCATGCGCGCGGTACGGCTCGCGGCGTGGTTGCTCGCGATCGACATCAGCGCTGCCCTCCGAGCTCGCGCCGCACGATCGCGGCGCCCTGCACCAGCGCGGCCAGCTTCTGCGCCGCGCAGTAGCGCGGCAGCTGCTTCATGCCGCAATCGGTCGTCAGCGTCACGCGCTCGGCCTCGATGTGCGCGAGCACCTTGCGGATGCGCTCGGCGACCTGCTCGGGTGCCTCGATCTCGAGCGTGCGCACGTCGATCACGCCCACCGCCACGGTCTTGTCGTCCGGCAGCCCGCGCAAAAGCGCCGCGTCTTCCATCTCGCGGCAGGCGAAGTCGAGCACGAATTGCTGCACGTCGACGTCGCGATAGTGCGGCAGCACCTGCGCGTAACCCTGGCGCGTGAGCCCCTGCATGCGGTTGCCCCACACGTTACCGAGGCAGAAGTGCCACGAGCGGTGCGCGGTGCAGCCCTGCATGGTGTCGTCGACGACCTCGCGCACCCACGCGTAGTCCTTGTCGCCCGACAAGGTCGGGATCCACGCGCCGAGGTCCTCGAGCTGCACGTGCTCGCAGCCGGCCGCGACCACGTCGTGGATCTCCGCGCGGAAGATGGCCGCGAGCTTGCGCGCCAGGGTGTGACGCTCCCGGATCGGCCCGCCGTGGAAGTGCACCAGCGTCGACAGCTGCACCGGCCCCGCGCCGATGCAGGCCTTGATCGGCCGCGGGCTGCGGTCCTGCGCCAGCCGGTACAGCTCGGCCATGCGGATGGGTCCGCGCGACGGCTCGCCGTGCAGCGCGATGCCGCCGACCTCGTCGAGCGCCCAGCGATCGCGACCGGTCGCCTGGGCCTTGGCCGGGTGCGGCAGCTTCTCCTTGCCGAAGCCGCCCATGCGCTCGAACCAGTAGAACAGGAACGAGCCGATGCCCATGCCGTAGTCGTCGAACCACATCTGCCCGTCGGTGAGGATGTCGAGCCCGGCGTGGAGCTGGTCGTCCACGACCACGCGCACCGCGTCCTCGAACGCCTCTTTGTGGTGGATGTGCTTGAAGGCCTCGAACACGTCGCGGCCCGCGAGCTGGTGGGTGAACCACGACGGCCGCGGATAGGACCCGACCATCGTCGTGGGCAGAAGCGGCAGCGCGGTCATCGGCGTGGGAGCGTCGTACCACCGGCGCCCGCCGACGTCTTCGTCAATTGCGTAGGCGGCCCGATCGCGCCGGGAACCAAGCCCGGGCGGCACGAACCTCGCTCGCATGACCGCCCCCCGCCGTCTGCTGCTGCTCGCGTCGTCCTGGTCCCTGCTCGCGGCTGCCTGTGATCCCCTGCCCGGCCGCGCGCCGGGCTCGGGCGACGGGCCCGACCGCGACGCGACGTGGTGGCAGCCCGCCCCGGGCACCTCGTGGCAGTGGCAGCTGACCGAGACCATCGACACCACCGTCGAGGCCCAGGCCTACGACGTCGACCTGTTCGAGGCGCCCGACGACGTCCTCTCCGCGTTGCACGAGCAGGGCCGCACCGTGATCTGCTACTTCAGCGCCGGCACCCACGAGGACCGGCGCGGCGACGCCGACGCGTTCCCGGCCGCGGCCATCGGCAACGCCCTGCCCGACTGGCCCGGCGAGCGCTGGCTCGACGTGCGCGACGACGGCGTGCGCGCGGCCCTGGCGGCGCGGCTCGACCACGCCCAGGCCCGCGGCTGCGACGCGGTCGAGCCCGACAACGTCGACGGCTACGCCAACGATCCCGGCTTCGACTTCGATGCCGGCGATCAGCAGGCGTTCAACCGCTGGCTCGCGGACGAGGCCCACGCGCGCGGGCTCTCGGTCGGGCTCAAGAACGACCTCGAGCAGGTCGCGGCGCTCGAGCCCGCGTTCGACTGGGCGCTCGACGAGGAGTGCATGGCGTTCGACGAGTGCGACGCGCTGCAGCCCTTCATCGACGCGGGCAAGGCCGTGTTCCACGTCGAGTACGTCGACGACGCCGCCGACGCCGACGCACGCGCGGACGAGGTCTGCGACGACGCCAACGGCCGTGGGTTCTCCAGCCTGATCAAGACCTGGGATCTGAACGCGTTCCGCCGGCCGTGCTGAGCCGCGAGCTCACCACACGCACAGCGCGATCTGGGTGACCTGGCCGGGGATGTCCGTGCAGGTCATGCCGTTGGGACAGGTACCGTACGGCAGGTTGTCGTACTCGCACAGCAGCGCGCAGTTGGTTGGATCGGCGGCGCCGTCGGACGACAGCGCGCAGATCGGCAGCGCGTCGCCGGTCGCCGGCAGCGGGCGTCGGCGTCGGTGGTGCACTGCGGCGAGCAGTACGGGTCGTCGGTCATCAGATCGGTCAGCTCGATGCAGTCGTTGCCGGCCTCGCAGTTGGCGTTGGCGCAGTCCTCCCACGGGCCCACGTCCATCGGCGGCGGTGGTGGCGGGTCCATCGTGGTCATCGAGCCGCCGTCGGCGCTGGCGGAGCCGCCCGAGCTCGACTCGCCGCCGCTCATGCTCGCGCTCGCCGAAGGCCCGAGTCGCTCGAGCTGCCCTCGACCGCGCCGGTGCTCGAGCTGCCGCCGTCCGCCGACGCGCTGCCCGAGCCGCCCGAGCTGCCGCCAGCGCTGGTGTCCGAGTCGCTGCCGCCTCCGCTGGTGTCGTCACCGCCGTCGCCGACGGTCACGTTGGTCATGCCGACGGTGAAGCCGAACGAGGTCGGGCCGTCGAGCGAGCCCTGGGCGCAGGCGAAGAGCGCCACGGGCACGAACGCGAGCAATCGACGGGGCAGCATCGCACTACCCTAGCAGAGGCGCCGCGGCGCCGGAAGCCGGGCGCGGGCGTCAGTGGTGGTGATCGTGCTCGCCGTGCACGTGTCCGTGCAACAGCTCCTCGGCGGTCGCTTCACGCACATCGACGATCTCGACCTGGAAGTGCAGCGTCTCGCCGGCGAGCGGGTGGTCCATGTCGACCATCACGGTGTCGCCGCGCACCTCGACCACGCGCAGCGGCATCGGATCGCCGTCTTCGTCCTCGACCACGAAGGTCATGCCGGCGGCGACCTCCATGCCCGAGAACGCGCTCTTGGGGATCGCCTTGGGGCCGCCGGGCGACTTGGGCCCGTAGGCGTCCTGCGGCGCGACGGTGGCCTGCAGCGCGTCGCCCTTGCCGCGACCCTCGAGCTGGCTCTCCAGGCCCGGGACGATGTTGCCGGCGCCGTGCAGGTAGACCAGCGGGTCACCGCCGTCGGAGCTGTCGAGCACCTCGCCGGCGTCGTTGCGCAAGGTGTAGTGGATGGTGACGACCTTGTTGGCGGTGACGATCATGGACGAAGCGTCGACACTAGCACCGCGGCCCGTCGATGTCGCCGGGGCGCGCGCGTGCGATCGCGGCGGCGAAGCCGGCCCGCGGGTCCTGCCGCGCCGCGCGGGCGTGCCACAGCCGCGCGCGCCGCAGCGCCTGCAGCAGCACCGCGGGCGCGCCCGGCAACGGCGGCGTGCTCGCCGGCGGGCGCAGGCGCTCGAGCTCGGTCACCACCACCGACGGGTACGACAGCGGTGGGCGCACGGCCACCAGCGCGTCCTGGCGCAGCACCACCCGCAGCTCCCACAGCGCAGCCGGGCCCTGCGGCTCGGGTCGCAGATCGAGCGTGCCGTGCAGCGGCAGCGCGATGCCGGCGGTGCGATCGCGCAGCCACGCGCGTCCGCCCGGTGTGGGCCACACCTCGAACAGGCCGCAGATCGAGGCCGCCAGCGCGTGCTCGTCGTCGCCCTGTGGCGGCGCGGCGCGACACTCGACCAGGGCCCAGTCCGTGCGCGCACGCACCAGCGCGATGGCGTCGTCGTCGTCGCCCCGCACCTCGCCGACCTCGTCGGCCCAGCGCGCGAGGTGGGGCGCGAGCCGGGCCTCGCCGTCGGTGCCCGCGAACACCCGCTCGGCCCAGCGGTCGAGCGCGGCGTCGAGCACCGCGTCGATCATCGCGCGTCCGCGGCTGCGCGGCCGCGATGCTCGCGGACCATCGCCGCGAACGTGTCGAACCACGGCGAGGCGTCGTGGGGACCGGGCGCCGCCTCGGGGTGGTACTGCACACCGAGGATCGGCCGCGTCGACAGGCGCACGCCCGCGACGGTGTGATCGAACAGGTTGAGCCGGGTGACCTCGGCCCCACCGGCGCGCCCGAGCGAGCCCGCGTCGACGCAGAAGCCGTGGTTCTGCGACGTGATCTCGACCGCGTGGGATCCGGGTTGCTCGCGCCGCACGGGGTGGTTGCCACCGTGGTGGCCGAACGGCAGCTTGTAGGTGCGCCCGCCCAGCGCCAGCGCGAGCAGCTGGTGGCCGAGGCAGATGCCGAAGATCGGCAGGTTCGGCGCGCGCTCGCACAGCGCCCGCACGTTGGCGATGACGTCGGGCAGCGCCGCGGGATCGCCCGGGCCGTTGGACAACAGCACGCCGTCGGGCCCGCGCGCGAGCAGCTCGTCTGGGCCGGTGCGCGACGGCACGACCTCGACCTCGAGGCCGCGATCGACCAGGTGGCGCAAGATGTTGCGCTTCACGCCGAAGTCGACCACGACGACCTTGGCGCCGTCGCGCCCGAGCGGCGTGCTGTGCCACGTCGGGGTTTCGAAGCGGTACGGCGCCGGGGTCGAGACCTCGTGCGCGAGCCCGCGGCCCTCCATCGATCCGGCCGCGCGCGCGGCCTGCAGCAGCGCAGCCTCGGGCGTGCCGTCGTTGGCCAGCGCGCCCATGACCGCGCCGTGGCGCCGCAGGTGCCGCGTGAGCGCGCGCGTGTCGATGTCGGCGATGCCCACGACGCCGCGCGCGGCCAACAGCGACGGCAGGTCTTGACGCGCGCGCCAGCTCGACACCGTCGGCGACAGCGAGCGCACGATCAGCCCCTGCGCGCCGGCGCCCTCGGACTCGAGATCGTCGTCGTTGCACCCGACGTTGCCGACCTCGGGCACGGTCAGGCACACCAGCTGACCGCGGTAGGAAGGATCGCTGACGATCTCCTGGTAGCCGGTCATGGCGGTGTTGAACACGACCTCGCCGACGACCCGCCCGCGCGCGCCGAAGCCGGTGCCGCGAAAGATCCGACCGTCCGCGAGCGCCAGCACGGCCTGCTCCGAGGTGTCGCCGCGGTGTTCGAGCTCGGCCACGCTCCCGCCTCCCTTGGTCACGGCGTGCGCCGTGGCGAGGGGGTTGTCGCGGGTCCGCGCGCCGCCGTCAAGCCGCCGCGGCATCGCGACGTCCGCCGCGGCCGCCGGGCCCTGCTATGGTTGCGAGCCCGCACGCGCCGGCCGCCGCGACCACGCGCGCACGCCGGCCCCTCGCCCATGGCCCCCAGCACCACCCCCACCGCCGCGGTCCTGCTCATCGGCGACGAGCTGCTCAGCGGCAAGGTCCGCGACGAGAACGGCCACGCGCTCGCGACCTGGCTGCGACGCCGCGGCATCCGCCTGATCGAGATCTGCGTCGTCGGCGATGCCCCCGACGAGATCGCCGCCGCGTTCCTGCGGCTGTGCGCGCGCGCACCGCTGGTGGTCACGTCCGGCGGCGTCGGCCCGACCCACGACGATCGCACGCTCGCCTCGATCGCGGCCGCGACCGACCGCGCGCTGGTGCGTCATCCCGAGATGGAAGCGCAGCTGCGGGCGTACTATGGCGAGCGCATCACCGAGGCAGCGCTGCACATGGCCGACGTGCCCCAGGGCACGCAGCTGCGCGCGATGCCGGGCTGGCCGGTGCTGCGGCTCGATCTGCCGCAGACACGCGTGTACATCCTGCCGGGGGTGCCGAGCCTGCTGCGGGCCAAGCTCGAGCACCTCGAGGCCATCGAGGGCGAGGTGCCCCACAGCGATGGCTGGCACCTCGCGGTGCTCTACACCAGCCTCGACGAGAGCAAGCTCGCGACACACCTCGATGCGATCGTCGCTGCACATCCAGGCATCGACGTCGGCTCCTACCCGCGGTGGAGCCGGGGCGCGGACGGCCGCATCCACATGCACGTGCGCGTCACGCTCGAGGCCCCGCGGGCGCACGCGGACGAGGTCGACGCGGCGCGGGATCGACTCGCCGCGGCACTACCGCCCGGCGCCGTGCTCGAGCACGAGCCGCCGGTGTGAGCCTGCGGCGGGCGGCCCCACGCGCGTCCACCCGCCGGCACCGGCCCGCCGCCGGTGGCTCCGCCGGGCGCCGCCCGTGGACAACCCTGCGCCAAGTGATAGCTTTACCGCCCATGCGCGCCCCCTGGTGCCCCTGCCCCGCGCTCGCGGTCGCGCTGTTGGCTGCGACCGCCGCTTCGACCTCGTGCAAGACCAACAAGCACGAGGACCCGAAGTTCTTGGCCGCGCCCAAGTCGTTCGACCCCAAGGGCACCGATCTCACCTTCAACGAGAAGAACCTCGAGGCCTTCAACGCGATGGAGGACGACGCCCGCGCGGCGCACCTCGAGAAGCTGAAGGCCGCCGCGGGCTCGTTCAAGGGCCAGGCCAGCTACCAGCGCACCGAAGAGCTGACCGACAAGATCGACGACTCCAAGTACGGCAAGTACGTCATCTGGGCCAAGGTGCCGCAGCCGGTGTGGCTCGAGGTCACGGTCGAGTACCACCTCTTCTCGGACAGCGACCTGATGGGCCCCGCCGCCTCGGACACCTACGTGGAGTTCAGCGGCACCCTGCTCGAGCTGACCTACCTCGACGACGCCAAGCCGCGTCGCATGGAGGTCAAGGTCAAGGTCGACTCCGTCAACGTGCTCAAGTGAAGGCTACCGCTTGATCGCCGTCGCAACCCTCGGCACGCCGCTCCTGTGGGCGGCCTTCCTGGTCGGGATCATCTTCCTGCTGCTGGTCGATCTCGGCGTCTTCCACCGCCAGTCGCACACGGTCAGCGCCAGCGAGGCGCTGACCTGGTCGATCGTGTGGGTGTGCCTGAGCCTGTGCTTCAACGGCTTCGTGTGGTGGAAGTTCGGCCGCGACCCCGCGCTCGAGTTCCTGTCCGCCTACGTGCTGGAGAAGTCGCTGTCGGTCGACAACCTCTTCGTCTTCATCGTCATCTTCCGCTACATGGACGTGCGGCCGCAGGTGATGCACCGCGTGCTGTTCGCCGGCATCGTCGGCGCGTTGGTGCTGCGCGGTCTGTTCATCGTCGCGGGGCTCGAGCTCATCGGCCGCTTCGAGTGGCTGCTGTACCTCTTCGGCGGCTTTCTCATGCTCACGGGCGTGAAGCTGCTGTTCGCCAGCGAGGAGCAGGTCGACCCCAGCGGCAACCTCGCCTACCGCCTCGCGCGCAAGGTCCTGCCGCTGACCCGGCGCTACGTCGGCGCGCGCTTCTTCGTGCGCCAGGACGGCCGGCTGCGCGCCACGCCGCTGTTCATCGTCCTGATGATGATCGAGACCTCGGACGTGGTCTTCGCGCTCGACTCGATCCCGGCGGTATTCGGCGTCAGCCGCGACCCCTTCATCGTGTTCACCAGCAACGTCTGCGCGGTGCTGGGTCTGCGCGCGATGTTCTTCCTGCTGCAGAACTTCCTCGACCGCTTCGCCTACCTCAAGTACGGCCTGGGGCTGGTGCTGTCGTTCATCGGCGCGAAGATGATCCTCGCCGAGGGCCTCTTCGGCCTGGTCGAGCCCATGGAGGTGCCGATCGGGCTGTCGCTGGGCATCGTCGGCGGCCTCATCGGCGCGTCGATGCTGGTCAGCCTGGTGATGCCGCCCAAGCCCGAGCGCGAAGAGGTGCTCGAGCACACCGAGGCCGCGTCGCTGATCGCCGACATCGACCCGCACGCATCGGTCACCGCCTCGGTCGACGGCTCGCTGATGCCGCGCAACCCCGCGGACGACTCGCAGGTGATGTCGATGCCGCCAGGCAAGCCGGGCGCGGCCGAGCCCGAGCCGCCGACGTAGCGCCGCGCGGCCTCAGCGGCGCGGCGTCAGCTCGAGCTTGATGCCGCCGGCGCCCGGATCACCGCCGCGCTGCGCGGGGTCGGTCGCGTCTGCGGCGCAGGCTGGTCGATCGGGCCGGCCTGGTCACCGCCGTCGTCGGGCGTGTCGGGGGCCGGGCCGTCGTCCTCGGGGGCGCCGTCCTCGGGGGCGCCGTCCTCGGGGGCGCCGTCCTCGGTGGGACCCTCGTCGACCGGCCCGTCGGCCTGGTCCCCCTCGCCCCGCAGCGCCGCGCGGCGCTCGTCGAGCCGGGCGCGCTCCTCGAGCTCGATGAGCCGCAACCACTCCTCGCCGTCGACCTCGATCGAGCCGTCGCGGTGGATCTGCACCGCGACCTGGGTCGCCACCGGTCGCACGAACGCGTCGGGTTGCCGCGGCATCATGACGTCGCGGAACGCCCGCGCGACGCAGCTGCGGACCTCCTCGGGCAGGCTCTGCGCGTCGATGCGGTTGATCATCGTCTGGCCCTCGCGGTTGACGAGGTTGAGCCCGCCGATGGTGTGCGCGCCGGTGGGCACCCGGCCCTGCAGGCAGGGCTTGGCGCGGATGCCCGCCGCGATCGACTCGCGCTTGAGCTGGTCGCGCCAGGCCTCGGTGTGCACGTCGCTCTGCATGCCGAGGCTGACCCAGTAGACGATGTCGACGAAGTGGTTCACGCCGCCCTTGTTGGGCGGAAACTGCTGCTTCTCGATGGCCCGCTGCACGCACGCGGGCATGCGTTCGTCGGTGAAGCCCGACTCGAGGATCTCGGTCGCGACGACCTCGCCCGAGGGCGCGATGCGGGCGCGGATCTTGACCTGGCCCTCGGGCACGCCGGAGTAGCCGCGCTCGTCGGCCGCGGGTTCCATCGTCTCGATCGCGCGCGACAGGAAGCACAGCGCCGCGGGGTCGCGCAGCGCGTGGGCGATCTCGTTGAGCCGCGGCAGCTCGTAGACGCGCTCGGCCTTCTCCGACGGCAGCAGGATCACGCCCTCGTTCGAGCTGCGGATGGCCTTGCGGACGTAGCGGTCGGTGCCCATCTTCGTCATCGGCGTGATCGCGGTGTTGGCCTTGCGCACGCCGCAGCCGGCGAGCGACAGCGCCAGCGCGGCCGCCAGCGCCGCGCGACCGGTCGCGCGCCGTGCGAGCGCCGCGGTGCGCGTGCGTCGACTCATCGGCATCCGCCCGGTTGTAGCAGGTCGACCCGCGCGACGCCCTGGACCCGGCCGCGCGCTTGGGATGAAACGCGTGCGCGCCCGCCCGCGCGCGCCGGCCCCCGCGCCGCGCCTTGCGTGTGCCACCGCGCTTGCCCCATAGTGCGGTCCCCATGGCCGAGACCCTCGCGCATACCCCCCTGCACGACGCCCACGTGGAGCTCGGCGGCAAGATGGTCGCTTTCGCGGGTTGGCACATGCCGATCCAGTACCCCGCGGGGATCCTCGCGGAGCACCGCAGCGTGCGCGAGGCCGCGGGCATCTTCGACGTCTCGCACATGGGCGAGATCGATTTCCGTGGCCCGGGCGCCATCGCGTGCGTGCAGCACCTGGTGACCAACGACATCGGCAAGCTCACCGACGGTCGCGCGGCCTACACCGTGACGTGCAACGAGCACGGCGGCATCGTGGACGACTGCATCGTGTACCGGCTCGGCGCCGAGCACCTGCGCATCGTCGTGAACGCGGCCAACGTCGCCAAGGACTTCGCGCACTTCCGCCGCCACGGCAGCGACCGCGGTTGCAGCATCGAGGACGTCTCGTCGCAGTGGGCGCTCTTGGCGGTGCAGGGTCCGCAGGCGGTCGCCATCGTCGCCGAGCTCGCGGCCGCGCCGCTGTCCGAGGTGCCCAGCTTCGGCCTGGGCCACGGCCGCATCGCCGGCGTGGACATCACCGTCGCGCGCACCGGCTACACCGGCGAGGACGGCTTCGAGTTGTTCGTGCCGGCGGCACAGGCGGTGCCGGTGTGGCGCGCGCTCATCGACCGCGGCGTCGCGCCCATCGGCCTGGGCGCGCGCGACACCCTGCGGCTCGAGGCACGGCTGTGCCTGTACGGCAACGACATCGACGAGAACACCGATCCCTTCGGCGCCGGCCTGGGCTGGGTCGTCAAGCTCGACAAGGGCGTGGCCTGCGTCGGCCACGAGGCCCTGGTCACGGTCAAGCGCAACGGCAGCGCCAACCGCCTGGTCGGCTTCCGCCTGACCGACCGCGCCATCGTGCGCGACGGCGCCGAGGTCATCGATGCCTCGGACGCGGTCATCGGCCGCGTGACCTCGGGCGGCGTGGCCCCCACCCTCGGCGGGGCCGTGGGCATGGCCTGGGTGCCGGCCGCGGTCGCTGCGGCGGGCGAACCCCTGCGCCTGCGCCAACGCGGCCGGGTCTGCGCCGCCGAGCAGGTCAAGGGCCCCTTCTACCGCCGCCGCGCCAGCTGATCGACACTTCCTGCACGAGCCGCCACCTTTCGAGGACCCCACGATGAGCAACGACGTCCCCGCAAACCTCCGCTACACCAAGGACCACGAGTGGGCTCGCCGCGACGGCGACGTCATCGTCATCGGCATCACCGCGCACGCGGTCGAGCAGCTCGGCGACATCACGCTCGTGACGCTGCCGGACGCCGGCGCGAAGGTGAAGGCGGGCGAGCGCTTCGGCGACGTCGACTCGGTCAAGGCGGTCTCGGAGCTGTTCGCACCGGTCTCGGGCGAGGTCGTGTCGAAGAACCCCGAGCTCGACGGCGCGCCCGAGCGCGTCAACGAGGATCCCTACGGCGCGGGCTGGATGATCACGATCAAGCCCGATGACCCGGCGCAGTTCGACGCGCTGCTCGACGCCGCCGCCTACGCCAAGCTGCTGTGACGCGGCGCGCCCGCACTCACGCGGGCTTGCGCGCGACGCAAAGCTGACCTTGGTGCCAGGGCTCGAGCCACTGCGGCGAGCCCAGGCGCAACATCGCCTCTTTGTACTCGGGTCGCTGCGCGTCGTGCAGCAGCAGCACGCCGCCGGGCTCGAGCAGGTCCCAGCCCGCAGCGATGCAGAAGCTGCGCGCGCGGCCGTCCACCAACACCAGATCGAAGCGGTGGCCCAGGGTCTTGGGCCGCGCGACGTAGTCGTGCATGAGCTCGGGCTCGCGCTCGCAGCGGAGGTGGAACGCCGACAGGGCCGCGCGGGCGGCCTTGGGCGACAGCCCCGTGGTCGACGGCGGCGGGTGGTTGGGGCCGACCAGGAACAGCTGCAGCCGCGGGTCGTCGATGGCCTCGCGCACGCGCTCGTACCAGGCGGCGTCGTTCTCGATCGACACGAGCAGCTCGATGCTGGGCACGCGCGACAGGAACATCGCGGTGGATCCGCCCGAGCCCCACTCGAGCACGCGCCGCGGTCGCAGCGGCAAGACGATGTCGAGCAGCTGCGCCAGCTCGACCTCGTGCATGTACACCGCGAGCGCGCCATCGGGTCCGCGCAGTTTCTCGCCGAGCTTCTCGAGCCAG
>JAXLYC010000011.1:0-144724 GCA_046351635.1 Nannocystaceae bacterium | reverse complement strand
CGAGTACTGGTTGTCGTTCGACTCGATGACGTAGTGCGAGCCGGCGAAGGTCGCCTCGGCATAGTGGTGACCACCGGCCGCATCGGCGAACGCCACCGAGATCAGCGCGCCGGACTCGTCGAACAGCTCGACGCGGCCGTCGCCACGCACGGCGTAGGCGTAGACGCCGAGCTCGACCAGCTCCTGCGGCGCGAGCACGCGATCACGTGCATCGGTCAACGGCCGCGGCCCCACGGCATCGCTGGCGACGCCGCAGCCAAGACCCACGAGCAGGCCAGCGAACAGACTCTTGCGGAACACGGTCATCGATCTGGCCGTGCCCGAGCGCCCAGGTTGGTTCCGCCGCCGCGGGCGCGGCCGCGCATCACACGGGTGTGCCGAGCGACTCCAGAGTCGACGCGCGCGCGGCCGCCACGATCTGCGGCCACGCGAGCAACAGCTCGGCGAAGCGCTGGATCACACGCCGCAGCAGCTCGCCGGGTTCGTCGCGATCGGCGAGGTCGTAGGGAACCCAGGCGGCCGCATCGTCACGCTGCCACAGCAACGCGACCCGGGCGGCGGCGACGTCGGCCGCCCAGGTCGCGGGCAGACCGCGATGGCGCTCGCGCAGGGCGTCGAGGTTGCCGACCAGCGCCTTGCAACGCGCGGTCACGAGGTTGCGCGCGAACGCGGTGAAGGTCGCGGTGTCGCGCGAGATCTCGCGCAAGCGTGCCGCGGCATTCGCCAGCGCCGTGCTCGGTTCGATCGCCGCCGACGGCTCCGCCGCGCGTCCCAGCGCCAGCTGCACGAACGCCGCGGTCGCCATCGACGCGATCGAGCGCAGCGCCAGCTCGGGATCGGTCGCGCGCGGCTGGTCCATGCGGTGCTCGAGCGCGCCGGGCATGCGCACGAGCGACCACGCGCCGCCGACCGACACGGTCGCGCCCCACACCAGGCCCTGGCCCCGCAGCATCGGCAGAAACGGCGGCAGCAGCCGCTGGTGATCGTAGGCCACGACCGCGGGCGTCCACGCCGCGCCGAACGTCACGGTCGGACGCGTCACGCTGCGCATGAGCCGACCCGACGCCCGCATCGCGTCGTAGTCGACCATCAAGCGCTCGCGCGAGGGCCCGTGCTGCACCAGCCAGTACAGCCCGTTGGGCGAGCCACCGTCGCCGCTCATGCCCAGCCACGAGGCGCACACCGCCGGCGCACCCGCACCGGGATCGAGGTCGAAGCCGTCCGTGATCGCGGCGATGGGATCGGCGTCGTCGTCGATCAGCGCGTGGCCCTCGGCGGCGTCGCGGAAGAACCAGAACTCGCTGGCGTCGTCGCGTCGGACCTCGGGTTCGCCGCCGCGCTGGCAGTCGGCCTGGGGCGGCCGGGCCAGGCGCGGCTCGATGTCGTCGTCGACCGTCAGCACGCGCCGGCCCAGGGTCAGCAGCTGCACGACGTTGCGGTTGGCACCGGGCGTGAGCCCGAAGCCCCACGGATCCGCGAGAGCAAACTCGAGCAGCGCGCGATCGCAACCGGCAGCGGCGAGCGCGTCGACCAGGGCCGTGCGCGCGCCGACGTCGTAGTGACGCAGCCGGCCCCGCAGCGACGGATCCCACGCGAACGCCGTCGTGGGCTCGGCGTCGTCGACGACCGCGAACTCGATCGCGTGCCCATGCTGCTGCGCCACGCGGTCGAAGCCCAGCACCACGCGCTGCGCCTCGGCCAGACGTCCTCGGGTGGGCACGACGAGCAGCAGGCGGCCAGGGGTCGGCGTCACCGGAGAGTTGTACCAGGCGCGACGCGTGCGATCAGCCGCACGCGCGCGCGACGATCGGCACGGCCTCGCTCACTGCGCCGCAGGGCATCCGGACAGCGCCGGCTTGCCGACCTCGGCGCGCGAGCAGACGCCGGTGAGCACGGCCTCGTCGAGGCCGCTGGTGGTCAGCGCCACGGTCGGCAGACCGTCGAAGCGCTGCGCCGCGTCGGGCGTCACGGTCACGACCCAGCCCTCGTGACGCACCGTGATCGACCATGCGTCGTCCCGCACCGCGCCGTAGGCGACCTGCACCTGCAGCGTCTCGAGCTTCTGCTCTTCGAGTCCCTCGAAGTCCTCGATGGTGAAGGCACCGGTGAGCCCGGCGCGATCGATCACGAGCTTGCCGTGCTGGGTCGCGCGCAGGCTGTAGCTCTTCGCGTCGGCGAACGACGGCGACACCACCAGGCTGCCGTGTCCCTCGCCGGTGCCGCCCGCGGTGTGGCCCTCGCCGGTGCCGGGCACGAACGAGTTGCAGCGATACTCGACCGCGGCGCCGGGCGCATGGCCCTCGCCGGTCCCCGGCACGAACGAGTTGCAACGAAACTCGACCGCGGCGCCGGGCGCATGGCCCTCGCCGGTCCCCGGCACGACCGCGCCCTTGCCCTTCGCGTTGCACTGGAAGCCACCGGCCGCGTGGCCCTCACCGGTGTCGAACGCGACGACGAAGCCGTGATCGCCCAGATCGCGGTGGCGCACGCCGAAGATCAGGCTGCGGTGCTCGAGCGTCTGCGGCGTGATCGCGACGCCGAGGTCACCGCCCTTGACGCGCACCGCCGCGCGCTTGCCCACGGTGACCGACTCGAGCGCGACCTCGGGCCGCAACGGTGCGATCACGACGCCGGCGAGCTCGAGCGGGGCGAGCTGCTGCGCCGCCGCGGGCGGATCGACGGGGGCGAGGGCGAGCAGGGCGAGGAGCGATTCGGGCAAGGTCGTCATGCCCGCCGGTGGTGGCGGCGACCGGGCCGAGCGTTCCCGGTCCGATCACGGAAAGCACTGCAGCCAGATCTGGAGCCGGACCTCGTCGTCCTCGGTCACGCCGCCGGCCGGCGGCATCGGCATCACGCCGTCGGGGGGGTCGCGCCGCGCGAGGATCTTCTCGGCGTAGGCCGCCGCCTGCTCGCGCGTGTCGAACACCGCCTCGGCGGGCGCGCCCTTGCGGTCCGCGACCAGGGCACCGTGACAACCGTTGCAGTAGGTCGACAAGAAGCCCGCGCCGAAGGTGTCGTACGTGATGATCGGCACGTCGTCGCACAGGACCTCGCCGCCGCTGCTGCCGGCGTCGGAGCCCTCGCTGCCGCCCGAGTCCGAGCCCGAGCCCGCGCCGCTGCTGCTGCCCGCGCCGGCATCCGACGAGCCGTCGTCCGCCGCGGTGCTGCCACCGTCGCCGCCGTCGTCGTCGCCTTCGTCCTTGCACGCGCCGGCGAGCGCGAACGCGATCAGCCAGGTTTGCGTGATGGGTCGCGTCATGCCAGCACCCCCGGCACGGGATCCACGATCCGCAGATACTCCGCCGGATCGACGTCGCCCAGGGTCAACAGCGTCGCACCGACCGCCTCGGCCGGGATGCCCGGTTGCGACGGATCCGGATCGCCGCCGCCATCGACGCCGATGCCGGCGTACAGATCCGAGAACCCGCCGAAGCTGCGATCGCCGTTGATGCCCGGACCCATCAGCAGCATCGAGGTGAACGGCCAGTGGTCGCGCCCGCCGGTGGAGTTGTACGCCGGCGTGCGGCCCATCTCCGAGGTCACGACCACCACCGTGCTCTCGCGCAGGGGCTTGCCGTCGGGGCCGAGTGTGTTGGCCAGCTCCGCCAGCACCGCGGCGACGTCGCCGAAGAAGCCCTCGAACAGCCCGCTCTGCAGGCTGTTGTCCTGGTGGGTGTCCCAGTTGAAGCCGGTGCCGACGCTGGCGCAGCGGCACAACCCCGCCGACAGCGCGGCGATGGCCGTGCGCGCGCGACCGACGAACTCGTTGCTCGAGGCCAGCTGCAGCTGGTAGCGGCTGTCGACCAGCGCACGTGCACGCGAGAGCGCCTCGCGGTAGTCGGCCGCGTGGCCGGGCCCGGGCAGCTGTAGCTGCAGCGCCTCGGCGCGATCGACCAGGTAGCGATCGACGATGTGTTCGGGCGCGCTCGACGGCAACCGCAGCGGCGTGTCGTTGTCGATGAGCAACGTGCCGTCGATGGTCTGTTGCAGGCGCCCCTGCGCGTTGCTGACGAACACGCTGTAGGGCCCCGGCAGCGACGGACCGTTCATGACCAGGTGCGGCAGCGAGACCTCGTCGCGCGCCTCGTAGCCCAAGATGGTGGCGAAATCGGGTCGGTCCTCGGAGGTCGCGCCCGTCAGCGCCACGATCGCGCAGGTCTCGTGGTTGACGCTGCGCACCGACACGCCGTTGAGCAGCGCGATCTCGCCGTGATACTGCTCGAAGAACGTCCGCGTCAGCGGTCGCAGCGGCGAATCGACCAGCGACAACCCGCCGATGGTCCACGGCTCGGCGCCGGCCTCCATGTCGATGTCCGGCGCATCGAACAGCGGTGCGAACACGGTCAGCGGGTCCCAGCCGCCTTCGGCGTGCAGGAACAGGAAGCGTTTGCCGACATCGCCGGCGTGCGCGCGCGTGAAGGACGAGGATCCGAACAGCGCCGCGGTGGCCGCGGCCGAGCCCAGGAAGGTGCGTCGAGTGAACATCGTCGTGTCGTCCTTGCGCGGTTCAGTAGAGGAGGTGGTCCGGGTCGGCGAGCACCGCGGTGACCACCGCGATCCAACCCTCGCGGGCGCTGCTGATCGACGCGACCTCTTGCCACAGCGTGATCAGGGCGCCGACCTCCGGCGCGGACTCGTCGAAGCTGACCGAGCGCGCGTGCTCGATCAGCGCCACGATGGTCGCGGCGCTGGGTTCGGCGCCGAGGTCGGCGGCCGCCAGCACCGGCGCGAGCCGGCCGTCGTTGGGCTCGCCCGCGGCGACCGACTCGACCAGGGCGATGGCGCCGGCTTCGGCCAGGCGGCGCTGCACCAACACCGCGCCGGTCGAGATCGACTGCGCGTTGCCGCGATCGGAGCCACCGGCGAGCCGCCGCAGCGCAGCATCGAGCGCGAGCGCCTCGCGTCCGTCGTAGCGCACGGCGTACCCGGTCAGCGCCTCGAGCGAGGTGCCGAGCACCTCGACCGGCGCGACCTTGCGGCGCACCGGCTCGGGCGCACCGCCGAAGCGCGGCTCCCAGCTGCGTCCGCGGTAGCTGGGATCGGCGACGATCGATCGCACCAGCGCCTTGAGCGACAGCTCGCTGGCGAGGAACGCCTCGCGGTGCTCGGCCAGGGCGCCCTCGTCCTCGAGCAGCGCATCGCGACCCAGCAGCTCCTCGTACACGCGCCGCACCGTGCACGAGATGAAGCGCTCGTCCTGCGCGATCATCCGCGCGAGATCCTCGAGCCGGTCACCGGGTACGCCGAAGAAACCCGGCGCCGTGTCGGTGTAGATCTGCCAGTCGCGCTCGCCCGCGGGGTTGTAGTTCGGCACCGGCGTCTGGTTGGGCGCCATGAAACCCCACAGGAAGCTCGCGAAGGGATCGAGCGTCGAGTGGCAGGCCTGACACGCACCGTTGCTGTGGATCGCGTCCTTGATCGACTCCGAGTCGGTCAGGTCGAGGTCGGTCGGGAAGTCGATCGGCCGGTCGAGGTACGACTGGCACAGCAGCGCCTGCGACAGCGCGTTGGTGCGCCCGCGGTTGGCGTTGTCGACCGTGGAGGTGTGGCGCCAGTACACCGCGTTGAGCGAGAGCACGCCCGCGGCAGGGCGGCCGTCGGTGTAGCGAGCGCGCGTGGTCCCGGGCGGTAGCCACCGACCATCGTCCTCGATCGCCTCGAGCGGCCACGGGCCCACCAGCAACGGATCGACCACGGTCTCGCCCGAGGTCAGGATCTCGCTGAACGGGCGATCGTTCATCACGACCACGGCGACGAGGTTGAGCACCTCCTCGGCGATGGCGGCGTTGGACGCCGACGTCGGCGCGTCCTCGCCGTAGTCGCCGCCGGGCGGCGGGTACTCGTCGACGCGGGTGCGCCAGGCGCCCGCGAACAGGTCGCGCACGCGCCCGCCGAAGGCGGGATCGTCGGTGAAGGTCGCGATCATGTCGTCGAGCGACTCGGGGTCGGCCGCGAGCGCCGCGAGCTCGTCGACGGTCGGCCGGACGCCGCGCAGATCGAGGCTCGCGCGCGTGAGCACCTCGGCGTCGCTCAGCGGCATGTCGGTCGGTGGCTGCTCGCCGTCGCCGGTGCAGCCGGCGCCGTCGCTGCCACCGCTGCCACCGCAGTACAATGCGCCGCCGCTGGTGCCGGCGCCGTCGTCGTCGCCCGCCGCGGCGCCCTCGTCACGGCACGCCGCCGTGACGACCATCAACCCCGCGAGCACGGTCTTGGTCGCGAATCGGATCACCACGGCATCACCTCCCAGTCGAGCAACGCCGTCAGCGCCTCGGGCGCGATGCAGGCGGCATCGTCGCTGACCTCACCGCCGGCGACGTGCGTGCCGCAGCCATCGCACTCGCCGCTCCAGTCGTAGTCGCCGTCGACGAAGGTCGCGGCGTCGAACACCAGGTCGTGCCAGTAGCCCTCGCTGTCGCGGACCGAGAACTGACCCGCGGGCTCGATCGCGCAGGGGTAGTTCGCGACGGTCGCGTCGGCGAACGACACCGCGACGGCGTCGCCCAGGGCGTCGCCGGTGATCGAACCGCTGCCGTACAGCGCGCGATAGTCGGGCTGCGAGTAGAGGTAGACGTAGCCCTGCGGTCGCAGGGTCCCGCCGAGGATCGCGTTGGTGCCGGCGGTGTCGGGGTCCGCGCTGACGTCACCGATGAAGGAGAACGCGCCGTCGATCGCCTCCGCCATCGTGCCGTTCTCGAACGCGAGGTAGCCCGACAGCTCGAAGAAGCCACCGTCGGCGGTCTCGACCCGCATGGTGCTGCCCTCGGAGGACAGCTCGAACGCGTCGATGGTGCGCTCGCCGTCGACCAGATCGGTGGTGACCTGCAGCCGACCCGAGCCGCTGAACGAGACCCCAGCCGCGGTGGTGCAGCCGCCGGTGGCCCACAGCATCACGTCGACGAACTCGCCGTCGACGAACTGCTGTGTCTCGGGGCAGCCGGGCTCGAACGCCTCCGGTGGCACGAACGCGATGTACGCCGCAACGATCTCCGAGGGCCGGCTCTGCAGGAACGCGAGCAGGCCGTCGCCCAGCGCCGCGGTGGCTTCGTCGCCGGTGAGCGTCGGCATCGCGCCGGGGCCGGTCGACGAGTCGGAGTAGGGCGAGGGGAGATCGCCGCTGCTCGAGCTGCCCTCGCTGCCCTCGCTGCTCGCGCCGGTGCTGCCGCCGGTGCCGGCCTCGCTGCCCGCGCTGGTGTCGACCGCGCCCGAGCCTTCGCTGCTCGAGCCCGCGCCGCCGGGCGATGCGTCCTCGTGGCACGCGTACGCGGGCGCGAACGCCCACAGGGCGAGGGTGAACCGACGAGCACGAGACATGAGCAGGCTCCTTGCCGCCCAGGGACCGCCCCGGCCGGCGGGGGTAGACACAACCAGCTGTGCAGTGTCGCACGAGCGCGGCGATCGTGGCGTTGGCGCGGCTTTTTGCCTGCGATAGGCTGGCGTCGGAAGTGGCATGGGCGCGCGTCCGTCGAGCTTCGCGTCGCGATCGAGCAGCGTCTTGGCGCTGGTGCTCGCGCTGGCGGCGTGCCGCATCGTGCCCAACCCCGCCTACGATGGTCCCACGGCGTCGGGCGACGACGGCGCGCCGACGACCACCGGCAGCGGCAGCACCGTGACCGGGATCACCGAGAGCTCGGGTAGCTCCGGCACCGACACGTCGGCCGGCGCGTCGAGCTCGGGTGCGGCCGACTCGACCGGCGAGCCGGTCGCGCGGTGCTACGACGGCGTCGTGGTGCCGGGCGAGATCTGCTTCGAGTACCGCCCACTCACCGCCGGCTTCGGCGAGGACGCGATCGCGGTGGCCGCAGCGGACTTCGATGGCGACGGCGCGCAGGACATGCTGGTGGGCAACTACGCCAAGTTCGAGGTCGCCTACGGCGACGGCGACGGTGGGTTGTCGTTCCTGCTCACGCTGGTGCCCTCGGCCATGGGCATCTCCGCGATCACCGACGTCGCCGCGGTCGACGTCGACGGCGACGGCCTGCCCGACATCATCGCGGCCTCGCCCGACGCGGACGTCATCGACGTCGTGCTCGCGGACGGCGAGGGCGGCTTCGATCCGCCCGTGCCCTACACGGTCGCCGGCCGGCCCCACCGCATGGCCACGGGCGACGTCGACGGGGACGGCGCGGTCGACCTCGCGGTGGTGTGCGACGTCAGCGGCGAGCTCACCATGCTGTGGGGCACCGGCGACGGCGGCTTCGAGATCGGCACGCCCGTGCCCGCGGGCAGCGAACCCGGAGACGTCGCGATCGGCGACATCGACGACAACGGCCTGCCCGACCTCGCGGTCGCGGCCCAGGACGCGCTCATCCCGTTCGTCAACGCCGGCAACCGCGAGCTCGTCGCGCTCGACGCCTTCGAGCTCGCGACCCCGATCACCGTGATGATGTCGGACCTCGATGGCGACGGCTACACCGACATGTTCGTCTCGACCATCGCGCAGGAGAACTTCGTGCTGTTCGGCATCGCCGGTGGCGGCTTCGTCGAAGAGGCGACGTGGTGGAACTGGACCGGTCGCATCGCCTTCGCCGCGGCACCGGGCGACTTCAACTCCGACGGCATCCAGGACGTCGCGTGGGGCGAGGGCTACCTCGGCAACGGCGGCATGACGTTCATGTTCGGCCTGGGCGATCGCGCGTTCGAGGCCTCGCTCAACCCGCTGTTCACCTTCCCGCAGGATCTCGCGGTCGCCGACTTCAACGGCGACGGCGTGCCCGACGTCGCGCTGGCCAACGCCGGCTCGGCGCTGGCCCTGGGCATGCTGGTGTCGGTGCCGTGAGACGCACGCGGCCACGCCACCGCACGCTCGCGGCCGCGCTGGCCGCGGCGGTGGCCACGACCAGCGCTCCGCTGCTCGCCGCACCGACGCGCGCGCGGCCGCGGGTCGCGGTGTTGCCGACTGCGGTGACCGGCGAGCTCGAGCAGCACTGGCAGAACAAGCTCGCGGATCGTCTGCTCGCCGGGCTCGTGCGCGGCGAGTTCGAGGTCGCCGACGTCGCCGGGCCCGAGGCGGCCGCATGCGGGGACATGACCTGCCGTCGCACGCTCGCGGCCTCGGCCAACGCGCAGTATCTCGTCGCGGCGGGCATCACCGCGGGCGATCGGCAGTACCGCGTCGCGGTCGAGTTGGTCGATGGCAGCACCGGCGGCGTGATCGCGCTGGCGGCCCGCGACTGCGACGTGTGCACGGTCGAAGAGGTCGGCGAGCTGCTCGCGGACGCGACCGGTGAGCTGCGTGGCAAGCTCGATCTGCTGGTCGCGGGCCCGCCGGTGGTCGCGATCGAGACCACGCCCGGCGGCGCCCTGGTCGAGCTCGACGGCACCGCGATCGGCAACGCGCCGATCGAGCGTGAGGTCACTGCGGGCGCCCACGAAGCGCGGGTGTCCAAACCCGGGTTCGTGCCGCAGCAGCTGACGCTGCGCGCGTTGCCGGGGCACCGCGAGCTGCTGGCGCTGCAGCTGCAGCCGCTGCCGCGCAGCAGCGGCGCGCCCGATCGCCGCCGCGATCTGCGACCGTGGGGCTGGACCGCGCTCGCGGTCGGCGTCGCCGCGCTCGCGGCCGGTGCCGCGTTGCTCGCGGTCGACGGCCGACCCGATCGCAGCAGCTGTCGTGGCGACGGCGTCGATGCCGACGGCGATTGCCGCTACCTCTACGACTCGGTGCCCGGCGGCGCGACGCTGACGGTGCTGGGCAGCGGCGCGGCGATCAGCGGCATCGTGATGCTCGCGGTGCACGCCCACCGCAAGGCCACCCGACGCCGCGCGCGGGGTCGCGCCGCGGTCGCGCGCGGGGACTGACGCCATGGACGCCTGCCCCGACACCGACGCGATCCTCGCGTTCGCCGAGGGCCAGTGCGACGAGGCTTCGCGCGAGCAGGTCGCCGCGCACGTCGACGGCTGCGCCGACTGTGCGGCGCTGGTGCGCGAGGCCCTGGCCGCGCGCGAGACCGCCGTCGGCGAACGCCTGTCGGACACCGCCGGCGATCCGCGACTGACGCGGGGCACCTCGATCGGTCGCTACATCCTGCTCGACCCGGTGGGCCGCGGTGGCCTGGGCGAGGTCTACGCCGCCTACGATCCCGAGCTCGACCGCCGCATCGCGATCAAGCTGCTCATGCCGGGTCACGCCGCCGACCACGGCTTCGAGCGCCGGCTGGTGCGCGAGGGTCGAGCCCTGGCCAAGGTCACGCACCCCAACGTCGTCGCGGTCTACGACGTCGGCACCCTGGGCGAACGCGTCTTCATCGCGATGGAGCTCGTCCACGGCGTGACCCTGGGTGCGTGGCTCGCAGCAGCGCCGCGCACGTGGCAGCAGATCCGCGACGTCATGCTCGGCGCCGCCGCGGGCCTCCACGCCGCGCACCTGTGCGGCCTGGTCCACCGCGACTTCAAGCCCAGCAACGTCATCGTCGAGCGAGACGTGCGCGCCAAGGTGCTCGACTTCGGGCTCGCCAGCGCGGCGCTCGAGCCATCCGGCGATGCGCTGTCGCTGCAGGCGAGCGCCGCGGCGCTGTCGAGCGCGGCGGCGGATCCACGGCTGACGCAGACCGGCGCGGTGCTGGGCACGCCGGCGTACATGGCCCCCGAGCAGATGGTCGCCGCCAAGGTCGATGCGCGCGCCGATCAGTTCTCGTTCTGCGTCACGTGCTACGAGGCACTGCTGGGTTGTCGTCCCTTCGCCGGGCGCACGTTGAGCGAGCTGCACGCCGCGATCACGCGCGGGGTACCGGCCGAGCCCAGCGGCGAGCGACGCGTGCCTGCGTGGCTGCGGCGCGCGATCGTGGTGGGGCTCGCGCTCGATCCGGCGCAGCGCTACCCGTCGATGGCGGCGCTGGCCCAGGCGCTCGGCGCCGATCCCCGCGCGCGTCGGCGACCGTGGCTGGCGCTCGCGGCCGCGACGGTCGTCACCGCCGGTGGTGTCGCGTGGGCCGCTCGCGCTCCGGTCGAGGCCGCCGACGCGGCGGCCGACGACAGCGTCACCGCGCTGGCCAACGACGCCCGCGCGGCTGCGGCCAAGAGCTACTTCGTGTATCCGCCGCCCGACGATCCCGAGTACCGCACCGCCAACCGCGTGCTGCTGCAGCTCGAGGCCATGCCCGAGGGCGCCGCCGCGCAACAGGCCGGCGCGTTGCGGCGCGAGTTCGCCGACACGCTGGTGCGCCTGGGCGATCACTTCTGGGACAGCGAGGGCGGCACGCCGTTCGCGCTCGACTACTATGCCCAGGCCCTGGTGTTCGACCCCGAGGCCACGCGTGCGCGCGAGCGCGCCATGATGACGCCCGGCGAGCTCGCGAGCCTGCGGCGCAAGGCCGACGATCTCTCGTTCACGGCGGCGGAGCTCGCCGCGGCCGAGCCGCTCGCAGTGCTCGCCGCACCCGACGACGCAGAGCGCCGCCGCCGACTCGACGCGCTGTACCAACGCGATCGCGCACCGTCGCTGAGCACGACCGCGCGGCTCGAGGGCGTGCTCGGCGAGGAGGTCACGCAGGTGGTGCGTCGTGCCGCGACGCGGCCGCGCCGCGCCGCCGAGCCGCGCGTGGTGACGGCGAGCCAGCCTGCGCCGTCCGAGCCGAGCGAGCCCCCACCGACCGAGCCGGCCAGCGCACCCAAGCCGAGCGCGCCGCGCTACAGCACCGCCGCGGAGTACCGGCAGGCCGGCCGTGCCGCGCTGCAGGCCGGGCGCTTCGGCGAGGCCGAGAGCTTGCTGGGCCGCGCGCTGCAGCTCGACCGCAAGGACGCCGAGGCCGCGCACGCGCTCGCGGAGCTGCACTTCGAGCGCGGCGCAACCGATCGCGCGATCGAGTTCGCCAAGCGTGCGGTCGCGGCCCGACCCAAGGACGCGCGCCACCGGCTGCTGCTGGGCGACTGCCTGCGCAAGGCCGGCCGCACCGCCGACGCGCGCGAGCAGTACGAGTCCGCGCGGACCCTGGGCAACGCCACCGCGGAGGCGCGCCTGGCCAAGCTCGACGCGGCAGGTGGCCCGTGAGCGACGCGATGCTCGAACAGTTGCTCGCGGTGTTGCCGGCAGCGGCGCGCGAGCCCATGGACGCCGCGCTGGCGCAGCCGCAGCTGCGCGACGACGTGACGGCGTGGTTGGCCGCCGCCGCTTCGGCGTGGCCCACCGTGACGCTCGCACCGGAGATCTTCGCGGCGTGGATCGCCGAGCGCATCGCCGACGCCGACGCGCCCGCGAGCGCGCTGCTGCGCCTGCGTGGGCCCGACTCGTGGATCGCGTGCGCCTGCGCCGAGGGTGATGCCGCCGCGATCGCAGCGCTCGAGGCCAGCTTCGCGGATCCGATCGAGCAGGCGCTGGTGCGGCTCGAGGCCGACCCGGTGCAGCGCGACGAGCTGCGGCAGATCGTGCGGCAGCACGTGCTGGTCGGCGACGGCGTCGGTGCCATCACCCGCTATGGCGGACAGGGCCCCCTGGGCGCGTGGCTGCGCGTGACGGCGTCGCGCGCGGCGCTCAACGCCCAGCGCAGCCGCAAGCAGCACGCCGCGATCCCCGACGACGACCTCGCGGCGCTGCCCCGACACCTGCGCGACCCGGAGCTCGACTTCCTCGAGCAGACCTACCGCGAGGCCTTCCGCGAGGCGTTCGCCGCCGCGATCGCGACGCTGCAACCGCGCGAGCGCACGCTGCTGCGCCAGGCGATCCTGCACGGCGTGACGGTGCGCGAGCTCGCGCGGATGTACGGCGTGCACCATGCCACCGCTGCGCGCTGGGTCGCACAGGCGCGCGACGCGGTCGCGGCCGCGGTGCAACGCGAGCTGCAGACGCGGCTGCGGCTGGCGCCCAGCGAGCTGGTGAGCGTGCTCGCGCTGATCCGCAGCCGCATCGAGCTGAGCATCGATCGCGTGCTCGAGCCGCCGGGCGAGTAGGCGCAAGCTCTTCGCTTCTCGCCCGCGCGCCCCCGCGCTACCGCTCGAGCGTGGACGCGCCCGCAGATCCGCCCGTGCCCGGCCGCATCGACGTGCTGGGCCTGTGGCGCTGGACCGTGCCGCTGCACGCGCTGCTGCCGCTCGCGATCTGGGGCTGCAGCCGCGCGGAGCTGGTGGGCGTGCTGCAGGTCGGCTTCTTCGTGATCCACTTCGGCTTCCCGGTCGTGCTCGCGGCGAGCTACCCGCTGTGGGAAGGCCAGGGCGTCGAGCTGGTCGGGCTGCTCATCGCCAACCACCTCGTCACGTTCGCGGTCGGGCTCGCGCTGTTCGTCGCGGTGTCGTAGCGATCACGGCTGCGCCGGCACCGGCTCCCACAGACAGTCGCCGACGTTGTCGCCGGGCGCCGCGCAACACTGCAGCACGTGGTCGCGCGCCGGCCCGAACAACATGTCCCACGCGTCGAAATCAGGCACCGCGAGCCCGGGCCCCGGCATCCAGTACGCCAGCCGCCAATCGGGGCTACCCGGCATGGCCGCGTCGTGCACCGATTGTTCGTGTGTGGCGTCCTTGCCCAACCCCAGGGAGTTGGGCGCGAAGCTCGAGCACGTGCCCTCACTGCCGATGCGATGGCACGCCGTGCACGCCGCCGCCTGCCGCGACACCAGGTGCGAGTTCCCGGTCGACTTCGCGTTGCCGTCGAGCCGCGCGAACGAATAGGGTCCCTTGTCGGCCGCGACCGAGATCCACTGCGTCGATTGCAGGTACGGCGTGAAGATGAACGGGTCGTGATCGTGGCACGTGCGGCAGGTGCCGCTGCCGTCGACGAAGTAGAACACCTCGAGAAAGCGCTGCCGCTCGGCCTCGCTGGCCTCCATGAGATCGAGCGGCGGCATGTCGTCGTCGTGGGTGACGTCGTCGATGTCGTCCCAGAAGCACGCGACGCCGGTGCGCGTGTTCTGGCCGATGAGCCCCATGTCCTCGTAGATCACCGTACCGTCGACGTCGAGGTAGGGATCACGGCAGATCCACCGCAGCATCACGTCACCGTGCTGCAGCTGGCCCAGCTTGCTGCCCTGACGGCACGAACCCGTGAGCAGCGACGGGTTGGTGCACGCGATCGCGTCGTCGGGCGCGGGCTCGAGCACCGCCTGCGGCCCCGACACATCCGCGTGGTACGTCACGATGTCCGTCGCGGTGCTGCACTGCACTTCGTCGCGCGTGGGCAACCAGTTGTCGAACGCCGCCTTGCAGCGACACGAGTAACAGAGCATCACGCCGGCGTCGGAGACCGTGTCGACGCAGGACTCGCTGCAGTCGATCGGGACGATCGGCTCGCCGGTCGAGCTCTCGTCGGCCGCGCTGCTGCTCGCCGCGGTGCTCGAGCTGTCGCTGCTCGCGGCGGTGGTGGTGCTGCTGCTGCTCGACGTGGCCGAGCTGGACGCGGAACCCTCGGTGCCGTCGGCGCTGCGGTCGTGCTCGCCGCATGCAGGCAGCAGCAACGGCAGCGCGACGAGGACGGCGGCGGGGCGCATCGAGTCTTGGTGCCACGGCGGGCGGGCGCGCGGCAAGGGTGGTGCTCGTCGTGGACGCTGGCGTGCGGCTGGCCGGCCGCAGCGCGGCGCGACGGCGACGGCGGCGGCGGGATCGCCGTGCCGCGCCCGCTGCCGTCGCGCTACGCTCGTCCGCGCGCCGTCGCTGGCCCACCCCGGGCGATGCCCACCGAGCCCCCGCGATTCGGCCCGTTCGTGGTCGCGTTCTCGCGCGACGGCCTCGGCGTGCCCGGTCACCTCGCACTGCTCAACCTCGCTCGTGACCGCCGAGCCGACACGCAGACGGTGATCGATCGCATCGCGCATGCGCTCGCCGACGCAGCCGCCGATCGCTTCGTCGCGGCGCTGCTGGCCGAGGTCAACTGGCGACCGCACCTGGTCGGCGCGATCGCGTTCCTGCTCGATCGCGGCGCGCGCCTCGATCCTGCGCTGCTGTGGCAGGCCGTCGACCGCGGCAGCTGGGTCACGCCGCAGCTCGTCGTCACCGCCCGTCTCACCGACCCCGACTTCGTGCATCGTGCGAGCGCGCGGCTCGACGCGCGATGCCCCGTGCAGCCCACACCGGGGCTGCCGGCGACGCCCCACGGCGGACACAGCGGCAAGCTGGCCGCGAGCCTGCTCGCGCTGGTCCCCGAGTTCCCCGCGCTCGCGCCGGCCGAACGCCGCTGGCGCGCCGACTCCGAGCTCGTCGCGCTGCTCGAGCGCGACGCCGGCTGGGATCAGTCGGACCGCATCACAACGGGGTGGAGCTCGCGGATCCGCGAGTGCCTCGCCGAGCGCGGCGTCCCGCTCGCGCGCGGCTGATGCTCGGCCGGGACCAGCACGCGCGGGTGCCAGGTCGATGAGCAACCGCGATCCGAGGCCCGAGCCGGAGCGACTCGACCCGCGCTCCACGCCGGCGGCCGGAATTCGACCGGCCGCACAGCGACAGGCGCGCGCGAGTCGTGTCGAGACCCTTCGAAGGTCCGCATGCCCACGCGACGCGCCCCAATCCTGCTCCTGTCCGCCGCGGTCGCCTGCACGCATGGGAGCGACGCCGCGGGCGGCAGCTCCACCGGCGCCAGCAGCGATGCCCCCGCAACCGCCGGCGGCGGCTCGGAGTCGTCCGCCGCGGCGGTGACGAGCACGAGCGACGGCACCACGAGCACCGACGCGCCCACGGGCAGCAGCGGCGGTGACGACGACACCAGCACCGGCGAGGATCCGCCGCCGCCACCGCAAGGCATCTGCGATGGCGACGGCAGCTGCGCATTCCCGGAGACCTGCGCGGCGTGCCCCGACGAGTGTGGCTCGTGCGACGTCTCGCGCTTGCCGAACCAACGGCCGAAATACGTCGACCCGTCGTGTGCGCAGCCGGGCGATGGCCTGGCGGACGTGTGCGCGCCGGCGGCCGGGCAGCCGGGTCGGTTCGTCGACCTCCAGGTCGCGCTCGACACGCTGCAGGCCGGCGACACGCTCTACCTCCACCCCGGCGACTACTGGCAGGAGCAGGGACCGTTCCTGGTCTCGGGCATCGGCACCGCCGAGGCGCCGATCGTGATCACGGCGGCGGTACCCGAGGATCCGCCGGTCCTCCACTCGTGGGATCCCGCGCTGCCGGACGACAACGCGCGCTCGCACCAGGCCCTGGGCGGCGCCGAACAGCCGATTGCATACACCATCATCGACCACGTGCGCGTCGACGGCCTATTGCGGCTTCACGGTGACCACACGCGGGTCCAACACGTCGAGTGCACGCATGGCTGGGAGGTCTGCGACGGCAACTGGTCTTGCATCCGCCTCGAGGCATGCACCGACTGCGTCGCGCACCACAACTGGGTGCACGACGTGGCGGACACGACCCAGCTCTGCGCCGGGGCCGAGATCCCGCCGCGAGCGGCCGGCTTCAAGGAGTTCGACGGCATACGGACGATCTGGGAGTTCAACACGGTCGAGAACACGGCGCAGTGGGGCTACGACCTGCACCGCAGCTCGGTGGACTCGATCGCGCGCTTCAACCTGTTCCGCGACGCCGGCCCCTATGTCGCGATCCGCATGAACCGCAGCGGCAATCAGGTGGCATACGCGAACGTGGTGATCGGCGGCGGCGGTTGTATCGACTTCGTCGCCGAGGACCCCGGCGACGGTTTCGCCAACACCGTCGATCACAACACCTGTCTGTCCACCGCCGCGGGGATCCGCGTCGACCCCTTCTCGCCCGCGACGGTCACGCACAATGTCTTCGGCGGCATCGGCCCCGGGAGCGCCGACAACGTGATCCTCGCCGCGGCGGATCCACAGGACGGCATCGCCCACCACATCGATCGCAATGCCTACGACGAGAACTCGTCGTGGACCACGCAGATGTACGAGGCGCCGTACTACGAGACCCTCGCCGAGTGGCAAGCCAACACGGAGTACGACGACGGCTCCATCGCCGCCGCCGGCGGGCCGTGTACGTTCGTGGACCCACCGAGCGACAGCGCCGACGCCGAGTTCGATGTCACCATCGCCGACGGGGCCTGCGCCACGCTCGCGGACGATGGCGGCCCGGTCGGCGCCTGCGCCGTGACGGCGTGCATCGGACACGACTGCCGTGGCTGCGGCTTCTGACCGCGCCCGTCAGAAGCGCGCCCGCAGACCCATCGACGGCAGCGTGTAGCGCAGCCCGATGGGCGTGCACTTCGCGACGCCGCGCGCCGGATCCGTCTGCGCGGCGACCACCAGCTGGCCCATGCGCAGGCCGCCGGGCAACGCCGTGGGACTCTGGCCGCACGCGATCGTATCGAACGAGTAGGTCGCGTTGTTGACGTCGAGGAACAGATCGAGCTGCCAATCGGGGTAGCGCCAGTTGCGTTCGACCCGCAGGTCGAGCTGGAAGAACGGCGCCATGCGAGCGTTGTTGCGGTTCTGCGCCAGGGCCTCGGCGCTGGTCTGGTCGCCCACGGGTGCGGTCCACGGTCGGCCGCTGTGGTAGTGCACGCGACCGCCGATGTTCCACTTGTGGCTGATGCGATAACCCAGCACGACGTTGAGGATGTGGCGCTGATCCCAGCTCGACGGCGCGCGACCGCCGACGTTGTAGTTTCGCACCGAGCGCGACAGCGTATACGCGGCCCAGCCGAACATGCGCATCTCGGGCGCGAGTCGCAGCATGGTCTCGAGGCCGTAGGCCCAGCCGTCGACCTTGGTGATCACGTCTTCGAGCTCGGAGATCGATCCGCCGGTGCTGGCGGCACCGAGATCGTAGTCCTGCAGGTTGCTGAGGTAGCCGCCGTAGGCCTCCTGGATCAGCTGCAGGCGATCGGGGATGGCGTCGAACTCGTAGCCGAACGCGCCTTGGATGTTCTGTTGCAGCCCGCGCTCGAAGCCGAAGGACTCGATCGCGGGCACCGGGATCGGGAACGCCGGCGGTTGGTGGTACATGCCCACGGCCTGGCGCAGGGTCCAGCGCCGCGCGATCTTCTCGCGCAGCGTCATGCGGGGATCGACCCCGACCGCGTGGGTCACCGCGGTGGCGTTGGGCAGATACGGGCTGCCGCCGACCTGCGCGTAGGCGTCGACGCGCACGCCCGGTCGCAGCTCGAAGCCGCCCTTGCGCACCAGCGCCTCGAGGTAGGCGCCCGAGGCCGACACGAAGCGATCGCTGAACAACAGCGAGATGTCCTCGAGGTTGATCTGGTCGTTGTCGATGATGGGGTTGGCCAGGCGGAAGATCTGGAACTCTTGATCGATGCCCAGGCCGATGGCGACGCGATCGTTGATCGGCAGCCGCAGGTCCATGCGCGGTGCGATGCGCCACTCGTAGGTGCGGTAGACCTGTGAGGTCGTGTCGCCGGCCGTGAAGCCCGACTCGTCGAGACCGAAGATCACGGCATAAGTCGCGCTGCCCTCGCGACGCAGGCGCTGGCGCACGCGCAGATCGAGGCGGTGGAAGTGGAACCGGATGTATGGCTGGTACGCCTGGCCCTTGGGCGGCTTCTGCCCGATGTCGTCGTAGCTGCCGTAGGCGAACGCGATGAAGTCCGCCGTCGGCGCGACGCGATGATCGAAGCGCGCCTGGTAGTCCCAGAACTTGATGCGTGCCTGCGACTGCACCAAGCTGATGAGCGCGCCGGTGTAGCTGTAGCGCCCCGCGAGCGTGAGCGCGCCCTTGCCGGGGCCGCGCTTGCACTGCAGCCGCCGCTTGGTCTTGGGGTCGTCGAGGCAACCGGGCAGCCAGCTGCGATTGATGGGGATCTCGAGCAGGCCGCCCGCGTCGGTCAGGCGCGCATCGATGTCGCCGTGCACGCGGTCGCGTCGCGACGGTCGCGTGCGGCCCTCGATGATGCCGCTGACGAAGCGGCCCAGCCGCGATGGTGCGCCGGCGGGGTAGAAGTCGACTGCGTCGATGAAGTACGGGTGCAGGATCGACGGACCCAACGCGAGGTGGAACAGGATCGGTACCCGCGCGCCGTCGAGGTAGTAGCCGGTGTTGCCCGGCGCCGCGCCGCGCACCACGACGTAGGGCAACAGCCCCGACAGCTGCGACACGCCCGGCAGGCTCGTGACCACCCGCAGCGGATCGCCCCGCGTGCCCGCGACCTCGCGGATCTCGGCCTCGCGCAAGGTCGTGGCCGACAGCGCGATCTCGCGGCGCTGTCGCACGATCGTGCGGTAGCGGTCATCGCCGATCTTGGGCAGCAGGCGATACTCGAACTCGAGCTCGCGGTTGCGTGACAGGGTGACCTTGGTCGACAGGGTCTGGAACCCGACCGCGCGGATCTCGAACGCGTGGCTGCCGGCGCCCAACGGCAACACGAAGTTGCCGTTCTCGTCGGCGGTGACCGGCGTGCCGCCGTCCAACGGCACGATGGTGGCGCCGGCGATGGCGCTGCGATCGCCGTAGGTCAGCACACGGCCGCGCACGCGCGCGAGATCGGCGGGTCGTGGCTGCGGCGGCGCGGACTCGGGCTCGCCGACGTCGACCGCATCGCCCGGCGCTGCGTCGTCCGCATCGCCCGGCGACGCGTCGTCCGCATCGCCCGGCGACGCGTCGTCCGCATCGCCCGGCGCTGCGGCGGCCCCCGGCTCCGACGCGAGCGCGAGCCACAGCCGCGCCACCATCGTCGAGCCCAACCCCACCGGGACCATGCAGTGCGCGGCAGGATATCACCCGCAGCCGCCCGCGCCGCGCGGCCGCGACCGGCTGCACGCCCGTCGATGCGCAGCGCCGCCCGCTATCGTCCGGCGCGCGCAGGCACGGAGCCCTCGCCGTGACTGGGCACGCGGCGCGCCGCTCGAGACCCCGGGGGCTCGCGCGCGTCGGTGCCCGGCTTGGTCCGCGCGGGTGCAGCGGCCCCCGGCGGCGCCTGCGTCGGCGCCTCGATGTACTCGCCGAGCATGCGATCGGTCGCGTCCTCGAGCACCGGCGACACCGAGCTGCGCGTGGAGTCGACCAGCTCCTTGGCCTCGGGCGTCGCGCCGATGCGGTCGACGTGCTGCGCGAAGGTGCGGCGGCCGATGGGCACCTTGAACGAGCACCACACCAGACCGGCGAGCAGCGCCAGCGCGATCAGGCTGCGGATCGGACGGAACACGCGCGGACCAGTTTCGGATCCCTCGCGCGCGTGCGGCAAATTCTCGACCGCGCCGGCGCTGTGGACGCGTTCAGTGGCCCGTGATCCGGACGACTGCGGCCACACCGAGCTCGCTGCTACGCTGGCGCCGCGGGTGGAGACGTGCCCCGGCAACGAGACCGTCGCGCTGCACGTGGCGGGCGGACTGGCGCCCGAGCGCAGCGAGCGGGTCGCCGCGCACGCCGATCGCTGTGACGTCTGCCGGCGGCTCATCGCCGAGCTCGCGCGCGCGTCGCTCGACGAGCACGCCCCGCCGCCGCTGCCCGCGGCCACGCCGGCGTGCGACTGGGCCTACGGTCGCTACCGCCTGCGGAGCTTGGTCGGCGCGGGCGCGATGGGCACGGTGTGGCACGGATACGATCCCGCCCTGCGCCGCGACGTCGCGCTCAAGCTGCTGCGCCGCACCGGCCAGGGCGCCGAGGCGATCGCAGCGGTGCTGGCCGAGGCCCGCGCGATGGCGGCGATCGATCATCCCAACGTCGTGCGGATCTTCGACGTCGGCGCGCGCGACGGTCAGGTGTTCCTGGCGATGGAGCTCGTGCGCGGTGGCACGTTGCGTCGCTGGCACGCGCACGCGCGGCCGCGCTTGCCCGCGCTCGTCGCCGCGATGCGCCACGCGGCGCTGGGTCTGGCCGCGGTGCACGCGGCGGCGCTGGTGCACCGCGACTTCAAGCCCGACAACGTCCTGGTCGAGGACGTCGGCGCGGCCGCGACCCCGCGGGTGTTGGTGGCGGACTTCGGCCTCGCGGCCCTGCGCAGCCCGGTCGACACCGACGAGCTCGGTGCGACGGTGAAGACGCCGCAGCTCGCGGGCACGCTCGCGTACATGGCCCCCGAGTTGTTCGAGGGCGTCGAGCCCTCGCCCGCGAGCGATCAGTTCGCGTGGTGCATCGCGCTGTGCGAGCTCGCGTGGGGTGAGCGGCCGCACGGTGAGCGGCCGCAGGTGCCCGCGGCGGCGCCGACTCGGCTGGCGCGGGTGCTGGCGCGGGGCCTGCGGACCGATCCGGCGGATCGCTGGCCCGACATGCACGCGCTGGTGGCTGCGGTCGATCGCGCGGCGACCGTGCCCCGTCGCTGGTGGCTCGGAGCCACCGCCGTGCTCGCGGGCTCCGCCCTTGTCGCGTTCGCCTCGCCCACGCCCCAGCAATGTGGGCTCGAGTCCGTCGCACCGTCGTTCGACCACGCCCGTCGCCAGGCGATCGGCGCCGCGCTCGAGCGCACGCATCCGGACACGCCGCCGGGGGTCGCGGCGGTGCTCGATCGCGTGGAGCACACCAGCGCGGTGTGGGCCGAGCAGGCGCGCGACGCCTGCGAGGGCGTCGCGGAGACCGGGCGCGTCGGCACCACGCGCGCGTGCCTACACGAGCGCGGGCTCGAGCTCGATCGTCTGCTGCGGGCACTGGCCGACGCGGACGATGCGACGGTCGCGGCCGCCGCGGATCACGTGCTGCGCATGCCTGCGCTCGACTGCCGTGATGCGGACGCGCAGCCGCCGGTGCCCGAACCGCTGCGCGACGCGGTCGCCACGCTGCGCGTCGCGGTGTGGACCGGGCAGGGCGCGATGTGACCGCGCAAGCGCAGGCGCTCGCGGCCACGCTGGCGGAGCAGGACTCCGACCACGCGACCGCGCTGCACGCCGAGGTGCTGGCGTTGCTGGGCGCCGCGCGGCACGACGCGGGCGATCTACCCGGCGCGATCGCGGCGCTGCAGCAGGCGGCGCTCGCGGCCCGGAGCGCAGGTGCGGACGCGATCGAAGCCCACGCGGGCGCGACGCTGCTGATGCTGCTGGCCGAGCTCGGCCGTGTCGACGAGACCGATCGCTGGTTGCCCCACGTCGAGGCCGCGGCCGCGCGCTCGCAGGCGCCGCTGGCGATGGCCGAGGTCGACTATGCCGTCGGAGCGATCGCCCACCGCCGACTCGCGCTGCCGCAGGCGCGTGCGCGGTTCGAGCAGGCCATCGCGCGTTACGAGGCGACCCTGGGCCCGGACAACGTCGCGATGCGCAGCCCGCTCGACGCGCTCGCGCGGGTCGAGCTCGACGACGGCCACCCCGAGCGTGCGCTGCCGCTGTTCGAGCGCGCGCTGGCGATCGCCGAGTCGGTCTGGGGCCTGCAGCATCCCGAGAGTGCGACCATCGCGATCAACATGGCGCCGCTGCTGGCCTCGATCGGCCAGGCCGAGCGCGCGCGTACGCTGCTGCAGCAGGCGCTCGCGGGCCAACAGCGCGTGCTGGGCCCGCACCATCCTGCGCTGGCGCTGACGCACATGCAGCTGGGTCTGGTGGCGTTCCACCAGGGCGACGAGGATCGTGGTGTCGCCCAGCTGCGTGCGTGCGTCGAGGCCCTGCGCGCGCAGCCGCCCAGCGTCACGCGCGCGAACTGTCGCCTCAACCTCGCCCAGGTCCTGACGGCACGGCGCCAGTGCGGCGATGCCGAGCCGCTGCTGCGCGGTGTCGCGGACGACTATGCCGCGATCGCGAAGGCGGGCGAGCACGATCGCGAGATCGCGATCGCGCGACTGACCGAGGCTCACTGCATCATTGCGCGGGATCCCGCCGCGGCCGAGCGCTTGCTCGAGCCCGCCGAGGTGGTCGCGCGCGCGCTGGCTGACGACGGCATGGTCGCGGAGATCGAAGCCCTGCGCGCCGCGGCGCGCGGCGACGATCGCGGCTGAGACCAACCGATCGACCGTCGCCGCGACGCAGGCGCCTCACTCGCTGTCGCGGTGGTGCTGGAAGCCCGCGCGCAGCTCGTCGCGCGACAACCCGCCGCTGCCATCGCGATCGATCTTGCGGAAGGCCTCGGCGCGGCGCTTGGCGGCCTTGCCCTCGCGCTTGCCGCGGAACTCCGACGGGTCGAGCTGACCGTCGCCGTTGCCGTCCATGTGCGTGAACACCTCCTCGGGCGTGCGCTCGGGCTGCTTCAGCGGGGCCTTGTCCGCGGGCCCGAAGCTCGCGATGGCGATGGCGGCGATCGTCACGATGGTGGTGATGGGAAGTGCCATGTCGTTGTCTCCTCGCCACGGCAGAGTCGCGAGCATGCGTGCGGATCACGGCGCCTCGCACGTCACGCCGAGGGCGGCTGCTGGCAGCTGCCCGGGGTCGTGCCGCACAGCTCGTCGAACTCGCACTCCCAGCCGACCGACTGGCCGTCGGCCTCGGCCGCACACAACAGCGGCAACCGCTGCGCCAGCGGGAAGAGGCTCCACTTGTCGGCGCACGTGAGGCTCAGCTGCGATCCCCACCAGTGGCCGAAGCGCGCTGCGTTCGCGTCGTCGTGTGCACCCAGCAGGTGATCTTGCACGAAGCTCGACTCGGGCAGCCCGGCCGGCCGCGCGGTCAGGCACACCGTGTTCGTGCCGACGCCGGGGCCGTCGACCGCGAGCGTGGCGGCGACCGACACGTCGGCCCATGCCTGCGCGGTCGAAGAGTAGGTCGTGTCGTGTCGATCGCCGAGGTCGTCGACATAGCCCGAGGTGGCCGTCTCCGCGTGGGTGAAGTTCTCGACCCGCATGCCCAGGGGATCGAGCGGGAGGTCGTGCACGGCCGCGGTGCCGATGCCCGCGGTCGTGACCTGGTGGGTGCGTCGCACCGGATCGCCGAGCGTGCCCAGGCCATGGATCGCGCGTGCGTGCGAGTCGTCGCCACCGATCAACTGCGCCACGCACGCGCGCGCATCCTCGAGCGACATCGTCGCCTTGAGCTCGCCGCGGACGTACACCTTGCACGCGTACTTCGGCTTCGCGCCGATCGCTTGCTCGTAGAAGCACTCGACGCCGACGGTGCCGACCGCCTCGCCCTTCCAGTCGTCGCACGGGCTGTCGATGGTGCCGGGGTCCTGCGAGAGCGCGATGCCGACACCCGTGAGCGACTGGCTCGCGGGGGAGATCATCACACCGAACTCGCTCTCGAGCGCCGACGAGAAACGGACGTTGCCGGAGATCTGCGCCTTGGGTGACAGCGACGAATCCGGATTGCGGCGGGTGGCGGCGCCGATGTCGACGGTCGCCTCGCGGGACTCGCGATAGTCGCACACCGCCGCGCCCGCGCCGGTCGCGGCGCAGGCCTTGCCGAAGTTCTCGCAGTGCATGGTCAGCGCGACCTCCTGCTGGCACACCGCGGTGGCCTCCGAGCTGCCCGAGCCCGGCGGCGGCGGCTGCACGTCGTGGGGCCCGCACTCTTGCCACTGGTAGCGCGCGCCGTCGAGCCAGCCTTCGATGCCCGGTGCGTCGGCGTGACCACCATGACCGGAGACCGGATCGCAGGTCATCGGCATACGCCCGTCGACCGCGAGCTTCCCGCTGCAGTCGTCGTCGTGCCACTGTTGGCAGAAGTCACCCGACTCGGTGCGATCGATCTCCCACAGCGTCTCGCCGACCGACCGCGCCGAGAGCCAGCACGTCACCGCGCAGCCCTCGTAGCCGAGCAGGTCGATGTTGTTGTAGTTGAGATCCGGTCGCGAGCTCGCGCCGCGGATGGCGTCGAGCTGGCGCGCGAGCGCCTCGCGCTGATCTTCCAGGGTCTCGCGCTCGACGTCCGACAGGGTCTGGGGCGCCAGCGCGTCGTCGTACGCCGCGATGCGCTCGATCAGGGCGTCGGCGACGTCGCCGGTCGAGAGCCAGTACGGCGGATAGTCGCGCGCGACCAGCTCCGGGTCGCTCGGCAAGGCCACCGCCGGCGCCTCGTAGTCGCCGGCAGCGAACAGCGCGACCAGATCGCCCGAGTCGAACACACCGTCGCCGTCGAAGTCGCCCTCGCCATAGCTCGCGAGATCGCTCGTCTCGTACAGTCCGGCGGCGAACAACACCACCAGGTCGGACGAGTCGACCGCGCCGTCGAGATTCACGTCACCCATGCGAGCGACGTGGACCGCGTGGGCCTCGCCGATGCTGTCGTCACCCAGCAGCACGCTGACCTCGGGGTTGCTGCCCCGCGGCAACGCCACGCCGGTGAGATCGAACTCGAGCTCCGTCAGCGACGCGCGGCCGGGGATCTCGACCACGGCGCCGTCGTCGAACGCCAACCGCAGCACCGGGTCGATGCGCGCCGCGCCCAGTAGCTCGTCGAGCGGCCAGGCCTCGCCGTCGCCGTCGCGCACGACCACCGCAGCGGTGAGCGAGGGCGTCGCCGGCGTGATCGCGACGAAGCCGCGCGCGCTCGCGTCGTCACCCGGCACCGCCAGCGCGTCGAGCTCGAACGAGACGGTCTCGCCGAAGACCGCGACGTGGCGCCCGCCGACGCCATCGCGATCGTCCTGCGGCGTGTCCTTCGGCCGGGCGTCGTAGACGTCGCAGGCGGTCACGCCAGCCAGCAGTGTCAAAAGGGACGCACCCGAGCGGAGACGGAACGTGTTGCGAGCCATGCCGCAGGGCTGGTTGCCGGCCCCGGACGAACGGATGCAGCGGTCCCGTCGATTCCGGATCCGCCCCCGCCGGGCCCTGTCCGCGCGCCCGCGGCGCGGCTGGTACACTGCGTTGCGCGCGGTGCCGCGCAAGGGGCACGGTCGATGACGTTGGTGCAGTCGAGCCTGGGCCACACCGGCAACTTCGAGCTGGTCACGTCCAACCCGACCGCGGGCAACCGCGGCTTCACCCATCGCTTCCGCAACAACGACGACGACGCGCTGCCGTGGGTGTTCGCGGGCCAGTTCTTCCGCCCCGACCACGTCGTGCGCCACCCGACGCTGCACTTCGATCGGCGCACGCGATCGCTGCACGTGCTCGCGGCGATGCAATTTCCCGACGGCAGCCAGGGCCTGGGCTACGTCGTGCGCGGCGACGGCCCGGGCTGGACCTGGGCGCTGCCGCAGCGGCTGCCCGGCACCGACCCGCGCGATCTCGGCGGTCCCGCAGTCTTGCTGCCCCGCGCCGGCGGCGGGCTCGACGTGTTCGCACCGCGCGCCGATGCGGGCATCCGTCGCCTCACGCTCGAGCTGGGCGGCTGGCGCGATCGCGGCGTCACGCTCGCGTCGCTGGGCCGCGTCGACGCGATCACCGGCGTCAACGGCAGCCTCGGCGCGATCGAGCTGGTCGTGCGCCGCGGCACCCAGCTGCACCACGTGCGGCTGACCAGCGCGGGATGGTCGACGCCGGTGCGCATCGCCGACGGCGCGATCGGTGGCGCGGCGGTGATCCAGAGCCGCTTCGGCGCGCGCGGTAACCTCGAGCTGGTCTTCGCCGACACCGCGGGCGGTCTCGGCTTCGCGTTCTGCGACTCGAACACCCTGCGCTGGTCCGATCCGGTGCGCGTGCTCGCGAATGTCGGTACCACCGCCGGCGGCGACCCCGACGACACCGTCGTCGGGTTGGTGCAGAGCAACTTCGGCACGCCCGGCCGCGGCAACCTCGAGGTCGTGCTGCAGCGCGGTGGCGCGTGCTGGTTCACGTGGCGGCAGGACGTCAGTCCGTGGCGCTGGGCGCCACCTTTGCAGATCGCGGAGGCGGTGGTCGACGGCCCCACGGTGTTGCGCGGCCCCGGCCGGCTGTCCGATCGCCTCGCCGCCGACGCGGATCTGCGTCGCGGGCTGTTGTGGCAGACCGGCACCGGCGGCCTGCGCAACTACGACGAATGGACGCAGGCGCAGCGCGACCGGCTCGACGCGCTCGAACGGCGGCTGCGCGAGGCCGGTCCGGATCTGGGCTGGGCGCAGCGGCTCGACCTGGGCCTGCGCTGCCCCGACGTCGCCGCGAACCTGTCGCTGCGACGTCGACCCGACGGCCCGCGCTGCCTGTTCCTCACCGCCGACGAGGCCTTCGATCTGTACGCGGCCCACGTCGCGCACGCGTTCGCGCTCGAGGCGACCGGCGCGGTGTCGTGGTCCATCGTCGATCTGCCGGCATCCGAGCGGCACGAGCTGCTCAGCGCGCCCCGCTACCACTCGATCATCTTGCCCGACGCGCCCGGGCTCGGGCCCGAGCCCTACTATCCCGCGCACATCCGCCCCGGCCGCGACTATCAATTGCCCGCGCGGGTGCAGACCACCGGCGGACCGATGGGGCTGTGCTGCGATCCGCGCGTGGGCTACTGGTTCCTGCGCGGGCTGGCGCGCGAGCGCGGCATCGATCTGATCGCGTCGACCGAGGCCCAGACCTTGGCGAACCTGATCGCGTGGGTGTCACAGAACCTCGGCCACGGCGGCGACGGCACCGATTCGACCGACGCGTACTTCATCGCCCACGCCGAGCTGCGCGATCGTCTGCGTGGCGAGCACCGCGACTTCCCCGGCGGCCGCAGCTGGACCGGGCTGTTCGCGCCCTCGGGCTGCCACAGCGCCGCGAACCTGCTGCACGATCTGGCGCGCAGTGTGAACATTCCGCTGCTGGTCGCGGGCGTGAGCGCCTCGGGCCTGCACGCGGGGCTGCTGTTTCGCTGGAACCGGACCGACCCGCGGATCTGTCACCACGTCGACGACGCGTACATCGCCAACGGCCTGGTGCCGTGCTTCCCGGTCGACGACGCCGGCGTGGCGCTCGGCGCCGCCGCGACCGCGCGTGTGGTGTTCGACATCCTGTTCGCGCCGCCGCTCGATCTGTCGCGCTTCGGCTTCCGTCACTCGGCCGACTACGAACCGTGGCAGCGCGCTGCCTTCGACGCGCCCGACCTCGGTTCGCGCGCCGGCTACTGGCCGACGATCGACGCGATGGCCGCGCACACGCTCGAGCACCGCGTCCGCATGGCCTCGTGGCGACGCTTCCTCGAGGAGCTGTGCCCGGACTTTCTCACCGAAGCCGACCTGCTGCGATTCAACGGTGGCTTTCTGCTGATGCCGTTCGCGGAGGTCCGCGCGCAGGCCGACGCCGCGCACGCGGCCGCCGGCGGCTGCGATGCCCTGCGCGCCGCGGTCGATGCGTGGACGGCCGCGAGTGGGCGCGACACCTGGGTCGACCGCCGACCGTGACGCCGCGCGCCGTGGCTCGTGCGCGCGCCGTTGCGGCGCTGCGCAACGGCTGCGGCGCTCGACCGCGGCGGGGACGGCCGTGATGGTGCACGCTGGAGGGATCGATGACGCAGCGGATCCTGATCCTGGGCGCGGCCGGCCGTGACTTCCACGACTTCAACGTCGTCTTCCGCGACGCACCCGATCTCGAGGTCGTCGCGTTCACCGCGACGCAGATCCCCAACATCGCGGATCGCCGCTATCCCGCGGCGCTCGCCGGGCCGCGCTATCCCGCGGGCATCCCGATCGTCGCGGAGTCGGAGCTCGAGCGCGTGATCGCGGCGCAGCGGGTCGACACGGTCGTGCTCGCGTACAGCGACCTGCGCCACCTCGACGTCATGCACCTGGCCAGCCGCGCGCTCGCAGCCGGTGCGGACTTCCGCCTGCTGTCGCCGGCGCAGACGATGTTGCGCGCGCATCGCCCGAGCGTGGCGATCACCGCGTCGCGCACCGGTGCGGGCAAGAGCCCGCTGTCGCGCCACGTCGCCTCGGTGCTGCGCGACGCGGGCGTGCGGTGCTGCGCCATCGGTCGCCTACGGCGATCTCGCGGCCATGCGGGTGCAACGCTTCGCGAGCGCGGCGGACCTCGATGCCTGGGCCGGGCGCATCACCATCGAGGAGCGCGAGGAGTACGAGCCCCACGTCGCCGCCGGCACCGTGGTCTACGCCGGGGTCGACTATGCCGCGATCCTGGCCCAGGCCGAGGCCGAGGCCGAGGTTGTGCTCAGGACGGCGGCAACAGCGACACGCCGTTTCTCGCGCCGGATCTGTGGATCACCGTGGTCGATCCCCACCGCGCCGGACACGAGCTCGCGTACCATCCCGGCGAGGTGAACCTGCGGCGCGCCGATCTGGTGGTCATCACCAAGGTCGACTCCGCCGCGCCCGAGGCGGTCGAACAGGTGCGCGCCAACGTCGCGGCCGTGAACCCCCGCGCCGAGATCGTGCAGACCGAGCTGCGGATCACCGCCGAGGATCCCGGCGCGATCACGGGTCGCCGCGTGCTGGTGATCGAAGACGGTCCCTCGCTGACCCACGGCGAGCTCTCGACCGGCGCGGGCTACCTCGCCGCCACGCGTCTGGGCGCGGGCGAGATCGTCGATCCACGGCCATGGGCGGTGGGCTCGATCGCGGCGCTGTATCGCCAGTGGCCTCGCGGCAGGGCGAACTCGACGCGGCGTCGGCCGCTTTTTCCGGAGCAGCTGGCGCAGCTTGCGCGAGACGGTGTCGCGCGTGCCGTGCGATGCGGTCGTGGTGGAGCACACCGGTCGATCTGTCGCGTGGCCGGCGGCGCAACGCCGGTGTTCGTGCGCGTGCGCTACGACATCGAGGAACGGCCGGGCGGCACGGTCACTGCGGCGATCGAGCGGTTCGTGCAGGCGCACTGTCGCGGCGATCCGCGCCGCGCGGCGCCGCGCCCGGCAGCAGCAGCCGCTGCGGCCACCCGCGATGCGGCGCCGGTGGTGCAGCCGCAGCCGCGCCCGGCGCGGGACACCTCGCGATCGCCACTGCTGCTACCGCCGCCCGCGCCGGTCTCGTGGCACCACGCGTGTCCGCCCCGCTGCTGCCGGCCGTGCTCGTGCCACCGTCGGAGCTGGACGGCTCCGGCCGCTTGTCGTCGGGGCCACCTTGCCCTGCGACCTCGACGGTGAACGACTGCTCGACCGCACCGACGTCGTTGTCGAGACGGATGGTGAAGTCGAAGCTCCCCGGCTCCCAGGGTGTCCACGCGATCGCGCCCGTGGCGGGATCGATGCGCGCGAGCCCGGGCGCGTCGATCAGGCTCCACCACCGCGGCTCGTCACCGCTGGCGACGGGCACGTAGCCCAGCGGCCGCTCGAGCGTGGCCGCGGTCGGCGGGTCCGACTCGATCGTCGGCGGCACCAGCTCGACCGGCTCGTGCACCACGATGCCGTCGCCCGCGACGAAGTCGTCCTCGAACTCGAACAGCACGCCGTCGTCGGCGTAGACGAAGGGGAAGCGCGGGTCGTAGGGGATGTGCTTGCGCACCAGGTCGCCGCTCGCGGTCCAGCTGGCGACGCGGTGGTACGCCTCGCCGTCCCACTGCGCGACCACGGTCGGCCGCGGCGCATCGTGCTCCACCGGCACCAGACAGCGAGTGTCCAGCGCGTGCGGGATCGTCTGCAAGTTCGCGCCATAGGCGGTCGCCTCGCGCAGCTCGCCTTGATCGTCCCAGTCGGCGACGTAGAAGAACGGCGCACAGTGCTTGGGCTCGTGCTCGGCCAGCAGGGCCCAGCCCAGCAGCACCGAGCCGCTGCCCAGCGGCGGCGCGTAGTCGCGATCGTAGGCGTCGCGGACCGCGGCGTAGGTGCTCGCGCTCCACGGCGCGAGCACGACCCAGCGGCCGATCTGCGCGCGATACGAGTCGCCGTTGGTGCTGCCGCCGCCGACGAAGTCGCTGAAGGTCGCGTCGTCGAGATAGACGCGCTCGCGAAAGGTGGTGGCAAAGCCCTCGAGGTCGGCGTCGTCGAACACGATGCCGTGTCGCGCGGCGAGCACGGCGAAGTCGACGTTGATCGCCGCGTGCGAGATGTCCTCGCCCGGGGCCGCGTAGGCGCCGGCGCCGTAGTTCCACAACGACGCTCCATCGGCGCCGGTGGAGATCTGCGCGCGGAAGCGGGTCGCGAGCGCGGTGGCCTTGGCCAGCTGTCCCGCGTCCCCGGTCAACGCCGCGAGCAGCACGTGCGCGCGGCCCAGGGCGTTGGATTGATTCAGCGGCTGCACCTGCCCCGCGGCCGCCAGCCCCGGCACGTCGGAGAAGACGTAGTAGCCCGCGTCGTCCCACTCGAACTCGTGGAACGCGACCGACTCCTGCGCCGCGAGCAGGTAGCGCTCGGCTTTGCTCGCGAGCGACTCCCCGTCGTAGCTCGATTGCTGCGACCACGGCGAGGCCTCGACCGCCGCGACGAACTCGAGCATCGGCGTCACCAGCATGCCGGTGTGCACCGCGTAGCAGTACGGCGTCGGCGACTGGTAGCTGGTGTTGCGCCAGCACGCGCCCGAGACCCCGCGCCAGTCCGCGACCCCGCGAGCGTCGTCGCGCTGCGCGAGCACGGCATCGATGTGCTCGGCCAGCCGATCGAGGTACATCGGATGGTTCGTGACCCGAGCCATCGCCGCGAGGCTCGCCATCACGTACGACTCACCCCACGCCAGCGTCGCCTCTTCGTTGTTCTGACCCTGGTACCACGCGCCGCCGTCGACGTCGTCGTACGCGTCCTCGAAGCGCCAGCGCGCGCTCACGGCGAGCACCCACGAGACGGTGTACGCGAGCGACATGGACGCGATCGTAGCCTGGCCGCACGCCGGTGCCCATGCGCAATTCGCTGCAGCGGCAGCGCGAGGGCGCGCGCGTCAGCGCGGCGGCGCGGGCACGCAGGAGGCGCGGGTGTGGAACTGCCATCCCGGAGGCTCGGGGCTGCGCGGCTCGCCCGTGTCGCGCGAGACGAACGTCCGCATCCGCCACTCACCCTCGAGGGGGAAGCCGTCGGCGATGCGCAGCCGCGTGGCACCTTGCACCTCGCCAACGAGCGCCGTATCGCTGCCGGCCGGGAACGTGGTGGATTGCTTCGTGTGCATGTCGATGGTCGCCACGCCGGACTCGATCGCGCGAACGCGGTAGGTCATGTCCAACTCGGCATCCCTGGCGTCCGGCATCCTGCGCAGGCGCGTCCAGGTCGCGCCCACCCGAACCCGGTCCTGGGGCAGCGGCGACAGCACGGCGAGCCACTTCGCGCCGACCTCCCGGAGCCAGTCGAACTCGCCCATCGCCGCAAAGTCCTCCCGGAGCTCGCGCGGCTCGCCGTACGCATCGAGGTGCACGAACAGATGGGGCTCGCCGAGCAGGTCGTCGACCCGCCGTTTTGCAGCCGGATCGTCGGCGACCGCTCGGCGCGTCGGCTCACGCCGACGGAGTGCTGCTCGATCCCCTCCGGCGTGACGCGGGCCTGCATCTGGGTGCCTTTGCGACTCACGAACGCGGTCACGGCGGCGTGCACCTGCAGCTGCAGCGTCCCGTCCACGACGTCCACGCCGAAGTCGACTTCGTTGATCCCCACGATGTCCTCGATCACGGCCGTGATCATGACGACCCGACAGCGAGCGCCCTGCATCCCCGCCGGATCGAATCGCAGCAGCACCGCATCCGCGTCCACGGCCCGATCGGCCTGGGGTGCCGTCACGACCGGCGCCGTCACGGCCGGCGCGCGCGATGGCTCCCGCTTTGGCGCGCACGCGAGCAACAGCGCGCCGACGCAGGTCCAACCCCACCGTCGTCGCGAACGTCTCCCCAGTCCCTGCGTCATGCGAAATGCTGGATCTCCGGCGGCATCCGAACCCAGGCGTACATGCGATCCTCGTACACCGACACGCTCGCCGCGGGAAACCCGGGCTCGGCGAAAGCCCGACCGGGATCGCAACCGTGTCCTCGTCGCCCTGTAGCGCATCGTACACGGTGGCGCCGCACCGTGGGCAGAAGCGGAAGCCCGCGTGGGCGAGCGCCGCCGGGGCCGACGCGACCGCGTCGCGCGACCGCCCGGCACGCGAACCAGCCCGCAACCACTGCGCCCGCGACCGCGTTGCCCGGGCGCGGCGAGGATGATGTCGTGATCTCATGGCCACTGATGCTCCGCTCGCAGGCGAGGACGCCGCGTGGCTGCACATGGACCGTGCGAGCAACCCGATGGTCATCACCGCGTTGCTCGAGCTCGACGGTGTGCTGCCCATGGCGGAGCTGCGGCAGCTGGTCGAGCAGCGGATGCTGCGCTTCGATCGCTTCCGCGAGCGCGTGATCGAGCCGGCGCTCGGCGCCGGCGCGCCCACGTGGCGACGCGATCCGGAGTTCGCGCTCGAGCACCACGTGCACCACCACGTCCTGGCCACGCGCGACGACGAAACCCTGCGCGCGGCCATCGACGCGGTCGCATCCTCGGTGCTCGATCGTCGCCGGCCGCTGTGGCAGCTGCACGTGTTCGAGCGGCCCGCGTCGGGCACGATCGTGCTCGCGCGGATCCACCACGCGATCGCCGACGGCTTCGCCTTGCTGGGCGTGCTGCTCGCGCTGTGCGACGGCGCCGCGCCCGACGACGACGCCGCCGCGCCGGGCAGCGTCGCGCCCGCACGCGCGGCGTGGGCTCGCATGACGCAACGACTGACGCGGCCGGGCCTCCTGCTCGGCGACCTCGGGCAGGGTGCGCGACTGCTGACGTCGCTGGCACGACTGGTGTCGTTGCCACCCGATCATCGCAGCGTGTTGCGCGGCCCGCTGGGCCCGCACAAGCGCGTGGCATGGACGCGGCCGCTCGACCTTCCGGCGATCAAAGCCGCCGGCCGACGCGAGCACGCGACCGTGAACGACGTCGTGATGACCGCGCTCGCCGGCGGTCTGCGTCGCTACCTGCTGCGCACCGGCACACGTGTGCGCGACGTGCGCGCGATGATCCCGGTCAACCTGCGCGCGCCCGGGGGACCGGTGCGGCTGGGCAATCGCTTCGGCCTGGTCGTGCTCGCGCTGCCGCTCGAGATCGCAGCCGCGATGCCGCGGCTGCGCGAGCTCAAGCGCCGCATGGACGCGCTCAAACGCAGCGGCGAAGCACTGGTGGGCATGGCGTTGCTCTCGGCCATGGGTCTCGCACCGCGCGGGCTCGAGTCACTCGGCGTGCGCTTCTTCAGCACCAAGGCTTCGGCGGTGCTGACCAACGTCCCGGGTCCGCGCGCGCCGTTGCAGCTGTGCGGCCGCACGCTGACCCGCATGTTGTTCTGGGTGCCGCAATCGGGCGACCTCGGACTGGGGCTTTCGATCTTCAGCTACCTCGACACGGTCAGCATCGGCGTGATGACGGACGCGGGCCGCGTGCCCGATCCGCAGCAGCTGGTCGCGGACATCGAAGCCGCGCTGGCGGAGCTGATCGAGCGCTGACGCCACGCAGCGCGCGCGGATCGACGGCGCGTCCGCTGCGCCAGCGTCGTCATGCCCTCGCGCCGTCGGTCGCGGCGCGCTCACGCGGGCTCGGAGCAACCGCCAGGCTCGAACGTCCGCACCGTCGCCGGCGGATACTTCGCCAACTTCGCCGCCGGCCGCCGTGGCCGCGCCACCAGCTCACCACCACAGTTCGGGCACACGTTGCCGAGCTTCGCCTCGGCACAGCTCGCACAGAACGTGCACTCGAACGAACAGATCCGCGCCGCATCCGAGTCCGGCGGCAGATCGCAATCGCAGCACTCACAACCGGGTCTGAGCTCGAGCATCGCGTCGCCTCGCGGTTGGAGCACTGTAGGCGCGGCCGCACCCACGGGCAAGCCCGGCGACGAGGATCGAAACGCCTCGGCGCAGGACCACCGGTTCGAGTCGGTGCGCAACGCCGGCTCGAGGAAGCAAGACCCATGTTGACCACGATCCTCCTTTCGGCCCTCGCCATGAACAACACCGCGGCGGCGGCCAGCTCGGTCCACGCCCGCATCGACTTCACGGCGCTGCGCGTCATCAACACCACCGGCGACGAGCCCGCCTCCGACGAACCCTACGTCAAGTACTTCAGCACCGTCGCGCGTCATGGCTCGCCGACCGCGATCCCGGCGCGCACGCCGGGCAAGCTGCCGACCACCTCGGAGCACTACTCGACCGACGCCGGAGATTTCTCGTTCCACTCGGCCAAGACCCTGTGGGAAGGCAACCTCGAGGACGGCGACGCCGTGCTCGTCGTCGCCACCGTGATGGAGGACGACCTACAGCCGCCGGACTGGAAGCGCTGGGTCGCCGACGGTGGCGGCTGCGCCCTCACCGGCGCGACGATCCTACTGGGGATCGCGGACGTGCCCGCAATCGGCGGCTGCGGCAGCCTCGCGTGGGACATCGTCAAGGCCATCGACGGTGACGACTACGTCGGCCAGGTCTCGATCGTCGTGAAGAACGTCGGCGGCGTGCTGAAGAAGAGCATCCACGCCGGCAAACAGACGAAGATCGGCGGCCACGGCAGCTACGACGCGCTCAGCGAGAGCGGCAAGACCATCCGCTTCCTGTGTGACGGGGGCGGCGACGAGCTGTACCACGCGTCCTTCCAGGTGCGCGATCTGAACGATGGCACGGCGGACGGAGCCGCGATGGTGTGGACCAAGGTCGACAGCAAGAACGGCAAGTGAGCGTTTGGGCCGCACGCGGGCGCGCTCCGGCCCACGGGTCGCGCCCGCGCCGTCACTCCTTCGGCCCGAGCGACGCCGCGACCTTCGTCGCCTCCTGGATGGTCCGCGCCAGCACCGAGCGGATCCGTCCGTCCTCCATCGTCAGCAGTCCCGCGATGGTCGAGCCTGCCGGCGTGGTCACCTGGTCCTTGAGCGCCGCGGGGTGCAGCTTGGTGTCGAGCACCATCGTGGCAGCGCCGAGGAACACCGAGGCCGCGATCTCCAGGGCGACGTCGCGGCGCAGGCCCATCATCACGCCGCCGTCGGCGAGCGCCTCGAGCATCACGTATGCGAACGCCGGCCCGCTGCCGTTGAGGCTGGTGACGGCGTCCATGTGCTTGTCCTCGAGCTCGATCACGCGGCCGACCGCGCTGAAGATGCGACGCGCGAGCGCGAGCTCGTCGGCGCCGGCGCGTGGGCCGGGTGCGAGCACGGTCATGCCGCGGCTGACCAGGCACGGCGTGTTCGGCATCGCGCGGACGAGCCGCGCCGCCGGCAGCCACGCGCCCAGGGTCGACAGTCGCACGCCCGCGGCGATGCTGATCACCAGCTTGTCGCCGATGGCCGCGCGCATGCGGTCGTCGTCGAGCAGCTCGGCCATGTACTGCGGCTTCACCGCGACGAGCACCACCTGCGCGCGCGTGCACGCCTCGACGTTGTCCCGCAGCGCCAGCACTCCGTGACGTTGCTGCAGCTGCGCGCCGGCCTCGGCCCGACGCACCGTCACGATCACGCGATCGGGCGTGTACAGCCGCTCGTGCAGCAGTCCGCCGAGGATCGCCTCACCCATCGTGCCGCACCCAAGGATCGCGAGCTCATCGGCCATGCGCGCCGTTCGTTACCACGATCCGCGCGCGTGCGGCACTGACGCACCCGTCGGCGCCCCCATGCGAGCATCGGCGCGTTGCGGCCGGGCCGCCTCGTGCGCGCGCGCGCGGGCGCGGGTGCGCCGACGAGCTTGCCGCGCGGCACCGCGCGCCGTACCAAGGAATGGGTCGCCGCGTCCGCGGCGTCATGCCGCCCGATGCAGGCCTATGCGAGCGTCCGCGCGCCCGACGGCAGCCGGCACGAATTGGTCCACGGTGATCTGATCGGCCGCTTGACCACCGCCGCGCTCTCGCTCGACGACGCGCGGATCAGCGAGGCCCACGCCATGATCAGCCTGCGTGAGGGCGAGCTGCGCATCATCGCGCTGCGCGGCGGGCTCGCGGCGCACGGCAAGCCGGTCGCCGAGATCGCACTGCACGCGGGGCTCGAGATCACCCTGGCGCGCGGCGTGTTGCTCGAGGTCGAACGTGTGCACCTGCCGAGCTTCGTGCTCGGCCTCGATGGGCTCGGCGTGCCGCCGCGACCGCTGCCACCGGTCGCTTCGGTGCTCGACGAACCCCTGCGGATCGTGGCCGGTCACGTCGACGGCGCAGTCGCACACGTGTGGTGCACCGGCGCGTCGTGGCGCGTGCGCGGCCGCGATGCCGTGACCGCGCCGCTCGAGCCCGGCACCGTGATCGCGGTCGGCGACACGCAGCTGCGCGCGATCGCGATTCCGCTGGGCACCGCCGGCCAGACACCCACCCGCGCCGCGGGCGGCGTCGCGACGCCGCTGCGCATCGCGGCGAACTTCGACACCGTGCACGTCCACCGCGACGGCGCGCCCGCGCTCGTGCTCGGCGGCGTGCATGCGCGGCTGGTCTCCGAGCTGGTCGCGCTCGCGGGCCCGGCACCGTGGAAGGTCCTGGCCGAGCTGCTGTGGCCGGGCGAGGACGATCTCGAGGTGCTGCGCTCGCGCTTCGACGTCTCGCTGTCGCGATTGCGGCGCAAGCTCAAGGAGGCGCGCGTGCGCACGGATCTCGTGCACACCGACGGCGCCGGCTCGGTCGAGCTGTTGTTGTATCCCCACGATCACGTCGATGACCGCACCTGAATCGACGCCGCCGCGACCGCCGCTGCGTGCCCTCAGCGGCGCGTCGTTGGGCCTGGTGGGCGACGCACCGGGGGGCTACGGCAGCTTCGAGGTCCGCGCCGAGGATCGCTACGTCGACGGCGGCGTGCTCGGCCGCGGCGGCATGGGCGAGATCCGCGTGGTGTTCGATGCCCGCCTCGATCGTCACGTCGCGATCAAGACGCCGGTGCTGGCGCACCCGGCGATGTGGCAGCAATTCATCGAAGAGGCGCGCTTGACCGCGGGGCTGGGGCACCCTGGAATCGTCACGGTGCTCGACGCCGGCATCCTGCCCGACGGTCGACCCTACTACACCATGCCGATCATCGAAGGCCACTCGCTCGCACAGGCGATCGAGGGCGCTTCGGTGGCCGCGCGGCTGCGGCTGATCAAGCACTTCCTCGATGCGTGCAACGCCGTGGCCTTCGCCCACGCCGAGGGCCTGGTCCACCGCGACCTCAAGCCCGCCAACATCCTGGTCGGACGATTCGGCGAGACCCTGGTGGTGGACTGGGGCCTGGCCGGTCCCAGCGGCCAACGCCCCGCCGGCGTGGTCGGCACGCCGAGCTACATGGCGCCGGAGCAGGTCTGCGGCGATCCGCTCGACGCGCGCACCGACGTCTGGGCCCTGGGCGTGTCGCTGCGCGAGCTGGTCACCGGCAGCGCGCGCGGCAAGCCCGATCGCGACAGCTCGCCCGAGCTCATGGCGATCGTCGCGCGCGCGTGCGCGCCCGAGCCCGCGGATCGCTACCCCGACGCGCACGCGCTCGCCGAGGACGTCGCGGCGTGGTTCGAGGGCCGCCGCGTCGCGGCCCATCGCTACGGCCTGCGCGAGCTGGTCGCGCGGGCCTGGGCCACGCACCGCGTTGCGTTGCTCGCGAGCCTGGCAGGTGTCGTCGGTGTCGCGACTGCCACCTCCGTGGGCTATCTGCGGACCGCGGCCGAGCGCGCGCACGCGATCGAATCGGAACGACGCGCGGTCGCGGCCCGCGGCCGTGCCGAGGATGCGCTGGCGCAGGCCGAGATCGCCCAGGCGGTCACCGCGATGACGCAGTCCGCGTGGCCCGAGGCCGAGCTGTTCGCGGCCGGGGCCCTGACCCACGCCGCGTCGGCGCGCGCACGCGGCGTGCTCACGCGATTCGACGCGGCCTCGCGCCCGCGCCTGGTCGAGCGCACCGCGCTGCCACCTTGCCGGCGGATCGCGACCTCGCGCGACGGTGGCACGATCGCGTGCGACGGCGGCGGTCGCATCACCGTGGGCATGCTCGATCGCGGCTGGCGCGAGGCGTGGTCGGTCTCGATCACCGGCGAGCCGGTCGCGGTGATCGCCCAGGGCCCGCGCGTCGCGGTGCGCGAGAGCGACGGCCGGCTCTCGGTCGTGGGTCCGAATCCGCAGGACGAACCCGCGATCCTGTTGGGCCCCGGCAGCGCGCCGCAACGATTCCACGTGCGCGACCGCTGGCTCAGCTGGGTCAGCGGCAGCGGCGAGCTGTGGGCCGAGCTCGACACCGGCCAGGTCGCACGCACGCAGATCTGCGCCGGCGAGGGCCGCAGCACCCCCGGCGCGGTCGGTCGCCGTGCCGATGGATCGCTGGTGGTCTCGTGCCAGGACGGCGGGGTCTTCGTCGCGCGCAGCCCCGAGGCGCACGCGCGCGAGCTGCTGCGATTGCCATCGTCGCTGGGCGGACCGGTGCTGATCGACTTCGCACCGGACCGCGATGGACTCGTCGCGCTGGCCATGGCCAAAGGCGGTGCGGTCGTGATCGATCTCGACGCACCGCGACTGCTGCGGACGATCGAAGGCGAGCTCGGCTCGCCCGCCAGCATCGCGCTGAGCCAGCAACGCCTCGCGCTCGCCGACGACGCCGGCCGCGTCGACGTGTGGGAGCTCGCGACCGGCGCCCTGGCGGTACGCATGAGCGCGCTGGTCTCGCAGCTGCGCTGGCAGGGTGACGACGTGCACCTGCGCCTGGTCGGCGACGAGGTGCAGGACTTCGCGCTGCCGCGCGCGCGGGCGCGGACCCACGTGCAACACGATGGCTCGGGCGTGGCCGCGATCGCGCTGTCGAGCGACGGTCGGCACGTGGCGAGCGTGCACGGCGACGGTCACCTGCGCGTCGCGATGGTCGACGCGCTCGACCCGCTGGCGACGATCCCGTTGCACTGGAGCGTCGCGAAGGACGTCGAGTTCTCGCCCGACGGCAGCAGACTCGCGACCATCACCGCGCAGGACGACTCGATCCGGATCTACGCGCTCGCGGCGATGCCGACGCCCACGATCCTGCCGGCGTCCGCCGGCGCGCGGCTCGCCTGGCTCGCCGACGACGTGCTCGTGCTCGCGCCCTACGGCAACGGCCTCGCGCTGTGGCGCGACGGCGTGCTCGTACCCGAGCGCTTCGAAGCGCTCGGTCGCATCGCCGACATGGAGACCGACGCCGACCGTCGCACGCTGACGATGGTCAGCGACGGCGGCGACATCTCGCGCCTGGGCGCGGACCTGGTGGTCGAGCCGGTGGCGTGGCGCCCGGATGTGATCGCGGTCGTCGGGCACGGCGATCGCGTCGCGGTGCTGCGCGATCACGTGGTCGAGCTGCTCGAGCGCGGCGAGCCCCTGCGCGAGGCCGCACTCGATGGCATCGGTGGCGACATCGCGCTTTCGCCCGACGGCCGCCTGGTCGCGGTCGCGTTCGCGAGCGGCGAGATCGAGGTGCGCGCCGCCAGCACACTCGAGCCGCTGGCGGTGCTCCAAGGTCATCGCGGACGCGTGGCGAGCCTCGCGTTCGATCATGCCGGCACATGGCTCGCGAGCGGCAGCTGGGACGGCGAGCTGCGCCAGTGGTCACTGGCCACACTCGAGCGTCCCGCAGCGGGCCTGCTCTCGGACATCGAGCGCGACTGGGGCCGCAGCCTGCAGCAACTGCTCGCGGCGTCGTCGGGCAGCGCGCGCGATCCATCGGGTTGGTAAGAGATCGGCAAGGATCCGACCACGGCGTTGCTCGCTACGCTGAGGTTGTACCGAGTGAACATCGCGTGAGCACGGCCGCAGGTCGGCTGCAGTGCGATATGCGGCTCGGTCGCCTTCCCCAATCCAGGAACGTCATGGTCATCCGCTCTTTCATCCCTGCCCTCGCCACCCTGTTGTTCGCCACCACCGCGTCCGCGGCCGCCGACGTGCGCGTGACGATGCCGCAGCCCGCCGCGACCCACGTGTACGATCCCAGCGGTATCGACGTGGTCGTGGCCAACATCGGCAACAAGCGCGCCGACGGCGTGGTGCTGACAATCCACGTGCCGCTGACCCACACCACGCCGGTGCTGGTCATGGGCGACGTGTCGGGCCTCGACCCACGCTGCAGCCGATCGGGCGGCACCATCACGTGCGCGCTCGCCTCGATCAACAAGAGCGCCAGCACGACGGTGTCGTTCGACATGGCGCTGCCGGTCGCGGACGAGACCCTGACGATCACCGCATCGGCGACGTCGACCTCGGCCGAGAACTCGCTGGCGAACAACGCCGCCGCGACGGTGCCGCCGCTGCTGCACTACGACGTCCCGGTCGCCGCGGGTGACTCCGCCGTGGTCGAGCACTGCACCGGCACCGGCCTGACCTCGTTCTACGAGTGCCTGCAGTTTCCCGGCTCGCTGTCGAGCTTCGACGTCGACTTCGTGGCCAACAACCAGCTCTCGTTCCAGATCGACCCCAACTACGGCGGCACCTGGTCGCAGACCCCGCCGGGTGCGCTGCAGAGCGATCCGGAGTACCTGTCGATGTCGATCACCGAGCTCGGCACGGTCGTGGCCGAGTTCGAGGGCTGGGGCAGCTCGGACATCCCGGGCTGCTTCGACGGCATGACGACGTTCCCCGGCAGCAACTACGTCGCGCCGTATCGCGTGTGCATCTGATGCGGACGCGTCCGCGTCGACGCCGACGGCTCAGCGCCGGGGTCGGCGCGCCGCGACCACGCTCGGCGTCGGTGCCGGCGTGACCACGCCCGGTGTCGGTGCGGGCGTCGGCGGCGACGGTGCCTGGGCCCGCGCGGGACGGCCCGCGCGCGTGACCGAGGCCCGCGCGGGCGTCGAGGCGACCGCCACCACCGGCGCGGCTTCGGGCTCGGGCTCGGGCTCCTCGTCGCGCAACCAGCCCGGGCGCCAGCCCTCGCCCAACCTTCGGTCGAGCTCCAGCCGCAGCTCCGCCAGCTTGGTCTGGAACTCGCGGCGGCCGTAGCTCTGGTTGAGGATGCAGAACTCCGCGCCGGTCATGCCGACGCAGGCGAAGCAGTGCACGCAGCTCTCGCAGCCGATGCACAGCGTGACGTACGAGCAATCGTCGCACGCGCGGCTGAACTGGCTGTGGGAGGTCCGCTCGCAATCGCGGCACCCGCGACACTGCGTGCACCCGGTGCACACGCTGCATTCGTCGCAGTAGGTGCAATCGGTGCAGCGGTCGCAATCGCCACAGAAGCGGCAGTCGAAGCAACCGCTGCAGTCGGTGCAGCGGAAATTGCCTTCGCCCTCGGGTCGCGGCGGGGGCTCGGCGGTCTGCTGCAGCAGCAGCGCGTCGAGCTGCGCGAGCACCTCGTCGAAGGAGACCGCCATCGCGTCATCCGCTCTTGGGCACGCAGATCTTCACCTCGGTCACCTTGCCCGGGTGATCGGGGTCCGGCGCAGAGTAGATGCCGCGGGCACCGGTGCGCACGCACTCGTAGCCGGTGCGGCAGTCGTCGTCCTGCTTGCAGCGGCGGCGGCAGCTGGTGCGCGCGGTGATCTCGTCCGCGCACAGGCCCTCGGGCAGGCAGACCTCGTTGGGTGCGCACGCGTCGAGCGGCGCGTAGACACACTCGTCGCCGTCCTCGAGGCAGTCGGGCTGCGCGGGGCCAGCGGTGTCCTCGTCGATGCAGCTGTCCGGATCGCAGGCGCCCGGCCGCGACGTCGCCTTGTCCTCGCGCCGCGGATCACACGCGACGGTGAGAAAGTCGCTGCCGTAGACCTTGACGCACTCGGCTTCCTTGGGACAGTCGTCGAAGCCGCACGACTCGACCGTGCACTCGCCGCTACCGCTGGGGGTCGGGTTGCCTGCGCCGTCGATGCGATGGGACAGGTCGCACACGCGGTCGCCACGGATGCTGCAGTTGGTGCTGACGCGGCAAGCGTCGCCGATCTTGGCCTTGCAGCCGCTCAGCAGCGCCGCGAGCACGCACGCGCTGCCCAGCGCGAGGGTGCACGGACCGATGCGGCGGCGCGTCATGGCGGGCGGAGCATACAACGGCGCCTGCGCGCGCGGCCGCGGCGGGGACGATTCGGCGCGCGCGGGCGAACCGCGCCCGCACGCGGGCCGGCGCGGGCATCGGGCCGGTTCGCGCGGGCCGGCCCGGCCGGCGCGGATGGCCAACGCCCGGCTCGCTGGCCGCGCGGGCCGGCCGGGCCAGTCCGGGCGCGCCGCGCTCGTGCGCGCGAGCGCGGCGAGATCACAGGCGATCGCGCAGCCGCAGGGTCGGGCGCGGCGCGTGCCGATGGCGCCGCGCATGGACACCATCACCCGTCTCGGACACCGCCTCGCTCATCGCCTCGTCTCGCGCGCACTGCTGCTGCTCTGCCTCGGGCTGCCTGCGCCCGCGCTCGCCTCGCCGCTGCCACTGCCGGCGGTGATGCTCGCGCCACCGCTCGAGGGCAAGGTCAACGTCAACACCGCGACCGGCGAGCAGCTGGAGCTTCTGCCCGGCATCGGCCCCACCACCGCGGCGCGGATCCTCGAGCTGGTGAAGAAGCGGCCGCTGACGCACCCCAGCCAGCTGATGCGGGTCAAGGGCATCGGCAAGAAGACCTACGAACGCATCCGCGAGTTCGTCGCGGTCGAGGGCGAGACCACGCTGCGGATCGCCAGCCCGACCAGCGACGCCAGCTGAACCCGGCCAAGTTCGCTCCGGGGGCGCGGGCGCGTCGGCACCCCGCGACGGATCGATCGAGCATCGATCCCGCGTGGGACCGCGCGCCCGTGCCCGATGACGCGACAGGTGGTACGGTCTGCCGGTGCGTCGCGGGATCTCGCTGCCATCGGTCGCGCTGTTGTGGCTCCTCGTCGCGAGCTCCTGCGGCCACAAGCGCATCAGCGCGCCCTACGCCCCGGGCCAGGGCCCACGCGCGCAGGACCTGCTCGCGCTCGCGCGCCCGCAGCTCGATGCGGTCGCCGTGCCCGACGCCAAGGTCGTGGCCAACCGCGTGATGCGGGGCAACCTCGCGTTCCTGGCCCAGGCGCCCGATCGCTTCCGCGGCAGCGTGCAGGTCTCCGGCAACGAGCTCGTCACGCTCGCCGCGACCGAGGTCGGCTACGCGCTGCGCTACAAGCTCGACGCGTTCCCGGCCGGCTTCTACCACGGCCCACCGTCGTCGTGCGCGATCGAGGCGCTGCTGGGCATCGCGTTCGACCTCGACGATCTGGTCGCGCTCGTGCTCGGCGGCGCGCCGCTGTTGTCCGAGCCGCGCGAGACCCTCTCGCAGGGCTGGGACACCGCCGGCGGCTACGAAGCGCTGGTCGTGGCCAACGATCGCTACGTCGAATCGCTGCACTTTCGCAAGCAGGGCGACGGCTGGATCTACGTCGGCGGCAAGCTGTGGCAGCGCAAGCCCGACGGCGGCAAGGGCACGCTGCTGTGGACGCTCGAGCACGAAGAGCTCGAGCGCCACGCCGACGCGGTGCTGCCGGCGCGCACCCGCATCGTCGCGCCCGCCGGCAAGAAGCAGAACCAGGTCGTGATCCACTACAAGACCCGTGATCTGCAGCCGCCGTTCGCACGCACGCAACCGGACGACGGCGGCGACGGTGGCGGCAGCGGTGGCAGCGGCCCGAGCACCACCGGCAACGACACCGACGGCGGCGACGAGGGCGGCGACGACTGGGGCGAGGACGACGGCGGCTGGGAGAACGCCGAACCCGCGGCGACGCCCGAGCCCACGGCCGCGCCCGCGCCCACGCCACCGCCGGCGACGGCCACCGCTGCGCCCACGATCCCCAAGGCCTTCGTGATCGACGGCGGCGGCATGACCGACCGTGGCGATCTCTGCCGCTGATGCCGCAAGACCGCGGCTACCCGTCGCGCAGCAGCGGCATGCGCTGGTAGCGGGTCGCGATCGAGGTCGGCAGTGGATCGAGCTGCACGCCCTCGCGTCGCCGCGCGATCGTCCGCACGTAGGTGAGCCACGCGCCGGCGTCGCGCACGAGCGCATCGATCTCCGCCTGGTTGTCCGGCGCGATCTCCCGTTGCCACTGCAGCCACAGCTGCCACGCGTCGGGCAGGGTGTCGGAGCACAGCACGTCCAGCGCGCCGCTGCGTCGCCAGTGCTGCTGCCACCACGCCGCCGAATGCAGGCAGCACAGGCTCGGCTCCCACCAGTCCTGCAGCGCCGCCGGGACCTCGCCCTCGAACTCGCGCGTGAGACCCGCGCCGGCGATCGCGAGCACGCCGCCAGGTGCGAGCAGCCGCGCGATGCAATGGGTGTAGAGATCGTCCGTGCCGTAGTACTGGTAGGAATCGATCGAGACGATCGCGTCGAAGAACCCGGGCTCGAACGGCAACGCGCGGGCATCGGCGTGCACCGCGTGCACGCCATCGCCGACCCCGGCATCCTCGGCGCACGCACGATTCTGCTCGGCGTCGAACCACAGATCGGCGGCCCACACCTCGACGCCGAATTCGCGGCGCAGGAACACCGACGAGGCGGCCTTGCCACACCCGCGGTCGAGCACGCGCATGCCCGCTCGCAGGCCGAGCGACTCCGCGAGCCACTCGGTGAGCCACAGCGCGTTGGCGCCACCGGCCCCGCGCGCGAGCACCCAATCCGGGTGGTAGCGGTTGGCGCGGACGAATCGTGGGTGCAGCAGTCGGGTCACGCTGCCGCAGTCTCGCACGCGCGGCCCACCCGCGCGCACGGGCGCGCCGGCCTCGCGGATCGGCCCGCGCCGCGGCAGCACGACCCGGTGCGGACATGGCCGTCCTCGCCGCGATACGCTCTGGCCGCGATGACGCTCGAGCTGTTCGCGTCGCACGAGGCGAGCCGACAGCCGCTCGGGCCAGGGGCTGCGATCCTGCGTGGCTTCGCCCGCGCGCGCGCCGACGCGCTGCTCGACGCGGTCGAGGCCATCACGAGCGCAGCACCGTTTCGCCACCTCGTCACACCCGGCGGCCACCGCATGTCGGTCGCGATGACCAACTGCGGCGCGCGGGGTTGGACCAGCGACACCGGTGGCTACCGCTACCGCGAGGTGGACCCCGACAGCGGCCGAGCGTGGCCGCCGATGCCTGCGATCTTCGCCGCGCTCGCGCGCGAGGCCGCGGCCGAGCTCGACTTCGCCGACTACGAACCCGACGCGTGCCTGGTCAACCGCTACGTGCCCGGCAGCAAGCTGTCGCTGCACCAAGACCTCGACGAGCGCGACGGCGTGGCGCCGATCGTGTCGGTGTCGCTCGGCATCGGCGCGACCTTCCTGTGGGGCGGCGCCGAGCGCAGCGATCGAACCATCGCGTACCCGCTCGCGCACGGCGACGTGGTCGTGTGGGGCGGCCCCTCGCGGCACCGCTTCCACGGCGTGCGGCCGGTGCCCGATGACTGCCACGCTCGCACCGGGCGCGCGCGCATCAACCTGACGTTCCGCCGCACCCGGTGATCGCGGGAACGGTTCTCAGATCGGCTTGCCCGCGACCAAGGTGACCTTGGCGCCGCGGTCGGTGCCGAACGTGACCTTCTGGCCCGGGCGCACGTGGGTGAGCCCCTCGTAGAGGTACTTGTTCGAGCCGCGGACGTCCTGTCCGTCGACCTCGACCAGCACGTCGCCGACCTTCAGCTCGGAGTTCGCCGCGGGACTCCCGGGGCGGATGACGGCGATCTCGAGCGGGACTTCGTCGTCCTCGGCGTCGGGGGCGCCCTCCTTGAGGGTGATGCCGAAGTCACCGCCGCGGTCGCCCCTCTTCGCGCGGGATTTCGCGAGCGGCAGCGAGCCCACGTCGACGCTGGGCTGGTCGGCCGGAATCGTGCGGGAGATGTTCTGCCAACCGTAGTGTTCTTCGTCGCTGGTCATGAAGTTGCGCGGCATGACCGAGATGCGCACGGCGCCCGCGGGCGCGGCGGTGACCTTGAATCGACCGCTCTCGTCGGAGACGTCCTCCTGGCCACCGCCGCTCTCGAAGCTGAACGAGAACATGCCGCTCTTGCGCGCGGCGATCGCGACCTTCATGCCCGGCACCGGCTCGCCGGTCGCGACATCGACGATGGTGCCGGTGACGTCGACCTTGGGCGTCAACACCAGCGCGACGCCGCTTCTGTCCGCGCCGGCGGACAGCTCCACCGTCGTGTCGGCCGAGCCTTCGGCCGCCGACACGCCGACGGTGTACTTGCCCGCGGGCAGGTCGGCGAAGCGGAACCCGCCCTTGGTCTCGAAGAAGTCCTCGTTGCGCCACAGACCCTGGCTGCGATCCTCGAGCGTGATGCTGAAGCGCCGCGGCGCGCCGCCGGACGACAGCGCGACGCTGCCGGCGATGCTGCCGCCCGACTCGAGCCGGATGACCACGCCGCTCTCGCCGGTCGCGACGTGCTCGACCACGCCCTCGCCGCCGCCCTTGCGCATCGCCATCACGGTGTGTGTGCCGAGCTCGAGCCGGTCGATGCTGAAGCTGCCGTCTTGCTCCGTCAGCGACGGCTCGCGGGTCCACGAGCTCCAGCGCACGCTCGCGCGGGCGCTGTTGGCGTTGGCCGCGGCGCTGTCGCTCTCGCGCGTGCTCTGCACGAACGCGTCGTCGACCGGTGCGCCGTCGGCGTCGACGACCCGGCCTTTGATCGTGCCGAACTGCTGCTCGACCACGAGCTGGACCTCGGTGGTCTCGCCCGCGCGCACCTGCACCGGCACGCCCTGCACGTCGTCGTCGGTGGTGCCCGGCGCGCGCATCTCGTTGGACCAGCCCTCCTGCGCCACGACGCGGTGCTCGCCCGGCCGCACGGCCTCGATCGTGAAGCTGCCGTCGTCGCGGGTGCGGCCCTCGCCGCCACCCCACCGGACCTTGCCGACCACGCGCACCGTCGCGCCGGGCACCGGCCGCTTGTCGGCGTCGACCACGAGGCCGGTCAGGGTGCCGCCGGCCTCGAGCACGATCGTGTGCACGTCGGACGGGCTGCCGGCTTCGAGCGTGATCTTCGGGCGCGTGTCGGGCGTGACGTAGTCCTCGTGCTCGGCCGTCAGCTCGTACTGACCCGCCAGCAGTCCCTTGGCCTCGAAGCGACCGTCCTGATCGGTCTTCTCGCCCCAGCCGAAGGTCTGCTGCTCGCGCGCGCCCGCGGCGACCGGACGCGCGACGATCGATGCGTGCGCGATGGGCCGATCCTCCTGGTCGACCACGCGCCCGCGCAGCACCAGGCCCTGCTCGACCTGCCAGATCTGGCCCTCGACGCTGGCGTCGGCGATCACGACCTCGGGGTACGAGGACTGCGCGACGTAGCCGTCGCAGTGGACCGAGATGGTGTAGGTGTCCGGCTCGAGCGCGGCGACCTCGATCTCGCCCTCGGGCCCGACCTGCTCCCAGCGCTGCTGCTGCGAGACCTTGCCGCGCACGCTCAGCGAGCCGTGCTCGCACGGAGTCGCTTTTTCGCCCGCGACCACGATGTGGCCGCGCAGCGCCGCCATCGGGTGCACGGCGATCTCGATGTCGGCGACGCTCTGGCCCAGGCCCAGCCGCACGCTCTCGGCGATCTGGCCGTAGCTCTCCGCGGTGCGTGCGATGGGTTTGTAGCGCCCGGGCTCGAGCCCGCCCAGACGGAAGACGCCGTCGGCGTCGGTGTACGTGCCGTGCTCGGCCCAGCCCCACGACTCCAACGTCACGTACGCGTCCGCGACCGGCTTGCGGTCGTCTGCGCGCACGACCCGACCCTCGAGCACCGACTCGGGCGTCAACAGCACCTCGAAGGTGTAGCCGGGCGCGGCGCCCGACTTGTTGCCCTGGGCGTAGCCCTCCGCGTGCGCCGTGACGTTCAGCTCCCCGGGCGCGACCCACAGCTCGAACTCGCCACGTTCGTTGCTGGTGCCGAACGAGGTCTGCGCGTCCCAGCCCCAGCCGCGATACCCACGCACGCTCGCGCCTTCGATCACGCCGCCGGCGAGGTCCTTGACCACGCCACGAACCAGCACGCCGCCGGCCTCGAGCATGATGTCGATGCCCTGCTTCGCTTCACCCGCGCGCAGATCGACCTCGTCGAACTTCCCCGGACCGTCGTAGCGACCAGGCTGGTAGCTCGGCGCGCCCGCCGAGATCGCGACCTTCAGCGGTGGCAGACCGGTGAGCACGTACTTGCCGTCGCCACCGGCCTTCGTGCAGCGCGGATCTCGATCGAGCGCGCTGGGCAGCGCGTCGGCGCGGAGCGTCGCACACACCTGCGCGCCGGCGATCGGCTTGCCGGCCTGGTCGACCACGCGCCCGGAGATCGAGGTCGGCGGGCGGTTCCACGGCAGCCGTGACACCGCCGCGCCGTCGCCCTCGACCGGCGCGCCCAGCGGCCGCGCGCCGCCTTTGCCCGCGGGCTCGACCCCCGCGCGCGCCAACTTCGCATCGCCAGCGACGTCCTCAGGTGCGCGCGCACGCCACCACAGAAGCAATGCGGCGATCACGGTGATCACCAGCGAAACGACGACGATCCGACGACGGGGCATTGGCATCGATCCGTGGCGCCATCGCGCCCTTGGCTCTCGCACACACGCGCCGTGTGGCGACGAGGTTCCCGACCGCGACCACCACACCGAGAACCATCACGGTGTGCTCGCGCTCCGCGGGAGCATCGCCCGACCGGGCCGCGCAAGGCAATCGCGCTCGGGCCGAGCGTGGTGCAGGACCGCGAGCTCGCGCCTCAGACCCCGCAGTCGAACGGCCACTCGGGCAACTCGCCCCGCGCGATCGGGAGCCACAGCGCCGCGAGTCGACGGGGCGCGAACACCTCGGTCGAGCGCACCAGGGCGTCGAGACTCCACCAGCGATGCTCGCGGACATACGTATCCGGGCGTACCGGCGCGACGTGCTCGGTGGTGACGCGCGCCACGAAGAAGCGCTCGTACTGATCGTGGCGCCGTCCACCCGTCTCGTAGACGTGCCGGCGGGTCCACACCCACGGGCCGATCACGGCGTCGAGACCGGTCTCTTCGTACAACTCTCGACGCGCCGCCTGCTCGAAGCTCTCGCCGTGCTCGAGGGCGCCGCCGGGCGTCACCCACCAGCTCGCGTCGCTGTGCTCCTCGTAGGCTCGCAACAGCAGCAAGCCGCGGTTCGGACCCAGCACCAGCACGCGCGCGGTCGCTCGCGTACCCGCGGGCACGGGGTCGGGCTCGCATCCATCGGGCGGCGGCGACGTGGGCATCACGGGCGAGACCATCCTAGCGCGGCGCGCCGCCGCGTTCAGCCCACGCGCGCGGCCAGGCGCGCCTGCACCCACGCCGCCTCGACCAGCATGGCGTCGCGCAGGTAGTGCTCGCGCAGCCGTTCGTAGCGCGCGACCAGGTCCAACCCCGGCACCACCAGCTGCAGCTTGCGCAGGCACACGCGACACAGGTGCATCGGCGTGCGGTCGAGCTCGAGCAGGTTGTTGAAGCCGTTCATCACGCAGCGGTGGTGCACGCAGTGGCTGATGCCGAACATGTGCCCGACCTCGTGGGAGACCACCGCGAGCCCGCGTCGTCGCGCGATGCCGGCGGGCGCGTCGGTGCGACCCTCGAACGCCGGGTCGTAGCGCAGCAGGCTCTGCACGCCCACGCGGGCGTGCAGGCGCGCCTGACCGAAGACGAAGTTCCAGCCAGGGCCGGGGTAGAGATCGTCGCGCGTGACCGCGAGCATGCAGTAGGCGTGCTCGGGCAAGCGCGGCTCGAGCTCGTCGAGGATCCGCCCCGCGCGGAGCTGGCGGTGGCCACCGTGCTCGCGTGCGTCGAGTTGCTCGGACGGCAAGGACAACGGCTCGGCGATCTCCACCGGCAGGCCGAAGAAGCGTTCGAGGTAGTCGCGCAAGGTGTCAGTGCCCGGCACGAGCCCGTCGAGCTCGCCCAGCGCGACGAGGATGATCGTCGTGCGCGGCGGCTCGGCGCGGGTCGGTGCGCCGAGCAGGAAGCCACCGACACCCTGGGGCTCCTCGTGCTGCGACCACAACCAGTCGCCGGGCACCGCCACCGGCAACGGTTCGAAGCCCTCGGGCCCGTAGGCCCAGCGATCGCCCGCGGCGATCTGGTCGATGGGCCCCAGGCCCGTCTCGGACTCGAGTGCAGCGCGGTGCCAGGTGATGGGCTCGCCGCGCTTGCGCATGCCCCCGAGCTCGATGCGCGGCCCGCCGCAGCCCGCGAGCAGCCCGAGCGCAGACGCGGCGAACGAACGGCGGGTCAGCGGTCGGGCTGGCATCCGGTGGGCGTTCGACACCCGCGGCGGGCCCGGGTTCCCCGTGCGGACGCAGAACCGCCGCGGCAGGGCGCCGGGGCCCGTGCCGGTGGCCCGCGGGCCGGCCACAGCTCGCGAGCGTCGCTCGTGCAGCCGACATGGCCCACGCTCGCGGGCCCGAGCCTCTGCTCGAACATCATCGCATCACCACCCGACGACCCCGATCGCGATCAGAACCGGCCGGCGAGCGACAACGCGGCGCCGCGCGCGGCCGGCACGATCGACGCCCGCCATCGCCACTCGCGAGGCGACCGCTCGCTGCGCCACTGCAACACGCCCCCGGTGGCGAGCAACACCGACGCGGCGGGAAATCCACCGGCCATCAAGCCCACACCGACGCGCCGCTCGACGCCCGGCCCCATTCCGTACAACGCGATGCCGAGCACGCCGCCGAGCAGCGACAGGCCACCGAGCGTGAAGGCACCGCTCGACGCGACCGCGAGCCGGCGCGAGCGGACGCTCGCGGGTGGACCCGAGAACGACCGACGCTCCTCGATGCGGGCGCGCACCGTGGTGGTGACTCGATCGGCGAGAGGTCGGCGCGGATCGGTGCGTCGCACGCGAGCGCGCGGCCCGAGACCGCACTCTGTGTTCGCAGCGCGGCGACGTCGCCGTCGCGACTGAGCACCGCGGTGTCGTGCAGCGAGCCGATTCCAGCGTGCACGACCCGGGAGGACCCGTGGGCAAAGACCTCGGCACGCGCGCGCGACCGCACGGTGAACGCACCGCGCGTGATCGCCGAGACGACGTGGGTCGCCCCCTCGCAGCTCCCCTCGAGGTCTCCGACCTCGTAGCTCGTGCGATCGGCCTGCGCCCGGCCGACGACCACGAGGTCGACCTCCAGCGCGTGCTCGCGGTCGACGGCCCCCGCGAGCGACGCGGCCCCCAGTGGCACCTCGGCGTACAGCGCGTCGAGGCCCCCGATGTGCACCGTGTCGCGCTTGGGCGAGGTCGCGACGAAGTTGTACGCACCTGGGACTCTGCACCCCGCGATGACCTCCATGCGGCACCCCTCGTAGCGCACCGCGACGACCTGTCGCTGCGCGAGCGCCTCGAGCTCGGCGCGGTCTGTGAGCGGCCACTCGACGAGCAACGGCCGCAGCGTCGGATCGCGGTTGCTGCATCGATCGTGGCCCGTGGCTGCACCGACATCGGGCCGGCGCACCAGCGAGGCCGCGACCGTCCCGGGTGTACGGCAGCCGACGCTCGCGACGACGAGCAGGAGCAGGCTCGTGCATCGATGCCTCGTCATCGACCGAGCGACGCTCGCCCTGCGAGAGAGCTTCACTCGGCGCGACCGAAACGCACGAGTCTTCGCGGGCGCCGTGGCGCCCCATCGAGATCACCGCAGATCAGAGGAAGACCTGCGGCCCCTTGCTCGTCCACTTGGCCCAGTCCACCGCACCCGAGCCCGAGCGAGTGCCGTACACGCGGAAGTCCGTACCGAAGCCCAGTACGTGGAGCTCGAGCGCGTTGTCCGAGCATGCCAGGGCCGGTGCCGACGAGAACACCCCGCCTTCGATCGCCAGCCAGTGCGGCTTCCACGTGCCACCCTTGTCGCTGCTGGCATTGCGCCACATCGCGCGATCCGTGCCGCGCCCGAGCACATGGACCGTCTCGCCGTCGCTCGATGCACACGCCGCGAGCGACGACGTGAAGATACCCTTGCCGATCGGCGACCAGTGCGGCTCGAACGTCTCGCCGCCGTCGGTCGACACGTTCCGCCAGCAACGCATGTCGTCGCCGCGGCCGAAGACGTGGATCACCTTGCCATCGGACGATGCCGCAGCCGCGGGCGCCGACGTGAAGACACCTGCGCCGATGGGCGACCAGCCGATCCACGTCTTGCCGCCGTCGTCGGTGTGCGCGCGCCACATCTTGCGATCGTTGCCGATGCCGAACACGCGGACCTTCTGGCCGGTGGCGTCGACCACCACTGCGGGGCCGGTGATGAACACGCCCGCCTCGATGGGCGTCGAGCCCTGCCAGGTCGCGCCCGCATCGTGGGAGGAGCAGAACCACATGCGATTGTCGAGTCCACGCCCGACCATGTAGATGTGCTTGCCGTCCGACGAGGCATCCGCCGCGAGGCCCGAGTTCATCGTGACCGCGCCGAAGTCGCCCACCGCCTCCCACGAGGTACCGGCGTCCTTCGAGCGCCTGCGGTGCACCTTGCCCTCGTGCGTCCGCGCGAAGAACCACAGCTTGTTGCCGGCGCGTGCGACTGCCGGCATCGGATGCACGCACTCGACGAGCGCAGGGCTGCCGGAGCCGAACAAGGTGTCCCAGTTGTCGTGCATCGCACGCGTGACCTCGATCATCTCGGCGGCCGCGGGGCCGGAGAACGCGGAGTTGGTGTTGCTCATCGCGGCCGAGCCGGTCCTCTCGGCGAGGTTCACCACCAAGCTGGCGTAGGCGACCTCGATGTCGCCCGTGTGCCAGAGCACGGCATTTTCCGATCCGGGGTTGGACGACACCCAGCCCCCGCGCAGAGTCTCGGACGCGGCGGAGACGCGGTGCGTCTGCAGCATCTCGCGCGTGCTCTTGCTGAACAGCTTCGGGTCGTCGCGCACCTGCTCGCGGATGAACTTGCCCATGTCTGCCGCCGACATGCACACCCCACCGACCGGTGCGCGGCAGTGCCAGTCGAACGCCGTCATGTGCGTGCGCGGGTCCGGCGACGACTTCATGGCCGCGGGATCCCACGCGTGCTGCCACGGACCGTCGAGATTCGCCTTCGCGGTGCGGCCCGTCGCCGAGTCGCTCATGCCGAGCGGATCGAAGATGTGCTCCTTCAGCAGATCTTCGTAGGTCGATCCGGTCTTGTACTCGAACATCGACGCGGCGATGATCCCGCCACCGCTGTACACGAAACCGCTGTTGGGCGGTGAGTACTCCGGCTTGTCGAGCACCGCGTTCTTGATGTAGAGGCGTCGACGAGCGCGCAGCTTCGTCTTCGTCATGTCGTCGGCGGTGTACTTCTCGAAGTCGTCGACGTCATCGCTCGCCGGCGCGTACGGCATGCCCGACGTGTGTGCGATCAACTGCTCGACCGTCACGTCTTTGTAGCCGTCGCGCGACAGAGGGTTGTCCCAGATGCTCGCGTACACGTCCGCGATCCTGCTGGTCCAACCCAACCCGCCCACGCCGTCTTGGATGAGCTTGCCGATCAGGTTGCCGGTGAACACCTTGCTGACCGAGCCGAGGTTGAATTTGTCGGTCGGCTGGACCTGGTTTGCCTCGCCCGAGGCACCGAGCTTGCGCACGCCCTGCTGCGCGCTGACGACGATGTCGCCGCGGTCGCGCACGAGCACGGCAGCGAGTGCCGGCACGGCGCACTCACTGATCGTTTCGCGGAGCTTCTGCTCGAGGAACTGCCGCGGCTTCAGCGTCACCGACGGCGTCGGTCTGCCGCCTTGCGTCGGCAGTGCGGGGCCTTTGCCCGGCGGGAGTTGGAGCGGAGCGCCCGCGGCGTCGCTCGAGCGGCCGAAGATCGAGGTGCCGACGGCGAGCGCGGGGAGGCCGGCGGTCGTGACGAGAATGGAGCGACGTGAGAAGGCCCGAGGCATGGCTGTCCTTGGCGCCGACCGAGAGCCGGTGCTCCCCGTTGACGCGGCGGTATCGGGATGTGACCGGGCCCGCGTGACGATCGCGGGCGCCTCGCGTTCGCGGGCCGATCTGCTCGGACGCGGCGGTCGATGTGCCCGACCGCGGTCCCGTTCCGCGTCTGAACCCTCGCCCGCGGGCGCCGAGGTGTCGGTGACGACGTCGGCACCGAAATGACCGCGGCTCGCCCCCCAGGGCCCTTGCGGACGTGACCCCACTCATTTGACAAGTTTTCTTTTCTATTCTAGACCAGGGGCATGAGTGACGCCGCGATCGCGCTGGTCGCCGACGGCGCGCAGGCCCGCGCCGCGCTGACGCCGATCCGGCGGCAGCTGCTCGAGCACCTGCGCGAGCCGGGCTCGGCGGCCTCGCTCGCGACCGTGATGGACGTGCCGCGACAGAAGCTCGCGTACCACCTGCGCGCGCTCGAAGCGGCGGGGCTGGTTCGCCTGGTCGAGACCCGTCGCAAGCGCGGCTGCACCGAGCGGATCCTGGTCGCGCGCGCGGACGCGTTCGTGCTCGACCCCTCGCTGGTCGGCGCACCGGTGCCGCGCGAGGTCGACGTGCAGGATCGCTTCGCCGCCGAGCACCTGGTGCGCACCGCGGCCGAGGTCGTGCGCGAGGTGACGCGCATGCGCGCGCTCGCGGACGAGCACGGCAAGCGCCTGCTCACCGTCACGGTCGAGGCCGACGTCGCCTTCGCCACGCCCGACGAGTTCGACGCCTTCGCCGCCGAACTCGCGGACGCCGTCACCGAACTCGCGCGCGCACACCCGCCCCGCCGCGGCGCCCGTCGCTATCGTCTCCTCGCCGCGACGCATCCCGCCGTCGCGGACAAGACCAGCCCCACGAAACAGTGAGACCCGCCATGAGCAGCACAGACAATCCCATGTTCGATCGCCCCATCGTCGAGCTCACCATCAGCGCGCCCGCAGACGAGGTCTGGCGCGCACTGCGAGACCCCGAGCAGATCCAGCAGTGGTTCGGCTGGGACACCGACTCGCTCGGCGACGAGATCGAGTACATCTTCAAGGACCACGCGAGCGCGGACGATGCCACGCACACGATCACGTTCGGCGGCCGCTCGGATCGCGTGACGCTGGAGGCGCGCGGCACGGATTGCATCGTCCGCATGGTGCGGCCGGCACCCGCAACCATCACCGACTGGGACGACGTGTTCGACGACGAGGTCCAGGGTTGGATCGCCTTCTTCAACCAGCTGGCTTTTGCGTTCGCCCGGCACCGCCGCGCGTCCCGTCGCACGCTGTACTTCTCCGGCGCGCCCAAGGCCGGCGCGCTCGCAGCCGCGGCCCTGGGCCTGCCGCTGCAGCTGCGCACGCCGGGCGCTGCCGTGCGCGTGGCCGCGCCCACCGGCGACGAGCTCGTGGGCACGCTGTGGCACCGCGGCCGTCACCAGATCGGCGTCACGGTCGATGCCTGGGGCGATGGCTTGCTCGTGATCATCGACCGCAGCCCCGACGCCAAGCGCCCCGCCGGATCGACGCAGGTGATCCTCACCACCTACGGCCTGTCGGACGCGGCCTTCGCCGCGCTCGAAGATCGCTGGAAGCGCTGGTGGCCCAGCGCGTTCGCGCCGTGGCAGCACGACGGCACCTGAGCCGCGCGCGATCGCAACCGTCGCGCGCGCGGCCGATCAGCGGCGCGGTCGGTCCTGCATCGCGACCATCAACCCGTCCTTCAGCGCCGCGTCGCCGCAGCTGAGCCGGTACTGGCACAGCACGGCGACGCTCTGGGTCGTGCCCGCGACGAACACCGCACCGTCCTCGCCCATGAGCACGGCGGCGTCGAAGCGGCGCACGCCCTGGTCGTCGAAGATGCCGAACAGCTCGAGGTAGCCGATCTCCTCGTCGTTCACCCAGTCGGTGCCGCAGCCCTGGATGTGATGGGCACACAGCGCGACCTGCTCGGCCTGCAGCGGGCTCAGCTGCGAGGCGTGGGTCGGCGCGACCAGCTCGCCACAGACCAACCGCGGCGTCGGCGGCAGCGCGGCCAGGCGCGCGGCCACGGTCGCCGCGAGCACCACGTCGCCAGCAGCTGCCTGGCGCAGGCGCTCGTACAAAGGTGGCCGCGGCAGCGTCAGCTCCTCGTCGGCCAGCGCGTCGAAGCAGGCGTCGAGCAGGCGCACGCTGGGCACCGCCGGCAGCATCGCGAGCGCGAGCGCGACGCGGTCGTTGGCGAAGCCGTCGCCGATCGCGGCGAGCACCGCGTCCACGCGACGATCGGCCGGCAGCGCAGCCACGGCCGCGCAACTGACGGCGAGCGCGGCCTCCGAGCGCGTCGCCAGCTGCAGCAACGACGCGTGCGCCGGATCGATGGCCGTGCCCGCGCGCGCGAACGCGACGGTCGCCAGCCACTTCGCCGATGCCGACGGCGACGGCGACTCGAGCTCGATGGATGCCGACGGATCCGCCCACAGCGCCACGACGTAGGCGGCGTACTCGCGGGCCCACGCCGCTGCCTCGCTGCCGATCGCGAGCGCCTCCGCGGTGGTGGTCTCGCCCAGGCCGTAGGCACCGAGCGCGAGCTCGGCCAGCACCGGCAAGCGCTCGCTCGGCGACATGGCCGCAAGCTCGGCATCGCGGATCGTCTGCGCGTCGCCCGGCAGCTCGCCCTGCTGCGCGAGCAGCAGCACGTGCCACAGCGGCGCGCCGGCCGGCGCACCGGCGATCGCCGTGCGCGGCGGTCGTTCGAGCGCCGTGGGCGGATCGAGCCCGAGCCAGCGACGTCGGCGTGCGGGCAGCCGCGGGATCGCGATGTTGCGCAGATCGAGGCAGCGCTCGGACACCGCCACCGCGACCTCGCGCTGCGCCGGGGTCAGAGTCGCCGGCAGCGGGATGTCGTCGGGCCAGCCGATCTCGCCGAAGACCGCCTCCAACGCGTCGCCCTGCGCCGGATCGACACGCGGCGAGATCGACACGCGCAGCCCGGGAAACTGCATCGCGGGCGCCTGCTGATGCAGCAGCTGTGGCGTCGGGATCGCGAGCGCGGCGTCGAGCGCAGCCCGCAACGAGGGCGAGAGTGCAGAGGCCATCTGCGGCACATCTTGGGCACGAAAGCCGGGCCGGGGGAAGCCAGCGACGCCGCGATCGCGCTGCGGCAACTTCTGCTGCCGCGCCCGCGCACCCACGTCGACGTAGCACCGGGCCGCGCGCAACCGCCGTGGTACACGGCAACCATGCGTGCCGCGGTCTACGAGCGCTACGGTCCGCCCGAGGTGCTGCACCTCGCCGAGGTGCCGGTGCCGGTGCCGCGCGACGACGAGGTCGCGATCCGCGTGCACGCGACCACCGTTTCGGTGGCGGACTTCCGCTGCCGCAGCTTCACGGTGCCGCTGTCGTACTGGATCCCGGCTCGGCTCGCGCTCGGCGTGTTCCGACCGCGTCGATCGATCCTCGGCGGCGAGGTCGCGGGCGTGATCGAGGCCATCGGCAGGGCCGTGACCCGCTTCGCGGTCGGCGATCGCGTGTTCGCGGCGACACTGATGCACGGCGGGGGCTATGCCGAGACGGTGTGCCTGCCGCAAACCGGCGTGATCGCGCCCATGCCCGAGACGATGAGCTTCGAGCAAGCCGCCGCGGTGCCGATCGGCGCCCGCGCGGCGCTGCACTTCCTCGACAAGGCCCAGCTCCAGCCCGGCCAGCGCGTGCTGGTGTACGGCGCCTCGGGCAGCGTCGGCAGCTACGCGGTCCAGCTCGCGAAGGTCCTCGGCGCCGAGGTCACCGGCGTGTGCAGCAATGCCAACCTCGAGCTGGTACGCTCGCTCGGCGCCGATCGGGTGATCGACTACACCAAGGAGAACTTCGCCGCCGCCGGAGCAATCTACGACGTGGTCTTCGTCGCAGTGCCCAAGGCCGCGTTCTCCGACTGCATGGCCGCGCTGCGCCCCGGCGGCTTCTACCTCGACGTCACCTCGCCGGTGCGAACCGTCGCCATGCGCTGGGCCGCGCGCACCAGCGGCAAGCGCATCGCCACCGGCGAACACCCACCCGAGGACGCCGAGGGCCTGCTGCGCCTGCGCCGGATCATCGACGAGGGCCGTCTGCGCGCGGTGATCGATCGCTGCTATCCGCTCGAGCAGATCGTCGAGGCCCACCGCTACGTCGAGCACGGGCACAAGAAGGGCAACGTCGTGATCACGGTCGTGGCGCACCGCGCCGGCTCGTGAGACCGCGCGCTCGCCGAGGGACCGTCGCACGACCGCGCCGAACGCCCGCCCGAGGGCCCTTGCGGTGCCTCGCGCGCTCGTTCGAGCGGGTGCTCGCCGAGGGTGGCGGGCTGACGTCGAAGCGCGTCATCGATCGCCGCATCGTCGTCCAGGGGTAGACCGCGGGGCCGCTTGCAGCGCCCCGCGGCAGGCCGAGGGTCGGCGTCACCCTGCGCTTGGCTGCACCATCGATGACGCTTCGGAGTCGATCTCATGTCTCGTATCACGTTGATCAGTGCCTCGCTCGTCGGAACCCTCTTCCTCGGCTCGCTCGCTGCGCAAGCGGCGGCGGACGCCGAGCCAGCCAGCGCGAAGGCGCACAAGGCAACGGTGAAGCAGGTGAAGGCGAAGGCGAAGGCGCTCAAGCAGACGCTGGCCTCGAAGGAGCTTCGCAACGCCGCGTCCAAGTACCCCGCGATCGAGCAGTTGTTCGATTCCTCGCGACCGCTGCTCGCGGACCTCGCGCGCAAGGACCTGCCGGCCGGCACCCTCGACGACCGCATGCAGCAGTTCAACGACCTGGTGACGGGCAGTGCGGACTCGTGTGCCGCCGCGGACCCCTCGTGCGCGCAGAGGTGCAAGAACGAACTCGACGCGTGCATCGCCGCGATTCCGCCGGGCGCCAAGGACGACATCATGTGGTTTCTGACCGAGGCCGCGATGTGCACCCTGGTGTTCGAGGCGTGCGTCGCCGACTGCCTGTTGCCGGGGTGACGGGCGCTGCACCTCGGATCGACGTCGGCTCGGCCGCACCAGCGCGGTCGGGCCGATGGCGCGCCAGCTCAGTCGATTGCGTCATCGCCCACGGAACACTGCTGCCGCGCCTCGCAATTGCGCTGTCGACCCCAGCAATCGTACGAGTCCCACGCGCGGCCGACCGCGAGCTGACAGTCCTTCGCGCAATCGGCCTGCAGCTCGGCGGGCGACTTGCCGGTCGCGCTGCCTTCGCCGCAGCTGCGCATGAGCTCGCACGCGCCGGCACAGTTGCCCGGCGCGGGGCCGTCGTCGGTCCCGCGGACGGAGGGCGCCGCGGACGGGGTCGCGGCGGTGCCCCCCGCCTGTGGCTCGCTGACGAAGCCGACCCAGTGCCACGTGCCGGTCGCCTCGTCCCGCGAGAGCATGACGCGCTCGGCGTTGCCGAACTCCTCGGCGCGGGCGAGCGACGACGGGCACACCCATGCGCTGTCGTCCTCGCCATAGGCCGCACAAGGCTCGGCGATGCGCTTCACGAGGCGGTCCACGATCTGTGGCTGCGCGCGCCAGCGTGCGATCGCGTCGGCGCGGGTCGGCGCATCGTCGTCGCCGACGTCGTAGAACTCTCCGTCCATCAGCGCAGCCAGACCCTCGAAGTCGCGCGCCTTCGCGGCGACCTCGATGCGACGGACGAGCTCGGCGCGGGTCTTGATCGGCGTTGCCGCGGCGCCGCTCGCCGCGGCCGGCGGCGACTGGATCGGCGCGACCGCGGCGGGAGCGACTGGAACGATCGGAGCGGTCGTCGGGGTCGCACCGGCCTGCGGGCGCGACGGTCGCTCGTCCGCGGGTGCGGACCTCTGCACGCCGTCGCGCGGCGGGGCAATCGACGCCGGTGCAGCCTCGCTGCGTTTCGCGGCGCCGTCGTGGTTGGAGCACGCTGCGATGGTCAACGCCAGCGCGGCGAAGCAGTGGGAGCGAAGTCCGACGAGCATGGTGCGGAGCGTGCCGACACGCGCGTGGAGGTTCCGCGCGGTGCATCGTGCGAGCGCTCACCCCCTGTCGTTCACCGCTGCGACGCACAGCGCGGCGCCGTCCGATCGAGCAGCCATCGCCGGTCACGACCCATCCTCCCGGCGGGGCTGCGATCCGCGGACGAGCCGTTCGACCGGGCCGCTCGCGAGCACGCGTACGCCGCCGTCGACGACGCCTCCATCGCCCGTCATCGCCGGACCGATCGCCGACCAGGAACGATCGTCGTCCACACGCGATCGTCGCGAGGCCGACCCGAGGTCCCGATGAACATCCCACGATTGTCCGCCTTCCTGCTCGGCAGCCTGTGCTGCACCGGTTTCTACTGCGAGGTGCCCAAGGGCAGCGACTGGGACCCGGGCCCGATCGACCCCGGCGAACCTGCGGTCGAAGATCCCGTGACCGGTGACTGCAGCTTCGATTGGGTGCCGATGATCGATCTGCCTTCGATCCGCGGCGTGTGCTTCGCGGGCACCCACGGCGGCTCGGGGATCGACGACGTCGAGGTCATCGCACCCTGCCTGGGCTACGGCCCGACCAGCGATCCCGCCACCTACGAGGGCGTGGTGCAGTTCGCGGACGAGTCCACCTACGCGGTCGAAGCCGCGAATGCGGACACCATGTGCTCCAACGGCGACGGCTCCGCGGAGCTGTGGCGCGCCGTGTTCCCGCCGGCGACGGGTTACCTGTGCGGTGACTACACCCAGTCGACGGTGAACTACGTGGCGATCGCGAGCGGCGGCCGGCTCTACAACCTCAGCGCCGACGGCGTGCAGTGCCCGCTCGCAAACGACTACGGCGGCTACTACGCGTCGATGTCGTACGATCAGCTCGAGACCGCACCGACCGCGTGCACGCCCGGTAGCGCGACGTTCGAGCTGGTCGCGCTCGGGGCCTCGAGCGGCATCGGTGATGCCGCGGCGTTGTGGGTGACACCGATCGCCGAAGGCAACGCGCGCTTCCCCGAGCGCGCATGGCTGCGTCGCATCGAGGTCGAGGACTGGGGCACGGCGCAGAACCTCCACGTCGCGCGCCTGCACGATCACCTGGGCTTCGCCGGCGATGTGGTGTCCAACGGGCGCGTGCTCACCGGACCGCAGTCGGTGATGGACCTGCCCGTCGGCCAGGCGCCGATGTCGACCATGTTCGGCATCGCCGGTGCGACCCTGGGCCCGTCGACCACGCTACCGCGCGTGCGACTGAGCTGGTCGTGTCCCGCGGGGAACGTGGGCCAGTACGCGACCCCCATCGATGACCCCGGCTTCGTCGCGTCGCCGTTGGCCGAGCTCGGCTATGGCCATCGCGTCGTGATCTGGTCCGACTGGCAAGGCGACATGTTGCGGGTGGCGCCCGAGGGTCGCTTCGTCGACCACCAGGTCGTGCGGCTGCACAAGACCTCGCAGACCTCGGCCACGTTCACGGTCCGGCTCGACGCCTACGACGCGCTGCTGGCCGGTCGCATCACCAAGTCTGCGGGCAACCTGGTGCTGAGCAACGCGACGCTGACGATCGCGGACGAGACCGTGCCGGTCGCCGACACGGTGTTCACGCCCCTGGGCGCGTGATCGCGCCGCCGCGTCACTCGCACGGACAGGCCGGCACCTCGATCGCGGCGCAGTACGGCGCCGCGACCGAACCCACGATCTGCCACTGCGACTCGTCGAGCGCGAAGCTCACCTGCAGCATCGTCGCGCTCGCGTCGGGATCGTCCGGATCGACCGGTGTGTCGATCACCACCGACCCCTCGATCTCCTCCGCGACACCTTCGCCCGCGAACTCGAACCCCGCCGGCCACGAGCCCTCGTACGCGCCGGTGTGCTCCCACGTCCCGCGCACCCGCACGCCCAGATACGGCGGCGTGATCTGGTACGTGTCTGGCACCTCGAGCTCGCCCGGCGCCAACACCAACCACGGGTCCGACACGCAGCACCACTCCCACGCCCACCACGCCTGCGTCGCGACCCACGAGCCCGCCGGCGTGGTGATCGCGAGTGCGATCGTGGCGGGCTCGGTCGCTGGACAGACCATCGCGTGCGGCGCGGGCAGGTCGAGCTTGATCGAACCATCGCCGCCCTCGCCGTGGCTCTCGCCCACGCCCGTCGCCGCATCCGAGCCGGTCGACACCGCACCGCCGACCTCGCTGCTGCCTGCGACCCCGCTGCTGCCGCGCGTCGTCGTGCTCGCATCCGTCGCGTCGGTCGCCATCATCTGCGCGCCCGAGGTGGTGTCGGCGTCGGGCACCGGCCCGCAGGCGGCGGCGCACAGCGCTGCGATCGGGGGCAGTCGGACGCGCGGGCGGGCCATCGATGCAGTGTACTGCAGTGGCGACGGCGCGGCCCGCGTGCAGTCGGCGCCGGACTCGCGACCGAGCATTTCCGCCGGATCGGTTGCGGCCCGAGACGCACTCAAGTGCAACGGAGTACCCCATGCCCAAGCCGATCCTCGATCCATCGGACATCGACCCCGGAACGAACCCCGGGTCGTTAGACCCACCTTCGGTGTTCGTACCGACCACAGGTCTGCACTTCCTCTCGCTTTCGTCTTTCGACGACGTCCTGCCCGATGGCGATCGCATCAACCTCGTCATCGAGGGCAACGATCTGCCGAGCGATCGCGTGCAGCTGCGACTACGCACGCAACCCGGCATGTGGTTCAAGGGCGTCGAGAGTCACGCCGGCGGCATCGTGAAGCTCGAGAGCGAGGACGGCCACACCACGAACGCCATGGCACTCCGCGCGGGCGAGCTCGGTGGCGCGACCATCATCCTCGTGAAGGCAAAGTTCTTGGGCGTACACACACCGATGTACGAACTGCCGGGCGGCGCCTTGAAGCCCCTGCTGGGGCGACGCGTGCTGTTCGATTGGATGAGCGACTGAACCGGCGCCGTCACCACCGCGCAAAGCGTCACGCGACGTCGTCGATCATCGATGCCGTCCCGTCTGCGCGCGGCGTCGGCTTCGCCGAGTCGAGCAGCGCGAGCGTGGCCTCGCCCTCGAGCTCGGTCTGCTGCTTCACCTTGCGCAGCATCGCGGCGTCGTAGCTCGGCGGTGGCGGCGCGCGGCCGGCGCTCGAAATCGCGGACATGCGCTTCGCATCGGCAGCCTCGCGGCGTGCCTTGAATCCCGCCGACTCGGCGGGAGCGACGGCAGCGCCGAACTCACTCCGGCCGGCAGGGCCCGCGCCCTGCCCGCGCCCCGGCCCCGCGGAGCCGCGAGCGACGATCCGGCACGAACGGCGAGCAGACCAGGATGTCGATCGCGCCGGCCACCCTCGCTCGCAGCGGCGCATGGTCAGGGTCTGCGAGCGCGGCTCGACCAGCGTGCGCGTCAGATCTGACGCGTGCCGGACGGCTACTTCGCGAGGCACTCCCGCGCGGTCTGGCTGCTCATGCGGAGATCCATGCAGCCCGACCATGTGTCGAGCTCGCACTCGCGGCGCATGAACCTGGCACCGGCGACGGGGTCCTTCTCGACGCTGTGGCCGTACAGGTACCCGCTGCACAGGGCCGCGCCGTAGTCACCGCAGAGTCTGGCGAGCGAGTGGTAGCTGCCGTCGGTGCAGGTGATGGCCTTGCTCGAGGCGCAGGCACGCTCGTACACGACACGGTAGGCGGGGTTCGCGGGCGGGCTGATGGCCTGGGCCAGGGCGTGGACGGCCTCGACGCAGGTGGCCTCGTCCGCCTGCGCGACGCATCGTTCGACCAGCTCGCCGGCGCGCTGGCGGCCCGCGGCGATGCTCTTGTCGCCCTCCTTGTTGACGCGTCGCGACGCCCGGGCCTGCTTGCGGTTGGTGCCGTTGGGGCAGCGGATCTCCAGCGAGTTCATCGTCATGGGGCCCGCCTGGTACGTCGTCGTGACCGGCGTGGCGTAGGTCGTGGTGATCTCGTGGGTCGAGGTCTTGACGACGTAGGTGTCTTCGCGCGTGGAGGTCACGTCGACCGGACCTCCGGCGAAGGTTTGGCTGCTCCCGGAGAGCGCTTGGTAGTCCTCGCAGATCGACTTGGCTCTGGAGTTCACCCGGGACCACGAGGCGGTCGTCGAGAACAGGCGGTAGCGGCCCTCGCCCTGGCGGGTGACCTGGACGCAGCCGGTCGTCAGGACGAGCAGGGTGAGGACGAGATGGACGCGAGCGAGCATTCGGCTCCAAGTACGACGCGTCTGTGGCATCTCGTCGAGGACTTTCGGCGGCGTGCCGGGGGGCGCGCGACCACGAGCCCCTTCGCGACGATCGTGCGGGTCGTGGTCGCAACATCGAGGGTCTCGGCGGCCGCGAGCCAGTCGCCTGATCCCGACGTCGCGCGCGCACCCGCACTCCCCGTCACGCAGTGGTTGCGGCCGCCCGCGCCAACGCAGTCGACTACGCTCGCGCCATGACCCTGCACCGATCGCCGCGTTTCACCGGCGCCCATGTCCTGCTCTGCGTGCTCGCGTCCGCATGCGGCGACGACAGCGGCGGCCAGACCACCGCCACCGAGGCCAGCGGACCCACGAGCTCGGCCACCGGCGACAGCTCCGGCAGCGGACCCACGACCGGCACCGACAGCGCGACCACCACCGCCTCGTCGAGCGAGACCTCGGGCACCAGCACCGCGACCACCGCGACCTCGACGGCGACCGAGACCGCGTCGGGCAGCGGCTCCGACTCCACCACCGGCGGTCCGCCGTCGGCCTGCACGCAGCCGAGCGACTGCGTCGCGTGGGAGGACTGTTGCAGCTGCACCGCGCTGCGGCAGGGCGAGGATCCGCCGCCGTGCGATCTGCCCGAGTGCTTCGCCACCGCCTGCGGCGCGCTCGGCATCAATCCCGTGGCGCAGTGCGAGCTGGGCAGCTGCGAGCTCGTGCCGGTGTCGTGCAATCCCTTCGACGTGACCTGCGACTCCACGCCGCCGCAGTGCCCCGCCGGGACCCTGCCGAGCGTCGATCCGCTCGACAGCTGTTGGAGCGGCGTGTGCGTGCCGGCGGAGCTGTGCGACGTCGTGCCCAGCTGCGACGACTGCCCCGACGACGAGGTCTGCGTGCAGGACATCTCGCAGCTGCCCACGCGCGCGTGCTCGCCGATTCCGCCGGAATGCGCGGGCACGCCGACGTGCGCGTGCATGGGCGAGGTCTGCGTCGCGCCCTTCGACGTGTGCGGCGATGGCGACGGCACGATCACGTGCTCGTGCCCGGCCTGCTGAGGCTCAGCCTGCTACGGCCGTGCGGCCCAGTCGCGCGCGAGCAGGCCGTACATCACCGTGTCGCAGATCTCGCCCGCGACGATCCAGCGCTCGCGCAGCAGGCCCTCGCGCACGAAGCCCAGCCGCTCGACACTGCGGATCGATCGCAGGTTCCGGGGATCGATGTCGGCCTCGATCCGCCGCAGCTTCAGCGTCGAGGTGGCGTAGTGCACCACCGCGGTCAGGGCCTCGTGCATCAGCCCCTGACCCCACAGGCCGCGGCGCAGGATGTAGCCGATCTCCGCGCGCGCGCACTGCTCGTGGAACGCGAACAGGCTGACGGTGCCGATCACAGTGCCGCTCTGTACCGGTTGCAGCGCCAGCCGCAGCGCCGAGCCAGCGGCGCACGCGGCCTGGTCGCGGGCGATCTGTTCGAGCGCCTGCTCGCGCGAGGTCCACGGCGCCGAGGCCCAGTAGCGCATGCCCTCGGCGTCGGAGAAGAGCTCGAACAGCGCGTCGGCATCGTCGACGCACGGCGGTCGCAGCGACAGTCGTTCGGTTCGGATCGGGAGCTCGGTGAACTGCGGCATCGCGCACGCCCGCGTCAGGGCTGCTTGCCGATCTTACGCTTGAGTGCCTCGAGCTCGCGCTCGATCGCCTCGGCCTCGCGCTGCTTGGCCTCCGCGGCCGCGCGCGCCCGCTGCAGCGCGGCGCGCTCGGCTTCCTTCGCGCGGGCCTCGGCCTCGCGCGCCTCCGCCTTCTCGCGGCGTGCCTTCGCGCGGCGGCTCTCGTTGCGCTGCTCGGGCGGCTCGGCGCCACCGCGGGCCTGATCGATCGCCTCCTCGGCGACCTCGCGACCGATGCGCCAACCGAAGCCCTGCACCAGGTAGCGTAGGAGACTCACCGCGACGATCCTGCCCCAGATTGCTACGACGGTCGCGCCGGCTTCGGGTTGCAGCGATGCGACGGCGCGGACGACCACGGGCGCGCCCCGGCCGGCGGCCCGCTCGCGTATGGTTGCCGCACCCGCGCATGGCCACGATCGCTTTCGCCAGCGCCGGCACGCAGCCGCCCTTGCAGGCCGACGACGCCCTGGCGATCGCACCGCTCGCTGCGCTGGGCCACCAGGTCGTGCCGCTGGTGTGGAACGCGGGCCCGCTGCCGGCGCAGCTCGATGCCGTGGTCGTGCGCGCGTGCTGGGACTACCACCGCGAGGTCGCGGGGTTCCGTGCGTGGCTCGACGCGCTCGCAGCCCGCGGTCTCGCGGTGATCAACCCGGTGCCGCTGCTGCGGTGGAACCTCGACAAGCACTACCTGCGCGAGCTCGCCGCCGCCGGCGTGCCGATCCCACAGACCGTGTTCGTACCCTCGGGTCCGGCACCGCAGCTCGACGCCTTGCTCGCGGCGCACGGCATCGACGAGGCGGTGGTCAAGCCCGCGATCTCGCTGTCGGCCGATCGCACGTGGCGATGCGATCGCGCCAGCGCGCGCGCACGACAGCGCGACTTCGAGGCCATGCTGGTCGATCGCGGGGCGTTGGTGCAGGCCTTCGTGCCCGAGGTGCTGCGCGACGGCGAGCTGTCGCTGGTGTTCTTCGACGGCGAGTTCAGCCACGCCGTGCGCAAGCGACCGCGCGCGGGCGACTTCCGCGTGCAAGCCGATCACGGCGGCAGCCGCGAGCCGGCCGACCCGCCGCCGTGGGTGACGGCCCAGGCGCGACAGGGACTGGGCCACGCGCCGCAGCGATCGAGCTACGCACGCGTGGACGGCATCGTGGTCGGGGATCGCTTCGTGCTGATGGAGCTCGAGCTGATCGATCCGGTGCTGTTCCTCGCTGCGGCGCGTCACGCGGCCGTGCGATTCGCCGCGGCCATCGACGCCGCGTTGTCGCGTCGACGCTCGCCGACCCGCACGCAGCTGGCCGAGGCGCTGCTCGAGGCCGAGGGTCACGTGGTGCTGCGCCTGCGCGACGGTGCGGTGCTCGAGGGCTGGGTCGTCGACGTCCGCGACGACGCGCTGTGCTTCGAGCACGCACCCAGCCCGCTGCACGCGCAGGCCCTGGGCAGCGCGTCGATGGCTCCACCGGCACGGTCGATCGCGCTCGACGCGATCGAGGCCGTGCTGGGCGCCGACGGCTCCTGGCGCGCGATGCCGCCGACGTAGGCCCACGCCGGCACAGGCCGTGCGGCGCGCCTGGGCCCGTCCGCTGCCGCGCTTGGGAACCCACACCCCGGCATGGGAAACTCACACGTTGCGGCAGGGGGTCGGGCGCTGATCGGCCCGCGCCGCCGCGTCGGGGGCATGGCACGGGAGGAGGACAGGAGCTCGACACGGTCGCCCTCGAGGGCGCGCCCGACGATCCCGATGCGGCCCCGTCGCTGTCGCGCCGCGCGTCGGCGTCGATCGAAACCCCCGAGCCGCAGGCGCCCGAGCGGTTCGCCGATCCGCTCGACCCCTCGCTCGAGGGCTGGCCCGACGACGAAGAGCCGATCGCACCCGCCGAGCTCGTCACCGCCGCCGAGGGCCTCGAGTCGCGCGTGCTGTTGGCGCGCGCGCGCCGATCACTGCTGGGCTGGACCGAGCAGGAGCCGGTCGCGGTCGGGCGCTACCGCATCGTCGAGCGCATCGGCACCGGCGGCATGGGCGTGGTCTATGCCGCGCACGATGACGAACTCGATCGGCCGGTCGCGATCAAGATCCTGCGCAACGACAAGACCCAGGGCTCCGCCGGGCGACAGCGATTGCTGCGCGAGGCCCAGGCGATCGCGAAGCTGTCGCACCCCAACGTCGTGCACGTGTACGAGGTCGGGCAGGAGCGCGACCAGGTGTTCATGGCGATGGAGCTGGTCCGCGGCGTGACCCTGCGGGCGTGGCGCGACGCGCAGCCGCGCCCGTGGCACGAGATCCTCGCGATGTTCCTGCGCGCCGGCGAGGGCCTCGCCGCCGCCCACGCCGAGGGCATCGTCCACCGCGACTTCAAGCCCGACAACGTGCTGGTCGGACGCGACGATCGACCGCGCGTGCTCGACTTCGGCCTCGCGCGCGCGGCCGCCGAGGCCATCCACACCACCAACGTGTTGCCGCCGTCGTCGTCGGGCTCGGGCCAGGCGCCCAGCGCCTCGGCCAGCAGCCTGCGCGACTTCGACATCACGCGCACCGGCACGGTCGTGGGCACGCCGGCCTACATGGCGCCCGAACAGCTCGAGCTGGCCGAGCCCGATGCGCGCAGCGATCAGTTCTCGTTCTGCGTCGCGCTGTTCGAGGCGCTGTACGGCCGCCGGCCCTTCGGCGGCTCGACGTACACCGAGCTCGCAGCCAACCTGCGACGCCGCACCCCGCAGCAGGCGTTGCCCAAGCGCCGCAACGTGCCGCGCGCGATCGAGGCCGCGGTGCTGCGCGGACTCTCGCGCGAGCCCGACGCGCTGGCCCACGATGTCGGCGCTGTTGAGCGCGCTGCGCAAGGCCGCGGACGCGCCCCAGGGCCGCACGCGCAGCTGGCTCGCCGGCGGCGTGCTCTCGGCCGCGATCGCAGCGGCCGCAGCAGCGACGTTGCTGCGCGACCAAGGCGAGGCCGCGCCGACGCCGACGCAGGCGCCCACGGCGACGCAGGACGCGACCGACCCCTGGGCCGAGATCGTCGCCGCCAGCAACCTGCCGCCGACCATCGCACAACCGCTGCAGGGCGATCCGACCGCGCTCACGCTGCACCGGCTGCGCAACGGTCTTTCGATCTACGTCGTGAACCGGCCGACGGAGCCGTTCGTGTCGAGCGCGATCATCATCCGCGCGGGCTCGAAGGAAGAAGGCGAGCAACACCAGGGCATCGCGCCGTTGGTCATGCACACGGTCATGCAGGGCACCGAGCGGCTGGGCGTGATCGACCCGTCGCTCGAACGACCGCAGCTGGTGCTGCAGCATGCCCTGCTCGAGAAGTTGCCGCGGGTCGACGACGTGCGCGCGCGTGACGTGATGCTGCGCGCGATCTCGGCTGCCGAGCGATCCGCGGCCACGGTGCTGGGCGGACAGGAGTTCTTCGGCGCAGCGTCGGCCCTGGGCGCGCGCGAGCCCGGGGTCTTCAACGGTCACGGCACGCAGATCCTCATCGACGTGCCACGTCACCGCTTCGGCGCGTGGGTCTCGCTCACCGCCGAGGCGCTGCGGCGGCCGGTGTTCCGCAACTTCCTGGGCACGGTCGCGCAGGAGCTCGAGCTGGGTTCGTGGCGCGCGGAGGGTTCGCGCGCGGACCTCGAGCTGTTTCGTGCGTTGCGCGATGCCACCGGCATCGTCTTCGACCACGAGGCCGCCATCGCCGAGCTCTCGCGGATCCCCTTCGCCGAGGCGCAACAGTTCTATGCCGACTACTACCGCCCCAACAACATCGCGTTCGTGCTGGTCGGTGACATCACCGCCGAGGAGGCGCTGCCGCTGTTCGAACAGCAGTTCGGCGACTGGGAGCCGGCACCGATCCCGCGATCGAGCACGGTCGAGCGCCCGCTGACCGCACCGCGCACGGTGATCCAGATCGAGGACTCGGGTCCGCCGCGGGCCGAGCTCGCGTGGGCCATGCCGGTGCCGGGCACGCCGGAGCACGCCGATCTGCTGGCGCTCAACGACGCGCTGCCCGGTCCCGGCGGTCTGCTCGGCACGGCGATCGACGCGGCGGGGATGTCGGGCGGCAGCTACGCCGCGCCCATGCGCGACTTCCGGGTCGCGGTGTTCCCTGGCCCGGGCCAGACGCTGCGCGAGGCCGAGACGCTCGCCTTCGATGCGCTCAAGCGCGTGGCCGACGATCGCGTCTCCGACGAGGCCTGGGCGCGGGCGCTCGCGCGCGCCTCGCTCGAGCGCAACGCCTGGGCTCGTAGCACCCCGATGCTGATCGAGCGCATCGCGGACTCGTATCTCGACGCGCGCCCGTGGGCCGACGTTGCGCACGAGCTCGCGGGGCCGCCGGCGACGCGCGCGCGGATGATCGGCGCCGCGAAGCGGCTGGTGTCGCAGGGCTATGTGGTCGTGCACAAGGACGCGGGCAAGCCCTGGCGCCTCGAGGTGCCCAAGCTGCCGGTCGAGCGACGAAAGCCCACGTTCGGCCAGCACAGCCCGTTCGTGCAGTCCCTGCTCGACGCGCCGGCCACACCGATGGAGCCGCGGTTCCTGGTCGAGGGCTCGCACTACCGCAGTCGCGCCTACGGCAAGGGTCGGTTGATCACGACCGCCGCCGACGGGCCGCTGTATCGCGCGGTGTGGATCTTCCCGCTGGGCACCGCCGAGGACGCCTGGGTCTGCGACGCGTTCCAGGCCGCGCTGCACCGTCTGCCGGTCGACGACGTCGACGTGTGGGTCGACTGCTCGACCGCCGACACGCGGGTGATCCTGCTCGGCAACGCCGCGGACCGGGCGGTGTCGATGCCGAAGCTGACGTCGTGGTTGCTCGAGACGCCGCTCGACTCGGCCCACGCGCGTGACTGGGCCGAACTCGCGGTGCAGTGGCGCAGCGACTATCGCAACGACGTGATCGCACTGGAGCACGCCTTCCACGCCTGGGCCCTGCGCGGCGAGTACGGCCTCGACGCGCAGCTGCCCGACGACGACGCCATGCGTCGCGATGCCGTGCGCGAGCTGCCGCGCGCGCTCGCGGCCGCGCGCGCGCGCGACCCCGACGTGCTCTACGTCGGACCCGACGTCGACGGTTTCATCGCCGGGTTGCCGCGGCCCCGCGGCCAGCGCGGCGGCCCGCTGCCACAGCGGCGCTACCGCGAGCTCGAGTCGCCGACCGTGTTCGTGCTGCACGATCCCCACCGCCAAGACGCGAGCGTGCGCGTGGCGGTGCCGTGGCTGGCGCGGACCACCCGCGACGCGCTGGTCGGCCGCATCCACGCCCACACCGCGTGGATGAACAGCTTCGGCATCGACCCGCGACTCGAGGCGCAGTGGCTCGAGTACGACGTGCGCTGGTCGCCGACCGATCCGCTCGCGGTCGGCGTGGGCTACCGCGCCGAGGACGAAGATGTCGCGTTCGCGATCCGCACCGCGCTCACGGCCCTGCGGGCGCGGCCGCAGGCGAAGCAGTTCGACGAGGCCCGCAGCTTCCTCGAGGTCTCCTACCGTGGCTATCGCGTGCCGCAGCGGCGCGTGCCGGAGCACGTGCGCAGCTGGGGCCCCGACGCGTCCGACCCGCGCGTGGCGCAGTGGCTGGCGCTGCCGGGCCTGGCGATGGACGACATCGACGAGTACTTCGCGCGCGTCGACGCGACCACGCCGGTGATCTCGGTGGTGGTGAACCTCGACCGCTTCGACACCGCGACGCTGGCCGAGTTCGGCAAGGTGATCGTGCTGCGCGACCACGGCTTGCTGCGCGACCCCATGCTGACCGAACTCGGCGCGGACGCGCCGATGCAGCGCATCAACGAGTAGGCGCGCGGCGATCGGTCGCGCGCACGAGCCCCTGTGGGCGCCAGCCACCGCGCGGCCGCAGCTCGAACGCGCCCAGACGCACGTCGAACACCAGCGCCGCGGACCAGAACGGCGCGCGCGCGTTCACGCTGAAGCCCCAGCGCCGCGTGCCCGCGCGCAGGAACAACCCGCCGCCGGGCCGCACGCGCCAGTGCGACGGGTTGCTGCCGTCGCCGCTGTCGAGCCGCCCGGGATCGCGCTCGCGGCCGTAGGCGATGCCGACCTCGAACCCGGCCGACACCCACGCCTGCGAGAACGCGAGCGCCGCCGTGACCAGGTGCGCGTCGCGTTGGAACGACGGCGTCTTGGGATCGTCGTCGCGCGAAGGCGGCGGGTACAGCACGCGATCGTAGACGCCGCCGAGCTCGACGTGCCGCCAGCGATAGACTGCGAGCGCCACCTGCGGCGCCACGCGCGGGCGCGACTGCCCGGGTAGCCAGTGCGCGGTGGCACCCAGGGTGAGGTGATCGAGCAGTCCGATCGCGGCGCCGATGCGGTAGCGCTCGGGATATCCGCCCGCGACCGTGAGCGCGATGACGCCATGATCGAGGAAGCGCGCGGACAGTGGCAATGCGCGCACGAGGTAGCGCGCCAACGCAGGCGCACGCCGTTGCGCACGCAACAGCCGCGGCGAGGGCGGCAGCGATCCGCGCGCGTCGAGCTCGGCGTCGGGCGGCGGTGCGGCGTGCACCACAGCGGGCCACGCGCTCACTGCCGCGAGCAGCAGCCCGATGGACGCGCTCGCGCTCGGCATCACCGGCCGCGATTGAAGCGCGAAGCGAACGCGTACAACCGTGAGGAAAGTCAACGCGTTGCAGCACGCCGAAGCGGCGTCTCTGCAGCCGGTGCGCGTGCGGCCGGTGCACTACGCTAGCCAGGTTTCCGGAACCATCATGCCCGCCAAGACGCTCTCCCGACCGATCTACATCGTCTCCGCCAAGCGCACGCCCTTCGGCACCTTCGGCGGCAAGCTCAAGGACCTCTCTGCGATCGAGCTCGGCGTGGCCGCGGCCAAGGCTGCGCTCACTGCGGGCAACGTGCCGGCCGACGCCGTCGATCACGTCGTGTTCGGCAACGTGTCGCAGACCTCGGCGGACGCGCTGTACATGGCGCGCCACATCGGCCTCAAGGCCGGCGTGCCGGTGCCGGTGCCGGCGCTCACGGTCAACCGGCTGTGCGGCTCGGGCTTCCAGGCCATCGTCAGCGGCGCGCACGAGATGCTCGTGGGTGACGCGGAGATCGTGCTCGTCGGCGGCACCGAGAACATGAGCCAGGCGCCGTTCGCCGCCCGCGGCATCCGCTGGGGCACCAAGTTCGGCACCGACCCCAAGCTCGAGGACACGCTGTGGTCGTCGCTGTTCGACCCCCACGCCGGCTGCGCGATGGCGGTCACGGCCGAGAACCTCGCCGAGAAGCACGGCATCACCCGCGAGCAGTGCGACGCGTTCGGCCAGCGCAGCCAGCAGACCTGGGCCGCCGCCCACGCCGCGGGTCGCTTCACCGCCGAGCTCGCGCCGATCGAGCTCAAGGGTCGCAAGGGCCCGAGTCGTTCGACACCGACGAGCACCCGCGGCCCGAGGCCACGCTCGAGGCCATGGCCAAGCTGCCGCCGGTGTTCAAGAAGGACGGCGTGGTCACGGCCGGCAACGCGTCGGGCATCTGCGACGGCGCCGGTGCGCTGTTGCTCGCGAGCGAGGAGGCGGTGAAGCGGCACTCGCTGGTGCCGCTGGCGCGGCTGGTGCAGTGGCACACCACCGGCGTCGAGCCCACGCTGATGGGCATCGGTCCGGTTCCGGCGATCCGCGGTGCGCTCGAGCGCGCCGGCATCGCGCAGAAGGACGTCGATCTGTTCGAGATCAACGAGGCCTTCGCGCCGCAGTTTCTCGCGTGCAGCAAGGAGCTGGGCCTCGATCCGGAGCGCACCAACGTCGACGGCGGTGCGATCGCGCTGGGCCATCCGCTGGCGGCCTCGGGCGCACGCATCACCGCGCACCTCGTGCACGAGCTGCGGCGCCGCAAGGGCCGCTACGCGGTCGGCTCCGCCTGCATCGGCGGCGGCCAGGGCATCGCGGTCGTGATCGAGGGCGTGTGAGCGACGCCATGGCGACCGACGAACCCGCAGCCGCGAGCCTGGTCTACGACTGGAACACCCGCAACGTGCGGGGTCGTCTGTCGCCGCTGTCGCGCAAGCTCTCGTTCTTCGACGAGACCCTGCGCGACGGCATCCAATCGCCGTCGGTGCGCGACCCCGGCATCGACGACAAGCGCGAGATCCTGCGGCTGACCGCGAGCCTGGGCATCGACGCCGTCGATCTGGGCCTGCCCGGCGCCGGACCGCGCGCGGTCGCAGACGTGACCGCGCTGATCGAGTACGCCGAGCGCGAGCACCTGGGCATCGAGTACGCCTGCGCCGCGCGCACCCACGAGAACGACATCAACGCCATCGCCGACATCGCGCACAAGACCGGCAAGTCCATCACGGTCTACGCGTTCCTGGGTTCGAGCCCGATCCGGCTGTACGCGGAGAACTGGACCGTCGAGCTGCTGCTCGAGCGGACGATCATGGCCGCGAAGCTGTGCCAGCAGCGCGGCCTGCCGATGACGTTCGTGACCGAGGACACCACGCGCACGCCACCGGCGACGCTCGACCGCCTGTTCCGCGCCGCGGTCGATCACGGCGTCGCGCGGCTGTGCCTGTGCGACACCGTCGGCCACGTCACGCCCGAGGGCGTGGCGGACCTGGTCGGCTTCACGCGGCTGCTGCTCGAGTCGACCGGTGCAACCCACGTGGGCATCGACTGGCACGGCCACAACGATCGCGGCCTGGGCGTGATCAACAACCTGCGCGCGATCGCAGCCGGTGCCGATCGCATCCATGGCACCGCGCTGGGCGTGGGCGAGCGGGTCGGCAACGCGGCGCTCGATCAGACGCTGATGAACCTCAAGCTCATGGGTGAGCTCGGCGATCGCGATCTGACCCACCTGGTGCCGTGGTGCCGCAAGGTCGCGGCCGCCCTGGGCGTGACGATCCCCAACCAGTATCCGCTGGTGGGCGACGACGCGTTCCGCACCGCCACCGGCGTGCACGCGGCCGCGGTGATCAAGGCGATCAAGAAGGGCGACGCCGAGCTCGCCGATCGCATCTACTCGGGCGTGCCCGCGGGCTGGTTCGGCAAGCAGCAGTCGGTCGAGATCGGCTTCATGTCCGGCGAGTCCAACGTGGTGTTCTGGTTGCAGCAACGCGGCATCGAGCCCGAGCGCAGCCTGGTCACCCGCATCTTCGAGCTGGCCAAGCGCACCGATCACATCCTGGGCGACGCGGAGATCGAGGCCGAGATCGCCGCGCACCGCGGCTGAGGCCGCCCGCGCGCGGCGCGGGGAGACATCCCGCGGTCGTCCAATCGCGACCGCGCGGGACCACGCGGTCCGCAAACGCGGCGAGCGCCTCAGATCAGACGCAGAGGCGTTCTCTCTCCGAGGCGCAGCTTCGCACGCCCGCGGTGCAGGCGGTGCTCGACCTCATGTTCACGGAGGGCTATCTCTCCGCGCACGCCGACGGCGCGATGCGCCGCGAGATCTGCGACGAAGCCAAACGGCTCGCACATCTGCTCGCCGAGCACTCGGTCGGCGCGACCACCGAGACGTTCGCACTGCTGGCGCTGATGCACCTGCACGCCGCGCGCATGTCGGCGCGACACGACGGCTCGGGCGGCCACGCACAGATCGAGGCCGAGATCGCCGCGCACCGCGGCTGAGGCCGCCCGCGCGCGGCGCGGGGAAAAATCCCGCGCGGCCTGCTACGCTCGCAGCCCGGGCTGACGCCCGCTCCGCCGATGCCGCTGACCGCGTTCGTGCAATCGCAGCTCGACCGCATCCGGTCGTTCGTCGCCGACCCCGACGCGGTGCTGCTCGAGCTGCGCTGCGCCGGCGAGCAGCAGGCGCTGGTCGGCAAGCTGCTGGTGGGCCTGTCGCAGGAGGGCGAGGACCTGTGGGCCGCCGTCGACGCGCCGTTCGTCGAGGCCGACGGATGGGTCGCAGAGATCGCGGCGTCGATCGACTCGGCGCTGCAGGACGCGGGCAAGGAGCTGCAGGCCGCCGGCGTGGTGCACACGCCACCGCCGCCGTTCGAGCCCGCCGGCGCGTGGCCGCGCCGCAGCGCCGAGGCGCGGCTGATCGAGTTCGCGGAGCGCACCGCGCTGTGCCTGGTGCCGTTTCTGCGCGGGCTCGTGATCGCGATCCGCGTCACCGACACGCCCGAGCAGCGCGCGAAGCTGCTGCCGCTGGCGCAGAGCCTGGGCCGCATGGTCGAGGCCTGCGAGGGCGGGCGCGTGCACGTGATCCTGCTGACCACGCCCGAGCTGCCGATCGTGCGCCCGGTGCCGGTGCCGCGGCCGCGCACGACCGTGTGGGCCCCGGGCGCGCGCGCGGACATCGGCGATCTGCGTCGCGTGGCGATCGAGACCGCGCCGCGGCTGCTGGCCTACGACGCGCCGCGGCGCGGGCAGCAGTGGCTGCCGCCGTCGCTGATCGAGGCGGGTCTGGCCAATGGCTACGCGATCGTGAAGGTCGACGACGTCCGCTTCTGGCGACCGATCCACTTCTACGGCCACGCCGCCCGCATCGCGGTGCAGACCTGCGCCGCGATCGCCCAGACGCTGAAGTACCCCGAGCGCGCCGATCGCTTCCACGCCGAGGTCGCGGCGCCGATCGGCCGCGAGGACGCGGAGATCCCGTTCGCAGACCTGCTCGATCGACTGCAGCGCGAGCTCCTGCCAGCCGAGTGCGGCCTGTTGGTGGTGCTCTCGCCCGCGCTCGAGGAGTCGAGCCCCGGGCCCGAGCTCGCCGCGGAGCTGCAGGCGTTCGCGCGCTCGGTGCAGGCGCTGGCGGCCGCGCTCGCGTCCTCGCGGGTGAAGGTCTACGCGGTCGCGCCCGGGCTCGGCGCGCTGGCGCGGCCGCGCGAGCGCGAGGCGCTGGCGGTGCACACGATGCGGCTGGACGCGCCGGTGATCGAAAAGGGCCTGCTCGACAAGCTCGCCGAGCCCGAGCTGCCCACGATCGTGCGCATGCGCTGCCTCGCGGCGTTGTCGTCGCTGCGCATGGGCAACGGCGATCCCGAGTCCGCGATGGAGCTGCAGCTGCAGACGCTGCAGCTGGCGCACGAGACCGAGGATCCCATCGAGATCGCGGCCGCGTGGCACGGCATGGGCCACACGCTGTACCGCTGCGGTGCGCTCGACAAGGCCAGCGAGGCCTACGCGCGCTGCACCGACATCGCGGTCACGCACGACCACGCGACCCTGGCCGCACACGGCATGACCGGCATGGCCCACTGCGAGTTCGTGGTCGGCCACTGCGACACCGCGATCGAGTACTACCGCGTCGCGGCGAAGTACCACCGCAACATGGGCAACCCCGTGGCCGAGGCCTACGTGCTCACGTGGATCGCCGAGAGCCACGCCAAGGCCGGGCGCAAGCCCGAGGCCGTGGTGCAGTTCGACGAGGCGCTCGCGCGCTGCGACGAGTGCCACGAGACCATGGCCGACGCCGCCGACTCCATGCGCGCCGACATCTTGCAACGCAAGGGTCGGGTCTACGGCAACGCCGGCATCACCGCCGAGAAGAAGCGCTTCGTCGACATGGCGCAGAAGCTCGGCGCGACCGCACCCCCGTCCGAAGAACCCTGATCATGGGCATCCTCGATCACCTCTCGAACCTCAGGCACGCCCGCGCGGTCGAGCGCTTCACGCAGATCGGCAGCCTCGCCAACTGGGGGCGCTCGGGTGCCGCAGCAGCGCCCGCCGCGGCCGCCCGCGCGGCCGGACACGCCGACGGCGGCGCCGGCTCCGGTGGCGGCGGCGGTGGTGGTGGTGGTGGTGGTGTGCTCGCGACGATCGCCGCGGGCGTGCAAGCAGCCATCGGCGTCGAGCAACAGATCACCAAGGCGCTCGGCGACATGATGGCGGCGCTGGGCATCCCCGGCTTCCCCGGCTTCCCGGCCCTGCGCGTCTGGGACATGGACATCGGCCTGCCGCACGCGCACAACCACCCGCCCAACCTGACGCCGCCCAACCCGGTGCCGATCCCGTTGCCGAGCACGGGGCCGATCCTGCCCATCCCGATCCTCTCGGGCGCCAGCACCGTGCTCATCAACGGCACCGCCGCGGCGCGCTGCGGCGACATGGGACTGGGCATCTGGTGCGGCGGCTACTTCCCGATGTTCGAGATCTTCCTGGGCTCGTCGTCGGTGTGGATCGAGTCGGCCCGCGCCGCGCGGCTCGCGATCGACATCACCAAGCACTGCACGTTCTCGTCGCCCAAGCCCTCGGATCCGCCGATGGGCCCGATGATCGGCACGACCATCGGCCCCGGCAGCGGCAACGTGCTCATCGGCGGCGCGCCGTTCCCGTCGCTGTTCAGCCTCGCGATCGCGCAGGCGTTCAAGGCCATCTTCAAGGTCGGCGGCGCGGTGTTCCGCCGCGTCACCGCGCGCGCGCGCATCATGGCGCTCATCCGCAAGGGCCGCATCGTCGTCAACGGTGGCGGCAAGTGGGGCGACGACATCATGAAGGACCTCGAGCGCATCGCGACCACGCGGGCCGGTCGCGAGCTGCTCGATCGCATCGACAAGGGCGGCAAGACCGTCACGATCCACCCGTACAACAACCACTTCCCCACCGCGAACGGCCCGGTGTTCGCACCGCACAACGCCTGGGCTGCGCCGGTCGGCCACTCGCCCGGCGACGCGCTGATGGACATTCCCACCGGGCTCAAGATGCCGGGCTCGGATTCCGCAGTCGCCCACGCGCCGCAGAACTGGGCCAACCACGCGCCACCCGGCAGCCCGCATCCGCACCCCGGCACCAGCTCGGACGCGATCCTCTTCCACGAGATGAACCACGCCGCCAACAACTCCGGTGGCATCAATCGCGCGCAGGGCACCTCGTCCGCTCACAGCTGGGACAATCGGTGGAGCAACTTCGAGGAGTACTCGACCGTGGCGGCGGAGAACGGCTACCGCTCCGAGACGGGCCTGCCACTGCGCAACGCCTACAACCACCTGCCGTGATCGCCCGCCGAGCCGGAGATCCCATGCCGACGCCCGACGTCAATCCCGCGGAGATCGCAGTGCAGGCCCAGGCCGAGCTGGTGTTCGCGCCGCCGCAGCCGGGCGCCGCCGAGCCCGTGGCCCAGGCCGTGCGCCTGCAGGTCACGATCGACAACCGCACGCCGTCGTGGGTGTGGAGCCTGCACCTCGATCCCGGCGGCGTGGCACCGTGGCCGCTGGTGCAGGCGTATCCCGATCGCGCGGCGTTCGTGGCCTTCGCTCGACCCGCGCCCACGCCCGGCAGCATGATCGCGCAACCGCTGGTGCCCGCGGGATTGCCGATCGGACCCGGCGAGCAGACGCGCTTCGTCGTCGAGTTGGCGGCACCGCTGCGCGAGACCGCGTTGACGCGCTTCTTCGATCCGCTCGCCGCGCCCGCGCCCGCCGCGGCCACCGAGACGCTCGGGGTCAAGCGGCTCCTGGTCGGACTCGAGCTGGTGCGCGCGATCGGACGTGGGACGCCTGCACGCGTCGGCGCGACGCCCGATGGGCCCGGCGTCGCGGTCGTGCCGCTGGCCACGCGCATCGAGATCGCCTGGGCATGGGCGGTGCTGCCCGCGGCGGTCGGACTCGCGCGATTCGACGAGAGCCCCGATGCGCTGGGCAACCTGCCCGGCAGCATGATCGACCCGCTGCTGCCGGTGGCCACGCGGCGACTGCCCCGCGGTTGACGCGGCGCTGGCACGGTCGCGGGCGGTACGCGAACGCGCTACGCTTGCCCGCGGTGCAGCGCGTCTGGGTGGCGATCGTGCTGGGCATCGCGGCGACGTCCGGCTGCGGTGCCGGCGTGTTCGTGTGCAGCGACGACGCCAGCTGCAGCGGCGGTGTGTGCCAGGCCAACGGCTTCTGCAGCTTCCCCGACGACGGTTGCCCGTCGATGCAGCGCTACGGCGAGCACGCACCCTCGGGGTATGCAGGCGAGTGCGTCGGCGCCGAGGGCACCAGCGGCTCCGCCACCGACGGCGGCAGCAGCAGCAACGGCGCAACCGCCTCGAGCACCGTGGGCACCTCGCTCGACGCCACGTCGCTGACGTCCAACAGCGCGGGCTCCAGCGACGGCGGCAGCGATTCGGGCGATCACGGCACCACCGACCCGGGCATGGACATGGGCACCATGGACGAGTGCACCACCATCGAGTTCGACGTGGTGCCGCTGCCGGGATGGACCGCGTTCAGCGACAGCGCGACGGCCTCGGTCGCCGACGGGGTGCTGTCGCTGACGCTGCAGACCATGACGGACTCGCAGTGCGGGCTGGCGCGGACCTCGTCCGCGGTCGCGGCGCGCCGCTTCCGCATCGAGCTGCTGCAGCTGCCCAACCCCGACACCGCGGCGCAGGTCGGGCTCGAGCTGGCCATCGGCGACGAGACCTCCTACCTCGTCGCGGCGCGCCAGGGCGCGGTGATCGCCGCGGTGCGGCAGGGCACCGAAGAGGTCTCGCTCGCGTCCATCGGCATCGGCGGGGGCAACACGGTCACCGCACTGTCGCTGCTGGTCGGGGACGCGATCTCGATGCGCTACAGCCTCGACGGCTCGACCGAGGAGGATTTCGTCTGGGACGAACCCATGGCGGTCGAGCTCGGCGCCGTCCAGCTGCGCGCGGCGTCGCCCGCAGCCAACGAGACCGAGCCCGGCACGATCGTGATCGAGCGCCTCGTCGACTGCCCGCTGTGATCGGCCGTGCACAGGCCTACACGGTGGGTGCTCGTCCCACGCACTCGATCGCGCACGCGCAGCGGTGATCCGATCGCCGCACAGGCGCGCTACCATCCAACGACGATGCGCCGCCTGCTCGCGGTCCTCGGCTTGGGTCTGCTCGCGCTGCCGGCGTCGTGCGCGAAGCCGACGCACGAGTGCACCGCGGCCGAGCAGTGCTCGTCGCTGGGTCCCACCGCGATGTGCGAGAGCGGCTGGTGCTCCGCGGCCGACCCCGCGTGCGCGTCGGGTCGCCGCTTCGGACCGCACGCGGGCGATGGCCTCGCGGGCGAGTGTGTGCCGACCGAGCCCGACGGTGGTGGCACGATGGCATCGTTCAACCCCGACGACGGCAGCGGCGATGCCAGCGGCTCGTCGGGCAGCGGGGCCACCAGCGACGACCCCAGTGCGGGCAGCAGCGACACCGGCAGCGCGACCACGACGTGTGGCAACGGCGTGGTCGAGCCTGGCGAGGACTGCGACGACGGCGGTGGCGGCTCGAGCGAGTGCACCGCCGACTGCCACCACGCCAATTGTGGTGACGGCACCTGCAAAGGCAGTGAGAACTGCGCGACCTGCAACGCCGATTGCGGCGAGTGCAGCGACGTCTGCGGCGACGTGCTCTGCTCGGGGCCCGAAACCTGCGACGACTGCCCGCAGGACTGCGGCGGCTGTGGCCCCGGCTGCGGCGACAGCACCTGCGCGCGGACCGAGAGCTGCACCGATTGCCCGCAGGACTGTGGTGGTTGCGGCGAGTCGTGCGGCAACGGCGAGTGTGCCGGTGGCGAGACCTGCACCAACTGCCCACAGGATTGTGGCGGCTGCGGTCCCAGCTGCGGCGACGGTGCGTGCAGCGGCGGCGAGGCCTGCAACAACTGCCCGCAGGACTGTGGTGGCTGCGCGCCCGCGTGCGGCGACGGCAGCTGCAACGGCGGCGAGGCCTGCAACAACTGCCCGCAGGACTGCGGCGGCTGTGGCCCGACCTGTGGCGACGGTTCGTGCAACGGTGGCGACAACTGCGGCAACTGCCCGCAGGACTGCGGCGCGTGCCCGCCGGTGTGCGGCGATGGTTCGTGCAACGGCTCCGACACCTGCGGCAACTGCCCGCAGGACTGCGGCAACTGTCCGCCGGTCTGCGGCGACGGCTCGTGCAACGGCGACGAGTGGTGCGGCTCCTGCCCGCAGGACTGCGGCGCGTGCCCGCCTTCGTGCGGCGACGGCTCGTGCAACGGCGACGAGTGGTGCGGCTCCTGCCCGCAGGACTGCGGCGCGTGCCAGCCGGTGTGCGGCGACTACTCGTGCAACGGCGACGAGAACTGCGGCAACTGTGCCTTCGACTGCGGCGAGTGCCCGCCGGTGTGCGGCGACGGCAGCTGCAACGGCGGCGACGATTGCAGCAACTGCCCGCAGGACTGTGGCGCCTGCCCGCCGGTGTGCGGCGACTACTCGTGCAACGGCGACGAGTGGTGCGGCTCGTGCCCGTTCGACTGCGGCGGTTGTGGCTACTGCGGCGACGGCTGGTGCGACGTCAGCGAGTACTGCTGGTGCTACGAGTGCTACTGCTGAAGTCGCGCGAGGCGGTCTTCGAGCCGCCGACGCTCGTCGGCGATGGGGCTGTCGGGATGGCGCGCGCGATGGGTCTGCACCAGACGGCGCGCCTCGTCGATGCGTCCACGATCGAGCGCGCGCCAGGCCTGCGCCAGCAGCTCGGCGCCCAGCGGCGGTAGCGGCTCGACCTTGCTCGCCGTCGTCGCGCGCGACGGCGCGGTCGCACGCACGGGCGGCGGCGACTCGAGCCGCGGTGCCGGCGGCACCCGCAGCTCGGCCGGCGCGGTCGCGACCGCCACGGGCGCGAACACGGTCGCGGGCTCGGACACCGGCGCGGCCGCGATCGCCGGTTGCGTCGTCGTCATCGCAGCCACGGGCGCGGCCGAGGGCTGCGCGCGCGGAGCGACCCACGCGATCACCGTCGCGACCACGGCGGCGGTGCCCAGCGCCCACGCGCCGCCGCCGATCGCCGCCTGCACCGTCGACGAGACCGACTCGAACCACAGCCGCGGCCACAGCAAGAGGTACGCGCGCGCCATCGCCATGCGCGAGGGCTGTGCGCGCGGCAGCGGCGGATCGACCAACGCGCGCCGCAGCTCGAGCCGCGCCGCCCGCAGGCGCGTGGCCACGGTGTTGGGGTTGAGGCCCAGGCGCGCCGCAGCCTCCTGCGCGGTGTGACCTTGGACCTCGCAGACCTCGAAGGCCTCGTGCTGGTCGCGCGCCAGCCGGGCGAGCATCTGCCGCAGCAGCAGCTGGGCCTCCGGCGCCTGCCACGGGCGCTCGGGCGGCGCGAGCCCCAGCCACTGCCGCAGCGCGTCGAGCTTGCGCCGCTGTCGCCACGCGGTTCGCCGGTGGCGGAACGCGACGCGACGCGCGATCACCAGCAGCCAGCCGTCGAGCGCACGACCGTCGAAGTCCGCGAGGTGGCGGTGCGCCACCACGAACACGTCCTGCACCGCGTCCTCGACCAGCCACGACGGCACGCCGAGCCGGCGCACGGCCGCGCGCACGACCGGCGCGTGCTCGCGGTAGATCGCCGCGAAGCTCGGCAGCTCGGTCGTGGTGGCGGTCAACGTGTGCACCGTGACGGCGTCTCGCAGCTCAGGGTTCGTAGCGCGCGACCCAGGGTCCGATGGTGAGCACGGAGGCATCGGGCACCGAGCTCTGGCCCACCACGACGAGCGTGCCGTCTTCGGCGACGTCGGCGTACAACGCAGCGTCGACCTCGAGCTGGTCCTCCCAGGCCACGCCGTCCTCGTCGAGCCGGGCGATCCACGCCTTGTAGTCCCGCGCGCCGACCACGAACAGTTCGCCGCATGGGCCCACGGCGGCGTCCACCGCCACGCCCATGCCGGGGGTGTCGACGTTGTTGTAGCTGTGCACGAGATCGCCGGACACGGGGTCGAGCACGTCGACCCACATCACGGGCTCCGACGATGGCCCGGTCCGCACGAGATCCTGCGAGACGATCACCGGGCGCCCCTGCGCGTCGAGATGCAGGCGCTGACCCCAACGGCTCGGCAGCGGCAGGGATTGCGCCGCGGTGGTGTAGTCGTCGGCGGTGTAGCGCTGGACCGCGGTGCCGCCTTCGACCCCCTGCAGTACCCACACGGTGCCGTCGGCGGTGCCGACCATGCGTCCGCGCAGCGCGCCCGACACATCGATCTCCTGCAGCAGCGTGCCGTCGGTCCCGAAGTGCGCGAGCGTGCCGTGGGCGGCGTCGTCGATCCACGACACCTGCGCCAGCGCGGAGCCGTCGGGGAACGCGACCAGCTGATCGATGATGTAGTTCCACTGCTCGTCGATGACCCACTCGCCGTTCCACGCGACGGTGCCGTCGGCTTCGACCAGCTGCACCCAGTCGGCCGGGTCGAACAGCGAGCTGTTGGCCACGGCCCAGCGGCCACCGGGCACCGTGCGCACCAGACCGACGTGCGCGAGGGTGCCGGGCGGATCGGCGAAGTCGATGCTGCCGTCGGCGTGCTGGATCGCCCACTCGTGGTTGCCCTGGATGAACGCGATCGCGACGTCGCCCGCGTCCGTGAACGCGACGTCCTCGATGCCGTAGAGCATCGGGTCCTCGGCCGGGCCGGCGTAGATGTCCATGCTCGTGCGCGTGCCGTCGTTGCTCGCGCACGTGCCCTCGCCGGTGGTGCTGGTCGCGGTCGCCGAGCTCGCACCGTCGTCGCTCGAGCTCGAGCCCGAGCCCGAACCCGACATCAACGCCTCGGGGTCCGAGAGGTCTTCCTTGTTCACGCACGCGGACAGCGCCAGGCTCGCGGCCAGCGCGAGCACGCCGGGGATTCGGGGTCGAGTCGAGGAGGTCATGGTCTTCGCTCTGGTGGATCTCCGGTTCGCTCGACTTTCGTTGCCGCGATCGATCGAGGACGACGTCGGGCCGGCTAGACTGCGGCCCCGTGAGCCCATGGCCCGCGCTCGTGTCCGCGCTCGCGCTGCAGGACCCCGCCGGGGATGGCGACGATCGCGGGCTGTCGTGGCGCGCACCGGCCCAGTGTCCCACGGCCCAGGTCGTCGTCGCGCGGGCGCAGGCGCTCGGTGGCAGCGCCGCGGACGCGGACGTCGAGGTGGTCGAGATCCCCGGTGGCTTCGAAGCGCGCATCACCGCGGGCGAACGCACGCGCCGCCTGCAGAGCCCCAGCTGCGACGAGCTCGCGACCGCGGTCGCGCTGTCGTTCGTGCGCGGCGAGCCGCCGCTGCAAGCGCCGCCCGAGCCCGCACCGGACGCCGCGCCCGCACGCGGCTCGCCGACGCTGCCCGAGCCGGGCGCGAACGACCGCGATGTCGCCGGAGACCGCCGTGCCGCGGGCGTGGGCATCGACCGCGCGGGCGCGGGCGAGGGCACGGCACCGCGCCGTCGTCCCAAGTCGCCGCTGGGCCCCGCGGTGGTCGCGGCCGCGCGCGTCGGCTACGGCGTGTTGCTGCACGTCGACGCCGGGGGCGGCGGCGCGTTCGCGTGGCGCGGACGCAGCTGGGCCGTCGAGCTCGGTGGCTTCGCGCTCGCGCCCGATCGTCACCGCGTCGCCGGCATCGACGCGCGCGCGAGCCTGGGCGCGGCGAGCGTGCTCGGCTGCGGTCGCATCGTCCGCGCATGGTTCGAGGCGCGACCGTGCGGCGGCATCGAGCTCGGTGCGACGCGTGTACGCGCCCGCGGCCCCGGCGTGCGCCCGCAGGCATTCAACCTGTGGAGCAGCGTGCAGGCGACCGTGCGCGTGATGGGATGGGTCCACGACCGCGTCGCGCTCGCGCTCGGCGTGGGCCTGGTGATCCCGGTCCGTCACAGCGAGTACTCCAAGGGTGACGTGCAGCTGTTCCCGGCGCGACCGGCCGCGCTCGCGACCAGCCTCGGCCTCGAGATCGCGCTCGGCCGCGCTCGTTGAGTGTTCAGGGAGGAAGCGCCGCGTCACGCGTTCGCGCCGTCGCGGAAGCGTGCCGGCGTGACGCCGGTCCAGCGTCGGAACGCGCGTGTGAAGGCGCTCTGGTCGGAGAAGCCCAGCAGCCACGCGATCTCGACCAGCGACATCTCCTTGCGCTGCAGGTACCGGCGCGCGGCGTGTTCGCGCTGCGATCGCACGATCGCGGCGAGGCTGGTGCCCTCGTCGTCGAGGCGCCGCTGCAGCGTGCGCGCGCTGGCGCCCAGTCGCTTCGCGATCGTGGCCAGCGTCGGCTCGCCCTCGCCGAGGCTCGCCGCGACCACGCCGGCGACCTCGCGCGCCGTGCTGCCACCTTCGGGCAGCCGCGCCACCAGGTCCGCCGCGTGGGCCTGCAGCACCGCAGCGAGACCGGCGTCCGCGCGCGCGCACGGCCGCTGCCAGTCGGCCAGCGCGACGCCCAGGCCCGGGCGCGACCGATTCGCGCGTGGCACCACACCGAACACTCGCGCGTGATCGTGCGGCGCCGGCACGGCCTCGGTGAAGTCGACGTGCGTCGGCGTCCACGGCACGCCGCAACCGCGTCGCGTCCGCAGCACGATCGCGGCCAGGGTGTACTGCTGCGCCGGCAACGGCACCGACGCATCGGCGACGCCGTCGTGCAACCACAGCGCGACCGCGTCGGCCGAGCGCTCGAGCACCAGCGCGACACCACCGACCAGCGGGAAGTACGAGACCAACCGCTCGATCGCCTCACCCAACGTCGCGCTCGCGGCTCCGAGGTAGTCGAGCACGCGGTAGGCCCCGTCGGGCACGTGCTCGGCCGCGTGCAGCGCGAGGCAAGGATCGGCGGTGGTCGCATAGGCCTCGCGCCACACCCGTTCGATCGCACGCGGAGCCAGCCGCGCCTCGGGATCGAGCAACGCCTGACGATCGACGCCGGCCCGTGCCGCGACACCGTCGGCGTCGAAGCCCAGGCGCTCGCACGCGTCGAGCATCGCGCGCACCGAGACGGCGAGCACCGCGGTCGCCACGGACGGCACCGTACCACGCTCCGCCCCACTGCCCCGCGCGCTGCGCTCGATCGCGGCGCGCGGGCCCACGTGCACGGGACGTCGACGCGACAGCAGCGGCACGACCCCGGCTCCGGTCCGGTCGAGCTTCAGCGGCGCCGCAGCGCCATCGCGACCGCGAACGTCCACGCTCCGAACAGCGGCAGCTCGCCCCACCACGAATACGGCGTGATCGCGCGGTGCATCGGCACGCCTGCGAGCACGAGGTCCGCGCCGCCCTCGAAGTGCGATCGCCACGCCCGCACACGCCCGTAGGCATCGGACGCGACCGAAAGGCCCCAGCGGGTCGAGCGAACCAACGCGTGACCCGACTCGATCGCGCGCACCGTCGCCATCTGCCCGTGGACCGGATCGATGCCGCGCCAGTCGGACGACGGCACCGCGACCAGGTCGACGCCACGAACCGCGCGCGCGCGCGCCATCGCCGGGAAGTCGTAGTCGTAGCAGACCGCGATCGCGAGCGTGCCCCACGGCCGTTCGATGGCGTCGTGCCCGAGGCCGCCGACGGCGTCGGGATCGCCGGCCACCGCGGGCTCGCCCGGCACGGGATGGACCTTGCCGTAGGCCGGCAACACCGTGCCGTCGGCGAGCGCGACACGGGCCTCGTTGCGGTAGCGCAGCGGCACGTCCGCGACGGGCACGACGTAGGCCGCGACCACGTCGACCGCGGCCTCGCGCGCCGTCGCGGCGAGCGCGGCGAGCCACGCGTCCTCCTCGTCGGGCCACACCAGCGTCGCCGCCTCCGGCCACACCACCAGGGTCGCGCCCGCGCGCGCCGCCCGGCGCGTGCGCTCGTGCAACACGTCGTCCCACGCGTGGGTGCGCGCGCGCTCCGGCAGCGGCGCGCCGCGGACGTCCGAGTCGGTCGCGATCATCGCGACCTCGAGGCGCGGCGCCGCGGCGCACTCGGAGATCGCCAGCCGCACGACCCCGAACGCGTGCACGCCCAACGCAGCCCCCAGCGCCCACACCAGCGGCCGCCCCGCGCCCGGCTGCGCCAGCGCCTGCTCGATCGACGCGGCGACGCTGCCGACCAGCGCCGCGATGCCAGCGAGGCCGAACACCGACGCCAGCTGCAACAGCGGCAGGTCGTCGAGCTGCGCGTAGCCGGCCGCGCCCCACGAGCCCAGCTCCGTGAACGAGTACAGCAGCGACTCCGCTGCCGCCGTCGACAGGCCGAACAGCAGCGCCGCATGACCGGGCCGCACGCGCGTGCGCAGCCGATCCCACAACAGCAGCGCGCCCGACTGCGCCAGTGCGATCGGCAGCGCGAACGCGGGCGCGAGCGCGAGGAAGATCGGCTCACTCGCGATCTTCATCGTCGCCAGGGTCCACGCGCCCGCGTGCGCCGCGACCATCACGACCCGTGCGCGCGCGCCCGTGGTCACCCGCAGGTAACGCAGCCACGGCACCGCGGCGACCCAGGCCAGCGCCGCGATCGGGAAGCGCACCTGCGACGCCGCGATCAGCACCACCCCCAGCAGCAGCAACAAGCTCGGCCGCTGCGGCAGCGGCCACGCGCGCGTCGTCGTCGTCTCCATGCCGCCAGCTTGGCCGCGCAGGCGCCGGCTGGCTTGTCCGCGCGCGCCAATGCTTGGACCGCGCGCGCCAACGGCTCGCGGCACGGGTGCGAGACCACGCCCGCGGCGCTGGGCCGGCGCGACCACGGCGGGGACGCGAGGGCCTCGGTCGCGCGCGGGTTTCGGGTGGGCGCGCCAGCGCGGGCGGTTCTGCGGGATCCTCGGACACGGCCGCGGTGTCCTGCCTCGACGAGAACCAGCTGCTCGACCTGGTCGCAGGCGAGCTCGACGCAGTGCGGCGCGAGGCCTTCGAGCGTCACCTCGACGGTTGCGCGCGCTGCACCGACGAGCTCGCGGCGCTGGTCGGCGCCGTGCGACGGCCGCGGCTGGGCGTCGGCGATCGCGTCGGCCGCTACCGCCTGCTGCGACGCCTCGGTCGCGGCGGTATGGGCGAGGTGTTCGCGGCGCAGGACGAGTGGCTGGGGCGCGAGGTCGCGGTCAAGCTCCTGCGCGCCGAGCTGCACGGGGTCGAGCGCGACCACCTGCTGCACGAGGCCCGCGCGCTCGCAGCATTGCAGCACCCCGGCATCGTCCGCGTGTTCGACGTCGGCACCGACGACCAGGGCCGCTGCTACTTCGCCATGGAGATGATCGCGGGCGCGACCCTGCGTCAGCAGCTGCGTCGTGCGACGCCGTGGGCCACGCGGCTGCGCTGGGCGCTGCAGATCGGCGAGGCCCTGGCGGCGGCCCACGACGTCGGTGTGATCCACGGCGACGTGAAGCCCGACAACGTGCTGATCTCGCCCGAGGGCGACGCGAAGGTGCTCGACTTCGGGCTCGCGCGCCTGCGCCAGGCGCCCATCGGCGGCGCGGGCTGGGCCGGGACCCCGGCCTACCTCGCGCCCGAGCAACACGCCGGCGCGCTCGCGGACGAACGCACCGACCAGTTCGCCTTCGCCGCCACGGTGCACGAGCTCGGGTGGAACCAACCCGCGTTCTGCGGACGCGATCTCGCCCAGCTACGCCGCCAAGCTGCGTCCGCTGCCGCTGGTGTCGTCGTCGGACGGGCCGCGTGGGCCGGCGCTGCACCGCGTGGTCGCGCGCGGGCTCGCGCCCGACGCCAGCGCGCGATGGCCCGACATGCACGCGATGGTCGCGGCCCTGCGCGCGTCCGCGAGCCCACACACCCGCGGGCGATGGCTCGCCGTCGCCGTCGGTGCCGTCGCGCTCGCGGGCACCTCCATCGCCCGCGGTCCGCAGCCGTGCGATCCCGAGACCTCGCTCGCCGCGCTGGTGCAGCCGTGGCGCGCGGTGGAAGACAGCCTCGAGCCCGCGCAGCGCAGGCCGGCACGGGCACGACACGCGCAGCAGATCGACGCATGGGCGCGCGCCTACGAGTCGGCGTGCGCAGCCCGGCGACGACGCGCGGCGCTGCCTCGAGCGTGCCCACGCGCAGCGGTTGGCGCAGCTCGACGCCCTGCGCGAGGCCTCGGAGCGCGACCCGGCCCGCAGCGCCGCGGCGCTGGCCGAGCTCGCACCGCCCACGCACTGTGGCGAGCCCTCGGCGGCGCCGTGGTCGGATGGGTTCGATCAGGCGCTCGCGCGGGCCCAGGCCCTGCGCGCCGCCGGCGATCTCGTGCGCGCCCTCGATGCCCAGGCCCAGGCCGAGGCAACCCTCGGGCAGGCACCCGCACCGCGCGAGCGAACGGCGCTGGCAGGCGAGCGCGCGCGCGTGCTGGGCGAGCTCGGCGATCCCGCGCGCATCGATGCGGCCACCGCGTGGTTCGTGGCGGCCGAGCGCAGCGCCGACGCCGACGCGGCCACGCGCGCAGCCGCGACGCTCGCGAGTTGGGTGCTCGAGCAACACGCCGACCTCGACCAGGGCCGCACGTGGCTGGCCCGCGCCGCCAGCGAGGCGCAGCGCGCCGGTTCGCCGCCGCATCTGCGCGCCCACGTCGCCATCGCCGAGGCCGCACTGGCGTGGCGCGAGCGTCGGGGACCCGACGCCACCCGTGCAGCGCAGCAGGCGGTCGCGCTGGCCCGCAGCGCGCAGGACGTCGAGCTCGAGGCGCTCGCGGCGAGCCACCTGGGCGTCACGCTCGCGCGGCAGGGTCGCATCGCGGAGTCGATCGCGGTCTTCGACGCGCAGCGCTCGGCGCTCGAGCAGCGGCTGGGCCCGGCCCATCCCCAGCTGGTGCCGGTCCTGCTCAACCTCGGTGCCAGCCTCACGACCGCCGGGCGTCACGACGAAGCGCTGTCGACCTTCGCGCGCGCTCGCGACCTCGTCGAGCAGCGCCGCGGCCCCGAGGCGCCCGAGCTCGCGCGGGTCGAGCACAACCTCGCGGCCACAGAGCTGTTCCGCGAGCAGCCGCGGCGCGCGGCGTACCACGCCGCGCGGGCGGTGGCGCTGTCGGAACGCAGCGGTGTCACGCTGCAGATCGGTGCACTGCACCACCTGGGCCTCGCGTGGGTCGCGATCGGCCGCGCCGCGGAAGCCGAGGCCATCGCGTGGCGAGGCGCGGCCCTGGTCGACGAGGCCTTCGGCGCCGAGCACCGTTTCGCCGCCGACGTCCTCGAGCTCGCGGGCGACGCCGCGAGCGCGCGCGGCGAGGCCGGGCGCGGCGCGACGCTGCACGCCCGCGCCTTCGCCATCGCGCAGGTGCTGCAACCCGATCCCATGCGCGTCGCGGCGATGGGCACCAAGGTCGCGGTCGATCGCATCGTCGCCGGCGACGACGCGGGCGGGGTCGCGTTGCTGGTGGCGTGGCTCGGCCGTCTGGAGGCCGGCAACCCCCGCCTGGCGCGCGGGGCCCTGACTTCGTTGGCGCAGGCATACCTGCGCGGTGGCCGACCCTGCGCCGCAGCGATCTACGCCGATCGCATCGTCGGTGGTCGTGACGTCGGCGCGACGACCTCGCTGCGGGCCCAGGCCCATGCCCACTGCGGCGTCGCGCCCGCCCACGCGCGGGCGCTGCAGCAGCTCGCCGCGACCCAAGCCCTCGACCCCGACGCCAGCGCGCCGTGATCCGCCGCGCGGTCACGGCAGCGCTTGCTGCATGTACGTGTCGATGAAGCTGCGGCGGTTGGTGTCCGTGGCCTCGCCGCGGTTCTTGCCGAAGGCGTAGCTGACGAAGCCCGCGAAGCCGAGCCCGCGCGCGGCCTCGCTGCGGGCCACGATGACCTTGCGCCACTGCGTCGGCGTGACTCCGGCGCGCCCGAAGTCCTCGTCGCGGGTCTGCCCGAAGTGCTCGACCAGCATGAGCCGATCGAGCGGCACGCCCAGGGCTTGGTAGTGATCGATGCTCTGTTGGTAGCGCGCGCGCATGCTCGCGACCGAGTAGTCCATCGCGACCCCGCGCGGCCCGCTGATGTAGGCCTCGACCGCGATGAAGGCGTAGCGCTGCAGGCGGTTCCACGGGCGGCTGGCATCGTCGGTCGCGGCGCCGGGGATGCGGAACGGCGACGCCAGCACGATGCGGTGGCCCAGGTCGTTCTTGAGCGACGCCATGGTCTGCACCACCCACGTGCGGTAGCTGGGATCGTCGCGCCAACGCGACTTGGAGATCTCGTTGATCACGATGAAGCGCGGCACGGTGCCGAAGTGCTCGTCGGCGCGGCGGTGGATGCGGCACGCGGCCTCGGCCGGGGTCAGCGTCGCGGCGCCCGTGCACGAGTCGTCGACCGGCGCGCCCGGCTCCAGCCAGGTGAACTCGTTGTAGTAGTAGGCAACGCCATTGCCGGCGTCGGCGATCTGCTGCGCGTGGCCGTCGGTGCCGACCGCGAGGTAGTGCGCGGTGCCGGCGTTGAGCAGGTCGAAGTACGCCTGCGAGAAGCACTGGTTGTAGTCGGGATCGTCCCAGGCACGGGTCTGGTCCTTGCTCGGGCACTTGCCCTGCGCGGTGGTCTGACCCTGGACCACCGCGACGTCGAAGCGCAGCGCCGCGTCGGCCGTCCGCGGCGAACCGTCGCTCGCAAACGCATCGCCGTCGGCCTCGCCCGCGATCGCAGTGCCGTTGCCCAGGCACAGCGATCGCTCCTGCGCAGCGCCGTCGCCGTCGGTGTCCATCTCGAGGCACTGCGCCCGCCGCACCGCGACGTGGTCGCGCCCGGCGGCGACCCAGTCCCCCAGCACGTAGGCGTCTTCGCCGTCGCCGTTGCCGTAGCACAGCTGCGCCTCCGGGACGCCGCCATCGCCGGCCACGTCGATCAGCAGACAGTGATCGCGGCGGATCACCAGCTCGTCGATGCCGTTGCCGTCCCAGTCGCCCACGAGATACTCGTCCTCGAGCGCGCCGTCGCCGAAGCAGACCTCGCGTTCGTGGTGCACGGGATCGTCGTCGAGATCGATGTACGCGCAACCGCCCCGGCGAACCGCGAAGGTGTCGCGACCGTCGCCGTCGTAGTCGGCGACGAGGTACTGGTCGTCGTCGTTGCCGTTGCCGTAGCAGTAGGTCGACTCCTCCACGCCGCCGTCGCCGGCGACGTCCATCGCGATGCAGTGCGCGCGGCGGACCGCGAGCTCGTCGTCGCCGTCGCCATCCCAGTCGCCCACGAGGTACTCGTCCTCGCCATCGCCGTTGCCGAAGCACACCTCTCGCTCCGCGTGGCTGCCGTCGCCGTCGGTGTCCATGTACACGCAGCCGTCGCGGCGCACCGCGAGGTCGTCGTCACCGTCGCCATCCCAGTCGCCCACGAGGTACTCGTCCTCGAGCACGCCGGGCGGGAGATCGATCGCTCCGTCGCCTCCGTCCGGTTCGCCTCCGTCCGGTTCGCCTCCGTCCGGTTCGCCTCCGCCCTCGCCGGCGGAGTCGGCCGGATCGTCGTCGGGCAGCGGCGCCGGCGGCGGGACCTCGATGCACCCGACGCAGGGATCGCCGGCTTCGATCGCGAGCTGCGTGCCGTTGGGATCGACGTCGCCGACGCCGTCCTCGTCGCCCTCGCCCTCGCGCGCGGTCACGTCGTCGTCGATGCCGACGTAGCAACCGCAGAGCAGCCACAACAACCCCCAGATGTGTCGCGCACGCGTCATGCGGGTCCTCCGATCTGGGGACGACGCGACCGGGCGCGATGGGGCATGGAAATCGTCAGAACCCGGTTTCGTGCCCTTCTGCGCTGCTCTGCAGCGCAACCGACAGCCCGAGTTCGAGCCGGCTGGCGACCCAGCGCAGCGCACTTCCGAGCTCGGTCGATCGCGCGCCCAGCTCGGCCTGCATGCTGGCGCACACCGACTGCAGCACGCGTTCGCGCGCGCGGTCGAGCCACCGCGCGACGGTACGACGGTCGACCCCGTGCAACCCGGCGAGGTCGACGATGCGCACGCGCTGCAACAACGTCTGCCGAAACAGGTTGCGCTCGCGCGGCTCGAGCTCTGCCAGCGCCTTCGCCAGGGCGCGCTCGAACGGGCCGCGGTACTCCGCGCGCAGCTGCTCGAGCTCGGGGTCGTCGCTCGCGATCGCGTGCTCGAGTTCGGCATCCTCGCGCCGCGCCTGTCGCCGCGCATGCACGCGCGTGTCGTCGAGCGCGGCCCGACGTGCCGCGACGGCGAGCCAGCTCGCCAGCGGCGCGCGGCCGGCATACTCGCCGATCCGCGGCGACGCACCCGTCAGCAGGCGGATGCGGACACGCTGCGCCGCATCGTCGGCGTCGGCCGCGGCCGCGCTCGCGCGTTCGGCCTGCTCGCGCAGGTGCGATCCGTAGGCGCGCTCGAACGCAACCAGCGCAGCCGCGTCGCCGCAGGCACACGCACACGCCAACCACAGGTCTGCCGCGTGCAGCCGCAACAGCGCGTCCGCGATCGCCGCGGGCGGCGGCTGCGGCAGCGTCCGCGCGATCTGCTGCAGCAGTGCCTCGTCGTCGAGCTGCAGCCGGGGCCACGCCGCGCGCCCACGATCGCACAGCTCCGCCAGTGCGTGCGCGACCCCGTCGTCGGCCCAGCCGGGCTGCTGCGCCAGCGCTGCGAATCGCTGCGCGAGGCTCGACATCGCCCCGAGCATGCCATGAACCGCGCCGGCCCGGCGGCATCCTATGCAGTGGAGACCCCAAGCCATGATGCAGCTTCGACCGATGACCAGCGGCCGCAGGGCCGTCCTCGTCGGCCTCGTCGCAGCGCTCGCGACGTTCGCCCACGCCGGCTGCGATTCGCCCGACGAGGTCGTGTTCGAGTATCGCAAGCTCGGCGAGCGCGAGTCGTTCGTCGTGCACGGCGTGCCCACGGACGTCGAGGCGCTCGCCTCGGTCCAGGGCCGACCGCCGACGCCGCTGGGCGCCGATCGCAGCGTCGAAATCCCACCGGGGCTGAGCGGCCGCGTGAGCGTGTCGGTGCAGTGGCAACGCGGCGGCTTCGTGAAGGTCGGCGCGCACAAGCTCTCGATGATCGATCTCGACGCGGAGCGTCGGGCCGCGGCGCACGCCGGCCCGACCGCGCACGGCGACGACTCCTAGCGGCACCAGCGGGCGCGCCCGCAGTGGCTGCGCGGGTCGCATGCAAGCTTCGCGTGCCGGCGGGGGACCGTGCGTGGTCATGCTGTCCACGCTGCGGTCCGCGCGACGTGGATCGGTCCGGTCGCAGCGCCGACACCCATGGCACGCACCGACGACACCAGGTTGCACAAGGCCGTCGGCGCCACGCCGCCGAATCTGGCCGATCTCGCGGCGACGCGCCGCTCGTTCTCGTGGCAGCAGGCACGCCAGGAGCTGGGTACGTCGCCGGGCGGCGGGCTCAACATTGCCGACGTCGCGGTGCACCGCCATGGCCGCGGCGCGCGGGCAGATCACGTGGCACTGCGCTGCCTCGATCGTCGGGGCGGTCGCCGCGAGATCCGCTACCGCGAGCTCGCGGCGCTGAGCAATCGCTTCGCCAACGTGCTCGCGCAGCTGGGCGTCGCGCCAGGTGACGTGGTCGCGGGCCTCGCGGGCCGCATCCCCGAGCTCTACATCGCCGCCTTGGGCACGCTGACGCACCGCGCGGTGTTCAGCCCGATGTTCGCGGCGTTCGGGCCCGAGCCGATCCGCACGCGCCTGCAACGCGGCCACGCCAAGGTCCTGGTCACGACCGCGAAGCTGTACGCGCGCAAGATCGCCGAGATCCGCGCGAGCCTGCCCGAGCTGACGTGCGTGCTGGTGGTGACCGAGGACGAGCCCGTGCCCGAGGGCGCGCTCGATCTCCGCGCGCTGCTGGCCGCCGCCTCGGACAGTTACGCGATGGGCCCCACCGATCCCGAGCTGCCCGCGCTGCTGCACTTCACCAGCGGCACCACCGGCACGCCCAAGGGTGCCGTGCACGTCCACGGCGCCGTGGTCGCCCACCACCGCACCGGCCGCTTCGCACTCGACCTGCACGACGACGACGTGTTCTGGTGCACCGCCGATCCCGGCTGGGTCACCGGCACCTCCTACGGGATCATCGCGCCGCTGACCTGCGGTGTGACGATGGTGATCGACGAAGGTGAGTTCGACGCGCAGCGCTGGTACCAGACCCTCGCCGCCGAGCGCGTCACGGTCTGGTACACCGCGCCGACCGCGATCCGCATGCTGATGAAGGCCGGCGCGGACCTGGCGACACAACACGATCTCTCGGCGCTGCGCTTCGTCGCCAGCGTCGGCGAGCCGCTCGATCCCGAGGCGGTGCGCTGGGGCGTGCACGCCTTCGGCATGCCCATCCACGACAACTGGTGGCAGACCGAGACCGGCGGCATCATGATCGCCAACTACGCCGCGATCGACATCAAGCCCGGATCGATGGGGCTGCCGCTGCCCGGCATCGAGGCCGCAATCGTGCGCCGCGTGGGCGATCGCATCGAGCCGGTGGAGACACCCGACACCGAGGGCGAGCTGGCGTTGCGTCCGGGCTGGCCGTCGATGTTCCGCGCCTACCTCGGCGATCCCGCGCGCTACGACGCGTGCTTCGTCGACGGCTGGTACCTGTCGGGCGACCTCGCGCGCCGCGACGCCGACGGCTACTTCTGGTTCGTCGGCCGTGCCGACGACGTCATCAAGTCCGCCGGGCACCTGATCGGCCCGTTCGAGGTCGAGAGCGCGTTGCTCGAACACCCCGCGGTCGCGGAGGCCGCCGCCATCGGCATGCCCGACGCGATCGCCGGCGCGACCGTGAAGGCGTTCGTCGCGCTGCGGGCCGGGCACGAGCGGTCACCCGAGCTGCTGCGCGAGCTGATGGCATTCGCACGCAAGCGCCTGGGCCCAGCGGTCGCGCCGCGCGAGATCGCGTTCATCGACAGGCTGCCCAAGACCCGCAGCGGCAAGATCATGCGACGGCTGCTCAAGGCCCGCGAGCTGGGCCTGCCCGAGGGCGACACCTCGACGCTGGAGGAGTTCGGATGAGCACGCTCGACCGCGAGTCGGCACTGCGGCGCCTGCACGAGATGGTGCGTATGCGCCGCTTCGAGGAGAAGACCGCCGAGCTGTACAGCGAGGGCAAGATCCGCGGCTTCCTCCACCTGTACGTCGGCGAGGAGGCCATCGCCGCGGGCCTCATGCCACTGCTGGGTGCGCAGGACAACGTGGTCTCGACCTACCGCGAGCACGGCCACGCGCTCGCGCGCGGGATCTCGGCCCGCGCGGTGATGGCGGAGATGTTCGGCCGCATCGACGGCTGCAGCCGCGGCCGCGGCGGATCGATGCACCTGTTCTCCGCCGCGCACCGCTTCTGGGGCGGCAACGCCATCGTCGCAGGCGGATTGCCGCTCGCGGTCGGGCTCGCGCTCGCCGACGCGATGCGCGGGCGCAAGGCCGTCACCGTGTGTTTCTTCGGCGACGGCGCGGTGGCCGAGGGCGAGTTCCACGAGTCGCTCAACCTCGCGGCGTTGTGGCGCCTGCCGGTGCTGTTCGCGTGCGAGAACAACCAATACGCCATGGGCACGGCGCTCGAGCGCTACGCCGCCCAGCCCGATCCCTGCCGCAAGGCCGAGGCCCTGGGTGTACCCGCACAGCGGGTCGACGGCATGGACGTGGAGGCCGTCGCGCACGCCTCGGCCGAGGTGATCGCTGCGGTCCGCGATGGCGCCGGCCCGCGCTTCGTCGAGTTCGAGACCTACCGCTTCCGCGCCCATTCCATGTTCGACGCCCAGCTGTACCGCAGCAAGGACGAGGTCGAGCGCTGGCGCGATCGCGACGCGATCGCCACGTTCGAGGCGAGGCTGCGACAGCGCGGCTGGCTCGACGACGCCGCCTGCACCGCGATGGACGCGGCGGTCGCGGCCGAGATCGGCGACGCGGTCGGTTTCGCAGACGCGAGCCCGTGGGAACCGGTCGAGCAACTGCTGCGCGACGTGACCACGCCGGGGGCGACGCCATGACCACGATGACGTATCGCGAGGCCGTGCGCGCGGCCCTGGTCGACGCGCTGCAACGGGACGATCGGGTGTTCTTGGTCGGCGAGGACGTCGGGCGCTACGGCGGCACCTATGCCGTCAGCCGGGGATTGCTCGAGCAGTTCGGACCCGAGCGCATCCGCGACGCGCCGCTGTCGGAGTCGGCGTTCGTCGGCGCGGGCATCGGTGCGGCGATCGGCGGCATGCGCCCGATCGTCGAGATCATGTCGGTCAACTTCAGCATGCTCGCGCTCGATCAGATCGTGAACACCGCAGCGACGCTGCGGCACATGTCGGGCGGACAGGTCTCGGTGCCGCTGGTGATCCGCATGGCCACCGGCGCGGGTGCCCAGCTCGCGGCCCAGCACTCGCACAGCCTCGAGGTGTGGTACGCCCACGTGCCGGGCCTGCGCGTGGTCGCGCCGGCGACCATCGCCGACGCGCGCGGCATGCTGTGGAGCGCGCTGCAGGATCCCGATCCGGTGATCGTGTTCGAGCACGTTGCGCTGTACAACGACAAGGGCGAGCTGCCCGAGGGCGCCGGCGCGGTCGATCTCGATCGCGCGGCCGTGCGGCGGCCCGGCCGCGACATCACGCTGGTCACCTACGGCGGCAGCCTGCCCAAGGTGCTCGCCGCGGCGCAGACCCTGGCCGAGCGCGGTGTGGAGGCCGAGGTGCTCGATCTGCGATCGCTGCGGCCGCTCGACGACGCAACCATCGTCGCATCGGTGCGCCGCACCCATCGCGCGGTGTTGGTCGACGAGGGTTGGCGCAGCTGCAGCCTCGCGGCGGAGATCTCGGCGCGGCTGATGGAACAGTGCCTCTACGATCTCGAGGCCCCGGTCGCGCGGGTGTGTGCCGAGGAGGTGCCGATCCCCTACCCGCGCCACCTCGAGCAGGCCGCGCTGCCGCAACCCGAACGCATCGTCGCCGCCGCGCTCGCGGCGATGGGAGGTCGCTGATGGCCGACTTCCGCATGCCCTCGCTGGGCGCCGACATGGAAGCGGGCACGCTGGTGCAGTGGCTGGTCGCGCCCGGTGATCGCGTGCAGCGGGGCCAGGTGATCGCGGTGGTCGAGACGCAAAAGGGTGCGATCGACGTCGAGACCTTCGACACCGGCGTGGTCGAGGCGCTGCTGGTCGAGCCCGGCACCGAGGTGCCGGTCGGGACCGTGCTCGCGCGGCTGCGTGACGAGGGCCCAGCGGTGAGCGCGTCGTCCGCCACCGCGGCCGTCGCCGCGACCGTACCCCTCGCCGCGTCGCCGCTCGCGACCGCGGCCACGGCATCGACCCCGCCGAGCCCCCCGTCGGCCGAGGCGGGGCCGCGCGCCTCGCCGCGCGCGCGCAAGCGGGCCAGCGAGCTCGGCGTCGACCTGCAGCGGCTCGCAGGTACCGGCCCCGACGGCGCGATCACGACCGAGGACGTCGAGCGGGCCGCGGGCGGCAAGCCTTCCGCCGCCGACGGCATGCGCCAGGCCATCGCCGCGGCGATGAGCCGCTCCAAGCGCGAGATCCCGCACTACTACCTGTGGCACGCGATCGATCTCGAACCCGCGCTGCGGTGGATGGAGAGCACCAACGAGCGCCTGCCGATCGCGCAGCGGCTGCTACCGGCGGTCCTGCTGGTACGCGCGGTCGCGATCGCCGTGAAACAGCTGCCCGAGTTCGGCAGCGCGTGGGTCGACGGCCGCGCCGTGCCGCCGGCCGGCATCCACCTGGGCTTCGCAGTGTCACTGCGCGAGGGTGGCTTGGTGAACCCTGCGATCCACGACTGCGAGCGCGGCTCGCTCGGCGAGCTCATGGAACGCCTGCGCGACGTCACCCAGCGCGCGCGCAGCGGTGGCCTGCGAGCGTCGGAGTACGCCGACGGCGTGCTGACCGTGACCAGCCTGGGCGAGCTCGGCACCACGGGCGTGCTCGGTGTGATCCACCCGCCACAGACCGCGATCGTCGGCTTCGGCGCGGTCGCCCCGCGGCCGTGGGTCATCGACGATGCGGTCGTGCCCCGCCGCGTGGTCGAGGTGTCGTTGTCCGCGGACCATCGCGTCACCGACGGTGTCCGCGGCGCTCGTTTCCTGCGCGCGATCGAACGTGCGCTGCAGCAACCGGAGGCCCTGTGACCGCAGACACCACCAAGGCAGCGATCCTCGGCGCGCTCGGCCGCATCACGCCGGAGTCGGACCTCTCCGGGCTGCGCGGCGACGTGCCGCTGCGCGACCAGCTCGAGATCGACTCGATGGACTTCCTCAACCTGCTGGTCGCAGTCGCGACCGAGCTCGGCGTGGAGATCCCCGAGCGCGACTACGGCAAGGTGCTCGCCCTCGACGGGCTCGTGAACTACGTCGAGGCCAAGCGCCGCGGTTGAACCCGCGCGCGGCGCTCAGCGCTGGTGCTGCGGCACGCCGTCGGCGATCTCGTAGTAGTCGCCCTTCTCCGACACGAAGATGTGCTTCTCGATGTGCGTGCCGGTGGCGCCGTCGAAGGCGCCCATCGCGAGCGCGATCCAGTCCTGGCCGCCGACCGGGTCGAAGAACAGCGACGCGCCGCAATGCGAGCAGAAGCCGCGTCGCACCTTGGCCGAGGAGCGATACCAGGTCACGTGCTCGGCGCCGCGGATCGTGACGGCGCTGCGCGGCATGTCGGTCGACACGAAGTAGTGACCCGAGTGCTTGCGACACTGCGTGCAGTGGCACGCATCCGGCGGCCGCAACGGCTGCGAGACCTCGAACGTGACCGCTCCGCACAGACAGGATCCACTCGGCATGACCGCAGCGTAGTGCGCGAGGTGGCGCGGCACAAGCGAGCGGCTTGCCGAGGTTCGCCGCAGTTGCGACACTGCGGCATGACTTCGGTTCCCCGCGCGTTGGTCTCGCTGTGCTTGCTGCTCGCGTGCGGCACGTCCTCGCCCTCGGGCGACGGTGGCAACAGCGAGACCGGCTCGACCCAGGCGAGCGCGTCGACGAGCCAGGGCACGGGCACGACCGACGCGAGCACGAGCACCGCCGCCACCAGCAGCTCCGAGGGCAGCGCGTCGCTCGACGGCTCCGGCGGCTCGTCGTTCGTGATCTCGCCCGATGGCGGCTGCACCTCGCAGCAGTGCGATGTCTGGGCGCAGGATTGCCCGCGCGGCGAGAAGTGCGTGCCATGGTCGGAGGCCGGCGACGGCAGCTTCGGTGGTTGCACCGATGCGCGCTGCAGCGAGGTCGATCCGGCGGCCCACGCGGTCGGCGAGCCCTGCACCGTCGACGGCGGGCCGTGGAGCGGCCTCGACGACTGCGCACTGGGCTCGTACTGCTGGGGCGTCGACGCCGAGACCGGCGCGGGCGTGTGCGTGGCGCAGTGTGGCGGCAGCGAGGCCGAACCGGTGTGCCCCGGCGACGACACGTGCTGGGATCTGCACGGCACCAGCGTGACCGCCTGCGCCGCGAGCTGCGATCCGCTCGCGCCGGTGTGCGGCGCGGGCACGACCTGCACGCTGTCGTCGGACAGCGACTACGGACCGCTGTGCCTCGGTGTCGACCTCGGCATGCCCGCGACCGCCGATGCGGTCTGCGACCAGCGCATCGGCTGCGGCGAGGGCTTCGCGTGCCTGCCGGCCGAGTTCTTCACCGCCTGTCGCGGTGGAGGCTGCTGCGCGCCGCTGTGCGATCTCGCGGAGCAGACGTGCCCCGAACCGACGGTGTGCTCCGCGGTCACCCACGCACCGCCCGGCGTGGGCGCGTGCTCGGCCAACTGAGCGCGCCGGCAGGACGCTGCGCTCGCTCCCCGAGTCTTCAGGACACCGCCGATCTCAGCAGGCTGGCTCGCCCTGATTGCCGCAGACCGTGGTCGTGCCGGCGACCGCGACGCGGGCGAGCAGCGCCTGCACGTCCGCGTCGGGCAGCGTGACGTTGTCGGCGATCTCGAGATCGCCGCCGACGTTGCCCAGCTGCAGCGCCGACAGGCTCGCGAGCTGGGCGTTGTTGCTCAGCCGCAGGTCGGCCCACGCCGACACGAGGTTGGTCATCGCCGACAGATCGACGAGCACGTCGTTGTCGGCGATCGAGATGTTGCCGTAGAAGACCCCGCCGGTCGGGGCCTGGTCGCCGGCCGACAGCGCGCCGCCGTCTGGGCCGGTGCCGTCGGCGACGTCGCCCGCGATCGCACAGCCGGTGCAGCCGGACAGGAACTCGGCGCCGTCCAACGACGCCAGCGTGTCGTTGTCCTCGATGACGAGATCGCCGAACACGCTCAGGTAGGGATGGAACGCCAGGGTCGTGAGCCCGGGGTTGGCCGTGAGCTGCAGCGCACCGTCGATCTGCACCAGCGCCTGCAGACCGTCGAGGGTGACCACCGCCGCGCCGTCGACCACCAGCGTGCCGCCGACGTTGGCGAGCGAGCTCAGCGGCGTCAGATCGGCAGCGCCGCCGGAGATCCGCAGCTGGCCGCCGACGCTGCCCAGGCACGCCTGCGCGTCGACCTCGGCCTGGGTCGCGAGCTCGAGATCGCCGGCAACGTGGATGCGGCTGTCCTGCAGGGCCACCAGCGCGCCGGAGTCGCAGCGGTACTTCACGCAGCCATCGGGGGTCTCGAACTCGTCGCCGTCGTCGTACAGCATCGTGCCCCACACGCACTGCTGCATGCCACCGCTGCTGCCGCCGTCGTCGTCACCGGAGAACGCGGGGCCGCACGCCGCGAGCGCGAGCAGCAGGGTCGAAGCCGAGGTCTTGGTCATGGCATCTCTCCGCAGGTCGAAGGCGTCGCGCTGGTCGTGCCCAGGAAGGAGCGCGCCTGCTTGATGTGCAGCGCCCCGTCGGCGCCGATCTTGAACTCGACGTCGACCAACGGCGTCGGCGCGCCCTCGGGTACCACGTCGATCGGGAAGTCCTCGGCCAGCTGCGCGAGCACCCGGCCGAGCTCCTGCAGCTGCGCGTCGGTCATCACGACCTCGCCCGCGGGCACCAAGGACGACGTGCTCGCGCGGTCGATGCCGGTGACCTCGCCGGCTTCGACCGTGAGGTAGTCGAGCTCCGCGGTCACACCCGGCGTCACCGCGACGACATCGGTCTCGCCGTACTGCACGTTGACGACGTAGCGACTGTCGCGGCGGTCGCGGGGATTGCCGGTGAACGCGACGCCGTTGGCCTGCTCGTCCTCGTAGCGCAGCGAGATGGTCGCGCCCATGGCCACGTCGGCGTGATCGATCTGGTAGTAGTCGCGCTCCTCGAACGCGCCGAAATTCCACAGGCTGCCCCAGACCTGCTTGAGCGCGCCCTCGAGCGGCTTGGGCGACTTGTCGGGGTCGCATGCGGACACCGTCGCGCCCGCGGGCGCGCCCGAGTCGGCCGCGCAGCCGCTGGCAGAATCGTACAGCCCCGCGCCGTTGAAGTTGGGCGTGTCCTCGGTGTTGGACGACGAGCGCACCCGCACCATCACGTCCTCGCTGCCGAACTCCTCGGCGATCCGCTGCCTGAGCAGTGCGACCAACTCGGGGTCGACCACGCCGTGATCGGCGATCTCGGTGCGCAGCTGCTCGAGCTTCTGCTTGCGCAGGTTCGCGTCGGTGCGAAACCCCGGATCGGCGAGCCACGCCGCGATGGTCTCGGCGTAGCTGGCGTCGACCGGGCCCTCGCCGAGGTCGACCTGCCAGTGGTTGTCGTTCATGAACTGCGCGTAGTCGGAGAACGGCACGCCCAGGCCCGCGGTGCGGTACTGCGACTCGAGCAGGCGCCACAGCAGCGCCAGCCCCACGGTCTTGGCGCCGTAGCGGCTGCGGGCTGCCGTGCGCGCCTCGGCGGTGTCGGTCGCGATGTCCGCGAAGGCCTCGTGCTCGGCGAACTCGAGATCGGGCGGTTCGATCTGCGCCAGCGGTCGGTGCTCGGCCCAGAACGTCTGGGCCTCTGCCGGGTCGGCCGGCACCACGAGGTAGCCGGTCTGCAGCGCCTCGAGCCGCACGAGCTGCCCGTCGAGGTGGCGCAGCTGCGCGACCGCGTCGTCGACGAACAGGTTGGGCGTGCCCCGCTGGGCCGACAGCACGTTGAGGTGGCTGAGGATGTCCTGGCGCGTGCCCGTGATCGCGGCCGCCATGACGCCCTCGAGGTCGAGCGGGACCTCGTCGAACACCACGATGTCCTGCCAGCCGAACGCGGTCGCGTCCTCGCCCTGCGCGATGCGGACGCGGCCGTAGGCGACGCCGGGGGTGTAGACCTCGTAGGTGATCTGCTCGTCGGCACCGGCGGCGATGAGAAACGGCGGATCGCGCCACGAGGCCGCAGCTGCGACCTGGGCGTCGCCGCGGGGCAGAAACGCGAGCTCGCCCAGCTCGAAGCGATCCTGCAGCTGACGATAGACGGTGTAGACCTCGTCGACGCCGAGGACCTCGGACTCGTGCTTGGCGTTCTCGACCGAGAAGCCGTAGGGCGCGACCGCGGGTTGCTCGAGCTCGTACGTGGCGCCGGCGTAGAACTCCCGCTCGGCGCGGGTGAGGATGAGCCGCGCGTAGTCGGCCGGCGTCAGCCCCGGGAACAGCGGCTCGAACGCGACCGACATCAGGCAGTAGTGCAGCCGATAGCGGTTCGCGTCGCTGAACACCGGCGGCAGGCGAGCCTCGGGGATCGCGGGCACGAGGAACTTGCCCAGGCGCCGCACGCCGCCGTCTTCGGGTCCACCACCGAGCGAGTAGTCGAGCCACTGCGCCTGGGTCTGCATCTGGTGGACGCACACGCGATGCGACAGCCGCGTCTCGGCCTCGGCGCACAGGTCGTCGTGCGCGGTGCAACCCGCGACCGGGTCGCCGGCGAAGCCGGGCTCGCAGAAGCAGGTGCCGTCGCGATCGTCGGGGTACGCACCCTCGCCGCAGGGGTTGGGCGCGGCGCCGTCGCTGTGGCAGCTGGCGATGGCAATGCACGAGAGCGCCACCGCGGCGAGGGCACGCCGGGCACGGGCGCTGGCGGCGGGCCGGACTCGCGTCATTGCGGCACGACCAACCGGTAGATGACCACGTCGCTGCCGTCGGTGGTCGCCAGCAGCGACCGGTCCGAAGCCGACACTGCGATCGCGCTCGGCAGCAGCGGCAGCTGCACGAACCGATCGCACGACAGCGGTGGTTCCGACACCTGGTCCGGCGCCGCGCCCTCGGAAAGCTGCAGCATCGCGTCCCCGTCGATGCGGATCAGGTCGTCGCGCCCGTCGAGGTTCACCTCGACGACCCCGAGAACACCGCGCTGCCGCTGCCGAAGCCGGTGCGCTCCTCCGCCGTGAGCACCGGCCCGAGCCAGCCGTACAGGTTGGCGCCGGCGTCGACGCCGAGTAGATCGAGCTCGGCGCCGCCGCCAGAAGCGCGCCGCGTGCAGACCGATCACGTCGAGCACCATCGCGCCGCTGAGCATGCTGTGGGTCTGCTCCGAGCCCCAGACCAGGCCGAAGCCGCCGTCGTCGGCATAGGCGAGATCGTGCACGCCGTCGCCGTCGGCGTCGAGCAGGGCCATCGCCGCGGCGCCGCCGGCCCGCAGCAGGCTCGGCGCGCCGAGCCCACCGTTGCCGTCGCCGATGGCGATCCAGATGCCCTGGGCGTCGCGCACGACCACGTCGACGGCGCCGTCGCCTTGCAGATCGCCCAGCGCCAGCTCCTGGGGCTCGAGTGCCAGCTCGACCGGCTCGCTCGCGATGAACGAGCCGCCGGCGAAGCCGCGCCACAGCTGCAGCACCGGAGTCTCTCCCGATTGCGCGAGGACCACGTCGAGATCGGTGTCGCCATCGACGAACCCGGCGGTCATCGCCGACACCGGCACGCCGGCATCGATCCACGGCACCGCGCCGTTTTCGTCCACCCCGACCACCTGCGTGTCCTGCAGCACCAGCAGCGTCGAGCTGCTGCCCGCGTATGCGAGCGCCCGCGGTGGACCGCCCGCGGCGAAGCTGAGCGACAGCTCGGTGTGCAGCTCGATGGCGGTCGACGGACACTCTGCGCGCGGCATGCAGACGTAGCCCACGCACTCCTCGTTGGGGTCGCACCCGTAGTCCGAGTAGCACTCGTAGTAGCCACCCTCGGCGCAGCGGAAGCGGTTCTCCGGCGGCGGCGGAGCCGAGCCGCAGCCGCAGAAGCACTCGTACTCGCAGTGCCCCGCGACGCACTCGTAGCCATAGCCGCAGTCGCTCGAGTCGTTGCACTGCGGCCCCGGTCCGGTGGTGCCCGTGTCCGTGGCGGTCACGCTGGTGCCGCTGCCATCACCGTCGCCATCGCCGTCGGCCACACCGACCTGCGGGCCACAGCCCGCGGCAAGTGCCAGCGGCAACGCGAGATTCCAAACCGAGACGTCGAGCCGACCCACCATCATCCAACCACCACCAACGGACCCCCGCGGAGTGCAAGCGTTCGGCCAGCCGCTGGGTCACTGCGGTTTCGCGGCGTGGGGCACGCCGGTCGATCGCCCGCACGACATCCTTGTCGCGGGCCCGGTGGCCGCGCGCCAGGGCGATCATGCCGGCCACGACCGATGCGGTGCGGCCCTTCGCTGGCACACGCGCGGGTGGTGCTGCGCGCGACGACGTCGTGCGCGGCGATGCGATCGCGACGCGACGACGGACGCGGCGGCGCGGTGTCCTCGCCGCCGTCCATGACAACGCGTACGGGGATCACCGGGGGTCCCATCGCAGCGCCCGGTGCGCGACCGCGCGGCGCGCTGCGATCGTGATCGCGGCGTTGTGTCTGTCCGACCCAGATCGGGGAGAACCCCCTGACGACGCGCGCGGGACAGCACGTGCGCGCGGACGTGCCGATCGAAGCGACACGCGTCGTCGGATCGCGACGTCAGGCGCCACAATCCACGCGCCAAGCCCCGTTGCGGGGCGCGTGCAGGCGAGCGCGCAGACGAGCGCCGACATCGCGATCACCTTCGCGTGGAGGTCATCAAGATGACACACCCCGGCGAAGAACCATTTGCCGAACCGGCATCCCGAGCGGACGATCGCCCAGCAGTCATGCGCTTCCGGATCCACGCCGCGTTCTTGGCCTCGCTCTGCCTCCCGCTGCCCGCCTGCACCACGCTGCAGGCGCAGGAGCACGAGAAGAGCGAGGCGCACGAGACCGGCCACCCCATCGTCGTGACGAGTCCAGCCACGCAGGACGTGGTCGCGACGCAGGAGTACGTGTGCCAGATCCACTCGCGGAAGCACGTCGAGATCCGTGCGCTCGAGGAGGGCTACCTGGAAGAGATCCCGGTCCAGGAGGGCCAGGCCGTCAAGCAGGGCCAGCTGCTGTTCAAGATCGTCGCGGTGCTCTACAAGGCCCGCTTCGACGCCGACAACGCCGAGCTGCAGCGCGCCGAGATCGAGCTGCGCAACACGCAGACGCTGTTCGAGAAGAACGTCGTCTCGGACCAGGAACTCGCGCTCGCCCGGGCCGGACGCGCGCAGGCCAAGGCCAAGGTCGAGCTGGCGGCGGCGGAGCTCAACTTCACCCGCGTGAAGGCCCCGTTCGACGGGATCATCGACCGCCAGTACGAGCAGCTCGGCAGCCTCGTGGAGGTCGGCGACATCCTCACGACCATGTCCGACAACAGCCTCATGTGGGTCTACTTCAACGTGCCCGAGGCCAACTACCTCGAGTTCAAGTCGCTCCCCGGCGCACGCGACCCCGAGAACGAGCAGCGCCTGCATCTGCCGGGTGCGAAGATCGAGCTGCGGCTCGCGAACGGACAGATCTTCGACCAGACCGCCGGCGACACGCTCACGGTCGAGTCCACGTTCGACAACGAGACCGGCAACATCCAGTTCCGCGCGGATTTCCCCAACCCCGATCGCCTGCTGCGCCATGGTCAGACCGGCACGCTGCTGATCCACCAGACGATGAAGAACGCCATCGTCATCCCGCAGCGCGCCACGTTCGAGATCCTCGACAAGCAGTACGTCTACGTGGTCGGTGAGGACGGCGTCGCACACCAGCGTGCGATCACCGTCGCACTCGAGAAGGACGACGTGTTCGTGATCGCGACTGGCCTGCAGCCCAACGACACGATCGTGCTCGAGGGCGTGCGCCAGATCCACGATGGCGATCACCTCGAGTTCGAGTACAAGAAGCCGGACGAAGTGCTGTCGCATCTCAAGCACCACGCCGAATAGCGGCGCCGTGCCCGTCGCTGCGCTACGCGCTCGCTCGCGCCCGTGTGACCGATGTTCACGAAGATCCTCTACCGTCCCGCTCTGGCCCTCGTCACCTCGATCCTCGTGCTCTTCCTGGGAGCGCTCGGCATCGTGCGGCTGCCGATCGCCCAGTTCCCCGATGTCGCACCGCCGACGGTCTATGTCAGCATCGCGTACCCCGGTGCCAGCGCGAACGTGCTGGTCGACTCGGTGCTGATCCCGTTGGAGCAGTCGATCAACGGCGTACAGAACATGCGCTACATGGTCGACAGCGCCACCAGCGCTGGCGAAGCCACGATCGCGATCTTCTTCGAGCCGGGCACCGATCCCAACATCAACGTCGTCAACGTGCAGAACCGCGTCAACATCATGTTGAGCCGGTTGCCACCACTGGTGGTTCGCGAGGGCATCCTCGTGAGCCAGGTCGTGCCCAGCATGTTGATGTACTTGAACCTGTACAGCACCGATCCGAACACCGATCAGAAGGACCTGTTCAACTACGCCAACGTCTACGTCATGCCCGTGCTCAAGCGCATCCAGGGCATGGGCATCCCGCGCAACCTCGGCAACCGCAGCTTTGCCATGCGCATCTGGCTGAACCCGGAGCGCATGCGCGCCTACAACGTCTCGGTCGAGGACGTGATGGAGGCGCTCGCGCAGCAGAGCATCATCGGTTCACCGGGGCGCCTGGGGCAGGCCACCGGCATGACGTCGCAGTCGAAGGAGTACGTGCTCACGTACGTCGGCCGCTACAACAAGGCGGAGCAGTACGGCGACATCATCCTCAAGGCCAAGCCCAACGGCGAGATCCTGCGGCTCAAGGACGTCTGCGTGCCGCCCGAGGAGGTCGGCGACCATGCGGCCGCGGCTGCGCCTGCCGGCGACACGCCGACCGCGGCGGGTGAGCACGCCGACAAGCCCGCGCGCAAGCGCCAGGGCATCGAGCTGGGCTCGGAGTTCTTCGACATCTACTCCGACGTCGACGGGCACCCCGCAGCGTCGATCGTGCTCAAGCAGGCGCCGGACTCCAACGCCGCCGAGGTCATCGAAGAGGTCAAGACCACGCTCGAGGAGCTCAAGAAGTCGTTCCCGCCGGGGATGGACTACGAGATCGCCTACGACGTGTCCAAGTTCGTGGACGCTTCGATCGAGAAGGTGCTCCACACCCTGCTCGAGGCCTTCATCCTGGTCTCGCTGGTCGTCTACCTGTTCCTCGGCGACCTCCGCTCGACACTGATCCCGACCCTCGCGGTGCCGGTGTCGCTCATCGGCACGTTCTTCGTGCTGCAGCTGCTCGGCTTCTCGATCAACCTCATCACGCTGTTCGCGATGGTGCTCGCCATCGGCGTGGTGGTCGACGACGCCATCGTGGTGGTCGAGGCCGTGCACGCGAAGATGGCCGCGAAGCACCTCTCGCCGTATCGCGCGAGCATGGAGGTGCTCCACGAGATCAGCGGTGCGATCATCGCGATCACCTTGGTGATGACCTCGGTGTTCGTGCCGATCACCTTCGTGCCCGGACCGGTCGGCGTGTTCTACCGCCAGTTCGGCGTGACCATGGCGACCTCGATCGTGCTCTCCGGTCTGGTCGCGCTGACGCTGACCCCGGTGTTGTGCGCGATGATCCTCAAGCCGCACGCCCACGGCGACGGTCACGGCGACGCCGGCCACGGCAAGCCCAAGCGCGGCCGGCTGGGGATCCGCGTCATCTTGGTCTACATCTTCGTGGGCCTGCCGATCCTCGCGGGCCTGACCTACCTGGCGTACACGCTGTGGGGTCCGATCGGCTTCCTGATCATGCTCGTGCCGTTCATCCAGCGGCCGTTCAGCGCCGCGGTCGACAAGGTCACGAACGCATACGCGGGCATGCTGCGGCCCATCGTCACGCGGCGGCTGCTGACGCTGCTGGTGGTCGGCGGCTTCGCCTTCGGCATCGTCGCGGCCAACACCCGCATGTCGAGCGGCTTCATCCCGGGCGAGGACCAGGGCATCATCTACGCCGTCCTGCAGACCCCGCCGGGCTCGACGCTCGAGTACACCAACGCCAAGTCGCTGGAGCTGGAGAAGATCGCCAAGGAGATCGAGGGCGTCACCTCGGTGACCTCGGTGGCGGGCTACGAGGTCTTGACCGAGGGCCGCGGTTCGAACGCCGGCACCGCGATCATCAACCTCAAGGACTGGAGCGAGCGCGAGAACACCGCCCGCGACATCATCGAGCAGCTCGAGGAGCGGACCCAGGAGATCGCCAACGTCAAGCTCGAGTTCTTCGAACCGCCCGCGATCCCCGGCTTCGGCGCAGCCGGCGGTGTGTCGGTGCGCGTGCTCGACCAGACCCAGTCGAGCACCGCCGACTACCAGCGCCTGGGCGAGGTGAACGAGAAGTTCATGGCTGCGCTGTCACAGCGCAAGGAGGTCAAGAACATGTTCACGTTCTACGCCTCCGACTATCCCCAGTACGAGCTGATCATCGACAACGACGTGCTCATGCAGAAGGGCGTGTCGATCGAGACGGCGATGGCCAACCTCAACATCCTGATCGGCAGCACCTACGAGCAGGGCTTCATCCTCTTCAACCAGTTCTACAAGGTGTACGTGCAGTCCTGGCCGGAGTTCCGGCGCATGCCCGACGATCTCGACGAGTTGTTCGTCAAGAACGAGGCCGGCAACATGGTGCCGTACTCGGCGTTCATGAAGCTGCGCAAGCAGCAGGGCCTCAACGAGATCACGCGCTACAACCTCTACCCCTCGGCGGCGATCCAGCTGGTCCCGGCCGCGGGCTACTCGACGGGCCAGGCGATCGACGCGGTCCGCGAGGTCGCGGCCGAGACCTTGCCCAACGGCTACGGCCTGGGCTGGGAGGGCCTGTCGTGGGACGAGTCGCGCAAGGGCAACGCGGCGATCTACATCTTCTTCGTCGTGGTCGCGTTCGTGTACCTGGTGCTGGTCGCGCAGTACGAGAGCTTCCTGATCCCGCTCGCGGTGGTGCTGTCGCTGCCGGTCGGCATCTTCGGGTCGTTCTACTTCCTGCAGGCGGCGGGCCTCGCCAACGACGTGTGGGCGCAGCTCGGCCTCATCATGCTGGTCGGCCTGCTCGGCAAGAACGCGATCCTGATCGTCGAGTTCGCGGTGCAGCGGCGGCGCGAGGGCCTGTCGCTCAAGGACGCGGCCATCGAGGGCGGCAAGCTGCGCTTCCGCCCGATCCAGATGACGTCCTTCGCGTTCGTCGCCGGTCTCATCCCGCTGGTGGTCGCCACCGGTGCGGGCGCGATCGGCAACCGCACGATCGGCACCACCGGCGTCGGCGGCATGCTGCTGGGCACCGTCGTCGGCGTGCTCATCATCCCCGGGCTGTACTACCTGTTCGGCAAGTTGTCCGACGGTCGCAAGCTGCTCGGCGACGAGACCAGCGAGCCGCTGAGCGAGGTCCTCGACGGCGCGGTCTCGCACGGCGCGGCGCACCACGAGCCCCACGGGCACACGCTGGTCGCCACCGCGGTGCCGCATGCGGCGGTGCCGACGTCGGTGACCATGGTGACGCCGTCGGTGACGGTCGTGACGCCCGCGGTGTCGCCCGCGTCGGTGACGGTCGTCGCGCCCGCCCCGACCGCGCCCGAGCCCGGCTCGGTGACGGTCGTCGCGCCTGCCCCGACCGCGCCCGAGCCCGCGTCGGTGACGGTCGTTGCGTCCGCCCCGACCGCGCCCGCGCCGGAGTCCGACCCGACGCAGGCGCCCTCGGACCCGCAGGATCCGCAGGCGTAGGGTTGCAGCCCGCGCGGCCGCCGGGCCGCTCGCGGGCTGCTGCGCCCGCTCAGCCGAGCTGTTCGCGGATCAGCGCCGCGAGCTCGCGACGGCTGCTCGCGTCCACCGGCCGACCGGCCTGCTCGAGCGCGCGCGCGTAGGTCTCCTGGATCGCCGCGTTGGTCGAGGCCAGCTCTGCGGCGCGCTCGAGCAGCGGCACCGCATCCGCACCGCGTCCATCCGCGACCAGCTCGCGCGCGCGGTCGTGCAGATCGGCGACGCGCGCGATGGCACGCACGCGGGCCTCGTGACCCTCTTCGAGGTGACGGATCATCAGCGCACTGCAGAGGCTGTGACCCAGCACGCGCGCGCTCACCGGGCCGAGCCACTCGCGCACGAGCGGGTCGTAGCCGCGGCTCGCGATGACCAGGAGCCCGGCGTCGTCGGCCGCGGCGAGGATGCGCTCGGCGGGGTCGCCCGAGGTCACGACCACCGAGACGTCCAGGCCCGCGAGGTCGTAGCCGCGCAGCATGTCCTCGACCTGCTTGCGCGCCGTGTCTTCGTCGCGCGCGAGCAGGGAATTGGATGCGTGTTCGCTCAACACCGTGACCAGCGACAGCGGCATGTGGAACAGCCGCGCCATGCGGATCGCAGCCTCGAGCCCGACCTTGGATTCGGGCGTGAGATCCATCGGGCAGACCAACGGGCGCGCGACTGGCGAGACCCCGCGCGCGACCCAGACCGGCACCGAGGAGCGGCGGACCAGGGCCTCGGCGACGGAGCCGAACACCCAGCGCCGCACGGTCGCGGGCCGACCACCGCCGCTGACGATGAGCTGGGCCGCGACGCGCGGCGCGGTCTCCATCACGACCTCGGCGGGCTCGCCGACCGCGACCACGACGTCTTGGACGTCCAGCCCCGCGTCCCGGATGATGGCGAGGTACAGCGCGAGCTCCTTGCGCGCATCGACGACGCGCGAGTCGATGCCGGCGTCCGACTCGAGCCGGCGGCGGGGCAGCGCGTGCACGACCACGATCGGCGCCTCGAGGCGTCGCGCGAGCTCGGCGGTCGCTCGCACGAGGTCGAGCGTCTCGTGGTCGAGGGGTAGCGCGAGGAGGATCGGGCGAGCAGCGGCCATGCGCTGATTATCGCTGGCGCCCCCGCCGGATCCAGCCGCGGCGGGCGCCCGTGGCGACGCCGTGCGCGCTACGATTGCCGCCGCCGTGTCGGCCTGCCACACCGCCGGCGTCGTGCCAGCGCGCCCGCCACCGGTCGCGGCGCACCGCACGTCGCGGCGGATCGCGCCTGGCGCGGTCCCACGCCGTCTTCGCAGCCACCAACGACGACGAGCCGGCGGGTTGGACCCGCCGGCTCGTTGTGCGCGGTGAAACCGACGCCGTCAGGACGGCGCAGCGGCGATCACGGCGAGCTGATGTTGAGCACCCAGTTGCCGGTCGCGCCGTTGAAGCCGTCGACGACGATCAGCACGACCTCGCCCGCCGCCAGGTTGCGGGTGATGAGCGACTGCGTGCCGACGCCCGAGTCGTCGTCGCACGCGAGCTCCGTGACGCAGTTCGAGTACAGCGACATGACGGTGTCGTAGGTCGAGCCGTTGGTGCTGAAGGTGTACTGCGCAGCCGCGGGCGCAGTGAACTGCACCACGTGGTCGAGCGCATCACCAGCGCCGCAGGCCGGGTTCAGATCGTTGTCGTCGCCGCCTGTGTTGCCGGAGGCGACCACGTTGCCGATGCTCGAGCCGATGTCCTGGTCCGCACAGGCTGCGACGTTGGTGCACGCGGTGGTGTCGAACGCATTGCACGCGCCGTTGCACGCCAGCGTGCCGCCGCTGAAGCCCTGCGAGACGCAGGTCTGGCCCGCGAGGTCGGTGCCGTCGCAGACCTCACCGCCGCCGACGACGTTGTCGCCGCAGACGTTGGCCGGGGCGCACAGGCCCGCGCACGCCGGATCGGCGGCGGCTTCGCCGGCGCAGATGTCGTCCCACGCGTTGCTGCAGCAGAACGGATCCGCCGCGCAGACCGAGTTGGTGCAGGTCAGGTCGTCGCAGCCGGGGGTGCCGTGGCCGGCGCAGCAGTCGCCGCTGAAGTTGTTGCAGCCGCTGGTGTCGAAGCTGCCGCAGTCGCCCGCGCAGGCGAGCGTGCCGCCGACGAAGCCCTGGCTGGCACAGTCGGCGCCCGCGAGGTTCGCACCGTCGCAGACCTCGGCGCCGGCGATGAGGCCGTCACCGCACACGACGCACACCGGCGCGCAGGCCGGCTCTGCGAGGGCCTCGCCCGCGCAGATGTTGTCCCACTGCGTGTCGCAACAGAACGCGTCCGCGGCACACACCGCGTTCTGGCACGTCGCGTCGTTGCAGCCGGCGTCACCATGCGAGGTGCAGCAGCTCCCGGCGCTGTTGGTGCAACCCGAGGTGTCGAAGCCGGTGCAGTCGCCGGCGCAGGCGAGGGTGCCCGCCGCGAAGCCCTGCGAGATGCAGTCCTGGCCCGCGAGGTCGGTGCCGTCGCAGACCTCGCTGCCGCCGATGACGTTGTCACCGCACGCTGCGACGCCGCACGCGGCTGCGCAGGCCGGATCGGCCGCAGCTTCGCCGGCGCAGATGTTGTCCCACTGGTTGTCGCAGCAGAACGCATCGGCCGCACACACGGAGGCCTCGCAGGTGTTGTCGTTGCAGCCCGGGGTCGGGTGCGCGACGCAGCAGGGCTCGTCCGCCGTGCACGCGGACGTGTCGAAGCCGGTGCAGTCGGCCGCGCAGGCCAGCGTGCCGCCGGTGAAGCCCTGGGTGGTGCAGTCCTGACCCGCGAGGTCGGCACCGTCGCAGACCTCGCCGACCTCGGTGACGTCGTTGCCGCACACGCCGGGCGGGCACGCGGCGGCGCAGTTGGGATCTGCGATCGCCTCGTTCGCGCAGAGGTTGTCCCACTGGGTGTCGCAGCAGAACGGATCGGCCATGCAGACCGATGCCTGGCACGCCATGTCGTCGCAGCCGACGTTGCCGTGGGCCGCACAGCAGTCACCCGAACCGGCCGTGCAGGCGCTGGTGTCGAACGAGCCGCAGTCGACCGCGCAGCCCAGGGTGCCGCCGAGGAAGCCCTGCGAGAGGCAGTCCTGACCGGCGAGGTCGGTGCCGTCGCAGGTCTCGGAGCCCTCGACCAGATCGTTGCCGCACAGCCGCGCGACCGTGCACGCGGAGGTGTCGAAGTCGCTGCAGTCGTCGAGGCACGTCAGCGTGCCGCCGCCGAAGCCCTGCGTGACGCAGTCCTCGCCGCCCAGATCGCGACCGTCGCAGGCCTCGCCCGCATCCGCGACGCCATCGCCACAGACCGCACCGCCGCCCGAGGACGAGCCGCCGCCGCTCGACGACTCCGCGCCGCCGCTCGACGACTCCGCACCGCCGCTCGACGAATCGACGCCGCCGCTCGACGAATCGACGCCGCCGCTCGACGAGTCGACGCCGCTCGACGAACCCTGCGTCGCCGAGCCGCTCTCGCCCGAGCCGCTGCTGTCGGCAACGGTTGCGCTCGCGTCTTCGCTGCCGCCATCGGAGCTGCTTCCGCTGTCGCCCGAGGATCCTGACGTGACGTTCGTGGTCCCATCCGGGCACGCGGTCACGAGCAGGGCCAAGGTGGCCAGCGCGGAGGGACGGATGATCAGGCTGCGCGGTCGAACAGAAGGCGTCATTGGCGCCGGATGCTAGACGCTGCGAGCGCCTCGGGGAAGACCGGACCGTGTTGGTGGCGCCATATTGTCGCAGCTCATCCGGAGCGTCGCCAGTATGTCAACCCACGATGACGAATCGATTGGTGTTTTCCAACACAATCCCGGCGAACGCGCATGCGGCGGCGGAATCTGGTGCCCAACGAATGGGCCGGAGCCGCCCTCGCGTTTGGCCGTCGCGCCGAACGCCGCTGTCGCCCGCCGCCTCTGACGCGGCCAGATCCCATCGTCACACTCAGCGCGCGGGGCAGCTCTCGTTCGCGGCGATGCGCCCGGCGACGAAGTGGAAGATCGGGTGCCCGGGCGCCCCGCCCTCGGCCTCGTCCCACTGCAGCCCGTCGTCGGAGCGCAGGAACGTCTGCGCCTCGTAGCCCGACCACACGCTGTCGATCGCGACGTAGCTGCCCTCGTCGTCGCGCGCGACCGGACCGATGCGCATCGGCGTGGTCATCGGCGTCAGCGCCCAGTCGAGGCCGTCGCTGCTCGACGCGAGCACGCCGTCGTCGCCCCAGTACTGGAACTCGCTGCCGGTCCACACGCCGTGCGAGAGGATCTCCGACAGGCCGGTGTCGACCATGGACCAGGTCTCGCCGCCGTCGCTCGAGCGGCACGCAGTGCCGGGTTGGCCGACGATGACGAACACGTCGTTGCCGCCGAGGATCGAGCCGTAGAAGAACGTGTCGGTGCCGCACTCGGGCGGGATCTCGCTGGGCCGCCACCACGACTGCCCGTCGGAGCTCACCAGGATGTCGCGGCCGTCGCCGGTCGCGACCGCGACGAAGCGACCGCCATCTTGGTAGTCACCGTACGCGAAGCTGCGCACGCTCCACAGATCGGCGCCGCCTTCGTTCTCGAAGTCCGCGGGATCGGTCGGCTGCCAGGTGACGCCATCGGACGACCACACCGGCTCGCGCGATGCGGCGACGAAGCGACCCAGGCCGTAGGCGATGCCCCCGTGGGTGTTGCCGGGCGCGAAGCTCCACGCCGCGCCGTCGCTCGACGACCCGAGCGCGCCGGGCATGCCCCAGCCCCACGTCGCGGCGAAGATGCCGTCGCCGAACGCGACGCCCTTGGCCTCGTCGGGCGTGTCGTTGCAGCACTCGGTGTCGACGCAGCCGCCGTCTTGCGCGTAGCTGCAGGTGTCGTCCCAGCAGCGTTTCGCCTGCGGTCGCCCGCACACCAGCGCGTTGCCGTCGAGGTCCCAGGCGTGATCGGACATCCACGTCCGGCCGCCGTCGCACGACATCACGGTGCGGCCCATGCTGCCTTGCGCGACGAACACCGGCACCGTGCCCGGCTGCGTGCCGCCGAGATCCGGCTGCGGCGTGGTGGTGTCGGATCCGTCGCCGCTGTCCGCGTCGCCCGAGCTGCCGCTGCCCACGGTGGTGGTGGCGTGCGCGCCACTCGAGCTCTCGCCCGCCTCGGTCGTCGCGCCGCCCGCGGTCGAGCCGGAGACCTCGCCCTCGCCCGCGGGGCCGCCGGAGCCGCCGCACGCGAGCGCCGCGCCGGCGAGGGCGAGCGCGAGCGCCCGGGCGGCGATCGGGACGGAGGCGAGCACGGGTCGGGCGCGGTCGAAGGTCATCGCGGACGCTGCAGTGACGCGAGCCGCGATCTTGTCTCAGCACATTCGGCGAGACGGGTGCGAAGGTGCTCGGCGCGCCGCGTGCCGGCCCCGCGCGACGGTGCTAGCGTCGCCCGCGATGAAGCTCCTGCCGCTCGCGATCGCCTGCGCCCTGCTCGCTGCCTGCTCCAAGCCCTCGTCGTCGACCACGACCCCGCCGCAGACCACCCCGCCCGCAACCGACGGCGAACAGCCGGCGAAGCGCCCCGCGATGTCGGCAGCCGACTGTGAGGGCCAAGGCGGCAAGGTCGTCGGTGACATCGGCGACGGCGCGATCCACCGGCCCGACTACGTGTGCGAAAACGGCTCGCCGCCGCTCGCGGACATCCAGTCGATGCCGGGCGCCCCGGTCGCGATCGAGGGCGCGGTCTGCTGCGGCTGATCCACGCGGCCGACCTCGTCGGCGCGGCCGGGCGCACCTGGGCGCGCGCGGGCGTGCGCGCTCACCCGCACGCGCCGCAGTCGTTGTCCGCAAGGTCGACGCACGCGGCGTCCCAATGCCCGCCGCACGCCGCGTCGAGCGAGACGACGCACGCTTCGACGACCGCATCGGTGCAGCCGCCGACGCGGTGTTCGCTGCAGCACGTGTCCGCCCTGGGCACGCCGAAGATGACGTAGCCGCGGCCCGCGTCCATGCCGATCGCGTCCGAGCCGTAGGCTCCGACGATCAGATCCTCGAAGCCGTCGCCGTTGACGTCGCCGGCTCCGCTCACGGACACACCGGCGTTGTCGTCGACGGCCTCGCCGTCGAGCACGAACCCGCCTGCGCCCAGCGTCGCCAGGTCGACCTCGTCGGGATCCGCGCTGCCGTAGATCACGTACGCGCGACCGGATGCGTCACCATTGGGATCGGCGTAGCGGGCGCCCACGACGACATCGTCGTGCCCGTCGCCGTCGAGGTCGCCGGCTCCGCCCACGGCACGCCCGGCCTCGTCGCCGGCGGCCTCGCCGTCGATCGCGAACCCGGGAATGCCCAAGGACCCGAGCCACAGCGAGTTGGGGTCCGCGCGTCCGAGGATCACGTAGGCCCGCCCCGCGTTCGTGCTGCCGGGGTCCGAGTGATACGCGCCGATGATCACGTCGGCGAAGCCGTCGCCGTCGACGTCGCCGGCTCCGCGCACGACGCTACCGGAGTAATCGCCGGCGGCGTCACCGGTCATCTCGAAACCGACGCCACCGAGGCGCTGCACCGACACGCCGGCCGTGTCCGCCTTGCCGAACACGACGTAGCTCGTCCCCGAGTCGGCGCCTTCGGAGTCGGCTGCGTAGGCCCCGATCACCAGGTCCGGCGTGCCGTCGCCGTTGACATCGCCGGCCCCGCCGACCGCGATTCCGAACTGGTCGCCGGCCACGTCGCCGTCGATCGTGAACCCGCCCGCACCGAGCGAGGCCGCGCGGGTATCCATCATGGTGTCGACCTTGCCGAACACCACGTAGCTGCGACCCGTCGCGAAGCCATTGCCGCCGTGACGGGGAGCGCCGACCAGCACATCGTCCATGCCGTCGCCGTTGACATCGCCGGCCCGCTCACCGCGAAGCCCAAGTCGTCGTCCGCTGCCTCGCCGTTGATCATGAACCCGCCGGCGCCCAGTACCGAGGAACACCCGCGTGTCGTCCTGCTTGCCGAACACCACGGTGCTGCGGCCCGAGGACGAGCCGTTGGGGTCCGCACCGGCGGCGCCGACGATGACGTCGTCCAGGCCATCGGCGTTGATCAGCCGCTCTTCGCGCTGCTGACCGAGTACGCCGAGTAGTCGAAGTCGCTCGCGCCGTCGATGGGGAACCCCGCGCCTTCGAGCGCCTCGAGGGCCACGGCAGTGCGTCGGCCGCCGAAGACCACGTAGTTGCGACCGAGCCGGGGCCGGTGGCGGGCACGCTGTAGGCACCGATGATGATGTCGGCGAGGCCGTCGCCGTTGACGTCGCCGGCGCCGCTCACCGAGATGCCCGCGCGATCGTGGGCCGCACCGGGGTCGAGCGCGAAGCCGCCGAAGCCCGCGGCGACGTCGGCCAGCTGGATCCGCACCGGTGCCACGTACACCGTCACGGTCGCCGACGCGGCGGACCCGGACGCGTCCTCCACCAATACGTGAAGGCATCGGGGCCCCAGAAGCCCATCGCCGGCGTACCAGACGCTGCCGTCGGCCGCGACGCTGACGCTGCCACCGCCGGCGGAGCTCTCGTCGAATGCGGTCACCGTCACCGCATCGCCGTCGTCGTTCGCGGTGGTGCCATCGACCGCCTCGACCATCAGCACGACGTCCTGGGTCGAGAAGTACGTCGACGGCCGCGAGCGCGACGCTGCCACCGCCGCTCTCGAACCGTCGCCCGATGCCCGCGATCGTCGACGCGGTGGTCGAGCTCTCCGCGCTGCTGCTGGTCGACGCCGCGGTCGTGCTCGTGGTGCCCTCGCCGCTGCCGGCGGCGGTGGTCGACTCGTCCCCCGCGTTCGCGCCGTCGTCGTGGTGACACGCCGTCAGGAGCGAGGCGAGCCACGGCAGCCGGCGGGCAAACGTCACGGGCGTCACGCGGCCATGGTGCGGCGATTGCCGGCAGCGCGTCAATCGCACCAGCGCACGGGCGTACGGCGACACGGCCACGACGTGTCATCGGTGGGAAGGTCATCGTCCAAGGGCTCGATGCAGGCCGACACCGGGCTTCGCCGCAGGAGCCTCCGCACCATGTCCGTCGAGCCACGTCCGATTTCCCTCGCTGCGATCGAGGGCGCCGAGTACCTCGGCGTGTAGGGGTCCGATCGGGCGCAGCCAGACCGATCGCGATCACGCGCCACCGCGGCCGAGCACGGGTCCGAGCCGACCCATGATCTCCTTCGCGGCGCGCTCGCCCTTGACCCCGCCCTCGATCCGTCGGTCGCTGCCGCGGCCGTCGTCCGCGGGCACGACGAAGCGCGGGATCAGCTTGCCACCGTAGCCGACCTCGGCGAGCGCGGCCGAGTCGAGGTCCGCGTCGAATTCCAGGAAGCGCACGCCCGCGAGCTCGCGATCGAACTCGCCGCGTTCGACCGCGCGGTGGAACACCTGACACGGCTCGCACCAGCTCGCGCCGAGGTAGACCAGCAGCGTGCGGCCCTCGCCGCGCGCCTTCGCGAGCGCGTCGGTGATCACCGCCAGCGCGCCGGCTTCGCCCACGCGCACCGGCACGAACTCGGGCTTGTCGGCCGCGCGCGCCGCCGCAGGCGCCGCCTGCGATCGGCCGTTCGCACGCTCGCCGTCGTCGTAGGGCGATCCGACGCAGCCCGCGATCGCGAGCGCCGCCAGTGCGATCGCTGCCCGTAACCTGCTCCGCCTCGTTGCCGTCCGCTGGGCCACGACCGGCATCTTAGGGGGTTGCGCGCGCGCGCGCGATCGCGGCCGCAGCCACCGTTTACGCCGGGATCACGCGCTTCGCAGCCGGTTGTGCAGCCCGCGCCATTGCGCGGGCTCCAGTCGGGCCCACCGTGGTTGCCATCATGCGGAGCGCCTGGAGACTCGGCCGGTTCGCCGGCATCGACGCGTACGTGCACTGGACCTTCGGCCTGCTGCTGTTGTGGGCCGGCTGGACCGCGTGGAGCGGCGCCGGCACGGCGCTGGCGGTGCTGCTGGGCGTCGGCTTCCTGCTCGCGGTGTTCGGCTCGGTGCTGTTGCACGAGCTCGGCCACGCGATCGCGGCGCGCAGCTTCGGCGTGCGCACGCGCCACATCCTGCTCACGCCGCTGGGCGGCATCGCGAGCCTCGAGGGCATGCCGCGCGCGCCCCGGGCGGAGCTGGTGGTCGCGCTCGCCGGTCCGGCGGTCAACCTCGCGATCGCGGCCGCGCTCGCGTTGCTCGGTCGCGTCACCGACGTGAGCGCGTTCGGTCTGCTCGACGGCTTGCTGTGGGCCAACCTGTCGCTGGCGCTGTTCAACCTGCTGCCGGCGTTCCCGATGGACGGCGGCCGCGCGCTGCGGGCGTGGCTGTCCACGCGCATGGGCAAGCGCAGCGCCACCGCGATCGCGGTCAAGCTCGGGCGCGGCCTGGCGATCGCGATGGCCGTCGCGGGTCTGTTCTTCAACCCGATGCTCGTGCTCATCGCCGCGTTCGTGTGGTTCGCGGGAGCGGCCGAGGCCCGAGCGAGCGAGGCCGGCACCCTGGTGCCCGACGCCATCTCCGGCCCCTGGTCGCACGCGCCGCGCTACCGCGACGCCCCGATCATGCCGGTGCGGGTGTTCTGGGTGCAGCGTCGCTACATCGACTGAGCCCAGGCTCGGCCGCCGCGCGACGCGAGATCGAGAACCTCGCGTCGCGCTTGGGTACCATGGCAGTGCGGCAATGACGGCGGTGCCCGCCGGGTTGTCGCCCGTTCGAGGAGCCCATGCACCATCTCGATCCCAAGAAGCGTCGGCTCGCGATCATCGGCACGGTGCTCGCGGTGTCCCTGGCCGCGTTCTTCCTCGCGATCCCGCTGATGTCGGGGCTGCTTGCGAAGTTCGTACCCCACTCGGTCGCGGACAAGGTCGGCAAGCAGGTCATCGAGTCACTCGCCGGCAGCGCCGAGTTCTGCACCGACCCCGAGGGCACCAAGGCGCTCGACGGCCTGGTCGACAAGCTCGCCGCCGCCGCCGACCACGACGTCGACTTCCGCGTCTACGTGGTCAAAGACGACGTGCTCAACGCCTTCGCCGCACCCGGCGGCCACGTCGTGATCTACGAGGAGATCATCGAGAACGCCGCCGACCCCCAGGAGCTCGCGGGCGTGCTCGCGCACGAGATGTCCCACGAGCTGCACGACCACCCGACCAAGGGCCTGGTCAAGGCCGTGGGCTATGGCGTGTTCTCGCTGCTCGTACCCGGCAGCGGCGAGCTCGGCGGCCAGATCGGCCAGGCCGTGATCGAGTCCAAGTACAGCCGCGACGACGAGCTCGAGGCCGACCGCGGCGGCGTCGAACTGCTCAACGCCGCCAAGATCGACTCGCACGGCCTCGCGCGCTTCTTCGACACCATGCACGCCAAGGGCGGCGACGTCCCCGGCGCGCTCGAGTTCCTCTCCAGCCACCCCACCGGCGACCGCCGCCAGGGCGCGGTGAAGGACATCGAGCGCGACGGCGACCCAGCGATGACGGCCGAGCAGTGGCAGGCGCTGCGCAACGTGTGCAAGAGCAGCAGCAAGACGCCCACGCCGGTCGGGTGATCGCGGGGCACCGCCGCCGTCAGGTCGCCGGCTGGGCGACGCGCAGCCGCACGCGCGGGGGCGGCTTCACGGCGACCGGCTCGCTGCTGCGCTCGGCCCGGAGCTCCGCGAGCGCGCGCGCGACCATCGGCAGCACGTCCTGCTCGGTGTAGCGCAGGAAGTGTTCGCCCTGGATCGCCTTCTCGAAGGCCCACGCGACGTGGCCCGGCGAGCGCTGCACGACCTTGGCCAGCAGCGTCCACAGGATGCGGCGGCGCGGGCTCTTGACGCCCAGGTGCCACAGCGAGCGCAGCAAGATGCGCTGCCAGCCCGCGCGCAGCCGTGGGCTGCGGCTGCGCGCCGGCGCGCGCTCGAGGTGCGCGAGGCAGCGCGCGAGGTAGCCGTCGATCGAGTACAGCTCGCGCATGAGCGAGGCGTAGCCCGACAGCAGCACCTCTTCGTCCATGGCGGTGACGAAGTTGGGCCGGCCGAAGGCGTCGCCGATGCCGTGGCTGCGCAGGCGACCTTCGGCCTGCAGCCGACGCCACAGCGCGGTGCCCGGCAGCGCTGTGAGCATGCCGATCATCGCCAGCGGGATCGGTGCGCGCGCGAGGAACTCGCGCTGGATCTCGAACGCGCCGGCATCGTCGGTGTCGAAGCCGACGATGAAGCCGCCCATCACCTCGAGCCCCACGCGCGTGAGGCGATCGATCGCCTCGCCGAGATCGAGCTTGAGGTTCTGCAGCTTCTTGGCCGCCTTGAGCGAGTCCGACGACGGCGTCTCGATGCCCAGGAACACCGACGAGAAGCCCGCGGCGACCATGGCCTCGGGCAGGCCCGCCTCCTTGGCCAGGTTCACGCTGGCTTCGGTGTAGAACTCGAACGGCTGCGCGCGCTGGTCCTGCCAGCGCTGCAGCTCGGGCAGCAGCTTGCGGATCTCGCGGACGTTGCCGATGAAGTTGTCGTCGACGATGAAGACCGAGCCGCGCCAGCCCAACGCATACAGCGTGTCGAGCTCGCGCAGCACCTGCGGCGGCGTCTTCATGCGCGGCAGTCGGCCGAAGATCTCGATGATGTCGCAGAACTCGCAGGTGAACGGGCAGCCGCGCGATTGCTGCACCGACATGCTGGTGTACGCGTCGAGCCGCAGCAGGTCGTAGCGCGGCACCGGCGAGATCTTCACGTCGGGACGGCGGCTCTTGTCGAGTCGCACCAGCGCCTGCGCACCCGCGGAGGTCGCGACGCCCTTCGCGTCGCCCTCGATGAGCGCAACCAGCTCCTGCTCGCGCCCCTCGGCCTCGCCACCGAAGACCACGTCGGCTTCGGGGAACGCCTCGGGCGCGGTGCTCGGCCCGGGCCCACCCACGATCGTGCGCTTGCCCAGCGCCTTGGCGCGCCGCACCACCTCGCGCATCGAGTCGCCCTGGATGTGCATGCCGCCCACGAGCACCGCATCCGCCCACGCCAGATCCGCTTCGCGCAGCGGCTCGACGTTCATGTCGACCAGCCGCAGCTGCCAGTCCGCGGGCAACAGCGCCGCCAGCGTCACCAACCCCAACGGCGGCAACGAGGCCCGCTTGCCCGCGATCCGCAGGCCGTACTCGATGCCCCAGTAGGTCTTCGGGAACTGGGCGTAGACGAGCAGCGCACGCATGTGCGAACGACGCTAGCAAGACTCGCCGCAGCGCTTCGTCGCGGTTTGGTCGCCGCCGGCGATTTCTGCCGGCCCGGGGGGCTGCTCGGATCGACAGGGCGAGCCTCCGCACGGCCCCCGAGGGGGCGGGCCGGGGGTCGGCCGGTCGGGCGGCCCGCTGGAGCCGGAGCCGGCGCGCGAGCGGAATCAGCGTGCGGGCGCACAGCTGCAGCAGGTCGGCGGCAGGGCCAGCGACCACGTCTGCGTCTCGCTCGAGACGATCACGCGCGGCGGGTCGGCGAGGGTCCCGAGGTCCGTCATGCGCTCGTCGAGGCCCAGCCACGCGCAGCGCTGGTACTCCATGCCTGCGAGGCACGCGATGTCGAGCCGAGACCGGTCGCCATCGTCGACCAGCACGACCAGCTCCGTGGTGCCGTCAGCATCGACATCCAGCGGGCTCGAGTCGGCCGGCATCGCGCCGTCGAGGTCGTACGAATCCAGCGCCCACACCGATCCCCGCCGCCGCGCGACGCTGACGCTGGACGACGTGACGAGCTGCGAGAACCATGAGTTCAGCAGCAGCTCGCCCTCACCCGTGGTGGGCGACTCGAAGCCTCGCACGAGGAACGCATCGAGCACGTCGAACTCTCCCACCGGTTCCACGGAATCGTCCACAGCCGAGAAGAGGGCCACGTGATTGCTGCCGCCGCCCGAGTATACAATGGTGGCGTTCTCGTCGACGCCCAGACGCGCCATGGCAGTGCTGCCTCCGCCCCAAGGCGCCTCGATGGAGGTCCGGAGCGAGAAACCACCATCGCCGGTCGAGTGCCACAGTTGGAGTGCATCGGCGCCTGCGAGCGCCACGTCGTCGAGACCATCCGCGTCGTGGTCACCGATGACGAACTGCCCCGCACCGGGCGCCGGCGTATCGACCGTGATCGCATCGGGCTGCCACGCGCGCAGGCGAGCGGACAGACCGACGCCTGCCATGAACAGCACGTCCGCGACGCCATCGCCGTCGAAGTCGCCGGGCCGGCCGTTGTTCGCGGCGGGCACATCTGCGAGCACGGCCACGGCGAGGCCCGCGTGGAGCACCGCGACGCCGTGGCCGCCGAACACGTCGCGGTGCGCGTCGCCGTCGAGATCGTGGCTCGTGACGATTCCGAGCGGGCCGTCGAACAGCGGCTCGAGCGGGGCATCGAGGACGCCAGGCTCGCACGGCTGCGGGACGTCGGTGCCCGGCGGACTCGCCGTCGTCGTCGAGGCACCCGAATCAGCCGGTGCATCGGAGCCGGCGGACTCGGCGGGAGCCATGCCGCTTCCTGCATCGGCAGCGGCGTCCGGAAGCGATCGCGCGCCACAGCTTCCGATCAGGACCGCCCAACTCGCGACGGCCGCGATCCACCATGGATGCGCGCGGGACATCAGACTCGAAGGGTAGCAGGCGATCGTCGCCGCTTGCTCGGCGCCCCCGCGATCACGCGCAGGCCGGGCAGCCGTCGCCGGTGCCGCAGTCGTCGAAGCACTGGTGGCCCTGGTTGGTCACGCCGCAGTCGATCTCGTACGGGTCGCACTGGCCGTTGCCGCACAAAAGGGCGCAGGGCTCGAAGTACTCGCCCACGGCGACATCGAGCGCGTCGCCCGAGCGGGTGATCTCGAGCGACTCGAGGTGGCTGAACAGGCACGGCACCTGCTCGCCGCCGGTGTCGGGCAAGACCGAGACGACCAGCATCGGCGCGCAGCCCTGCACCGGATCGACGCCGCACGCGAGCGCGCCGATCGGCTCGCCGTCCTGCACGACCTGCCCGCCCACCAGCACCGTGCCGGTCAGCTCGATGGGCTCGTCGCCGCTGACGTACACCAGCGCGCCGGTGTCGCTGCGCACCCACAGCCGATCGCCGGGCGGCACGCCGAGGATGTCGGTCTGGCCGGCGCAGCTGGGATAGAGATCCTGCAGCGGCTGCAGCGGGGCCCCGGCGGCGCAGTCGCCCCAACAGTCCGACCAGCTCTCGCCGGGCGCGGCGTCGCAGATGCCGTTGCCACAGCACTCGCCGCAATCGCTCGCACACGCGTCGCAGCTCTCGCCGGGATCGCAGCGACCGTCGCCGCACACCGGCCCCGGGCACGCGTTGCAATCCACGGCACACGACGCGCAGTCTTCGTCGGCGTCGCAACGGCCATCGCCACACGCGGGCGCGGCGGGGCCGTCGTCGCTCGACGCGCCCTCCGAGCCGGCCTCGCTGCCGCCGTCGCTCGCGTCACCGACGCTGGTGGACAGCGCATGGCCCGCGTCGGCCTTGTCGACACACGCGGCGGCCAACGCACACACCAGGGGGATCGCCCGACGCAGGGTCATCGCCGGGCCAAGTGACGCGGGCGGGGATTTCGATCCCCGGGATTTCGTCTCACCGGGCTGCGCGTCAGCCCTCGCGCGCGCCCAGGTGCCGCTCGAACCACGCCGTCATGCGGCGCAAGAAGTCGAGCTGGTGCTCGCGCTCGCCCAGGCCGTGGCCCTCGCGCGGATACGTCACGAGCTCGGTCGTGACGCCGGCGTGGCGCAGGGCGCGGTACAGCTCCTTGGCCTGCTCGGGCGGCACGCGGGTGTCGTCGAGGCCGTGCACGATCAAAGTCGGCGTCGACGCGCCCTTGGTGTGGGCCATGGGCGAGCGCGACCACACCAGCTCGGGCTGGTCGTATGGCCACAGCTTCCAGTGCACCAGCGAGTTCTCGTGCTCGATCTCGCTGGTGCCGGTGAACGACATCCAGTTCGTGATCGCGGCGCCGACCATCGCGGCGCGGAAGCGCTTGCTGTGCTTGGTCGCGGCCAGGCCCGAGAAGTAGCCGCCGTAGCTCCAACCGCCCATGCCCACGCGATCGGGATCGACCAGACCCTGGCGCACGAGCTCGTCGATGCCCGCGAGCACGTCGTCGAACTCCTTGCCGCCCAGATCGCCGTGGTCGGCCTTGCCGAAGGCGACGCCGCGGCCGGAGCTGCCGCGATAGTTGGGCTCGAACACCACGAAGCCACGGCTCGCGAGCAGCTGCGCGGGGTAGCCTGCGCGCGTGTTCCAGCCCGCCAGCGAGATGCCCTCGGGCCCGCCGTGCGGCAGCACCACCAGCGGGTGCCGCTCGCCGTTGCGATGACCCACCGGCAGCGTCAGCACGCCCGCGAGCGCGAGCCCGTCGGCGGCCTTCCACCGCACCACCCGTTGCTCGCCCATCGCGACGCGATCGAGCGCGGGGTTCGAGCGCGTCAGACGACGCAGCGGCGCGCCGAGCTTGGCCGCGAACACCTCGGCAGGATGCTGTGGCGTGTCGCCGGCGCACACGAAGGTGCCGCGCACGACGTCGGCACCGTGGCACACCGGTGGCCGCGCGAACATGGGCTTGCGCTGACCGCTGCGGGTGTCGAGCAGCAACACCGCTGCGCGGGTGTCTTCGTGCGCGAGCAACAGCAGCCGTGACTCGTCGAGGAAGCGCAACCACTGCCCGGTGCCCTCGTAGTCGAGCGTCAGCGCCTTCGCAGCGCCCGCGACGCCCTCGCTGGGCACGAGCCACACCACGCCGGCGGTGGGATCGTGGATGTCGGCGGCGCCCAGGAACGCAATCGTGCGCCCCTGTGGCGACCACGCGAGATCGCCGAGCTTGCCCTTGGTCTCGCACAGCAAGGTCGGCGTGCCGCCGGCGACGGGCAGGCGATACACGCCGCCGTACATCATGGTGCCGTCGACGTCGGCGCGCTCGCCTCCGACCAGCGCGAACGCGTCGCCGGTGGGCGAGAAGCGCATGCGCTCGACGTGGAAATCCTGCGGCGACAGGGCCTGCGCATCGCCGCCAGCGGCGTCGACGATCCACAGTCGCCGCTTGGTGCCCTCGACATCGCCGAGCTTGTGATCGCGGCCGGCGTCGAGATCGTTGCGCTCGGCCTCGGTCGGCTCGCGATCGGCGGTGAAGGCGATGCGCTTGCCGTCGGGCGACCACGCCAGCTCGCGCACCGAGGTCTTCTGCCGCGTCAGCGCGCGCGCGCTGCCGCCGTCGGCCGCGATGACGTAGACCTGCGCCGCGTCGTCGCCCTTGCGCCGACCGACGAACGCGATGCTCGTGCCATCGGGCGACCACGCCGGGCTGCCGGCGCTGTCGGGCTCGAAGGTGTACTGCGTGGGCGAACCGCCCTTGGTGTCGATCACGAACAGCGACCGCACCATCGTCGCCGGCCCCTGCCCGCGCTCGCGTGGCAGTCGCTGCACGTACGCGATCCGCCGCGCATCGGGGCTGAGCGCGACATCACCGACCGCGCGCAGATCGACGATGGCCTCGGGCGTGATCGTCTCGGTGCGTGCGGGCGCGGCTGCGGCCGGCTTGGCCACGGCGCGCGCCGGCACGACCGCGGCGCAGCCCGCGAGCAGGGAGATCCAGAGCACGGACAGCGGGAGCGACGCGGATCGACGCATGGACGCGTGCGGTTGTCCGACCTTCGCGCGGCGTTGGCAAGCGGGGGGTGCCGGCGATCCGCGAGGTGGCCCCAGTGCGGGTCCGGCCGCGATCACCCGCGCCCGCGTAGCAGCTGCATCGCGGTCGCGAGCTGCGGATCCGCGCCGACGTCGATCGCCGCCAGCGTCGGCGGACGGTCCGCCGGTTCCATCGCGATCGGTACGTCCGGCACGACCACGCCCTTGCTGCCGTCGGCCAGCACGAAGCGCTTCTCCGACAGCTTGAGCGCCCAGCCGTTGCTCAGCGCGTGCACCGATTCGATCGTGGTCTTGCCCACCGTCGGCGCACCGACGAGCGTCGCATTCGCGTGCTCGCGCAGCGCCGCGGCGATGATCTCGCCGCCCGAGGCAGTCTCGCCGGTGACCAACGCGACGATCGGCGTGCCGACCCAGCCGCCGGCGGATCGCGCGACGATCGGCTCCTCGTTGCCGTCGCGATCGCGCACGCGCACCAGCTCCGCGCCCGCGGGCACGAAGCGCTCGATCACGGCGGGTGCGGCCTCGAACCACCCGCCGGGGCAGCCGCGCAGATCGATCACCAGCGAGCTCGCGTGCTCGCGTCGCAACGTCGCGAGCGCAGCGTCGAGGTGCGCGGGCGTGGCCTGGGCCAACGGGCCCACGCGGAGGTAGCCGACGCCGCCGTCGAACATGCGCGCCTCGACGCTGGGCACCTCGATGGCGTCGCGCACCACCGGCACCGTCCACTCCTCGGTGTCGCGCTGCACGAACAGCTCGACGGTGGTGCCCTCGGCGCCGCGGATCCGGCCGACCACGGTCGGCAGATCGACCGCTGCGACCCGCTCGCCGTCGACGCCCAGGATGCGATCGCCCGCGGTGATGCCGGCGCGCGCCGCGGGTCCGCCGGGCAGGGCGTTGCGCACGACCAGCACGTCGCCCTGCTTCTCGATCACGACGCCGACACCGACCAGCTGGCCCTTGACGCCCGCGTCGAGCTCGGCGCGCTGCGCCGGCGACAGCAGCTCGTTGACCGGGTGCGCGCTGCTGTGCACCAAGCGCGCGAGCACACCTTCGGCCGCGGCGGTCCACAGCGCGTCCTCGTCGATGCCGCCGTCGACGTAGCGTGACGACACCAGCGCCGCGATTTCGTCGAAGCTCGCGCGGGCGCCGGGCATCGCACGCGGCGGCGATGCGGGTGGTGGCTCGATCTGCGCGGCGGCCAGCGCCGCCGCGGGCTCGTCGTCGTCGTCGTCGTCGTCCAGCGCTGCGACGCGATCGGCGTCGTCGGGCGTGGCAGCATCGACCGTGCACGCGATCGCGAGGGACAACAGCACGGGGGCGTGGATTCGGGTTCGTCGCATGATTCGTTCCTCCTCGCGATTCACATCCAGGTCGGATCGATGGGCGCCGCTGCGGCGCCGTCGTAGTCGGTGAGCTCGGGCGCCGGCGCGCGCAGCCGCGGCGGCTCGGTGGCGCTCGGCCGCGGCGCCGGTGCGGTGACCTCGTCGCGCGGCGGTCGCGTCCCGAGCCACAGCACCAACGGCACCACCGCTGCGAGCGCGAGGCAGTACGCCGGCACCGGGCGGCGCACGGCCGCGAGTGCGCGCGTCCACGGCCCGGGCGCGAAGCGTCGCGCGAGCTCGGCGCGCAACGCCGCGTGCACGCGCGGCGGCGGCGGCACCGCGTGGGCCTGCACCACCGCGACGAGGTCCACGTGCATGCGGCAGTACTCGACCGCACAGCCGTCACAGCCGCGCACGTGCTCGGCGATTGCCCGCGCTGCGACGGCCTCGAGCTCGTCGTGCAGCAGCAGCAGCAAGTCCGCGCGACAGTCTTCGCAGTTCATGTCGTCTCCTCTCCGATCTGCGCCAGCGCGCGGCGGAACGCCTCGACCGCCGCGTGCAAGCGCGATTTCACGGTGCCCTCGGGGATCCCGTGCACCGCCGCGATCTCGCGATACGTCAGCCCGCCGACCTGCTTGAGCAGCAACAGCTGCTGCTGCGCCTCGGGCAGCGACGCGATGGCGTTGCGCACGGCGTTGCGCCGGTGCTCGTCGGGCGCGTGCGCGTCCTCGTGCGACGCCGCCAGCATCGGCGCCCGCGCTGCGCCGCGGGCGGCCGCGCGACGCAGGTCGAGGCAGCGGTTGCGCGCCACCGCGAACAGCCACGCACCGAAGCGTCCGCGGCTGGCATCGAAGCCGCCGGGTTGCAGCACCGAGAGGATGATGTCTTGCAGCAGGTCCTCCGCGGTCGCATCGTCGTCGACCATGCGGCGCACGTAGCCGAACAGCCGCGCGGCGTAGCGCTGGTACAGCACGTCGAACGCGGCCAGCTCGCCGCCGCGCAGCGCTGCGACCAGGGCCTCGTCGCTGTCGGGTTCGCCGGCCACCACGTCCGCCCCAGGTACGTCTGTACCCCGCGGACCGTTCACCGCGATCGACCGAATGCGCCGCGAGCCGCTCCGAGGGCCCGCGCGGGCCACCAGGGGCGGTTTCGCGGGCAGCTCGCGGACGCTTGCCGCGGGGCTCGCGGCGTGGACGGCCGCCGCCGCGCGACCGTACGATGCCGCCGGCATGGACCCGCTGCGGCTCGATCGCCCGGCCTGCTTCGGCGTGCGCCACCGCCCGGACACCACCGGCGGCCACTACGAGAGCTGGTTTCTGCGCGCCAACCACCCCAGCGAACCGCTGGCGGTGTGGATCCGCTACACCATCTTCGCGGCCAAGGGCGGCACGCCGGTGCGCGGTGAGCTGTGGGCGATCTGGTTCGACGGCCGCGGCGCGACCACGCGGATCCACGCTGCGAAGTCGGAGCTGCCGCTGTCGCAGTGCCGCTTCGCGCCCGATCACCTCGATGTCACGATCGGCGACGCTCGCCTGCACGACCATGGCGCCGGCGTGCACGCCAGCGGCGACGCGCAGCGCGACGGCACCGCGATCGCGTGGTCGCTGCACGCCCAGGGCGACGCGCCGCCGCTGTTGCTGCTGAGCCGCGATCGCTACGCCACCGCCCTGCCCAAGGCCAAGGCGCTGGTGGGCCTGCCCGACTGCCGCATCGGCGGCACCGTCACGATCGACGGCGAACCCCACGTGCTCGACGGCTGGCCCGGCAGCGTCAATCACAACTGGGGCTCACGCCACACCGATCGCTATGGCTGGGTGCAGGTCATCGGCTTCGACGAGGATCCCACCGCCGTGCTCGAGTCGATCTCCGCGCGCCTGCGCTTCGGTCCGCTCTCGACCCCGTGGCTCACCGTCGCCGTGCTGCGCGAAGGCGGCCGCGAGCACCGTTTCGACGGCATCGCGCGCTCGGCCTTCGGCCGCGTCACGCAAGCCGGGCTCTCGCTGCGCTGCCGCGTCGGCAACCGCGAGGGCGAGCGGCTGCAGCTGCACGCCGAAGCGCCAGAGCACGCCTTCGTGGGCCTGCGCTACGACAACCCACCCGGCGGCGCCAAGCTGTGCCGCAACTGCAAGCTCGCCACGGTCTCGGTCGTGCTCGAGGGTGACGGTCGCGCGCCGCTGCGGTTGCACACCGCGAATCGCGGCGCGCTCGAGCTGGTCGACGACGATCTCACGGCGTTTCCGATCGCGCTGTGATACCCGCGAGCTCGCGCGCGGCGCTTCGACGGCGGGGCGGCAAGCGCGAGCTGCCTCGCCGACCGAAGGATCGCGCGCAGCTCCGCGGCGGCCGCGATCCCGCGCGATCGAATGGACGAAGCCCGCGGCCGTGTGCCACGAACGACGTTCGCCGCCCGCGTCGCAATCGCAGCCGCGCTTTGGGCATCGCTAGCGGCATGAACCCGTGCGCGCCCCCGATCCTCGTCCACCACCGTCACGGCGCGGAGCCGTTCTCCATCGGTCGCTTGGCCGGCGACCTGATCCTGCGCTACGAGACGCCCGCCGCGCGCGCCATCGCGGTCGCGCGAGATCTGGAGGCCGCGCTGCAGACCGCTCGCGCCGCGGTCGGCGCGACGAGCGTGCGCAGCACCGACGTCCGCAGCGGCGTGGATGCGCTGCTGGCCGGACACCCGGTCGCGACGGTCGCGGGCGCGCTCGCGCAGCGGTGGCGTCGCTGGGCGGTCGATCCCGATCCCGCGCGGCTCGCCCTCCCGCTTTCACTGTCGACGGCGCTGCGCACCGCGTGCGAACGCTTCGTGGAGGCGCAGACCGCCGCTGCGCTGGCCGAGGACGGCGGCGGGATCGCGTCGCTCGACGCGCTGTTCGAGCGGCTCGCGGCGCGCGGCAACGCGGCGAGCGTCGGAACCCTGCGCAAGCAGATCGCCGGCGAGGCCAAGCAGCAGCGCGACGTCGCCGCAGAGCAGGCGTTGTCTGACACGATCCTCGAGGTCTTGCGGTGGCTCGGTGCACAGGTGGCCGGGCTCCCGCGCCTCTTGCTCGGCGACGACGACGGCGACGACCCGCGCGACGCGCCGCCGCCGAGCCTCTTCGGTGAAGCGATCGACGAGCCCGGCCTGCAGCTCGAAGAATCGCTGCTGATGGTCACGCCGCTGGCCTTGACCGACGGCAGCGGGACCGATCGACTGCGGATCTGTGGCCGGGCCACGTATCAATCCTTCGCGGCCGATCTGAAGCCGTGGGAGGGCGAGTTCACCACGATCTCGGGGCAGCCGGGCAACTCCCACCGCTTCGCCGAGGTCGCGCTCGCGCCGATCGACGGCGTCTACATCTCGACCCACGTGGTCACGGAGCAGGACGTGACCGACGCTCCCACCGCGGAGGCGATCGCGGGGTTCGTCGCGTCGTTGGTCGACGCCGCCGCGCGCGGGGTGCTGGCCAAGGTGATCGACTCAGCCGCGAGCAGCACCGGCATCCCCTTCGCAGGCACGCTCGGCAACCTCGCCGCCGGCATCGTCACCGATCCGCTCATCGACGAGCTGGTGCGTCGCCTGCGTGCCCAGCTCGCCCGCATCCTCGGACCCGAGGCCTTCACCCCGCTCGTCACGGTCGTGCCGGTGACCTGGCCGGTGCCGGGCGTGCCCGCGTGGAGCGTGTCGATGCAGGGATCGCACGGCTCGCGCTTCGGTGCCGGCGAGATCCGCACGCAGCTGTGGCGTCGCCTGCGAAAACCCTCGGTGCGCGAGGCGAACCCGGACGGCGGCTACCCGCCGGCGCTGTACCTCGTGCAGCTGCGCCTGCGCGTGGGCTGAGGTGGCTCGGGCGGCCGGCGCTCGCACGCGGCGCTCGGCCACCGCAACCGCAGCAGCTCCCAACGGCGTCGCCAGGATCGAGACCGTTGCTGGCGCACGACCGTATCCAGACGCCGTGTGTTACGGTGATCGGGTGAGCGACGACCGTGCGCTCCTGGAGTCTTGGCGCGGCGGAGACGCACGGGCCGGCGATGCGCTGCTGCAACGCTACTCGGCGCTGGTCGCTCGGTTCTTCCGCAGCAAGCTGGGCGACGACATCGACGACCTCGTGCAACAGACGTTCGCGGACATCGTGCGCGCGCGACGATGTCCCGCCCGATGGCTTCCGCGCGTACCTCCTCGCGGTCGCGCGGCATCGACTGGTCGACCTGCTGCGCAAGCGGTCCACGCGACCCGAGGCGTTCGACATCGCGTCCGTGTCCGTCGGTGATCTGCGCACCTCGGTCAGCCAGATGATCGCGCGAGACGAGCGCCGCGCTGCGATGCTCGACGCGCTGCGCAGCTTGTCGATCGAGTTCCAGATGGTACTCGAGCTGGCCTACTGGGAAGAGCTCTCGGGCGCCGAGATCGCGGTCGTGCTCGGGGTCTCGCCCCACACCGTGCGCAGTCGATTGTCGCGGGCCCGGGCCGCACTGCGCGGCGCGCTGCAGGCGAGCGAGCTCGGCAACCCGTCGGTCACTCCTGCTGCGCTCGCGCGCGATCTGTCCACCACCGATCCATGACGTCCGACGACCTCGAGCCGCCGACCTCGGTGGTCGCGGAGCTCAAGGCGCTGCGCCGCGACGACGACGCGATCACCCGCGAGCTTCGCCTCGCCAAGCTGCGCGAGGACCTGCTGGGCGAGCACGACCAGCCGGTCTACCTCGGGCGATTCCGGACGCTGTCGCTGCTCGGACGCGGCGGCATGGGCGTGGTGTTGCGGGCCTACGATCCGAAGCTGGGTCGCGAGGTCGCGCTCAAGGTCCTCGCCGCCGGCGCACACGACCCCGATGCGGTCGCGAGGATGCGACGCGAGGCGCAGTCGATGGCGCGCCTGAGCCATCCCAACCTCGTCGGGGTCCACGAGGTCGACGACGACGCGGACGTCCCGTTCATCGTGATGGAGTACGTCGAGGGCGACACGCTGCGGACGTGGATGGACCAACCGCGATCCTGGCGTGAGGTCTTGACCGCGTTCCTCGGCGCCGGACGTGGCCTCGCGGCCGCCCACGCGGAGGGCCTGGTCCATCGCGACTTCAAGCCGAGCAACGTCATGGTCGGCGTCGACGGCCGTGTGCGCGTGACCGACTTCGGCTTGGCGCGCTTGGCCCCGTCGCCGCCCAGCGACGACAGCGGCCGCCTCTCCGACCGCGACGCGGAGGTCACGCGCGCCGGCATGATCGTCGGCACGCCGGCCTACATGGCACCGGAGCAGCACGAGGGCGAACCGGCGGACGCGGCCGCCGATCAGTACGCGTATTGTGTCGCGCTCTTCGAGGCGCTCTACGGTGTGCGCCCGTTTCGCGGCGAGACGCTGCAGGCGCTGGGTGAGGCGAAGCGACGCGGCGTGCCCGTGACACCCGCACGCGACCCCGGGGTGCCGCGATGGCTGCACGCCGCGGTGATCCGCGGACTCGCGCCCGAGGTCTCGCAGCGCTGGCCGTCCATGGCGGAGCTGCTCGCGGCGCTCGAGCGCGGTCAGGCACGCGCGCGCGTGCGGCAGGTGGCCGTGGCTGCCCTGGCGATCGGCCTCGGCGCCGGGACGATCGCAGCCCTGGGTGCGCTCGATCGCCGGGCGCGGACCGTCGCGTGCGAGCGCGCCGGCGAAGCGATCGCCGAGGTGTGGAACGACGAGGTCGAAGCGAGACTCCGCGCGGCCATGCGCGAGGGTGGGGCGCGGGCCGACGCGACGACCGCGGATCTGACCGTGCCTTGGCTCGTCGCTCGCGCCGACGCCTGGCGAACCGCTCGCACGGAGGTCTGCCTCGACACGCAGGTGCGCGACGCGTGGTCGGGCGAGGACGCCGATCGCGCGACGTGGTGCCTCGACGAGCGCCGGATGGAGCTCGAAGCGCTGCTGGCCGAGCTGTCGCTGGGCGATCCGGCGGTGACACGCCAAGCCGTCGTCGCGGCCGCGACGCTGCCCAGCGTCGAGGCGTGCCGCGACCTCGCCGCGCTGCAGCACACACCCGCCCCGCCCCTCGATCGCCGCGAGGACGTTCGCCCGCTGCTGCACGCGATGGCAGCGGCCGAGGCGGCGGTGCGAACCGGTCGGAGTGCGGACGGGCTCGCGCGCAGCCGCGACGCGCGTGAGCAGGCCGAGACGGTGGGGTGGGCGCCGCAGACGGTGAGGGCTCGCTTGCTCGAGGCGCGCGCGCTCGAGCAACACGGCGACTACGCAGCGGCGGAGCAGGTCGGCAGGCGTGCCGATTTCGACGCCGCCGCGATCGGCGAGTGGGGCGTCGCGACCGACGCTGCCACGCGACTGACGTATCTGGTGAGCTATCGACGGGGACGTCACGCCGATGCACTCGAGTGGGGCGAGCACGCCGAGGTCGCGCTGGCGCACGCAGCCGACCCCGCGGGACTCCGCGCGGCGGGCCTCGCCGCATCCGTCGCGACCGCGGCCCAGGCCACCAACGACTCCGCGCGCGCGAGGGAGAGGTTCGAGCGCGCGCTCGCGCTGTACGAGGCCGCGCTGGGACCCGCGCACCCCACCGTCGCGAATGCCCTGTCCTCGCTCGCGAACCTGCGCAAGCGCGCCGGCGACTACGACGAGGCGCAGCGGCTGCACGAGCGCGCGCTCGCGATCCGCGAGAACGTGCTGGGCCCTGCGCATCCCGACATCGGCTCGAGCCTCAGCGGCCTGGCCTCGGTCGCGTGGGCGAAGGGCGACGCCACGCGTGCGCTGGAGCTCTACGAGCGCGCGGTGCAGGTGCGCGAGGCGGCCCTGGGCGCCGATCATCCCGACGTCGCGGCGGGTCTGGTCAACACCGCGGGCGTGTTGACGTCGCTCGGCCAGCACGATCGTGCCAAGGCGATGCTCGAGCGCGCTCTCTCGATCTACGAGAAGACCGTCGGGCCCGAGCATCCGAACGTGGCCAGCACGCTCGCAGGCCTCGCGATGGCGTACGCGAACACCGGCGAGCCGCAGCGGGGTCGCGACACGATGGAGCGGGCGGTCGCGCTGCTGGAGAAGTCGCTCGGGCCCGAGCACCCCGAGATCGCGACCGCCACGAACAACCTCGGCACCCTCTACCTGCAGACCCGGGACACCACCAAGGCCGAGGCCGCCTTCGAGCGCGCGCTGCGGATCGCGGAGGCCACGCTCGGGCCGGATCACCCGCAGGTCGCGCTGGCGCTGTCGAACCTCTCGGACATCCACGCCGACACCGGCGATCCGACGACGGCGCTCGCACAGGCCGAGCGGGCGGTCGCGATCTACGAGCGCGTCGACGGCGAGCAGCCCGGCGAGTCCAGCACCCTGTTCGGGCTCGCGCGCCTGTTGCTGGCGCAGGGCGGCGACCCCGGGCGCGCGCGGCAGCTCGCACAGCGAGCACGGGACACCTGGCTGGCGCAGGGCGGCGACGCGCGCAAGGGCGACCTCGCGGCGGTGGAGCGCTGGCTCGCGAGCCTGCCGCGGGCCGATCCGTAGCGAGGTCGGCACGTGGCGTCCACGGGGCGCCGATGCAAAACGGCCGCACCGCGGGGAAAAAGTGCCGGCCCCACGGATCATCTCCGCCGCTCGCACGCATTAGCCCTCGAATGGCACAACAACGAGTCGCTTCCGTGAAATCGACGATGGCACTTTGCGTTCTCGCGTGCGCAGCCTGCATCCTGCCTGGCGGCGACGACGACGAGGGTGGTGGCGGTGGCGGCAGCAGTGCCGCGGGGGACGGATCGGACACCGGCGGGACGGGCTCGGACGGCTCGGGCGCGACCGGGTCGAGCGCGGACGGGTCGAGCGCGGACGGAACGGGCGCGGACGGAACGACCACGGGCCCCGGCGGCGAAGGCTGCGGGAGCGCGCCGTACGTCCCGCCCGGACCGGCGCCCAGCTCGTGCACGGGCACGGCCGCGCTGGGTTCGGCGACGTTGATCGCCGGTCCGGGAGGCTTCTCGAGCGCGGGCGGAGTCGGGGTCGCGACGGGCGATCTCGACGGCGACGGGAACGTGGACTTCGCCACGACCGAGAACAACCAGCTGCTGCTCTACTTCGGCAACGGCGACGGCACCTTCTCGAGCGCGACCCGGCTGCTCTCGGTCGAGTTCACCGTCTTCAACGTCGCGCCGGTGGTGATCGCCGACTTCAACGGTGACGGGAGGCTCGACGTGGCTGCGACCGGCGCGTTCGGTGGCACCGACACGCTCTACCCGCTGATCTGGCTCAACAACGGCGACCGGGTGTTCGGCAACGCCAACCAGGATCACTCCTACGACGGCGTCGACACCCACGGCGACGGCATCAAGCCCGACGGCACGGCGACGGCCGCGGACTTCGACGGCAACGGCCTGGCCGACATCGTCTACTGCGGCTACGGCGTGAAGGTGTTCATGTCGAGCTGCGATGCGATCACCACCGGCACCGTCGTGCACTTCAACGGCGACGACGACGGCTACACCAGCCGCAACTGCGAAGTCCTGGTGCTCGACGACGGCGACGACATCCCCGACCTCGTCATCCAGTCGTACACCTTCCCGCCCGAGTACCAGGGCCGCACCAGCGTGCTGCACGGCAACGGCGATGGCTCGTTCTCCAACGAGGTCGACTACGACAACTTCGCCGAGTTCGCGGTCGCCGCGGACGTCGACGCGGACGGCGACATGGACCTGCTGCTGCACAACACCCGCGAGGACAACGAGAAGCTCGGCCTGCTCGAGGGCAACCCCGGCGGCACGTTCTCGCTCTCGGCCACGACCGTGGACCTCACCGCCGCGAGCACGGACTATCCCACGATGGTGCCGGGCGACTTCAACGGCGACGGCAACCTCGACGTGGTCCTGGCCGACAGCGTGACCGACAACACCGCGCATCTGATCCGCGGCAACGGTGATGGCTCGTTCCAGGCGCCGACGCAGTTCTCCACCGCCGTGACGAACTCGCCGGTGATGGCGGTCGCGGACTTCAACGGCGACGGACTGCAGGATCTGATCGCGAGCGACGGGCAGGACGTCAGTGTGTCGATGAACCAGTGCCACTGAGCCCGGCGCGGCGCGGGCCGTGGTGCTGCCACCACGGCCACGCCGCGTCGCGCACGCGGGTGGGAGTCGTGCGCGACCGAGCGCGGCCGAGCGCGCCACCGCTGGGCCGCGCGCGGCGTCGCGACGTCAGCTCGCCTGCCCCCGCGGCGGTGGTGTCTCGAACCGCGGCGGCGACTCGTTCTGCTCGAGCACCACGATCGACGGCGCATCGGGCAGCTGTCGCTCGAGGGCCCGCGGCGCAGCGCGCCGGCCCGGCGCCGCCGCGGCCGCTCGAGGTCTGCTGCGCCGACCTCGACGATGCCGGGCGCTTGAACGTCCGGATATGCGGCGAGTGTCTGTCCCGCCGTGCCTCTCGTCGTGCAGCGTGGACACAGAGCCGGCGGTGTGTCCGGCCGCGTGACGACGCGGCCTCTGCGTCGCTACACCTCGCGGCGCGACACCGCAAGAGCAGTGGCGCTTCCACGGACCTCCAACGCGGCAGCGTCGGCGAGAATGACGGCGCCTGGTCGTCGCGTGGGTCACCCCGCGCATTGGTGCGAGTCCTGTGATTCGCCCGCGCGACGTCACGCGCATGCGGCAATCCGGGCGTCACAATCGTCCGCGGGCTCCTGGGCGACCTCGCAGAGGTAGCGGGCGAAGGCTGCGTCGTGTTCCTCCACCGTCGGCTCGCCCCGGCTGGCCTCGGCGTCGTGCAGGCATCGCCCGTGGGCGAGGTTTGCAGCGTCGCAGGCCTCGGCGCTTGCCGCCGCGAGGCAGCGCGCGAGCGCGTCGTACTCGTCGGCGCACTGCTCCACCATCGCCGCGGCGAAGTCCTCGCAGCCGGGGGCCTCGCCGGTTGCCACGGACGCTCGGGACGTACACGCTGCGAACAACAGCGCCGTGGCGAGCCGGGGGAGGTGGTGGGACGAGACGGTACGGCGACGGTTCATGGCGGGCTGCTCTGGAGGGATCGCGACACGCTCGCGGGCGGCACCGGGCAAGTGGCGCCCGCGGGCGTTTCGATTCCGCGACGTCGGTGTCGGCGTACGGCCCGCGGCGCAGCGCCGGCCCGGCGCCGCCGCGGCCGCTCGAGGTCTCGGCGTTCGGCATGTCGCTGCACGCCGCCTCGGTGGTCGATGACCCGTCTTTTCGGATCCGCCACCGTAGCCGGCCGCAGAGCCGCCGGCTACCATCGCTGCATGTTCCGCCGCCGCGCGCTCGTGGTCCCGCTCGTCGCGTTCTGTGGTTTCGCGTCCGCGTGTGGCGGGTCCGACGGTTCCAACGACGTCGGGGGCGGCGATGGATCCGGGGACAGCGCGTATCGCCTCGAGTACATCGCCGACGACACGCTGCTGCTCGACCTCGAGGTGAGAATCGACCTCGAGGTCGTCTCCGGGGCGATGCGGCCTCCCGCCCTCGACGGCGTTCGGCTCGGGCGGGCGGTGGCCGAAGTCTTCGGCAACGGCCAGGAGAACATCCACCTCGACCTCTCCGCCGGCGACGACTTCGAGTCGGGTGTTCGCTTCGCCGTCGACCTCAACTACGGGCGCGCGAGCGACGGTGAGAGATTCGATGCCGGCGAGACCGTGCGCATGAGCTGCGCGCTGCTGTGGTTCTCACTGGACGGCACGGACCCGTACGCTGGCGACGAATGCGACGTGCGGCGCGTCGATGGCGGCTACACCCTGACGCTCGTCGAGAACCCCGACGCGCCCGCGCCGGTGACGGGTTCGGTGTACTTCGGTCCCGTGCCGCAGGTGGCGACCCCGCTCAACGCCCACTGCGCGGACGACCGCGTCTGTCTCTCGTTGGACCCCCGCGAGTCCGATCCCCTGAGCGGCTTCTGCCTGCCGGCGTCCAACCTCCGCGCCGAGGCGGCGCCGTGCGACGCCGAATGCACCGACCGATTCGAGCTCCAGGCCGGCGACTCCTCGTCCTGCGTCTGCGCCGCGATCTGTGGATGGACGGAATCCGAGCCCGGTGGCGGCGATCCACCGACCTGCGATCCGTCCTATGGATGCATCGACGTCTGAGGCGTGCCGCAACAGTGACCGCGGCGCTTGGCGCCCGATCCTCGCCGACGAAGCCGCGCCAGGCGATCTCGCAGCAGCGCCCGCAGGAATCCGTTGGCCACGACCGCGTGCTGCAGATCGCGGTTCTGTGCACGGTGCTGAGGGTGTCGCGCGGCCGCATGTGGCGCATGGACGTCGATCCGTGCCGGTTCCGCGTCGGCGTGGTGGTGGTGTCGCTGCGTCCGCTGCATCGCAGCCACGCCGACGGCCGCACCAAGGGCGCGCTCGGGTTACCACCCACGCATGGGTGGTTGGATTCGATGGGGTGGGCTGGTCGTGGTGGCGGGCTCGGTCGCGTGCTCGGATGGTCCCGTGCGCCAGACCGGCGGCGCGGGCGGGGGCGCGGGCGGCAGCGCGGGCGGCAGCGCCGGGGACGCAGACGCGTTCGATTATGGCGTGTGCGAGGGCGTCAACGGCGACCTCGAGTGCGAGCAGTTCGCGTGTGCCGAGGACGAGCAGGGGCTCGCACTCGCGGAGACCCTGCGCGACGTGATCGCGGAGGAGGGGATGGACGATGTCGCGACGATCCGCAGGATCTCGCTCTACCCCGGCTCGGACCAGCTCTTCGTCGACGTGCACCTGCAGGTCGCGTGGTATCGGCGGTCGGAGTCGTTCGAGTCGGAAATCTCGGAGACGACCGAGGCGTTGCGCCAATCGTTCGCGCAGTGGCTCGCTGGCCAGCAGCTGCCGGAGCACGTCGTCGATCCCGAGGTGATCTCCGCGGCGATGAAGCGCTGTGATCCGATCTTGGTCTACGATCCGTGCACCGACAACTTCACCGGCACGATGGCGCACGCGCAGTACGACGGCGAGGCGCCCGGCTGCACGCCCTGGGCGACCTACGCGGAGGTCGACGTGACGACCGGCGAGCTGCTGCAGTGTGTCATCCACGAGGAGTACGGCTGCGAGTAGCGCTCGCGCTGTGGCGCTCAGCCGACCGTGATCGTCGCCGTCGCGAGCTGCTCGCAACCTTTCGCGAGCCACTCACGCGCCTCGGCCTCGCGCGCCAGCGGAGTCTCGATCTCGAGCGCGACGACGACCCAGGCGTCCTCGCGCAGCCGCCAGCATCGGCCCTCGTACTTGTCGAAGATCTGACCCGACGGCAGTCCGTCGGGGAACGTGTTGCGGAACTCGAGCACCGCGGTCGCGTCCTCGCTGCGCTCGGCGAGGATCTCGAAGCGCTGACGCAACGCGCTCACCTCGGGCGGCGCGGGCCGAAACGGGTGCTCGGGCTGGCGGTCGATCTCCACCGCCTTCGCGCGGGCCGCAGCCCTGCTGGCCGCGTCGCGCTCGCGCGCGCACTCGACCGAGATGGTGACGAAGTCGGGCCACGTCTTGTCGAGATACGCGCGCCGCAGATCCGCCGAGCCGGGCGCCCGCCACCATCGCGCGTCCCCGGAGGTGGTCTCGAACGCGAAGCCCTCCGGCGGCGAAAAGGCGACCGTCACCGCGACGCAGCCGAAGGGATCGACGCGCACCGTGCCTGCCGCCTGGTCGTAGCGCGCGGGGTCGAGCTCGAACGACTCCTCGACCGGCGCCGGCGGCCTGGGCATCGCGCCGGCGACGTTCGACGGCGCCGGGCCGGGCGCAGCGCTGCGCGAAGCTCCGGCCGTCGTCGACGCCGCGGCCGCACTCGCGGTCGTGGACGGTGTGGCAGCGCCGGAAGGACTCGGTCGCGCATCGGCGCGGGTGGGCTGTGTGCCGGTGCCGCCGGGCTCACACGCCCACGCGGCACCGAGCAGCAGCACGAGGCCGACGAGTCCTCTCGACGAGATTCGCGCCCGCATGGTCGTGTGGAGCATACCCGCAGTGCGGGCCTCGGACGTAGGTCGCACGCGTCGTCGCCGACCGCGGGTGCCGAAACCGCCGCCGCTGCGCGTCGCGGTCGATCGCGGGTGATCGGGCTCGAAGCGCCGCCGCACGCATCCCGCGGGCGAGCCACCGTCCCCGCGCGTGCCGCGGTGACCCATCGCGCGTTGCTCTCGACCCGTGCGTTGCTGTAACCTGGGCGAATGAGCAAGCTACCGGAAGGCGCCAATCCGAAGGATTTCGACAACAAGACCGCCGCGATGCGCGGCCGGATGGCGCGATCGAAGCGGATCGCGGAGCACCGTGCGAGCCTACAGCGATCCTTCCCGAATCTCGGGGCGCTTCCACGGACGCCGGAAAACGAGGCGGAAGCCAAGCGTTTCCTCGAATCGATGGCCAGTTTCTCGCTTTCGGCGGACCCCGTGCCTTCCTCGCTGCGGTCCGTGCCGTACGACCACGTCTGGCGCGCCATCGATCGGGAGAAGGACCTCGAGTGGTACGGGCCGGACAAGAACACCGGCCACTGCGGAGCCAAGCTCGTGAGCCAGGCCCAGGGCGATTTCACCGCCTACTGCGGGGTCGGGATCTGGCACCCCAGCGGCGCGGGTTCCCACGTCAGCACGGTCGACTGGCGCACGCTGCTCGGATTCTGCGACGCCGGCAACGGCTATTTCGGCAGCTCCTCGGCCAGGGCCATCATCACGCTCTCGGTCGACGTCCACGACGCCAACGGGGAGTGGGAGTTCAAGAAGACGTCGCTCGTCGTCTGCTCCGCCTACGCGGCGGCCGGCGGGATATGGTACGAGTACGACACGTACGACGACGCGGGCTCTCTCTCGCTCTCGTGGGTGGGCGAGCCCAACGTGACCTACTCGGTCTGGGCCACCGCGGTGATGGAGGTCAAGACCTGGGGGCTCGCCGGCGCGCAGTCGAATCTGCATGTGATCTTCGATGCGATCAATCCGGGGTGAGCGGGTGGGGCGAGTGCGCATCTCGCTGCTCTTGCGACGACGTGTCCTGCTGCTTGGGCAGTGGGGCAGAGCGGTGCAGTCGGCGGGCGTTGTCGGCGGAGCCAGGAAAGCGGACTTCTCGTCGTCGATCGAGTCCACGTCCCAAGTGGGCGCATCCGCGTCGGCCATCCGCAAGCGCGACCCCATGATGCCCGGGATGATGATCACCGGCACGACGCGCAGGTCGATCGTGTTCGGGCCCGAGCGCGCGAGTAGGAAGTACGACTTCACCGATCCTCCCGCCACAGCCAGCAGCGTGCACAGACCGCGGCCCAGAACGCCTCGATTCGGTCGTACAACCGCCCGCCGATGTTCATGCGCAGCCCGACGACCGTGTCGTCGTCGAGCAGAATGAAGATGGTCCGGATCCGGCGTCCGGGGTTCCAGTTGGCCGGACGACCGAGTGCATCGAACGGCTGATGCTCGTACTCGTCGTCCCACGGCTCGTCGGGCAGCGGCCCGGGGACCGCTTCGACCTCGTAGCTCGCGAACACCGGCAGCTCGAGCCCGGTGACCGGCACATCACGGCTCGTGACCGAGATGCTCGGGCTCTCGCCGACGTCGCACTTGACCTGGCGCATCGTCTCGCGCATCTCGAAGTCGAGATCGAACCGGCTGCGATCGACCGGCGGCAAGATCCACGCGCGAACGTCCTCGCCGAAGCGGAACTCCCCCGGCTCCAGCGGGGTTTCCCATCCCGAGATGCAGTCCACCACGACCTTGTGCGCGTCTTCCGTGACGAAGCCGAAGACGTCCAGCCAGCACGCGAGGTCCGGGCCCTGCACCGTTGGACCACGCGCGACCAAGCACCGACGCCAACGCGCGAGCAACTCGGTGGCCGGGACGGCGGCGCGACCCCTGCGCCGGCTTTCCAGCTCGGCCACGACGGCGACGCCTGGCGACACCCCGCGGGCAAAGTACGCGAACTCGAGGTGGCGCCCCACGCGGCCCCGCTGCTTGTCGATGAATGCGGCGCGATAGCGAAGGACGCGCGCGGGGCCGTCTTCGGCGGGCATCTCGAGCCACTCGTCGAGCTCGACGACGTAATCCTGCAACGGCATGTTCGACCGCGCCATCTTCTCCGGCGCTTCGCGCAGCCGCTGGGCTTGCGCTTGCACAGCCGCTTCGACCTTCGCGCGCCGGGCCTCCTCGTCCGGCTCCCAGACGTAGTACACGTTCACAGAAAGGTGCTCGCCGTCGGCCCACTCGAGTCGCACCAACCGCACCTCTTCCCGCGCCGCGAAGCCATCGGGTTGCGACCACGCAACCACCGACCCCCGGCGTCGGAACGCAAACATCGGCAGGTCACCGCCCGCGCGCGTCGCCGGCACGATCGGCGGGAACACCTCGGGCGCGCGGGGGAATGCCGGCATCGCGCACCAGTCTGCGACCAAGCCCTGACGGCGGTCAACTGACCCAGAGGGACACGCCGTACCCGGCAGCACGACGGATCCTCTGCTGCGGTTGCGCATTGCGCATGGTCATGCGGCCGCGCCCGGCCACGCCGGGGAGCCCTCGGCGGGCGCAGGCTCTGGTCAGCTGCTCGGCTTTCGCAGCGAGAAGCGACAGCGCAACGACCATCGCGCCCATCGCTCCGACGAGGACAAACACCGAACCCCTCGCGCGTCGCGTCGTCGAGTCATCTCGAACGCTCGCGCCGCACAGGTTCCGTCTCAGCGGCCGCGGCCGCGCCGTCTCATACGGGATGGCTTCTGGGCAG
>JAXLYC010000010.1:0-195388 GCA_046351635.1 Nannocystaceae bacterium | reverse complement strand
TCAACGCCCACGCCCGTGCAGTCTTCAGCGTGCTCGTGCGCAGCGATTCGAAGGCCTCGGCACCACTGCCGGGCGTGGATTGTGAAGGGTGCGGGGGGAATGCTTTCTGCATCGACGCCGACAAATGCTCTGGTGCACCCGGCAACGTGTTCGTGTGCTCGTGGCTGACGAACTGCGACTATGGGACCAACGAATGTGATATCGAGAGTTCGAGTTTTGATTGCGATGACTTCTAGTCCGTCAGCCTTCGATCGCACCGTCCAACCACGGCGGCACCAGATCACCCGGCGCTCGCCGCGAGCGCCGAAGTGAGCCCCGCCATCACGGCACCGTGCCGAAGATCCGCAGCGGCTCGATCGCCGGCACGCCGAAGAACCCGCCGTCGCAGTAGCCGGTGAGGCCGCCTGCGATCACGCGATCGTCGTCGTCGAGGTGCAGCGACAGCGCCAGGCCCACGGCTGCGTCGCCGCACGGTCCGCCCGCGACCGCGGGGCCGTCGAAGCGCGCGGTGTAGACGGTCGCGCCGATCTCCGGGTAGCGATCGATGCGCGCGGCGCCGTCGAGCGTGGCGCCGTCTTCGACCAGGCCGTAGCCGCGCTCGGGCACGATCGTGGCGTTCGCGTCGGCGCCGGTGGTCGTGAGGGTCACGCGCACGTGGTGCACGAGCTCGAGCTCGAGCTGGGCGTCGAGCACGGTCTGCGGCATCGGCATGCCGGTGCTGCTGTCCGCGCCGCCGCTGCTGCCGGCGCCGGTCGAGCTGCTGCTGCTGCCGCGCCCGGTGCTGCTGTCGCCCTCGTTGGGCGGCGCGGGCAGATCGGTGCCGCAGGCCGCGAGCACCAACACCGTGAGCGCGAGCATGCGAGTCATCGCACCAGCTCCCGCAGCGAGTTGATGCGCCGCGCCAGGTCGATCGCGTCCGCGGCGCTGCCGTCGAACACGTGGAAGACCCAGGTCGCGGCCTCGTCGGCCTGCAGCGTCTCGTCGTGAAAGCCGATGTCGCCGACATCGCGCGCGACCTCGGCGGCGAGGTGCACGTGGCCCATGTCCTTGATGAGGAAGCGACCCGGGCCCAGGCTGACCACGCCCAGCGGCAGCGCCAGCTGGAAGCGGTCGAAGGCGAAGTCGGCGCGCGAGAAGCTGTAGGGCGCGTCGTCGGCCAGGGCCAGCGTCGTCACCAAGGCGTCGTCGAGCTCGCCTTCGAAGCGCACCGCGACCACGTTCGAAGCCGCGGGATCGCCGGCGCCGAAGTGCACTGCGACCACGCGGTGGTTCGCTTCGACCTCGGACCACTGCACCGCGATCTCGCGGCTCGGGTCCTCGGCGGTCGCGGTCACGACGACCGGCCCGTCGTCCAGCGGCGCGGTCGGGAACGGATCGGTGTCGCCTGCGACCATCGTCATCGCCGCGGGATCGATGCGGGCCTGGTCGAGCCCGAGCGCGAGCTTGGCGTCCTCGATCACGTCGCGGGCGATCCGCAGCACCTCGGCCGCGTGCGCGAGGCCGTACTGCACCTCGCCGCGGTAGGGGTTGATGCCGCTGGCGTCGGTCACCTGCGCCAGCGCGAGCAGGCGCCAGGCCGCGTCGAGCTGCGCGCGCACGTCGAGCCCGGCCGCCACCGCCGCGGCCTCGGCCGCGACCAACTCGCGGTGCGCGACGTAGCCCAGCGCGCGCACGTGGTTGTCGCGGTCGTGCGGCGGGCCGCCCAGGGCCCAGATCGATCGATCGCCGAGCCACTTGGCCACGCCGTTGGTCGAGCCCGGCTGCCAGGTGCCATCGAGCAGCGGCGGCGGATCGGCCACGGTGACGCGGTCGCGGATCGCATCGGCGTAGTCGCCGACGGTGCCGATCTTCCACCCACCCTGCTCGAGCGCCTCGAGCCCGGCCTCGTACTCGGCCACGACCGCGGGGTCGTGCACGAAGAGCTCGGGGAAGTATGGATTCCAGTCGCCGGTCGCGAGCAGCTCACCGTCGTCGAAGAACGTCCAGGTGGTCTCGAGCTGCAGCGCGCCGTCGTCGTGGCTGGTGCCGAGGCCGCCGAGCACGAGGTCGAGCTCGCCGAAGTGGTACAGCGGCGCCGCGACGACGTCGCCGTGCTGTTCGATCCACAGGTTCTTGGGCCACACCATCGTGGTGTAGTCGCGCTCGGCCATGCGCGCGGCCATGGCCATGCCGGCCTGGCCCTCCTGGCAGAACACCGCGCGACCCAGCGGCACGCCGTGGGCCGCGAACGTCGCCTCGGTCAGGGCTTGGCTGCGCTCCCAGTCGATCTGGGGATAGCCGACGAAGAACTGATCCGAGTAGTGGAAGCTGACGACCTCGATCTGACCCGCGAGCGCCAGGTCGCGCAGCAACGTCAGGGTCTCGGGGTGGCGCGCGGCCAGCACGTCGAGCAGGTAGCCCTGCAGCTCGATGTTCGCGCCCCACGTCGGGTGGGCCGCGTACAGCTCGAGCACCGGCACCAGGCTCTCCACGATGATCTGATCCTCGACCTCGCTCGGGCGCAGCTCACCGGAGTAGCCGGGATAGCCGACCAGGCCGCCCGCGACGTACTGCACGTTGAAGTGGAACATCGACAACGCCCAGCGCTCGGGCGTGCCGCCCGCGTGCGCGCGCCCGGGCACGGCCGACGCGGCCAGGGTCAGGCCCAGGGCAACGGCAGACGACAGTGGGATCGCGCGGCTCATCGCGGGCGACGAAACGTCGAGGGGCACGCTAACACGGTCGCGGGCGGCGCGGTGGCACCGCCGCAGCGCGAGCGCCCGCGTCCCGCCGCGAAGGCGCCTGGCGGCGGCACCGACGTCGCGTCCGAGTCGGCCCCGCAGCGACGTCGCCGCAGCGGTGGTCGATTCACTGCGACCGTGGCAGCGCGACGCCAGTGTGGCGGTCGCCACGGTCGCTGCGGTGCCGACCGAACCCGCGATGGTCGTGCGGATACCTCGATCGACATGCACACCGTCTCGCTGTTGTCCTCCATCGTCACCTTCGCACTGCACGGCGGGCCGATGGTTCCGCCCGAGGCGTGGGCCTCGACGAGGCGCCCCAACCGTCGCCCACCGCCACCGTCGCGCCCAGCGACACGCCGCCGGCGCCCAAGGCCAAGCGCCGCGGCCGCGGCCTGGCCATCGCCAGCGGGGCCGTCGGCGCGGTCTCGCTGGGCCTGGGCATCGGTCGTGCCGTGATGGTGAAGCACCGCCTCGACGATCTCGCCGACGGCAACGTCGGCTCGTGGCCGCCGCGGCGGCTTCACCGGGCTGCGCGTGGGTCAGGCCATCGGCAACCTCTCGACGCTGGGCCTGGTGATCGGCACGGGTGTCGTCGCAGGGCTCTACGACGGCGAGGCCGGCGCGCGCGGACGGGGTCGCGTCCGCAAGCCCGGTGCCTTCATCGGCACGGGCGCCGCAGCGATCGTCGCCGGCGCTGCAATCCAGCTCGGCGGTTCCATCGGCGGCCTGCGGGCCTTCGTGAAGCCCGAGTGCCTCTCGCTCGCCGAGGACAGCCAGCTGGGCACTGCGGCCAAGGGCGTGACGATCGCGATGGTCACCAACCAGCTCGGCGCCTCGGTCACGCAGGTCGGCGCGGGCCTGCTGACCTACGGCATCGCCAACCACAAGGGCGCCGAGCGGGGCAAACGCGTCGCGCGGCTGCGGGTGTCGCCGATCGCGTCGCTGTCGCGCGGCGGCAACGCCACGTTCGGGCTGACGCTCTCGGGCCGCTTCTAGCAGGGTGCGCGAGCGCGGGGAGCACGGGCTGCGCGGACCCGGTCAGTCGTCGAGCGCGCCGCCGAGACCCGGCTGCGCAGCGTCGCCTTGTCGGCCTCGGGCAGCGGCCCCGCCGGCGGCGCGGCGAGCTCACAGCCGGGCTCGTCACATTGCACCGCGGCGCAGGTGTGACCGGGATCGGCGTACTCGATCTTCGCGATCAGCGTAGCTGTGCAGCGGATCGAACGGCGCGACGAAGGCGAGCTGCGGCGCCTGCTTGGGGCACGCGCCATGCAGCAGCACCTCGTAGACCGCGGTGGCCTCGGCCTCGGTGGTGCCGCCCACGCCGAAGTAGATGCTCTTGTCGTCCGCGTGGCACGGACGAACACGCGGACGCGAAGATCGGCATGACGTCGGCGCGGAACGACACCACCGTCGGCACGAACGCGGCGTAGTCGTAGCAACCCTGCGGCAGCGCCTCGGTGTCGCTGCCTTCGTCGCTGCCGACCGTCTCGCCGCCCTCGTTGCTGCCGGCGCTGGCGCTGGCGCTGCCGTCGACGGTCCCGCCGCCGTCGGCGGGACCCGCGGTGCTCGTCGTGGCCGGCGAAGCCGTCGCCGTTGCTGCCGGCGGAGCCGCCTTCGGCGACGTCATCGTCGGCTCGCTCTCGCGCAACTGAGCGCCAGTACGAGCACCATCGCGGTTGCAGCTGCGCGCGCCATCGCGATCCACGCTAGCGGCACGAGGGCCCGTGGTCGAGCCGCCGCGCGCCCCCAAGCCCCGCCCCACCGCTGGGGGCGCGCCGCCACGGCCACCCTGCTAGCATCCGCCCCCGCCATGGTCGACGTCCGCCTCCGCGCCGTGGGCAAGCGCTTCGGCGACACCGTCGTGCTCGATGGTGTCGACGCGCACTTCGACGACGGCGCGTTCGTGGTGCTGGTCGGCAGCAGCGGCTGCGGCAAGTCGACGCTGCTGCGCTGCATCGCCGGGCTCGAGGAGGTCACCGCCGGCAGCATCGAGTTCGGCGGACGCGACGTGACCCACACCGCGCCGCGCGAGCGCGACGTCGCGATGGTGTTCCAGTCGTACGCGCTCTACCCCCACATGACCGTGCGCGACAACCTCGCGTTCGGCCTGACCCTGCGCAAGACCTCGCGCGAAGTCGTCGATGCGCGGGTGCAGGAGGTCGCGCGCATGCTGTCGATCGAGCACCTGCTCGATCGACACCCGCGCGCGCTGTCGGGCGGCCAGCGCCAGCGCGTGGCCATGGGCCGCGCGATCGTGCGGCGTCCGGCGGTGTTCATGTTCGACGAGCCGCTGTCCAACCTCGACCCGGGCCTGCGCAACCAGGTACGGGTCGAGATCCGTCGGCTGCACGACGAGCTCGGCGCGACCTCGATCTACGTCACCCACGACCAGGTCGAGGCCATGACCCTGGCGGATCGCCTGGTGGTGCTCGACCGCGGCCGCGTGCAGCAGATCGGCGCGCCGCTTTCGGTCTACCGCCGCCCGGCCAACCGCTTCGTTGCGGGCTTCCTCGGCAGCCCGGCGATGAACTTCCTGCGCGGTCGCATCGCGCGCGAGGGCGACGCGGTGGCGGTGACGCTGGGCGATGGCCTGCGGGTGCCGATCGACCCCGAGCACGCGGCCGCGCCCGCGCACGATCGCGAGGTCGAGCTGGGCGTGCGGCCGCAGGACGTCGTGCGCGACGACGACGGCCCGCTCGCGCTGCAGGTCGAGCTGGTCGAGACCCTGGGCTCGCACGTGCACGTGCACGGTCGCGTCGGCGCGGCGCCGTTCGTGGCCGCGTTCGAGGGCCACGTCGGCCCGGCGCGCGGCGAGACCCTGCGGCTGCGCGTGACGCTGCCGCACCTGTTCGATCCGACAGCGGGGTCGCGCTGCGATGACGCGATCGCTGACGCTGCGGCTGCTCGCGCTGCTGGCAGTGCTGGCGCCACGCCCGGCGTCGGCGGGCGAGCGCGTGCGGCTGTGGCACTCGTGGCGCGGCCAGGAGGAGGCAGTCGCGCAGGCGCTGGTGCTCGAAGTTCCGCGCCGAGCACCCCGAGATCGAGGTCGAGCTGCCGTCGGTACCGTACGACGCGTTCTCGGCCAAGCTCGCGAGCGCGATCCCGTTCGGCGAGGGTCCCGATCTGTTCGTCGACTCGCACGAGCGGCTCGGGGACTACCGCCGCCGGCAGCTGGTCGCCGCGCCGGGCGACGCGTGGGATCCGACCGCGTTCGTCGAGGTCGCGACCGCGGCGGTCACGGTCGAGGGCGAGCCGCTCGCGTTGCCGCTGTCGCTCAAGTCGCTGGCGCTGTACGTCGACGACGAGCTCGCGCGGGAGCTGCCGACCTACCTCGAGGACTTCGCGCGGCTGCAGCCGCAGCTGCCGCCGGGCGTGGTCGCGCTGGCCTACGAGGCGCAGAACGCCTACGCGCACGCGGCGATCCTGCACGCCTTCGACGCGCGCATGCTCGAGCCCGACGGCAGCTTCGGCTTCGTCGGGCCGCGTACCGCGGACTCGATCGCGCTGGTGCAGATGCTGCTCGACGCCGGCGCGGTGCCGCGCGACGCCGATGGTGCGCTCGTCACCAACCTGTTCCGCGCCGGCAAGGCCGCGTTCGCGATGAGCGGGCCGTGGTTGGCCGCGGATCTGGGCGCGCCCGACGGCACGCGGCCCGACGGCAGCCGCGGCCACCCGTGGCACGTGGTCTCGCTGCCGCGCATCCGCGCGACCGGCGAGCCGATGCAGCCGCTGCTCACGGTCGAGTCGCTGATGCTCTCGCCCGGCGGCGCGCGCAAGCCGGCCGCGCGCGCGCTGGCGCGATGGCTCGCGTCGCAACCGGCCGCGCGTGCCCGCATGCAGCAGTCCCGCGCCGTCTCGGCCCGTCGCGACGTCGTCGCCGACGACCCCGTGGTGCAGGCGTTCGCACAGCAGGCCCAGCACGCGGTGCCGATGTCGACCTCGACCGCCATGCGCGCGGCGTGGGAGCCCGCGAACAAGGCCCTGCGCAAGATCCTCCGCGGCGACGCGACCGCCGAGCTCGCGCTGGCCGAGGCCGCGCGCCGCTTCGAGCAGGTCATGCGCCCGCCGCCGCCGGCGTCGCCGCTGCCGCTGCTGCTTGCGTTGGGCGCCGGCACCATGTTGGGCGCGTGGCTGTTGCTGCAGCGCGCGCGCGGCCCCGGGCTGCGCGAGCGCGTGCGTCGATCGCTGCCGGCGTGGGCGTGGCTGATCCACGCGGTCGTCGCGGTCGGCACCCTGGTGGTGCTGCCGCTCTTGGTCGGCGCCGCGACCTCGCTGTTCGCGGGGCCGCCGGGCGACGTGCACTACGTCGGGCTGGCCAACTTCATCGACATCCTGCGCGCCCGCGGCGGGCCGCTGTTCACGTCGGGCTCGTTCTGGCTCACGCTCGCGGTCACGCTGCTGTGGACCGCGACCAACGTGCTGCTGCACGTCTCGATCGGCGTGGCCCTGGGCCTGCTGCTCGCGCGACCACTGCTGCGCATGCGCGCGCTGTACCGCGTGCTGCTGGTGATCCCGTGGGCCGTGCCCAACTACGTCACCGCGCTGGCGTGGAAGGGCATGTTCCACCGCCAGTTCGGCGCGGTCACCGGCCTGACGAACACGCTGTCGCAGTGGTTGGACACGCCGATCGAACCCATCTCGTGGTTCGCGCGCTTCTCGACGGCGTTCACCGCCAACGTCGCGACCAACGCTTGGCTGGGCTTCCCCTTCATGATGGTCGTGACGGTCGCAGCGCTGGGCAGTGTGCCCAAGGACGTGCTCGAGGCCGCGGAGGTCGACGGTGCCGGTCGCTGGCAGCGGTTCTGGCACGTGACGCTGCCGATGATCGGCCCCTCGCTGGTGCCTGCGATCACCCTGGGTGCGATCTGGACCTTCAACATGTTCAACGTGGTGTTCCTGGTCTCGGGCGGCGACCCCGACGGCACGACCGACATCCTGGTGTCCGAGGCCTACCGCTGGGCCTTCACGCGCGACGCCCAGTACGGCTACGCCGCGGCCTACGCGGTGCTCATCTTCGTGCTGCTGCTGGGACTGTCGCGTGGGCTCGATCGGCTGCGCGCGCGCGCGCTCGCGCGGGGTGGCGCATGAACCCGATGCGCCGCCGCCGTGCGCTCGAGAGCGCGCTGGTCCACGTCGCGCTGGTCGTCGGCGTGGCCTTCGCGCTGTACCCGGTCGCGTGGGTCGCCGCGCTGGCGTTCTCGGGCACGCCTGCACCCGAACCGCAGCTGCTGCCCTGGCCGCAGCAACCCACGACCGCGCACTTCGAGGAGGTCGTGGGCGCGACCGCCACCATCGGCGACGACACGGTGTGGCTGTTCGGACGCCAGCTGGCCAACTCGCTGGTGGTCGCGCTCGCGACCGCGACCGTGGGTGTGCTCATCGCAATCCCGGCGGCCTACGCCCTGGCGCGCTTCGACTTCCTGGGCAAGCGCAGCGGCGTGGGCGTGCTGCTCGCGACGCAGATGTTCCCCGCGGTCGCCAGCGCGATCCCGCTGTACCTCGTGCTCGAGTCCTTGGGCCTGCTCAACACCCGCACGGGCCTGGTGCTGTGCTACGCGAGCACCGCGGTACCGTTCGCGATCTTCCAGCTGCGTGCGGCGTTCGAGGCCATCCCGGTCGATCTCGAGGAGGCCGCCATGGTCGACGGCGCCACGCGCCTGGGCGCGTTCGTCCGCGTGGTGCTGCCGATCGCGCGGCCGGCCATCGCGGTCACGGCCCTGTTCGCGTTCATGAGCGCGTACAACGAGTTCATCCTCGCCGCGACCCTGCTCGACGACAGCCGCATGTTCACGCTGCCGGTGATGCTGCAGCACTACGTCGGCGAGTACGACGCGAAGTGGGAGGCCTTCGCCGCGGGCGCCCTGGTGGTGTCGCTGCCGGTCATGGCGCTGTTCTACGTCGCGCAGCGGCACCTGGTCGCAGGCCTGGCCTCGGGCGGCGTGAAGGGCTGAACGTCTGCGACCCTGCGGGGCTGCGGGTTTCTTCCGTGGCACCGCCGGCTTGGGCACGATCGTCCGGTGCAGCCCGAGCGACGCGTGCTCCGCAGCCCCAACCCCACCCGCGCCATCCGCATCTTCCTCGCGCGCAACGCCACCGACGCGGGCCTGCGCGCCGCGGTGGTGTCCGACGATTCCGGTGCGCTGCTGGGTGGGGTCGGCGACGTCGACCACGAGACCCTCGCCGCGGTCGGCACCGCGCTGGTGGGTGGAGACGTCGGCGCGCGGCCGCTGGGTCTGGTGCCGCCCGACATCCACGCCTCGCGGCTGCGCGTGGGCGAGCGCGAGTTCGTCGTGACGTCCCTGGGTGCGCCGCTGGGTGCGACCGCGCCGCTGGGCGAGGCGCTCGCGCGGCTGCTGGCCGCCTGATCGATCCGCGCACCCACGCCGCGCACGTCGGCCGCACGCCGCGTCGCGCTACCATCGAGCCGTGGACGAACGCGCCACCGACACCCTCGTCGAGCGCCGTGCACACGATCGCCGACGAGCTCGCCGGTGGCGACGCCGGCGCGGCGCTCGAGACCGGCGCACGCGTCGAGCGCTAGTCGTGCTCCACACCCTGGGCCACGGCGCCATGGGCACGGTCTACGCCGCGCTCGATCCGATGCTCGATCGTCGGGTCGCGCTCAAGCTGCTTCGCGTCGGCGCCAGCCGCGATCCCGCGCGGGCCAAGGCGCGGCTGCTGGCCGAGGCCCAGGCCATGGCGCAGGTGTCGAGCGCCAACGTCGTCACGGTCCACGACGTCGGCGAGATCGACGGCGGCGTGTTCGTGGCGATGGAGCTCATCGACGGCGCGACCCTGCGCGAGTACGTGCTCGATCACGCGCCGCCATGGCGCGTGCTCGTGACGCTGCTGCTGCAGGCGGCGGCCGGGCTCGCGGCGGTCCATCGCGCGGGCTTGGTCCACCGCGACGTGAAGCCCGACAACATCATGGTCGGCGACGACGGCCGCGTGCGCCTGATGGACCTGGGCATCGCGCAGCGCTTGGGCACGCGCTCGGCGCCCGAGGATGCGGTGTCGAGCAGCGGCTCGATGGCGGCGCTCACCCGCGCCGCCGGCACGCCCCCGTACATGGCGCCGGAGCTGCAGAGCGAGGCCGCGAGCCCGGCGAGCGATCAGTTCGCGCTGGCCGACGACCGCGTTCGAGCTGCTGTGGGGTGCGCTGCCGTTCACCGGTCGCAGCATGCTCGAACGCGCCGCCGCGGCGTTGACCGGCCCGCCGGCCATGCCCGCGGATCGACGCGGGGTCCCGCGCGCGGTGTTCGACGTGATCTCCCGCGGCCTCGCGGGCGATCCTCGGCGCGCTGGCGGTCGATCGATGGCTTCGCCGCCGCGCTCGACGAGTCCGCCGCGGGTCGACGTCGGCGCCTCGCGCTCGCGGCCGCGGTCGTCACCGCGCTGGGCCTGGGCGACCGCGGCGACGCTGCGCACGCGCGCGGCGAACCCTGCCCCGATCCAGCGCCGCTGCTGGCGTCCGCCTGGAACCTCGAGGCCGCCGCGACGCTGGCGGCGGGGCTGCAGGCGCGGCGGGGTCCGGCGTCGATGGCGTTCGTGCGCGAGTCGTGGGCGCGCGTGTCGCAGGCGCTCGATGAGCTTCGCGCAGCGCTGGCGCGACAGTCACCATGAGCTGTGCCTGGCCACGCGGGTGCGGCACGAACGCTCGGAGCCAGCGCTCGATCACGGCATGGCCTGCCTCGCGCAGCAGCGCGCGCGCTTCGAGACGCTGATCGAGCTCGTCGGGACCGGCGATCACGAGACGCTGCGGCGCGCGGTCGAGGCGGCCGCGACGCTGCCCGACCCGCGCGAGTGCGAGGCCTCGACCGTGCGCGCGGGTGAAGAACCCTCGGCGACCCGCGACGCGGCGCTCGAGGCCATCGCGCGCGCGGACCAACGCGTCGATCTCGGTGAACTCGACGCGGGCCTGGTCGAGCTCGAGTCCATCGCCGACGCTGCGCGCGAGCGTGGCGATGGTGCGGCCCTGGCGATGGCGCTGACGCAGCGCGGCCTGGGCCTGTCCGACGCCGAGCGGGTCGAGGCCGCCGCAGCCACCCTGATCGACGGCTTCGTCGAGGCACAGCGGGTCCAGTTTCGCGAGTGCTCGGTCGACGCCGCGCTGGGCCTGGCGTTCCTGCGCTCGCGCCAGCAGGGTCGCCAGGACGACGCGCAGGTGTGGCTGCGCCTGGCCGCCGCCAACCTACCCGAGGCGGAGGCGCGCTCGCGACGCGCGGCGGCGCTGGCCGACGCCGAGGGCGTGCTCGCGCTCGACCGCTTCGACGATCTCGCCGCGCTGCGCGCGTTCGATCGCGCGCTCGAGCTGCTCGAGGGCGAGGGCGGCCTCGACGAGATCGAGGGCTGCTCGATGTACGATCACCGTGCCACCGCAGCGCTGCGTCTGGGCAACACCGACGATGCGCTCGCGGACTACGATCGCGCGCGCGCGGCCTGCGTCGCGGCCCTGGGTCCCGATCACCCGCGCAGCGCCACGCCGCTGGCGAATCGGGCGCAGGTCGAGCTGGGCCGCGGCGAGTTGGATCTCGCGCGCGCCCACATCGCCGAGGCCACCGCGGTGATGCGCGCGGCCGGGGCGATCGATCGCGTGGCTATTTGGGAGCAAAACCTCGGGTTCATCGCAGCCATGCAGCAGGACGCCGCCGCGGCCGAGGCCGCGTTCGCCTCCGCGCTGCGCACGATCCGGGAGCGCCGGGGCCCGCAGCACCCCGACGCGTTGCTGCCGCTGGTCTCGCTGGCGCAGATGATCGACGGCCGCGGCGATCACGAGGCCGCCGCGGCGTTGTGGGACGAGGCGCTCGCGCTCGCGCGCGGGCTCGGGCCCGATCACGTCGCCGCGGTCGAGCCGCTGATGGGCAAGGCCGAGAACCTGCGCGCGACCGGTCAGCCGGCCGCAGCGCTGCCGCTCGACGACGAGGCCCTGCGCCTGGCCGAGCGCGCCGGTGCGCGCGACCTGCTCGCGAGCGCGTGCATCGGCGCGGCGTTGGGTCGCCGCGCGATCGGTCGCGGCGACGAGGCCGAGGCGCTGCTGCGCCGCGCGATCGAGGCCAGTCAGTCCGTCGGCGACGCGGCGCTCGAGGCCGAGGCCCGCGCGCGGCTGGCTGAGGCGACCCCGTGACGCCGCGTCGCGATCACAGCGAGTCGCGCGCGTACACGGTCCAGTCCTTGTCGCCCAGGCCCTCGGCCACCAGCGCGTCCATGCGCGCGAGAATGGTGGGCAGCACACCCAGCGCGACGCCGCCGCGATCGCACTCGGCCTGGATCAGCGCCGCGTCCTTGCGCGCCATCGCCAGGGTCCACGACGGCGCGTCGTAGGGCGCCGCGATCAAACGCTGCAGCCGCGCCGGCAACGACGCGCCGGGGTTGAAGTGGTGCAGCAGCGCCGCGACGTCGCCGCGCGACACGCCCATGGCCTTGCCCAGCGCGAGCATGTCGGCGAAGCCCGCGGTCAGGGCCATCAGCAGCAGGTTGCCGACCAGCTTGAGCCCGGCGGCCGCGTCCACGCGCGGGCCGAGATCGACCAGCGATCCCGTCATGCCCGAGAGCCACGGCGTGGCCGCGGCCACGACGTCGCGGTCGCCCGAGACCAACATGAGACCGGTGCCGGACTCGGCGTTGCCCGGGCCCATGAACACCGGCGCGTGCAGGTACGTGACGCCGCGGTCGCGCCAGCGCTGCGTGCGGCCGACCGCGCCGGCGGTCGAGGTCGTGGTGTGATCGATGATCCACGCGCCGGTGCCCGGCTGCGCGCGCGCGAGCACCTCGTCGACGGCCGCGTCGTCGCTGAGCACCACGTGGGTTCGGCTCGCGCCGGCGATGGCCGCGGCGGGCTCGTCGCACACCTCGATGCCCACGGCCGCCAGCGGCGCGGCCTTGTCACGGCTGCGATTCCACACCCGCACCGACTCACCGCGGCCTCGCAGCGCCCGCGCGAACGCGGCGCCGAGCAATCCGGTCCCGAGAATTGCGATCATCACCGCGACGGTACCACCGCGGTGGACCGCCGCAGCCACCCGGCCTCACGCAGCCGTCGCGGTCCCGGGACCCGGGCGTGACATCCCCGCGCGGTTGTCGTTACCCTCGTTCGCATGCGCAGACTTCACTTGACCCTCGGCCGCGCGGTTCGCCCTTGCGCCGCGTTTGCGCTGTTGGCCCTCGCGTGCAAGCACGACGCCGGCTCCGACGACGGCACCACCGGCGACGCGAGCACCTCGGGCGATGGCGGCAGCAGCACCGCGGCGTCGAGCAGCGACGGCAGCAGCTCCTCGGGCGCCGACACGAGCGGCGGATCCAGCGGCTCGACCGGCGAGGTCGATCTGCCCGACCCGCTGCCGCCGCTCGACGGCATCGTGCTGACCACCGAGTCGCGGCGGGTCCCGGTGCACGCGATCGCGGCCATGCAAGAGAACGATCCGCGCGAGCCGGCGATGCTCGACCAGATGATCGCCGACGGCTACGGCGACGAGCAGGACGCCGATGGCGAGGCCATCATCGACGTGACGCTCGACGGCAGCGCCGCGCCGACCCCCGGCCCCGCGGCGGCTCGCATCACCCGCTTCGTGCACATGGCCGACACGCAGCTGGCCGACGACGAGTCGCCCACGCGGCTGGCATCGTTCGACTCGCCCGGCGCGACCGCGGGCGCGTTCCGTCCGCAGGAGGCCTACGGCTGCCAGATGGTCAACGCCGCCGTGCGCACCATCAACGCCGTGAACGCCGCGGATCCCATCGACTTCGTGATCATGGGTGGCGACAACGCCGACAGCGCGCAGAGCAACGAGGTGCAGTGGTTCCTGAGCGTGCTCGACGGCGACGACGTGGTCGAGTGCGACTCCGCCATCGACGACGATCCGGTGCCGGGCGAGGGCAACGATCCGAAGGATCCATTCGCGCCGGTCGGACTCGACGTGCCGTGGTACTGGGTCATGGGCAACCACGACGTGCTCGTGCAGGGCAACTTCCCCATCGAGGGGCGCCAGGACGATGTGGTCGGCGAGGACGTCGACGGCGCGACGCGTGACTGGTCGATGCCCGGTGGCCCGCTGACGATGGGGCCGATCCCCGCCGACGACGAGCGCGCCCTGGTCGACGGCGCTGGGCTGCTGGGCCTGGTCATGGCCAGCAGCGACGGCCACGGCGTGACCGAGGCGGTGGTGAGCTCGGGCAAGGCCAACTACACCTTCGACGTCGCGGGCACCGACATCCGCTTCGTCGTGCTCGACACCGCCGCGCAGACCGGCGGCTCGGAGGGCGTGGTGCGGCAGGCGGAGGTCGACGCGTTCCTGCAACCCGCGCTCGACGCCGCGGTGGACGACGGCAAGTTCGTGTTCATCGCGACCCACCACGCCTCGACCTCGCTGGGCGACGGCAGCGGCCTGGGTGGCATGGTCATCGACGACGCGCTCACGACCGACGAGTTCCAGGCGCTGCTGGGCGAGTACGACAACATCCTCGCGCACCTGTGCGGGCACTCGCACGTCCATCGCGTGACCGTGGTCGAGCCGCTGGGTGGCACGCCGTACTGGGAGGTCATCACCTCCGCGATCGCCGACCATCCCCACCAGATGCGCGTGCTCGACGTCAACGACGAGGACAACGGCTTCATCAGCCTGACCTCGGTCGCGTTCGACATCGCCTTCGACGGCGACCCGCTGGCGGCCGAGGGCCGCCTGCGCGGCATCACGGATCTGACGTCGGGCTGGCAGCACACCGGCGAAGGCGTGCCCGAGGACCGCAACGTGCGGCTGTGGTTCCCGCTGCCGGGCTAGACCGAAGTGCGCAAGAACGCTTCGCGTTCCTCCGCCCCCTGCCGTCTCACCCCACCGGCGGCGGCGGCGGTGGCGGGGTCTCGTGACACACGCCGATCTCCAGGATCATGTACAGCAGGATCAACTCCTGCGGACTGAGCCCCTGGTGCGGCACGCTCGAGGTCTCGAAGGTGCTGTACATCATGCGACCGCAGCCCCACTGCCCGCTCACCGCCATCGGCCGCACCAGCTGCGGATCGCTGCAGCTGGTGCACGGCCCCTCGACCCAGGTGTGGTGACCGACATCGACGTCATTGCCCTCGTCGTCCTGCACGATCACCGGCTCGATCGCATCGATCCCGGAGTAGTTGAGATCGAGCTCGACCGTGGGTAGCTCGAGCAGCGTGGGATTGCCACCGCCGATGTTCTGCAGCGCCGGTGGCAGCGCCTGCAGCCACGCCAGCAGCGCCTCGTCGACCACGGTGCCGTCGACGTCGTAGGCCGGCTGGATGTCGGGCATCGCCGGCGCGTGGAACTGTTGATAGTCCGGGAACGGCGACTCGATGTACTCGTTCGAGTGGTCGGTCGCGTACCACTTGCCGCCCGCAGCCACGAAGTCGCGGATGTTCTGTGCCCGCAGCGGCGGCACCTGCGGCGCGCCCAGCCAGTACTTGGTCGCGGCGCAGGGGACGAAGATGATGTGAAACGCGGTCATGCCCAGGAAGTCGTCCATGAACGCGCCCTGGTCGTCGTCGCCGATCAACGTGAACTGCTCGCTGCCGGGCACCAGCTGGCCGCCGCCGTCGACCTGGCCCAGGCCGAACTTGGCCAGCACGTTGAACACGCGATCGGGATCGGTCTCGTAGACCGCGATGCGCGGGATCCACTGCCCTGCGCTGGGATCCCACTTGCCCGGCAGACTGCTGAGCTCGGCCGGCACCGCGTTGTCGCCGGCATCGATGTCGATCTCGCTGACGCGCAGGAACTCACCCTTGTGCACCACCAGCTGCCGCCCCGCGCCCGCGCGCGCGGGCAGCTCGAAGCTGCCGTCGGGCTGCGTGAACACGAACGGCGTGTCGCAGTCGAGCTCGACGCACTGCGCACAGTAGGCGCCGTCGGGCACCGGCTCGACCGGGTCGTCCGTGACGTAGACCAGCGCGCCGCTGATGGGGATCTGCAGGTTGGGCGAGAACACCTTGCCCGTGAGCGTCGCGTCGGTCTCGACCGGGGCGCAGTGGCCGGCTTCGTCCTGACCCGGCTCGGTCGCTGCGCCGTCGCCGAAGTCGATGCGCGGACCGCTGTCGCCGGTGAGCGCGGCGCTGCTGCCGACCTCGCCGTCGTCGGACAGCGTCGCCGTGCTCTGCGGATCCTGCCGCACCTGCGTGCCGCAGCCGGGCGCAACCGCGCAGATCGTGACCGACAGGATGCTCGAGGCGACACGCGGCGTCATCGGGGCTCCGGCGCACCCCAGGCGGGGCCGTCGTCGGAGTTGCCGGGCTCGCGCGCTGGTTCCCGCGCCCGCGTGCAGCGACACCGCACGGGCGGGCGCGCCGCTGCGGACCGGCTCAGCGACCGTCGACGTGGTGATGGGTCTGCGGCACCGCGAAGCCGGCCTTGCCCAGCTCCTCGCGGATCGCGACGTTGGTGTCGAAGTACACCTGCCAGTAGTGGTCGTTGTGGCAGTAGGGCCGCACCGCCAGCACCGGGCCCGCCAGGTTGAAATCGAGCAGGGTCACGTCGGGCGCCGGCGAGGCGACGACGTTGGGGATCTTCGCCAGGGCCTCGCGCAGGATCGCGACCGCGCGGCCGTGGTCGGCGCCATGGGCGAGCTGGGCGGTCCGCTCGACGCGGCGGAACGGGTTGGCCGAGAAGTTCTGGATCGGCTCGGCGAAGACCTTGGCGTTGCCGACGATGGTCTTCACGTTGTCCATCGTGTTGATGATCGTCACGAACATGCCGATCTCCTCGACCGTGCCGATGAAGCCGCCGGCCGAGACGAAGTCACCCTTCTTGATCGGCCGCAACAACACCAAGAAGGCGCCGGCGGCGAAGTTGGCCAGCAGCCCGCCCCAGGCGGTGCCGATCGCCAGGCCGGCCGCCGCGAGCAGACCCGCGAAGGTCGTGGTCTCGATGCCGACGAAGCCCAGCAGCGCGGCGATCAACATGATGTTGAGCAGCACGCTGACGATGCTGTCGGCGTAGGTGACCAGGGTCTTCTCGACCGCGCGCGCCTTGAGGCTGCGCTCGAGCAGATTCATGATCGCGCGGATCACGAAACGGCCGACGATCCACAGCAGGATGACGCCGACGAGCTTGGAGCCCACGTCGACGCCCTTCTCCACGATCGCGTTCATCAGTTCTTGGTTCACGACCACCTCCGCCCGCACGGGCCGGCACGTCGTTAGCACGGCGATCGCACCGCGTGCGCCCGCCGACGCGGATTTTCGAATCGCAGCACCGCGCCACTTTGCCCCGACCGCGGCACAATGCCCCGGGACGCCACCCTCGGTCGGTGGTGGGCGCAGGATCAGCGGGGCGTTTGGCCCGGCGGCAGGCTGCCGAGCACGCTCGCGGTCGCCTGGGCCGCCAGATCCGATCCACCGGCCAGTTCGCGGCCCAGCGCGCGGCCCATCTCGGCCTCGATCTCGATCACGCGATTGGCCCCCGCGGCCATGAGGATCCGACCGTGGCGCGGCGTGATCGCCCGCGCGATCACCAGCTGCACACCGAGCTCGCGCAGCGCCGCGACGGTGAGCACCGCGCCCTCGAAGTTCTCGCCGACCGCGACCACCGCTGCGTGGCAGTTGTGCGGATCGACCGCGCGCAAGGCCGCGGGATCGGTCGCGTCGAGCTCCAGCGCGTAGGTCACCTTCGACTTGATCGCGTCGATGTGGTTCATGTCGTTGTCGACCGCCACGACCTCGCAGCCGTGCTGCGCGAGCGACTCCGCCACTGCGGCGCCGAAGCGCCCCAACCCGATCACGAGAATGCGTTTGGCCATGACGCTGCTACCTCATCCGATGGGAAGGCTCTCGCGAGCCAGGCGATAGGGCGGTCGCGCCGATTCCCCGCTCGCGACCGCGAGCGCGATCGTGAGCGGGCCGCAGCGGCCGATGAACATGGTCGCGATGATCGCCAGCTTGCCGACGACGGTGAGCGACGCGGTGATGCCGGTCGAGAGCCCGACCGTACCGAAGGCCGAGACCGACTCGAACAGCAGGCGGATGAAGTCGTGCTTCTCGCTGAAGGCCAGCACCGTGACCGAAACCAGCACGATGCCCGCGGAGATCGCCGCGACCGCGGTCGCGCGGCGGAACACCTCCGGCGCGATCGCTCGGCGCCCCAGCGCCGGCTCGTGGCCGCGCAGCTCGCCGCGCAGGGTCGCGAAGATGGTCGCGAGCGTGGTGGTCTTGATGCCGCCGGCGGTCGAGCCGGGCGAACCACCGATGAACATCAGCACGCAGGTCCACAGCAAGGTCGGCGCTGCGAAGGCGCCGACGTCGACGGTGTTGAAGCCCGAGGTGCGGGTGTTGACCGAGTGGAACAGCGAGGCCAGCAGCCGCTGCGGCCAGGTCAGGTGGGCGAGCGCGCGCGAGTGCTCGATCGCGAAGGTGATGACGGTCCCGCCCACCAGCAGCAACAGCGTGGTCCACAGCACCACGCGCGTGCCCAGGCTCATCAGCGGCACCGGCGGTCGCTCGCGCGCGAAGCGGTGGGCCAGCTGCGCCCGCGACAGCAGCACCAGCTCGCGCAGCACCGGGAACCCGATGCCGCCGCACACGATCAGCAACATGATGACCAGCTGCACGCCCCAGTCGTCGGCGAATGGCGTGAGGTTGCCGTTGAACAGCGCGAAGCCGGCATTGCAGAACGCCGAGACGGCGTGGAACACCGCCAGCCACAGCGCGGAGCCCTCGACCCGCGGGTCGCCGTGGAATTGCGCGTACAGCAGCACTGCGCCCATGGCCTCGATCGCGAGGGTGCCGACGACGATGCTCTGCACGGTCGTGCGCAGATCCGTGAGCGTGCGCGCATCGAGCATGGCGGCGTAGCGCAGCTGGGTCGACAGCGCGGTGTCGCGTGCGAACGCCAGGGTCAGCGCGGCCAGGGTCATGATGCCGATGCCGCCGAGCTGGATCGACAGCAGGATCACGAACTCGCCGAAGAAGGTGTAGGTCGTGCCCGGGTCGTTGACGGTCAACCCGGTCACGCACACCGCCGAGGTGATGGTGAACAGCGAGTCGACGAACGAGACGTAGGCGACGTTCTCGACCGCGACCGGCAGGGTCAGCATCAGCGTTCCGACCAGGATCAGCGCGGCGAAGCTGCTCGACAACATCAGCGCCGGTCGCTGCGCCAGTCGCAGCGCCAGCCGTACCAGCCGCTCGGGCATCGCCGCGGACAGGGCTTGCAACGCGCCGAAGATCAGGAACACGACGTCGTAGATGCGCGCGGCCTTGTCGTACTCGTCGCTGGGCCCCGCGAACATCTGCGACAGGATGTAGCCACGCGCGATGAACATCGCGAACAGCGTCGCGAGGATGATCGCGTCGGCGCCGATGAGCGCGGCGATCAAGCGCCGCACGCGACGGCTGCGGGTGCGCAGCAGGCCCGCGAGCAAACCCACGAACAGGCCGAACATCGCCAGCTCGGCGAGCACGCCGGTGACGGTGCCGGGCCACGCGAGATCGAGCGCGAGCATCGCCAGCGCGATGGCGACCGCGAGCGCGCGGCGGATCACCGACTGCGGCTCTTCACCCAGGGGCCCCACGACGATGCGCGGCGGCGGCAGCCGCGGCGGAGCCGCGGGCGGCGGCGGCGGAGTCCCTGCGTCGCCGGGCTGCATGCCGCGTGATTGAAACACGAACGCGACCGTCGCGGGGCTATGCTGCAGCCCGGATCGACGACAGGCCATGCGACGACGACAGTTCCTCCGTACCGCCCTCGCCGGCGTGACCGGCTTCGGACTCGGCTGTGGTGCGAGCGAAAAGCGCACGGTCGAGCCGGGCCCCGAGCACTTCCCGCAGTCGGTCGCGTCGGGTGACCCGCGGCCCGAGTCCGTGATCCTGTGGACCCGCGTCGCGCTCGACGACGGCAGCGACGAGTTCGACGTCGAGCTCGAGCTGTTCACCGACGAAGCGCTGCAACACCCCGCGCGCTGGCACGACGGCCCGCGTCAGGTCGTCAGCGCCAGCGCCGAGCACGATCACTGCGTCAAGGTCCGCGTGACCGGGCTCGAGCCCGACACGCCGTACTGGTACCGCTTCGTGGTGCAGCACCAGGGCCGCTGGCTCGCGAGCCGCACCGGTCGCTGCCGCACCGCGCCGGCAGCCGACAGCGACCGTGCGATCCGCTTCGCGTTCGTCGCGTGCCAGGACTTCGGCGGCCGCTACTACAACGGCTACGCCCACCTGCTGACCCAGCCCGAGGTCGACTTCTTCGTCCACCTGGGCGACTACATCTACGAGACCGCCGGTGACGCAGGCTTCCAGGGCGGCAGCGCCGGCCGCGAGGTCGTGTTCGAGGACGCCGCCGGCGTGCTCGAGGTCTCGCGCCCCGGCGGCGGCGGCTTCCAGGCCGCGCGCTCGCTCGACAACTACCGCCAGCTGTACCGGCTGTTCCGCTCCGACCGCGCGCTGCAGCAGGTGCACGAGCGCATGCCGATGCTGGCGATCTGGGACGACCACGAGTTCTCCGACGATTGCTGGGGCGCGACCGCGACCTACCAGGACGGTCGCGTCGACGAGACCGACCTCGAGCGCCGCAGCAACGCCAACTTGGCGTGGTTCGAGTACATGCCGGTCGACTACGACGACACCGAGTTCGAGTACGACACCGCGGTCGCGCCGCCCGACGACATCCGCATCCATCGCAGCTTCCGCTTCGGCAGGCACGTGCAGCTGGTGCTGACCGATCTGCGATCGCACCGCTCGGACCACCTCATCCCCGAGGACGCGTACCCCGGCACCGTGGTGCTGACCGAAGCGGCGCTGCAGGCCAGCGGCGGCATACCCGACGACGCCAGCCCCTACGTCGAGGACATCGACGGCTTCGGCGACGGCAGCGTTGCACAGGCCCTGCGCGACGCGGCCGACGCGGCCGGCTACCCCAGCGGCATGGTCACCGGCCCGATCCACGCCGGCTGGATCAACGACGTCATCGCCGAGTCGGGCGCAGCCGTCGATCCCATCGACGAGGCCACGCTGGCGACGTTGCCGCGGGGCTATGCCTACACGGACATGATGAAGGGCAGCCTGTGGGGCCGCATCGGCTCGCGCTACCTGGTCGCGCGCGACCCGTTCGCGCGCCTCGCCGCGGCGCGCTGGACCGAGAGCGGCGGCGAGAGCGAGCAGGCCATGGGCGAGCAGCAGCAGCAGTGGTTCCTCGACGCCATGCGCACGGCCCAGACCACCTGGAAGGTGTGGGGCAACGAGTTCTGCCTCACGCCGCTGCAGATCGACCTCTCGCTGCTGTCGGTGCCGGCGTCGTTCAAGCGCGTGTTCCACATCAACGTCGACGACTGGAACGGCATGGGCAACCGCCGCGACGAACTGTTGCGCGAGCTCGCGACCATCCCCAACGTCGTCGCGATCACCGGTGACATCCACGCGTTCTTCGCCGCGACACCGTGGGTCCGCGACGACGTCAGCAAGAGCATCGTGGAGTTCGTGACCAGCTCGATCAGCTCGACCACGTTCCAGCGACTGCTGCAGAACCAGGTCGAGAGCGACCCCGTGCTCAGCAACGTCTCGGGCGCCAGCGCGCTGGCTGGGGCCATCCGCGACCTGCTGCTGCTCGCGCCCGACGGCCCCAACCCCCAGCTCGCGCACGCCGACGTGACCTCGCACGGCTACGCCATCGTCGAAGCCGACGCGGCCGCGCTGCAGGTGACGTTCTTCGCCCACCCCGAGGCCGAGGCGATGGTCGAGCACTACGACGATCCCGAGCTCGACGCCCTGTTCACGCCGGCGTACTTCCGCGTCGACGCGGGCTCGCGCGCGCTGTGGCAGCGCTTCGGCGAGACCTGGAAGCGCTGGGACCCGCCGACGCAGATGTGGGTCTGATCAGGCCGGCGTCGCGGCGACTCAATGCACGCGCGGGTCGCCGTCTTCGTCGGCGGTGACCGTGGGCGCGAGCGCGTGACCGAGCGCCTCGAACACGCTCGCGACCTGGGCGGCGCCAGCCGCAGCGTGATCGCGCCGACGCTGACGTGGTACACGCCGCGTGGTGAGCACCGCTCGATGCGGCAATCGGGACGCTGCACCAGCGTCGAGCGGAACGGGTGGCCATGGCTCGTGCACGGTAGCAGGTTTTGCCGCGGACCTGCCGGCGACGGTGCGGGGATCGTCGCGCGCGTGGCGACCTCGACGCTACGTGCCGCCTGGCCGCACCGGAAACGCGGCGTCGAGCGCGGCCTCGACACTGCGGCCCGAGGTCGGGGTTCGAGGTGTCGGTGTTCGCGATGCTGCCCTCGGCGTCCTGCATGGGGCAGTGCGACTCGGCGCAGTGCGGCAAGCCGAAGGTGTGATCGACCTCGTGCACCGCCACGTTACCGACACGGAACCGCACGTGCGCGCGATCGCGGGCCTTGCGTCGCAGGCGGTACGACGACACCACCGCGGCCTGGCCCGGCGCGAGACCCAGACCGAAGATGCCCTAGTCCTCGATCTCGCCCTTGGTCGTGGAGATGTCGGCCTCGGTGAGGCCGAGGACTATGCGGGTTCTCGGCTCGCCCGCGACCTGCTCGCCGAGCACGTCGAGCAAGACGTCGGCGCGCCAGCGCTTGCGCGGCGCATACCAGGCGCGCTGCGGCAGGGGCATGGGCTCGAGTCGACGGACCTCGACCTGTACGTGATCGCGCAAGGTGGTCTCGACCTCGTCGAGCAGATCGTCGGGGAAGCGGCCCAGCGGCGCGAGCACGACCACGCCGCGCGTGCCGGGCGCAGCGGCGAGACCTCGGCGACCGCGGCGGGATGGCCGGCGCCGGCGCGCCTGGGCGGCTGCACGCGCGGCCGCGTCCGCGCTGGGCTCGTCGGCGCGCGGCGGCGGTGCGACCGTGCTCGCCTGCGGCGCCGGCTCACGCTTGGCGGTGGCACCCGCACCGCAGCCGGCCACCAGCAGCGCGAGCAGCAGCGGCTTCATCGCTGCGCTCCGGTCTTGGCGCCCGGTTGCCCGCCGGGTTGCGCACCGGGTTGCGCGCCCGGTTGCGCGCCGGGCTTGCCTGCGACCGTGGGCGGCGGCAGCTCGCGACGGCACGCCTGCGCGTCGAGCTCGCAGCCGCGATCCCGGTAGTAGCGCGATGCGACGCGATCGGTCGGTACGCCGCGGCCCTTCTCGTAGGCGAAGCCCAGCGAGACGCACGCCTCCGCGTGGCCGCCGTCGCAGGCGACCAGCAGCATCCGCGCGGCCGCGGCCTCGTCGCGCTCGACCCCGAGCCCGCGCGAGAGCACGCGCGCCAGGCGATAGCAGCCCTCGGGCGAGTCCGCGGCACAACCGCGCTGGTATGCGGCCGCAGCCGCCTGCGAGCGCGCACCCGCGACCATGCCCTGCTCGTGGACCTCGCCCAGCACCACACACGCGCGCTCGTCGAGCTCGCACGCGCGCTGCAACCACTGCAGCGGCTCGGGCCCGTGATCGTGGCGACCCATCCACGCCAGGTGCACGCACGAGTCGGCGAAGGCGGCCGCGCACGCGCGGTCGTACAGCCGCGCGGCCGCGGCCGGATCGGGCGGACCGCCGACGCCGTCTTGGTACAGCCCCGCGAGGTAGTCGCAGGCATCGAGCGCACCCGCATCGCACGCGTTGCGATACAGCTGCCGCAGCTCCGCGGGGTCGATGCCGCCGGTGCCCAGAAACGCCGCCGCGCGCCCGCAGGCCTCGAGCATGCCGCCGCGGCAGGCCCGGGCGTAGGCCGCCGCCGCCTGCTCGCCGTCGGGGGCGGCGTCGCTGCGCGGCAGCGCGAAGGTATCACCCAGCAGCGCGCAACCGCGGACCTCGTCGGCCTCGCACGCGCGCCCGAGCAGGGTCGCGGCCGCGACGTCGTCGCCGCGCTCGCGCGCCAGCGCGCCCAACTTCGTGCAGGACGGGCCGTCGTCGAGGCTGCACGCGCGCTCGGCCAGGGCCAGGCCCTGTGCGGGATCCTTGGCTACGAACACGCCTTCGTCGAAGAAGCCGCCGAGCTCGCGGCAGGCCAGCCCCAGGCCGTCCTCGCAGGCGGACTGCACCAGCGCGAGACCGTCGTCGACGTCGCGTGGCAGGCCGCGCCCCTCGAGCGACGCCAGCCCGAGCTGGTGGCAGCCCGACGCGTCGCCCAGCTCGCAGCCGCGCCGGAAGTACCGCACCGCGCGTCGCGGCGAGGGCGTGTCGTTGTCGGCGCGCGAGAGCAGCTCGCCCGCGCGCGTGCAGGTCGACGCACGCGCCGCGGTGCAGCCGCGATCGTAGAGCGCGAATGCCTGCGTGCGATCGACCGGCATCAGCTCGCCGCGCTCGTAGACCCCGGCGGCTTGCTCGCAGGCCGTGCCCACGCCGCGCCCGCACGCGTAGGTCCACAGCGACAGCGCGTGGAAGCGGTGCTCCCCCACGCCGAAGCCGGCCCAGTACGCGCCGCCCAGGCCGTCGCAGGCCTCCGCGTCGCCCTGCTCGCACGCGCGCGCGAGCGTGTGGGCGCGGCGCTCGGGCGGTTGCATCGTGGCCAGCCGCGCCGCGTCGACCGCCGGCACCGCGCGCGTGGCCGCCTGTGGCGGGCGCAGGCAGCTGCCGAGCATCCCCGCGCACAGCAGCGCGGCCGATGCGAACGCAGCGCGCGACCACACGGGGCGGCTCGACATGGTGCACCAGCATAACGAACCAGCTGCCGCGGCGCTCTGATCGCCCGGCCGCGGGCGCGGACGGCTCGCGCTCAGGGTGTCGCGCCGGCGTCGCCGCCCCGCAGCGCCCGGCGCAGCGCCCCGCCCAACAGGCTGCGACCGACGTCGCCCGCGGTCGGCGGCGCGAGCTCGGGCTTGCTCACCGTGCCGCGGATCCGCACCGGCAGCGAGGTCGCATGCGCGGCCACGGCCTGGTACGCGCCGCCGCCGAAGCCCGCCAGGATCGGCATGAGATCGAAGCGCAGGTCCAGCGCGCCCGCGAGCGAGACGCGACCCGTCAGCGGCAGCGTCGCGATCGCGCCGTCGGCGGTCACGCGCGTCAGCGTGACCCAGTCGTCGGCGACGTCGAACTCGACCGCGGCCTCGCGCAGGGTCATCGCCTTGCCGTCGTGGCCCGCGAGCGCCGCGAGATCGACCAGCAGCGAGCCCGGCGGCAGCACCAGATCACGCAGCTGCAGCGTGCCGTGTCCACCCAGGGTCGGCCGCACCTGGGCCCAGTGCAGCCCCGCGCCTGCGAGCGTGACGGTCGCGCCCAGGGTGCCGGCGGCGGCCGTCTGCGCCAGGGGCTGCGCGAGCACGGGGAACACCGCGGCGACGATCGGGCGCAGATCGTCGTCGAGGTCCGCCCGCGCCAACGCGAGCGTGAAGCTCCAGCCGCGCGGGCCCGACAGCAGCAGCTCGCCGTGCCCGCTGACGCGGCCCTCGCGACCCAGCCGCGCCTGCAGCTGCTCGAGCGCGAAGCCCTGCTCGCTCGCGCGCAAGGTCGCGGTCAGCTCGTGCAGCGCGACGCCGTGCAGGCCCACGGTGGCGATCGCGACGGTGGCCGCGGCCTGCTTGTCGCCGTCGCGGTTGCCCAGCAGCACGCGCACGTCGGTGTCGTCGAGCTGCAGCGTCTCGCCGCGATCGGCGTCCTCGAGCTCGACCCGCGCATCGGTGATGGCGAGATCGAGCTGCACGTCCATGCCGCGACCGCCGCCGCCACGCCTGGGGAACAGCCCCGCGAGGTTGGTGGTGCCACCGCGCTTGACCACGTGCAGCGTCACGCCCGTCGCCGTGCTCACGCCGACGAGCTCACGGTCGAGCAGCGACTGCAGCGCGATGTCGAGTCCGATCGCGTCGGCGTGCAGCAGCGGCCGCTCGGAGAACGCGGGATCGTCGTCGACCGTCACGCCGTGCAACGCCACGTGCCCGCGGGGATCGACCTCGACCGCGTCGATGTGCACCGGCCGACCGACGGCTTCGCTCAGCCGCGCCTCGAGCTCCGCGCGGACGTCGATGCTGCGCCACGTCCACCACAGCGCGCCGGCGACCCCGGCGACGACCAGGGCGAGCAGCGCGAGCACGAGCAGGGGGCGGCGCATCGGCGGACGGGCAAGGTCTACCGCAACGCGCCGCAGACGATTGCCTGCCCACCGGTTCGGCACCCGGCGAGGGCCCCCGGAGCCGGCGCCCGTGGGCACCGGATTGGGCAACGGCTTCCCGACTCGGGCAAATGTGTGGGCCCCCGCTGCGCCCGAGGGAACCACCGGCGGCGTCGCGCCACGGGTTTTGCTGGGCATGGCGGTTGCTCTTGGAGCCGGCATGGACCGGACCGTCGCCGTGCGATCCCATGAACCCCAAGCGCCCGCCCCCGTGCACCTCCGCCTCGCCGAGGTGATCGACGAGGAGTCGGAGGGCGACTGTCCGACCCTCTGGTTCTCTACCGAACGGTCCTACCGGGGCCCCGGGTTCGACGAGAGCGACACCACACTCGCGTCGAATCCGGCCCCCGGGGCCCCGGTGGGGCGGTCCACCTCGATCATCGAGCTCGTCGACGACGCGGTGATCGAGGTGCTCGAAGGCCGACTCGAGCTCGACGTCGATGCGCTGCCGCAGCGCCCCGAGCACACCGTCGCGGCGGCACACGTGCCCCGCACGCCGCGTGGCGACGCCGGCGGCACCACGCCGCGCGGCCACGTGCCGCGTGCGCCGGTCGCCGAGGGCGGCGGCACGGTCGCGGTCGCGATGCCGGTGATGCGCGCGCCCGAAGGCGGCACGCAGATCGTCGAGCGACCGGTGATGCGCGCGCCCGAGCCCGCGGCGCCCGAGCCGGCCGCGGCCGAGCCCGCGCCGTCGCTGGGCGTGCCCATGCCGGTGGTCAAGGAGACGACCGCGACGCTGCCGGTGACCGGCGTGCGCGTGGTGGTCGCCGGCCGCTACCTCGTGGGCGGCGACGAGGGCACGAGCGTCGAGCATCGCCTCGGCGGGTCGTGGGTGCTGTCGCGCTCGCGTCAGTCGGTCTTTGCCGACGATCCGTACGTCGACGCGCAGCACGGTGCGCTGTCGTTCCGCCCCGACGGCGTGTCGATCGAGGACTTCGACTCGACCAACGGCGTGTTCGTGCGCGTGCGCGGTCGCGTGGCGCTGCGCTCGGGTGACGTGCTGCGCTGCGGCGAGGAGCTGCTGCGCTACACCGCCATCAAGAGCGGCTCGCAGCCCGGCCGCGCGCCGGTGCTGGGTAGCCCCGACCCGGGCTACTGGGCGCGCATCGACGTGATGCTGACGCTGGAGGACAACGCCGCCAGCTACCCCGTCGACGACGACGAGGTCTGCTTCGGCCAGACCGACGGTCACGTGCAGTTTCCCGACGACCCCTACCTCGGTGAGCTGCACTGCCGCGTCCGTCGCACCGAGCGCGGCGCGACGCTCGAGGATCTCGACTCGGCCTACGGCACCTGGCTGCGCCTGCGCTCGGGCGACGTCGTGCCCTACGGCGCGGAGCTGCTGGTGGGCCAGACCCGCCTGCGACTCGAAGCGATCTGAGTCTCCAGGGAGGAAGCGCCGAAGCGCGGGCGAGATCCCCCTCGGCCGCGCGGGCGAACCCGCCGCGGCCCCGGCCGTCTCGCGTCCATCAGGTCGACACGGGTGTGGTCGACCTGCAGGCGGGGCACGTCACCCCTGTCGCGAAGCGGCCGGGCCCTGTGTCGTCGCCCCCGCCCGCGGCGACTGCTTGCGGCAGGGGTGAGGTTGTGTTGTCGCCTCGGTTGCCGCGACGACGACACAGGTGCGGCACGGGCCTCGGTAGAGCACGGCGCGTGCCAGCGGCCACCGGCACCGATCCCGCGGCCGTGGCACCGCCCGGGCACCCGCGCCGGGCGAACTGTGCAATCCCGCGGCGGACAATTCGCCCAGCGCGCGGGGATCGATGCCGCCGCGGCGGGGACCACCGGGAGCGAAAGGTCCTCGCTGCCATGGCCCGCTTCGCCCCCACCCCGGTCCGCCTCCGTCCCTTCGCCCTGCGCCTGTGCGCGCTCGCGCTCGGGGCCAGCCTCGCGTGCGAGCTCGAGGACCACGAGGAGCACTTCGCGTGCATCTACGACTACTCGACCTACTCGGTCAGCGAGTACGGCACCAACTTCGACGAGCACCCCGACAACTGCACCGACGTCGAGTCGCAGGCGCAGTGCGACGCGATCACCGAGAGCTCCAACGATTGCAGCGGCGGTTTCTGCAGCGAGTGGACCTACTCCAACGTCTCGCTGGTGCCCGGCACCTGCGCCGAGCTCATGGGCGAGGGCTGACGTCGGATCGCGCGCGCCGGCTCACCCGTCGGTACGGCGGCGATACTCGACATAGCGCTGCAGCAACGCGACGTAGACCATGTGCCCGAGCACCTTCTGGCCGCGTCGGTCAGGTGCGCGAGGTCGCCGGAGATGAGCGGAGGATTGCTGCGGCGCCAGCGGGCGACCGCGCCGTCGCCACCCATGGCGGCCTGGCTGTCGAAGAAGCCGCAACCCTGCTCGAACGCGACCTCGCGCTGGATCGCGGTGATCTTCGCGACCATGGGGTTGCTGACGATCCGCTGGCCCTCGCGCTCGCCGTGATCGACCGGCGACAGCACCAGACAGTCGGGCGGCTGCGCCTGGGCACGGAAGCGCGTGAGCATGTCGCGGAAGGTCTCGCGGTACTGGTCGAGGCGGTGCTCGGGCAGCAGCAGGTCGTTGCCGCCGAACATGAACACCAGCAGCGCCGCGTCGCGGTGGGCGATCTGATCGCGGATGTGCGCGGGTTCGAAGTAGAGCATGCGGCTGGTGAACGCGCCCAGTTGAGCCATTCCGTCCCAGACCACGCCGGGCACGTCGCGCTCGATCACCGCGCCGTACAGCCGCACCTTGCCGCCGCCGGCGGCGCGGATCTCGAACTCGTGTGCGCCGTCCTCGACCGTGATGGTGTGCCAGCCGTCCGCCGCGGTCTCGCTCGCCGTCGCGATCACGGTGGGCTCGCCGTCGTCGACGCGGACGCGCACGTTGCCGCCCTTGGGCTCGGCGCGGTACCACAGCTCGAGCTTGCTGGCCTTGCGGCCGTTGGCGGTCGAGTCCGAGGTGCGCAGCCGGGTCTCGGCGCCACCCGAGGACCACACCGTCGTGCCGCCCAGGCCGTAGAGCCCGTCGCTCTTGCAGTTGTTGATGATGTAGCAGCGCGACCAGTCCTCGCCGTCGCGGAACTCGATGGCCTTGTGCACGTAGCTGGCGTTGGGCTTGGCCAGCAGGTGGAAGCCGTGGCCGGCGTCGCCGAAGCGCTGCTGCATCTTGGCGCGCAAGCTCGAGGTGATGTGATCGGCCGCGACCACCGAGTCGCCCCAGTGGACCGCACGGGTGACCGCGCCGGCGATGCCGGCGTCGGTGCGCGCGAGCCGGGCGAAGAAGCGGTCGAGCGCGCCGTCGTCGGGCAGCTCGATCGCCTGGGTCGGGACCTCGGCGTCGTCGGGATGCGGGCGGTACGGTGGCAGGCGATCGCCGGTGTCGGCGATGACGGTCTTGTCGACCAACGGCGCCGCGCCGTCGTCGTCGACCGCGAGCACCGCGTCGGCGATCGCCGCGGTCTGCTCGGCCTTGGCCTCGGCCTGCTGCTGCGCCGCGCCCTCGTCGAGCAGCTCGCGACCGATGACGTTCCAGAACGGCACCGGATCGTCGCGATCGCCCTGCAGCGCCGTCAGCCCCAGCGGCGGCTCGACCGCGGTCCACGGCCGCGCGAACGACAACCCCGGCACGACGTAGCTGGCCACGACCGCGAGCGCCACGCTCGCGAGCGCGCCGCCGATCTTGGTGAAGCTGCCGCGGGCATAGCGGCCGCCGCCGTCGTCGTCGCCGACGAGCTCCACGCGATGGCGCGTGTCTTCGCCGTCGAGCAGGCCCGACTCGGCGGGCGCGGGTGCGTGGGTCTGGGGATCGCTCATGGCGGGCGGCTTCGGGGACGGATCAGAAGTTGAAGTAGATGAACGCGCGCGGGGCCGAGCCCATCAGCAGCATGAGCCCCAGGCACAGCGCGGCGAACAGCAGACCGAGCACCGGGCCGGGCAGCCGCCGCACCGCCGCGAGGCCGTGCACGTCGACCCAGCGCCGCGGCGTAGTGGTAGACGCAGCCGATCGCCAGCGCGAGCCCGACCCACGGCGTGATCAGGCCCGGACGCAGGCCGTGGGTGTCGAACGCCAGCAGGCCCTGGCACATGCGCTTGGCCACGTCGAAGCTCTCGGCGCGGAAGAACACGCGCGACAGCACCGTGAAGTGGAACGTGAGCAACACGTGCAGCGCGGCGTTGGCCCAGTGGCCGGTGTCCGGCAACCACGTGACCACCAGCACCATCGCGATCGCGAAGCCGCCGACGATCCACGCGCTGGCCCAGGGCACGTCGAGCACGACGTGGACCAACCATGCGATCGCGGCGCCGCTGGCCAGCAGCGCCGGGGCCCACCGCGCCAGCTCGGCGGGCCGCGACGTGCCGCGGGGGCGGATGCGGTTCCAGCGATTGAAGACGATCGCCGCAGCGTGCAAGTTGGCGTAGATGACGAAGTTCCAGCTGGTGCCCTGGCTGTAGTGCCACATGCCGACCAAGAACATGGTCAACCACAGATTGAAGTACGTGCGCGCGGCCGAGCCCTTGCTGCCGCCCAGCGGGAAGAACAGGTAGTCGCGCAGCCACGTCGACAGCGTCATGTGCCAGCGCCGCCAGAACTCGCCGACGTTCTTGGCCTGGTACGGGCGGTCGAAGTTCTCCGGCAGCTCGTAGCCCATCAGCTTGGCCACGCCGATGGCGATGTCCGAGTAACCCGAGAAGTCCGCATACAGCTGCAGCGTGAAGGCGTACAGCGCGAACAGCAGCTCCGCCGAGGTGTACTGCTCGGGCGAGGCGAAGATCGCATCGGTCAGCTGGCTGGCGATCCAGTCGCCGAGCACGACCTTCTTCACCAGGCCCTTGAACACGTGGAAGATGCCCTCTTCCATGCGCGCGGCCGAGATCCGCGGCGGGCGGTGCAGCTGCGGCAGGAACTCGTCGGCGCGCACGATCGGCCCCGCGACCAGCTGCGGGAAGAAGGTCACGAACAGCGCGAACTTCAGGAACGAGCGCTCGGCCGTGAGCCGCCCGCGCCACACGTCGATGGTGTAGCTCAGGCTCTGGAAGGTGTAGAACGAGATGCCGACCGGCAGCAGCAGCCGCAGGCTCGGCGCGGCCCAGTCGATGCCCAGCGCGTGCGCGAGGTCGGTCGCGACGCTGAAGGCGAAGTCGGTGTACTTGAAGTAGCCCAGCAGGCCGAGGTTGCCCACCAGCGAGACGCCGAAGATCGCGTTCTTGGCCCGCCGCGCCGAGGCCATCGCGGCGGCGTCGCCCGACTGCCGCACGCGGCGATCCTGCGCCGCGATGCCCAGACCGCAGGCGTAGTCGAGCACGGTCGAGAAGACCAGCAACCCGACGTAGTACCAGGGCGTCGGTGGGGGCTCGGTCTTGGGCCCCGCCATGTAGAAGAACAGGCTCGCGCCCAGCAGCAGCAGCGTGCGCGGCAGCGGTCGATGCGACAGCAGCCACGTGCCCAGCAGCACGGGGATCACGAACAGCAGGAAGTCGAAGGTCGGGAAGAGCATCGCCGCGCCGGGGGCGTCGCTGGGTGCGGGGCTACGCTAACCCGGGTGCGGGCGCAAGCCGAACAAAGACGTCGACGCGCCCGGGCTGCGCCGGCCTTCCGGTCGATGTGCTCGACGAGCGCGCCCGCGCCTGGACCAAAACTCACACGTCAACGCGAGGCCGGAGCCTCGGGCGACGCGGCCCGGCGGCGCCGCTCGTCCTCGGGCAACGTGGCCAGGCACGTCGCGAGCGCGCGCGCGGCCGCATCGCTGTCGGCGCGCGCGACCCCGGGCGCGTCGCGCAGCGCGACCGCACGGCGCAGCGCCGGCTCGGCCCGCAGGGGATCGCCGCGGCTGCACACCGCGCGACCCCAGGTCACCAGCGCGTGGGCCAGCAGCACGTGGCTCGAGCCCAGCGAGCGCTCCCAGATGTCGATGGCCTCGTGCGCGTGGTTCGCGGCCGCGTCGAGCTCGCCGAGCTCGAGCAGGGTCTCGGCGATGTTGTTGTGCACGTGGCCCAGCTGCGGGTGGTGAGGCGGCAGCGCGGCGTCTTCGATCGCCAGGGCCTCACGGTAGCGCGCCAGGGCCTGCTCGAAGCGACCGCGGTGGAACAGCAGGCCGGCCCAGTTCGACAGCACCGGTCCGAGATCGGGGTGACCGGGGCCGAGCGCCGCGCCGAGGATCCGCAGCGCATCGCCGTAGGCCTGCTCGGCAGCGTCGAGCTCACCCTGCTGCCGCAGTGCGACCGCGAGGTTCGCGGCCATGCGACCGACCCGGGCATCGTCGGGTCCCAGCGCGACGGTGAACAGTCGCATCGACTCACGGAAGTGTTCGGCCGCGCGCGCGCGATCCCCCGCGGCCATCGCGACGTTGCCGAGGTTGCCCTCGAGCGCGCCCAGCTGCTGCGGCGGATCGCCCATGGCCCGCAGGGTCGCCCGCGCGAGCGCGGCCCAGCGCGCGGCGTCGGGCGCGTCGCCCTGGGTGTGACCGACCAGCGTCACCAACGCGATCGCGGCCGCGGCCTGGGCCGCCGCATTGCGACCCGCGATCGCGGACCAGATCGCCGACTCCAACATCGACCGCGCACCGGCGGCATCGCCCGCCAGCGCCCGCGTCGCGCCGACCAGCGCCTGCGCGTCGGCCAGCGTGGGGTCGTGGCCCAGGGCCTGCGCCTTCGCGACCATCGCCAGGCCCAACTCGGCCGCGGCCTGGTAGCGCCCCAGATCGCGCAGCTGGGCGCCGCGGGTGATCTCGTCTTCGATCGCCGCGATCGCCTCTCGTGCCTCGGGGTCCTCGGGCAGCGCGACCTGGGTTCGCAGCGCCTCGACGTCGGCGCACGCCGAGATCGGGACGAGCGCGCCGAGCGGCCGCTCGACCTGGGTGACGACCTCCGCGTCGGCGTCGCCGAGCAACGTCGCCAACGAACCGAGCTCCGCGAGGCGACGGTCGAGACAGGCCATGCGCAGCTCGAGCAGCGCGTCGGACTGCTCGCCGCGCACGCGCGTGGCCTCGCAGGCCTCGCGGTGCATCGCGACCCACGCGTCGGCCTGCGCGTCGAGTCGCTCGCCCGCGCGCGAGGCTGCGGCCGCCGCCCATGGACGCGCGGTCGCGGCGAAGGCCGCCTGCAGCCGCTCGCGCTGCGCCGCGCCCCAGACCGTGTCGACGCGGGCGCGACCGCCGGCGCAGGGATCGTCGCCGGCCGCACCGCGGGGGATCGCAGCGCCCAGCGCGAGCAAGCCCGCGCCGCCCAGCAGCCCCACCGCGATGCGACGACGACGACGCGCCGGGTCTCGCGTCAGCGCCGACAGCAACGCGTCCATCGATGCGTGGCGCTGGGCCGGATCGGTGCGCAGGCCCTGCCGCAGGATCCGCCGCAGCCACGTCGGCACGCGCGCGTCGGCGGGCTCGGTGATCCTGCCCTCGAGCACGGCGGTCGCGAGCGCCTCGAGCGTTTCGCCGGCGAAGGGCCGCTGCCCGAACAGCACCTCCCACAGCGCCACGCAGAACGCGAACTGATCGCAGCGCGCGTCGACCACGGCCCCGAGGTGCTGCTCCGGTGCCATGTAGGCCGGCGTGCCCGCGATCGCACCGAGCGCCCCGGTCAGGCCCGCGGCCGCCGGCGTGGCGACGCCGGCATCGGGCACCGTGACGTCGACGTCGACGCGCTGGCTCGCGCGGGCGAGGCCGAAGTCGACCACGCGCACGTGCGGCCGCCCGTCGGGCCCGGTGCCGACGAGCACGTTCTCGGGCTTGAAGTCGCGGTGGACCACGCCGGCGGCGTGGGCGGCCGCGAGCCCGCGACCGGCCTGGGCGAAGACCTCGAGGATCTCCGCGCGCGTGCGCGGTTGCTTGGCCCAGCCGCGCAAGGTCGGCCCGTCGACGAACTCCATCGCCAGGAACACCTGGTCGCACCACGTGCCGACCTCGTGGATCGCGACGACGTTGGGGTGCACCAGCCGCGCGGCCGCGCGGGCCTCGTGCAGCAGCCGTGCGCCCGCGGTGGCGCTGTCGCTGCCCTCGCCGGCCTGTTCGTGCAACAGCTTGAGCGCGACCTTGCGATCGAGTTGCTCGTCGTAGGCCGCATGCACCACACCCATGCCGCCGCTGCCGAGCTTGTGCAGCAGCACGAAGCGACCGATCCGCAGCGCCTGCGGCGTCGCACCGAACATCCGCGCGGCCACGGCATCGAAGGCGCTGCGCGCCTCGACGGGATCGCGCGGCGGGGCCATCGCCAGCGGCGAGTCCCTCCCGGTGTCGGGCAAGGTCTCCTGGGCGCTCACGACCGATCGCGATGGTACCATCGAGTGCGGTGGCGACCGACGAGGAGCTGCTGGCGGCATGGGGCCGCGGCGAGGGTCAGGCGGGCGAGCAGCTGCTGCGCCGCCACTTCGACGCGCTGTTCCGCTTCTTCCGCCACAAGCTCGACGAGGTCGCGGTGGTCGAAGAGCTGGTGCAGCGCACGATGATGGCCGCGGTCGCCCACCGCGGTCGCTTCCGCGGCGATTGTTCGTTTCGCACGTGGCTCTTCACCATCGCGCGGCACGAGCTGTGCCACGAGCTGCGCCGGCTGCCGCGACGTCACGAGCACGTCGACGTCACCGAGCAGTCGATCGCCGAGATCTCGGGTGCCAGCCCCACCGGCGCCCTCGCGCGGCAGCAACACGAACGCCTGCTGCTCGCCGCGCTGCGGCGGATCCCGCTGGACCTGCAGATCGCGATCGAGCTGGCCTATTGGGAGGAGCTCTCCGCGACCGACATCGCGCGCGTGCTCGAGACCCCCGTGGGCACCATCAAGAGCCGCCTGCGGCGCGCGCGGGAACTGCTGCAGCAGGCGTTGGTCGCCCTGGGCAGCACGCTCGAGGCCTCGCAGGCGACCGTGGACGACCTCGCGGCCTGGGCCGCGCGGGTCCGCGACGCGATGCCGCAGGATTGAGCGCCGCAATCCGATCGGCACCGCCGTGGCTCGACCACCGGCGATGTCGAAGACGCTCGTGATCGCAGTCGTCGTCCCCGTGGTCCTCGTCGGCGCGGCCGTCGGGGGTGCATTCCTCTACCGCGACCACCGCGAGGCGGCCGCGCGCAAGACCGCCAAGGACTTCCTCGCGACCCTGGGCAGCGGCGGCGACGCGGACACGCTGCAGCGTGCGTTCGACCTGACCGACGCGGCCCACCACGGCAGCGACAGCCAGCGCGCGCGGCAGGAGTTCCCGGAGAAGCTGATGCGCCTGGGCCTGCTCGGTGGCGTGCAGGATGCCGACTGCAGCCACATCCAGCGCGAGTCGAACTTCATCAACACCTTCACCATGGGCCTGCACGGTGTCGAGTGCCAGTGGCGCGAGGGCCGGGGCGTGCTCTACGTGCTCGCGAGCGATGGTCGCGAGCTGGTGGTCAGCGCCAACATCGACCAGCGCGGCCACGAGACGCTCTGATGCGCGCGCGCGGACGCGTGCGATCTCAGAAGCGCGCGACGCCGACCTGCAGCGCGATCGTCTGCAGCGGCCGCGTCTGCGCCAAGATCGCGAGGTCGTAGCCCAAGCCCACGGTCAGCGTGAGGTCCTTGGGCAGCGGGATCAGGCCCATGAGCTTGAGCGGGATCGCGACGCCGGTCTCGCGCACGCGTGCATCGCCGGGACCGCGGCGCCCGGCCACCGCCAGGCCGATGCCGGGGATGAACGCGACGTACTTGCGGCGGACCAGGAACGAGATGGCGAAGTGGCCCAGGCTGCCGTGGGTCTGCTTGTCGAGGATGCGGGCACCGACGGCGCCGCCGACCAGGCCGTACACACCGAAGCGCTCGGTGAAGTTGAAGCCGACGCCCGCGTCGAGGTTGTAGCTCTCACCGCCGGCGGCGAAGCTCGGCGTGCGCCAGCGGGTGTAGCCCACGCCGTGCAGCGTGAAGAGCCCGAGCTTGTGGTACTTCACGTCGGCTTGAGCTTGGTGATCGGCTTGTCGACAGGCTTGAAGCACCGTCGGCGGCGTGGGGGTCGCGAGCGCGACCGCGTCGGCCTTGGCGACCGACACGGTGCCGCTGGGTTGCTGCAACACCACGTGCGGCGTGCCCTGTGCGCGAGCAGCACCTGCACCGGCTCGCCCTCGCGTGCGTCACCACCACCGTCTGGCCCTTCATCGCGGCCCACGCGGCCTCGTCGATCGCCGCGGGTGCGGTGGCGTCGGCCGCCGTCGGTGATGCGCCCGGCGGGGTCTCGGCCGCGATCGGCGGCTCGGCCGGCGGCGGCGTGCTCGGCGGCGCCTGCGGCGCTCGGTCGCGATCGGCGGCGCGCTCGCGGGCGGTGGCGTGACCGGCGGGGTCTCGGCCGGTGGCGTCGCGGCAGGCGGCGTCGCGGCGGGCGGCGTCGCGGCGGGCGGCGTCGCGGCGGGCGGCGTCGCAGCGGAGCGGGGTCGCAGCGGGCAGGGTCGCGGCAGGCAGGGTCTGGTCGGCTTGAGGTCGCAGTCGGCGGCGTCGCAGTCGGCGGCGTCGCAGTCGGCGGCGTGGCGTGGGCGGCGTGGCCGTGGGCGGCGAAGCGCTCGGGGGCGCGGCGGTGGGCGGCACCGCGACGGGCGGCGAAGCGGAGGGCGCGATCGACCCGGGCTCGGCCGCGAACGCCATCGGCGTCGCGAGCAGCGTCAGCGCGCAGGCACTCAGGATCGCAGTCGATCGCACCGCAGCAGTGTGGACCGAGCGGGCCACGCGGAGCAACCCGACAGGGACCGATTGGCAGGCTGGGTCACAGCGCGCGCGCGCCGTGGTGACACGCGGGCGCGCGCGGACAGCAGCCTCAGTCTCTGAAGAGGAAGCTCCGCTTCCTCTTCCGCGCCGGCAAAGCGTCGCGGTCTTTCCTTCCGGTCGCTGTCGCGACGAGAGGCTGTCAGCACGGCTGACAGCCCCTCAGTACTTGATCTCGGTGCGGAACCACACCGCGCCGCTGGGCTTGTCGGGGTTGCCGGCCGCATTCGCGAGCCCGGCACCGGGCAGCAGCACGCCGCCCTGCAGTCCCGCCATGAGCCACAAACGACGGATGTCCCACCGCCCACGAATGCCGACGTCGAGCTCGGTGCCGTAGTAGCGCTTGCCGCCGTCGCCGCCCGAGCTGTTGGTCGGCACGCCGCCGTTGAGCCGCGTGGTGTAGGGATCGATGATCGGCACCGGTGCGACCGCGACCAGCGGACCGCCCCAGATCTCGAGCCGCTCGCGGAACGACCAGCGCGCCTTGGGCTGGATGTACAGCGCGTTGCTCACACCGCCGCGGGTGGGCAGATACTGCGTGCCGTTGAGCGGCACGCCCGTGAGCGTGCCGTCGCTGGCGAGGATCTGCGTCTGCGCGCTGCGCCAGGCGTTGACCTGGTTGAACAGCACCAGCCCGACGGTGTGGCCGGCGTCGAAGGTGAAGTTGTTGATCTGGCGATCGGTCGGGTTGGGATCGCCGCTGGCGTAGCCGGCGTCGAAGCCGACCAACCAGCTGTCGTGCCGGCCGATGTAGCCGCGCGCGACGCCGCCGCCCTGCAGCACGCGGTGATCGCCGTACTGATCGCGGGCGTTGTCGGTGCGACCGAAGATGATCGCGGTCTCGAACGCGCCCAGCAGCTGCAAGCGATCCGACAACCACTTGGTGCCCTGCCCGGTCGCATCGACCACGCCGACCTGCAGGTGGTTGTCGTTGGGGTACACGTCGCCGTCGTCGTGGTTCTTCTGCTTGCGATAGACCGCGTAGGCGCCCACGTAGTTGCCCGGCGACTTCTCCGGCGCCCACCGCAGCACGAGCAGCGCCTGGCCCGCGAGGTCCTTCTTGGTCAGGTCGACGCGCTCGTCGCGGAAGACCAGGTCGCCGCCGATCGCGATCGCGAGATCCTTGATGCCGCCGCCGCGGTTCTGGAACGGCTTGGTCGCGAACAGGATGCGCTCGAAGATGTCGCCGCGACCGTCGTCGCCGAAGCGCAAATCGCCGTAGCGATCGACGTAGTTGCCGTTGTTGGCCAGCATGCCCTGGCCCCACGTGAACGCCTGCTGGCCCAGGCGCAGCAGGCCGATGGGCGTGCGCGCCTCGATGTACAGCTCGCGGGGGTCGACGATGTGCAGCACCGAGCGCTCGGGCGGCTGACCGCCCTGGATGATGCGATCGACCACGGGGTTGTCGCTGCCGTCGGGGGCCCAGCGACCGTTGGCGAGATCGAGGTTGCCGACGATCTTGAACGAGCGGCCGATCGCGAGCGTGGGGTTCCACCGGATGCGACCGGTGGTCATGCCGTGGTCGTCGTAGCGATGGCCGAAGCGATCGAGCGTGAACGGCGTGACGGTGCCGACTTGGTTGCGGACCTGGAAGCCCGGCGTGAACTTGACCTTGCGCTTGCCGATGACGGCGATCTCGTCCTCGGGCAGGCCGTAGCCCTCGATGGTCGCCAACGCGCGCGGGACCGGCCGCTTCTTCTTGGGCACGTACGGCGTGACGACCGGCGGCAGCATGCCGCCCGTCGTCGCGGTTCCGCCGGTCTTGCCCGGTTCGGCCTTGCCCGGCTCGGTCTTGCCCGGCTCGGTCGTGCCCGGCTCGGTCTTGCCCGGTTCGGTCTTGCCCGGTTCGGTCTTCCCCGGTTCGGTCTCGCTGCCGGGCGTCACGACCTCGGGCTCGGTGGTGCCGGCCTCCGGCACCACCATCTGCGGCCCGTCGTACACGCGCGCCGGTGCGCTCGGTGCGGGGCCCGTCGACGCGCCGGCCGGAGCCGCGGCGGGTGCCACCATCGCGAGGACGAGACAGGCGCTGACGAACATGCGCGCGGAGGCTATCCCGGCTGGCCCCAGCGCTCAAGCGCACGGGCGTGCACGTGGGGCCGTGTCCTGGCGCACGTGCCTCGCGGATCGCGTGGCGGCGAGAGATGCCCGGTGTGGCCCCTTGGTATGCTGAAGCGATGCGCACCGGTGTCGTCGCTGCGTTGGCCTGCTTCGCGTGCGTGCCGTGCGGTTGTGGCAATGCCCGCGGCGACGACGATGGGGCGACGCCCTGGCACGCGGTCGAGCTACCCGAAGGGGTCGCGTCGCTGCAGTCGGTCTGGTCGTTCGCGCCCGACGACGTGTGGCTGGCAGCCGACAGCGGCAAGCTGCTGCACTTCGACGGCAGCGAGTGGACCACGACCACGCTCAACCCCGCGGTGACGGTGGTGGCGCTGATGGGCTTCGCGCCCGACGCGATCGTGGGCGTGGGCGGCTCGAGCCTGGCGCGCTACGACGGCAGCGCATGGACGGTGGAGGACCTGACCGCCGCCAACGTCGGCATCGAGTCGGTGTCGTCGGTGTGGGGCACTGCCACCGACGACCTGTGGGTCGGCGGCGATCAGTCGACCGCGGCGCACTTCGACGGCACCACCTGGACGCGCACGATCGCCGGCAGCACCGACAACGTCGCGCTGTGGGGCAGCGCCACCGACGACGTGTGGATCGGCGGCGTGTTCGACGTCGCGCACTTCGACGGCACCACCTGGACCACCGTCGACGGCCTCGACCACGGCGCGGCCGCGATCTGGGCCAGCGCGACCGACGACGTCTGGGTCGCCGACGGCGACGAGCTCTCGCACTTCGACGGCAGCGGCTGGACCGCGACCGAGCTCGACGGCGTCGGCGGCATCTCGGCCATGTGGGGCTTCGCCAGCGACGACCTGTGGGGCGTCGGCGACTTCGCCACCATCGCGCACTACGACGGGCAGCGCTGGGACGTGCTCGATCGCCAGCACGCCGGCAGCCCGTACCTGCGACAGCTGCTCGACGTGCACGGCAGCGGGCCGGGGGATCTGTGGGCCGTGGGCGCCGAGCTGGGAGAGAGCGGCGCGACGCCGCTGCTGTGGCGCATCGACGGGTGAGCTCGCGACAGTGCGACGCCGACTCGTCGGCGAGCCGGCCGTGCAATGGCGTGGCTCCTGCTCGTCGCGTTCCTGACCTGCGGCGCGACGTTCGGGATCCTCTGGGCGCAGCTCGGCGACTGGCTCGCGGCGGTGCTCTGCCTCGCAGCGCTCGGCGGCGCGGCACGGCGCGAGCGATCCTCGTCGTCCGGCGGCCGACGCAGCAGCCGCGTGCCATGGCGATTGATCACCTCGGTGACCCGCCAGGACGGGCGAAGGAGGTGGCGCGGGACCGCGACCCGTGATGATCGCCCGACGCGGCGTTCGCGATGACGCGAGCTGTAGTGGCGGACGCGAGTTCTGCAGCACGTACCAAGCCTTGCGGCGTCGGCACGCCGCGGCACGACGCAGTTTCGCCTGCTCGCTCGCACTCGGGGTAAGGTGTATCGGCCGCCACGGAGGCGGCCCCCGATCCGCGGGAAGGGCCGAGCCCACCTCCGCCGTGTGCACAACCAAACCCTGGTGCGTCGTCACCTCCCTCGCCGAGTCATTGCGCGGATCCCTCGGCCCACCTCGAGAGGAGACCGCACATGTCCGAGCCACTTCCCGATCATCCCGATCTCGATCAGCTCCGCCGCCAGGCCAAGAACCTCCTGGCCGACTGGCGTGCAGGCCGGCCCGAGTCGTTCGACCTCCTGGTCGTCCACCATCCGCAGCACCGCACACGCCCGGCCGATCCGAGCGCGTTGCGACTCGCCGACGCGCAGCTGGTCATCGCGCGTCGCCACGGCCTGCGCAGCTGGGCGGCGTTGCGCGACGAGGTCGAGCTGCGGCAGTTGTCGCTGCGCCAGCGTGCCCAGCGAATGGTGCAGCACGCGATCTCGACCACGCCCGGCAGCGGTGGCACGCCCCTGCGCGTGGCGATGCAGCTGCTCGATCGCGATCCAAAGCTCGCCTCGTTCGACGCATACACCGCGCTGGTGGCCGGCGATCTCGGGCGGGTGCAGCGTCGGCTCGCTGCCGATCCGGCGTGGGTGCGCACGCCCGGCGGGCCGTGCCCCGGCCGACTGCCGCTGCACTACACGACGTTCTCGCGCCTGCATCGCCTCGATCGGGCGGTCGCGGACGGACTGCTCGCATGTGCGCGGGCGCTGCTCGACGCCGGAGCCGACGTCGACGCCGGGTTCTCCGGCGAGGACACCTGGGGCTCGGTGCTGCGGCCGCTGTACGGGGCCAGCGGGGCGGCGGCGTTCCCGGAAATGGTCGAGCTCCTGCTCGATCGCGGCGCCCGGATCGACGACGGCGAGGCGCTCTACCACGCGACCTGCAACCACGACACCCGTTGCCTCGAGCTGTTGCTGGCTCGCGGCGGCGATCCCAACGGCGTGAATGTGCTGGCCCACGCCATCGATGCCCGCGATCCGGCGGCGCTGCGGCTGTTGCTCGCCCACGGCGGGAACGCCAACGGGACGATGCACGACGGCACGCCGCTGCTCACCCGCGCGGTCGCCCTCGGCCGTGAGCCGGTGTTCCTCGAGCTGCTGCTCGCGCACGGGGCCGATCCCAATGTCCGCGATCGCAGCGGGCGTTCGGCGGTGGCCTTGGCCCGTGCCCACGCGCACATCGACCTGGCAGAGCAACTGCTCGCCGCCGGTGCGACCGACGATGGCGACGCGTTCTCGGCCTTCGTCGCCGCGGCGCTCGCCGGAGGTCGGCAACCGCCACCTGCCTGCATGACCCACGCCGACGTCGTGGCGTGGTTCGGGATCGTCCAACGCCCCGACTCGTCCGCAGCCATGCGCATGCTCGATGCCGGGATGCCCGTCGATCTCGTCGACGCCCACGCCCAGACTGCGCTGCACTGGGCGGCGTGGCGGGGACGCGCGAGCCTCGTCGATCGTCTGCTCGACGCCGGTGCGCCGATCGAGCCCCGCGAGATGCAGTTCGGCGGCACCCCGCTCGGCTGGGCCGTGCATGGATCGCGACAGGCCCCGCGCGATGGTGGCGATCACCTGGCCGTGGTCGCGCGACTGCTGCGCGCGGTGCCGATCCGTCGGTGCGCAACGCCCGGGGCGCGGCGATGATCACCGAGGACGACGACTCCCCGATCGCCGCGCTGCTCCGCGCCGCCGGGGCGCCCGAAGAGCCATGACGCGGCGCGCGACGCCGTCGCCGGCATCGGCGTCCGCGAGCTCCCGCGGCGTGCGGGAGAACTCGCCAACATCGCGCCGCCCAGCGACTCGGAGTCGGCGCGGATAGGACCGACGAAGGAGGTGGCGCGAGCCCGCGAGATCGCCCGACGCGGCGTTCGCGATGACGCGAGCGGTAGTGGCGGGCGCCAGTTCTGCATCGCGTCGCTGCAGTCGGTCTGGTCGAGCGACCAGCACCCCCGCGGCGCCGGTGCCGCGCGGCGTTCGACGCGTGCATGGGGCCCAGCTGCGACGGCCTCGAGCGCACGGGGCTCTGCGCTGCCGCAGGTTGGCGCTACGCTCGCACCCTCGCGAGGTGCCGATGCTCCGTTCCCGACTCCTGCCGCTGATGATCGCCGCGACCGCGCTGCTCGAGCGCGACCGCGCGCGCCGATCAGGTCGTGGTGTTCGACCGCACGTGGGTGCACACGCCCGAGCTGCCCGACTCGCACTACCGCGAGATGCCGGATGCGGGCACGCCCGCGGACTGGACCAGCCCGGTCGACTTCACGCAGGGATCCGCGTGGGTCTACCTCGAGGTGCACACCAAACCCACGGCGCAGGAGACCAAGTTCCAGGTCTGCTTCGAGGCCACGCCGACGTATGCGTGCACGGACCAGTCGCCGACGTACACCGACGTCGGCACGTACGAATGGGAGACGCCGTTTGCGAACTTCTGGTCGCCGCCGGGCGAGTTCGTCGACTGGACGCAGGGCGTGGCCAACATCGCCTGCATCCTCAAGGACACGCGCAACGGCAAGCCCTCGGCAGACAACGTCGGTCCCGAGGTCGCGGCCCTGTACACGCCGACCGAGGTGCGAATGGTCGTCACGTTGGTCGAGGCCGGCAGCGTCTACGAGCCGCCGACGCCCAGCGGCGAGACCGAAGGCGGCAGCGAGGGCGGCAGCGGCTCGTCGGACGGCGGCGCGAGCACGGGCGCCGGCGACGGCGGTGACACCACCGCCACGAGCGACGCGAGCACCAGCGCGAGCGCGGGCGAAGCCTCGGGCGGCCGCGGCGACGACGGTGGCGCAGGCGCTGCCGGCAGCAGCGGCGGCGACTCGAGCAGCGCGGGCGCGGCCGCGGGCGGCGACGACGGCGGCTGCAGCTGCACGAGCGGACCTGCGCAGCCGGGCGCCGCGTGGTCGTGGCTCGCGATCGGTCTGGCGATCGCGCGCCGTCGCGCGCGCCGGCGCGCGCGCTAGTGTCGCTGGCAGCGACGCGAACGCGCGCGGGTGCAGCGAACCGAACCGTTCGTCGGTCGGGGCTACGAATCACCAGCCCGGCGACAGTCGGGGGTAAAAAGACGATGGGTATCGACACCAAGATTCGCAGCAGTCTCTTCGCGCTGGCGAGCACCGTGGCGCTGGTCGGCGCCAGCCAGGGCTGCGTCGTCGAGGAGGACGACGACTTCGCCGCCGACGACGAGAGCGAGGACGACGAGGACTGCGGGGGCCGGCGCCGGCTTCTGGCTCGGGCTCCGGTTCGGGTTCCGGCTCGGCTCGGTTCGAGCTCGAGCTCGAGCTCGAGCCCGGCTCCGGTTCGGGCTCCGGTTCGGGCTCGGGCTCTGGCTCGGGTTCGAGCTCCGCCTCTGCGTGCGGAGGTTCGGGCCAGCTGTGCTGCGAGACGGAGGAGGGCTCGCCCTACTGCGGAACCGCCACCAACAAGACCGCGTGCCCGGCGAGCCAGGTCTGCCGGACGCGTCCGTCGATCCTGGATCGCGGGCAGCGACGCGCCGCGACGACGCGCGGGGGCGCGTCAGTCGGCCGCCGCCGGCAAGGCGACCGCAGCGCGCCGCGCCGCGTCCGCGGCAACTGCGTCGTAGCGCGCGCGGGCATACGGATCGATCCCGCGCCCGCGCTCGACCAACGATCGTGCGAGCGCGAGCGCCTCGAGGCCGCGCACCGAGCTGGGATCGTCGCGCAACAGCGCTTCTCCGAGGCCGGCCTGCGCCTGGGCGAGCGCGTGCGGGTCGTCCCCTGCGGACTTCAGGCTCGCCGCGGCGGTGAAATCGGCGACCGCACCCGCGGTGTCGCCTCCTGCGAGGCGGCAGCGGCCACGGCTGTGCAGCGGACCCGCGGCCTCCTCCGGTAGCGCGTACGCGACGTACCGCAACAACGCGAGCTCGGCGCGGGGCACGGCCTCGGCGCACCGCCCCAGGCGCTGGAGATCCTCGGTGATCTCGTCTTCGGCGAACAGGGGCTCGATCCGATCGGGCCCGATGCGCGCAACCAGCTCGTCGCGCGCCTGCTGGTGGATCTGCAGGGCCTCGGCGGTGCGGCCGAGGTCGCGCAGCAGATTGCCGAGCAAGCGCGCGGCGTTGATCGGCAACTGCAGGCTCCGCTCGATGTCGGCAGCGCGGCGGAGCAGGGCCTCCGCCTGGCCGGAGTCGCCTCGAAGGTGCGCGACCTGGGCCGCGTAGCCGAGCGCGCTCGCCCGCGTGATGGTCTGGACGTTGCCCAGCTCGGCGAGCGCGTCGAACGTGCGCTCGGCGGCGTGGGCCGCCAGCTCGAGGTTGCCGATGCTGCGGTACGCCGCCGTGGACAGCATCGCGTGTGCCAGTCGGTTGCTGGGGCGCGACATGCCCGGCGCGTCGAGATCGACTGCGACCAGCAGTGCGAGCGCGGCCTCCGGTCGATTGGTGTCGATGAGCAGGCTCGCGAGCGTCATCTGGCCGTTGACGCGGAGCCCCCAGTCGCCCGGCGGTTCGTCCGCGAGCGCGATCGCGTGCTTCAGCGAGGCGATCGCAGCCTCGTGGTCGCGGCGGCCGCGGGCGACCTGCGCGCGCCGCAACGCCACCCAGCCGCGCTCCGACGGCGTCGCCGCGACGCGGCGGCCGACCGCCTCGGCGCGATCGAGGTCGTCGACCGCGGCGTCGAGATCGCCGGTCATGGCGCGGAGCGCAGCCCGCCGCACGAGGCCCGCGAACAACAGACCATCGAGGCGGTAGCCCTCCGAGATCAGCACCGTCTCGCGCAACAGCTCGAGTTGACGCGTCGCCGGTACGAGCTGCGAGCTGACCCTGGCGGCTTCGAGCGCGAGCTCGGCGCGCAGCGGTGGGTGACTCCGAACCACCGGATCGTCGAGCAGGGCGAGCAAGTCGGCGAGCGCGCCTTCGTCCTCACGGACGGTGACGGCCGCGACCAACGCGATGCTGTGCACGCGGCGACGCCAGAGCTCGGCGGCGAGTGCCGGGTCGTCTGGCGGTTCGAGGTGCCGAAAGCGGTCGGCGTGGCTGCACAACACCGGATCCGCGAGCACGTCGACGACGCTCGACAACGCCACCGCCGAGTCGCTGCCAGACGCGTCGAAGGCGTCGAGCGAGGCGCGCAGCGTCTCGAGCTGCGCATCGAGGCAGAGTGCCCGCTGCACCCGCGCGTCGTCGTGATCACGTGATTCGGTGTTGCATGCCGCCTCGCGTTCGCGCCGCCAAGCCCCCACGAACGCATCCAGCTGCCCGACCAAGGCTCGCCCGGCGACGTCCTCGGCCCCGCGGCCGACGTAGTCGGCCCGTCGCGCGTCGCTCCACACCTGGGCCATGGCCTCGACGGCCTCGTCGCAGGTCGATGCGCCGGTACGCCCCGCCGAGAACACGAGCGTCGCCGCGAGCGAGAGCACCGCGCCGGCGAGCAACCACGGGCCGCGCGCCCCCGAGCGTCGCGCGAGCTCGCGGCAGACGTCGTCGAACGTGGGCCGCTGCTCCGGATCTGCCGCGGTACCGGCGAGCACGAGCCGCCGCAGCCACCGCGGGAAGCCTAGCTCCGCGGGCAACTCCAGCCCGCCTGCGGCCTTGCGAGCCAACATGGCGCCGAGGTCGGAGCGCTCGAACGGGTTGCGCCCGACCAGACCGATGAAGAGCGACACGAAGAACGCGTAGACGTCTCCAGGCTTGCCCGCGCCGCGGCCGCCGAGCGCTTCGGGCGGCATGAACACCGGCGTGCCGGCGCCCGCGGGCGTGGCCGCGCCCTTCGCTGCGATCTCGGCCAGCCCGAAGTCGGCGACGCGGACCCGTCCGTCGCGGCCGACCATCACGTTCGCCGGCTTGAGGTCGCGATGGACGACATCCGCGGCATGGGCCGCCCGCATGCCCTGTGCGACGGAGCCAAACGCGTCGACCACGTCGCGCCACGCGTGGCGCCCGTCGCTGCCGTGCAGCCACGCGTGGAGCGACTCACCGTCGACGTACTCCATCGCGATCGCGACGGTGCCCGGGGCCAGGATCAGCGCATCGTAGACCGACACGACGTTGGGGTGCTCGAGCTGCGCCAGTGCGCGTGCCTCGTTGAGCAGCGCGTCGGCGTCCCACGTCGCTTCGCGCCCGCGGATGATCTTGAGCGCGACGCGGCGATCGAGCAGTGTGTCGTAGGCGAGCAGCACGGTGCCGAACGCCCCGGCACCGAGCTTCGACAGCGCGACGAAGCGGCCGACACGGACGGGATCCGGCTCGCCACCGAAAAGGGCGGCGCGCACGGCCACGTCCTCGACCGCGTCACCGAGCGCATCGGCGAGCACGCTGCGAATCGCCCCACCGGAGCCGACCACCCCGCGGATGGTCGAGTCGTCGGCGGCGCCTGGGGATCGCGACACTTCTGCCAGGATACGTGCGCAACGCGCCCGTCGTCCGCCGATGCAGCAGCGCTGCTACGCTCCAGGCCCCACGTGGCCTCCGACCGCGCAGACATCGAGTTGTGGCGCGCGTGGCGCGCGGGCGATCAGGCCGCGGGCCGCTCGCTCTACGACCGCCACGCGCCCGCGCTGCACCGGTTCTTCCGCAGCAAGGTCGCCGGCGGCGACGCCGATCTGATGCAGCAGACGTTCCTCGCGTGTTTCGAGCGTGCCGACGCGGTCGCGTCGGGGCAGGTTCGGGCGTACCTGTTCGCGGTCGCGCGCAACCTCGTCGTCGATCGCTACCGTCGCCGTGGCGTGGTCGAGCCGGTGACATCGTCGGTGGCCCAGCTGGATCCTTCGCTCGGTACGGTGCTCCACGCCCGCCACGAGCTCGCGGCGTTGCTCGGCGCGGTTCGACGGATCCCGTTCGACGACCAGGTGCTGATCGAGCTGCACTACTGGGAGCGGCTGACGACTGCGGAGATCGCCGAGGTCCTCGCGATCCCGCAGGGCACGATCAAGGGCCAGCTGGTGCGCGCGCGCGAGCGCGTGCGCGAGGCCCTCGCGGCCGCGCTGCGCAACCCCAGCGAGGTCGACGCGACGCTCGATGGGCTCGACGCGTGGGCAGACGACGTCCGCGGGCGCGTCGAGCACTGAGCCTTCAGGGAGGAAGCTGCGCTTCCTCCCCGTCGCGGCGGCAAGGCCGTCGTCCGCGGCTGCGCACGGCCGCTGTTCGCCGGCCGGCGCGGCGCGGAATCGTCGCGCGCGCAGCGGTGCACTTTTCTGCCAACCGATTGCCGCGTCGCTCGACATGTCCGGCATGACCAAGCGCTCCACGCTCCTTCCCTCCTCGGTGCTCCTCACTTGGCTCGTCGGCTGTGCCGGCGGCGGAGCTTTCGCAGACGGCTCGCACAGCGGCAGCGACGGGGGCGACGCCACCACCGACGACGACGCGGACGCCGAGGACGGCGATGCCGAAAGTCCGTTCCGCGTGTGCCGACTCGCGGAGTGCGTCTCCGAGGTGGACGGCTCCGACCTCGGCGTCTGCGGCGAGTGCCTCGCGCCGCCTTCGCCCCCCGACGGCGGCGCGGACGGCGGCGGCGGCGACGACGGCACTGCCCCACCCGAGGCCGCGGTGGACGACCCGTTGCTCGCGAGCGAGGCGTCGGTCCAAGCCGGGTTCGGCGGCGACTGCAGCGGGATCAACCTGCCGCCGTTGCCCGCCGGCTGCTACCCGATCCACGACACGGGCCTGGTGCCGATGCGATGGCTCGAGTGCCACCGCCAGGCATGGCTGACGAACCCGACCTGCTACGTGCTCGACCCGCTGGTGCCCAACGGCATCAACGGCGCGATGCAGGCACAGATCGTCGGCAACTGCTCGGGCAAGCCGACGCTGCAAGCCAAGCTCGAGTGCGTCGGCGAGGCGTGCGACGTGCTGCTCGACGGCACCGAGGACGAGGCCGGCAACTACGTCTGCCGCCACCACGCAGCCTGCGTCGACGATGTGCTCGACGCGATGGGGATCCCGCATGTCAACGAGGGCAGCTTCACCCATGCCTTCACCGAGGTGCCGATGGACACCGATGGCGACGGGGTCGACGACGCGATCATGGTGATGGATGCGTACAACGACATCTATTACATCTGCGACACCTGATGGGAGCTGAACGATCTCGCTCGCGCGCGGCGGCAGCTACGCGAATGCGCGGAGGTGCAGGCGCAGCACGTAGTCGCCGTCGTCCTCGTCCTTGCCGCGGAACTCGAGCTTCCTCTAATCCTCGCACATGCGCTGCCAGTCGACGCCGTGCCGCGCGACGGTCGCGGCGGTGCCGGTCGCGGTCGTCAGCGTCGCGCGCACGGTGTACGGCACGACCGCGTCCGCGACCGCGATCATGTGATAAGGCCCCGGCGTGACCGGCAACTCGAGCCGCTCGCGCCGGACCGCCTCGCCGTTGCGCTGCACTGCGCTCTCGCTGCGCGCGGGCGTGACGAGGTGGGCCATGCCGCTGTTGTGCTCGGAGATCCGCAGGCTGCAATCGCTGCAGCGCGCGGGCCAGTCGAGCTCGAGCACGAGCGTGCCGGCCTGGGTCGGCGCGATCACCAGCTGCGGTGTGGTCCCGGCGATGCGGGTCGCGGTCTGGGCCTGCGCGGCGCCGACGGCTTCGAGGTTGGTCTCGCGGAAATCCCAGCACGACGAAGGTGGCGGTGCGCGCCCCGGCACGCAGCGGCCTGCGTCGCAGCGCGCCATCTCCAGCTCCATCGGCGGCTCGCACTCGGGCACGGTGCACGCTCGCTCGATCGCCCGCTCCATCGCCACGACCGCCGCGATCTCGCGCTCGCGGTGCACGTAGTACGGTCCGTGGGGACACAGGCCCGGCCACAGCTGCGCGCAATCCGAGTCGCGCGTGCACGTGCCCAGCTCCGCGCGCGCGGCGAGATATCCCGCGATGCGCTCGGGGCACGGCGTGGGCGGCGCGGCCTCCGACGGCCCCGGTGGCTTCACCGGCGGCGCATCGGCGCGCGCGCGGGCCGGCGGCGACGCGGCCGGCGCGGGTGACGACGGCGCGGGCGCGCTGCTCGTGCAACCCGTCAACGCGCCCGCGACCAGGACCGTACGCGCCCACGCCATGCCCCGAGGATCGCACGGCGGCCCCGCCTGCGCCCAGCGGCGCTGCCTGCTACGCTGCGAGGCGGCACCATGCCCGACGCCGTCGCCCTCGAGCCCGCGCGCGCGCTCGCGCTGCCCGATGCGACGATGGTCGAGCTCGCGGGCTGGGGTGCGAACGCCCGCGTGCCGTGCCGTCTGGTCGCGCCCGACAGCGCCGCCGACCTGATGCGCCGCCTCGATCGTCGCGGCACCATCGCGCGGGGGCTGGGCCGCAGCTACGGCGACGCCGCGACCAACCGCGACGGCCAGGTGCTGGGCATGGCCGGGCTCGATCGCTACCTCGGCTTCGACCCCGCCGCCGCGACGCTGCGCTGCGAGGCCGGCGTGAGCCTGGCGCAGATCATCGCCGACTTCCGCGCCGCGCGGCTTCTTCCCCATGATCACGCCCGGGACCAAGTACGTCACCGTCGGTGGCTGCATCGCCAACGACGTGCACGGCAAGGCCCACCACGCCCAGGGCACCTTCGCCACCTGCGTCGACGCGATCACCGTGCTGCTGGCCAGCGGCGAGGTCGTCGAGGCCTCGCGCACCGAGCACCCCGAGCTCTTCTGGGGTTGTTTCGGCGGCATGGGCCTGCTGGGCGTGATCCTGACCGCCACGATTCGACTGCGGCGCATCGAGACCAGCTACTTCCGCCAGCGCGCGATCGTGGTGCCGCACCTCGAGGCCATGCTCGACGCGCTCGACGAACACGACCGCAGCTTCCCCTACTCGGTTGCGACCCTCGACGTCGTGGCCCAGGGCGCGAAGCTCGGCCGCGGCGTGGTCGTGGTCGGCGATCTCGCCACCCGCGACGATCTGCCCGAATCGCTGCGGGCGGAGCCGCTGCGGATCTCGGGCCCGCCGCGGATCACCGTGCCGTTCGATCTGCCGCAGCTGTCGCTCAATCGCGTGACCGTGCGAGCGGTGAATGCCGTGATCCAGGGCTTGCTGCGGCGGACCCCGGCGGTGGGCCACTACGAGGGCTTCTTCTATCCCCTCGACAAGATCGGCCACTGGAATCGGGGCTACGGCCGCCGCGGTTTCACGCAGTATCAATTCGTGGTCCCGTTCGAAGGCGGCCGCGCGGCCATGCGCCGCATCCTCGAGACCATCGTCTCGTCGGGGCTGTTGCCGTTCCTCAACGTGCTCAAGCGCTTCGGCCCCGCCGGCGAGGGCGTGCTGTCGTTCCCCGCGCCCGGCTACACCCTCGCGATCGACTTCCCCATCCGCGACGGCACGGTCGCGCTGCTGCATCGCCTCGACGCGCAGGTGCTCGAGGCCGGCGGCCGCATCTACCTCGGCAAGGACAGCTTCGTGCAGGCCGAGACCTTCGCGAAGATGTACCCCGCGATCGAGCGCTGGCACGCGATCAAGCAGCGGTACGATCCGCAGGGCGTGTTCACCTCGGATCTCGCGCGGCGCGTGGGGCTGATCGCGCCGCGCTAGCGCGACCGCAGCAGCCGCATCGTGCACAGCACCAGCGCGGCGTAGCAGCCCGCGCCGATCGTCAGCGTCGCCGGGATGCCCCACGCCATCGAGGTGGTCAGCGCGAGGCCGCTCGCGACCACGCCGCAGGCACCGTTGAGGCCCCACATCCACGGGCCCAGCGCGGGCTTGTCGCCGCCGCCGATGCGCTCGCACAGGCGCAGGCCCAGCGGGAAACCCAGGCCCATGCCCAGCGCCGCGATCGCGACCAGACCCACGCCCGCGAGCACGCGCACCGGCGTGCCCGCGCCCGACAGCGCCGCCATCATCGGATCGAGCGCGAAGCCGACGCCGATGATCGCCGCCGCGGGCACCAGCGGGAACCACCGCGCCCGCGTCGCGCGGCCGGCCGCGTCGACCAGCTGCACCCGCGCCGACGCGAGGCTGCCCAGGCCGGTGAACAGGATGATGCCGCCCAACAGCACCGCGAGCGCCAGCGTCGGGTGGCCCAGGAACACGTTGAGCCGCGACAGCAGGCCCATCTCGACGAACATGAAGCCCAGGCCGATCAGGCCGAAGTACGCGCACGCCGCCAACAGATCGCCGCGGCCGTAGCCCGCCAGGGCGCGCCGCCGCGACAGCAGCGGGATCACCACCGCCAGCAGGGTCAGCAGCGCGCTGGCGGCAGTGGCGTAGACCAGGGTCTGCGTGGCGTGGAGGTTGCCGAGGAAGCCCAGGTCGAGCTCGTCGATCTCCGGCGGCGGCGCGAACCACGTGCCTGGCCGCAGCATGTTGAAGAAGAACGGCCGCGCGTCGGTCGGCGCGCTGAGATCGAGCACCTGCGCCGCGGCCCAGCGCGCGAGTGTGGCCGAGTCCGGCAGCTCCGCGACCTCGCGCAGCAGCGGGTTGGCCGGGAGCTTGCGCGGCGTGAGCATCATGTTGAAGCCGCGCTCGACCGCGACCTTCTGCATGCGGTCGAGGTCCTTGGCCGACAGCGGCGTGGGCGAGACCAGCAACGTCGCGATGTGTTGGTTCTGCAGCAAGATGACGTGCTGCCGCGGCGCGGTCGCGCCCAGGCGCCACAGCGTCTCGTACGCCAGTGCGAGCATGCGCGCGGTCTCGCCGGGCGAGTCGGGCTTGTACCAGCGCGAGACGGTGAAGATGCCGTCGGGCTGCAGCCGCTTCAGGAAGATGGTCCAGCCCTCGACCGTGTACAGCCCGTTCTCCGACAGCGCGTAGGCGCCCGCGCCGGTGGCGGCCCAGGTGTCGATCAGCGACATCGTGATGATCGAGTACTGCCGCGTGTCACGTGCGAGGTACGAGCGCGCCTCGTCCTCGACCAGCTCCACGCCCTTCAGATCCGCAAGGCCCGAGAACTCGCGCATGACCTGGGTGTGCAGCGATACGATGAGACCGTTCAGTTCGATGCCGACGACCGGATCGTGGCCCACGCGCGCGGCCTCGAGCACGTCGCGACCGCCGCCCACGCCGATGACCGCCGCGGGCCCCTTGGGCCGCAGCGCGTGGGCGAAGGCGGTGACGTCCCACGACAGGTACTCGTGGTCGGCGGGCGAGCCCGGCCGCGCGTCGGCGGGATCGGTGTCGATCCTCGCCATCGACGTGCCCGCAGCGCCGTCGATGAGCAGCCACCGCTGCGGGATCGGCCGCATCATCTCCTTGGGGATCGTGCGTCCCGCGGCCCAGAACGTCGGCGGGAAGTCGACCTGCTGGTCGACCGTGACGCGGCTGTAGGTGTTCCAGCCGACGAAGCTGTAGCGCGCGGGATCCTCGGGGAAGCCCTTGATCCACTGCGGCCGCAGCAACGCGCCGCCGCTCACCAGGTTGATCGCGGCGCACAGCGCCCCCAGCGTGGTCGCGGCTGCGGCCACGCGGCGCAGCTTCGGCGGCGCGTCGGCACCCCGCGCGAAGGCCCAACCCGACAGCGCCGCGACCGCGGACGCGACGAACACCGCCGAGGGCGCATCGACCCACGCGAGCAGCGGCACGACCGCGGCGCAGCCGAACGCCGCGCCGCACAGATCGACGCCGTAGACCCGCCCCTCGGGCAGGCCCGCGCGCGTGAGCGCCAGCGTCAGCACCACGCCGCCGACCAGGAACGGCAGCGCCAGCAGGCAGCCGTACAGCAGCATCGAGACGAAGCCGTCGAGGTCGGCGATCGGGCGCAGCGTCAGCGACAGCGCCATGCGCATCGCCAGCGGCATCACCAGCGAGAACGCGACCGCGAACTGGGCCATGCGCTCGCCGACACGCTCGTCGGGGAACCACTGCGGGCGCATGAACACGAGCACCGCGCCCGCGGTCATGCCCAACATCGCCAGCGAGATGACGAAGAACGCCAGGTGGTACCACGCGACCACCGAGGTGATGCGCGTCAGCAGGATCTCGAGCACCAACGTGGCGGCGGCCACGAGGAACACGGCGACGTAGGTATGGCTGCGCGACATCAGGGCCAACGCGTGCGCCGCGGACGGCGCTGCGGCGGCGAGCATACGGCACTTGCGGCCCGCGGCCGGGCCCTGCGGGCAACTCGCCCGCGCGCGGCCGGGAACCCCGGGCGCCCGCGGTTGTCCGGCACGACCGTGATGCTGCCGTGGCTGCTGGGGAGCCTGCTGGGCGGAGGGATCCCGACCGCGGCGCCCGCGGTCACGCCCCCCGACGCCGACGTGACCGTGCGCGCGGCCGAGGCCGACGCCGAGTGGATGGTGCTCGGCGGCGGCGCGCCGCTGGCGAGTTCGATCGCGCTGTCGCGCTTCGGTGCGGTGCGGCTCGACGCCGACGCACCGCCCGTGGCGGAGGGCGACGACGACGCGCACACATGGCAGCTGCTGCCGGTGCTCGAACAGGAGCCGGCGCGAGCGCGCGTGCGATTCGATCGCGGTGACCTCGCACTGCTCGTGTGGATCGATCTCGCCGATGCTGCGCCGCAGCTGCAGCGCCCCGCGGTGTTGCGCACGGCACCCGGCCGCGAACCCAGGCCCGACGAGGGCCACGTCGAGCTCGCGCCCGGCGTCGCGCTGCGCCTGCTCGCGCGGCGCGGCGACTGGTCGAAGGTCGCGCTACGCGGGCCCGACCGCGCGGACTGGATCGCGCAGACCGAGGGCTGGGTCGAGAGCGCGGCCCTGGGACCGTTGCGGCGCGAGGCCCCGTTCGCCGCGCCCCGGCAGGCGCGTGGCGAGCCGCACTTGCGGCTGCATCGCACCGCACATGGCAAGCGCGGCGGCGCGCAGGTCATCGCGACGCTCCCGGCGGCGGCGTCGCCGGTGGGCGCGATGCGCCTGCGCGTGCTCGCACGCCGCGACGACGCGACGGTCGAGGCCATCCATCTGTGCCAGCCGTTCGTGCGCGTGCGCGGCCACGGCGACCCCCCACCGGATCGTCCCCGCGGTCTCGCGCGGCGGCGGCTTCGGCTGCAGCAAGGCACCCAGGATACGCATGGGCGCAGCGCAGCTGCCGACTCGACCCTCGTGCGACTGCGCGAGGGCGACAACTGCTCGATCGAGACGGTCGGGTACGAGGACGCATCCTGCGAACCGTCGACCTGCCGACCGACGCCGCGATCACGCCGCCGGGCACGCCGACGCCGGTGCTCGTGCACACGCCGTGGGGGCACCTGCGACTGTGGGGCCAACCTGCGCATGGCCCCGAGCCACCCGCCGGCCCAGCGCACCGGCGATCCCCCATCGCGCTGATTCGCCGCCGGACCTCGGACGTTTTGGCTTGCCCGCGGCCGCGGTCCGCCGAAATCGGCCCACGATGCGGTGGTCTGTCTGCGCCGTGGCTTCGATCACGGTGGCGTTGTCGGGCGCGTGCGCCGGTGGGCTCGACCCGAGCGCGCCCACGGGCTCGATCTCCAGCACGTTCGGCCAGGTCACCCTCGGCAGCGCAGGCGAGGATCGGACGACGGCCTCGATGCCACGACCGGCGGCACCGACGGCCACACCAGCGACCAGCCCACGACCGACGATCCCACGCTGACGACCAGCGCGAAGGTGCGAGCGTCAGCGCCAGCGACACCAGCGGCGACGCGACCGCCGGCACGCCGCCGGGCTGCGGCGATGGGGTCATCGATCCCGGCGAGAAGCGTCGACGGCCAAGCCAACGGACACGGCCAGCTGCAAGAGCGATTGCACGCCACCAGATCTGCGGCGACAGCTTCGTCGGTCCCGGCGAGGGCTGCGACGACGGCAACGTCGACGAGGGCGACAGGTGCAACAACCAGTGCGTGCCGACCAGCGGCTGTGGCGACGGCACCGTCCAGCACGGCATCGAGGGTTGCGACGACGGCAACGGTGACGACACCGATGCCTGCCCGACCACGTGCCAGAACGCCAGCTGCGGCGACGGCTTCGTCCACGCCGGCGTCGAGCAGTGCGACACCGGCGGGCAATCGGCGAGCTGCGACGGCGACTGCACCACCGCGGCGTGCGGCGACGGCACCGTCAACGGCGCGGCCGGCGAGGCCTGCGACGACGGCAACGGTGGCAACGGCGATGGGTGCCCGAGCAGCTGTCAGAGCGCCTTCTGCGGCGATGGCTTCGTGTGGTCGGGCAACGAGGAGTGCGACGACGGCAACGGCAACTCCGGCGACGGCTGCTCCGCGGGCTGCACCAACGAGTACCCCGCGGTGTGCGACGGCGGCTTCGATCCAGGCACCGGCTCGGCCTACATCGTGTGCGCCGCGGATGCGAACACCGCGTGGGTCTCGGCCAACTCGAGCGGCACCTACCACCCCGATCTGATCTGCCAGGCGCTGGGCTACACCACCGCGGGCCAGTGGGGCGGCACCTGCGGCAACGTCTGCGGCTACTGCGAGGGTCCGACCTCGTGCGACGCGACCGGCTCGTACTACTTCGATCTCGGCGCTTGGAACGGACAGGCCTTCTGCGGCAACGACGGCCTGGGCCCGCTCATCTGCTACACGGTCATGTGGACCTGCGTGTAGCGGTCAGCTGCTATCGTCGCGGCAGATGTACAAGCCGCCCGAGCGCATCAAGCACGCGCTGCCCGAGGGAGGTTGGCCGAGCGCGGCGCAGGCCGCCGGCGCGCGGTGGTTCCAGCCCGTCGCGCTGGGCCCGGTCACCCTGCGCACGCGCACGTGGGTCCCGGCCATGGTGCCGTGGCGCGCGAGCGAGCACGGCGAGGTCACACCCGAGGTGCTCGACTGGTACGGCCGCTTCGCCGAGGGCCGCCCGGGTGCGATCGTGGTCGAGGCCACCGGTGTCCGCGACGTGCCCAGCGGTCCGCTGCTGCGCATCGGCCACGACCGCTTCGTGCCCGGGCTGCGGCGGCTGGTCGAGACCGTGCGCGAGCGCAGTGGCGGGACCACGCGCCTGTTCGTGCAGCTGATCGACTTTCTCGCGATCAAGCGCCGACCCGAGCCCGCGACGTTCTTCCGCCGCCACCTGGTGCTGCGCGAGCGTCACCGCGCCGCGGTGCCCGATGCGCGCGACGACGACGCCGTGCGCGAGGGCCTGCTCGCGCTGGACGAGGCGCGGCTGGCCGAGGTGCTCGACCCACGCGAGCTCGAGGCCCTGCGCATGGGCCTGCGCGAGCGCGTGACGGACCTGCATCTGCCGCACGTGCGCGCGCTGCCGCAGACGCTCCCGCCCAGCTTCGCCGAGGCCGCCGCGCGGGCCCAGGCCGCGGGGTTCGACGGCGTCGAGCTGCACTACGCCCACGCCTACACGATGGCGTCGCTGCTGTCGGCCCGCAACGATCGCGACGACGGCTACGGTGGCAGCCGCGAGGCCCGTCTGCGCCTGCCGCTGCAGGTGTTCGCGGCGGTGCGGGCCGCGACCGCGCCGAGCTTCGCGGTCGGCTGCCGCTTCCTCGCGCAGGAGTGCATCCCCGGGGGCAGCGATCTCGACGACGCCATCGCGTACGCCCTCGCCTTCGCCCGCGCGGGCATGGACTTCCTGTCGCTGTCGCGCGGCGGCAAGTTCGAGGACGCACAGCAGCCGAAGATCGGCGCGGCTGCGTATCCCTACACCGGACCCAGCGGACACGAGTGCATGCCGACGACCCTGTCGGACGCGCGCGGCCCCTTCGGCCGCAACGTCGCGGCCGCGGCGGCGATCACCGCCTCGTTGCGCCGCGAGGGCCTGACCACCCCCGTGATCGTGAGCGGCGGCATCTGCAGCTTCAGCCAGGCCGAGGCCATCCTCGCGCGCGGCGACGCCGACCTCGTCGCCGCTGCACGGCAGTCGCTCGCGGATCCCGACTGGTTCCTCAAGCTCGAGCGCGGCCACGGCGACGCCGTGCGCCGCTGCAAGTTCACCAACTACTGCGAGGCGCTCGATCAACAGCACAAGCAGGTCACGTGTCAGCTGTGGGACCGCGAGGGGCTCGACGGGCCCGACGTGCCGCTGTCGTCGGACGGCAAGCGTCGGCTGGTCGCGCCGGCGTGGCCGGGCCGCGACCAACCGCCACGCTGACGCAGGCCCTCAGCCCGCCGCCGCGAGGTGCTGCTGCACGATCGCGACGATGCGATCGGCGAGAAACGGCTTGGGCAACACGCCGGTGACGCGGGGGTTGTCGGCGACCCACTCGGCCGCGTCGAGATCGCCCGAGACCATGTAAAACGGCGTGTTGCCGGGCAGCGCCTCCAGCAGCTGCAGGCCGTTCATCCGCGGCATGCGGTAGTCACAGAAGATGACCGACGCCGGGTGCGTGCCGAGGTAGGCCAGCGCGAGGTTGGGATCGGTGAAGGTCTCGACCTCGACCGCGGCGCGGCGCAGCAGCAGACGGAAGGCGCGGCACAGCAGCACCTCGTCGTCGACGTAGACCACGGTCGGGCTCATGGCTGCGCCTCCGGCAGCCGCACGACGAAGCGCGTGCACTCGGCCGAGCGATCGAGCACCAGCGTGCCCTCGTGCGCGTCGACGATGTTGCGGCTCACGCTCAGTCCCAGCCCCGTGCCCTCGCCGCGCTTCTTGGTCGTGAAGAACGGCTCGAAGATCCGCTCCTCCGCGCCGGCGGGCAGCAGCGGGCCCGAGTTCTCGACCACGAGGCGCACGAACGGCGCGTCGGTCTCGTGCTCGACCCGCACGCGCACCCAGGGCTCGCGCGCGTCGCGGGCGGCATCGACCGCGTTGTTGACGAGGTTGACCAGCACCTGCGACAGCTGGATCGGATCGCCCGAGACCAGATACCGCGGCAGCGGCTCGACGCGCATCGAGACGCCGTTGGCGGCGATGCGGGGGCGGCAAAGACCCAGGGCCTCCTCGACGAGGCTGCGGGTGTCGACCAGCTCGTTCTCGCCGTGCGAGCGGCGGCTGAAGCGGCTGAGCCCGCGCACGATCTGACCCGCGCGCACGGCGGCCTCGCGGATGCCGTCGATGGCCTCGCGCACCGCCTCGGTGTCGCCGGCGCGGATCGAGTCCTCGAGCGTGGCCACGTACAGCTCGACGATGCCCAGCGGATTGTTGATCTCGTGGGCGAAGCCCGCGGCCATCTCACCCAGGGTCGCGAGCTTCGAGGCCTGGATGGCGTGGAGCCGCTGTTCCTCGCGATCGCGCTGGAGCGCCCGCTGCTCGGTCATGTCCTCGATGACCGACCAGATCAGATCCTCGCCGTCGCGCTCGATGAGGAATCCATGCAGTCGCACCGGCACCAGGCTGCCGTCTTTGCGGATGAACTCCTTCTCGTAGGGGCCGTAGCGCCGGGTCGTGCGCAGCCGCTCCAGCTGCACCGCCTCGTCGGCGTCGTACTTGCGCGGCGTCAGCTGCCAGTAGGTCAGCCCGCCGTCGGCCTCCGCCGCGGAGTAGCCGATGATGCGCAAGAACGCCTCGTTCGAGTGCAGCCACAGCCCGTCCATGCGGCACAGGTTGAGCCCGAGCGGCGAAGACGCGAACAGATCGCGGAACGCGGCCTCGTGCTCACCCAGCCGCTTGCGCGTCTGGACCTGCTCGGTCACGTCCTCGGCGGAGATGACCAGGCCGGCGACCTCGCCGTCTGCGTCGCGCCACGGCGCGACCAGCCACCGCACATGGTGTCGCGCGCCATCGCCGTCGACCGACTCGACGTCGCGCGAGTGGGTCGCGCCCTCGAGGCACGCGGCGTACACCGCGGACCAGCCCTCGCGCAGCCCCGGCAACACGTCGAGGTGCAGCCGGCCGGCGACGTCCGCACCGGCCGCGCCGCCGTGGGCCGCGAGCCAGCTCGGCGTGTGCGCGAGGTAGCGGAGCTCGCGATCCAGCACCGCCGCGGCGATCGGCAGGTGGCGCAGCAGCTCGTCGAGCATCCGCGAGGCCGTGACGCGATCCGGCACCACCTTGGCCGCGAGCATATCCCAGGCGCGCGCGGCGGTGTCGGGCGACCGCTCGTCCTCAGGGCAGCGGCTCGAAACGCAGCGTCCGATGCTCGGCGTCCACGCTGATCCGCACGTGCCGGTGGGGCGCCTCGATCACCGCACGATGGCCCCAGACGACCACCACGCAGCCCGCGTGCAGGGTCCCGCGCACGTCGATGTGAGCCGCGCGCAGGGTCACGGCGTCGGGCTCGGCGTGGCTGCGCGGGCGTTGCCGCGCATGGCCGTGGCTGAGCTCGCCGCCGAGCCGCTCGACTGCGTGGCGTTCCTGGCGTTCCTCGTCGAAGCGGCGTCGCAGCGGCCGCGGCACCGCCACGCCGACCGCGAGCTCGACTTCGCCGCCCATGCGCGCTCCAGCGTCGCCGACCACGAGCTCGCGCTCGGCGTGGACGTGGCCACCCCGGACCGCGCCGTCGACGACGACGCGGTGGGCGGCGAGATCGCTGTGCAGCGCGCCGCGGCGCAGGTGCAGCGTGCCGCCACAGGCGATGACCGCCGCCTGGGCATGTTCGGCGTCGACGTCGTGCTCGGCCAGGACCACGCCGCCGCCGGTGCCGACGATGCCGGCCTTCACGCGCACGCTGCCGCCGGCGTAGACCGTACCGCCCAGCACGCCCTTGGCGATCTCGACGTCCTCGCTGGCCTGGGCCTCGAACTTGCTCGTGACGCTGCCGACGATGGTCAAGCTGCCGAGCATGTCGAGGTGGCCCGAGTGCAGATCGACGTCGTGCTCGTGCACGACGTGATCGCCGATCGTCAGCCGTCCGCCCCGTTGGCGGCGGATCACGCCGTCGCGCAGGGCGATGACGTTGCCGCGCCGGTCCTGCTCGAAGCCCTCGCCGAACTGCGGTGCGTCGACCTCGACCGGGGCCTCGCTGGGGATCACCCGTCCGGTGACCGTGCGACCGTCGCGGCCGGGCTGCGCCGGCGTGCAGCTCGCGACCTGCTGGCCGCGGTGGACCGCGGTGAGCAGGCCGCGGTCGCGGTAGTCGAAGCTGCCGTCGGCCAGGGCGTGCCCGGCCTGCAGCCCGAGGGGCACCGCGAGCACGCACACGCTGCCGACGCCCCGCAGCATCGTGCGTCCGCTCGCGATCGCCAGCGCCTCGCACGCGAAGCTCGGATCCGCCACCGCCGTGGCGACGCGCGCGAGCGCTTCGTCGTCGACGCCGAAGCACACGTTCGCGCGGGCCAGGAGCTCGCGCAGCGCCTGTTCGTCGCACGCCGGCCCGGGTTCGACGCGCCGCCACGCGCGCATCTCGTCGGGGCTCACGTCGAGTTTCAGGCGCGCGGCGGACATGGCAGTGCGGCCGCAATGCGGCCACCTGCGATCAGCGTCCGGCGCGCACGCGCGCTGAAGCGCGACGGCGCCGCACGAACGCGACGCCGATCAGCCACCACGGCGACCCCGCCCCGGCTCCGGCCGCGCTGGCGCACGCGCAGCCGCGACCGAGCAGGCCGCCACCGTCGTCGACCTCGCCCGCGCCGCCGTCGCTCGAGCCATCCTCGCCCTCGGTGTCCCCACCCGGGCCTGCGCCGGTGTCGTCGCCGGTCTCGCCCGGCGCCTCGACCATGCAGGTCGCGCCGCAGCCGTCGCCGTCGGCGACGTTGCCGTCGTCGCACTGCTCCGCGGCATCGATCACACCGTCACCACAGCTGCTGGCGGTGCTGTTCACGCCGACGATGCAGAACCCGTCGAGGTTCCAGCCGCCGAACTCGAGACCGCCGTCGGACTGCAGCGTGAACGAGACCGCGACGCTGCCGTCGGCCGCGGCCGCGGTGAGGTCGACATCGTGGAATCGCCACTCGCGATCGACGTGGTGCCGCGTGGCGAGGTAGTCCTCCGGCGAGGCGAGGTGGCTCCACACCTCCGCGTCGTCGGCCTCGATGCCGGCCTGGTCGAAGAACCCGTCCTCGACCGTGAGCCAGCGGCGGTACTGCAGTCGTACGCCGGCGTAGCCGGCGGTGGCCACCGTCGGTGAGGTCGCGACCGCGACGCTGTTGGGCGAGTACAACCCGCCGCTGTCGACATGGTTGCCGAGCACCACGCCGTCGTCGTCCCACGCGGCCAGCGGATCGCGGTTGCCGGCGTTGCCCGCGGGCGCGCCGACGTTCCAGTCGCCTTGCAGCGACCAGTCGAGCGCGCCGTCGACGAAGCCGGTGCAGTACAGCGGCACGACGTCGCCGACGTAGGCCTCGTACCAGGGGTCGGCGATGTTGTCCGGCAGCGCGCGCAGCGTGCCGTTGTCGTAGTTCATCCGCACCTGGTACTCCACGACCGTGCCCGCGGCCTGGGCCGGGATCACCGCCGACCACACGCCCTGCCCCGGCGTCATGTCGATCGCACTGCCCTCTTCTTCGCCCTCGCGGCGCCACGCCAGGGTCGGCGCGGCCGCGACCGGGCACTGCGGATGGTTGGGCAGGGCCGCCTGCACCGAGACGGCGATCCCGTCTGCGGTGACCTCGGCGGTCACGGTCTCCGCGGCCTCGCCGATGCTGAACAGGCCGTGCGGACCGTAGGCCGCATCGATCTCGCAGACGTTGGGCGTACCGTTGGCGAGGTTGCCGTCGTCGTCGTCGACCACCAGCGCCTCGATGTACATCGACGGGATGTCGACCGCGCGCCGGGTCGACTCGTACCAGATGCGATCGGTGGCGAAGACGCCGAGCGACTGACCGTACTTCGCGATCATGGCCTTGCGCAGGTCCCACAGCGCGCCGCCGATGATGCGGCCTTCGTCGTGGACCTCGCCGCGGTCCTCGGGCCAGTGGTACTCGTAGTCCGGCGGATCGAGCCCGCGCAGCGGCGTGCCGTCGTAGAAGAAGCCGCGCGCGAGACCGGACTCGCCGATGATCGTCATCGACAGGTAGTCCGAGGTGCCCTCGGACAGCGCGGTGTCGAAGAAGCCGACCCCGGGGATGATCGACTGGTGGTGCACCGAGTGGCCGAACTCGTGGTAGACCACGTCGGCGATGCGACCGGTGTTCTCGCACGTCGCGCTCGCGCGGTAGAAGAACACCGAGTCGCCGTCCGACATCGCGTTGCATTCGTCGTCGACGTTGACGTGGCCCTGGATCTGCCCGTCGAGCCACGCCAGATCCGGCGCGATGCCGCGGACGTAGGCCTTGACCGTGGACAGGTGCACGAACGCGGCCAGCTGCGCATCGAGCTCGTCGTCGGCGCCGGCGGACCAGACCCAGCCGCTGCCGGGCGACGCGACGAAGCTCTGGCTCGCCAGCGGCCCGGCCTCGTTGACGATGTCCACGAACGGCCCGGTCGGCGAGTTGTTGCCGGCGCCCGGTTGGGTCGTGAACTCGAACACGCCGGCGCCGTCGGTCACAAGCGGCACGCCGTCGACCTCGAGCTGCACGAACGGCGCGCCGTAGTCCCCCGGTGGATTCTGCGGCGAGCGCACCGGCACGCGGTACACGATGCCGGCGTTGTCGAAGTGCAGCTCCTGCTGCCGGGCCAGCGGCGCGCCGGTCTCGGCGTCGAGCCACACGCGCCAGCGGCTGCGCGGCGCCTCGACCTCGACCACAACCGGCAGCGCGAGCGCGTAGTCGATGCGACCGTCCGCGCGATGAAGCGGCAGGATCTCGAGCGCCTCGTGGCGCGTGCTCGCGCGTGCGCCCGGCAGATCGGCGTCGATCCAGCTGCGCGCACGGGCGTGGGCGTCGGCCGGCGCCACGGTGGCCACCGGCGTGCGCACGCGGACGTGCGGCAGCGCGTCGGATCCGATCATCACCAGCTTGTCGTGTTTGAAGCGCACGTGGAGCTGGCCGCCGCGCACCGGCACACCGTCGACGTGTTGCGCGAAGCCGATCGAGCGGATGCCGGCCGACAGGTCGTCGGCGACCAGCACGAAGTCCGACGCGCGGCTGCCGGGGGCCAGAAGCGGCAGGTGACGCTGCAGCACGTCCCACGCCGCGGCCTCGGCGATCGCGGGCGAGGCCATCGCACCGGGCACGGGCACACCTGCGAGCGCGATGCGATGGGGCGTCTGCGTGCGGTCGTCCCACGCGATCCACAGCGGCCCGAGCTCGGCCCGCAGCGCGTCGATTCGCGTGGCGCTCGCGCGGCCGGTCGCCGCGCCCCAGCTCACCGCGCGCTCGCGTTGCACCGACTCGCCGGTGGGCGTTCGCACGCGCTGCCCCGCGTCGAGCAGCGGCGTGCGGGTGGCGGCCGCCGACGCGCCCGGCAGGGCGAGCGCGGCGAGCAGGCTGCAGGAGGCCAGGGCGCGGACGGTCACAAAACGACGATAGCCGACAATCGCGCCGGGCACGACGGCCTTGCCACGGGTTGCGCATCACGGCCCGGCGGCGGACCCGCCGTTGCCCACCGGTCGGGCCCCGTGCGATCGATGGCGTCGATGATCGAGCCGCTGGCCGCCGACGCCGACGACCGTGCCCGCCGCGAGCACCACGCGCTGGTACGCGCGACCCTCGAGTCCCTGCTCGAAGGCGAAGACGACTGGGTCGCCGCCATGGCCACGGTCGCGTGCGAGCTGCACCACGGCTTCGCGCACCACCACTGGACCGGGTTCTACCGCGTGATCGCGCCCGAGCTGCTCGCGGTGGGGCCGTACCAGGGCGGTCACGGCTGCCTGCGGATCCCGTTCTCGCGCGGCGTGTGCGGGGCGGCGGCGCGGACCCGACGCAGCCAGCGGGTCGACGACGTCGAGGCCTTCGCGGATCACATCGCGTGCTCGTCGACGACGCGCTCCGAGCTGGTCGTGCCGGTGCTCGACCCCGGCGGCGAGTGCATCGCCGTGCTCGATCTCGACTCGGATCTGCCGGCGGCGTTCCGCGAGGTCGACCAGCTCGCGCTCGAGTCGCTGTGCGCGATGCTCGGCACGCGCTACGGCGCAGCGGCGCGCGCCCGCGGCTGAAGCCGCACGCGCGCCGCAATCACGCCGGGCTCAGCCATCGAGCGGGTCGGGGTCGCACGCGAGCCCGACGGTGGTGCCGTCGTCCTCGGTGAAGCCGCCCTCGAGCGCATCGAAGGGCTCGTCGATGCCGGGCTCGGGCATCGACATCGCGATCGCACCGGGCTGCTCGATGATCGGATCGGGGCACAGCGGGCCGCCGAAGCCATCGGGCACGTCGCACGCCGGCGCCTCCAGGCTGGTCGCGTCGCGGCTGGCCGCGCGCGCGAGCACCGGCGACTCGGTGCCGATCATGCCGCCGAGATCGATCCACCGCGACGGCAGGCCCAGGCCCAGCACCAGCGAGGCCGCGAGCGCGAGGCCGGCGGGGCGCGAGCGCGTGCGACGGGGCTCGGGGCGACGCAAGGGCACCGGCGTGCTCGCCACGCCACCGGCGGCCTCGGTCATGGCGACTTCGAGCCACGCGTGGTGACGCAGACGCTCGGCGCACGGCGGGCACTCGCCGACGTGTCGCTCGAGCCCGAGCGCGTCGGCGTCGGAGAGCTCGCCGCGCACGAACGCGAACAGCTGCGCGTCGTCGAGGTGGCGCTCAGCCATCGGCCGGGCCTCCCAACGCCGCGCGGATGCGCTTGCGCAGCTCGCAGGTGATCTGGCGGACGCGCTGCAGCGAGATGCCGATCTCGGCCGCGACCTCTTCGGCGCTCTTGTTCGCGTCACCCCACGACAGCTCGAACACGCGGCGCGCGGTGGGCGAGGCGGCCTCCACGACCTTCTCGATGCGCCGCAGCTGCTCGCGCGCGAGCAGCTGGTGCTCGACGTCGGGGGTCTCGCCGTGCATGCCGAGATCGCCGCCCAGGCGGGTCTCGACGTTGGCGCGGCGCATGGCCACGCGCTGGGCATCGCGCGCGAGGAACAGCGCCTGCATGATCACGATGCCGGGGATCTTCAGCTCGGGCAGGCGTCCGGCGCGGTGCTGCTGGATGATGCGCACCCACGCGTCGTCGGCGAGATCCTTGGCCCGATCGAGCGGGACCCCGCGGGCCAGCAGCGCGACCACGACCCGCCGCGAGTGTTGCTCGATCAGCTGATCCCACGGCACGCTCGCGGGTGTGGCCGCCGCGTCGGTGGGCTGCTCGAGGAGTCCACTCCAGGGGGTCGCAGCGTGCAGAACGCGGACGGACATCGGGGACGGACGCGACAACGACGCGTCGGGCCGGAGCATATCGGTCGCACGCGGCCCCGGCCACGGCGAGCGTGGCGACCGGAGCCGTGCGCATGGGGGAGCCCGCGCCCCCTCGCATCCCAACGATGCGAGAAGACGCGGGCTTTTTGGGGATGGTGATCGAAGCACGTCGAGCGGTGGGGCCCCAACACGGACCCCGCATCTCGCCGTACTCGTGGGGACCGTGCCGCGGGTGCGCGGATGGTTCCGCCCGAAAACCGGTGCGGATCTTCACATCCCTGGGTCAGCCACCGCCGACCATCGCGAGCCGCCGCGCCGCGAGCTTGTGCCCGAGCTTCGCGGCCTTCTCGTACTGGGCGCGGGCATCGTCGCGGCGCCCGAGCTTGAAGTACGCGTCCCCCAGGGCAATGCGAACGCGGGCGCTACCCGGCGAGACCGCGGCGGCGCGCTTGCCCCACCGCACCGCCTGGGCGAAGTCGGCGCGATCGAACGCGAGCCGCGTGAGAGCCTCGAGCGCCTGCAGGTTGTCGGGGTCGAGCGCCGCGACTTCCTTGTATGCGCTGATCGCTTCGGCGCGACGGCCCTCGCGGCGCGCCGTCTGTGCGCCGGCGAGCAGCTCGGCCACGCGCGCCGGCGCGTCGCCGCCGGCGGCGACGGGCTCGAGCTCGCCGGTCTCGTCGGCCGCGTCGAGCTCGGCGAGCGGATCGAGCGGCAGCGCGTCGCCCTCGAGCGCGGCCGCGACCGGGGCCGCGACCGGGGCCGCGACCGGCACCGCGGCGGCGCCCTCGGTGGGCGCGGGCCCAGGGGTCGCCGCCGGTGGCGTCGCAGCGCTCGACGGGATCGCGTCCTCGGGCGCAGGCACGCCGGTCTCGCGCTGCGACAACGCGAGCGCGACCTCGGGCTCGCCGCCGCGGACGGCAGCGTCGTCGTCCCCGGGCCGCAGGGCAAACCACCGCGACGCCGCACGCGAGCAGCAGGGCCGCCGCCGCCGCGATCGCGCGCGTGCGCGGGCTCGGCCCCTGCGCGACCACGATGGGCGCCGAGATGAACGACGTCTGCGCCATCACGCGATCGGTCGCGGGCTTGCTCGCGCTTTGGGCCGGCTCGGGGCTCGGCGCCGTGCTCGCGCCCGACGGCGGCGGCTCGGCCGCGGGTGTCGGCAGCTCCGCCCGCAGCTGGGCCACGGCACCGGCGGCGGTCTGCACGATCTCGTTGGGACCCGTGGGCACACGCGCCGCGCTGCGCATCGCCCGTGCGCGGAGCAGATCGGAGGCCTCGGACACGCCGCGCGGTCGCGCGGCTGCCGGTGGTGCGGCGGGATCGCTGGGCTCGGTCGACGGCGTCGCGAGAACGGTGGCCGGCGCCGCCGCGGCCGGCGACGAGCGCTCCGACGCAGGCTTGTCCACCGCCGGCGACGAGCGCTCCGACGCAGGCTTGTCCGCCGCCGGCGACGAGCGCTCCGACGCAGGCTTGTCCGCCGCCGGCGACGAGCGCTCCGACGCAGGCTTGTCCACCGCCGGCGACGAGCGCTCCGACGCAGGCTTGTCCACCGCCGGCGACAGCGCTCCGACGCAGGCTTGTCCGCCGCCGGCGACGAGCGCTCCGACGCAGGCTTGTCCGCCGCCGGCGACGAGCGCTCCGACGCAGGCTTGCCGACCACCGGCGACGAGCGCTCCGACGCAGGCTTGCCGACCACCGGCGGCTTTGCGGTCGGTGGTGGCGGCGGCACGCGTGCGCCCGCGCCCAGCAGCGGCGCGACCGCGGCGGCAGGCAGCGGCGGCAGCTCGGCGACGAGCGCCTCGATCGACTCGAAGCGATCCTCGGGATCCTTGGCGAGGCAGCGATCGATCAGCTTCGCGAGCGACGACGGGATCGCGAGGTTGGGCGTCCGCGCCAGCCGCGGGGGATCCTCGATCGCGTGCCGCCGACGCAGCCGTGCAGCGTCGTCGTCGACCAGCGGCGGCTCGCCGGTCGCGAGCAAGTACCCCAGGCATCCCAGCAGGTACACGTCGTCGGCCGCCGCCGGCGGCAGACCGAACACGCGCTCGGGCGTCAGCGGGTCGAGCTTGAGCGCGCGCGCGTTCGAGTCCTGCTTGAGCAGCAGGCCCACGCCGAAGTCGAGCACGCGCACCTCGTCCCGCGGACCCACCAGCACGCTCGCGGCCGAGAGCCCGCGATGCAGCGCACCCTCGCGGTGTGCTGCCGCGAGCGCGCGCGCGACCCCGTGGACGATCGCGATCACCCGTGCAGCCGCGGGGCGGCCGCTGCCGACCAGCTCCGAGACCGGCGTGCCCGCGAACGCATCGAAGCGCAGGATCAGGCGCCCGGCCTCGACCCGCACGTTGCGGATCTGCGCGACCTCGGGTGCGCTCACGCGCGCGAGCGTCCGCTGCAGCTCGACCACGCGCGCCTCGTCGCGGCTGGGATCGGCGATGCTGGCATCGAGGCGCAGCTCGATCGCCTTGGGCACACCGCCGACCACGACGTCGCCGAACGGATGCGACCAGCCGGGGCGAGCCGCATCCGTCGTCACGCTGCGTCCCGCACCGCTGACGGGTTGCACCACCATCGCATGATGGCAGATCGCGGCGCGGGGATCATCGCGTGCGACGCGATCGCGACACGACCTCGGGCCGCGGATCTCGCAGCGGACGTGCGCAACGAGCATCGATGCGGCCCATCGGTGGACGGCGCGCGTCGTTGGATCGGCGCTCGCGTGCGAGCAGGTAGGCCGATCGCCGACGCCACGGCCGCGAGCGCCCGCGCCCGCCGGACCGCCGCGCGCGCGCGCCGGCTGCGAATCGGTGAGCGCGGCCACCGAGACGACCTGCCGACGCAGGTGCCGCGGGGTCGCCCACGCGCGGCAAGGCGACGACCCGGTCGCACTCGCGCCCCCCGATTTCGCGCCCCGACGCCGCCGCAACCGCATTTTCACTGGCGGCCGCGCGCGACGCCCCCTACGCTGAATTCGTGCTGGCAGCGTGGCTGCTCTCGACCCTCGCCTACTCCGGGGCCCCCGACGGCTCCGCGGTGGCGCTGGAGCCGGTCGAGCCGCAGGGCGAGGTCGGCGAGCGGCTCTCCTCCAGCTTCGAGGCCGCGCTGCGCAACGAGCTGGCCACGCGCCTGAGCGCACGCGACGCCCAGCTGCGCACCTGCACATCGGCGGAGTGCACCGAGGCCGAGGGCTCGAGCGCGAGGATCCACGTGCGCTTCGCCGAGCGGAGCGCGACTATGACCTCGCGGTGTCGGTGCGCGACGCCAGCGGTGAGATCCTCGCGAGCCGCGAGCTCAGCTGCGAGGTCTGCACGCCGAAGGAAGCCGGCGCGCGCGCGGCCGAGGCCGCGGTCGAGCTGTGGGCATCGCCACCGGACCGCGACGCCAGCCTGATCGTGATGAGCCAACCGCCGGGCGCCGAGGTCTGGGTCGACGGCCGGCTCGTGGGCGTGTCGCCGCTCGAGACCCGCGTCGATCCCGGCGCGCACTCGGTGCAGCTGCGCAAGCGCGGGCACCACAGCCGGGGTCGCGAGGTCGAGCTCACCCCGGGCGAGCACGAGACCCTGCGGCTCGAGCTCAGCCCGGACCGCCGCGCTGCAGGCATGCGCATCGCCGGCTGGTCGTTGCTGGGCGTCGGCGCCGGCGCGGTCGTCGGCGGCATCGCGATGCTGGCGATGGACGAGCGCCCGGTGAAGCGCGACTGCTCCGGCGCCAACGTCGATCGCTTCGGCAACTGCGCGTTCCGCTGGAACACCACCGCCGGCGGCGCGTCGCTGCTGGTCACCGGTCTGGCAGCCGCCGGCAGCGGCATCGCGCTGGTGGTGATCGGCACCCGCAAGAGCCGCATCGAGCTGCGCGGCAGCCCCACGCGCGCCAGCGTCACGGTCCGGTTCTAGCCGGCGCGATCGCCAGGCGTCGCGTCAGCCGTCGAAGCGCCGCACGGCCTCGCGCTTGTCCTCGACCGGCGTGTCGCCCTTGCGGATGCGCACCGTGGTGCCCAGGTCGCGCTCGCCCTCGAAGGCGTGCAACCAACCCGGGCGCGCGTGCGGCGTGGTCATCTCGTACACGCGACGGGCATCGCGCGGCGAGAGGTTCACGCAGCCGTGCGAGATGCGATGACCGAAGCGGTAGTGCCAGAACGCGCCGTGCAACGCGAAGTTGCCCGAGAAGTACTGCACGAACGGCACCGCCTCGACGTTGTAGCTCTCCTCGGCGTCGGGCCGCGACTGCATCTGTCCGATCGCCTGCTTCATCCAGATGCGGAAGAGGCCCTTGGGTGTGGGGCCCTTGAAGCCGGTCGACACCAGGGTCGAAAACAGCGGCGCGCTGCCACGCATCACCGTGAGCACCTGCTCCTCGAGCTCCACGTCGATCCACAGCTCGTCGTCGGCGACGTCGGCTGGCGGCGCGACCAGGGCCATGCGACCGACGTGCTTGTCGTGCACGAAGCCGCCGCCTTGGACCGCGAACCACTCGGGATCCGCGGTCGGCTGCAGCAGCAGCTCGGCCTGGTAGTCCTGCTGCAGCTGCACGGTCGCGTCTTCCGCGGGCGCGGCCATGATCGGCGTGGTCGGCCACGTCACGGTCCACGCCAGCATCTGTCCCTCCGGCAGCGGGTCGCTGGCGAGGTCACGGCCCTCGAAGCGGCTGGGCCGATAGCGCGTGACCTCCTTCTCCAGGACCACGCGATCGTCGGCGTCGATCAGCACCAGCTCGCCCTTGCTGCGCCGCCGCGTGACGAAGGCGTAGTCGTGCTCGGGCTCGAGCACGTCGAGGTGGGGCTCGCCCGCCTGCCACGCCGCGAGCGAGGCCCAGCGGCGCGCGACCTGGCCGCTGCGGACCTTGGCGTAGAAGAACGGCGCCAGATCACCATCGCGCAGCTCCGGCAACATCCGCGGCGTCGCGTCCTGGCCCCGCCGCGTCGGCTCGAGGCACACGAACGCGCCCTCGCCCACGTCGCCCCAGCCCTTGCCGCCGCAGTCGGGGCCGTCGACGTAGCCGAAGACCTCGAAGGCCTCGCCGATCGGGATGCGCCCGCGGATCGGCGCGCCGGGATCGGGCGCATCGCGCAGGATCAGCATCTGTCGAGCGATGCGCACCGCCACCGCCGTGCGTGGCGCGGGCGGTGCGGCATCGGTCGCGGTGCGCGGCGGCTCGACCGCAGCGGGCACCGCGGCAGGGTCGCTCGCGGGGGTGTGCTCGGTCGGGCGATCGCTCGCGACGTACTCGATCGCCTCGAGCGCACCGGTCTGGGGATCGTCGCGCGTGACGTCGGGAGGCGCGTCGCAGGACGCAGGCGCGAGGAGGGCGAGCGCGAACAGGCTACGGCGACGCACGGGGGTTCCCGATCAGGTAGCGCATCGGGCCGGGGTTGGGGAAGAAACCGTCGCGGGCCGGCACCCGGCGCGGCCGCGCCCGCGGCGAAACGGCTATGGTGCACGGGCCGCGCCCGACGCGGTGCCCGAGGTCACGCGTACCGTGCCGTCCCGTCCGCCCTCGCTCGTGCTCGCCGTGCTCCCGCTGCTCGCGTGCAACCGCGCGCCCGACCCTGCGTCTGCTGCCGCGGCCGCACCGCCGAGCAAGCGCGAGCGCTGCGACGAGGTCGTGACGCGCACGCTGCAAGCAGGCGTGATGGTCGCGCGGGGCATGGCCGCCGGGCTCGAGGGCGGCGACGTCGACGAGGCCAGCCTGACCCATGAGCTGGGCGCGCAAAAGCAAGAGATGATCGAGCGCTGCATGGCGTGGCCCGACGAGGCGCTCGACTGTCTGGGCGCCGGTGCGCTGCTGCGTGGCGATCGGTGCGAGCGGATCCTCGCCGAGGCCTTCGGTGAGCCGGTGCTGCCCGAGTCGGTGCCCGCGGGCCCGGCTCCGCGCTGGCGCGCGAAGGTCCCCGGTGAGATCGGCAACCTCGTCGGCACGGCCGACGGCGTCGTGGTGGTCGAGTCCGTGATCGAGGCGCCCGATCCCGACGGCACCCCGGTGCAGCTGGTCGCGCTCGCCCACGGCGACCGGCGCTGGCACCACGGCCTGCCGGCCCAGGGCGCCGGGCTCGAGCTGGTCGGCGACACCGTCGTGGTCGCGGTCGGTGACGAGGTGATCGCGCTCGCGCTCGCAGACGGCGCCGAGCGCTGGCGGACCCGCGTGCCCGCGCTCGCAGGCGACGACGGTGGCGAGGCCTCGATCCGCGCGATGACGGGCGATGGCGAGACGCTCGCGATGGTCGACGATCGCGGTCGCATCGTGCGCGTGAACCCGGCGGCGTGCGCGGCCAAGCCGGCGCCGCGTGGCGGCCCGGCGTGCATCGTCGCGGGGCCGCCGATCGCCGCGCTGGCCGAGCTCGCGCCCAGGCCCTCGCGCGGGGCCGGCCGTAGCCTCGCGATCGTCGATCCGCAGCAGTCGCTCGCGCTCGTGATCGAAGACGACGCGACCGTCCGCACCACACTCGCGGCCCGCGTGACGTTGTCGTGGGCCCAGGGCCACCGCGACGCGCTCGTGGTCGCGGCCGACGGCGACGTCGTCGGGCTGGCGCCAGGTGCCTGCACCGGCACCGTCGCGCCGGCGACGTGGCCGATCACGCCCACGCCGCAGTGGCTGCGCGACGTCGAGATCACCGAGCGGCCCGAGGCCGCCGCGCCCGACGGCTGCGTGCTGTGGCACGCGGCCGCTGCCGGTGTCCGACGCCACCGATCCACCGTTCGCGCTGGCGGTGGGCGAGCACGGCGACGCGTGGATCACCAGCGCGGCCGGCTTCACCTACGCGCTGTCGCCCCGCGACGAGCTGTGGCGCAGCCCCACCCGCGCGCAGAGCCTCGCGGTCGCGACCGGTCGCAACCTCGCGATCGTCGGCGACACCGGCAGCGACGACACGGTGCTCACGCTGATGTGGCTCGCCGCCGACGACGGGCGCCACCTGTGCCACGCACCGCTGGGTCTGGCCCAGGGCAAGCTGCTGACTGTGGTCGGACGCGGTGCTCGTGCGCGCCGGCGCCGAGATCGTCGCGGGCTTCGAGCGCGACCTGGTGGCGTTCGACGCCGAACCGGAGGGCTGCCGCGGATGACCCACGTGATCGTGACCGGGGCCTCGAGCGGCATCGGCCGCGCGCTGGTGCGCGAGTTCGTCGGCACCGGCGCGGCGGTGACCGCGGTCGCGCGCCGCGGCGCACTGCTGCAAGAGCTGGTCGACGAGCTCGGCGCCGCGGTCCACCCGGTGATCGCCGATCTGTCGGACCCGGCCCAGGCGAGCTCGTGGTTGCCCGCCGCGGTGGCCGCGTGCGGTCCGGTCGACGTGCTGGTCAACAACGCGGGCGTGCAGATCGTCGCGCGCACCGTCGAGATCCTGATCGCCGAGATGCGCGCGATGTTCGAGGTCGACCTGCTCACGCCGCTGTCGCTGATCCAGGCGGTGTTGCCGGAGATGATCGCGCGCGATCGCGGCGCGATCGTGAACCTGGCCTCGGCGCGCGCTCGCGCCGACCCCGGGCATGACGCACTACAGCGCGCAGCGCCGGGCTCGCCGCCGCGTCCGAGGTGCTGCGCGGCGAGCTGCGCCACACCGGCATCACCGTGGTCACGGTGTACCCCGGCCCGGTCGACACGCCGATGGCCCGCGCGGCCTACGACATCGTGCCGCCGACCGCCGCGGTGAAGCTGCTGCCCGAGGGCGTACCCGCCGTGCTCGCGCACCGCATCCGCCGCGCGATCGAGCGCCGTCGCGCGCGCATCATCTATCCGGCCATCTACACCCTCGTGCGGCACACCCCCGCGCTCACGCGCGCCGCAATGGACCGCTTCACGCCGCTGCCGCCGCCGCGCAAGTCCGCGGGCTGACGCGGCGACCGAACCACGCCGGCGCGGCGGCTACCAAGTCGAGGTGGCGTCCGTGCGGCAGCTGTGGCTGGCATCGTGGCTCGTCGGCGGCTGCCACGGCGCGGGCGCGGGCGATGGCGAGGCCAGCGACGACGACGGCGGCGGCGCGCTGCCACCGCTTGTGATCAACGAGGTGCGTTGCGACGGCGAGGATTTCGTCGAGGTCGTCAACCTCGGCGACGTGCCGGTCGAGCTCGACGGGCTGTGGGTCGGCGACGCGGCCGGGCGCGACGACCACCGCGCGGGCTTCGACCTCGACACGCTGCCGCCCGGTGGTTTCGCGCTCGCGCGACCCCAGGACTTCGGCCTGCGCTGCGACAGCGAGGCGGCGGTGCTGATCGACGACGCCGCGCGCGTGATCGACTCGCTGCAGGCGCCCGCGCCCGCGGCCCCCGAGCAGGCCTGGGGCCGCCTGCCGGACGGCACCGGCGCGCCGACCGCGACCCTGGCCACGCCCGGCGCCGCCAACCAGGCCGCGCCCGCGACCGCGGCGTGGTTCGACCCCGCGGTGATCCACGAGATCGAGGTGGAGCTGTCGCCCGAGAGCCGCGCGGCCATCGACGCCGAGGCCGTCACGCCGATCATCTGCGCGCCGCACGAGCGCAATACCTACGCCGGCACCGTGACCATCGACGGCGAACGCTTCGAGCACGTCGGCGTGCGCGCGCGCGGCAACGGCACTGCCGAATCCCTCGCGGGCAAGCCCAGCCTGCGGCTCGACTTCGCGTGGGACGATCCCGCGTCGGGCACCTGCGCCGAGCCGCGCACGGTCGCAGGCCAGAAGCGGCTCAACCTGCTCAACATGCGCCAGGACCCCTCGTTCGTGCGCATCCCGCTGGCGGGCGAGCTGTACCGCGCGCTCGACGTGCCGCAGCCGCGTACGTCGTGGGCGCGGCTGACCATCGACGGCGAGTACACCGGCATCGTCGTGGTCGCGGAGACCATCGATCGCCAGTTCCTCTCGCGATGGTTCGACTCGAACGACGGCATGATGTACGAGGCCGGCTGCCACTGCGACCTGGTCGCCGACAGCATCCCGCCCGACGGTGTGACCTCGCCGCCGCCGGACGCCGGGCCCGACCATGCCTGCTTCGAGCAGGAGTTCGGACCACCCGACGCCTGCAGCGAGCCCGCGACCGACCGCGACGCGACCGACTGGGCGCTGCTGCACAGCTTCGTCGATCGCGTGCAGGCCCTACCGCCGGGCGGCTTCTACCCCGAGATCGAGGGCTTCTTCGACTTCGACGGCTTCCTGTCGCTGTGGGCCGCGACCATGTTCCTGGGCTCGGGCGACGGCTACTTCCTCAACCAGAACAGCTACCGCGTCTACCACGATCCCAGCGACGACCGCTTCGCGCTGATCGATCACGGCTCGGCCGACGGCATCCTGCGTACGTTCGCGGACACCTGCGACGCCGCGTTCGTGTTGCAGCTGGGGCCCGCGCCCGATGTCTTCGCCAGCACCTCGCTGCTGCCGCAGCGGTGCATGGCCGAGCCCGCGTGCAAGGCCGCGTTCGCGGAAAGACTGTGGCAGGTCTACGACGCGTTCGCCGCGCTGGGGCTGCGCGAGCGCGCGGTGGCGCTGCACGGCTTCATCCTCGACGAGATGCGGTCCGACCCGCGCTATCACTACGATGGTTGCGGCGTCGACTACAGCTGGCCGCAGATCGAGGCCCACTTCGACGACTACGTGCTGCCGTGGATCGATCGCCGCTTCGACGAGGTCGCGTCGCAGCTGCAGGCCGCGGGCTACGGCCGCTGAGAGGCCATCAGCGTATGCGGACGGCCTCTCGTCGCGACAGCGACCGGAAGCGAAAGGACCCGCGACGGCTTGGCCGGCGCGGGAAGAGGAAGCGGAGCTTCCGCTTCGAAGACTGAGCCGGTTCACGCGCCGTCGCGACCCTCGCTGCGGCAGCGCGGCTCGTCGGCGCCGCAGCGGATGCGGATGTGCACGTGGGTGTCGTGGCCGTCGCTGTGGCGCACGATCACGTCGCCGTTCCAGTTGCCCCACCGCAGCAGGCCGTGCAGCCGCTCGCGCTCGACCCCGAGCGCACGCGCGGCTGTGTAGAGCTTCTCGTGGCGACCGAGCTCGAGGAAGATCGCCTCGACCTCGCCGGTGCGCAGGAACGCGTCGACGATGGCCCAAGCGGCGTACCAGTCGATGTCGTCGGCACGCGGGTGGCGGACGTCCTGCAGGCCCGGCCGCAGCGGCAGCCGCACGTCGATGTCGCGGCCCGACTGGTGCGAGCGATGGGGCGGGAAGCGGCCGCCGTGGGGCCGGCTCAAGGCGCCGACGGTGACCTCGCCGCGGTAGCCGATGTCGTTGCGCAGGATCGCGAAGGCGCGGCGCACCGTCTCGATGGTGTGGCTGCTGCCGAACGCGCGCGTCGGGTGCAGCTGCGTCCACAGGGGGCTGTCGGGCAGCCGCACGCCCTGCTCGAGCCGGCCGCGCTGCGGCAGGCCGACGCTGCGGCCACCCGCGGCGACGGTCATTGCGGTGTCGACGTCGGGCGCGTCGGGTTCGAAGCTGGGGCCCTCGAGCGGATCGATCCACGCCAACACGTGGGATCCCGGCGCCAGGCTCGTGCGCCGGGGCGCGCTCGCCCGCAGCGCGCGCGCCGAAAGCCGCAGCTTGGCCGCGACGTCGTCCCAGTCCTCGCCGTCTTGCACGACGTAGGCGATGCGTCGCGGCGGCGGCGGGCTGCGATCGGACAGCACCGCGAGCGTGCGGCGATGGCTCGCGGGCTCCTCGCCGGCGTCGAGTCGGTTCCATCGCCGCAGCGCCGCCGCGCTCACGCCCCAGCGCGCGGCCACCCGCGCGATCGAGTCGCGCGGACGCAGCGCGTGGACCTGCCAGGTCGGCGCGGCCAACCGCGGCACCTCGGTGCGCGCGAGGAACAGCGAGCTGGCATCGTGCACGATCGGGATCGACGTCGGCGCCGGCGTTCCGGCCGAGGTCGCGAACAGCAGCAACGCGCGCGAGAGCACGATCGACACGGCCGGAGTCGTCCAGCAGGCATTGTCGCAGCCACACGGACCCTGCGGAAGCCGCGATCGCGCGCCGTGAGTGCGATCGCGGCCACGTTCGGATCGCGAACCGAGCGCGATCGTGCTCGATCGCGCCGCGCGTGCGCGCCCGCGTGCGTCAGGCTCCGCGCGCGGCGGTCAGCTCGAGCACACCGGTGCACGCGGGCACACGCACCACCGGCGCATCGCCGTCGCAGCCCTCGACGCAGGCGAAGCGAGCGTCCTGGGTGACGACCCCGACCGCGCGACGCAGCGCCGTGCCGCGCAGGATCGTGCCGCGCGTCAACGCGACGCTGGCGCCCTCACCCACGAGGTCAGGGCCCGAGACGGTCGGCGCGCGCATGCGTAATGCCGGCCTGCGGCAGCACGTCGGCGCCCAGCGCGGTGGTGGGGATCCAACCGACGACGTGGGCGTCGTCGAGCTCGAGCCGCACCAGCGCCTGCTCGCCGACCGCGGTGCCGATGGCGAAGACCTGCAGCGCCACGCCCTGCGGCGTGAGCTCGGCCAGCGGCGCGCCGCCGGGCATAGCCGCGACGGTGGCGCAGGCGGTGATCGCCTTGGCCATCGCCCGCGTTGGCCTCGCCGGCAACACCGGGCTCGAACGCGTAGTCGACACGATCGCGCCGCACCCAGCCACCACCGTGCAAGCCCGGTCGATCGAGATCGACGTGCACGAGCTCCCCGTCGAGCGCACTCGAGGGTCGCAGCACCGCACCGGGCGCGAGCACGATGCCGCCCATGGACTCCGGCAGTGTCTCGGGCGGGGTACCGCCGGAGACCGCGATCGCCCGCGCGGTGGCAACCAGCGCCAGATCGTCGACGTCGACGTGCACCGCGACCCGCTCGGTCGCGCTCTCGCACAGCACCCGCGGACGGATCGGATCGCTGCTGCGATCCGGGTCGAGCACGCGGACCTCGACCAAGGTGCCGCGGCCGCTCGGATCATTGATGGGCCCGCCGGCGTGCTCCAGGTAGAGGTTGCCCGCGCGGACGATCTTCGCGTGCAACGGGTAGCGCGCGTCGAGATCGACGTCGAGCCGCAGGAACTCGTTGCCCTCGCGCATCGGCGCGGCGCCGTCGGGCACGACCGGACCGGCATCGCGGTGGTCCCGACGCCGCCGCGGTGACGCCCGGCGGCGGCGCACGCCGTGAGCGCGAGGGCGAGGACACGGCGGGGGCGCGGACGCGACGGGTCACACCCGACAGTGTCGCCGCGCCGCCGCCGGTTCCGCGCGGGGCTCTGGGCCGGCCGCCGGTTTCCGCCCCAGGGAACCTTCGTGCCGGCCAGGCGAGAACCCCGACGTGCCCCATGTCGCGCACCTGCGGCCGGTCCCGGCCGGCGACGACAAGCTCGACCGCCGCCCGCTCGGCGGCGTGCGCCGGGGAGGACTGGGCCCGGCCGCGGTGCTGCGTCGCTTCGAGCAACCGGTATGGTCGCTGGTCTGCCGCATCCTGGGTCGCGCGGGCCGCCGGCGTGGCCCAGGACGTGGCCCAGGACGCGCTGCTGGGCGTGCTGCGAGGCTTGCCGCGCTACGACCTCGATCATCGCGCGTCGCTGTCGACGTGGGTGCTGACCATCGCCGCGCGCACGGCGATCAGCGAGCTGCGTCGCGCGCGGGGCGACGCTGCGCCGCTGTCGGAGTGCGATCTGGTCGCGCTCGAGCGACCCGACGCCGCGCTCGAGCGCGAACGGCTGGGCGCCGCGATCACCGAGGCGGTCGAACACCTGAGCCCGAGATCCGCGCCGCGTTCGTGCTGCGAGCGTTCCACGAGCTGTCGTGCAGGAGATCGCCGCGATCCTCGAGCTCGATCTCGGGACCGTGAAGTCCCGCCTGTGGCGGGCCCGCGCCGCGCTGCAACGTCGACTGTCCGAGGTGCACCGTGACCGATGACGAACAGGCGTCGCCCGACGACGCGCTGTTGCCCCGACCCTGGCTGGAGGAGTGGACCGTGCCCGACGTACCTTCCGATCTCTCGTCGCGTGTGCTCTCGCGGATGCGTGGGGTGTGGTGATCCAACCGCCGGTGGTGATCGCCGATCGCCGATCGTCGGCGCTGGTGACCGGCGCGGCGGTCTTCGCCGCGGCCGCGGCCGCGGCCGCCCTGGTGATCACGCTGGTGCGACCGGGCCGCAACGGTGACACCGACGCGCCCGCGCCAGTGCCGCGGCCGCGATCACCCCGAGGCCAGCGCGCCGCAGCCCGGCCCGGTCGTGGTCGCGGGCGACGAGCTGCTCGAGCGCGTGGGTCACCTCGTGATCGACGTGCGTCCGCCCGACGCGAGCGTGACCATCGACGGCCGCGCGATCGTGGGGCCCACGCCCTTCGTCGCCGCGAACCTGCCCGCGGGTCCACACGAGATCGCTGTCACGCGCGCGGGCTTCCAGCCGTGGCGCAAGACCATCGACGTGCCCGCGGCCGAGCTGCAGCTGCCGATCGCGCTGGTGGTCGACGACGCGCCCGCGACGGCCCCGACCCCGAGCCCGGCCCCGATCGCGAAGGCGCCGCGGCCGGGCACGACCAAGCCCGAGGCGCCCACGTCGCCGTCGTCGCTGCGCGCCGAGATCGTCGGCTCGATCGACCGCGACGTCATCCGCCGGGTCGTGCGCGCGCACATCGGCGAGGTCCGCGAGTGCTACAACGAAGGCTTGATGCGCAAGCCCGATCTGCGCGGACGCATCTCGGTCAGCTTCGTGATCGACGACCGCGGTCGCGCGACCGAGGCGACCGTGGCCGAGTCGACCCTGGACGATGCGACGGTCGAGGCCTGTGTCGTGCGCGCGGTGGGGCGCTGGCGCTTCCCGGCGCCGCCGCCGGGGATGGGCAACGTCAAGGTCACCTACCCGTTCCTGCTCGAGCCGGGCTGAACCCGCGGTTTTTTTTTCCGACCGCCGCCGGAACCTCGCCGGCCGCGCGCTGTCCGAGGCGGCCGTGGTGGCGCGGGCAACCTGGTGCGCGCGGGCAGTGCTCGCCCTCGCGATCGTCCTGTGTTCGAGCGTAGCGGCGGCGGCCGATCTCGTCGATGGCACCCGCGGCGCGGTGATCGAGCGCGAGCACACGATCACGCTCGCGCTCGATCGCGGCCACGCACGCCTGCGGGTCGAACGCACGCTGTTCAACCCCGGCAGCGAGTTCGACGAGGGCGTGATCGACCTCGAGCTGCCACCGGGTGCCGCCGCGGTCGGCCTGCGCACGCTCGCGGAGCAGGACGGCCGCGCGCGGTGGTACGACGCGGACCTGCTCGATGCCGACACCGCCGCGACGCGCTACGAGCAGCTGGTGGGCGTGGGCGTGCGCGAGCCCAAGGACCCCGCGCTGCTGCACTGGCTCACCCCGGCGTCGCTGCGCCTGCGCGTGTTCCCGATCGCGCCGGCCAGCCGCAAGGCCGTGGCCTACGACCTGGTCGTGCCCACGCACTACGTCGAGGGCGAGCACGTGCTCGAGCTGCCGCGACTGGGCAGCGAGTCGATCGCCGCGCGAGTCGAGCTCGTCGCGGCCCAGGCCGGCGACACGCTCGCGCTCGACGGCGAGATCGTCGCCAGCGGCACCGCGCTTGTGCTGGAGCGGCCACACCGGCTGGCGCTGCGGCCGCGGACCCGCCGATGCTCACCACGCGGCTGGGTCGCGTGGCGCTGGGGACCCACGCGGTGGTCGGGCTCGAGCTCGAGGCCGCGCCCGCGCTCACGCGCGTCCCCGACGACGCCCACGTGGTGGTGTTGCTCGACGTCTCGCGTTCGCACGCGACCGCGATCGCGCCGGCGCAGGCGGCCGCACGCGGCCCTGCGGCACTTCGCCGGTCACGGCACGCCGGCGTTCGCGGTGATGAGCTTCGCCCGGACCGTGCGCGAGCACACCCGCGGCTTCGTCGACCTCGACGCGGCGACGGCGGAGCTCGCCGGCGATCTGCCGACCGCCAACGGCAGCCGCATCGACGACGCCCTGCGTGCCGCCGCGGCGCGACTGCGCGAGGCGCCCGCGGGCGCGCCGCGCCGCGTGCTGCTGTTCACCGATGCGCTCGCGCGCGGGGCCCTCGCGCCGGCGTCGCTGCGCGCGAGCCTGGCCGAGGTCGGCGCGCTCGTGCACGTGATCGAGATCGACAGCGGTGCGCCCACGCTCGAACGGATCGATCACGGCGCGTGGTCGCGGCTGGCGGCGGCGACCGGCGGGCTGCGCTGGCGCGGCCGTGCGCTGCTCGAGGACGACGGCGGCGCGGTGTTCGAGTCGCTCGTGCGACCGACGCAGCTGGATCACGTGCAGGTGCTCGCGCGCGGCGGCGACCCGCTGCTGGACGACGTGACCCTGCGCGAGGGCACGGGCGCACGCGTGCTCGAGCTGCGCGGACCCGCTGCAGGCGCGATCACGCTGCGCGCCCAGCTGTGGTCCAAGCCGATCCACGAGGTCCTGCGCGCCGACGCGTCATACTCGCGCCTGGTCGCTGCGTTGGCGGTGGCCACGGACATCGCCGAGCAGCTGTCGCAGCGCGAGCTCGCCGTGCTGCGCGCCGCGGCCGTGCGGTCTCGCCGGTCACGAGCTACCTCGCGATCGAACCCGGCGTCCGACCGATGCGCATCGGCCTGCGCGACGACGAGCAGGTGCCGCTCATCCGCTCGGCGCGGGCCAACGTCCTGGGTGGGTCGGTGCTGGGCCCGGTGGAGATCGAACTCGACCGCATCCGCTTCCTCGAGACCGCCCTGCGCGAGGCCGCCGGCAGCTGCGACGGTCCCCGCAGCGGCATCACGGCGGTGCTCGAGCTCACCCGCGCCGAGATCGTCGAGGTGACCCGGCTCGCACTGCAGCCCGACGCCCTCGACGACGGCGACGACCGCGAGGCGCTGCAATCGTGCATCACCGAGGCGGTGTGGGCCATCGAGCTCGCGCCCGCATTCACCGACGAGCGCGCCAGCTGGACCGTCGAGATCTGAGTCTTCAGGAGGAAGCTCCGCTTCCTCCCGTCGCCGGCGAAGCCGTCGCGCCTCCTCCTTCCGGTCGCTGTCGCGACGAGCCTGACAGCATTCGCTCTCAGGCTCCGAGTCTTCAGGGAGGAAGCTCCGCTTCCTCCCCGTCGCGCCGGCGAAGCCGTCGCGCCGGCGAAGCCGTCGCGCCTCCCCTGGGGCTCCGAGGCCAGGCGGCGTCGCCCGCGGTAACCGCGACGGACGCGGTATCGTCGAGGGCGCCGTGACCGTCGCCGCCGACCGCGAACCCCTGGCCCGCCCGCTGCTGCTGCCCTGCGGCGCGACCCTGCGCAATCGCATCGCCAAGGCGGCCATGAGCGAGGCCCTCGCCGACGCCGACTTCGGCCCCTCGGACGCGCTGGTGCGTTTGTACGAGCGTTGGGGCCGCGGCGGTGCGGGCTTGCTGCTCAGCGGCAACGTCATCGTCGATCGCGACGGCCGCACCGATCCGGCCAACGTCGTGCTGCAAGACGATCGCCACCTCGCCGGGCTGCGGCGGTGGGGCGAGGCGGCCCAGGCCCACGGCGCGTCGCTGTGGCTGCAGCTGTCCCACGCCGGCCGCCAGACCGCGCGCACCATCACGCGCACGCCGGTGGCGCCCTCGGCCGTTGCGGTGCGCGGACGCGGCGGGGTCTTCGGCACGCCGCGGGCGCTCGCCAGCGCCGAAGTCGACGCCATGATCGACCGCTTCGTCGACGCCGCTGCGCTCGCGGCCGCGGCCGGCCTGGGCGGGGTGCAGATCCACGCCGCGCACGGCTACCTCGTGAGCCAGTTCCTCTCGCCGCTGGTCAACCACCGCGACGACGCATGGGGCGGCGACGCGCAGCGGCGCATGGCGATGCTGCTGGCGATCGTCGAGCGCACGCGCACGCGTGTCGGCGCGGCGTTCCCCATCGCGGTCAAGCTCAACTCCGCCGACTTCCAGCGCGGCGGCTTCGAGCCCGGCGATGCCATCGCGGTGGCGCAGGCGCTCGAGCGCGCGGGCGTCGATCTGATCGAGGTCAGCGGCGGCAACTACGAGAGCCCGGCCATGGTCGGCCGCGGCGAGCTGCCCGCGACCATGCGCGAGAGCAGCCGCGCGCGCGAGGCCTACTTCCTGGTCTACGCCCGGCAGCTGCGCGAGCACGTGCGCGTGCCGCTGATGCTCACCGGGGGCCTGCGCTCGGTCGCGGCGATGCTCGAGATCCTCGACGGCGGCGAGGTCGACGTGCTCGGGCTCGGACGCCCGCTCGCGGTCGAACCCGATCTGCCCGCGCGCCTGCTCGACGGCTCGGCCGACGCCGCGCGACCGACCAAGGTCAACCTCGGCATCCGCATGCTCGACGACGCGCTGCAGGTGCTGTGGTACCAGCAGCAGATCCACCGCATGGGCCGCGGGCTCGAGCCCGATCCGTCCCTGGGCCGCGTGTGCGCCCTGGCGCGCGGCCTGGGCGAACAGCTGCGGACGCGTCGCGCGGGCCTGGGCAGCGCCGAGCGTCGCAACCCCGCGCTGCGTTGACCCGCGTCAGTGATCGGTGAGCCAGCGCTGCACCGCGGCGTGCTCGTCGGCGACGCCGTCGCCGGCGGCGGCCAACGCGGTCGCAGCCGCGCGTGCGAGCACCCGCGCGGGCTCGTGCGCACCGGCGTCCCAGCGCGCCTGCGCGGCGGCGAAGCGCACGCGACCGATCACGCGCTGGGCGTACTGCGTGTCGGCGTGATCGGCCGGGAGCTGCGCGAGCGTGACCGCGAGCGACTGCGCGGCCTCGCGCTCGGCCTCGTCGTGGCGCCCGAGCTTGCTCGAGACCGCCGCGAGGTTGCCGCGCGTGCGCGCGACGTCGAGGTGCTCGGTGCCGAACGCCGCGATCGCGACCGCGAGCGAGTGGCGATACGCGACCTCGGCCTCGTCGAGCTTGCCTTCGTCCTCGAGCGAGGTCCCGAGGTTGTTGTAGGCCCGCGCGATGTCGGGATCGTCGGGCGCGCGCGTGCGCTCGTACAGCGCGATCGCGGCGCGGTACTGCTGCTGTGCATCCCCTGGGCGCCCCATCTCGTCGTAGGCGATGCCGAGGTTCATGTGCGCGTTGATCACGTTGGGGTGCTCGGGCCCGAGCGCGGCCTCTTGGATCGAGACGCCGCGCTGGTGCTCGGCCACGGCCTCGTCGAACTGGCGCAGGTCGGCGAGCAAGGAGCCGAGGTTGCTGTAGGCCAGGCCCAGCAGCGGGTGGCCGGGCCCGAGCCGAGCCTCGCGCAGCTCGACCGTGCGCCGCTGGTGCACCAGCGCGTCGGCCTCGCGCCGCGCGGACGCCAGCGCCAGCGCGAGGTTCTCGTGCGCGGTCGCGACGTCGAAGTCGTCGTCGCCGTCTTGTTGCAGCAGCGCGAGCGCCTCGCTGAGCGCATCGATGGCGTCGTCGAAGCGACCCTGTTGCTCGTACAGCCCGCCCATGGCGGTGGCCACGCGCGCGCGCAACCACGGATCGCCGCTGCGCTCGGACAGCGACTGCGCGACCTGACCCAACCACTGCGCCTCCGCGAAGCGGCCACCGCGGCCACCGATCGCGGTCACCAGACCGGCCGCCGCCTGGGTCGCGACCACGTCGTCGCCGCGCACCAGCGCGGTGGTCAGCGCGGCCTGCAGCCGCTGCTCGGCTTCGTCGTAGCGCCCGCGGTCGATCGCGGTCTCGCCCCGCTGCAGTGCCAGCATCGGCTCGTGGCCGCCGCCGGGCTCGGCCGCGAGCGCCTCGAGCTCGGCCTCGGCCTGCTCGTTGCGGCCGCCCAGTCGCAGCGCCCGCGCGTGGGCCAGGCGCTCGCGCGCGCTCGGATCGATGTCGTCGCCGGTCCGCCGTTGCAGGCGTTCGACGTCGTCGCACGCGCGCAGCGGCGGCAGGCCGTCGACCAACGCGGCCGCGCGCGGCAGCAGCCGGGCATCGGCGCCACGCAGCACTGCGACCGCGGCGCCGAGGTCGGTGCGCGCGCGCTCGAGGCACGCCATGCGTAGGTCGAGCACCACCGGCGACTGCACCTGCCGCACCGCGGTGGCCTCGCAGGCGTCGCGGTAGCCGTCGATCCACCCCTCGCGATAGCGCGACAACGCGGACGCGACGCGCTGCGCGGTGTCGTCGGCGTAGCTCTTGCCGGTCGCGTGCAGCGCGTCGGTCACCGCCGCGAGCGCGGCGTCATCGAGCGCCGTGGCCACGCGCGCATCGCCGTCCTCGCACGGCCGCGGCCGCGTGGCCCAGCCCGCAGCCGCCGCCGCGCTCGCGCCGACCACGACCACCGCGAGCGCGCCCTGGCGCAGCCGTCGTCGCCGCACCGCGACCGGATCGTGCGCGAGCGCGGCGACCAGCGCGTGCATGCTGGGCCACCGCTGCGCCGGCGTCGGTGCGAGCCCGCGGACGATCACGGCGCGCAGCCACGCCGGCACGTCGTGGCGTCCCGGTGGCACCCGCACCGCTCCGGCCTCGACGTTGCGGACCAGCTCCTCGGGTGAGCGGCCCGCGAACGGGCGCTCGCCGAACAGCGCCTCGAACAGCGCCACGCACATCGCGAACTGATCGCTGGCGGGATCGGTGGTGCGGCCACGGTACTGCTCCGGCGGCATGTATGCCGGCGTGCCCATGATCTCGCCGGTCTCGGTCAACGACACCTGCGCGCGGGCCGATCCCGACGCCGACGCGACCGCGAACGCACCCGAGTCCGCGCCCGAGTCGCCCAGCGGATGGGCGAGCGCAGCGAGTCCGAAGTCGGCGACCTTGATCGATCCCTGCGCCGAGACCAGCACGTTGTCGGGCTTGAAGTCGCGGTGCAGCACGCCGGCGTCGTGGGCCGCCGCGAGGCCGCGACCGACCTCGAGGAACGCCGCGACGATCTCGCGCCAGCCGCGGGCACGCTCGCGCAACCAGCCGCGCAGGGTCAAGCCCTCGATCAGCTCCATCGCGAGGAAGACCTGGCCCTGGTGCTCGCCGGCCTCGAACACCTGCACGACGTTGGGGTGGCTGAGCTTGGCCATGGCCTGCGCCTCGCGGAGCAAGCGTTGGCGTGCGCCGTCGCTGCGCGCACGATCCCCGCGGATGAGTTTGATCGCGACGCGGCGATCGAGCGTGTCGTCGTAGCCGGCGTGCACCACACCCATGCCGCCTTGGGCCAGTCGTTCGAGCAGCACGAACCGACCCACGCGCAAGGGCCCCAGCGCCGCGAACTCGCCGCTCGCGCCGGGTACCAGCTTGGCCATCGCGCGGCGCATCGCCGCAGCCTCGATCACGTCCGCCGGAGCATCGTCCGCACATCCGACGACACTGGCCGCGGGATCGGCCGCGTCCGCATGGGCACCCTGTTCGGTCTCGGCGCCCACAGGCGCGACTCCGACCACGGTCGGCGTGTCGGCCACGGCGCCGTCCGCAGATGCGCCCTGGGGCGTCTGGTCCACCTCACCACTTTGCCACGCCACGACGCCTCGCCGCTTGCCGCGACCGCGGCCTCCGCAGTAGCCTGCCGATCGTGCGTTCCCTACGACTTGTCCTGCCCTCGTCGATGTTGGTGCTCGCGGCCGCCTGTGGCGACGATTCCGGTGTCGGCAGCGGCACGCTGACGACGACGTTCACGACCTCGGGCAGCGACAGCGGCAGCGCCGACTCGACCACGACCGCCGCCGACAGCTCGACCGGCGGCGGCATGTCGGCGAGCGCCGACTCGAGCTCGGGCGGTGAGACCAGCACCAGCACCACCGCAGCGGACAGCTCGTCGTCGGACGGCGGCTCGACCAGCGGCGGCGATGCCTGCGACCAGGTCGACGAACCCGACGCGGCCGGCATCGACGAGAACGGCGACGGCATCGACGGGGTGCTGTGCCACTCGGTGTTCGTCAGCGCCTCGGTGGGCAGCGATCTCAACGGCGGGCTCGCGCCCGACGATCCGGTCGCCACGATCGCGCGCGGCATCGAGATCGCCAACACCTACGACCCGCCGCGCGCGGTGCTGGTCGCCGAGGCCAACTACAGCGAGACCGTGAACGTGGTCTCGGGCGTGAGCCTCTACGGGGGCTACGACGCGAACGACTGGAGCCGCGACGTCGCGCTCAACGTCACCGAGATCACCGCGACCGAGGATCGCGCCCTGATCGCGCAGAACCTCGAGGCCGCGGTCGAGGTCGACGGCTTCACCATCCACGCGCTCGACTTCAACAACGGCGGGCAGACCTCCTACGGCGTGTGGGTCCGCGACACGCCCGAGAACCTGTTCATGCTCGACTACTGCGTGGTCAATGCCGGCACCGGCGGCAACGGTGACGACGGCGGCAACGGTGGTGCGGGCGGCGACGGTGAGAACGGTGATCCCGCGATGAGTTCCGCCGGCGGCCAGGGCGGCGCGTCGGCGTGCAACGCCGTCGGTGGCGACGGCGACACCGGCGCAGGCGCGTGCGTCGAGAACGTGCAGACCTACGGCGGCGACGGCTCGGCCGGCGGCGATCCGACCGCGATCGGCACCGGCGGGCCTTCGGGCGCCGACCGCTGCGGCAGCGACATCATCGCCGACTGCAACGACGAGGGCGGTGACGGCACGGTCGGTCAGCCGGGCTTCGCGGGCGTCAACGGCGACGGCGGCGGCTCGACCAACCAGAACCAAGGCAGTTTCGGCGGCGACGGCATCTGGGCGGCGCCATCGGGCAACGCCGCGACGCGCGGCGACAACGGCAGCGGTGGTGGTGGTGGTGGCTCGGGTGGCATCGACGAGGATCCGTTCACCTGCGGCGACGACAACTTCAACGGCGGTGGCGGTGGCGGCGGTGGCTCGGGCGGCTGCGGCGGCGAGCCGGGCGAATCGGGCCAGCCCGGCGGTGGCAGCTTCGCGCTGGTGGTCGTGAACTCGAGCATCACCGTGCGCAACGTCGATCTGAACCTCGCCGACGGTGGCGACGGTGGCGACGGTGGCGACGGTGGCGACGGCGGCTCGCCCGGTCAGGGCGCGTCGGGTTGGAACAGCAACAACGAGGCCGGCACCGGTGCGTCCGGTGGCAACGGTGGCGGCGGCGGTGGCGGTGGCGGCGGCTCGGGTGGTTGCGGCGGCGCGTCGGTCGGCATCGCGACCATCGGCGACTCCGCGGTCGGTGTGACCAACGTCAGCTACAACGGCGGCACCGGAGGCCAGGGCGGTCAGCCCGGCGACGGCGGCATCCGGGCCGACGGGCTCAACCTGCACGCCCCGCCCGGCGACGACGGCTGCGAGGGCTTCCGCGCCGATCAGCACGCCTACTGACGCGCGCGCGTCAGCACGCGTCGTAGACGTAGCCGCCGCCGCCCGGGGTCGACAGCTCGACGTCGCGCAGCACGATCGAGTAGCCGGGCCAGTCGGTGCAGCCCTTGTCGAAGTCGGCGGCGTCGTACTCGATCATGAGCACCGCGTCGCCGTACACACCGACGTAGTCGCCGCACTCGTCGTAGGTGCTGCACTCCTCGGCCACGGCGAAGTCGGTGCCCATCTCGTCGGCACGGTCGAGGATCTCGGTGGAGTTCTTCTGTGCGATGGCGAGGCCCACGTCGTGGGCCGCGGCCGAGAACAGCGCCATGGTCGCGACCGCGTCGTCCTGGGTGAGCAGGCCCTGCGAGCGCGAGTACGAGTCGAGGTTGTCGATCTCGACCGCGTCGTAGCCGTCGTCGCCGCAGCCGGCGATCCACTCGCCCATGATCGCCGCGAGCGCGGTGCGCTTCTCGTCGGTGCTGGTGTCGAGCAGCATCTCGTCCCACACCTGGTCGACCACGGGATCACCGTTGCCGTCGCGCAGCACCAGCTCGGGGTGTTGATCGAGCCAGAACGACTCCTCGTCGGGCTGGGCCTGGAAACCGTTGACGTAGCAGACGTTGTAGAGCCCGTCGGCCGGGGCGTCGTGGCGATCGCGGCTGACGATCATGGTGCCGCGCGGCGGCGGATAGGCGCCGCCGAGCTGGTAGTCGAGTCCGCCGTCGGCGGGCGGCAACGTGACCATCGGCGGCATGCCGCTGTCGGTGCCATCGGTGCCCGTGGCCGTCGGATCGCCGGTGCTGTCGGCACCGGAAGACGCGGTCGTCGACATCGAGGTCGTGGCGCTGCTGCTGCCACCGCTGGCGCTGCCGTTGCCACCGCTGCCATCGCTGCTGCTGCCGTCGCTCGCGCTCGCGGACTCCGACGCGCTCATGGAGCCGACCGTGCTCGACAGGCTCGCGCTGCCGTCACCGTCACCGCCGTCACCACACGCGCCTGCGAACGAGCCCAGCAGCACTGGAACGAAGACGCGAAGGCGGTTCATGGGGCCGATGGTCGCACGGGCGCGGACCGGGGATCGAGCCGGCATGCCTTTGGTAGACTCTCGCCGTGACCTCGGCGCCGTCAGCGACCGCGACGCGGGCCGATCCCGACGATCCCACGGTGCTGGTCGGGCACGTGATCGCGGAGCGCTACCGCGTGGAGGCCGTGCTCGGCCGCGGCGGCATGGGCGCGGTGCTGCGCTGCCACCACCTGGGCCTGCGCCGCGACGTCGCGGTCAAGCTGCTGCATCCCGAGCTGGGCAAGGACCGCGAGATCGCCGCTCGCTTCGAGCGCGAGGCCGCGAGCGCGTCGCGGTTGGACCATCCCAACTGCGTGCGCGTGCTCGACTTCGGCGCCTGGCAACCGCACCCCGACGCGCCGGCCGCGAAGTACCTGGCGATGCAGCTGCTCGAGGGTCGAGAGCTCAGCGAGCTGCTGGGCCAGCCGTTGCCGCCGGCCCGCGCGATCGCACTGATGCGCCAGATCCTCGCGGGCCTCGACCACGCCCACGCCCACGGTGTCATCCACCGCGACCTCAAACCCGAGAACGTCTTCGTCACCACCGATCACGACGGCGCCGAGGTGCTCAAGCTGGTCGACTTCGGCATCGCCAAGGTGCAGGAGCCCGAGGGCGAGGCCGGCGGTGGCGGCGTCAAGCTCACGCGCGTGGGCTTCGTGTTCGGCACGCCGATGTACATGAGCCCCGAGCAGGCCGCCGGCGGCGTGGTCGATGCCCGCACGGATCTGTACGCCGCGGGCGTGATCCTCTACGAGATGCTCGCCGGCATCCCGCCGTTCCAGGCCAGCGATCCGACCTCGCTGCTGCGCCAGCATCTGTTCGACGATCCGCCGCCGCTGTCCGAAGCGCTGCCGCGCGCGCTGCGGGCGGTGGTCGCCCGTACGCTGGAGAAGGACCGCGAGCGACGCTTCGGCAGCGCGCGCGAGCTCGACACCGCGCTGGCCGCAATCGAGAGCGAGCTCGGCAACGCGCCGGCGGCCGCGAGCCAGACGACGGCGATCGACGCTGGGACCTCGCGCATGACCCTGCGCCCGCCGACGCCGACGTTGCCGTCGACGCTCGGGGCCACGTTGCCGCGGCCGCGTCGCTGGCCGTGGATCGCCGGCGGCGTCGGAGTGGTCGGCGCGATCGTGCTGGCGAAGTGGCCGCGTGAGCCCGAGCCACCGCCACCGCCCACCGAGGCCGCGCAGTGGCTGGCCAAGGTCGTGGCCCCCCCGCCGCCCGCGGAGTCGGGGCGCAACGAGTCGACGCCGTCGAAGGTGCTCGCGGTCCTGCCGTTGCCCGTGGTCGGCGCCCCGGACACGCCCGCACTCGACACCGCCGAGGCGCTGGCGGCGGTCGACGCCGCGATCGCGCGGGGCGACCGCGCCGAGGCCCTGGGCCGGCTCGACACCATGCTGCTGGCGCAACCCGACGACGCGGCGCTGCTGCTGCGGCGCGCACGTCTGCTCGCGACCATGCCCGACCGCGGCGCCGAGGCACTCGACGCGTTCGCGACCGCGATCGCGCGCGACGCCGACGCGCTCGAAAGCGAGACCACGCGCGACGAGTTGCTCGCGTTGGCGCGACGTCCCGCGCTGCGCGTGCACGCGACCGAGGTCGCGATCGCAGGCCTGGGCGAGCTCGGCGTGCCGTTGTTGCTGGAGTTCGTCGCGGCGCCCAAGCCCGTGCTCGAGCTGCCGCTGCGCCACCGCGCGCTCGAGCGCATCGCGGCGGACGGCGAGCATGCCGACGAGGTCGACGTCGCGCTGCAGCAGTCGCTCGATCTGTGGCAGGCCGCTCAGGCGCCGGCGCCGTGCGAACAATTCGGCACCACGCTCGACGCGATCGCGGCCGCGCCGAGCCCGGGCGTGCTCGGCACGCTACATCGCGTCACGCCGCCGGCCGCACCTGCGGACGCCGACGCGCAGACGCAACAGAGCTGCGTGGCCCTACCCGCGCGACTGCAGGCAGTTCGCACCGCCGTGCTCGCAGCGCATCCGGTGCCTGCGGCGCAGTGGACCGTCCCGCCCGCGTATGCGAACGCGGGCAAGAAGAAGCCGGCCAAGAAGAAGGGCTTCCTCAAGCGGCTCTTCGGTGGTTGACGCCGCGCCGGGTGCAACCGCGAGCGCGCGCTCGCGTCGATGAAGGCCAATGGCAGTTCGGATCCCGAGTTGGTGGTGGGCGGTGGCATCGACGACCGTCGCGGTGGTGTTGGTCATCGAGCTCGCGTACATGTTCGGCGCCAGCGGCATCGAGTTCTCCGGCGCGCAGACCAGCTTCGGCCGCGAGCACGACAAGGTGCTGTTCGCGGTCGACGACCAGCGTGGTTTCGTCACCCGGGGTGAGCGCGACGTCGCACTGGTGAAGATCGCGCCGGGCACATTTCCCTTCCGCCCGGTATGTGGCCGCTGCGAGCTCGATGGTTCGATCTTCAACCTCGCGGAGTTCCTCCACGACGACTGGGTCTACACCTCGATGCCTCACATCACCGACGTCGACGCGATCAACCTGCGCACCGGCGAGACCGTGCAGGCGACCCTTTCGGATCCGGGGCGCAGCCCCGAGGACGCGGCGCAGATCCCCGAGTACGCCGCGCGGGGGCTGGACTTCGCGGCGGACAAGCGCCTGGGCCCGCAGCGCCTCGCCGGGCTCTACCCCGACGGTCGGCTCATCAACGAGAGCTGCATCGTCGTGCAGATGGCCGCGCTCGTGGCGCTCGGACTCGTCGCCGCGATGGGACTCGTGCTCGTCGTCACCCGCGGCCGGCGATCCTGATCGGGCTCAAGGCGGCGGCGGACCCTCGGGCGCCGGCGCGGCCGTGGGCGGCGGGCTCGCGGGTGCGGGCCCGTCGGGCTGCGGTTGCGCCGAGCCGGGCGCCGGCTCGGCGGCCTGCGGTCCCTCCGGTTGCGGCGCGAGCGGGCTGGGCGGCGTCGGCTCCGGCTGCGGATCGGCGGTGACCGGCTCGACCGGCGCAGCGGTGGTGTCCGGCGGCGGCGCGTCGTCGGTCACCGCGGGCATCGGATTCGCGGGTGCACTCGCCGGCGGCGCACTGCGGCGGCGCTTGCCGCCGCCGAACGCGACCACGAGCCCGAGGTTGGGCGACCAGTTGAAGCTGCAGAAGCCCGACAGCTGCACGTTCGCGGCGCTGCCGCGATACAGGTACGCGTCGTTGCACTTTCCGACCGGGAACATGCCCGAGAAGTCGACGCCCACGGTGAGGTAGACCGGGCCGCCGACGTTGATGTACGCGCCCGGCCCCGCGACCCAGTGGCCCACGACGCCGCGGCGGTTGTTGAAGAACGCCGGGCCCACGCCCGCGTGCACGTAGGGCGAGAACCATCGCGAGCGGAAGAACACGTACTGTGCCGAGGGCGTGAGATACAGCGTGTTGGTCGGGACCTGCTTGTTGATGCCGGGGTAGTTCGACTTGATCGACTCCGAGAAGATCAGCACGGAGTCCGACAACGACAGGCCCAGGCCCAGGCCCGCGATCGCGAAGTAGCGGAAGCCCAGACCGAAGCCGAGCGAAGTCGCGTCGCGCGAGAAGCCCAGGCCGAAGCCGAAGCTGGGCAGCAGCGTGCGGCGGCCCCACGGTCGGTTGTCGACGCCCGCCGCCGCACCCTCGCGCGCGTGCGTCGGTGTCGCGGGCAGCAGCACCGTCCCCAGTGCGAGCGCGCTCGCGAGCATCGCTCGCCCCGCGCGCATGCCGATGCGACGTTGCGCCATCGTGCCCGAGCCTACCACGGCAACGCCTCGGCCCCCGCGTCGGCGCACGGCGCCGCCGGTTGCGCGGCGCCGCGGCTTGCCCATAGGATGGCCGCCGTTCCTGCGGGGGATGATGAACATGCGAAGCACGACGTTCTCGATGACTGCGCTGGTGGTGGGCCTGATTGCGGTGGGTTGCCCCGCATCCGACGACGGTGACACCGGCAACATCTCCGGCTCCATCGGGACCGGCGACAGCGGCACCGACTCGGCCAGCGCCAGCGTGACCGCGACCGAGGGCATGACGTCGATGGGCAGCGCCTCGGTCGGCACCGACGGCAGCGGCGGCTCGGGCAGCGACGGTGGCAGCAGCTCGGGCGGCGGCGAGCCCAAGCCCGACGGCGCCAACTGCATGGACAACGCCGAGTGCGAGTCCGGCATGTGCTTCTACATCGAGCTCATCGGCGGCGTGTGTGGCGAGTGTCTCTCCGACGCCGACTGCCCCGCCGGCGGCTGCAGCTTGCCCAACCCCCTGGCGACACCGCCGGTCGGCGCCCACTGCAACATGGGCGAAGAGGGCCAGGGCTGCATGACCGACGAGGTGTGCCAAGACGGCCTCTTCTGCGCCACCATCCTCGAGGTCCCGGCATCTTCACCGCGGCGACCTGCAGCCAGTGTCTCACCGACGCCGACTGCACCGACGGCATGCTGTGCCAGCCGACCTACGACGTGCTGAACATCTCGGGCGAGCGCACCTGCGTCATGCCGGGCACGGTGCCCAACGGCCAGGGCTGCGACTTCGCCGGCGCGGGCGACATGGCGTGCATGTCGGGTGTCTGCGCGATGGTCGACATCATGATGCTGCTGCAGCTCGGCGTGTGCGGCGACTGTGAGGTCGACGCCGATTGCACGATGCCCGAGGTCTGCCTCGATCCCGACATCGACATCATGACCGGCGAGGTCACCGCGCCGACCTGCGGCGCGGCCTAGCCCGACCTCCGCCGCATGAGCGAGTCACTGCTCGACGTCTCCGCGATGACGCTCGCGCGCTGGGTCCGCGAGCGTCGCGTCTCGCCGCGCGAGCTGGTCGACGCGCACATCGATCGCATCGGCGCGGTCAACCCTGCGCTCAACGCCGTCATCGCCCAGCGCTTCGAGGCCGCGCGCCGCGAGGCCGCGCAGGCCGAGGCGCAGGTGATGGCCGCGCGCGATCCGGCCGAGCTGCCGCCGCTGCTGGGCCTGCCGTTTTCGACCAAGGAGTACATCATGGCCGAGGGCATGCCGCTGTCGGCCGGGATCTGGTCGCGGCGGCACGTCAAGGCCGACCGCGACGCGGAGAGCGTGCGTCGCCTGCGTCGCGCGGGCGCGATCCTCGTGGGCATCACCAACGTGCCCGAGGGCGGCCTGTGGCTCGAGACCTACAACCCGGTGCACGGGCGCACGGTCAATCCGTGGGACGCACGCCACACCGCCGGCGGCAGCAGCGGTGGCGAGGCTGCGATCGTCACCGCCGGGGGCGTGGCCTTCGGGCTCGCGTCGGACATCGGTGGATCGATCCGCATCCCGGCGGCGTTCTGCGGCGCGGTCGGCCACAAACCCACCGGCCGCATGGTGCCCAACACCGGCTTCTGGCCCGAGGCCCACGGCGAACTCTCGGCCTACCTCGGCTGCGGGCCCATCACGCGCCGGGTCGAAGACCTCATGCCGATCCTGCGCGTGCTCGCCGGCCCCGACGGCGCCGACGAGGTCGTGCAGCCGTGGACCCTGGGCGATCCCTCGCAGGTCGATCTGTCGCGCATGGTCGTCTATCCCTGCGAGAGCAACGGCAGCACCCGCGTCTCGGACACCAACCGCAAGGTCGTGCGCGACGCCGCCGCGGCGCTGCGCGACCGCGGAGCCACCATCGCGCCGTTCGATGCGCCGCGGATGAAGCGGGCGTTTCTGATCTGGTCCGCGATGATGGCCTCGGCCGGCGGACCGACCTACGCCGAGGTGCTCGGCAACGGCACGCCGATCTCGGCTGGCCGCGAGCTGCTGCGCATGGCCGTGCGACGCTCGCGACACACGTTGCCCGCGGTGGTGGTGGTCGGGCTCGAGCGTCGGCAGCGCGGCTGCCCGGTCGCGTCGAGCAGGCGGTCGCGGACGGCCGCGCGCTGCAGGCCGAGCTCGAGGCGACCCTGGGCGAACACGGCGTGTTGTTGCACCCACCGTACTCGCGGCCGGCGCCGCGTCACTACGCGCCCATGCTGACGCCGCTGGACTTCGTGTGCACCGGCCTGTTCAACGTGCTCGAGTTGCCCGCGACGGTGGTGCCGATGGGCTTCGCCGACGGCCTGCCGCTGGCGGTGCAGGTCATCGGCCGCCGCGGCGCCGATCACCAGACCATCGCGGCCGCGGCCGCGCTCGAACAGGCCTTCGGGGGTTGGCGACGTGCCGACCCCAGCTGGCGTCTGCCTCGCGCGACCGCGCTGTGACGCGACCCGGCTCAGCGCTTGCGCGCGCCCGGCCGTCCACCGCCCGGCAACAACCCCAGCAGACCGTCGCGGCGCACGATCTCCGCCAGGCGCGCGCTGGGTCGCGTCGAGCAGCGCATGCAGCTCGACGACCGCATCGATCGCGAGCTCGCTCTGGGTCGCGCGCGCCGAGGCGATGCTCGCGACGATGCGGTCGAGCGCAGCGTCGTCGGGCGTGGCCTCGGCCAGCTCGCGCGCAAGCTCCTGCTCCGCGCTGCGGATCCGATCGCGCGCGGCCTGGCCGTCGTCGCGCAGCTCGGCGAGGATCGTGCGCAGCTGGGCGCGTTGACTCGGCGTGCACTGCAGCGTCTCGCACAGCCGCGCGGGCCCGGCGGCTTCGGCAGCGGGTGCGTCGGCCTTCGGGGGCCGGGCCGCGGGATCGGGAGCAGCGAGCACGGTGGTGGTCAGCAGCAGGGCGAGGACGTCACGCATGGTCCATGCAGCCTGATCCGAGCCCTCAGCCGCGACCGTCGACGGCGCGCTGCGCGGCGGTAAAGCCGGGGCAAACCGCGAGCGCCCGAGGGGCCCCCCGGGCGCTCGAGCGGGTGCGGCCCCGGAGCCCCGCGGCCCGCAACCCGCCAGGACCGCTCGCGCCAGGCCCCGCAGGGGGGTTGGGCACCGAGGCCGGGATTGTGATAACCAACGCCCGCGCCGAACGGGGCGAAGCACACGCGAGATGAGTAGCGACGACGCAATCGAGTTCGAAGGAAAGGTCGTCGAGGTCCTGAGCGGCGGTACCTTCAAGGTCAACGTGGGCGAGGGACACGACGTGATCGCCAAGTTGGCCGGCAAGATGCGGCGCTACCGAATCCGCGTCGTGCTCGGAGACCGCGTGACGGTCGCCGTCTCGCCGTACGACCCGACCCGCGGGCGCATCACCTACCGCCCGCGCTGAGCGGGCTGCGATCGCGCTGGTCCGATCGACGCCGCCGGCGTCGCGCGGCCTCGCCAGGGCGCGCGCGGCTCGCCGTGCGCGTCGACGCCGGCCGCGCCGGTTCGTGAGCGGCCCCACATCTGTACGTGGGACCGACGGGTGCAACCGCGCGGGGGCCCACGCGTCTCTTCGGCATCGGGGTGAGGCCGTCGGTGAAGCCGCGCGGTCCGTCGCCTCGTGCACGGAGCACCGTGGCGACGGCATACATCGAGACCATCCGCACCTTCGCACGGCAGTTTCGTGCGAACGAGCGCAACTTGACGCTGTATTTCCCGGACTTCGACGCTCCGCCCGCGTCGCACAGCTTCAACCGCGTGTTCGGCCCTCCCGTGGGCGTGAGCCAGCGCGAGTGGCCGGTCTATCCCCGGCTGCAGGAGCTGCTCACCGAGGCCGACGCGCTCGACCGCTGGGACCCCAGCGACCTGCGCATGGAGCACGTCTTCACGATCGACCTCGACGGCGTGCACCTGTACGGCGTGCCGCCGGGCGCCCGCGCGATGATGTTGTTCCTGAGCAACGCGAGCTACCACCGCGCGTTCCACTGGGGCAATCCCGACGCGGCGGTGCTGTTCCTCGGCGAGGACGAGGTCGCCCGCGGGGTGTTCCAGGGGCCGATCCCCGATCGTTCGCGTCGTCGTTGGAGCCGTCGCTTCGCGCTCGCGGCGGTCGACGTGCCTGGTGATCTCTTCGATCCCGAGGCGCAAGAGGACCCGCGGATCTCCGCGCTGCACGACGCGGTGTGGCAGGCGCCCGCGCGCCTGGGCGGCCGGCCGATCTGGGTCCGCAACGATCAGACCACGCGCACGCCTTCGGGTTCGTGGCGGCACATCGACACTTCGCCGGGCATGAAGGTCGGGCTGGCGTCGTCGCCCGAGTTTCTCATGCAGTTCGAGCGGCGCTTCGCCGACGTGAACCTGGGCAACCAGGGCGTGATGTACGTGACCGGCCAGAGCGCCTGCTTCCAGTCGTTCTGATTGCGCCGCGGCCGGGGGTCGCGACCGCGTCGCACCGCTGGGATCGCGAGTGCACGAGCGCGTTCGGCCGATGCGCACCGACCGGGTCGCGATCAGTTCGGCATCAAGCCGTCGTCCTTCGCGCCCGGCGACGTGGGCAGAAACGGCGACGAGCCCGGCTCCGGTGCCGGCGGCGGCGGCGGCGGCTTCTTGGGCGTGTCGGGCTTGGGGAAGTCCGACTGCAACGGCGGCGGCTTGACCGGCAGCGGCTCGCTGGGCGGCGGCGGCTCATCGGGTTCCTCCGCGGGCGCGGCCACGGACGGATCCGGCTTGGTCGCGCCGGGCTTGCGCTTGCCCGCGGGCTTGAGCCGCGCGTCGATCATCGGGTTGTCGCCGCTGCCGACCTCGATGGTCTCTTCCCACGCGGCGTAGCCGGGCGCGGTGATCTTCACCGTGTGGGTGCCGGGGCTGAGCTCGGCGCGATGCGGCGCGTTGCCGACCACCGTGCCGTCGATCTCGACCTGCGCGCCCTCGATCGCGCGGACCTCGACCACGCCGATCGCGGCCGTCGGGGCGATCGGCGCGTCGGGTGAGCTCGGCGACGCGGCGGTGCTGCGGTCGTCGCTGCGCGGTGCCGCCGGCCCACCCGGCTCGCGACGCGCGGGCTGGGCGGCCGCGGCCGCGCCCGCCACCGGAGCGCCGTCGCTCGCGCCCGTCGCGGGCGTCGACGACGGTCCGAACACGATCCACGCCGACATGCCACCGACGAGCAGCGCGAGCGCGCCGACCACCACGAGGTATCGCCGGCGCACGGGCAACGGCGCGCGGATGGGCCCGCTGGTGCCCTCTGCCTGCAGCGCACCGGTCCCCGCGTCGAGCGTCGCGATCGGAGCGCCGAGCTCGGTGGATGCGGGACCACCGTCGACGGTGTCGACGACGCTGGCGCGCTCGCCCGCGGGCTCGGTGTGCGCCGCGCGGGCGCCCGCAGGTCGCGTCGCGGCCGCGGACTCGTCGGACTCGGGCACGGCCCGAGCGGGCACCGGCCGTGGCAGCGGGGTCGGTCGCGGCACCCGTACCGGCGGCACCGCGCCCGCAGGCTGCACCGCGGAGACCGGACGCGGCCGCGGTCGCGGCATCTTCGCGACCGCGGGATCGACCTCGAGCTCGGCCGAGGCATCCGGCGCCGCGGCGCGCGGCGGACGAGCCACCTCGCGCGTGGGACTGCGACGCGGTCGCGCGAGCGCGGCGGCCGACGCATCCGCGGCGACGGCATCGAGCGTCGCGCGCACGACCGGCTTGGTCCACTCCGAGCTGGCTCGACCCACGCCGTCGTCGCGCTCGAGCCCGCGGTCGCGGGCGTCGCGGTAGTCCTGCACCGCGGCGCGGCTCTCGTCGGTCGCGAGCGGCAACGCGAACAGCTTGGGCGGCACGCACTCGAACAGCGCCTCGGCGACCTCGTTGGCGTCGGCCGGGCGGCGCTGGGGATCCTTCTCGAGGCACTGGTGCACCAGTGCGACCAGTCGCTCGGGCACGTTGTGGCCCTTGGGCAGGTGGCTCTCGAGCGGCGCGGGCGTGCCGTGCACGTGGTTGTAGAGCAGCGCACCGTCGTTCTCGCCCTGGATCGGCGACTCGCCCGCGAGCATCAAGTAGAAGAGCACGCCCAGGGCGTAGACGTCGACGCGCACATCGCTGGGCTCGCCCTTGATCTGCTCGGGCGCGAGGTAACCGGCGGTGCCGATGACGTGCGACTTGGTGACCTCCTCGTCGCCGTCGACCAGCTTGGCCAGGCCGAAGTCGAGCAGCTTGACGAAGCTGGCCTTGCCGTCGCGCTCGCACAGCATGATGTTCGCGGGCTTGATGTCCCGCAGCATGATGTTGCGATCGTGGGCATAGCCCACCGCGGCGAGGCTCTGCGCGGCGATGGGCGTGAACTCCTGCAGCGACAGACGACCGCGGCGCTTGAGGAAGCGCCGCAACGGCTCGCCGTCGAGGTACTCCATCGCGATGTAGCCCTGGCTGCCGTCGTGGCCGCACTCGATGAGCTGCACGATGTTCGGATGCACCAGCTGCCGCAGCCGCTGGCCCTCCTCCTCGAAGCGCGCGACCGCGGTGCGGTCCTCGAGCAGGTGCGGCGCGAGCAGCTTCACCACGACCATCTGCGAGGCCACGAGATCCTCGGCGAGATAGACCATGCCCATCCCGCCGCGCCCGATGAGGCGATCGATCTTGAAGCGCCCCATCAACGTCGATGAGACGAGCGGGTCCAAGGATCGCGACGGTTCGACTCTCGAGGACGGCATCGCAGTGCCTACGACCGCTCGCCACGATGGTGGCGAGCCCAGCGCATTGTCCACGTTTTGCGGGCGCGCGCCAGCTGGCAGGCGCACGAAGAGCATCCCCGAGTTCGTCGGCGGTACGCCATCTGCTGGGGTCGCGGGGACCGGCAGGGCAGACGGCCCGGCGCTGTGCAAGTTGCACCGCGTGCACCGCGGTGCAGACGCCCCGCCGGCCTCGTCGGGCCGCTGGCGCGAGGCGCCCAGCGGGGGCGCGCGTCGGGGCCCCGGGCCGCGGATGCCAGTGGGGCGTCCGGCCCCGCCGCACCGCGTGGAACGGGATTAGACTGCCGCCGCCGATGGACGCACGAAGCGCGACGGACGGCGGGCGGGCGCGACCGCTCGGTGCGGGCGACCAGCCGGCGCGCGTGAGCGCGCAGGCGCACTCGCGAGTCAGCGCACGATCCCCGGTCCCGTCCCCGGCGAGGGTGGTCGTGGTCGGGGGCGGCTTCGCCGGGCTCGCGGCCGCCAAGGTGCTCGCGGCCGCCGGCGACGCGGTCGAGGTCACCGTGGTCGACCGCCGCAACCACCACCTGTTCCAGCCGCTGCTGTACCAGGTCGCGATGGCGGGCCTGTCGCCGGCCGACATCTCGATGCCGATCCGCGCGGTGCTCGAGGGCCACCGCAACGTCGCGGTGCGCCTGGGCGAGGCCCGCGACATCGACCTCGACGCGCGCGTGGTCCACACCGACACCGGCGCGCTGCCCTACGACTTTCTCGTGCTCGCCTGCGGCGCGACCCACAGCTACTTCGGCCACGACGCGTGGGAGCCCTTCGCGCCCGGACTCAAGACGCTCGAGCAGGCCACCGAGATCCGCCGACGCGTGCTGACGGCGTTCGAGCTCGCCGAGCTCGAACCCGATCGCGAGCGGCGACGCGAGCTGCTCACCTTCGTCGTCGTGGGCGGCGGGCCCACCGGGGTCGAGCTCGCGGGCGCGCTGGGCGAGCTCAGCCGCCACACGCTCAGCCGCGACTTCCGCCGCATCGATCCCAGCGGCACGCGCGTGATCCTGATCGAGGGCGGGCCGCGGGTGCTGCCGAGCTTCGATCCCGAGCTGTCGCACTCGGCCGCGCGCGCGCTCGAGCGGCTGGGCGTCACCATCTGGACCGAGACCCGCGTGACCCACATCGACGAACACGGCGTGCGCGCCGGCGACGAGATCGTGCGCGCGGCGACGGTGCTGTGGGCGGCGGGCGTGCGCGCCTCGCCGCTGGGTCGCGCGCTGGGCGTACCGCTCGACGGCGCCGGCCGGGTCATCGTGCAGCCGGATCTGAGCATCCCCGATCATCCCGAGGTGTTCGTGCTGGGCGATCAGGCCCACGCGCTGCACGAGGGCGCGCCGCTGCCCGGGCTCGCGCCGGTGGCGATGCAACAAGGACGCGCCGCCGCGCGCAACATCCTCGCCGAGCTGCGGGGCGCCGCGCGCGAGCCCTTCGCGTACTTCGACAAGGGCTCGATGGCGACCATCGGCCGCGCACGCGCGGTGGCGCAGTCGCACCGGCTCAAGCTCGATGGCGTGGTCGCGTGGCTGGCGTGGTGCTTCGTGCACATCCTCTACCTGGTCGGCTTCCGCAACCGCCTGCTGGTGTTCATCCAGTGGATCTGGTCGTACCTGCGCTACCGCCGGGGCGCGCGGCTGATCACGCAGCACGACTGGCGCCTGGCCGAGCCCGCGATCCCGGCGAGACCGAGCGCGAGCGAGCCCGATGCCGCGGCACCGCAGGTGCGAGCATGAGCGGCACCGTCGTCGCCGACCGGGGCGAGGGCGGCGCGCGGGGCGAGAGCGGACGCTCGGGCCACCATCGCGCGGTCATCGGCACCGAGCCGGTGTTCGAGGTCCGCGGCCTGTGCAAGGCCTTCGGCAACCGCGTGCTGCTCGACCGTGCGGAGCTGCAGGTGTTCCCCGGCGAGACCGTCGCCATCATCGGCGCCAGCGGCTCGGGCAAGAGCGTGTTCCTCAAGCTGCTGGTCGGCCTGCTCGAGCCCGACGACGGCGAGGTGCTGTACAAGGGCAGGCGCGTCGCCGACCTCGACCGCGCGGGGCTCGATCGGCTGCACCGCGAGGTCGGCTACGTGTTCCAGGCCGACGCGATGTTCGACTCCATGACGGTGCTCGACAACGTCGGCTACGCGCTGCGCGAGCACACCAAGATGAGCGACGAGGAGATCCGCGCGCGCGCGGCCGAGTGCATCGTGCGCGTGGGGCTCAAGCTCGAGGACCTCGAGAAGTTCCCCGCGTCCCTGTCGGGCGGCATGCGCAAGCGCGCGGCGCTGGCCCGCGCCATCGCGATCAAGCCCGAGATCATCCTCTACGACGAACCGACCCAGGGCCTCGATCCGCAGAACATCACGCGCATCGCCGAGATGATCGAGGAGCTGCAAACCGAGCTACCCTGTACCAGCGTGGTCGTGACCCACGACATGCGCACGGCCTTCGGCGTGTCCAACCGCATCGCGATGCTGCACGAGGCTCGCTTCGCGTACATCGGTACGCCCGAGGCGCTGATGTTCTCGCAGGAGCGAGCGGTGCGCGAGTTCATCGACGAGGCGATGGAAGAGATCCGCGAGCTGTTCGACGCCGGGACCCTCGGCGGCGCCAACCCCATCGAAGACACCTGAACCGACGGTTCAGCCGCCGGCCGCGGGCGCCGGTGCTGCCGGCGCATCCGCGAGCGGATCGATCGGCGCCGGGCTGGGACCGCGGCACGCGGCGAGGATCTGCTGCACGTGTGGCGAGCCGGCGTGCTGCAGCAGGAAGTCGCGCGCGGCCGCGCGGCTGTTCGCGCCCGGTTCGCGACGGCACTCGACGACCACGCGGAAAGCGTCGCGGGCGTGCGCGCGCGGGCTGTGCGGAAACGCCTCGGCATGACGCAACAACACCGCGGCGGCCTCGGACCAGGCCCCGCGGTCGATGAGCTTGCGCGCCTGCACCAACAGCGCGGTGTCGTCGGCCGGACCCGGCGGTGCCGGACCCGGCGCGGGTGCCGGTGGGGGCGACGCCCGCTGCGGCCGCACGGCCGGCACGGCCGCGGGCGCCTGGATCGGGATCGGCGGCGATGCCATCGAGCTCGGGCGCTGCACCGGCACCGCCGGCAGCTCGGCTGGCACCGCGACCACCGGCGCAGCGCGGCGGGTCGTCGCGGCATCCTGCGGCGCACCGCTGCGCGGCGAGGCCACACCGCCGTGCACCCCGGCGTTGGCTCGATCGACTGCTTCGTCGAGCGAGCGCATGCTGCTGCGCCGCGCGAGCGTGCCGGTGATCGCCTGCAGCGCGATCACGGCGAGCACCGCGGCTGCGACCGCGATGGCAACCATCGGCAGCAGCCGCGGTGCGGCCGGACGCACGCCGACGACCGCGAGCTCGTCGCCCGGACGCCGCAGGCGCGCGAGCACGCGGTCGGCGCGGTCGGCGGGCGCGGCGTGGACCCGACGATAGCCGGCGATCAGGGCGGCGCGCAGCGCCTGGGGTCGATCAGCGCTGGGCATCGGCGACCTTCCTCGGCCCACGCTCGAGCCGCTGCACGAAGCGATCGAACTCGAGCCGTGCCGCGCGCAGCCGCGCGTACATCGTGTTGGGGTTGACGTCGAGCGCCCGCGCGGCGTCGACCACCGCGATGCCCTCGACCTCGCACAGCAAGAAGACTGCGCGCTTGTCCTGCGGCAGGGCGTCGATGAACGTCTGCATCAGCGCGGCGGCCTCGTCGAGCTCGAGCTGCTCCTGCGGCACGCGTGGGCCCGCGGGCGGCGGCGCAGCCTCGGCACGTCGACGATCGCGGGCGATCTTGCGGTGGGCATGCATTGCAACGTTGCGGGTGATGCCCGCCAGCCACGGTCGCACCGCGCGACCGGGCTCGAGCGTCTCGAGCCGACGCCGCACGACGAAGAACACGTCGTGCACGACGTCGTCGATCCACGCGTCGGGTACGCCCAGCGCCCGCGCGACCCGCCACACGAAGTCCACCTGCGCGCGATACAGCGCCGCGAAGGCGCGTTCGTCGAGCGGAGGTGGTGCCGCAGAGTCCATGGTCGAGCCGCTCCCACCACTTTCCCGCGCCGGCGCCGTTCCGTGTCGCGTCCCGGCGTGGGCGTGTCCCGGTGGCCACCGACGGTGGTCAAAGCCGCGGGATTGCGCGATCCTCAGGGTCGAGGGCCGCGGGAGATGAGCAGCGCCGCGCCCGCGCCGGACGGGCCAACCAAGCGCCGGCTGCCGCCACGATGGGGCGGCATCGCGTCGCTCGTGCTCGGCGGCCTGCTGACCGCGCTCGCGCTCGTGTCGGCGCCCGAGCCCGGGCAGAGCTGGCCGGCCGCGTGGCTCGGGCGCGTGCCGCTGCTCGTGGTCGCTGCGCTGCTGTTGCTCGCGGGCCTCGCGACGCTGCGCTGGTCCCCGCCCGAGCGATGAGGTCGTCCGCGGGCGCGGCACGGCGCGCGAGCACTTCGCCCGCGCGCTGAAGTGGTGCGCTCAGTTGAGGTGGCGCCCGGCGTCGGCCTTGGCCGGCGCCTCGGGCTCGTCGGCGGTGAACGTGAACACCAGCTCGCCGTCCTTCTCGTCGACGTGCACGCTGCCGCCCTTCTCGAGCCGGCCGAACAGCAGCTCGTCGACCAGCTTGCCGTTGATGTGCTCGTCGATGGTGCGGACCATCGGCCGCGCGCCGAAGACCTTGTCGAAGCCCTTGCGCGCGACCCACTGGCGCGCGCGCTCGCTGTAGGTGATGCGGACGTTGCGGTCCGCCAGCTGCAGCTCGAGCTCGCCGAGCATCTTGTCGGCCACGCGCTGGATCACGACCTCGTCGAGCGGGCGGAACGTGACGATCTTGTCGAGGCGGTTGCGGAACTCCGGGCTGAAGGTGCGCTCGATGGCCTTGTTCGAGTCGGCGGCCTGGGGCCCCTCGTCGGCGAAGCCGACCTTGCGCGCGCTGATCTCCTGCGCGCCGGCGTTGCTGGTCATGATGAGGATGATGTTGCGGAAGTCGGTCTTGCGGCCGGTTGTGTCCGTCAACGTCGCGTTGTCCATGACCTGCAGCAACACCGCGAAGATGTCGGGGTGGGCCTTCTCGATCTCGTCGAGCACCAGCACCGCGTGGGGCTGCTTGAGCACCGCGTCGGTGAGCAGGCCGCCCTGATCGAAGCCCACATAGCCGGGCGGCGCGCCGATCAGGCGGCTGACGCTGTGCTTCTCCATGTACTCGCTCATGTCGAAGCGCAGGAACGGCAGCGCCAGCAGGCGCGCGAGCTGCTTGGCCAGCTCGGTCTTGCCCACGCCGGTGGGCCCGGCGAACAGGAACGAGCCGATGGGCTTGTCGGCGCGGGCCAGACCCGCGCGCGCGCGCTTGATCGCATGGGCCACGGTCTTGACCGCGTCGGCCTGACCGTAGATGACCTCGCCCAGGCCCTCCTCCAGCCGCGCGAGCACGCGACGATCGTCGGTCGACACCGACTTGGGCGGGATCCGGGCCATGCGTGCGATCACGGCCTCGATCTGCGGCACGTCGATCAGCGTGGGCTTGGGGGCATCGGCCGCGGTCGGGGTGTCGTCCGAGAACTCGTTGGTCTTGCCGCGCGCCTCGGGCGGCGCGTCCTCGATCGCGTCGTTGAGCGACAGCTCGGGCATGGCCGCACCCAGCCGCGCGGCCGCGCCGGTCTCGTCCATCACGTCGATGGCGGAGTCCGGCAGGTGGCGGTCGCGCAGGTACTTGTGCGCCAGCTCGACCGCAGCCTGCAGCGCCTCGGGGGTGTAGCGCACGTTGTGGTGACGCTCGTAGACCTCGCGCAGGCCCTGCAGGATCAGCAGGGTCTCTTCCTTGCTCGGCTCGACGATCTCGACCTTCTGGAAGCGACGCGCGAGGGCGGCGTCGCGCTCGAACGAGGCCTTGAAGTCCTTGAACGTGGTCGAGCCGATGCAGCGCAGCGCGCCCGACGACAGCGAGGGCTTGAGCAGGTTGCTCGCGTCCATCGAGCCGCCCGAGGTCGCGCCGGCGCCGACCACGGTGTGGATCTCGTCGATGAAGAGGATCGCGTCCGGGTCGGCCTCGATCGCGGCGATCACCGCCTTGAGGCGCTCCTCGAACTGACCGCGGAACTTGGTGCCCGCCAGCACCGCGCCCATGTCGAGCGAGTAGATGTGCGCATCCTTGATCGCCGGCGGGACCTTGCCCTCGTGCACCCGCAGCGCCAGGCCCTCGACCACCGCGGTCTTGCCCACGCCGGGCTCGCCGACCAGCACGGGGTTGTTCTTGCGCCGGCGGCACAGCACCTGGACCACACGCAGGACCTCGGCCTCGCGGCCGATCAGCGGCTCGATCTTGCCGGCCGCGGCCTTGGCCGACAGGTCGACCGCGTAGGCCGCGAGCGGATCGTCGGCGACGTCGCCCCCGTCGCCGTCCTCGCCCGCGCCCGGACGGCCGCCGGGGCCGGGGCCAGGGCCAGGCGGCGTGCCGCGCCGCGCCAGCGAGTTGGAGGTGTTCTTCGCGATGCCGTGCGAGATGAACAGCGTGACGTCGCGCCGCGTGATGCCGTGGTTCGACAGGATGTAGACCGCGTGCGACTCGGGCTCGGCGAACAGCGCGACCAGCAGGTTGGCGCCGGTGACCTCGCGCTTGCCCGCGCCCTGCACGTGGTAGACCGCGCGCTGCAGCACTCGCCCCACGCCGATGGTCTGGTGGCAGGTGAAGGCCGCGCCTTCGGGGATCTTCTCCATGGTCTCGTCGAGGAAGCTCTCGAGCTCGGCGCGGATGGCCTCGGGGTTGCCTCCGCAACCCCGCATCACGCGCGAGGCGCTGGGGTCGTCGACCAACGCGAGCAACAGGTGCTCGAGCGTCAGGTACTCGTGCCGACGACGCTGGGTGTCCTCGATCGCGTGGTTGATCGTCTCCTTCAGTTCGTCACTCAGCATCGTCTTCGTCTTCCGGCTCCATCGACGCCATCAACGGGTGGTCGTTCTTGCGCGCGAGCAGGTGGACCTGGGCGACCTTGGTCTCTGCGATCTCGTGGGTGTAGACCCCGGCGACGCCCTGGCCGTGGTGATGCACGTGCAGCATCACCGCGGTGGCCTCGGACTCGCTGCGGTGGAACACGGTCTCGAGCAGCCGCACCACGAAGTCCATCGGCGTGTAGTCGTCGTTGTGCAAGATGACACGATACATGCGCGGACGCTTGACCTTCTTCTCTTCCCGCTCTCGCAGGGCCACGCCGGTCTGCCGCTCTTCGTCGCGTCGCTCGCTCATTGCCGCGTTTCTCGATCGGTTCGGAATTCGAGCACAGTCTACCAAAGTGCGCCGCGCGTCCAACCGCCGGACGCGGGCGAAGTGCGATTGTCGTTGGTTGAAAGCGGGCCGGTCTTCCCGTACACGACTGGATGGATGGGCACGGCCGATGACCAGCCCGAGCAGGCGGGCGCGGTAGCCACGTCGGGGCCCGCACCCGGGCCACATGGCGAGGCACCGCGGCCCGGGCTCGTCCGGGTCGTGCGCACGCTCGAGCGCGTCGAGGCCGCGCGCTGGGACGCGCTCGACCACGACGGCAGCCCCTTCCTCGAGCACGGCTTCCTGCGCGCGCTGGAGCGCTCGCGCTCGATCGGCCCCGGCACCGGGTGGGATCCCCACTACGTGTTGGTGGAGGCGGACCTGTCCGAACGGGCGGGCGACGACGGGCCCGGCGCCCACGACCGTGCGCCGCGCCCGCTGCTGGGTGCGATCGCCTGCTTCGTGAAGCACCACAGCTACGGCGAGTACATCTTCGACTTCGGCTGGGCCCGCGCGGCCCAGCGCGGCGGCGTGCGCTACTACCCCAAGCTCGTCGTCGCGGCACCGGTCACGCCCGCGAGTGGTCCACGGCTGTTGCTCGCTCCCGGGCTCGCACCGGCGCAGCGCGAAGCCGTGATCACCGCGCTGATCCACGCCGCGCGCGGACTCGCGGACGAACACGACTGCTCGTCGATCCACTGGCTGTTCCACCGCGAGCACGAGACCGAGACGCTGCGCGCCCACGGCTTCGCGCCCCGCGCGAGCTTCCAGTACCACTGGCGCAACCGCGGCTGGCGCGACTTCGACGACTTCCTGCAGGCGTTGACCTCGCGCAAGCGCAAGCAGCTGCGCAAGGAGCGGGCGCGGCACGCGCCGCGGTCGACGAGATCGAATGGGTCGCGGGCGACCAGCTGCAGCCCGACGATCTCGCCGCGATCGATCGCTTCTACCGCAACACCACCGACGAGCACGGCGGGCAGGACTACCTGCGCCCGGGCTTCTTCGAGGCCCTGCGCACGCTGCTGCCGCACCGCGTGCAGTGGGTCCGTGCGCGGCGCGGCGGCAAGACCATCGCCGGCGCGCTCTACCTCGAGACCGATCGCGCGCTGTTCGGCCGCTACTGGGGCGCCGACGTGCCGGTCGAGTTCCTGCACTTCGAGCTGGCCTACTACTGCGGCATCGAGCGCTGCATCGCGCGCGGGCTGCCGCTGTTCGAGGCGGGCGCACAGGGCGAACACAAGCTGCTGCGGGGCTTCGCACCCTCCGCCACGCACAGTGCCCACTGGATCCGGCACGCGGGCCTGCGCGGCGCAGTGGACCGCTTCCTCGCCGAGGAACACGCGAGCATCGAGCAGTATCTCCGCGAGCTCGCGACGCTGCAGCCCTACCGCGCCGGCAGCGACGACGACGACGCGCGCGGCGACGGCTGAGGCGGCAGCGGGCCCGCGGCCGGATCCAGCGCACCCGATCCATGGCATCCTGGATCGGCCGTGGTCTCCGATGGCACCGACGCGCGCGGCTCGGGCACGCAGGACGAGAGTCGTGCCGAGCCCGAGGTCGCACGGCGGCGGCCGATGCAGCTCGAGCGCGGCCGCACCATCGGTCGCTACGTCGTGCTCTACGAGCTGGGCTCGGGCGGCATGGGCGTGGTCTATGCCGCGTACGACCCCGAGCTCGACCGCAAGATCGCGCTGAAGCTGCTGCACGCGGACTCCACCAGCACGCGCGGGCGACAGCGGCTGATGCGCGAGGCCAAGGCCATCGCGAAGCTGAGCCACCTCAACGTCGTGACCGTGCACGACGTCGGCCAGTTCGAGGGTCGCGTGTTCGTGGCGATGGAGTTCGTCGACGGCGTGACCCTGCGGCAGTGGCTGCGCGAGCGCAGCCGCAGCTGGACCGAGGTGCTCGAGGTGCTCTGCGCCGCCGGCGAGGGCCTCGCGGCCGCGCACGCGGCCGACCTGGTCCACCGCGACTTCAAGCCCGACAACGTGCTGGTCGATCGCAACGGCCGCGTGATCGTGCTCGACTTCGGGCTCGCGCGGCGGGCCCCGAGCCACGACGACAGCAGCTCGGGGGTCTCGCGCCGCGGCAGCAGCGAGTCCTCGAAGCGCGCGCTCGACGACGACGACGACGTACCGGCCGCGCCCGGCAGCACCGGCAGCGAGCTCGACGTCGAGCTCACGCGCACCGGCGCGCTGCTGGGCACGCCGGCATACATGGCCCCGGAGCAACACCTGGGCAACCCGGTCGACGCGCGCAGCGACCAGTTCTCGTTCTGCGTGGTGCTGTGGGAGTCGATCTACGGCGCGCGGCCGTTCCGCGGTGAGACCGCGACCACCACCGCGATGAACGTGGTCAAGGGCCTCCTCGACGAACCGCCGCGCGGCACCAAGGTGCCGTCGTGGTTGCGTCGCGTGCTGCAGCGCGGGCTCGCGACCGAGCCCGCCGCGCGGCACCCGGACATGCGTGCGCTGCTGGCCGAGCTGCGCCGTGATCGCACGCGCCGGACGAGGCGACGGTTGATCTCGACGACCGCGGGCCTGGGCCTGCTCGCGGGCCTGGGCGGCGCCTACGTGCTCGCGACGCGCGAGCCCGCGATGTGCACCAGCGCGCCCGAGCGACTCGCAGGCGTGTGGGACGACACCGTGCGCGCGCAGGTGAAATCGGCGTTCGAGGCCTCGGGTGCGCTGTACGCCGCGACCGCGTTCAGCGGCATCGAGCAGAGCCTCGACGGCTACGCCGCACGCTGGGTGCAGCAACATCGCGAGGCCTGCGAGGCCACCCACGTGCACGGTGCGCAATCACAGGAGCTGCTGGATCTGCGCATGGGTTGCCTGCGCGGTCGTCTGCGCGAGCTCGGGGCCCTGACCGACGAGTTCGCCCACGCCGACGCCATGGTGGTCGAGCACGCGGTCGAAGCCGCAGCCGGCCTCGGCCGACTCGAGCGCTGCGTCGAGCCCCAGTCGGCGTCGTTGCGCGGACCCGCCGACGAGGCCAGTCGCGAGCGCATCGACAGCCTGCGCGAACGCCTCGCGGACGCGCGCGCGAAGGAAGCCGCCGGTCGCTACGACGCGGCCCAGGCCCTGGCCCAGGACGTCAACGATCGCGCGGGCGTGATCGGCTTTCCGCCGCTCTTGGCCGAGGCCCACCTGCGGCTGGGCAGCGTGCTGGAGAAGCGCGGCGATTTCGAGGCCGCGGAGCGCGAGCTGCTCGAGGCGGTGTGGCAGGCGGAGGCCTGCCGCCACGAGGCGGTCGCCGCCGACGCATGGGTGCGGCTGCTGTGGGTCACAGGGGTCGAGCGCAACGACGTCCGCACCGGCGAGCTGTGGTCGCACTTCGCCGACGCGGCGGTCGAGCGCGCCGGCAACGACGAGCTGGTGCGCGCGACGCTGATGCACAACCGCGGCGGGCTGCGCTACCGCCAGGGACGCTACGACGAGGCCTTCGCGCTGTACCGCGACGCGCTCGAGGCCCAGCAACGACTGCTGGGCAGCGACGACCCGCAGGTCGCGATGACGCTCAACCATATCGGCAACGTGAAGATCATGGAGGGCGACCTCGAGACCGCGCGCGAGTACGTCACGCGCTCGCTCGACGTCCGCCGGCGCCTGCTCGGCGATCGTCACCCCAAGGTCGCGGCTTCGATCAACAACCTCGCCGCGATCGAGGAGGCCGCGGGCCATCCTGCGGCGGCGATGGAGCTCGTGCAGGAGGCGCTCGCCATCGTCGGCGGCAGCGGCGGTGCCGAGGAGCAGGTCAGCCTCACGGTCGCGGTCGCAGCGGCGCGACGGTTGCAGGCGCCGCTGCCCCAGCGCGCGGCCCAGCTCGAGCGGCTGCTGGTGCTGCGCGAGCGCAACGTCGCGACCGCGCCGGGGCAGCTGGCCGAGGCGCAGAAGGGCTTGGCGGAGGTGCGCCAGGCCCAGGGCCGCATCGACGACGCGGTCACCCTGCTCGAGGCCGCGGTCGCGCTGCAGCGCGAGCAGTGGCCCAAGGCCGCGATCGCGACCCTCGCGACGCTCGAGCAACTGCTGCGCGAGGCCGGCCGCGACGCCGCGGCCGACGCGGTGCAGCAGCGCGCGCGCGCGCTCGAGGCCGCGCCCGCGCCGACGCCGTGACTACTCCACCAGCGGCTCGAAGCGCATGAAGAACTCCGTCGTCGCGGGGGTCTTCCAGTCTTCCATGTACCAGTGGCCCTGGTCGAAGTCGCACCACACCACCGGGTTGTCGCCGCAGCCCTGGTACTCGACGCACTTGTCGCTGGGATCGATCGGCGAGGTCATGTTGCTGCAGCCGGCCTTGTCGAGCCAGAAGTCGCGCATGTCGGTGCCGTAGTGGTAGGGCACGGTGTCGTCGTTGGTCGCGTGGGCCGACCACATCGGCACCGGGCCGCCGCAGTCGGTGACGACCATGCCGCCGCCCGAGGGCGCGGCGGCGCGGATGTAGTCGCCGCGGTAGCACATCAGCGCGTGCACGAAGAAGCCGCCCGACGAGAAGCCCTGCACGAAGATGCGGTCGCGATCGATGCACAGCTGTTCGCTCGCCGCGGTCGCGAGCGCGTCCCACAGCTTCACGTCCGAGTCGTTCTCGCCGTACTCCCAGTTGGTCGCGCCGAGGTTGGCGAAGTAGCGGCCCTGGGGATAGATGCCGATGGCCTGGCCGCCCCACTGCTCGCCGGCCTGGAAGCGCCACCGCGCGGTGTCCATGTTCTCGCCCAGACCGTGGAAGCCGAAGATCAGCGGGTAGGGATAGTCGGGGTCGTAGTCGTCGGGCAGCTGCAGGATGAACTCGCGATCGATGCCGTCGGCGTTGATCGAGCCCGACACGATCGAACCCGGCTGCGTGCCGCAGCCCGGCGAGGGACCGAAGGGCTCCGGACCGGTGTCGTCGCCGGTCTCGGTCCCGGCGGTGGGATCGGTGGTTGGGTCGGTGCTGGCGGTGGTGTCCGCGCTCGCGTCGGTCACGCCACCGTCGCTGCTGCCATCGACCGCGCCGCTGCTGCCGGTGTCCTGCGCGTCGTCGTTGCCGTCGTCGTGGCCGTCGTCGTGCGCGCCCGAGCTCGAAGCATCGGTCGCAGTCGCGGTCATCGGACCGCCAGACGGATCGTCGCCGCAGGCGGCGAGCAGCACGGCCAAGGTCGCGAAGGAAATCGAATGCAGGGGGCGCATGGCGGCGCGGAGCCTAGCCCACGCCGGACGCCGGACCCAAGCGCCGCGGCGGCGTTCGACTGGGTGCAATCCCACATCGGCGAGGGCTCGGGATCGTGCAACTGCGCACGCGCGCGTCCGTCGGCACGTGGATCCGCCCCGCTGGTCCGGCTCGCGCCAGCGTGCCACGCTCGGCCGCGATGACCACCTCGCTGCGTGTCTGGGGCACGGTGACTTCTCCCTTCGTCCGTCGCGTGCGCATCGTCGCGCTCGAGCTCGGCATGGAACACGAGCTGGTCGACACCAACGGCGATGACGGCCAACGGGAGCTGCGAAGTCGCTCACCGATCTGGAAGGTCCCGATCGCCGAGGTCTCGGGCCTGGGCGATCTACCGCCCGCGACGGTGGTGTTCGACTCGCACGCGATCACCGAGCTGCTGCTGCAGCATGCGGGTGCCGACGCGCCGCTGCGCGCGCCCGCGTCGCTGCAGCGCGACGCCGCGGTCGCGATCGACGAGCGCAACAGCATCGCTGCGATCGATGCCGCGCTCGAGTCGTTGATCAATGTGTTCTACCTCGGGCGCGAGGGCCTCGACGTCGCGGGCGCGACCTACCTGACCAAGCAACGCGAGCGGGCGGCCGCGGCGCTGACATGGTTGGACGCGCGCCTGGACGAGCGCGGGCGCCCCTGCGCGACGCCGCGCGGCGCCGACGCCGACCGGCTCGGGCTGCCCGAGATCGCGCTGGCCACCGCGCTGGGCTGGATGCGCTTCCGCGACACCTACCCGATCGAACGGCACCCGCGGCTTCGGCGCTGCCTCGCCGAGCTCGACGAGCGCCCGAGCTTCGCGAAGACCCGGCCCTCGAGCTGAGCCGCGCCCGCGCCCATCGACCACCGCTGTACTCTGCTGCTACCCTGCACTGTCTTCGAGGAGCTCGTCTTCCGCATGGATCCCCAACTCGACGTCGAAGCCCGCATCGCGCAACTCGAGCAGGAGCTCACCGAGCTCCGCGGCTCGCGGCCCAAGGCCACCCGCGTCGCCCCGATGCCGGAGGTCCCTCGCCGCCGCGGCACCCTCACCATCGTCGCGCTGGCACTGTTCGCGACGAGCTTGCCCATCGCGAGCTGGTTGCAGGTTGCCGCGCGCGACGAACAGACCGCGCAGACCCAGCGCCGCGCGTACAAGTACGAGCGCGCGCTGCAGCTGTCGGATCAGCGGCAGGAGCGGACGATGAAGTTCGTCGACGCGGCGCTCGATCCCCAGCGCTCGCGCACCGAGCGTCAGGCGGCGCTGCGCTTCCTCGCCGAGGAGCTCGGGCCCAAGAGCGCCGTGCGGGCGTGGGCTCGCAAGGAGCTCGCGCGCGGCTGCGGTCAGTGACGCGCCCGCGGCGGCTCAGCCGGCGCGCAGCCGCTCGAGGAAGCCTTCGACGTCGACCGGCGGCATGACGCCGGCGTCGCCGAACTCCTCCTTCGCCAACACGCCGTGGCCCTGCGCGAGTTCGTACTCGCGCAGTCGCACATCGAGCGTGGCCGCGAAGAAGTACCGCAGGCCGCGGCGCACCCCGTCGCCCTCCTGCTCGATCTGCCACAGCAACGCGTCGCGCACGAGCTGGACCTGGTGGGGCTCGACCGCGATCACCAGCAGGCGCTCGAGGTTCTCCGCCGCCGCGCGGGCGCGCTCCTGATCGAGCTCACCCTCGAGCAGCAGCGCCGGCAGCGAGCGCTGCAGCGTGGCCGTGCCGCTGTTGGCGTCCGCGGCGGCGTCGAGCTCCGCGACCGCGAGGATCGAGGCCGCATGCGCCGGGTCGAGCGCGAGCGCGGCCTTGTAGTGGTTGCGCGCCGCCTTGGGCTGCTTGCGCGCCATCGCGATCTGGCCCTGCAGGAAGCGGCCCTCGGCCTCGTGCGCGACGTCCTTGCTGCGGGCGTACGCTGCGGTCGCGGCGTCGGCCAGCTCCTGGGCCTTGTCGAGCTCGCGCTGCTCCAACGCGATGACCGCGAGCATGAACGTCACCGCCGGGTGATCGAAGCCGCCTTCTTGCGCCTGCAGCAGGAACGGCCGCGCGGCTGCTCCCGAGAACCGCGACATCTGCACGCCGGCCCACATGTACGCGAGATCGGGCGTGAGGTGGCCTTCGGCGGCCAGGGTCGCGAGGTCGCCCTCGAGCACCTGCTGCGCCATCTCGTGCACCTCTTCGTTGGCGCTGCACTGCTCGGCGAACGCGGCCACGCGCGCGCGCGCGATGCGGGCCTGGGTCGTGAGCGCGGGCTCCCCGGCCTGGGCCGCCGCATCGAGGTTCACCAAAGTCGCCTCGACCGAGACATCGCCGGGCTCGACCCGCGTGTGCTCGGAGAAGTCGGCCTTGCGTTCGGTCGCCTTGGGCTCGAAGCCGTCCTCGAGCCGCAGCGCCACGCCGCGGATGCACAGCGAGAAGTGCAGCGCCACCAGATCACCGCGCGCGACCGCGATCCAGTGGCGACCGGCGCCGTCGGACGCGGCCGCGAGCGCACGATCGGCCGACGCCGGCTTGCTCTGCCGCAGCAGCTCCGCAGCCTGCTGCATCGCCGAGAGCGCCTGCTCGGGCGCGTGATCCTTGGCGACGTCGAGCAACGGCCCCAGGTCGCGCCATGCGTGCCAGTCACCCATCGCCGTGGCCGAGCCCGGAGCGCCGGGCGGCACCTTGGGCCGGCACGCGCTCGGCACCAGCGCGAGCGACAGCAGCAGTGCGCGCAGCAGCGTCACGGTTGCACCTGCACCTCGTCGTGCATGCGCGCGACCCAGTCGCGCGCCGCGTCTCGGGCACTGGCGCTGCTGCCTCGCTGCGCCACGCGCTGCAGCGCCTCGGGCCCCAGCCACGCGAGCCCCTCGCCGGCGATCCGCGGCGCCAGCAGATCACCGACCACGCTCGAGTCGAGCAGCCACTGCTCGCCCTGATCCGCCGCGATCACGTAGATCGTCTCGGGCAAGGTCAGCCACGTGCGCCCGATCGCGGCGATCACCTTCGAGCGGTGTTCGGCCAACAGCGGCAGGATCACCGCGAGATCGTCGGCTTCGACCTCGAGCAGCGTCGCCGCGCTGGGCTCGCGGAAGCGCGCGACCGGCAACCGCAAGGCCTCGGCGACGCCTTCGACCAGCGCCGCGTCGCCCAAGCCCAGTTGCCCCAGCGCGTCGCGCAAGGCCTCCACGCGGGTCGCGGGGCGCGGGCGCGCGCCGGTGCCGAGCTCGTAGGGCGTGCGCGCGGGCGCGCGGCCCCGCAGCAGGAGCTCGCGCAGCCAGTCCCATTGCCGCCGCAGCGTCGCCACGCGAAGCTGTGTACCCCAAGCCGCCACGCCCATGTAAGCCTGCCGCGCGAGGGGGCGTTCGGCAGGCAGGCGATGCGCCGCCGGGACCTCGCCGCCCGCATCGCCCGCGTTTCGGAGCTTTCCATGCGGCCCAGCAAGACCATCCTCGGCGTCCTCGCGCTCGTCACCGCCCTGTCCGCCTGCAGCAAGTCCGCCGACCGCGGCACTGCCGCGCCGGGCGTCACCACCACCGCGCCCATCGCCGGCGCACCGGTCTCGGTCACGCTCGAGAGTCCGGGCATGGGCGCGCTGCCGTCGACCTTGTTCGGCGGCGCACTCTACTTCGTGGGTCAGCAGGGCCAGCAGTACGCGGTGCGCATCGCCAACAACACCGCGCGTCGCGTCGAGGTCGTGGTCACCGTCGACGGCCGCGACGTCGTCTCGGGTCAGCTGGGCGACTACCGCAAGCAACGCGGTTACATCATCGAGCCCTTCGGTCAGGTCGTGGTCGACGGGTTCCGGCAGTCGTTCGCGCAGGTCGCCGCGTTCCGCTTCAGCGGGCTCGAGCAGAGCTACACCGCGCTGCAGGGCACGCCGCAGCACGCCGGCGTGATCGGTGTCGCGGTGTTCGAGGAACGCGGCAAGCCCAAGGCCAGCGGCCCGCTCGCGGTGGGTCCGGGCGCCAGCACGCAGTCGCCGTTCCCCGCCGACGGCCAGCCGCGCACGCAGGAGGTGAGCCCCGGCGCCGCCGATGCGGCCAAGAGCGCGCCGTCGGTCGCAGCCGAGGACGAGGCCGGCGCGCCCATGGCCGCGTCCCGCCGCGCCGACGCGGGTGCCACCGGCGGTGGTGCCGGCTTCGCGCCGCCGCCGGTGCCACGCAACGAGCTCGGTACCGAATACGGCGAGTCGCAGTCGTCGTCGGTCCACGAGGTCGAGTTCAAGCGCAAGCACAAGCGCCGCCCCGACGCCGTGTTCGCGGTCTACTACGACAGCGCCCAGGGCCTGGCCGCGCGCGGCATCCCGATCGGGGGTGGCACCGCGTTCGCGAGCGCGCCCGAGCCCTTCCCCGATCGCGTGCCGATGCGCTGACGCGCTCGGCCGCGGCGCGCGCTCAGCAGCGCCACACGCCGTCGAGCGTGTCGGCCGCCATCACGCAGCGCGCGTAGCGGGCCCAGACCACGCGACCGCGCAGCTGGATCTTGTCGACCTTGTGCTGCATGCAGCGCTCGCGCAGCTGGTCGACGACTGCGGTCTGCGACTCCGGCGCGAGCTCGGACTGGCCCGACTCGCGCATCGTGACGTCGATGATGTGCGCGCACACGTCGGCCGGACCCGGCGCGCGGATGAACGCCCACCACAGCCCGAACAGCAGCGCGACCGCGCCGAGGCTGCCGATCGAGAGCGCCCGACGAACCGGCGGCGTCATCCGCCCCCGTCGATGACCTTGAACGCGGCCCGTCGCTTCTGCACCGCGTCGGGATTGGTCTCCGCCGGCGCCTCGGGTGGTGGCTCGGTCGCGACCGCTTCGCCCTCGGTGGTCGGCGCGACGCCCTCGCCCTGCGCGACCGTGCGCAGCGCTGGCTTGGCTGGCTGCGACGCCGCGGGCGGACGACCATAGCGGCTGCGCTTCACCGAGTCGGGCATGTTCTGGTCCAGCACGATGCCGCGACCGGTGCTGCGATCTGCGACCACGTAGACCGCACCGTACGGGAAGGTGCAGCGCGTCACGTAGCCGCCGAACGACAGGTCCGCCGACAGCGTCGTCTCGGTGAAGGTCAGATCCAGCGGGTAGCTGGGATCGAGATCGATGATCAGCCGCTCGCGCCACTGGTCGCGGATGAAGTCGGGGCAGACCACGCCTTCACCCATCGCGTTCACGTGCAGCCGCGGGCAACGGCCGGCTGCGTACAGCGACTCGATCACGCTCTGGACCGGATGCGTCACGCTCGCGTGGAAGCCTATCGCACGCAGCCCGGGCATGCGACCTCGGGCGGCCACGATCGGCCATCGGCAGGCGTTTTCGCCGCTTTCGCCGTCCGCCTCGCGCCCTGTGGCGGGCGGCGCGAGCGCATCGCCGCCGGGATCGCTTCGCAGGGCCGGGTCCGGTGCCGCGGTCCCAGCTCGCGTCCGCTGGCGCGGCCCGACCGCGCGCCCCGAGGGCCGGGCCCCAGGCCTTCGGGCCGGCTCAGCTGAACGCAGAGATGCCGGTCAGCGCGCGCCCGATCGCGAGGGTGTGGACCTCGTGCGTGCCTTCGTAGGTGTAGACGGTCTCGAGGTTCGACAGGTGCCGCATGATGCCGAACTCGCCCATGATGCCGTTGCCGCCGAGCATCGAGCGCGCGGTGCGGGCGGTCTGCAGCGCCATCGCGACGTTCTCGCGCTTGAGGATCGAGACCTGCTCGGGCGACAGCTTGCCGTGCTGCTTGATGCGCCCGAAGTGGTACGCCAGCAGCAGGCTCTTGCCGATCTCGTTGTGCATGCCCACGAGCTTCTGCTGCGTGAGCTGGAACGACGCGATCGGCCGGTCGAACTGCACCCGATCCATGGTGTAGCTGCGCGCGCGCTCGTAGCACGACATCGCAGCCCCGATGACGCCCCAGCTGATGCCGTAGCGCGCCTGCGTCAGGCAGCCCAGGGGCCCCTTGAGCCCGTGCACACCCGGCAACAGGTTCTCCTTGGGCACGCGGACCTCGTCGAGCACGATCTCGCCGGTCAGCGACGCGCGCATGCTGAGCTTGCCGTGCATCGTCGGGGTCGACAGGCCCTTGCTGCCTCGCTCGACCACGAAGCCGCGGATGACCGGCACATCGCTGCCATGCTCGAGCGTCTTGGCCCACACGATGCACAGATCCGCGATGGGGCTGTTGGTGATCCACAGCTTCTGGCCGCTGAGCACGTAGTCGCCACCCTTGCCGTCCTGCCGCGCGTGCGTGCGCATGGAGCCGGGGTCGCTGCCGGCGTTGGGCTCGGTCAGACCGAAGCAGCCGACGATCTCGCCCTTGGCCATGCCCGGCAGCCAGCGCTGGCGCTGGGCCTCGTCGCCGTAGGCATAGATCGGATACATCGCGAGCGAGGTCTGCACCGAGCAGAACGAGCGGATGCCCGAGTCCTGCCGCTCGAGCTCGAGGTTGGTGAGCCCGTACGCGACCGGGTTCATGCCCGCGCAGCCGTAGCCCTCGTAGGGTGCGCCGAGGAAGCCCATCTCTGCGAACTGGGCGATGAGCTCGCGCGGGAAGGTGCCGTTCTCGTAGTGCTGCTCGAGCCCCGGCGCGACGTTGCGCTCGCAGAACTCGCGGGCCGCCCGCCAGCTCAAGCGCTCGTCGTCGGTCAGCAGGTGATCGATCGTGATGAGGTAGGGCGTCGCAGCCACCGGCATGGCCCTGCTCTACCACAAACGCTGCACGGCTTCGCAGGGGCCGGCGCGCGGGCGTCCGCGTGAGTGCGCGCGCGCGGCCCGATCGCGCGCGGTTGCAGCGGCGTGCTGCCGCGATGCCGCGCGAACCCGCAGCTGCGCACGCCCCCAGGGGCGATCAGCGTCGCGGCGTGGGCAGCGGCACCGCCGCGACCAGGATCGCCAGCAGCAGCCCGACGTCGCGCCACAGCGTGGGCCAACCGACGAGCTGGGCCTCGGCCTGCTTGCCGAAACAACCGCACTCCAAGTCGATGTCGCGTGCGATCACGGAGGCGATGAGCGCGATGAAGGCGACCGTGAGCAGGCCCAGCAACGTCGCGCCGGCGCGAACCCAGCGCGGCCGCGCGCTGACCAGCGCCGCCGCGCCGACGAGCTCGACCATGGGCACGACCGCGGCCAGCACGTGCAGCGACGGCTCGGGGAACACGCGGTAGTTCCGGATGTCCGCGACGAACGTCATGATGTCGCCGAGCTTCGGCACCGCGGCGGCGACGAACACCGCCGCCACGCCCACGCGCGCGGCCCAGATCGCGAGCGGCAAGAGCCGCGCACGCAACGGCGCCGCGGCATCAGCCACTCTGCATCGCTCCCTCGACCGGCGCGCCGGCCTGCAGCCACGCGTCGAAGCCACCCTCGAGCACGCGCACGCGGTCGCAGCCCAGGGCATCCTCGAGCAGGCGCCCGACGTACTCCGCGTCCGCGCCCATCGACGCGTCGCAGTACGTCACGATGTCGCGGTCGACCGGCAACGGCAAGGATTGCTGCGCCAGCGTCGCGGCGACGTCGGCCACCGGCAACGAGATCGCACCGGGGATGTGGCCGTCCCGGAACGCGACGTCGCTGCGCGCGTCGACGACCACGACCTCGGCCAGCGCCGACGCGAGCTCGCGCACCGGCATACGCGGCAACGGCGGCCGCGTCGGCTCGGCCACGGGCTCGTCGAAGCCACAGGCGGCGACGGCCTCGTCGCTGCGCGCCTCGGGCGTCCACGGCACGTCGAGCTGGATCGCGAGTGCACCCACCCCCAGCACCCCGCCCAGCAGGGCGAGCAGGGCGGCGTCTCGCACGCTCGACAACAGGCCACGCACCGCGGCCGTCAGCGTAGCAAAGTGCCGCGGCAGGCGCACGGACCCGGCGCCGCCCCGCGCTCCGACGCCGGCTTTTCGGTGGCTCCAACACCCTCTGCTAGCATCCGGTCGGGCCCGCACGCGGCGTTCGTCGCCGCGCCAGCGAGCCCGGGGGACAACGCCATGATCGCACGACGTCGTCGGAGCTGCTCTCTCGCGCGCACCGAGCTGGTCACCCGATCGGGCCTCGGATCGGCCCACCGATCGGGCCATCGCACGCCCGCGTCGGCACTGGCCGTCGCCGCCGCCGCCGCCACGTTCGCCCTCGCCGCGCCGGCGTCGGCCGCCCCCGCCGGAGGCTCCGCGAGCGTGCAGGTCGGCGGGGGCAAGCCCGCGAGCGCGTCGGGCTCGAGCAGCGGCAAGAAGAGCAAGTACGACTGGCCCGAGATCGTGCTCGCGGGCAACGCGATCTCGTTCCTCGCGCCGCTGCAGTTCGGCCTGGTCGGCTATCTGCCCAAGGCCCGCTTCGCGTTCCAGTACGACCGGCAGATCCGCAAGGGCCACTGGTTCCACATCGGCGTCGGCGCGCTGTTCGACCGCGGTGACTGGAAGAACTTCCGCCAGAAGAGCTGCGGCCTCGATGCCACCGGCAACGGCATCTGCAGCGAAGGCGGCGTGGTCGGCGTCGACGTCTACGCCGGCTACACGTACCGCTTCTACCTCGCGAAGAAGCCGTGGTTCGTGCCCTACGTGCGCGGCACCGTCGGCTACTCGTTCTACGACCTGCCCAAGGTCGGCGGCGGCGAGAGCAACTTCAAGCAGGCGCGCATCCACACCAGCGCGGTGTCGATCCGCCCCGGCGGCGGCTTCCGCATCTTTCCTTGGGAGCAGCTGGGCTTCGGCATGGACCTCGCGCTGCCCATCGGCTTTCTCGTGCATCGCGAGCGCCCCGACCCCGACCAGGCCCTGCGTCGCCGCGGCGGCTTCCTGCTCGGGCTCGAGGTGTTGCCGATCGTGGTCGAGTACCGGTTCTAGCTACGCCATCGGGAAGCACGCATCGCGTGCTTCCCGAACCCCGGTGCGCATGCGTGCCCGCGAGCTGCCCGCCATGCTAGCGTCCGCGCCGCATGGCCAAGCTCTACTTCCGGCACGGCGCGATGGAGAGCGCCAAGACCATGAACCTGCTGGCGGTGGCGCACAACTACCGCAAGCAGGGTAAGCGCGTGTTGCTGCTCAAGCCCGCGCTCGATGATCGCTACGGCCAGGCTCGGATCGCTTCGCGCTCGGGGCTCGAAGCGCCCGCCGACATGCTGGTCGGTGACGACACCATCTTCGAGCTCGACGCGTTCCGCGACGTCGACTGTGTGCTGGTCGACGAGGCCCAGTTCATGTCGACCGGAATCATCGATCAGCTGCGAGTCATCTCGCTCGTACTCGACATCCCCGTCATCTGCTACGGCCTGCGCACCGACTTCCGCACCCAGGCGTTCCCGGGCGCGCTGCGGCTACTCGAGCTCGCCGACAGCATCGAGGAGGTCAAGGTGACGTGTCAGTTCTGCGGCCGCAAGGCCGTGTACAACCTGCGCATGAGCGACGGCCGTGCGGTCGTCGAGGGCGAACAGATCGTGCTGGGCGACATCGAGTACGCACCGGTGTGCGGCAAGCACTACCTCGAGCGGGTCGGCGCCCAGGGCCTCGCGCGCCTGGGAATGACGTTGCCCCGGGGGCTCGCAGATGCGGACCTCCGGGGCAAGCCGTGATGGGATGGCGCGGACGTTCGTCCGCGGTGTCACAGCGCAGGTCAGGCCGGGCAGCCCTCTTCGCCCGCGTCGCAGCAGAAGCAGTCCGGCGGGGTCGCAGCGGCGTCACAGAAGCCGCTGTCGTAGGTGACGCCCATGTCGTCACCGATCTCGTTGCAGATGCGCGCGCAGCTGTCTTCGGTCAGGCGACCGAACAGGCAGGTGTTGACCACGTCCATGTCGACGCAGCTCGAGTCGGTGCTGCCGTCGCACGCGGTGCCGGGGCCGTTGCCGCAGATGAACGCGACCTGCGAGCCGTCGTCGATGCAGCCGTAGGCGAAGTCATAGCCGTCGAGCATGCACGACTCGTCGCCGGCGGTGCTCATCTCGACCCACTCGCCGCCCATGCAGGTCCAGAAGTGGCTGTTGCCGGGACCGTCGGCCTGGGTGTTGCTGCAGAACACCGCGCCCTCGGAGTCGGGCGTGCAGTCGGCGGGGTCCGGCGTCACGCCGGTGTCGGTGCCGCCGCTGTCGGCCGCGGAGCTCGAGCCGTCCGCACTGGTGCTGCCGGTGCCGGTGCCGCCGGTGGCAGTGTCGTCGCTCGTGGCGCTGTCGGTGCCAGCGTTGGTGTCGGTGCCGCTCGCGGCATCCTGCGCCGGGTCTTCACAGCAGGTGTAGTCGTTCGGATCGGACGGCGCACACCAGTTGAAGCCGACGTCGCAGTAGCACTGATTGCCCTGCAGGTAGTTGTGCGGGTTGTTGCAGTCGGCGTCGCCGCTGCCCTTGCCCTCGATCTCGGTGCAGGAGTAGTTGTCCGGATCGTCCGGATCCTCCCAGGTGTAGCCCGCGTCGCAGCGGCAGTCCTGACCGCCGTTGACCTCGTGGCTGTGCGACAAGAGCGAGCCGCACTCGTTCGAACCGCCACCGTTGGTGGTGATGATGCAGCCGAGCGACGCTCCTGCCGCTGCGCCTGCGAGAACCGTGACCAACGACCTGAGCGAGAAGCGAGACATGTGCATGGAAAGTCCTCGTCGCGAGCGCGACGGCCGATGAGACGGCCCGGGCCCGCGCTTGATTCTGGCCTAGTACGGCCCTCCGATTCAACGATTCGACGGCGATGCCCGCGGCGTGGCCGGGGCCACGCCGCAGACGCGCACGCGGCCGGGGCGCCTACTCGACGCGCCAGGTGTGGCCGCTGCGCAACAGGCGGTCGATGTCGCCCGCGCCGGACTTCTCCACCGCCGCCGCGTTCTGAGCCACGACAGCGCTGTCATAGCTCGGCATGGGGTCGCAGTAGAGCACGCCGAAGGCCATCGGGAAGTTCGGCAGGGCGAGCTGCGCCAGCAGGAACGCGAGCGTGCGGTTGGTCTGGTCGTGCACGGCGACGTCGGCAAGCGTGACGCCGTTCTCGCCGACGGTCACGACCTCGACGTGGCTGCCACCGGGCGCGAGTCGCAACCCCTTGGTCTTGTCCTTGCCGAACAAGAGCGGCTTGCCGTGCTCGACCCACAGCTGGTGCTCCGACGCGACGTCGCGCATCGTGACGTTGTCCCACTCGCCGTCGTTGAACACCGGGCAGTTCTGCAGCACCTCGACGAAGCTGGCGCCGCGGTGTCCGTGCGCGGCGACGAACAGGTCACCCAGCGTGGTGGTCGAGGTGTCGATGCCGCGCGCGACGAAGCGCGCGTTGGCGCCCAGCGCGAACAGGCACGGGTTGACCGGCATGTCGAGCGAGCCCAGCGGCGTCGACGGCGTCTTCTGCCCGACCAGCGACGTCGGCGAGTACTGGCCCTTGGTCAGGCCGTAGATGCGGTTGTTGAACATCAGGATCTGCAGGTCGACATTGCGACGCAGCACGTGGAGCAGGTGGTTGCCGCCGATCGACAGGCCATCACCGTCGCCGGTCACCATCCACACGTCCAGATGCGGGTTGGCCAGCTTCACACCGCTCGCGATCGCGGGCGCGCGACCGTGGATGGTGTGGAAGCCATACGTGCTCATGTAGTACGGGAAGCGGCTCGAGCAGCCGATGCCCGACACGAACACGGTGTTCTCGCGGGTCACGCCCAGCTTGGGCAGGGTCCGCTGCATCGCCGCGAGGATGGCGTAGTCGCCACACCCGGGGCACCAGCGCACCTCTTGATCCGAGACGAAGTCCTTCTGCGTGAGCTTGTTTGGCGTGTCCATGGCGTTCGTCCTGATCAGCTGAGGCGGGTGGTCTTGACCGGTGGCGCGGCGATGCGGGTGCGGATCTCCTGCTCGAGCTCCGCGACGCGGAACGGCATGCCGGCGATCTTGTCGAACGGCACGGCCGGCACCAGGTACTCCGCCCGCAGCAATCGCGCGAGCTGGCCGTTGTTGAGCTCCGGCACCATCACACGATCGAAGCCCGCGAGCAGGTCCGCGAGGTTCTCCGGCAGCGGCCACAGGTGACGCACGTGGATGTGCGAGACGTCGAGGCCGTCGCGTCGGCAGCGGCGCACCGCCTGGTGGATGGAGCCGTAGGTCGAGCCCCAGCCCACGACCGCGAGCGCGCCGCGCTCGTTGCCGATCTCGACCTTCTGGTGCGGCAGATCCTTGGCCACGCCCAGGACCTTCTGCGCGCGCACCTTGGTCATCTTCTCGTGGTTGTCGGGGTCGTAGCTGATGTGGCCCGAGCCGAAGCTCTTCTCGATGCCGCCGATGCGGTGCTCGAGGCCGGGCGTGCCGGGCTTGGCCCAGTTGCGCGCGAGCGTCTCGGGGTCGCGCAGGAACGGATGGAAGCCTGCGGGGTCGGTGCGAAAGTGCACCGGGATCTTCGGCAGGTCGGCGTACTTGGGGATCGACCACGGCTCCGCGCCGTTGGCGATGTAGCCGTCCGACAGCACGATGACCGGCGTCATGTACTTGATCGCGACACGCACGGCCTCGATCGCGAAGTGGAAGCACTCCGCCGGGGTCGCAGGCGCGAGCACGACCAGCGGCGCGTCGCCGTTGCGGCCCCACACCGCCTGGAACAGATCGCTCTGCTCGGTCTTGGTCGGCATGCCGGTCGACGGACCCGCGCGCTGCACGTCGAAGATGACCAGCGGCAGCTCGGTCATGATCGCCAGGCCCATGGCCTCGCCCTTGAGCGCCATGCCCGGGCCCGAGGTCGCGGTCGCACCGATGATGCCGGCGTAGGCCGCTCCGATCGCGGAACAGATGGCCGCGATCTCGTCCTCGGCCTGGAACGTGGTCACGCCGTAGTGCTTGAGGCCCGCGAGCGAGTGCAGCACGCTCGATGCCGGCGTGATCGGGTACGAGCCGTACAGCACCGGCAGGTCCGCGAGCCGCCCGGCGGTCGCCAGACCCCACGCCAGCGCCTCGTTGCCGGTGATGTTGCGGTACTCGCCCTTGGGCAGATCGGCCTTGGGGATCTTGTACGCGGCGACGCCGGTCGGCAGCTCCGCGGTCTCGCCGTAGACGTGACCGGCGTTGAGCGCCGCGATGTTGGCCTCCGCGAGGTCGGGGCGCTTGGCGAACTTGCGCTTGAGCCAATCGATGGTCGGCGTGCGATCGCGCCCGAAGAGCCAGTACAACAGGCCCAGGGTCCACAGGTTCTTGGCCCGCAGCGCCTCCTTGGTGCCCAGGCCATGGGGCTCGACCGCGGCGAGCACGAGGCGGCTGACGTCGATCTCGAGCTTGCGGTACGGATCCAGCGTGCCGTCCTCGAGCGGGTTCTTGTCGTAGCCGGCCTTCTTGAGATTCTGTGGCGTGAACGCACCGGTGTTGACGATCACGAGCCCGCCCTTGGGCACGTCGCGCAGGTTGACCTTGAGCGCGGCGGGGTTCATCGCGACGAGCACGTCGGGCTCGTCGCCGGGCGTGAGCACGTCGTGCGACGCGAAGTGGATCTGGAAGCCCGACACGCCGAAGGTCGTGCCGGCGGGCGCGCGGATCTCGGCGGGGAAATCCGGGAACGTCGCGAGGTCGTTGCCGGCGACCGCGGTGGTCTGTGTGAACTGCATGCCCGCGAGCTGCATGCCGTCACCGGAGTCGCCTGCGAAGCGGATCACGACGGAGTCGAGGATCTCGCGGCCATCGGCGTCTTTGGATCGAACCGGGGTGTCCATGGGGTCTGCCTTCTCGTTCGCGCGGGCGGCGTCGCAGCACGGGCGGCGCGCGCGGAAGTATGCGGCCAGTGCATCGCGATTGTCACCGCCTCGACCGCCGCGCACATGCGCGACGGCTGCACGCGCGCGCCGACCGTCCGCGCGATGCATGCGCTCGCTCACACGCACACCGGCGCCGCACCGCAGCGCGGGCCGGTAGTGTTGCGCCCCATGGCCAAAGCCAAAGCAACCGACGTCGATACGCTCGTCGATCGGGGTCTACGCGCGGTCGACGACGACACGCTCGACACCGCAGCGAGCATCCTCGACGACCTCAGGGGCAGCGTCGGCGAGAACCACCCGCGGGTGCTGCACCTCGCCGGCATGGTCGCGTGGGCCGAGGGTGATCTCGAGCGCGCAACCGGGTTTCTCATGCAGGCGAGCGACAGCGGGGGCGACCGCGCCGACGTGCGGCTCGACTGCGCCGAGTGCCTGTTCGCCGGCGAGGAGCTCGACGAGGCCGAGGCCCAGGTCCGCGCCGCGCTGGCGCTGCCGAACCTCACCAAGGCCCAGGGCGACGACGCGCGGCTGCTGCTGGCGCAGATCCGCCTCGCAGGCGACGACCCCGACGAGGCGCTCGAGATCCTCGGCGAGATCGACCAGGAGCTGCACCGCCACCCGGCCTACCTGAGCACGCGCGGCTCGGCGCACATGGCCGCGGGCAAGCTCGATCTCGCGATCGCCGACCTGCGCGCCGCGCTCGCGCTCGAGCCCGACGACGCCGACCTGCACTACCAGCTCGGGCTCGTGCTCTCGACCGCCGGGCTGCACGACGACGCGGTGCAATCGATGCAGCGCGTGCGCGAGCTCGACGCGGCCGAGGACGGCCCCAGCGAGGAGCCGACCTTCGCGGAGGCCCAGGAGCTGCGCTCGCGGCTCGAGGACGTGTTCGAGCAGCTGCCCGATCCGCTGCTCAAGCTGGTCGCCCACGCGCCCATCACGGTGCAGAGCCGCGCGAGCGCGGCCCAGGTCGACACCGGCGTCGACCCGCGCAACGTCGTGGCCTTCCTCGGCACGCGCAAGCGGGGCGACGAAGAGGCCGAGCTCACCGGCATCGTGGTGATGCGCGACCTGCTGCCGCAGGACGCCGCCAACGACGACGGCGAGGACCCGATCGAGTCGGAGCTGTTCTACGGCCTGATGGAAGAGCTGCAGAGCTTCTACGACCGCGACGATCTCGTGATGGCCGAGGCCTGATCATGTCGGACGAACGCACCGATTCGGCGGCGCTGGTCTACGACTGGAACGAGAAGGACCGTCGCGGTCCGCTGCTGCGCAAGCCGCCTCGCTTCGTCGACGAGAGCATCCGCGACGGCCTGCAATCGCCCTCGGTGGCGGACCCGACCATCGAACAGAAGATGGAGCTGGTGCGGTTGATGGACCGCCTCGGCATCCACGTGGTGAACCTGGGCCTGCCGGCCGCGGGCCCGCGCGCGGCCGAAGACGTGGAGCGCCTGGCGCGGTTCATCGTCGAGGAGAAGCTGCGGATCCAGCCCAACTGTGCCGCGCGCACGGTCGAGGCGGACATCCGGCCCATCGTCGAGATTTCGCAGCGCGTCGGCGTGCCGATCGAGGTCACCGCGTTCATCGGCTCGAGTCCGATCCGCGCATGGGCCGAGAACTGGGAGTTGCCCAAGCTCGAGGGCTACACGCGCCAGGCGATGTCGTTCATCACCCGCCACGGCCTGCCCGCGTCGTTCGTGACCGAGGACACCACGCGCTCGCACCCGCACACGCTCGACGTGCTCTTCCGCGCCGCGATCGAGTGCGGCGCCACGCGCCTGGTGCTGTGCGACACCTGCGGTCACGCCACGCCCGACGGCGTGCGCAACCTGATCGGGTTCACACGCAGCCTGCTGCGCGCGATGGGCAAGGAGTACGAGGTCGAGCTCGACTGGCACGGCCACAACGATCGCGGCCACGCCTTGCCGCTGGCCCTGTTCGCGCTCGAGTACGGCGTCGATCGGGCCCACGGCTGCGCGCTGGGCATCGGCGAGCGCGTCGGCAACACCTCGATGGATCTGCTGCTGCTCAACCTCTACCTGCTGGGGCAGCTCGACGCGGCGCAGCACGATTTGTCGTGCCTGGTCGAGTACGTGCAGAAGGTCAGCGCGTACACCGGCGTGCCCATCCATCCCTCGTATCCGCTGGCCGGCCGCGACGCGTTCCGCACCGCCACCGGTGTGCACGCCGCCGCGGTGATCAAGGCCGAGGCCAAGGGTGACTTCGATCTGGCCGACCGCGTGTACTCGTCGGTGCCGGCGCGGGTGTTCGGGCGCCGCCAGGAGATCGAGATCGGGCACTACAGCGGCCGCAGCAACGTCGTGCACTGGCTGCGGGCCCACGGCATCGACCCCAGCGACGCCGTGGTCGATCGCGTGTTCACGGCCGCCAAGGCCAGCAACCGCACGCTCGAGGAGCACGAGGTCTTCGAGCTGGTCGCGGCCGTGCGCGCCGGCTGATCGCCGCGGAGGCGGCGCCGGGCGGTGATCTTCGCGCCCGCGCTTGACGATCGACTACCTTGGTAGTACTAACCTGGTAGTCGAAACGAGGACGCGTGGGTCAGGAGCATCTGGGCAAGCTGCAGCTCGCGATCATGCGGGTGTTGTGGTCGCAGGGCGAGTCGACGGCGGCGGAGGTTCAGCAGGCGCTGGAACCGACCCACGGCCTCGCGCCCACCACCATCGCGACCATGCTCAAGAAGATGGAAGCCAAGGGCGTGGTCGAACACCGCACCGACGGCCGGCGATTCGTCTATCGCCCGCTGGTGACCGAGCAAGGCGTGACCCGCACGATGGTGGCGGATCTGGCTGAGCGCCTGTTCGACGGCAGCGCTGCCGCGTTGGTCTCGCACCTGCTCGACGCGCACGACGTCGACGCGCAGGAGCTGGCCCAGCTCAAGGAACGCATCGAAGCCGCCGAGCGGGCCCGCGCCCCGGGCAAGCCCACACGACCGAGCAAGCCGAGCAAGGAGCGCGCACGATGATCGACGGATCCGACACCGCAGCATGGATCGTGGCGTGGCTCGCGACCTACGCGATCCACAGCACCGTGCTCTTCGCCGTCGCCTGGCTGATCGACTGGCGCTTCTCGCAGCGGCCCGCGGTGGTCGCGGCCGCGTGGAAGTTCGCCGTGATCGGCGCGCTGTTGAGCGCCAGCGTGCAGGTCGGGCTCGGGCTCGAGCCGCTGGGCGGGCGCGTGGACGTCGTTGCGCAGCAGGCCCCGGCGGCCGCGCCGATCCCCGCAGCACCGCCGGCGCTCGGAGGCGATCGCGGCGCGGTCGCGGCCACCTACGACGCGATGCCGACGGGCGACGCGGTGCTGCAGCGCGCACCGCTGCAGCGCGACGACGACGAGCTCGCTGCCACCGCCACGGTCGCGCCGCCGACCCCGCCGCGGGCCGACGCACCGCCGCCGTTGGCGACGACGCCGTGGCCGCGCGTGGTCGCGGGCCGGTGGGCGTGGATCGCCGCGCTGGGCCTGCTCGCGCTGGTGCGCTCGATCGCGGCGCTGCGTCGCCGGGTCCGCACCCGCGCGCCGGCCCACGCCCAGGCCCAGGCCGAGCTCGCGGCGCTGCTGCCGACCGATCGCCGCGCGCGCGTGCAGCTTTCGACCTGCAACCGCATCGCGGTGCCCATGGCCGCGTTCGTGTTGCGGCCCGAGATCATCGTGCCACCGCGCGCGCTGAGCCTGGACGAGCCCGCACGCCGTACGATGTTGGCGCACGAGCTCGCGCACGTGCTGCACCGCGATCCGGCCTGGCGCCTGTTGCTGGCGGTGCTCGAGCGGGTGTTGTTCATGCAGCCGCTGCTGCGGCTCGCACGGCGCCGCATCGAGCAGAGCGCCGAGTACCTCGCCGACGGTTGGGCCGCCCAGCAGACCCACGCCCCGATCGCGCTGGCGCGGTGCCTGACCGAGATCGCCAGCTGGGTCGCGCCGCGCCGCGGGCTCGCGCTCGCGGCGACGCTGCCGCAGCCGCGCTCGATCCTCGGCCGCCGGGTCGTGCGGCTGATCGAAGGTGGCACCGACACGCAGTTTGGCTGGCGCGGGTGGGCCCTGGGCGCGCTGGCCTGCAGCGGCATGGTCCTGCTCGCGCCGATGGTGTCGGCCGCACCCGCGGCCGCGCGCCGCGATCGCAGCCACCCACGCACGGACATCGCACAGGTGGTGCACGCCGACGACCGCGGGCGCGACGCCCAGGATCGCCACGGGCCGGCATCCGCGCCCGCGCTCGTCGTCGCGACCGATGCCGACGGCACCGTCCGGGTGATCCACGCGCCCGAGCCACCGCAGACCCGTGAGGCCGACAGCCGCAAGCAGCGGCGCCGCACCGCGCGCGAGGTCCGACGCGCGCTCGCGCGAGCGCGACGCGAGCAGCGGCCGATCGCGCTCGATGAGCTCGCGGCCGCACTCGCGGCCACGGCCGAGCCGCGCATGGTCGTGTTCACCGACGGCGAGGACGCCGTCGCGATCGAGCTCGAAGCCGATCGCGTCGACGTGCGCGCCCAGCTCGATCGGGCGCGCCGCGATCTCGCGCAGGCGCGTGCCCACGCGCGGCGCCTACGCGCGATCATGATCGAGGACGCCAGCGGCGTGCGGCTCGAGCTCGAGGCTCCGACGCCGCCCGAGCCGCCCGAGCCCGCGCAGTGGCCCACGCCGCCGCGCGCGGCCGATCGCCCCGACGCACCGCTGCCACCGGACGCCCCCGCACCGCCCGCACCACCACGCCGCGAAAGCTTCCGCGTGGTGCCGGCGCCAGGCTTCGCTCCCGAGCCACCACCGGCGACGCTCGCACCCGAGCCGCCGAGCTTCGCTCCGCCGCCGCCGCCGCCCCCGGGCTTCGCTCCCGAGGCGCCGACGTTCTTCCCCGAGTGATCCACGACCCTCGCCACCCGCGGCCACACCCGCACGGACGGACCATGAGACTGCGATCGATCACCCCGTTGTTGCTCTGCACCGCACTCGCGCCCGCGAGCGCCCTCGCCTCCGCGCGCCCGCCCGCGCCCCCGCGCGCGCCCGCAGCGGTGGTTGCCCCGGATGCACCGCAGCCACCGCCGCCACCCGGCTTCGCACAGGGCTTCTCGTTCTCCTTCGGTCGCGGCCGCCTGGGCGTGTCGGTCACGAGCATGACCGAGGAGCTGCGCGGCTTCTTCGGGGCTGCGCGCGACCGCGGCGTGTTGGTGCAGCGGGTCGAGGACGACTCGCCCGCGGCCAAGGCCGGCGTGCGCGTGGGCGACGTGATCGTCACGGTCGACGGCGACGCGATCGCGGAGGTCGGCGACATCGTCGCGGCGCTGTCGGATCGCGAGGCCAACGACACGGTCGACATCGAGCTCGTGCGCGACAAGAAGCGACGTTCGCTGCGCGCGGAGCTGCGCGACGACGCTGGCCCGGCCGCGCGCTGGCACGGCGGTGCCCTGCAGCTGCCCGAGGGCGCCATCGAGCTGTTCGACGACGAACGCCTGCGCGACCGCCTCGAGCAGCTCGAGCAGCAGCTGCGCGCGCTCGAGCAACGGCTCGACGCGATCGAACCCGGTCCCCGCGCGCCGCGAGCCCAAGGCCCGGCCGGCGACGCCAGGCTCGCCGCGAGCGCCGCGCAAGCGCGCGCCCTCGACCGCGCCCGATCGCACCTGAACGCCGCGAGCGCGGCGCGGACGCTCATCCGCCGCCGGTGCCGAACGTGATGCGGTGCTCGCGGCCCGACCACTCGAAGAACTGCGCCGCGACCTCGGCCGCATGGCGCGACCGAGCACGCCGGCGTGGGCGAGCTGCGTCGGCCTGGGTCGCAACGGCGTGGCGGCCGCGAGCGCGGCGGTCAGGGCCGCGGTGGGCTCCACGCGGCGGTGCGGCTGCGGCTCGTGCACCCGCGGCGCCTGCTGCAGTGCCGCCGCGAGTTCGGCGGTGCGCACCAGCGCGAGATCGGCACCGCCGTCGCGGGTGTCGAGCGTTGCGACCACGTCGACCTCGGGCAACAGGACCGGCCCCTGCCCCACCCACGCGACCGACGACAGCACCTCGTCGCCGTGGCGCAGGTAGGTGATCCGCGGCACGAACACCTCGTCGGTGACGGCGCGCTGCAGCGCAGCGCGACCGAGGTTCCAGCGCCAGTGCGCCGCGTGGCGCTCGTCGTCGTACAGCGGCGCGTCCTTGGGCACGAGGCTGCCCATCGCCACGTCCGCGCACAGGCCGAAGCGCGACGCGAACAGACAGCCACGCAGCAGCGCCTCGCGATCGAGCTCGCCGCGCCCCATGCCGTTCATGGTCGGATCGTCGAGCTGCAGACCGAACGCGTGCACCAGCGCCTCGATCTCGCCGACCAGCTCCAGTGCGCGGATCTCGTTGCCGGCGGTCGCAGCGGTGAGCGCGATGGGGCCCTCGTCCTCGTAGCCGCGCTGGTTGTCGTCGTAGCGCCAGCGGAACGAGACCTCGGTGTCCTCGTTGGCATAGCGCGCGGTGCCCTCGTCGACCTCGGTGTGCTCACGCGCGGCGAAGTAGGCGTCGAGCTCGGCGATGGTGGGCGCCGCCGCGCCCGGGCGGGGACGAAGCGAGAGGTCGTAGCTCATGCATGCCGATAGACCGCGGCCGGCACCCGCCGATCACCCGCGGACCGCGGCCGCGCCGCCGCGCCCGCCGGCGTGGGCGCGGATTCGCGGGCACCCGCCCGCCCGCGGCCGCGGTTGCGGCATGCTCGCGCGCGATGACCCCGGTTGCGATCGCCCAGGCCTGGCTCGACGCGTTCAACCGCCACGACGTCGACGCGCTCGTGGCGCTGTACGACGAGGCCTGCACCCACACCTCGCCGAAGATCCGCGCGCTACACCCCGACACGGGCGGCAAGCTCGTGGGCAAGGCCGCGCTGACGCGCTGGTGGACCGATGCGATCGCGCGGCTGCCCGGGCTGCGTTACGAGGCCACCGCGATCGTCGGCGACGACGCGCGCGTGATCATCGAGTATCTGCGTCACGCCCCCGGCGAGGCGCCGCTGCCGGTGGCGGAGGCCTTCGACGTCGTCGCGGGCCGCATCGTGGCCTCGCGGGTCTACCACGGCTGAGTCTTCGGGGAGGAAGCTCCGCTCGACGCGGCTCACTCGGCGGTGCCGAACAGCCGATCCCAGAACGGCGTGATCGAAGCGAAGTTGCCGCCGCGCATGCTGGTGTGGTGCAGGTCGTGCTTGCGCGCGAGAAAGCCGATCAGGCGCATGCCCAGCATCGGCACGTCGAGGCCGCAGTGGACCACGATGTTGATCAGCGAGTGCGCGGTGATGATGACGCCGAAGCACGCCAGCGAGACCGGGCCCAGCAGCGCGATGCAGCCGAACAGCAGCATCAGGCCCAGGGCGTTCTCGACCGGGTGCAGGAACAACGCGTCGGGCGCGTTGGGATGGCGCACCATGTGATGCACCGTGTGGACGCGCTTGAGCGGCGCCCACTGGTGGAACGCGAAGCGGTGCAGGAAGTAGTAGAGGAAGTCGTACAGCAGCAGGATCGCGACGGTGTGCCACGTGCCGCCGAGCCAGCCGTCGCTGCCGCCGTGGACCAACCACCGTTCGCCGACGATGCACATCGTCACGACCACGACCGCGGAGAACAGGCCGTTGCCCACGACCCGGAACCACCGCCGCGGACCCACGACCTTGCGCCCCGGGTCGTCCTTGATGCGGCACGGCGCCAGTGCACGCGAGGCGTACGCCCATGCGAGCAGCGGCATCACCACTGCCGAGGCGAGGAACATCAAGGCGACGGTCCCGAGCAGGCTCACGGGTCGCAACGCTACCACCCGCGGGCCGACGGGTTCGCCGCGGCCCTCGACGGCGCGCAGCAGGCTTTGCGGTCCATCACCGCGGTACGTGCGTGCGCGCACGCTGCCTGCGGCGGGGTCCTCACGGATCGAGACGCTCCTCGGTCTTGCCGCGGTGCTTGGGCAGCGCGTCGCCCGGCTCGAACCATGGCACGTGCTCCTCGTAGCTCACGTGGACCTTCGGCGCGCAGCCCAGCGGGTCCTGCAGCGAGGCCGCGGTGACGTACATCCGATCGCGTCGCGGTGCCTCGGGGTGGCCCTCGGCGACCGCGCGGTACAGCATCGAGCTGCCGCAGCGCTCGCAGAAGCCCCACTCGATGAACGGCGACGAGCGGTACCAGCGGATCGGCGCGTCCGCGGCCATCGCGAAGCGATCGATCGGTACGGACGTCCACGTCACGAACGCCGCGCCGTGGCTGCGACGACAGCTCTCGCAGTGGCAGTGGCTGACGAAATCCAGCGGCGGCTGCAGCGTGAAGCGGACCGCGCCGCACAGACATCGCCCGCGCAGCCCCCCCTGCAGCTCCCCGGCCTTTTCGAACTCGCCCATGGCTCACACTCCGCGCGCGAGCATGCCTCGATCGCATCGGCTTTTCGATATGCTGCCGACATGGGGATGTTCCACCGGCAATCCGGCGGGGCGGCGCGCGCGTGCGTGCTCGCGCTCGCGCTCGGCTGCGGCGAGTCGCGCGAGCCACAGACCACGCTCGACCCGACCGGGATCTCCGCCACCAGCGCGAGCGCGACCGCGAGTGCGAGCGAGGACAGCGGCGAGGTCGACTCGGGCGACGTGCTCGACATCGGCAACGCCACCGTCGGCAGCTCCGCCGACGGCGGCGAGGGCGGCGACTGTCCCTGCGAGAACGTGCTCGACGGAATCTACGTGCTCGACTCCAACGAGCCCCCGAGCGTCAAGTTCTACGATCCCCTCACCAACCAGTTCTCGCTGGTCGGCACGCTCGGTTGCGACGCGCCGCTGGGCGCAGTGGCCAACTCGATGGCCATCGACCGCGCCGGCAACGCGTGGCTCAACTACTACGTCACCAACGGCTTCGACTACCAGGGCTTCCTCTATACCGCGCCGCTGTCGGACCTGGGCAGCTGCACCGATCTGGGCTACCTCGGCGACGGCTCCTGGTACCTGATGGGCATGGGCTACTCGGTCGACGGCAACGGCTCGAGCTGCGACACGCTGTTCCTCTACAACAGCGATCAATACGTGAACTACCCCGACTTCCTACCCGGCGGTTCGCAGCTGGCGAAGTGGGTGCAGAGCGCGGACGCCAAGATGATCCTGGGCCCGACCAACTACCCCGTCGGCGAGCTGACCGGCACCGGCGACGGACGGCTGTATGCCTTCGCCACGGTCGGGACCAACCAGTCGGTGCTGGTGCAGCTGAACAAGGCCGACGGCAGCGAGGTCGACGTCCAGCCGCTCGACGGGCTCGACATCACCAACGCGTTCGCGTTCGGCTTCTGGGGCGGTGACGTCTACTTCTTCACCGAGACCTCGCCGGGCTCGGGCAACAGCAAGGTCACGCGGCTCGATCTCGACGGCACCGACGGCGGCGGCCTCGCGGTGGTCAACGCCAACACCGGCTTGTCCATCACCGGCGCGGGCGTGTCGACCTGCGCTTCGTTCGTGCCACCGGCCTGAGCCCGCCCGACCCCGGGGGAAGCGCGCCGGCGACACAGGCGGACGACCTGTGACGGCGGAGCGGCGCGCGCGCGCCGTGACCAGGCGAGCGCCGCACGACTGGCCCGCGTCTTGAAAAGCTGCAGCGCGTGGCCGCAACCCGTGCATCGACCTCGCGTTCGCGCCTCGACCGTGGAGGGCGGCCGTGACACGGGAGCCCCACCATCGCGGGCCCTGGGCACTGCGCCCGAGGCGGTCGTGTACGCTGATGCGGTTGCCCGAGATCGAGACGATCGACGACCGCGTGCTGGCGGGTGACACCGCGGCGCCGCCGATTCCGGGCGTCGTCGCCATCGCCATCGTCGGGACCCCGCGCATGCTCGCGGTGCCGCTGCAGCGGGGGCGCCTGGTGCTCGGCCGCGAGGGCGACCTGCGCATCGACGACGAGCGCGCGTCGCGGGAGCACGCCGAGGTCCGTCGCGATGCGGGCGGCTTCTGCGTGCGCGACCTGGGCTCGCGCAACGGCACCTTCGTCGACGCGCAGCGCTGCGACACCACCCGCGTGGGCGACGGCGCGGTGATCCGGATCGGCCGCTCGCTGGCGCTGCTGCTCGACGACGTGCGCGTCTTCGACGGGCTCGACGAGTCGCGGCTGATCCAGGGCGAGCACGTGATCGGCCCGCACCTGGCCCGCGCGCTCGATCCGGTCGCGCGCGCGGCCGCACGCGGTGACAGCGTGATGCTGCAGGGCGAGAGCGGCAGCGGCAAGGAGCTGGCGGCACGCCACTACCACGCGGCGACCGGGCGCGCGCGCGGACCCTTCGTCGCCATCAACTGCGCGGCGATCCCCGAGGGTGTGGCCGAGCGCGTGCTGCTGGGCGCGAAGAAGGGCGCCTACTCGGGCGCGACCGCGGACGCCGACGGCAGCATCGTCGCGGCGCACGGCGGCACGCTGTTCCTGGACGAGATCGCCGAGCTGCACCCCGCGGTGCAGGGCAAGCTGCTGCGCGTGCTCGAGACCCGCGAGGTCGTGCCGCTGGGCGCGACGCGAGCCAACCCGGTGGACGTCCGCATCTGCGCGGCGAGCCACCGCGACCTGCGGGCCGAGGTCGCCGCGGGCCGATTCCGCGAGGATCTCTACTTTCGCATCGGGCGCCCGTCCCTGGCGATCCCGCCGCTGCGCGCGCGCAAGGAGGAGATTCCGTGGTTGCTCGCGCGCACGGTCGCCGCGATCGATCGCTCGCTCGCGATCGACCCGACCCTGATCGAGGCGTGTTGCCTGCGGTCGTGGCCCGGGAACGTGCGCGAGCTCGTTGCCGAGGTCCGGCGCGCGGCCGCCGACGCGCTCGACCGCGGCGCGGCCTCGGTCACGGCCTCGGATCTCGCGCCCGATGCCGGCACGCCCATCGCGGCGTCGCCCGGCCCCGCCACGGCCGAGCGCGAGCCCGCGCGGGCGCCGACGCGCGAGGAGCTGGCGGCGGTGCTGCAGCGCTGCGGCGACAACGTCTCGGCGACCGCGCGGGCGCTGGGCATGCACCGCACACCTGTACCGCCTGGTTGCGGCGCCACGGGCTGCTCTCGCGCGGCTGACGACGCGCGATCACTCGCGGGTGCCCACGCTCGCGAGCAGGGCCTGGGCCTGGGCCTGGGCCTGCCGCGCCGCGGCGCCGACGTGGGGCAGCGCGGCCAGCAGCTCGAGCCCGCGACGAGCGTGCTCGCGCACGAGCGCCGGTTCGGCCGCGGCGACCAGCGCAGCCCGACGTGCGCACGACCGAGATCCCCGCGCACCGCCGGCAGATCGGCCTCCTGCAGCAGCGTCTCGCCCAGGGCGATGCCGTCGCGCCAGGCCGCGCGGGCCTGCTGCGCGCGACCGAGGCGCTCGAACGCCTGCGCGACGTCGGCGTACATCGGCAGCTCCATCGCGCGGCCGTGCACGCTGGGCCAGCGCGCACCGATGGCCCGGGCCTCGTCGCGCGCGGCGAGGTAGCTGACCAGCGCCGCCTCGGCGTCGCCGATCTCGAACTGCGCGTCGCCGATGCGGTTGTGCATGTACGCGACCACGCGGTGGGCATCGCGGTTCTCGGGCTCGAGCTGCGCGCCCAGGGCCGCGGCCGCGGCGGCCTCGCGGAACGCGGCCAACGCAGCCGCGTGATCGCCGGCGATGCCGCGCACCGCGGCGTAGACCTCGAGCGCAGCGATGTGGGCGCGGACCCAGCTGGCGTTGCGCGGCTCGGTCGCGCGCAGCCGTCGCGTGAGCACGCAGGCCTCGGCCGCGATCTCGGCCGCGTCGACGCGGCGCAGATCGTAGCGGACCATGCGCTCGTCGATCCGCGCGAGCACGGGCAAGCCGTCGCACGTCGTCGGGTGCGTCGTCGACGGCCGAAGACAGCAGCGCGCGGGCCTCGGCGAGCACCGCGACCGCGTCGCGGGACTTCGACATCGCGAGCACGCTGGCGAGCTCGCTGAGCGCGTTGGCGAGCTCGAGGCGCGGACTGCGTCGGCTCGAGCCACGCGAGCTCGCGTGCGACCGCGACCGCGTGTTCGGCCGCGTCGCGGGCACGATCGCCGCGGCCGGCGTCGCTGAGCACCCCGGCGAGCCCCAGCCGCGCGCGCCCTCGGTGAGCAGATCGCCGGCATCCTCGGCGTCGACGACCGCGCGGGCGTACTCGGCCTCGGCGCGATCCCGTTCACCGCGGCGGCGATGGATCGAGGCGATGCGCTCGCTCGCCCGCGCCGACCCCAGGTCGTCGCTCGCGTCCGCGGCCGCGCGCGTGCTGCAGCATCGCCAGCGCCTCGGCGATCGCGCCGGCCTCGAGCGTGGTCTCGCCGACGAGCTCGTCGGCCTGCGCGCGCCGGCGGGCCTCATGGTCCCCGATCGCGAGGCCCGCGTGCTCGAGCGAGACGTAGTAGTCGAGCACGCGCGCGCCCACGCCCGCGAGCAGCTCGAGGCGCCCGATGGGCTCGAGTCGCAGCCGCAGATCGTCGAGCATGAACGTCGCCAGATCCTGCGCCGCGTCGCGCTCGGCCACCGCGACCGCGCGGGCCTGCTCGGCGCGCTCGCGCTGGGCATCGGCGCGGTTGCGTTGCTCGACGATCGCGAGCACCGCGAGCACACCGCCGATCAGCATCACCGCGCCCAGCACCGCCGCGACCGCGACGGCCGCCGCGTGTCGCTGCACGAAGCGCCGCAGGTGCGCGAGCGTGCCGTAACGCCGCGCACCGACCAGCTGGCCGGTCTGGAAGCGCCGCAGGTCGGCTGCGAACTCGGCCGCGTCGCGGTAGCGCGCCGCGGGCTCGCGCGCCATGGCTTGCTCGACGATCGCGATCAGGTCCGGCGGTGCATCGGGGACCACGCGGCGCAGCGGCGTCGGCGGCCCAGCGACGACGTCGACCAGCACCGAACGCCCGGCGGTGCGGGCATAGGGCGGCCGCCCCGCCAGCACGTGGTAGAGCATCGCGCCCAGGGCGTAGACGTCGGCGCGGCGATCGAGCGGCTCGCCGCGGGCCTGCTCCGGCGCCATGTAGCTCGGCGTCCCGACGATGGTGCCGGCCTCGGTCCGCAGCCCGTCGTCGCACTCGGGGGCAGGGCCGCCGGGGTCGGTGACGGTGCCGTCGGGCTCGCCACCGAGCGCCTTGGCGAGGCCCCAGTCGATCACCATGGTCTCGCCGAACTCGCCCAGCACCACGTTGCCCGGCTTGAGGTCGCGGTGGATCACGGCCTGGGCGTGGGCGTAGGCCAGCGCCTCCGCGACCGCGAGCACGTTGGGGAACAGCGCCAGACGCTCGGGCACGCTGCGCGCCGCGTCGATCGCCTGCGCGAGCGTGCGACCGCTGACCAGCTTCATCGCGTAGTACGGCTCGCCGTCGGGCCCGCGCCCGACGTCGTAGATCGGCACGATCGCGGGGTGCTGCAGGCGCGCGGTGACGCGGGCCTCGCGGGCCAGACGCAGCTCGAGCGCCGCCGATCGCTGCAGCAGTTGCTTGATCGCGACCTCGCGATCGAGCCGACGATCGTGTGCGCGCGAGACCCGGCCGCTGCCGCCGCGCGCGATCTCGTCGCCGAGCTGGTAGCGTTCGCGCGGCGGCTCGCGGGTCGCCGTGACCGCGGGCTCGGTCGCGTCGACGTCGACCGTGATCGCGGGATCCTCGGCCGACACGCCGCTCACGATCGCGAGTCTAGCAGCTGCACGGGCGCACACGGGCGGCCAAAGGCGTGTCGACACAGGTGTCGACACGCGTGTCATCGACCGTGGCAGCTCGCAGACGGCGATGCGCGGGCATCCCGGGCGACGCAGGTGGCGTCGAGGCTCGATCGCGCAGGTCTGCGCTCGCGCGCGCGCCGGTCGCTGCGGCCGCGCGCGAGCAGACCGCCAACCCACCCAACTGGTCTCGCCCGCGAGGTTTCCTCGCATGGGCTCCAGCGGCGCGGCCCGGTGGCAAGCCGCTTGAAACGACGACGCGACGGAGGTAACGCCCCATGATCCTGCGCTTGCATCGCATCGCTGCCCTGCTCTCGACCGCACTCGCACCGCTACCCGCGTGCATCTTCGCCGGAGCCGACGACGGCGACACCGACGCGGCTGCTTCGTCCGAAGGCGGCAGCGACAGCGGCGGGACCACCGACGCGAACACATCCGGCAGCACCAGCGCGGCCGACAGCACCGGCGGCACCGGCGACACCGGCGACACCGGCGATCCGCCCAGCGGCGGCGTGCGCCACGGCTGTCCCATCGACAAGCCGCAGAAGGTCTACGGCTGGGCGCTCGACGCCAAGGCCGTGCTCGACAGCGACGAGACCTGGACGCCCGACAACGTCTATCTCGTGTTCGGCCCCTTGTCGGTGCCGACCAACCTCACCATCGAGGCCGGCACCGTGGTCTGCTTCGACTACGGCCCGCCGGGCGCCGACGGCTCGGGCGAGCCGCCGCCCGGCGAGCTGCGCATGCTCGACGGCGGCTCACTCACTGCCAATGGCACGGCCGACGCGCCGGTCGTGTTCACCGCGAAGTCCGAGGGCACCGAGGCCGAGCAGCTGTACTGGAGCGGCATCTCCACCACCGGCCTCGAGCTGCTGTCGCTGCACCACCTCAAGCTCTACAACGGCGGGCTCTCTGCCGGCGGCAAGCCCCTGCGCGTGGGTCACGACAACGGCCTGGGCCCCGCGGTCGAGCTCGACGAGGTCACGATCTACTCGTCGCAGCACCTGGGCATCGAGCTGCTCAACGACAAGGGCCTGGCACCGGGCTCGCATCTGACGCTGTACAACTTCGCCGAGGAGTACGTCGCCAAGTACGAGAACGAGGGCGACTGGGCCGACTACTTCGACCACGGCTACGCGGTGCTGCGGGTCAACGTCTACGGCGCGTCGACCATCGACGAGAGCACCTTCAGCGTCGGGCCCGACGCCGGCATCCCGCCCGCGACCCGCTACGTGCAGATCGACCACGCCGAGGGCGCGATCGTCGACCGCGACTACACCTTGCACCGACTGCAGCAGGGCCTGACCTGGCGCACGCTGAGCAACGAGCTGCTGTCCGCGACGTGCACGATCGATCCCGGCACCACCGTCGCGATCGCGAACGAGGGCACCTGGTACATCGGCGACAAGGGCGGTTGCAGCGGGCCCGGCTCCCTGGTCGCGCTCGGCACCGCCGACGCGCCGATCCGCTTCGTCAACGACGCGGCGTGGAACCGCCTCGATCCCACCGACCCGGCGGCCGCGAGCCCAGGCATCACCATCAACTCGTGCGCCTTCGCCGACACCGCGTTCGACCACGTCGTGTTCGACGGGCTCGGTGCCCGCAGTGCCGCGACGATCAACGCGTGCAACCCCGACACCGACGGCTGGCACGGCGAGCTCAACTTCTTGTATTCGGGCGACGGTCAGGATCGCGAGGGCCCGCCGGTGACCAACGCGACGTTCACCAACGGGTTCGGCAACGCCGTCCGCATGGCCACCGGCGCGCACATCACCACGGACTACGAGGACCCGGCGATGGGCAATGTGTTCGAGGGCTTCGAGGGTGACAAGCCCGCGATCTGTCGCGGCTGATCCCCACGCTCGTCTGCAGCGCGCCGTCTGATCGTCCAGGCGGCGCGCAACACTTCTTCGCAATCGCCAGGGTAACCAGCGCGCCGCGGCGGGCGACTCTGTGCGCTGTCGTCGACGTCGTCCGACCGGCACCCACGGGAACGGTTCCCGTGATGGCCGCGAGGCCACGCGACCGAGGAACACCATGCAGACACGATCCGAGACCCTCGTTCGTTCGCTCGTCCCCGTGTTCGCGCTCGCACTGTCCGCCGCCGCCTGTGGCGACGATGGCGATCCGAACGCAGCCGACGAGTCGAGCTCGTCCGGCGGCGCCGACGCGAGCTCCGATACAACCGCACCGGGCAGCGACAGCGACAGCACCGGCACCTCCGTCGCCGACGGCAGCAGCAGCGACAGCGGCGACGGCAGCAGCGGCGGCAGCAGCACCGGCGCCGACGCGAGCCTGCTCGATCGGGTGGTCGCCGCGCTCGGCGGCGCCGATGCACTGCAATCGCTGTCGGCGATCTCGCTGCAGGCCCACGGCTCGCGCTGGTCGCTCGACGAGGGCGAGACCCCGCGCGAGACCATGCTGCCGGCGAGCGACTACGACATCGCGCTGACGTGGGACCTCGCGGCCGAGGGCCTGCGGCTCGACGTCGCGCGCACCTTGACGGTGTTCGACCTGGGCCTGCCGCTCGCCTACAGCGAGATCGTCGCGGGACCGGCGGGCTACGTCGACGGCGTCGACAACCTGTTCCAGACCCCCAGCGCGCCGATGCTGCCCGATCGCGTGGCTGCGACCGTTCGGCAGCAGCAGCTGCTGCATCCCCAGGTGCTGCTGCGCGCGGTGCTGGCCGACCCCAGCGGGGTGCGCGAGCTCGGCCGGGGCGAGCTCGACGGCCGCGCGCACGAGCGGCTGCAGCTGCCCGGCAGCGTGCGTCCGATCGTGCTGTGGATCGACAGTGAGACCGACCAGATCTCACGGTTGACCACGCTCGAGAACGATCCGCTGCGGCGCGACGTCGAGGTCGCGGTCGCCTTCGTCGACTGGCAGGCCAGCGACGGCGGTGTCGCGTTCGCCGGCGAGGTGACGCTTTCGGTCGACGGCGTCGTCCTGGCGAGCGAGACCCGCAGCGACATCTCGACCACGGTCGCGCCACCGCCCGACACCTTCACGCTGCCGGCCAGCGCGCCCGCCGACGCGGACGAGGCCGCCCGCGGCGAACGCAACGCGATGTGGGGGCAGACGTTCATCGGCGCCGGCATCCCGCTGTCGGGGTTGCAGACGCAGGTGGTCGCGACCGAGCTCGCGCCGGGTGTGCACCACCTCGCCGGCGGCACGCATCACTCGCTGGTGGTCGAGCAGTCGGGCGGCGCGGTGCTGTTCGAGACGCCGCTGTACGAGGCCCGCTGCGAGGTCGTGCTCGACTGGATCGACGCCAACCTTCCGGGCGTCGCGGTGACGCACGCGGTGGTCTCGCATCACCACGTCGACCACGCCGCCTGCGCTCGTACCCTGGTCGCCCGCGGCGCGACCCTGGTGGTCGGCACCGGCGCCGAGTCGCTGTGGGACGAGGTCCTGAGCGCGCCCTCGACGGTCGAACCCGACGAGCTCGCCGCCAACCCGGTCGATGACCCGGCGATCGAGCTGGTGCCCGACGGCGGCGCGTTCACGATCGACGACGCCAGCAACCCCGTCACGGTCTACGACCTCGACAACGGCCACGCCGCCGACATGGTGCTGCCGGTGGTCGATGCCGCGGGCGTGGCGTTCGTGGTCGACCTGTACAACCCTGGGTTCCCGTTCCAGCTGTTCGGAGCCGCGGGCGCGCAGGCGGTGCTCGCCTCGCTCGAGGCCCACGGGGCCCTGGGCGCGGTGTCGCTGATCGCCGGCGGTCACGGCTTCGGCACCGCCACCATCGCCGAGCTGCAGGCAGCCGCGGGCGGATGATCGACGCCCACACGACGCGGGTCCGCGATCCGGGCCCGCGTCGCCGCCGGGTGCAGGACGTCACCGCCGCTTGCGGTTGGCCTTGCGCGCCTGCTTCTCCCGCTTGCGCGCGCGCTTGTCCGTCGCGCGCCCGCCGTGGCCGCGGCTGGCCCAGCGCTCGCGCACACCCAGCGCGACCGCGACGTCGTTGAAACTGCCGACGCTGTCGTCGACCGCATCGGCGGCGAAGGCCCGCTGCACGGTCTCGATCGCCTCGGGCACACGCCAGGCCACCAGCGCGGCGACGATGGCAGCGTTGCCGAAGCGCGCCGCCGGATCGCAGCGCCCCAGCGCCTGCAGCCACTGGGGCAGCAACGCCGCGCGCAGCTCCGGATCGTCGGTCGCGGGCCCCTCGAGCGCGGCGATGGCCGCCGCGCGCGCGAGATCGGGCGATCCGGCCGCGTCCACGAAGGCACGCAGCGGCGCGATCGCAGCCGCACCGACACACTCGGCCACCGCGGGCAGGTCCGCAGCCGCGAGCTCGTCGTCCTGCGACTCGAGTTCGACCAGCAGCTCGAGCATGCCGTCGATCACCGCGGGCGTACGCAGCTGCGCGAGCGTGCGCCAGGCGTGCACCGGCGCGAACACGGCGTCGTCGTTGCCGGCGAAGCGTTCGAAGTGCTCCGGGTCGGCCCAGGATTTCACCAGCTCGAGCAGCATCGGCACGTCGGCCTCGGTCACGCCGAGCTGCTCGACGTAGGCCGGCCACGAGGATGGGTCCGGCGGCGCGGGGGCGCCCAGCGGCGCGAGTGCACGTTCGAGCGCGTCGTAGTCCAGTGACACCTGCGTCATCCTCCGCGGCCGCTGGGGGGCATGAACTTGTAGCCCGCGCCGCGCACCGACACGAACATCACGGGGTTGCGCGGGTCGGGCTCGAAGTGCCGCCGCAGCCGCATGATGAAATTGTCGACCATGCGCTGGCTGGGATAGTCGTTGAGCTTCCACACCCGCTGCTGCAGCTCCTCGCGGCCGAGCACGCGGCCGGGGTTCTCGGCGAAGTAGCGCAGCAGCTCGAGCTCGAGCGCGGTCAGGTGCACGATCTCGCCGCGCACGGTGACCTCGTGGCTGTCGAAGTCGATGCGCGCATCGCCGAGCTCGAGCAAGCGGGTTGCGCGACCCTCCGGGCGCTGGCCCCACGCGCTGCGCCGCATCAACGATCGCATGCGCGCGCGCAGCTCCTCGAGCTCGAACGGCTTGGTCAGATAGTCGTCCGCACCGACGTTGAGGCCCTCGACCCGGTCCTGGGTCGCGCCGCGGGCGGTCCGCATCAGCACCGGCGTGGTGTTGCCGGCCTCGCGCAGCTTCTGGCACAGCGAGAAGCCGTCGACGTCGGGCAGCATCACATCCAAGATGATGAGATCGTAGCGCTGCTCCTGCAGCAGCAGCCGGCCGGCCTCGCGGCCGGTCGGCGCGACGTCGACGTGCAGGCCGTCGAGTTCGAAGTTGAGCTTGAGCCCGGCGGCGAGGTGTTCCTCGTCCTCCACCAAGAGCACGCGGGGCAGGCTGGTTCTCGCGTCGGTCATGCGCGCGGCGCTCCCTCGGCGACGATCTGCGGCGCCGCGACCTCGGGCGGTCGATGGGGTAGCACGATCGTCATGCACGTCCCAGTGCCGGGGCCCTCGGAGTGCGCGCGGAGGTTGCCGCCCAGCGAGCGCACCAGTGCGCGCACGACGAACAGACCCAGGCCGGTCCCGCGACGGGCGCGGACCGCCTCCTCGTCCACGCGGTAGAAGCGATCGAACACGCGCCGCAGCGCCCGCCGCGGGATGCCGATGCCGTGGTCACGCACGTCGATGCGAACCTGACCCACCGTGACCGTGACCGTGACCTCGACCTTCACCGGGGGGTCCGAGTACTTCACGGCGTTGTCGAGCAGGTTGCGCACCGCGATCTCGAGCGCGGTCGGGTCACTGACCACGACCAGCCCTGCGGGGATCTCGACCGAGACGGTGTCGGGGTCGACACCATGGCGTCGACGGACCTGCGCGACGCATCGTTCGATCACAGCGAGCAGCTCGAACGGCGTGGCCGCGGCCGCGCGACCGCCGTGCTCGAGCCGCGTGGCCTCGAGGATGTCGTCGATGAAGCCGTTGAGCCGCTCGATGTCGTTGCGCATCATGAAGTGCAGACGCTCGCGCTGCGGCTCGTGCAGCTCGGGGCGACGCAGGGTTTCGAGGCACAGCCGCAACGACGCGAGCGGACTGCGCAGCTCGTGGGTGACCGAGTCGACGAAGGTCGTCTGTCGCCGGACCTCGAGGATCGCGCGCGCGAGCACGACCGAGAACAACACCAGCACCGCGATGATCGCGGTGAACGAGACGATGCCCGCGATCAACAACCACGTGTTGCTCGCGGCCCACTGCTGCGTGAGGTTCTGGTCGCGGACGATGACGTAGATCCAGCCGACCAGCAGCGCGGTCGTCAGCGCGACCGCGACCGAACCATAGATGATGGGTCCGGAGATCGATCTGCCGCGCCGGGCCATCCGCCGCGGATCATGGCCCGCCGGGGCCGCGCCAGCCACCAGGCCGCCCGGGCCGCGGCCCCGCCCCCGCGCACGGGGCCCCCCGGCCGCGAGGGACTCGGCCCCGCCGGGCTCCTCGACAAGACGTCCACAGCCCATCCACTGCCTGTGGACGACCGCGAACGCGGCCGCAGGGCCGTCCTGGTGGCCTCCGGCGGGCATGTGCCGCGCGGACCGCGGGGCCTGCCGCCGCGGGCCGCGGCCATCCGGACGCCTCGGCATCCGCCCGCTCGCCAGCGCGCCCGCGCCGGGGCAAGATGCTGCGCCCCCAAGGAGCGTTCATGACCTTCGTCGTCACCGCGAACTGCAACGGCTGCCGCTTCACCGACTGCGTCGCCGTGTGTCCCGTGGAGTGCTTCCACGGCGACGACACCATGCTCTACATCGATCCCGACGAGTGCATCGACTGTGGCGCGTGCGTGCCCGAGTGTCCGGTCGAGGCCATCTACGACGAGACCGAGCTGCCCGACAACCTGCAGGAGTGGAAGGCGACCAATGCGTCGCGCGCGAAGGGTCTGCCGGTGGTGAACGAGAAGGGCACGCCGTTGTCCGGCGCGGAGCAACGCAAGAAAGACCTCGGCTTCTAGCAGGGTGCCCGGAAGAACGCGAAGCGTTCTTCCGCACGGCCTGCTAAGCCGCCTTCTTCTTCGCGGGCTTGGTCGCGGGCTTCGTCGAGGGCTTGCGACCCGCCTCGTGGAACGCGGCGAGCACCTCGGCCTCGCGCGCCGGCAACCAGCCCGCGCGCAGGGTCTTGCGTCGCGGCTCGGGCAACGTCGAGAACCACTTCAACGTGTCGGCGACGGTCTCGGCCATGGGCCGACACCGCAATCCGGTCGCGAGCGCGCGCGCGTTGCTGACCTGCGCGAAGCCGAGATACTCGCCCATCGGCGGCACCAGGATCGGCAGATCGCCGCCGAGCTCGACCTTCTGTGCCTCGAGGAACGCGGGATCGAGCCACGTGATGGTGGCGTCGCTCTTGGACACCTCGATGCAGGTCTGCAGCAGCTCGCCCGCCCCCGTGCGCCGCTCGGGCCCGACCAGGTTGTAGACGCCGACGTGGCGCTGCTCGATCGCGCCGACGATCCACGCCGCGAGGTCGCGCGCGTCGATGAACTGCACCGGATCGACGGTCGTCCCCGGCGCGGCGACCTCACCGCCTTGGGCGATGCGGACCGGCCAGTAGGTGAAGCGATCGGTGGGATCGAGCGGCCCGACGATGTAGCCCGGGCGAACGTTGGTGACGCGGCCGGGCATGATCTGCTCGACCGCCTGCTCGCACAACGCCTTGAGCGCGCCGTAGAACTCCTGCACGCGCTCGTTCTCCGGATCGGGCATGGTCGCGACCGGCGCGGTCTCGTCGATGTTCGCGACGTCGAACTTCGCGTAGGCCGAGATCGAGCTGATGAAGACGTACTGCTCGACGTTGTCCGCGAGCAGGCTCGCCGACGCCTTCACGATGCGCGGCACGTAGCCCGAGGTGTCGACCACCGCGTCCCACTTGCGTCCGACCAGCGCGTCGAGCTTGCCGTCGCGATCGCCGACCAGCTTCTCGACGTCGGGGAACAGCTCGGGGTGGCTCTTGCCGCGGTTGAACAGCGTGATCTCCCAGCCCTTGGCCTGGGCCGCGTCGACGATGTGGGGGCCGATGAAGCCGGTCCCACCCAGCACCAGCAATCGCAGCGGCTTGGGCGTGCCGAGCTCCGACGGCATCGCGGCGGGTTCGCGCGCGGGCGTGACCGTGCCGCCGGCAGCGGGATCGCGGCGGCAAGCACCCAGCAGCCCACTTGCGAACGGCAGCGTCGCGCAAGCGAACAGGAAGCGACGTCGGTCGGACAGTCGCGGGCTGGGGGCACGGCGTGATTCGGTCATGACTTCGCCGCTTCGACCCCGGCGCAACGGTCGGGGTTTCGTACTTCCGCGGGCAACCACCACCCGGGGCGCGCGTGTCCAAGCCGCGTGGTCGAGCGATGATGTCGCGCCTGCGCCCGTTCCAACAGCTGGAGCCCCGCGACCGGCGGCCCGCGGCCTGGGCCGCGACGCAGTTCGCCTGCGTGATGACGGCCAACTTCGTGCTGCGCTCGGTGCGGGAGGAGATGGGCGTCCAGGGCGGCGTCGACAACCTGCCGTGGCTGTTCACTGCGACCTTCGTCGGGACGCTGTTGCTGGTGCCCGCGTACGGCTGGGCCGCAAGTCGTTGGGGTCGACGTCAGCTCTCGCGCGGGCTCTACCTCGGGCTCGCGGTGTCGCTGGTCGTGCCGCTGCTCGCGTGGGTGTTCGCGCTGGTGCCGGTCATGCTGCTGCGCCGCGCGGTGTTCGTGTGGCTGAGCGTGATCAACATGATCGCGGTCGCGGGCTTCTGGTCCGCGGTCGTCGACGTCTGGCGCGGCGAGCGGGCGCCGCGAATCTACGCGCTGGTCGCCGCCGGCGGCACCGTCGGCGCGTTGCTCGGCCCCGCGCTCGCGCTCGCGCTGGTCGAGCACACCGGTCCCCACGGCCTGCTGCTGGTGGGCGCGATCGCCTGGGTGTTGGCCGCGAGCTGCGGCGATGCGCTCGAACGCGCGCTGCGCGAACGCGACGATGTGCCCGATGCTGCACGACCGCTCGGCGGCAGCAGCTGGGCCGGGCTGCGCGACGTGGTCGCGAACCCGGCGCTGCGGGGCCTCGCGATCTGGATCCTGGCTTACACCGCGACGTCGACGGCGCTGTACCTGCTGCAAGCGCGGATCGTCGGGGGCGCGATCGCGTCACCGGCGGAGCGCACGGCGCTGTTCGCCCGCGTCGACCTCGGTGTCAACCTGCTGGCACTCGCGCTGCAGCTCAGCTTGACGGGGCGCGTGCTCGCGCGCGCCCGGCTCGCGACCGTCCTCGGGGTCCTGCCTACGGTGACGGTGCTCGTCGCGCTCGCGCTCGCGCTGGTGCCGGTGCTGGGTGCGCTGGTGCTTGCGCAGCTACTCCGGCGGGCATGTGAACACGGTTTCGCGAAGCCGGCGCGCGAGCTGCTCTACGCGGCGACGCCACGGGAAGCGAAGTTCAAGGGGCAGAATGCCCTGGACACGCTCGTGTACCGCGGCGGCGACGTGGTCAGCGCCTGGGCCGTACAGGCGCTCGCATCGGTAACGGGCATCACCGGCGTAGGGCTCGCGACTGCAGCGCTCGGGGCGGGCTGGTGGTGGTTCTCGCGGCGGCTCGCGGCGCGCGGCTCATCGACGACGACTGGTGATCGCAGTTGAGCCCCGCGCGACGAACCCCTATCCTGATCGCGGATGACGAGCAGGCCGCTCGCGGTGGAGACCGCGAAACCCGACGACGTTGCGTCGGCGCCGACACAGCCGCGACCCTCGCACTGGGACGCGCTGCGGACCGATTATGCGATCCACGGCCGCACGCTCGCCAATCCCGCCTTGTGGGCGCTGGCTGTCTACCGATTCGGCCGCTGGTCGCTCGAGCAGCGCAACCCCGCGACCCGCTGGGCCAGCTCGAAGCTCTACGGCGCACTCGCGGCCGCGTCGCGTGCAGTCACCGGCGTCCACCTCGACCGCACCTGTGAGGTCGGCCGCGCGCTGCACCTCATCCACTGCGAAGCGCCGATCTCCATCAACCCACGGTGCACCATCGGCGACCGCGTCGGCATCATGCACAACGTCACCATCGGCGACACACCCGACGGCGGCGTACCGAGGATCGGCAACGACGTCTTCATCGGCGTGGGTGCGGTCATCCTCGGCGCCGTCACCATCGGCGACGGCGCGCAGATCGCAGCCAACAGCCTGGTCATCGCGGACGTCCCCCCCGACCACGTGGCCGTCGGTGTCCCAGCGCGGGTCTACCCCGCGATCGGGGCCAAGCCCAAGGCGAAGGTGTCTGCGCGGGGGCCCGGTGGCTCGACCGGACGCTGAGCTCGACGCCGCGTTCGAGTCGCTGTACGCGATCGACCTGGTCTACCGCGCGGGCTGCCACAGCCGCTGCGGCGACGCGTTCTGCTGCAACTTCGCGCGCCACAAGCAGCACTTCAGCTTCCTGGGCCGACGACCGATGCAGGAGCTACCGTTGCTCGCCGGCGAGTACGAGTGGCTGGCTGCGCGTGGCTGGTTGGCGCAGTTCGGCGAGCACGAGCACCGCGAGTTCTCGCTCGCGCTGCCCGACGGTCGCAGCATCCACGCCGACTCCATCGTCAGCACCCGCGCGGGCTGTGCCTGCGACCACGCGACCCGGCCGGTCATCTGCCGCCTGTACCCGCTGTTGCCGGTGTTCGACGTCGACGGCCGCCTGACCGGGGTCGAGTCGCTGACGATCTACGACGAGATCGAGCGCATCGCCGGCGCGCCGCGATCCTGCAAGGTCGACGATCTGCCGTTCGATCAGCTGGATCTGTGGCTGCGTTTCACCGCCGTGCTCGCGCGGCGTCCGGCCTGGCTGTTCCAGCTCGCGGCCTACCGCGTGCTCAAGCAGCACGCGACCGCGCGGGTCGAACGCGACACCAAGCCCGGCACCACGGCGTTCGCCGCGTTCGAGTGGGCGTTCCTGCGCCGCCGCCTCATCGCGGCGGAGGAGGTCGGCGTGCCGCTGCTGGATCTCGCGCAACGCCACGCCGAGCGCTGGGGGTCGGCCTTCGAGCTGCCATGAGCCGCCTCGCCGCGACCGCCCACGAGCTGTTCTCGACCACGCTGCGGGAGGCGCCCGCGCGCACGGCCGTGGTCGAGGGCGGCCGCCCGTGCAGCTACGGCGAGCTCGCAGCGCGGGTCGGCGCCCATGCGCGCTGGCTGCAAGCCGCGGGCGTGCAGCGCGGCGACCGTGTCGGCGTGTGCATGCGCAAGAGCCTCGACGAGGTCGCAGCGCAGCTCGCGGTGTGGTGGGTCGGCGGGGTCGCGGCCAACGTCAGCCCGCTGTGGACCGCGTCGCAGCTCGACTACGTCGCGCGCGACTGCGGCATGCGGGCGCTGGTCTGCGACGGCCGTCGCGCCGCCGAGCTGCTCGCGCGGGGCCTGCCGCCGACGCTGGCGCGCGTGCTCGCCCACGGCGCCGCACCGCCGGCGCCGCAGATCGACGCCGCGTCCGTGCTCGAGCCCGGCGCCGAGATCGACGCGCCGGGCCGCAGCATCGACGCCGATCTCGCAGCCATCCTCTATACCTCGGGCTCGACCGGCGCGCCCAAGGGCGTGATGGTGAGCCACGCGAACCTCGTCGCCGGCGCACGCAGCGTCGCGCAGTACCTCGGGCTGCGCCCCGACGATCGCCTGCTGAGCCTGCTGCCGCTGTGCTTCGACTACGGCCTCAACCAGCTGACGACCGCGTGCCTGCTCGGCGCCGCGATCGTGCTGCAGCCGGTGCCGATGCCCTCGGAGATCGTCAAGACCCTCGTCCGCGATCGAGTGACGGTGATGGCCGCGGTGCCGCCGACGTGGGTGCAGCTGGTGCGCTACCTGGTCGAGGTTCCGACCTCGCTACCGGCGCTGCGGCTGGTGACCAACTCCGGTGGCAAGCTGCCCAGCGCGGTGCTCGAGGCGATGCCGCGCGCGCTGCCAGGGGTCGACATCGTGTTGATGTACGGCCTCACCGAGGCGTTTCGCTCGACCTACCTGCCGCCGGAGCTGTTCGCGCGCAAGCCCGGCTGCATCGGCCGCGCGATCCCCAACGTCGAGACCTTCGTGATCGCCGACGACGGCACCGTCTGCGGCCCGGGCGGCCAGGGCGAGCTCGTGCACCGCGGCGCGCTGGTGTGCCGCGGCTACTGGGGCCGCCCCGAGGACACCGCCGCGAAGTTCCGCCGCTGCCCCGCGCTGGCCGACCGCATCGGCGACGAGACCGTGGTCTATAGCGGCGACATCGTGCGCATCGACGACGACGGCGACTACTGGTTCGTCGGCCGTCGCGACGCCATGATCAAGTCGAGCGGCTTTCGCATCAGCCCGACCGAGATCGAGGACGCGGCCTTCGCCAGCGGTGTCGTGACCGAGGCGGTCGCGTTCGGCATCGACGACGACGTGCTGGGCCAGGCCGTCCACCTCGCCGTGCACGGCCCCGACATCCCGCGCGAACTCACGGCACTGCGCGATCACCTTCGTGCCGCCCTGCCGCACTACATGCAGCCCCGCGAGCTGCACGCCAGTGCCGACCCGTTCCCCCGCACGGCCAGCGGCAAGCTCGACCGCCCGGCCGTCGTCGCCCGCTTCGCCGGCCGCCCCTGATCCCGACGACGACCATGCACCTGACCATCGACCAACTGCTCGACTACCTGCGCCGCCGCACCGCCCTGCCCGAGCTCGGGCCCGAGACCACGCTGTTCTCGGACGGCACGGTCGACTCGGTCACGATGATCGACCTCATCGTGTTCCTCGAGGACGCCGTCGGCATCGAGATCCGCCAGGACGACGTGACGCTCGACAATTTCGACACCGCCACGCGCATCCTGCAGCTGATGGAGCAGCGCACGCGCGGATCGGCATGAGCGCGGACGCGGACAACACCGAGGTCACCGTGCGCTGGGCCGCCGAGCTCGCCGCCATCGCGCGCGAGCACGGAACCCCGTGCTTCGTCTACCTCGTGCCCGAGATCGAGGCCCGCATCGCCGCGATCGCCGAGGCGCTGCCGGGTGTGTTCACGGTGGCCTACGCCATGAAGGCCAACCCCAACCCCGCGCTGCTGCGGGCGCTCGCGCGGCGCATCCCTCGGGTCGACGTCTCCTCGGGCGGCGAGCTCGCGCGTGCGCTCGAGTGCGGCTACGCGCCGGCGGCGATCGGGTTCACCGGGCCGGCGAAGTCCGACGCGGAGCTGGCGCTCGCGCTCGCGCACGGCGTCGAGGTCGTGCTCGAGTCGCGCAGCGAGGCGCGACGGCTCTCGGCGCTGGCTCGGGCGTGCGCGCGGCCGGCCGCGGTGCTGGTCCGCGTCGCACCGACCCACGTGCCCGCGGGCTTCGGCGACACCATGGCCGGCCGTCCGACTGCCTTCGGCATCGACGAGGACGAGATCGACGACGCGTTGCGCGAGATCGCGGCGCTGCCGGGCCTCACGCTGGTCGGCCTGCACGCCTACTCGGGCACGCAGTGCCTGCGCGCCGACGCCATCGCCGAGAACTGGGGCATCTATGCCGAGTGCTTCCGTTCGCTGGCATCACGGCACGGCCTGCGTCCGCGCCGGTTGGTGTTCGGCTCGGGCCTGGGCATCGCGCACCACGACGGCCAGCACACCGTCGCGATCGCCGAGGTCGGTGCGCGTGCACGCGCGACCCTCGACCGGCTCCGCGCCGACCCGCGCTGCGGCGAAGCCGAGTGGGTGCTCGAGACCGGCCGCTACCTGGTGGGCGAGGCCGGCGTCTACCTGACGCGGGTCGTGACGCGCAAGCGCTCGCGCGGCAGCGAGGTCGCGATCTGCGACGGCGGCATGAACCATCACCTCGCCGCTGCGGGTCACCTGGGCATGGTCGTGCGCCGGCCCTACCGCCTGCGCAAGCTCGGTGCCGGCGCCGACGATCCGCGGGCCAAGGTCCTGGTCTGCGGGCCGCTGTGCACCTCGCTCGACGGCTTCGCGCGCGACCTCGAGCTGCCCGTACTGCACGAGGGCGACGTGCTCGCGCTGGTGCCCAGCGGCGCCTATGCGCTGTCGTCGTCGCCGGTCGGGTTCATCTCGCACCCACCGCCGGCCGAACACGTCATCGAGGCCGCAACAGGCCGTCGGTGAGCTCGACGACGTACTCGTCGACGAACTGCTCGACGTCGTCGACCGGCAGCAGCGGGTGATCCGCGCGCACGCGCCGGGTGATGAGCAGCGCCGAGGCGCCGTGCATCGCCGCCCACCACTTGACCACGAACCGTCGCGCATGGGCCGGCGGCCGACCGCTGAGCTGCTCGTACACCGTCGAGAGGCGCTCGCGCACGCTGGCCTCGATCTCGAGCAGCAGCGGCCGGTGGGTTGGAAGCACCTGCTCGGTGGTGGTGGTCTCGTCCATGAACAGCAGCGTGTACAACCACGGGTTGTCGCGCGCGAATGCGACATAGCGGCGCGAGACCTCGTGCATGGCCTCGCGCGAGTCCGGCAGCGCGAGACCTTCGAGCAGCGAACGCGCGAGCATCACGAGCCCGCGCATCCGGAGCTCGCGCATGATCGCTGCCTTGCTGTCGAAGCAGGTGTACAGCGTGGTCGCGCTCGTGCCCAGGCGCGTCGCGATCGCACGCATGGTCACACCGTCTTCACCGAATGCCTGTCCGAGCTCGAGGCTGGCCCCGATGATCGCCTCGCGGAAGGCTTCGATGTCCCCGAGCCCCGTCATGCGCGGCACAGTAACCAGCTTTGTCGCGCCGTGTCGCGGCCCCCGCCGTGCGTCCGCGCGCCGACCCTGGCGAACGCTGTTCCGTTGGCCACCGCTCGGGTGAGTGCGCTCTCGCGGCGCGCGTGCGGGCGCGCGGCGACGGTGCGCCAGCTGGTCGCGGGCTTCGGTATAACCCTTCGGTGCCGCGCTGCGACCACCGCTCCACCTTGCTTGGGGACTCTGCGTTGGGCCTGGTGACCCGGGCCGCCCTGCTCGCGATCCCCATCACCGGGTGTGCCGAGCCCGAAGGCCTGATGCGGGCGCAGCCAGCCGACGTCACGGTCCGATTCGACTTCGATCACCTGCCGTTGCCGGACATTCCGCTGCCCAACGACATCGCGACCCGGCCCGACCCCACCGCCGAGACCGGCCTGCGGATCAACGCCTCGATGCTGGCGCCGACCGGCTACGAGCGGCGCACGCGGGAGCTGATCGACGGGCTCGACGGCTGGGGCGTGTACCAGCCCATCAACATCCCGTTCACCGGGCCCATCGACGTGATGGCACTGCGCGAGCGCCACGACGACGCGGACTACGACACCGCCGACGACGCCATCTACCTCATCGACATCGATCGCGATTCGGAGGAGTTCGGCAAGCTCCAGCATCTCGACATCGGCAACGGCAACTATCCCATCATCCTCGAATCACTCGACAACTACGGCAGCAACGATACCCGCGAGTGGAACATCAACCTGGTCTTCGACGAGACCGACGAGGACCTCGATCGCGACGGTCAGCTCGACCCCAGCGAGGACAGCAACCGCAACGGCGTGCTCGACCCCGGCGAGGACCGCGACGCCGACGGCGTGTTGGATTTCGCCGAGGACAGCGATGCCGACGGCGTGCTCGACCGGCCCAACTACTTCCCCGGCCGCTCGCCCGCGCGTGAGGACGTGGTCGGCCGCGCCGACGCGCTGATGAGCTTCTACGAGCGCGAGACCAACACCTTGGTGGTCGCGCCGATGGTGCCGCTGCGCGAGCACACCCGCTACGCCGTGGTCGTCACGCGGCGGGTCCACGACACCGACGGCAACCCCGTGGGCTCGCCGTTCGCGTTCGTCAACCACGCGGCGCAGACCGACGACCTCGAACCCCTGCTCGAGGTGTTGCCCGAGGGCCTGACGCCGGACGACATCGCGTTCGCGTTCTCGTACACCACCGAGTCGGTGACCAAGGACTGGATCGCCGTGCGCGAAGGCCTGTACGGCGAGGGCCCGCAGGCCCACTTCGCCGAGGAGTTCCCGGCCAAGCTGCAGCGTCTGTTCCCGCTCAAGCAGACCGGCAAGGGCGAGAAGTTCGAGGGCAAGAACCCCTTCGTGCTGCACCACGAGGACTGGAAGCCGGTGCTCAACATCCTGCTGACCGCGTTCTTCGAGGGCGGCGACACCACCAGTCAGCAGTTCCAGGCCATCGTCGGCGGCCACGACTACATCGATTTCCACGCCCAGGGCACGTACCTCTCGCCGCAGCTGTTCAATCGCTTCGACGACGACAAGCAGCGCCTGCCGCTCGACCTGCAGTCGTGGCCCGGCGACCTCGATCGTCGCGCCGCGGCCACGCGCGCGGAGGAGATTCCGTTCTGGCTGGTGATGCCACGCAAGGAGGTCTCGGTGCGCGGCCAAGGCCGGCAGGCGCCGGTGGTGTTGCTGGGCCACGGCTACACCAGCAACCGAGCGACCGAGCTGCTGGGCTTCGCCGGGTTCCTGGCGCAGTTCGGCGTCGCCGCGATCTCGACCGACAACGTCTCGCACGGCGTGCCGGTCACGCCCGAGCAGCAGGAGATGTTCCGCCCGCTGCTGCAGGCCAACGGCCTGGGGCCCGCCATCGACGCGGTGCTGTACGCCCGCGGCGGTGACGTCGACGGCGACGGCTTCCACGATCAGGACCTCGACAAGGACGGCACCATCGACTCGGGCGCGGACTTCTGGACCGCGTACCTGTTCCACATGCGCGACATGGTCCGGCAGTCGGCGCTGGACTACATGCAGTTGATTCGCATCATCCGCAGCTGGGACGGCAAGAAGACGTGGGAGCTCGATCTCGACGGCGACGGCAAGACCGAGCCGGCGGACATCAACGGTGACGGCAAGCCCGACCTCGCCGGCGACTTCGATGGTGACGGCATCGTCGACATCGGCAGCGAGTCGCCGCTGTACGTGATGGGTGGATCGCTGGGCGGCATCATGTCGACCACGCTCGGAGCGCTCGAGCCCGAGATCGACGCGGTCATCCCCATCGCCGGCGCCGGCCGGCTCATGGACGTCGGCAACCGCTCGCAGCAGGGCGGCGTGCCCGAGGCCGTGCTCATGCGCGTGATGGGTCCGCTGTTCCTCGCGACCATGGCGGACGACGGCACCACGCGACTGCACACCCAGGTCACCGAGCTCAACCGGCTCGCGGACGTGCCGGTGGGCCAGGTGCCGGGCCTGCTGCCGGGCGACACGATGTTCGCCGAGAACCTCGCCAACGGTGAGATCGGCTGCTCGTACCTGCTGCCCGACGGCAACGACACCGACGGTGTGCTCGCGCGCGCACGGGTCTCGCTGCCCTCGGATCTCGGCGACGCGGTGGTGCTGCGCTTCTATCGCGGCGACGTGCTGGTGCCGGGCGGCGAGTGCGAGCTGGTCGACGGCGTCGAGCCCATCGCCGAGGTCGATCAGATGGAGGCGCCGCTGGACGCCGAGGGCAACCCGATGACGTTCGAGGGCGATGCCATCGCGGCCGGTCCGGTCCGCGCGTTGGCGGAGGGCTTCGGCCTGCCGCGCAACCGCCCCAGCTTGCGTCGACTCATGAGCCTGGCGCAGCTGGTGCTCGACCCGACCGACCCCGGCGTGCTCGCGCGGCACCTCGCGGCCGAACCGCTGGTCTACCCCAACGGCGACGAGACCGGCGCGCGCTTCCTGATCGTCACCACCGTCGGCGACATGAGCGTGCCGGCGAGCGGTGGCGTGACCGTAGGCCGCGCTGCCGGCCTGGTCGACTTCCTCCACCCCGATCCGCGCTACGGCAAGCCGGTGAACCAGGTGCTGATCGACACGCACACCGCCGAGGCGGTCAACCGCCTCGCGCGCTACCGCTACGCCAACCCGCCGACCAACCAGAACATCCTCGACCTGCTGCATGTCGACGACACCCTCGGTGTCCACGTCGACATCGAGAACTTCTCCGGCGGCACCGACATCTGGGGCGACAGCATCCCGCGCCTCGATCCACCGTTGCGGCTCGCGACCAACCGCGACCTGTGGGGCAACGAACTCGGCGGCACCTCGGCGGCGACCTTCCCCTACGCCATCCCGCAGGGGCAGCACGGCTTCCCGCTGCCGGGCGAGATGACCGACTGGGCGATCAAGATCTGCCGCGAGACCCTGGGCTCGAGCGCGCCCGAGTGCGACGCCGACGCCATCGTCGGCAAGACCTTCGACATCGGCTGGTTCATGTTCCACACCTTCGGGCGCTTCCTGCGTCGTCCGGAGCTCAACCCCTACGCGATCGGCTGCGTGACCAAGGATCCGTGCAACGAGATCCCGATGGTGCCGCCGCCGCGCGCGCCCGACGAGCTGCAGTAGCGACGCGATAGGGTCGGCGTCACGGTCGCGTTGCGTCGAGCCACGCGACCGCGTCGCCGCCGCGGGCGGTGAGTCCCGACGCTCGCCGCGGTCGGGAACCAAACCGCGTCGAGCGTGTCTAGCCCAGGGCATGCGCCGCGGATGGTCACTGCTGTTGCCGCCGTTGCTCGCGTGCGCGCCGGTTCCGACCGAGCCGGGGAAGGCCGCGGTGGAGGCCGAGATCGTGGTCGAGCCCGACTCCCCCGAGCGCGCGCAGGTGAGCGCGACGCCGACACGGCACTGCGGTGGACCGTCGTTCGTGCCGCACGGGCCGTGGATCGACCGCGACGACGCGCGGCTGGAGTGGTTGGCCGCCCGCTGGCACCCCCGGGGTGAGCACGGTCGACCGCAGGCGATCCGCGAGGTCAGCGGCGGTGTCGAGATCCCCGGGCACGACCTCGTGCTGGTGCGCGTCGCGAATGGGCCCACCGCGCAGGTGCCGTGCTACGTGCCGCGGACCCCGCCCGCGTCGTTCACCCAGGCCTGCGGCGAGGCTGAGTCGCTGCCGCAGATGCTCCGCGAAGATCAGCCGCGGCCGGCCGATGCTGCGCAGTGGGCCGAGCTGCTGGGTACGCTCGATCGCGCCGACGTGAGCTTCGCGTCGGCGCAATCGTGGCAGGCCTGCGCGACCGGTCCCGCGCTGCCGCCCGAGGCGCTCGCGGACCTGGGCGTGTCGGGCAAGCCCGGCCGTGAGACGGTGCAGTGGCTCGAGCTGTTCGTGCACGACGATGCTTCGCGCATGCTCGTGCGCGCGCGCTTCGAGCTCTCGGGCGACTTCGCCGAGGTCCACCGCACCGAGCTGTGGTCCGACAATGGCGGTGCGCGATGAGATCCGCGTGGGCCCTGTGCGCGGTGCTCGTTGCGTGCACGCCCGCGACCGCGACGACGGAAGAGTTCGTCGTCGAGAGCGACGCGCTCGGTACCGACGCGGCGATCGAGCCCGCGCCCGCCGAGCCCGCGCCCGCCGAGCCCGCCGAGCCCGCGCCCCCCTTGATCCCGATCGACGAGGTCCTCGACCACGAGGCGTTCGTCTCGCCGCGCACGCACCCGCTGTGGCCGACCGCGAGCAGCGATCGCTGCCCGTCGGTGATGTTCGGCGCGATCGGCCCTGCGATCGACGCCGGCCCCACGAGCGAGCGCATCGTCGCAGCGCATGGCTCGCCGGGGTCCCACGCCCTGGGGCGGACACCAAGCGCCATCGTGCCGCTGCGCCACCACACCCGGATCGCCGGGCTGCAGCTGTTCGGCGCGATCAACCACGAAGCCGGCTGCATGATGGGCTGGACCCATACGCACTGCTTCGTGACCGACGCGGTGGTCGCCTGCGCCGAGCGGCCCGAGCTCGCCACCGGCGCGCCGCTGCAGCGGCTGGTGCAGTCGCTGCACCTGCGCCCCCACGACGTGCCGCCCGAGGGATGGTTCGAGCTCGCGGTCGCGCTGTCGGGCGTGCCGGCCCTGGCGCTGCGGCCCGACGACCTCGCGGTGTGCCCGGGCCTGCCCGGCGTGCTCGCGGTGCCACCATCGGTGCAGCGCACGCTCGACGGCGTCGACATCCGCTTCACCGCGGTGCAAGGCCGCACGGCCTGGCGGTACCGCATCCGCATCGACACCGAGGGCCGCGTGCGGCTGCGCCGCGACGCCCTGGGCACGCGGCCGCGCTCGGAGTGGGACATGGCGGACTAGTGGCCCAGCGTCACAGCCAGCCCTTGCGGCGGAAGTACCACACGAACAGCAGCGCGGTCGCACCCATGACCGCGAGCGCGGCGAAGTAGCCGTACTGCCACTTGAGCTCGGGCATGACCTCGAAGTTCATGCCGTAGAGCCCGGCGATGAAGGTCAACGGCAGCATGATGGTCGAGATCAGCGTCAGGACCTTCATGATCTCGTTGAGCTTGTGGCCCTGCATGGACAGGTACGCGTCCATGCTCGAGTGCACGATCTCGCGGAAGCTGTCGCCGAGGTCGACCACGCTGACGAAGTTGTCGTAGGCGTCGCGGAAGAACGGCCGGACCTCGTCGGGGATGATCTCGACGTCGCCGCCTCCGCGCGACAGACGATTGAGCACCTCGCGCTGGTGGATCCCGACCCGTCGCAGACGCTGCAGCTTGTCCTTGATGGTGAAGATCTTCTCGAGCAGATGTGGCCCGGGGTTCTTCACGATCGCGGTCTCGAGCGCGTCGATGTCGGTCTCGAGCTGCTTCATCAGCGGCAAGAACCGCTCGGTCAGCACGTCGGCGATGAGATAGGCGCAGTAGGCCGGCCCGCGTCGCATCAGCTCGGGCTTCTTCTTCACCGCGTCGAACGCGTTGTCGACCGAGGGCAGCGGCACGTTGTGCGAGGTCAGCAGGTAGTTCTTGCCGACCATGACGTCGAGGTCGCAAAGCGAGAAGTCGGCCAGCTTCTCCCAGCCCGGCAGCAGCGCGTGCCACACGATGTAGAGGTAGTCCTCGAAGCGCTCGAGCTTGGGCGTCGGCGCATCCGCGAGCATGTCTTCCACCGATGTGGGGTGGAGCTTGAACACGTGCTCGAGCAGCTTGCGCTCGGGCTCGCCGGGATCGAGCATGTCGACCCACACGAGCGTCTCCGGGTCACCCAACAACTCGGGCAGCTGTTCCAACGTCGCGGGGGTCGGGAGCGTGTCGCGCGGGGCCAGTGCGAGGATGCGGATCGTCACGCCACCATGGTAGCGAACGTCGGCTATCATCCGCGCGGGGGAAGGGCCTCATGCTTCGATTGCGTTCGTTCGCTGGTCCCGTGGGCGCGCTGACGCCGATGACCGCGCTGTGGCTGCTCGCCGTGGCCGGGTGTGCCGAGCCCGAGGGCCTGATGCGAGCCGAACCGGCCGACATCACGGTGAAGTTCGACTTCGACCACCTGCCGCTGCCCGACATCCCCCTGCCCAACGACATCGCGACCCGCCCGGACCCGACCTCGCCCACGGGCCTGCGCATCAACGCCTCGATGCTGGCGTCGACCAGCTACGAACGCCGCACGCGCACGAAGATCGACGGCCTCGACGGCTGGGGCGTGTACCAGCCGATCACCGTGCCGTTCACCGGGCCCATCGACGTGATCAGCGTGCGCGAGCGCCACGACGACGTCGACTACGACACCAGCGACGACGCGATCTACCTCATCGACATCGATCGCGACTCGCCCGACTTCGGCCGCATCCAACACCTCGACGTCGGCAACGGCAACTACCCCATCGTGCTGGAGCGCCTGGACAAGTACGGCGACAACTCGCCGCGCGAGTGGAACCAGAACCTCGTGTTCGACGAGACCGACGAGGACCAAAACCGCAACGGCGTGCTCGACCCCAGCGAGGACGCCAACCACAACGGCGTGCTCGATGCCGGCGAGGACCTCGACCACGACGGCGTGCTCGACCACGCCGAGGACAACGACGCCGACGGCGTGCTCGACAAGCCCAACTACCTGCCCGGCCGCAGCCCCGCGCGCGACGACCTCGCCGGCCGCGCGGACGCGTTGATGAGCTTCTACGAGCGCGAGACCAACACGCTGATGGTCTCGCCGCTGACGCCGCTGCGCGAACAGACCCGCTACGCGGTCGTGGTCACCCGCCGCGTGCTCGACACCGACGGCGACCCGGTCGGCTCGCCGTTCGCGTTCATCAACCACACCGCGCAGACCGACGACCTGCAGCCGCTGTTCGAGGTGCTGCCCGAGGGCCTCGGCGCCGAGGACATCGCGTTCGCGTTCTCGTACACCACCGAGTCGGTCAGCAAGGATTGGATCGCCGTGCGGGAGGGCCTCTACGGCCACGGTCCCCAGGCCCACTTCGCCGAGGAGTTCCCCGCCGAGATCACGCGGCTGTTCCCGCTCAAGGAGATCGGCCCGGGCAGCAAGTACCCGGACCGCACGAACCGCTACATCATCGCGCAGGAGGACTGGCGCAACCCGCTGGCGCTCATCGTGCAGATGTTCCAGGGCGGCGACCCCAACACGCAGCAGTACAAGTCGATCATCGAAGGCCACGACTACGTCGACTTCCACATCCAGGGCACGTACACCTCGCCGCAGCTGTTCGATCGCTTCGACGCCGACGGCAAGTTCCTCTCGCTCGACGATCAGTCGTGGCCGACCGACCTCGAGCGGCGGCCGGCCAAGACCCGCGCGGAGGAGATCCCGTTCTGGTTGGTGGTGCCGCGCAAGGAGGTCTCGATCCGCGGCCAGGGCAAGATGGCGCCGGTGATGCTGCTGGGCCACGGTTACACCGGCAACCGTGCCGGCGAGCTGCTGGGCTTCGCAGGCTTCCTGGCGCAGTTCGGCGTGGCGTCGCTGTCGACCGACAACGTCTCGCACGGCCTGCCGCTGGCGCCCTCGGACCTCGATCTGCTGCGCAGCCTGCTCGACTCCGCGGGCCTGGGTCCCGCCGGCGAGGCGGTCACGTTCAACCGCGGCGGCGATCAGAACCACGACGGCTTCCACGATCAGGACCTCAACAAAGACGGCACCATCGACTCGGGCGCCGACTTCTGGACTGCGTACCTGTTCCACATGCGCGACGTCGTGCGCCAGTCGGCGGTCGACTACATGCAGCTCATCCGGATCCTGCGCACGTGGGACGGCAAGAAGAAGTGGGAATTCGACACCAACGGCGACGGCAAGCCCGAGCCGGTCGATCTCAACGGCGACGGCGTCGTCGATCTCGCGGGTGACTTCGACTGCGACGGCGTGGTCGACATCGGCAAGGACTCGCCCATCTTCGTGATGGGCGGCTCGCTCGGCGGCATCATGTCGACCACCCTCGGCGGCGTGGAACCCGAGGTCGACGCCATCATCCCCATCGCGGGCGGCGGTCGCCTGACCGACATCGGCAACCGCTCGCTGCAAGGTGGCGTGCCCGACGCGGTGCTGGTGCGCGTGATGGGCCCGCTGTACCTGGCGACCCTGGCCGACGACGGCAGCACCCAGCTGTCGACCCAGGTCACCGAGCTCAACGACCTCAAGACCGTGCCGATCACGAAGGTCGCGGGCGTGCTGCCGGGCGACACCATCGTGGTCGCGAACAGCACCAACGGCGAGGTCGGCTGCGGCTATCTCGTGCCCGACGAGATCCCCGACGACGGCGTGGCCGCACGCGCGCGCGTGTCGGTCGCCTCCGACGTCGGCGACGCGACCGAGATCCGCATCTACCGCGGCGACGTGCTCGTCACCGGCGCGGGCGACTGCTCGATCGACCCCGAGGCCGAACCGATCCAGCTGGTCAATCGCATGGAGGCGCCGCTCGACGGCGAGGGCAACCCCATGACGATCCTCGGCGACCCGATCCCCGGGGGCGAGCTGGTCGCCCTGGCCGAGGGCTTCGGGCTCGAGCGCAACACGCCGTCGCTGCGGCGCTTCATGAGCCTCGCGCAGATGGTCGTCGATCCGACCGATCCCGGCGTGCTCTCGCGCTACCTCGCGTCCGAGCCGCTGCACTACCCCACGCTCGACGAGACCACCGGCGCCCGCTTCCTCATCGTCACCAGCGTGGGCGACATGAACGTGCCCGCGAGCTCCGGCGTGACCGTGGGCCGCGCCGCCGGCGTGATCGACTACCTGCACCCGCACCCGGATCACGGCAAGCCGATCAATCAAGTGCTCATCGACACGCACACGGTCGAGGCCGTCAACAAGCTGCGCCGCTACCCCTACCGCAACGTGCCCGCCAGCGAGGCCATCCGCGGCTACCTCGGCCTCGACGAGAGCTTCGGCGCCCACGTCGACATCGAGAACTTCTCCGGCGGCAAGGACATCTGGGGCGACAACATCCCCCGGCTCGATCCGCCGGTCCGTGCGGTCGCGCGCACGGACATGTGGGGCAACGATCTCGGCGGCATGTCGGGCGCGGCGTTCCCCTACCCGGTGCCGCAGGGCCAGCACGGCTTCGCGCTGCCGGGCGAGATGACCGACTGGGCCATCCAGATCTGCCGCGAGCAGTTCGGCAGCAGCGCGCCGCAGTGCGACGCCGATGCCATCACCGGCGAGGTCTACGACGTCGGGTGGTTCATGTTCCACACCTTCGGCAAGTTCCTGCTGCAACCCGACGAGGAACCCTGGGCGCTGGGCTGCTTCGAGAAGGATCCGTGCAACGCGATCCCGCCCAAGCCCGAGCCCCGCGTCGGCGACGCGCTCCCGTGAGCCCCCGCGGCGGCCTGCGTCACAGCGGGCCGCACTGCCGCGCCGCGCCCACGGCCTCGATGGGCCACACCATCACGAAGTTGAAGCACATCTCGTCCTCGGTGGCCTCGCCGATGTGCACGGTGGTGTCGCCGGGGTTGTCCCAGGTGCAGGTGGTGCGCAGCGCGTCACCGGCTTGGATCAGCACCTCGGGGTCGTTGGGGTAGTAGGTCTGGTTCTCGAAGTTGAACGCGGGCACGTCGACCAGGACCTCGGCGGGCCCGTCTTCGCCGCCGCGCAGCACCTCGGTGCGAAACTTGCGGCCGAGCTGGTGCATGTGCGGGAAGCTGGCGATCGCGTGCAGCGGCTCGGTCAGATACTGCGTGACCCAGCTGGGACACATGCCTTCGGCCTCGTGCCCGACCGCGCCCGGCGGGATCGCGATGCCGAGGGTGCCCAGGGTCACGATGCCGGCGGTGTGCTCGCGCGGCTCGTCGACCGTGCACAGCGCGACGCCGCTGCGATCGTAGGCGTCGGGGTGGTGCGCGACGTTGTGGTAGTGGACCTGCAGGATGAACCACACGTCGCTGCCACCGAGCTCGAGCCCGACGTCCGCGGGTAGCTCGTAGTTGCCGCCGCCGGGGGCCCAGCCGGCGACGAACGCGGCGTCCTGCGGCATGTTGCACGGGCCCGAGCCGCCGTCTTGCTGCGGTGTCGCGGTGCGAAACAGGATCCAGTGATGCAGCACGCGCTCGTCGTCGACGATGGGCGCCCACGCGGTCGCCTGGGTGCTCGCGCCGACCGGCGAGGCGAAGGTGAAGCACTGGTACAGGTTGTCGGCGCCCTCGGCCGGCACGTGGAACGCGGCATCGCCGTCGCCGGCGACGAACTCGACGGTGGGCTCGCACGGTAGCGCGTCGGGACCGACCGGATCGGGCTCGGGCCCGCCGCCGCCGCAGGCGGTGTCGTCGCTGGGTGTGCCCGCCTCGATCCACGCCTGCAGCACCGCGAGATCCTCGGCCGGCATCGGACCCGAGGCCGGCATCGGTCGCACCGCGTCGACGATCCGCGCGGCCGCGACCGTCGCGACGCTCGCAGCCGGGTCGCTGATCGACGGCACCCGCCAGTCGTCGACCCGCCACAACGACATCGGCGCACCGAAGATCGGCGCGTCGTCGTGGCAACCGGTGCAGTGGCGATCGACGACGTCCTGCACGTCGCACGGCAGCCCTCGCGCGGTGCCGCCGTCACCGCCGCCGTCGCTGTCGGCTCCGCCGTCGACGTCGCTGTCCGCCGAGGTGCCATCGCCACCACCGTCGCTGTCATGCGCGCCGCAATCGGAGCCTTCGCAGTCGTCGTCGGCAGCGTCGTGCCGGCAACCGGTGGCGAGCGCGAGCGCGAAGGGTAGCGAGCGGAGCAGTCGTGGCATGGGCGCGGACCAGTGCGAGGGCCGTGCCGACAGCCACCACAGGCGTCTGGGCCGCATGGACACGGCCGCGCGCCGTGGCGGTCTGCAACGCGTCGCGCCTCGCCCTGGACCGCGGACAAGGGGCGGTGTGCGGACGCGCGCGGCGGCCAACACACGCGCTGCGGTGGCTCTGGCCGCGAACACCTCGGGGAAACCGCGCGTGGCCGGTTGGACAGGTTCGCGCGGGCGGACGTGCTGCTAGCCTCGGTCGCGGATGGAAGCGCCGAGCCGATACCGGATCCTCTTGGTCGAAGACTACGAGCCTTTGCGCAAGACCTACGAACGCACGTTCACCGAGGCCGGCTACGACGTGCTCGCCGCCGACACGGTCGCGCGCGCCCGCGCTGCGTTCGCCGACCCCGAGCTCGACGTGCACGGCGCCCTGCTCGACTACCGTCTGCCCGACGGCACCGCCGCCGTGCTGGTCCAGGAGCTGCTCGATCGCAACCCGCTGTGCCGCTCCGCCGTCGTCACCGGCGCCGTCGACGAGGAGACCGCACTCGAGAGCGCGCGCTGCGGCGCGCATGCGTACGTGCGCAAGCCCGAGACCTTCCCGAACCTGCTGTCGACCCTGGCCGCGACGGTCAACTCGACGTTGGAGTGGCGCCGCGCCCTGGGTCAGCTGCAGCCCACCGCGGGCCCGGGATCCCCGGTGCCGCAGCCGGTCGGCTTCGATCTGCAGAAGGCGATGTCGCGGGTGGCCCACGTGTTCGGGCTCTCGCACATGGAGACCCTGGTGGCGTGGCGCCTGATGTGGGGCGACTCGAACAAGCGCATCGCACAGCTGCTGGGCTGCAGCGAGCGCACCGCGAAGTATCACGTCGCGGCGGTGCTCTCGCGCACGCGCGCGAAGACTCGCAACGCCTTGCTCGGCATCATCCTCAACGACGCGGGGATCGAGGATCCGTGGGCGACCCGAGGTGATCCGGATCTCCCCGACATCCCCGACGAGCCCGACCTGCCGTCCTGAGTCAGGCGAACACCGGGACCTGCGCCCAGCGCACCCACAGCGCGTCGAGCACGAGCCCCAGCACGAACAACAAGCCGAAGCGGCGGTTGTGGTCGAACGCGAACGCGACGAACCACAGCGGCCACAGTCGCGCGGGAAACCACGGCGGCGGCCCGTCGGGCCGCGGCTCGCGGAAGCAGGCGATCGCGCGGCGGGCCGCGGGCGTCGCGGCGAGCACCGCCAGCAACGCGGGCCCTAGACGACCGCTGACGACCAGCCACAGCACGAGCGCGTACTGCGTCGCCAGCATCGCGACGACCGCCGCGCGCGAGATCCGATCGCCGAGCCAAACCGGCAGCGTACGGATGCGCTTGGCCCGATCCTGCGGCAGCTTGTCGATGTGCTTGCCGAAGATGACCGTGGTCGCGCCCAGCGAGAACGGCAGGCTGGTCCACAGCACGGTGTCGTGGAGCGTTCCGGTCACCACGTAGTAGCCGCCACCGACCATCAACGGGCCCCACACCACCACCACCGCGAGCTCACCGAAGCCGTAGTACTTGAGCGGCCAGGTGTAGAACAACACGAAGAACACACCGCTGGCCAGCAACGCCGCGGTCGCGCCGCCGCGCAACCACACCAGCACCGCGCCAGCCAGCAGCGCGACCGCGCCGGTGCCGGCGATCCACCGCAGCATCTGCCCGCGGGTGAGCATGCCGTGCTCGAGCGGCTGCGGCCCGTACTGCGCACGGAAGTAGTCGCCCGCGTCGACGCCCTTGAGGTGATCGGTGAGATCGTTGACCAGGTTGTTGGTGGCGTGGGCGAACACAAGACCCACCGCGGTCAGCAGCCACAGCCCCAGATCGAAGCGATCGTCGCGATACGCCAGTACGCCCGCGATCGTCACCGACACCAGCGTCATGATCAGCACCGCCGCCCGCGTGGCGATGAGCCAGCGCGTGACCGGCCCCAGCCGATCCCACGCAGGCTTGTCCACGCGAGGGATCGCGCGCAGGGCCTCGAGCCATGCCGGTCGTGCCACGGCGCGCCTCACCGCATGGAGATCTGGACCGGCTTCACGCCCCAGATCTCGTCGGCGTACTCGCGGATCGTGCGGTCGCTGGAGAAGCGACCGACGTGCGCGAGATTGTGCACGACCATCCGCGCCCAGCGCGTGGGGTCGCGGTAGGCCACCGCGACTGCTTCCTGGCACGCGACGTAGGCGTCGAAGTCGGCGCAGAGCATGAACGGATCGTTGTGCCACATGTCGTGCAACACCGGGTCGAAGCGCTTGGGATCGTCGGGGCTGAAGAATCCCGAGGTGATGAGCTCGAGCGCGCCGCGCAGCTTGGGGCTGCGCTCGATGAACTCGGCCGAGTGGTAGCCGCGGTCCTTGAGTTCCTGGGCCTGCTGCGCGTTCATGCCGAACAGGAAGAAGTTCTCCGCGCCCACGGCGTCGCGGATCTCGATGTTGGCGCCGTCGAGGGTGCCGACGGTCAAGGCGCCGTTCATGGCAAACTTCATGTTGCCGGTGCCCGAGGCCTCCTTGCCCGCGAGCGAGATCTGCTCCGAGACGTCGGTCGCAGGGATCGCGCGCTCGGCCAGCGACACGCTGTAGTTGGCCAGGAACACCACGTTGAGCCGCCCACGCATCGCCGGGTCGTCGTTGATGGTCGACGCGACGTCGTTGATGAGCTTGATGTGCAGCTTGGCCATGGCGTAGCCCGGCGCGGCCTTGCCACCGAAGATGAAGGTGCGCGGCACCCAGTTGGCCCCGGGGTCGGCCTTCATCGCCTGGTACAGCGCGATGATGTGGAGGCAGTTGAGCAGCTGGCGCTTGTACTGGTGCAGTCGCTTGATCTGCGTGTCGAAGATCGAGTCGAGGTTGACGTCGACGCGATTGCGCTCGCGGATGAGCTGCGCCAGCTCGGCTTTGTTCTCGCGCTTGATCGCGGCGAGCTCGCGGTGAAACTCGGTGTCGTCGGCGAAGCGCTCGAGCGCAGCGAGCTGCGGCAGGTCGGTGATCCACGCCGTGCCGATGCGCGCGGTGATGGCCGCGGCCAGGCGACGGTTGGCCAGCAGCAGCCAGCGGCGCGGCGTCACGCCGTTGGTCTTGTTGTTGAACTTGTGGCCGAACATGTCGGCGAAGTCCTTGAGCACGTGCGAACGCAGCAGGTCGGTGTGCAGCTGCGCAACACCGTTGACGCTGTGCGAGCCGACCACCGCGAGGTGGGCCATGCGGATCTGGTCGCCGTCGATGATGCCCATGCGCCGGCGGCGGGGCTCGTCCGTCGGTGCGGAGATCTGCACCTGCCGCAGGAAGCGGCGGTTGATCTCGGTGATGATCGACAGGTGCCGCGGCAGCAGCCGCTGGAACATCGGCACCGGCCAGCACTCGAGCGCCTCGGGCAGCAGCGTGTGGTTGGTGTACGCGATGGTCCGCTGGGTGATGTCCCACGCGCGCTCCCACTCGAGCGCCTCGACGTCGATGAGCACGCGCATGAGCTCGGCCACCGCGATGGCCGGGTGGGTGTCGTTGAGCTGGATCGCGGCCTTGTCGGGAAACAGGTCGAAATCCGACTCGGTCTTGCGGAAGCGCCGGATGATGTCGTGGATGGCGCAGCACACGAAGAAGTACTGCTGCTTGAGCCGCAGCTCGCGGCCCTCGGCCGACTCGTCGTTGGGGTAGAGCACCTTCGAGATGGTCTCGCTGTCGGCCTTGTCCTCGACCGCGCGGCGGTAGTCGCCGTCGTTGAAGACGTCGAAGTTGAACTCCTTGCTCGCGCGAGCCCGCCACAGTCGCAGGGTGTTGACGGTGTTGTTGCCGTAGCCGGCGATGGGCGTGTCGTAGGGCACACCCAGCAGCCGCGTGGTGTCGACCCAGTGCACGCGCAGCCGACCATGGTCGTCGAGCTTCTCCTCGATCCGGCCGTACATGTTGACGGTGACGGTGTACTCCGGCCGCGCGATCTCCCACGGGTTGCCGTAGCGCAGCCACGCGTCGCCGCGCTCGACCTGCCAACCGTCGCGGATCTGCTGCTCGAAGATGCCGAACTCGTAGCGGATGCCGTAGCCGTAGCCGGGGTAGCCCAGCGTCGCCATCGAGTCGAGGAAGCAGGCCGCGAGCCGGCCGAGGCCGCCGTTGCCCAGGCCGGGATCGTTCTCCTCCTCGAGGATGTGCGACAGCTCGAGCCCGTAGGCGCCCAGCAGCTCGCGCGCGGTGTCGTACGCGCCCAGGCTCATGAGGTTGTGGCCCAGCGCGCGGCCCATGAGGAACTCGGCCGAGAGGTAGTGACGCGCTTGACGTTCTGCTCGTAGTACGCGCGCTGGGTCCGGATCCACCGCTGCACCAGGCGATCGCGGGTCGCGTGGGCCACGGCCTCGTAGACGTTGAGCAGCGTCGCCGACGGCGGGTCCTTCATGCAGGTGTAGTAGAGGTGGTCGAGCACCGCGCGCTCCAGCGTCACCGGGTGCATGCCGGTGCGGTCGTCCTCGACCACGATCTGCGGCTGGCCGCCTCCGCCTCCGCGCGTGGCCAGCGATTCCATCGACTTCGAGGGGTCCGTGCTCGTCAGTATGGGTCGTCATCGGTGATGATCTCGATCGGTTCGTCGGCTTCGCCGTACTCGTCGATCCACTGCAGGAGCGTGGTGTACACCAGCGCATCGGCCTGCGGATCGCCTGCGGTCGCGTTCTTCAGCTGCAGCAGCATGCGGCGCCGATCATCGACGCTGTAGCCGCTGCTCATGGTCAGGAACACCGCCTCGAGCTCGAGCAGGGGCCGCTCGCGCACGCCTGCGGCCGCGGCCGCGCGGGCCGGGGCGCCCTCGCCGAGGTCGCGCCAGGTCAGGATCAGATCGGCGAGCAGGGCCTTGCGATGCTCACCCGGATCGACGCCTTGCGGTGGGTGCTCGACCGAGCTCTGGTACTGCCGCATCGCCAGCTCGACGCGCTCCACCGGCATGCCCGAGAGCACGGCCTGGCGTTGGAACTCGGCCTCGAGCTCGCTGGTCGGTCGGGCCATCAACGCGGCGCGCTGGCGATCGCGCGGCGAGGGCTCGGGCACCACTGCCGGCACCGGCACGGCGCTCGGCGCCGGCGTGGCTGCCGGCGCCGTGGTCGTCGACGACGCGGGCGCTGGCGCGGGCTCGTTCGAGCGCAGCAACGCGAAGTAGCTCGCGGCCGCGATGCCGCCGAGCACCGCGATGCCGCCAACCACCGCGAGCGCGACCGCGGCCTTGGGCGGCCGCGCCGGTCGCATGCGCGGCATCGGCACGTGCGACGAGTCGACCGTGGCCATCAGCGCCGACCACAGCTCGTCGGCGAAGATCTCCGCGGTCTGCGGCCGCTGGTGCGGCGCCTTGGCCAAGGCCCGCACCAGGCAGGCCTCGAGCGCCGGCGGCACGCGCAGGCCGGGGCACGCCTGCGACAACGGCACCGGCAGCTCGGTGGTGTGCTTGTGGATGTACGCCATCGCGTTGTCGGCGGAAAACGGCGGACGTCCGGTCAGCATCTCGTACAGCACGACCGCGAGCGCGTAGAGATCGCTGCGACCATCGACCGGCTTGCCGGTCAGCTGCTCGGGCGACATGTACTGCGGCGTACCCAGCATCACGCCCGCGGCGGTGCCCTCACCGCCGTCGAGCTTGGCGATGCCGAAGTCGAGCACCTTGACGAAGTCGGGCCCGCGATCGCGCGCGACGAGCATGATGTTGGACGGCTTGAGATCGCGGTGGACCACGCCGCGCGCGTGGGCGTGGCCGAGCGCCTCGCACACCTGGGTCGCGATGCCGACCGCGCGGGTCGGATCGAGGCGACCCTCGGCCCGCAGCGCCTGCGCGAGCGTGCGGCCCGCGAGGTGCTCCATGGCGAGGAACAACGTGCCGTCGGGCATGCGGCCGTAGTTGTAGATCGCGACGATGTGGGGGTTCTGCAGCCGCGCGGCGGCCTTGGCCTCGGTCGCGAAGCGCTGCGCGATGGTGGCGTCGCGCGACAGCCACGGGTGGATGACCTTGATGACGGCTTGCCGTCCGATCGCAGTCTGGTCGGCGAGGTAGACCGCGCCCATGCCGCCCTCGCCGAGCTTGGCGCGCACGACGTACTGGTCGATGACCGAGCGGCCGATCATCGCGTCGCCGGCGGGCATGCCCATGTGCACGCCGGTGCCGGGTTGCGTCTCCAGCTCGGCGCCGCTCAAGGTGATGCCGCAGCGGGGACAGTTGCGCGCACCCGCAGGCAGGGGCGCGCGGCACTGCGCGCAGCTCGTCACAGCGCGGGAGGATACCACGGCCGCGTCGACGCGCGGCCGGGCGGCGCCCGGGCCGGCGCCACCGAGGTTCAAGGCGAGACGGCGTCGAGGTCGGCGCGGGTCTCGAGCTCGAGCGCCGCGGCGACTTGGACCTGCAGCTCCTCGGTGGTGGCGACCTCGAAGTCGACCGCGTCGAAGAAGCGGTCGTAGGTCTTCGACACCACCAGCTCGATCGGGAAGTCCTCGCCGCCGTGCACCACGAGCGGCCCACCGTCTTGGACCTGCGACAGGTCGACCTCGACTGCGATGACCGCGTCCGAGCGCAGCGTGAATGGCACCGTCACATCGCCCTTGGTCGCGCCGCCGTCGAGGTAGAACGTCGCGCCCTCGACCTCGGGATCGAGGCCGTTCATCGACGCGCCCTGGGGATAAGGCCCGTAGGTGACGGTCGCGCTGCAATAGCTGCTCGCGCCCAGATCGACGCCACCGAGCGTGAACATGTCGAGATCCTCGCGGCGGAAGTCCTCCGCGAAGGGCCCGCGATACAGCTCGAGGTCGACGTTCGCGTCGTCGCAGCGGTGCAGCACCACCGCGGTCGTGGTCACGTACGCCCCCAGCAGCGTGACGCTCCAACCCTCGTCGGTGTCGAACACCCGCATCTCGCCGTCACCGCCGCGGTACGGGAAGCTGCCGTCCTGCGCGGTCGCGTGGTGCGTGACCGCGACGCTGACCAACGTGCGCGGGTGCTCGAGATCGTCGAACATCTCGACGAGGTCGCAACCCGGGGCGACGGTGGCGAGGGCGAGGATGAGCGCGGTGGGGGCGAGCCGGTTCATCGGGGTTCCTCCTTCGGACAAGGCATCGTCATTAAGTTGAATTACATAAACTTGGTCAATAGAAATTCGGCGGTCGCGACGCCGCGTCGCACGGTCGGCTGGCTCCGCCTGGGGAATTTCGGGGTTTCGGACGTGATTCCGCGGCGTCGCCGATCGCCATCCACAGACGTCAGGATAACTCACAAATCAAACAGGGTTGCTCGGTCCACCGCATCCGGATACCCCGCGGGTCGTGCTGCGCCTCTGCACCGCCCTCGCGCTCGCGATGACCGCGTGCCACCCCGAAGGTCGCAAGACCACAGCACCGGAGCCGATCGTGCGCGCGAGCGTGGGACCCGACGTCCATTCCTTCTCCCAGCCGCAGGCCGTGCGGGTCGCTCGCGTGGGCTTGCGCCTCGCGGTGGACTTCGACGCGCGCGCGCTCGCGGGCACCGCGACGTTCTCGCTCGCGCGACACGATCGCAGCGCGCCCTTGTGGCTCGACACACGCGCGCTGCAGATCGAAGCCGTCGAGATCGCCGACGCCGAGGTGGGCGATCGACCGCTGGCCGACCTCGATGCGGACTTCGCCGCGGCGTCGTGGCAGCTCGCGGAGCCCGATGCGATCCTCGGCGCAGGCCTGCGCGTCGAGCTGGCGCCCGCGACCACGGTGGTGCGGGTGCACTACCGCACCACGCCCGCGGCGACCGGGCTGCAGTGGCTCACGCCGGCGCAGACCGCCGACGGCCGTGCGCCGTTCCTGTACAGCCAGTCGCAGGCGATCCACGCCCGCTCGTGGTTTCCGTCGCAGGACTCGCCCGGCGTACGCACGCCGTGGGACGCAGTGGTGACCGCGCCGGTGCCGTTGCGCGCGCTGATGTCGGCCGACGCCCTCGCACGCGACGAGCACAGCGGCGCCCACCGCTTCGCCATGGCCCAGGGCGTGCCCGCGTACCTGGTCGCGCTCGCGGTCGGCGCATTGGAGTTCCGCGAGCTGGGCCCGCGCACCGGCGTGTGGGCCGAGCCGTCGATGCTACCGGCCGCGGCCGACGAGTTCGCCGACATGGAACGCATGCTCGCCGCGGTCGAGACGCTCTACGGCCCCTACCGCTGGGGTCGCTACGACCTGCTGGTGTTGCCGCCGTCGTTCCCGTTCGGCGGCATGGAGAACCCCAAGCTCACGTTCGCGACGCCGACGATCATCGCCGGTGACCGTTCGCTGGTGTCGCTGGTGGCCCACGAGCTCGCGCACAGCTGGTCGGGCAACCTCGTGACCAACGCGACCTGGGCCGATCTGTGGCTCAACGAGGGTTTCACGGTGTACATCGAGCGCCGCATCGTCGAGGCGCTGTTCGGCCGCGAGCGCGCCGAGATGGAATCGGTGCTCGGACACGGCGACCTCGAGGAGGCCTTCGGCGAGCTGTCGCCCGACGACCAGCGCCTGCGGGTGGAGCTCGGCGGCCGCGATCCCGACGAGGGCCTGTCCGACGTCGCCTACGAGAAGGGTGCGTTGCTGCTGGTCGCGCTCGAGCAGGCCTACGGGCGCGAGACGTTCGATCCGTTCCTGCAGCAGTGGTTCGAGTCGCACGCGTTCGGCTCGGTCACGACCGCGGAGTTCGTCGAGTTCGCGCAACGCGAGCTGTTCGCGCGGCACCAGCCCCTGGCCGGGCGCGCGCCGGTCTCGCTCGACGCATGGCTCGACCACCCGGGGCTGCCGCCCGACGCGACGTTGCCCCACTCGGGCGCCTTCGATCGCATCGACACGCTCGCGGCCGGCTACGCCGCCGGCACGACCACCGGCGACGCGCTGTTGCCCTCGAGCTGGACGCCGCAGCAGTGGCTGCGGTTCCTGCGGGGCCTGCCGCGCGACGTCTCGCACGACCGCCTGGTCGCGCTCGAGCGCCGCTTCGCGCTCGCGCGCAGCGGCCACGCCGAGATCCTCGCGCAGTGGCTCGAGCTGTGCGTGCGTCACGGCGTGCGCGAGGCCGACGAGGCGCTCGAGGGCTTCTTGCGGCACGTCGGCCGGCGCAAGTTCGTGATGCCGCTGTACCGCGCCCTGCTCGAGGCGGATCGCGCCGCGGACGCCCAGCGCATCTATGGCCTGGCCCGCGCGGGCTACCACCCGATCACGCAGCAGAGCGTCGACGCGCTGCTGCGCGAGGGTCGTCCGCGCGCGGGCGCACCGAGCTAGCCGTACCCGTCTCTCACCGACGCGCCCGCGACCGCGGTCTCATCGGCGCGCGGAAGGCCGCCCGGGGGTCCGCGGTCGCGTCACGCCGGGCCCGTCGGGCCGGAGCGCGCGGCGGGTCCGCGCGACACAGCCATCGGCGGGTCGTCTTCTGCGTCGAGTGATGGCACGGTGCGACCACGAGCGCGGTGATCCCGGCGAGCGCCGTGATCGCCCGCCGGCCGCCGTAGTCCTCGACGCGTGCGGCGACGTCGAAGGCAAAGCGCGCCGTGAGCGACACGACCACGCCGGCGTCGCCGCCGAGGCGACGCGTCTGCGGCCGCTGCGAGCCGCTGACGTAGAACTCGCCGAACGCGAGCAGCCGCGGGTGGGCCTGTACCCCCAGCGAGGCCGCGAACAGACCGCCGCGCTGCGGGGCGCCGCGGCGCACCAGCTCGAGCTCGCCGCCGAAGTTCAGGTCCAAGGTGGTCGAGCGGCCGAACGGCTGGCTGACGATGAACGTGAACTCGCCCGCCGGCAGCACGTCGCGGCGCAGGCCGACGTAGGCCATCGGCTGCAGGCCGATGCCCGGGATCCACCGCCGCGGCTGCTCGTCGACCAGGCGCAGCTTGGCGCCGAAGCCCTCGCGCGGATCGACCTCGCCGCCGGGGCCGATCCACTCCGCGGTCTCCGCATCGAACGCGCGCAGCTCGAGCCGGTCGGTGATGCCGATGCGGATCGCCGTCGGCAGCCCCAACGGCAGCCGCGAGGGGCTGCGACGCGAGAGATCGAGGTTGCCGCCGAGCTCGAGCTGCCAGCCGCCGCGGGCGACGGTGAACACGCCGTTGGCGAAATCGGGTCGATCCGGCGTCGCGGTGTGATCCGGGACGTCGGGCAGCTCCGAGGGGTCCGCCATCACGGCGGTGATCAGCAACGAGACGAGCACGGCATGCACGCACGGTTCGAGGGCGACGGCGCACGGCTGCAACCACGCGGCGCGACCACGCGCGACACGAGCTGCAACGCGGGTTTCGTCAGCCCGTCGGCGGACCGCGCGTGGGCTGGCCAGGGCGCAGCGCCGCGCCCGTGCGCTCGCCAGGCCCCGCGTTGGCTGCGATCGCGGCCCACGGCGCCGGTGCGCGCAACGGCGGCGCCGCGGCCAGCACCGCCGGCGTCGGCGCACCCGATCCGCGCCCGTGATCGTCGCTCGCAGCGGCGCGCCGAGTCCGTGTGTGCTGCCGGGGTCCCGTGTGCAACGTGACCTCGGCCGGCGCACCTTGTTGCGCGCTGTGCTCACCATGCGCGCGCGCCTGCGTGTCGGCGCGCAGCAGCGAGGCCACCGCCAGCGCCAACACCCGCGCCACCACCAGCATCGAGAGGCTGCGCAGCCCGGATCGCGCGGCAGCTCGCAAGACCGCGCCACCTTAGACCAAGGCAGTTGCACCGGCAAGCGCGCGGCACCGCCTCGGGACACCGCCGGTGTCGCGCGGCGTTGTATCGTGCTGTGGTGACCCCTGCCTCGCCCTCGCGATTGCTGCCGCTGTTGCTGCTGCTCGGTTGCTCGAAGCAGACCACGCCCGCGACCCAGGCCCCGATCGCGACCGTCGACGCGGGCCCGCAGGTGCCCGACGACGCGATCGCGCTGGTCGACGACGAGCCGGTGTCGCGCCAGGGCTTCGACGAGGCGCTCGCCCGCTACGCCGGCTCCGGCCCCAGCAGCCGCGACGATCGCGGGTTGCAGCAGCGCGTCCTGGTCGCGGTGCTGACCCGCGCGCTGGTGCAGCGCGAGCTCGCGGCGCTGCAGCTGGGCGACGCGGCCCAGCTCGAGCAGCGGGTCGCGCCGCTGCGGGCCGCGCTCGAACTGCGGCCCACGCCCACGGGCAACGCCGCGCTGCCGAGCTGGTGGGCGCGACCGCCGTTGTCGGACGAGGATCACACCGCCGCGATCGCGGTGGCCGCAGCGCTCGCTGGCGAACAGGTGCCCGACGACGTGATCACAGCGGCGTACGAGGCCCAGCCCGATCGCTGGAGTTCCGACAGCCCGTGGCTTCGGGTCGACGTGTGGACCCTGCGCTACGACGACGCCGTCGGCGTGGATGCCTGCGACGACTACGTCGCGAAGTACCGCCGGTGCACCGAGTCGATGCCGGCGGCGACGCGACCGACGGTGCTGTCGGATCTCTCGCGCCAGGCGGGCGCGTGGCGTGCCGCGGCGGAGGATCCCGAGCGCGCGCCCATGGTCGCGACCGAGTGCGAGGCCGCTGCGACCGGCGCGATGCAGGAGACCCAGCCGCTGGGCTGCGACTGGGGCAGCGACGCCGCGGCTGCGGAGAAGCGCGCCCGCACGGCGGCACGCGGGCAGACGCGGGCCACCGCGGAGCAGGCCCGCGCGCGGCTGGCCGCGGGCGAGGCCGTGCTCGCGCTGGGCAGCGGCGGAGCGCAGGTGCAGCCGCGACACCTGCTGACGCTCGACGAGCTGCCCAAGAAGGTGGCCAAGGCCGTGCGCAGCGCGAAATCCGGCACCACGACCGCTGCGATCGACGACGGCCACGCGTGGATCGTGCTGCGCGTGATCGAGTCGCACGGCAAGGGCACGCTGCCGCTGGACGCGGCGCGCGAGGATTTGGCCGCGGAGATCCGCACCGCCCGCGTTGCCGACGCGCTGGCGCAGCTGCCTCGAGACGCTGCGGTCGCGCCACACCGTCGAGCTGCATCCGGCGCTGCAGGACATCGACGCCGCGCGTGGCGAGACCGTGCACTGATCGGCGGCGGGCGATCGACCCGACTCAGGTGCAACGCAGCGAGTTCGCCAGCGCGAGCACGGCGTCCCGCGAGGCCGCATCGTCGACCGCATGGCGCGCGACGACCTCCACGACCGGCGCGTGCTCGAACGCGAGCAACACCACGAGCTCTTCGTGGCGCCTCGACGCGGCGCCTGTCCGCAGCGACAACGCCCAGCCCGGCACCGACGCGTCGGTCAGCGCCTCGTCGCGCGCCACCGCGGCGCCCGCCTGGGTCAGCGGCCCCGCGGCCCAGTACGCGCGCACGCGCTCGGACGCAGCCGGCAAGTCCGCCTCGACGCGCTCAGCCACCACGATGGTCGCGATGCCCGAAGATGTCGGCTTGGTCAGCTCGGCGATGTGATCGGCATCGGCGCCGTGCTGCGTGCGAAGTCCTCGGGCAGCGCGAACTCGCAGCGCGTCGTCGGCACGCGCAGGCCGTGGCCGCCACGGCACCGCCGACGCCGGTGCGCTCGCTGCACGCCCGGGCGCGCTGGGTTCGGCGCGGGTACACGCGGCCGCGCCGACCACCAGCGCGATGACGAGCGGGCCCAGGCGCGCGGCGGTGCTCCGCGCGGCCGCGACCACGCCGGCGCCGCGGGGCCGGTCGATCGCGGCCGAGGATCGAGCAGGGCCAGAGGTGGTCGGGGCCATCTCGTTCAGAGTGTCCCCGCGCCGGCGATGGTTCCGCCACGGCATTGTCACGACCGCGCGCGCAGGCGGCCGCGCCAACTCGTGTACCCTGGAGCCGCATGAACCTGCTTCGCTTCGCCGCCGTGTTCGCACTCGCGCCTGCGGCCTGCCACGACCGCGACCAGGGTGACGATGGTGGTGACACCACCGCGGACACCAGCGGCGCCGGCTCGTTCGACACCAGCATTGGCACGGCCGCCGACAGCGGCGGCGTGGGCGACTGCATGCTGCAGGAATCATTCGACCAGGACGGCAGCAGCTGGCCGTCGCCGTGGACCGCGGTCGGTGGCGTCGCCGTCGCCGACGTGCAGGGCGGCCGCGGACGCCTGGTGCCGACCACCAGCAGCTACTCGCTCGCGCGCATGGTCGCACCGCTGGGCTGCAGCGACGTCGAGGTCACGTTCAGCTTCGAGTTCACCAGCGCGAACACCCAGGGCGTGGGCTTCTACGTGCGGCAAAACGGCGGCCACTTGCAAGCGACCACGCCCCGCGGCCAGGGCTACGCGGTGTTCGCCGAGGCCTTCCGCGATCCCGCGGGCGTAGGCGCGTGGCACGAGCTCGACGGCAACGAGGTCATGATCGAGCCGATCGCACCGATGGCCCTCGCGCCCAACACGCTCTACCGCGTGCGCTACCGCGTCACGCAGCAGGACGCGAGCACGACCTCGTTGCAGGCGCGCGTGTGGCCCGACGGCAGCGCCGAGCCGACCACGTGGCAGCTCGAGCGCACCGACGCCTCACCCGCGCTGCAGTCGCGCGCCGGCGGCGTCGCGATCGATGCCTGGAGCGCGCTGACTTCGGGCTCGGCGTCGGACCTGTTCGTCGACGACGTGGTCGTGACCGCGGCGCCGACGATCACGCGCCCGCCAGCGCGCGGCAGGCGGCCTCGGTCGCGTCGTCGAGCGGGTAGTAGCTCTCGATGCGCAGCTCCTCGAGCGCGGCGTTCTGCGGTGCCTGGAACACCGTGAGCGTGGTGAGAAACGCGAGCACCTGCGGGCCCAGTCGTAGGCGCAGCTGCAAGGTCGCTTCGCTGGGCAGCGCGAGGTCCGGCTCGCGCCAGTCCGACGGCACGCCCGGCATCGCGCACAGGCGCGACAGCAGCCGCGACAGACCGTCGTCGCGGCGACGATCGAGCGCCTCGCGTTGCAGCCGCACGAGCATGCGGCGCGCGACCGGCTCCCAGTCGACCACCAGCGGCCGCAGCAGCCCGGGGTCGAACAGCAGCGCCATCGCATTGCGCTCGCTCGCCGCGCGTGGGCCGAGCGCCGCGGCGAGCAGTCGCGCGGCGCCGGTGTTGGCCAGCACGAGATCGTAGTGATGATCCAGCACCACCAGCGGAAACGGCTCGTGGTGCGCCATCATACGATCGAGCGCCCGCCGCACCGTGGGGTCGATGCCATGGGGATCGCGCTCGGTGAAGGCCTCGGCGAAACCCGCGGCGACCAGCAGCGCGTTCTGATCGCGCAGCGGCACGCCCAGCGTCGCGGCCAGCCGTAGCACCATCTCGCGGCTGGGCTTGGCGCGACCGGTCTCGAGGAAGCTGACGTGCTTGGGCGAGACATCCGCCGCGGCCGCCAGATCGAGCTGGCTCAGGCCGCGGGCGTTTCGCCAGTACCGCAGCAGCGCGGGGAACACGGCAGCGCTCATGGTGGGCTCCATCATGCGGGCATCGCCAGCGCTGTACGAGCCCCGCAGTGCTCGCGCAGGAACGGCAGCGCCAGCGCGGCCAGCCGCTGGGGCGCCTCCTCGTGCAGGAACAGCTTGAGCCCGGGCAGGACCTCGAGCCGCGCGGCCACCGGCCACGCGGCGACCATCGCCTGCGCACCCGCGAGCGGGAAGAACGGATCGCGGTCGCCCCACACGCACAGCAGCGGCGCGACGATGCGCTGGTGGATCTGCGGCAGCTCGTGCACCACGCCCAAATCGGCGCGGCGCAGCATCGCGAAGGCACCGCCGGGATCGCGGCGCAGCGGTTCGATGCACGAGCGCGCGAACGGGCCCGCGAGCGCAGCGTCGACGTCGGCGAAGGCGCCGCCGAAGCCCAACCGCGAGCGCAGGTACGCGCGCGAACGCAGCAGCCACGACACGATCCACGCGGCGCCGGGCATGCGCGTGAGCCGCTGCAGCCACGCCACCAGGGTCGCGACCTGGCCGGGCACCTCGGTGTTGCTCAGCAGCATCGCGCTCACGCGATCGCCCAATTCCGCCGCGGCGATGCGCGCCACGCCACCGCCCGAGTCGTGACCCACCAGCGCGAAGCGCTGCAGCCCGACCGCATCGACGAAGCCGACCAGCGCCCGGGCCAGGCCGGTGAACGACTCGCGGATGTCCGCGCGCCACGGCGAACCGCCGGCGCCGGGGAGATCGGGTACCCAGCAGGTGAACTCGTGCTGCAACGCAGCGACCAGCCCGTGGTAGGTCGAGCCCGACAACGGCCAGCCGTGGACCAACACGATCGCGGGACCGCGACCGATGCGGCGGTAGCTCATCGGGGTGCCGGCGACGTCGACGTGCAGCGTGGGGGCGGCGAGGAAGGCTTCGAGCGTGTCGTCCATGCGCCCAGGCTGACCGGGCGTGCCCGCTGCGGCCATTACCTCCGAGGTAGGGATCGCCGCGACCGCCCCGGGCGCGTCACTTGTCGCCCTTCTCGCCCATGAACTCGAGCGTGAACTTGCGCAGGCGCAACACGCTGGGCACGCCCTCACCGCTGGCGAACGACAGCTCCGACGCGAACTTCACGTTGTCCGCGGCCTGCCACGCGATGTACGCCCGGCCCGCGACCGTGCCCAGCAGTGCATTGCGCTTGGCCTCGAACTCCGCGACGACCTTGGCGATGGTCAGATCGGCCTCGGCCTGCAGGCGCGCGGCCACGCCGTCGGCCTCGGTGCGCACGCGCTGGTCGTACTGCAGCGTCTCGGCCTGCACGTTCTTGATGCCCAGCAGGTAGCGGTCATCGACCGCGCCGCCGTTGTCGAGGTCGAGCTCGAGCATGCCCGCGGCCTTCTCGGCCAGGGCCGTTCGGTCCGCGGGCGTGAGCGCGACCAGCTTGGTCCGTGCCGCGCCGGCGGCGGTGTCGCCCCCGACCTCGATGAAACCGACCTGATAGGCGCGCTCGAGGTTGGCGCGACGCTCGATCCACTTCTGCTCGGCCGAGGACGCGCGCGCCTGCGTGCCCTGCTGGAAGCTGTCGAGCTTCTGCTGCTCGACCGCGACGGTCTGCACCGCGGCGTCGAGCAGCTTCTTCTGCTCGTTGAGCTGGATCTGCTGCAGCTGCTCCTCGTACTCGGGCCGGAACTGCACCGCGCGGATCAGCACCGTCGAGGCCTCCAGGTGCAGTGTCGCCAGCGACTCGTTGAGCACACCCAGGGTCTCGTTCGAGATCTTGAGCCGGCGGTCGGTCGAGTAGAAGTCCGCCGAGGTCAGCTCGGCCAGGCGCTCGCGCAAGACGCTGACGGTGGTCTCCTCGGCCAACCGCTGGTAGCGATGGGTGCCGTTGGCGTCGATCTGATGGTTGCCGGCCTGCACCACCGACCAGCCCTCGCCGGGCTTGATGTGATACGGCACCGACACGTCGAGCATGACGATGTTGTTGTCCTTGGTGCGGATCTGCAGCGGCTGCTGCGGCCCGACCTCGTCGCTGGTGTAGTCGAGGTAGGCGTAGCGCTTGGGCAGCACGATGATGCGGTGCAGCCCCGGCAGCCGCCAGGCCCAGCCCGGCTCGAGATCGCTCTCGGCCACGCCCGAGACGTTGCTCTGGCGCACGCCGATCTCGTCGGGCCCGATGGTCACGGTGCAGACGAGCGGCACGAACCACAGCAGCACCGTGGCGATCCCGACCCAGCGAGCGAACCTCCCGATGGCGGCGATCACTGCGCACCTCCGATCTGCTCGAGCTCGATGCGCGACGGTCGACCGTCGTTGGCATACGGCTGGATGTCGATGGTCACGCCGGCGAGCTTGCTGCCCAGCCGCTCCATCACCCGCTCGATCGGCTGGTTCTGGAACGCGTCGATGGCGGCGCGCTGGCCCGCGAACTCGGCCTCGAGCTGGCCGCGCAACTCCTCGGACTTGCGCTGCGCCGCTGCGATCGCGGCCTGACCCTTGGCCACGGTGTCGATCTTGTAGCTGTCGGCCAGGCGGATGGTCTCGGCCTGCTCCGCGATCGCGGTCGCGAGCGTGGCCTCGAGCTCGGCGCGCTTCTCCTGCATGAGCTTGTTCTGGTCGCGATCGACCTCGGCCAGGCGCCGGCGACGGTCGGTCTCGGCACGGGCGAGCTCGGACTTGATCACCGCGAGCTGGTTCTCGGCGCCGTTGCGCGACTCGATCATGTTCTCGTACTCCTCCGAGAACCGCGGTCGCGGAGTGACGATCTGCGTCACGACGATGCCGTGCTGCTCGAGCACCTGGTTGAGCCGCGCGCGCGCACGCTCGGTCGCCGCGCCGAAGTTGGCCGGATTCGACACGCTGATGGTCGACTCGCGCCCGAACTCGTCGCGCAGGATCGAGCGGGCGTAGGGCCGCAGCCAGCGCCGGAACGCGCCCTCGGTGCCCGAGTCGCGCACCGCGTCCTCGGCGCGATCGCTGGCGATCTGGAAGATGATGGTGGTGTCGTTGAAGAGGAAGTTCGAGCCATCGCTGGCGCGCACGGTCAGCTCGGTGACGTGCAGGTCGTCGACGTTCTGACTGCCCTTCATCACGAAGGTCTGCGGGCTCGCATCGAGCACGTAGATCGAGTGCAGCCCGAACGGCGCCCGCGTCACCAGGCCCGGCTGCACGATGGTGTCGCGCGCACCGGTGAGGTTGTTGACCCGCACCGCGACCTGACCCGGCTCGATGACCACGAACGCGCTGGCGAAGGTGATGCTCAGCAGCACCAGCGCGAGCACAACCCAGGCCAGCGGACCGAGGCCACGGCCCCGCAGCGCGGCGAGACGTGACAGGAACTGAGTTGCCTTCGCCGCAGCCGCGGCGCCGTTGCTTCTCGCCATGCGTCACTGTACCGCGACTGCTCGGGCCGCAGCCGCCTGTGCTACCGTCGCGCTCGCACATGGGCCTGACCTCGCGCAAGCGACTCGCCACCCTGATCGAAGAAAGCTCGGCCGAGGGCGAACACACGCTGCGGCGCTCGCTGACGGCCAGCAACCTGGTGCTGCTGGGGATCGGTGCCATCATCGGCGCCGGCATCTTCGTGCTCACCGGCACGGCCGCGGCGCAGCACGCCGGGCCCGCCATCGTGATCTCGTTCGTGCTCGCGGGCCTGGGCTGCCTGTTCGCCGGCCTGTGCTACGCCGAGTTCGCGTCGATGATCCCCATCGCCGGCAGCGCGTACACCTACGGCTACGCGACCCTGGGCGAGCTGGTGGCGTGGATCATCGGCTGGGACCTCATCCTCGAGTACTTGTTCGCGGCATCGACCGTCGCGGTGGGTTGGTCGGGCTACGTCGTGGCGTTCCTGCACCGGCTCGGCATCGACCTCCCCACCTCGCTCACGACCGCCCCGTTCACGGTCGAGGGCACCCACGAGATCGTCGCGACCGGTGCGATCCTGAACGTGCCCGCGATGTTCCTGGTGGTGCTGTTGACCGCGCTGCTGGTCCGCGGCATCCGCGAGTCGGCCTCGGTCAACAACCTCATCGTCTACGTCAAGCTCGCGATCGTCCTCTTGGTGATCGGCTTCGGCGCGACCTACGTCGACACCGCCAACTGGACCCCGTTCGTGCCCGAGCCCACCGGCAAACCGGGTCAGTTCGGCTGGAACGGCATCGCCGCCGGCGCCGGCGTGATCTTCTTCGCCTACATCGGCTTCGACGCGGTCTCGACGGCGGCGCAGGAGGCCCGCAACCCGCAGCGCGACCTGCCCATCGGCATCCTCGGCTCGCTCGCGGTCTGCACGGTGCTGTACATCCTGATGTCGCTGGTGATGACCGGCATCGCGCCCTACGGCGAGCTCGACGTGCCCCACCCGGTCGACGTCGCGATCAGCAAGGCCGGACCGGCGTTGTCGTGGCTGGCGATGCTGGTCGACATCGGCGCGATCGCGGGCCTGGCCTCGGTGGTGCTGGTGATGCTCATGGGCCAGCCGCGGATCTTCTTCGCGATGTCGCGCGACGGCCTGCTGCCGCCGCTGTTCAGCCACGTGCACAAGCGCTTCCAGACACCGCATGTCGCGACCATCATCACCGGCAGCGTCGCCGCGCTCATCGCCGGGCTGTTCCCCATCGGCCTGCTCGGCGAGCTGGTCTCGATCGGCACGTTGTTCGCGTTCGTGATCGTCTGCGCTGGCGTGTGGGTGCTGCGCGTGCGCGACCCCCAGGCCCCGCGTGCGTTCAAGACCCCGATGGTGCCGCTGGTCCCGATCCTCGGCATCGCGACCTGCGGCTACCTGATGATCGGCCTGGGCGCAGCGACGTGGCTGCGGCTGGGCATCTGGCTGCTGATCGGCTTCACGATCTACTTCGGCTACGGCCGCCGCCACTCGCGGCTGGCGTCGGAGCCCTGAGTCTTCCGCCCGCAAGCTCCACTTCCTCGCCGTCGCGCCGGCGAAGCCGTCGCGCCTCCCCTGCTTCCGGGCGCTTTTCGCGACGAGCCTGTCGGCATTCGCTGTCGGCTCTGATCCCGCGGCGCGGCCTCAGCTCGGGGTCTGCAGCCACGCGATCAGCTCGCGCGTACGCTCGTCGTCGGCCCTCGCGCGCGATTCGACCAGCGCCTGCTCGGCCAGCCCGCGAGCCTGCTCCGTCTGGCCCTGCCGCCAGCGCACGCGCGCGAGTAGGAACTGCAGATCGCAGTGCACGTCGGGATCGCTCGGGGTCGCGGCGAAGATGGCGAGCCCGCGCTCGATCGCGGTCGCGGCCTCGTCGAACCGACCCGCCGCGGCGAGCACCTTGCCGTAGCCGCGCAGCGGCAGCACCAGCTCGGGGTGATCGGCACCGAGGTCTTGACCCGCGAGGTCGAGCGCGCGCGCCATGCCGGCGGCCGCGTCGTCGAGCCGACCGAGGCCCTCGTGGACCAGGGCGCGGGCGTAGATTGCCTGGGCGTACTCGAGCTTCGAGGTCGACGGGTTGCGCTCGCGGATCGCGATCGCGCGGTCGGCCGAGCCGAGCGCACCGGAGAAGTCGCCCTCGGCCTCGGCGATGTCGACGCGGTGCATCAGAGCGACCGCGACGGTGGGATGGTTCGGACCGTACGCAGCCTCGAGCAGGGCGACCTCACGATCGAACAGCGCGCGGGCCTCGGCCTTGCGCCCCGCGCTCGACAACGCCACGCCCTCGTTGCCGAGATCGATCGCGATGGCCGGATGATCCGGCCCCAACCGCTCGGTCTTCACCGCTTGCGCACGGCGGTGGCCCTCGGCGGCGCGGGCGTGGTCGCCCAGCAGATCGTGGGCGATGGCCTCGTGCGAGAGGTAGTCGGCCAGCCGTGGATCGTCGCCACGCGCGGCCGCGACCGCGGCACCGTAGTGTTCGACCGCGCGCTGCAGCTGGCCCGCAGCGACGTCGATGGTGCCCGCGACGTCGAGCAACGCCGCGGCCGACACCGCCTGCTCGCCGGTGCGCGCGTTCGCAGCCGCGGCGTGTTCGAGCCACGACCGCGCGCGCTCGAGGTCGTGGCGCTCGAACGCGCGGTGGGCCGCGAGGTCGAGCTTCGCGCGCGCCGCGGGGGCGTCGAGCCCGAGTTCGTCCGCCAGGTGGGCCGCGGCCTCGAGCTCGGCGATCGCAGCGTCGCTGTCGCCCTGCTGCGCGCGCAGCTGGCCGCGCAGCACCATCGCGACGGTGCGGAGCGGACGCGAGCCCAGCGCGTCGGCCTGCTCGATCACACCGTCGGTGATGGCGGTGGCCTCGTCGAGTCGCATCGCGCGGCCCAGCACGCTGGCCTCGTCGAGCCGACGATGCGCCGCGAGCACGGCGGCGCGCTGCTCGGGATCACTGGGCAACGTGCCGAGCTCGGCATCTTGCGCGTCGCAGGCACCGACCTCCGGCAGCGACTCGACCACCGCGACGGCGTGCTGCGACAGCGCCTCGCCGCGGGTCTGCAGCGTGCCGGCAACCGCGGCCAACGCCGCGAGGTCGCGCTCGAGGCAGGCCTGGGTCTCGGTTCGCTCGACGAGCCCGCTCGCGCACGACGCGTCCCACGCCTGCGCCCACGCGGCGGCCCAGCGCTGCACCCCTGCGGTCGCGCGCGCGGCGGACTCGACCGCGAAGCCGGCGCCGCCGCGCTCGATCGCCGCGGTCGCACGCTCAGCCGCATCGTCGCTCCACACCGTCGCGACCCGTGTCGCGCCGGCTTCGCACGCGGTGCCCGAGCGCGCCGGCAGTGCCAGGCCAGCGACCGCGACGCCGGCGGCCGCGAGCCCGAGCCAGGCCAGCCGCCGCGGTCGTGCGGCGCCCTCGAGCGCCCGCAGCAATGTGCGCATGTCGGCGTGACGACCCGCGGGATCGGGCGACATGCCGCGCACGAGCACGTCGTAGATCGCCCGCGGGCCCGTCGCTGCGTCGGCGAGGGCACGGACGCGCCCGCGAGCTTGGCCGCGTACAGCCGCGTCAGGGTCGAGCCCGAGAACGGCGGGCTGCCCGACAGCGCCAGATACAGCGCAGCGCAGAACGAGAACTGATCGCCCGCGGGTCCGACATGCGCACCGCGATGCTGCTCGGGCGCCATGTACATCGGCGTGCCCATGATGGTGCCGGCCTCGGTCACCTCACCGAGTTCGTCGAACGAGCCGGAGCCCGAGCCCGAGCTGCGCGCATCGTCGCCGTCGACCGAGTCGTGTCCGACCGCGCGCGCGAGCCCGAAGTCGCCGACGCAGACACGGCCGTGCTCGCCGACCAGGACGTTGGCGGGCTTGAAGTCACGATGGACCACGCCGGCGGCGTGCGCCGCTGCGAGCCCGCGTCCGGCGGCGAGGAACACCTGCAGCACCGTCCGCCACGGCCGCTCGTGCGCGAGCCACTGCCGCAGGTCGCTGCCGGCGATGCGCTCCATCACGAGGTACACCGCACCGGTGGTCGCGTCGACGCCGACGTCGAACACCGGCACCACGTTCGCGTCGGCGATCTGTGCCAGCGCCTGGGCCTCGCGCAGCAATCGTGCGCGGTCGGCCGCGGACGCGTGCTCGCGCGCGTGCAGCAGCTTGAGCGCGACCGAACGGTTCAGCTCGGGATCGATCGCTTCGAACACCGCACCGCCACCACCGCGACCGATGCGTGCACCGATGCGATAGCGACCGATCTGCGCCGGCACCGGCCCGTCGTCCGCGCCTGCACGCCGAGGAGCCCCACCCACGATCCGCGTGGTCGCGCCGTCGTCCACGTTGCGATCGTAACGCGGCGACGCACGCCGCGACCGATCATGACGATCGTCGGATCACGATCGGTCGCACCGCTACCCACCGAAGCGCACGCGGCCCGCCCTCGACCGGTGCGCGGTCGCGAGCGGGCCGTGATGGTGTCGCGCGAGCTCAGGTCGCGGACAGCTTCTTCTTGAGCTCTTCGAGCTGCGCGTCGATCTCCGCGGCCTTGTCGTCGGGCACGTCACCCGCGTCCTCGTCCGCGGCTGGGGGCGGCGGGCCACCGTTGGCGGCGGCCTTGGGCGGCTCGACCGAGCCCCCGAGGGCCTTGCGCTCCTCTTCGGCCGCGGCCAGGGCCATGCGCTTCTTGAGCGCCGCGAGCTCGTCGTCGACGCTGCTCGCGGCGAGCGCCTTGAACTGCGCGTCGAGCGAGGCCTCCGGCAGCGCGCCGCCGATCTCCGCGGTGGCCTCCGCCTCGGCCTCGATCTGCGTGACCCGCTCGGACATGCGCTCGAAGGTGTCGAACGCCGAGGTCGAGTTGATGTTGGTCAGCGTCTCGTTGATGGTGCGCTGGGCCTCGGCTCGCTTCTGCCGCGAGACCAAGATGTTGCGCTTGCGCTTGGCCTCTTCGATCTTCGCATCCAGGCCGCGCAGCGCGGTCTTGAGTTGCTCGACCGAGGCCTTCTGCGCCTCCCACTGCTGTCGCAGGGTCTCCGCGACCTCTTCGTGCTCGGTCTTGCGGGCCAACGCCGCACGGGCGAGGTTGTCGTCGCCGGCCTTGATGGCCAGCATCGCCTTCTTCTCCCACTCGAGCGCCTTGGCGGCCTCGGTCTCGTATTGCTTCTTCAGGCGCTTCTCGTCGGCGATCGCGACGGCGACCTGCTTCTTTGCCTCCACCAGCTGGGTCTTCATGTCGACCAGCACCTGGTTGAGCATCTTCTCGGGATCCTCCGCCTTGTTGATCAGCTCGTTGATGTTCGAGCGGATCAGCGTGCCCAGCCTCGAAAACAGACCCATGCTATGTGCTCCCCCCTGCGGCAGCGGCGGTGTTGGCCCCGCGATGGACGAGCGGAGCGATCTTGTCGATGTGGTTGTCGAGCGCGATGCACATGTCGTCCACCACGGCCTGGAACTCGTTGAAGTCGAGGTTCTCCAGCTGCTGCGCGCCGGTCAGCACGATGCGTCCGTCCTCGAGCCGGTAGGAGCTGTGCAGCAGGTCGGCGTTGAGCTCGAGCAGCGTGCGGAACAGTTCCTCGCGGTGGGCCTGGGCGCCGGCGAGATCGAACATCGGGATCGAGAAGAGCACGATCGGCTCCTCGATGGTGACGCCGATCTGGGCCCGATGTTCGCCCTCGGGGTGCACGACCCAGGTCCCTTCGCCGACCTGCTCGTAGGGGATGCCCATCTTGATGAGGTATGAATCGACTTCGTCGTGACTTGCCATCGACTGCGCCCTTTGTCGCGCGTTGGCCCGGATCGGAGCGGATCCGACGCCGGGTCGGAGGGGTCGGGGCTTCGCGCGCCGGCCAACGCGGAGGCAGCGCGAAGGGGCAGGCCGGGTCACGGCCCTAGCGCCCACGTGCGGAAGACGGCCCCCGAACGGAGCGAGGGCCACCAGGATAACGCGCCCGCCCACGGATCGGTCGACGGGTCGCGCCAAGGGGGTCTGCACCGCCTTCGCGGGCCAACTCGGGCACGCGCGGGATCATTTCACGGCGCGCCCGTGGCAGCCCGTGGCCGCGTGCGCCGTCGGCGGGGCTGGGCTGTCGACCGTTCACGGGTCGCTCGCGGCGCTTCACGCCGGTACCCTGCCCCACGCCCTAGCCGATCCGGCATCCGGCGTGGTATCCCGCCGTTGCTCGCCTTCGGATGACGATCGATCCGCCGCCACGCGAACGGCTCCCGCGCCACGTCGGGATCATCATGGATGGCAACGGCCGCTGGGCACGCGCTCGCGGTCTGCCGCGCGAGGAGGGCCACGAACGCGGCGCCGACTCCGTGCGCACGGTCGTCCGCGCCGCCCGCAAGGCCGGCATCGAGGCGCTGACCCTGTTCGCCTTCTCCAGCCAGAACTGGGACCGCCCACCCGAGGAGGTCTTCCATCTGATGGAGCTGCTGCGGCGCTACTTGGTGCAGGAGCGCGACGAGATCCTCGGCAACGGCATCCGCCTGGTCACGGTGGGCGACTCCGAGCGGCTGCCGCCGCACGTGCGCGCGCCGCTGGTGGACCTCATGGCGGCCTCGGCCGACAACCGCGACATGGTGCTGTGCCTCGCGCTGTCCTACGGCGGCCGCGAGATGCTGACCAAGGCCGTGCGCGAGATGTGCCGCGCCGCCATCGCCGGCCGGCTCGATCCGACCGAGATCTCGGTCGAGACGGTCGAGTCGTACCTCGACTCGTCGCGGCTGCTGCCGCCGCTGGACCTGCTGGTGCGCACCAGCGGCGAGCACCGCATCTCCAACTTCTTCCTGTGGGAGACCGCGTACGCCGAGCTGCACTTCACCGAGAAGATGTGGCCCGAGTTCGGGCGGGAGGATCTGATGGCCGCGCTGCACGACTTCGCCGGTCGCGAGCGCCGCTTCGGTCACACCTCCGAGCAGGTGCGGCCGCCGGCTGCGTCGGGCGGCAACGGCGGCAGCGGCGAGCCCGGGCTCGACTGAAGCAGCGCCAGTGAACCGGGGCGACGATGGGTGATCTCGCGAAGCGGCTCGGCACGGCCGCGGTGCTGGTGCCCGCGCTGCTGCTGGCGATCCTGCTCGATCCCACACCGTGGAGCGTGACTGCCTTTGCCGCCGTGGTCGGGGCGCTCGCGTTCGACGAGTACGTGCGCATGGCCTTGCCGGTCCGCGACGACGCGCCGGCCTCGGGTCTGCGGCTGGTCTGCGGGCTGGTGGCCGCCGCCGTGATCACCGCCCCGACCGCACTGCACCGCGTCGACGTACTCGCGCCGGCGTTGGCCTTTGGCGCCATCGTGCTTTCCTTCGCCGTGCTCGCGCGCAAGCAGGCGCTCGAGCACGCGGGCAAGCACCTGGGCGTGGTGCTCTCGGGTCTGATCTACGTCCCAGGCCTGATCGCGCACCTGCCGTTGCTCAAGGCCGACGGCAAGCCGCACTGGCTCGTGGTCGCGCTGTGCACCGCGTTCTTCGCCGACACGGTCGCGTACTTTTTCGGTCGCGCCTTCGGCAAGCACAAGCTCTACCCCGAGGTCAGCCCCAAGAAGACCTGGGAAGGCGCGGTGGGCGGCATCCTCGGATCGATGCTCGCGACCATCGGCGTGGGCTCGCTGTGGACGCTGCCGCAGCTGGGCATCGGCCACGCGGTGGTGCTGGGCATCATCGCCAGCGTGTGCGGCCAGGCCGGCGATCTGGTCGAGTCGATGGTCAAGCGCACCTTCGGCGTGAAGGACTCGGGCACCATCTTGCCCGGCCACGGCGGCATGCTCGATCGCATCGACGCGATGCTGTTCGTCTCGCCGGTGGTCTACTACTTCGTGCAGTGGACGCAGTAGCTCGGCGGTCCGGCGAGGCCGTCAGCCCTCGCGTCCGGCCGGCAGCGCCTTCATGTTCTTGCGCTTGGCGTAGTAGTAGCCGCCCGCGGCCGCGCCCCCCAGCACCACGATGGGCCAGAAGAACGCGGTGACCACGGCGGTCGCCGCCGCCGAGCCGACCCCCGTCACCGCGGCAGCCACCGCCGACTGGCCCGACGACGCCTTCTTCTTCTTCGCGAAGAGGTACGTCCCTGCCGCAACGACACCGCCGACCAGTAGCGAGATCACCATGCTTGCCTGGCTCCGAGCGACCAGTATAGGCGACAATTCATTTCAGGCTCGGATCACCTCGCCCCGCTGCCGCGGCGCCGGTCGCGGGTCCGCTGCGCGGCACCGACCCGGTCGCCCCGGCACGCGCGGGCGCACACCCCCGGCGCGCCCGCGCCATCGATGCGCCGGCCCGCCGCAGCCGTGGTGGACGAGCGCCGCCCGACGGTGCAAGACTCGGCGGCCTTGAGCGCGCCCGAGCACGAGCCCCGCGACGAGCACGGTCCCACCGACGACGGCGAACACGACGGCGGCGACGACGGCGACGGCGACGAGGCCGAGGGCAGCGAGGGCGGTGACGCGGGCGAGGCCGGCAGCGCCGCGCAAGACGGGACGCCCGGTCGCAAGCGTCGCCGTCGCCGCCGACGACGCGGTCGCGGCAATCAGGCTGCCACCGAGGGCGCGCCCGCGGACGCGTCCGCGCCGGCCCACGCGGCCGCGCCCACGGACCAGCCCCGCACCGCAGCCGCGCCGCGTCGCGAACCGCAGGCGCCGCGACCCCAGCAGCCGCCGCGACCGCAGCAAGCACCGCGACCGCAGCAAGCACCGCGACCGCAACCGCCGGCGCGACCGAGCGCAGACATGGCCGCGTTCGCGAGCCTCGCCGGTGGGCTGCTGAGCCACCTCGACGATCGCGAGGTGCCGTGCCGACTCGAGGGTTGCCGCCGCACGTGGATCTGGACCGCAGCCGAACAGATCGGCGCGTTCGGCCAGCCACCGCCCAAGCGGTTGTGCCCCGAGCACGACGCCGCCTTCACGGCGGTGGCCGACACCGAGGTTCGCTGCAGCAATCCTTGGTGCGAGCGGACCTGGACGTGGACCAAGGCCGCGCAGCTGGCCGCGTTGCAGCGCGGTGGCACGCTCGAACCGCCGTCGCGACCGTGTGACGGCTGCAGCGACGACGATCGCAACCTCGCCGATGCCGAGGTCCGCTGCCGCGTCGACGGGTGCAACCGCACGTGGACGTGGAGCCGCGACGCCCAGCTCAAGCACCGCGCGTGGCTGCGTCACAGCGCCGGCGAGGGTGCGGCCGCCGAGGACCGCGGACGCAAGGGCCGACGACGCCGCGGCCGCAGCAACGACGGCCCGCCGCCGCGCATGTGCGAGCCCTGCCGACAGCGGCTGGCCAAGCTGGTCGACCGCGAGTCCCCCTGCCGCGTGCATGGGTGCACCCGCTCGGTCACGGTCGACCGCGAGTCGCAGCTGCGCGCCTGGGCCGCGACGCACACGGCCGATGTCGACGCCGACGTGCCGCTGCCCAAGCGGATGTGTGAGGTCTGCCGCGAGTTCTGTCGGTTGCACGGCGACCGCGAGGTCGCGTGCGGGCGCCGGGCTGCGAACGGACCTGGACGTACAAGACTGGGGCACAGCTGCAGGCGTTCCTCGCCGGTCGCTTCGAGGACCCACTGCGGCTGTGCCAGCACTGCCTCGCCGGCGGACATGCACCCATCGAGGTCGCGCTCGACGGTGCCGAGCTCATGCCGTGCGTCGTGCCGCTGTGTGACGGTATCTGGCACTACGTTGTCGGCATGGACATCGGGCCCGCGGACGACGGCGACCAGCCGCTCGATCGCATGTGCGATCGATGTCGTGCACAACGGGGCGCAACGCCCCGGCGCACGGCCGTGCGCGAGCCGGCCTCGACGCCCCAGCCGGAGCCCGATGCCCGCGCGCCCGAGGGTGCTGCGGTCGAGGCTGCCGTCTCCGACGAGCCCACCGAGGCCGGCACGCTCGCGTGAGCGCCGCTCGAACGCGAGCACACCGAGGCGCCTCCGTCTTTCACACCGACGCGGTCACTTCGGATCGGAAGAGTTCTTGACCAACCCAGCAGCGAAGTGGGAAGGTTCCACGCGCGCACGTCTTCCCGGCTCGAACTCCCGCTCCCGCGACACCCTCCGACTGCGACTCTCCCCACGCTCGGCGTGCGCACCAACTCCTGAACCCGGTTCGCTCCGTTCGCTCGACACGCCCACCGCGGCGTCGCGAGCCCCGCGACGCGAACCGGGTTTCTTCGTCTTCCGCGGCCGTGGCTGCGCCGCGCGTGCGCAGCGGCCGGCGCCTCGGGTACCATCGACGACGATGGCGAAGGCGCCACCGGATACGCGGGTTCGCGAGGTGCGACCCATCTCGACGCCCGGCCCCGGGGAGGTCCCGTGCCTCGAGGTGATCGGCGGGCGCAGCTCCGGACGCGTGTTCCAGCTGCGATCGCCTGTGACCGCGATCGGTCGTGACCCGACCTCGGACGTCGTGCTCGACGACGACGGCATCTCCCGCAACCACGCGCGGGTGCACATGGCCGACCCGTTGTGGATCGAGGACCTCGCCTCGACCAACGGCACCTACGTCAACGGCGCCCGCGTCGGCCGCTCACGGGTGCGCGAGGGCGATCGCCTGCAGTTCGGCCCGAACGCACTGCTGCGTCTGAGCTACTGGAGCGCCGAGGCGCTGCAACGGGTCATGGCCGAGGGCGCCACCGCCGGCGCCGAGGCCAACGCGCCGCTACCGCTGTCGGACCGCGAGCTCGAGATCGCCAGGCTCGTGAGCGAGGGCCTGACCAACGCCGAGATCGCGGCGCGCCTGCAGATCAGCGAGCGCACCGTGACCACGCACGTGGCGAACATCTACCGTCGACTCGGCGTGCACAGCCGCGCTGCGCTGACGCGGTTGTTGCTCGAGCGACGCCTGCGCTGAAGCCCGAGCGCGAGCACCAGCCACAGCGCCGCCGGCGGCGTGCCATCGCGCTGCGTGCAGCCGCAGCCACCGCCGTCGTCGCCGCGGGCCTCGCCCGCACCGCCGTCGCTGCCGCTGCCGTCGCCGTCGCCAGCGCTGCCCTCACCGGTCGTACCGCCACCGTCGCTGCCGCCCTCGCTGCCGCCGGTGCCACCGCCGCTACAGTCCTGGCCCGGCGGACACTGCGGGTCGTCCATCACGTACAGCACGCCGGCGTCGTCCTCGACCAAGAACACCTCGGGTCGCACCGGCGTGCCCTCGGGGATGCCGTCGACGCTGGCCTGCGGCCACACCTCGACCGCGCTGGCGACGACGTGCCACGCCTCGATCGTGGCGCCGTCGGCGAAGCTGCGCTTGCGGCCGCCGTCGATCCACCACACGGTGGTCTCGGGCTCGGCGTCGCCGCGCACCCACAGCGGCGCGTCGTCGAGCGGTGCGCCCTCGTCGATCGCGGCCACCGCGTCGGCGTCGATGCGCGCGAGCTCCCAAAAGGGCGAGAAGCCCCACGCGGCCTGGGCCTCGGGCCCGGCGATCGCACGGCGCACGCCCTCGGGCACCGGCGGCGGCGCGCACGAGAACTCGGTGGTGGAGGCATCGAGCGGCTGCAGGCTGCCGCCCTCGCTGTCGAGGGCGTACACGAACGCGGGGTGGCTCTGCTCGTCGCGCAGGCTGCGGGGGATCTCGAGCTCGAAGCCGTGCTCGCACGAGCCCAGCGCGTCGCACAGATCGTCGCGGTGCTGATCGGCCACGATGGTGACGCCGGTGGCCTCGGGCGCGTCGGCCGGACCGCCGAACCACACCTGCACCTGCACCGGTTGGTCGGGCGTGTCGGGGTCCTGCGCCCAGCCGCGGATCGACTCGCAGTCGACCGCGTCGACCGGGCCGGTGGGCGGCTCGTTGCCCAGACCGGTGAGCTCCTCGTAGGCCGCGACCAGGGACATGTACGGGCTGACGAACACGAAGCCGACGCCCGCGACGTCCTGCTTGATGTTGAAGTGCAGGTGCACGGTGGTCGAGGTGCCGCCGAACTGGTTCGAGACCAGACCGATGGGGTCGCCCTTGGCCAGCACGTCGCCCTCGCTGACCACGAGGTTGCCGCCGTGGAGGTAGTCGAAGCGCGTGCCGTCGTCGGCGGTGACATAGACCGAGTAGCTGCCGATCGAGGTCACGGTGCCCGGCAGCACCGAGAGATACGGATGCGTGAGGTTGTCGCAGCTCGACGCGCGGATGTCCTGGCCCTGGTGACCGGTGCCCGAGGGACACAGCGGCATGTCCCAGCTGCGGGTCTCGCAGTAGTTGTCGTGCCAGGGATAGGTGAAGTTGGCTTCGTCGCACTGCGAACCGGCGGGACCCTCGGAGCCACCGACGCCCCACACCTGCGAGTTGGGAAACGACGGTGCGTCCTGGATCGGGTAGCGCATGCCCGGCGCGTAGACCGTGGCATCCGCGGCGCCGTCGCCCGAGCCGGGCACCAGCTCTCCGACGGGGCGATAGAATGGCTCGGCGTGGGCCCACGCGGGCACGAGCGCGAGCGCGAGCGCGGCGGTGATGCGATTCATCGCGCACCTCCGCGACCGCCGACGTAGACCAGCGACTCGAGCCTCGCCTGCACCTCGCGTTCGTCGTCACACCACGGCACCACGCGGCGGTCGCACTCGATCTCGAAGCCGTAGGCCACGCCGTGCTCGATCCACGACGCCGACCACACCTCTTCGTTGCGCGTGAGGTAGCCGGCGCCACCGCGCATGGGATGGGTCGGCTCGTACACGCGCACGTGCGGATGCAGCCGCGCCTCGCCGCTGCCGTGGGTGTGCAGCAGGTAGCCCTCGCCATGGACGGTCAACGCGTACCAGCTGGCGCCCAGCGACAGCGTCGAGCGGCCGGATTGCGGCGGGGCGAGCACCGGGATCGGCGAGGCATCGAGGCGATCGCCGACCGACGCGAGCAACTGCGCCCGCGCGTCCGCGTCGAGCGTGCTGGCCTGCGGCCACGCGACCACGCGCGCGACCTTCTCGCCGCCGATCACCGTGCCGCGCTTCGCGGTCGTGCGCGGGACCACCGGCGCGGTGGTGCTGCGCTCGCCCGACGCAGGCGGCGCAGCCTCGTGGGTGGAACACGCCCGGGTGCAGGCCGACAGCGCGAGCGCTGCGGCGAGCGCTCGGCCGGGGATCGTGCCGCGCGACGAGGTCATCGGCCGAGGCTAACCCGGCTTCGTCGCGGCTTCGCGCGCCGCGGTGCCGTGCGTTCGCGTCGCGCCGCCCGGCGCTACGCAGCGGTACGTACGCTGCGCGGCCGCCCGGCCGCGCGATGGCGCTACCATGCGATCGCCGTGAGCCCCCGCGCACGCCTGTACACGCTCGCATTCGCGCTCGCCGCCTGCGGCGACGCCGAGTCCAACAAGACCACGCAGGCGTGGAACCCGGACACCGACGACGGCGCCTCGTCGAGTGCGTCCGGTGGCGACGCACAGAGCAGTGCGAGCGCGAGCGCAGCGACGAGCGCAACCGCGTCCGCGACCGGTGGCGGCAGCTGCGACGAGGCCTGCGAATCGCCACCGGGCGAGTGCTACCTCGCGCCGGGCAACTGCATCGACGACGGCTGCGTCTACGACCCCGCGCTCGCGGGCACACCGTGCCTGGGCGACTGCAAAGGTGGCGGACACTGCGACGCCGCGGGCATGTGCATCTGCGGCGCGCAGGACGACTGCGCATCGACTTGTCTGCCCGGCCCCAACATGGACGCCGCGTGCGACGAGGCCGGCATGTGCATCCGCAGCTGCCAGGCGCCGTACGACGACTGCGACGGCGATCCCAGCAACGGCTGCGAGGTGCCCGTGGGCGTGCCGCACCAGTGCGACCTGAGCGGACTCAACCCCGACGGCGGGTGCTGGACCGCGTACTGTGGATCGGCCGCCGGCGACGGCGTGTTCGACTTCGGCACCTACCACTGCGTCGACTGCGCGACCTGCGGCACGACCGATGGCGGTCAGTGCCATTGGTGCAACCACGACACCGGCAACTGGTTCCCCGCCGAGGCGTGCGAGTGCGGCACGTACCTCGACGCGGTCTGCGGGCCG
>JAXLYC010000009.1:0-211849 GCA_046351635.1 Nannocystaceae bacterium | reverse complement strand
GTGCTGGGGCTGACCTGGGGTGGGCGTCCACTGCCCGAGGGCCAGGGCATGATGGAGGTCTCGCTGCTCGACGAGACGGACCCCGAGCGCGATCCGGAGCCCGAGGCGCCCGAGCTTGCACCGGGCAAGCTGGTGCAGCTCGATCGCGTCACCGACGAGCGCCCGCCCGAGCGCGACACGCCCTACGTCTCGGAGTTCGACAACCGCGCGGCCCGGCCGACGCAGGCGCCCAACGTGCACCCGCAGCCGGGTGCGCCGCGCTCGGGCGACGACGGCCGCGAGGGCAACGCGCCGCAGCCGAGCCCGCCGGCGCCCTCGCCCCTGCACGCGCTGCCGCTGTTGCCGGGCACCGAGGCCGACGACCACGAGGGTGAGCCGGGTGAGGCCACCGACCAAGACGATCGCGGCGAGCTCGCGACCCCCGGCGGTCACGTGCCCGCGCCGACGCCTGCGGGCTCGCCGGGCGAGCGCCGCGCGCTGACCCGCTCGCCCGGCAGCGCCGGCAGCTTCGACGACATCGAGGGCGCCGACCCCGACGACGAGACCTCGGTCGACTCGAAGCGATGGAAGTACGCATCCTTCTTCAACCGCGTGCGCTCGGCCATCGCGCAGCACTGGCACCCCGAGGTCGTGCACGCGGCCAACGATCCCGACGGCCACCGCTACGGCACCAAGACCCGCCGCACGCGGCTCATCATCGCGCTCAACCCCGACGGCTCGCTGCATCGCATCCGCATGGACCAGTCGTGCGACGTGGACTACCTCGACGAGGAGGCCATCCGCGCGGTGCGGGCCGCGGCGCCGTTCACCAACCCGCCGCCGGGCCTGGTCGATCCGTCGTCGGGCTTCATCGAATTCGGCTTCGGCTTCATCTTCGAGTTCGGCGGCGAGAGCCGGATCTTCCGCTACAAGCGCTGACGTAGACTGCGGCGGACCATGACCGCACGCAGCCCGCTGTCGCCCGAGGCCCTCGAGGCCGCCCTCGCCGCCCTGCCCCGCTGGACCGTGCGCGACGGCGCGCTGTACCGCAGCTTCCGCTTCGCGGACTTCCCCAGCGCATTCGCGTTCATGACCCGCTGCGCCTTCGAGGCCGAGCGCCTGGGCCACCACCCGGCGTGGACCAACGTCTACGATCGCGTCGAGGTGCTGCTGTCGACCCACGACTGCAACGCGATCACGGCGCTGGACCTCGAGCTGGCCGCGGCGATGGATCGCGTGGCCTGAGCCGCGAGCCGCTGCGCCGCGATCACGGCGCGGTCGCGTCGGCCAGCACCGCGGCGTAGAGGGTCGCCGCGCGCTCGAGCGCCGCAGGCGGTGCCGCCAGCAGCGCGAGCCCGCGGCCGCCCGACATCGGCCGCTCGACCACCAAGGCGACGTCGATGCCGTTGCGCCGCAGGTGGAACGCGCGCAGGGACTCGACCCGGCCGCCGTGGGCACCGAAGCGCCGGGCGAACACCGGCGGCACCTCGGTCGGCACCGCGTCGAGCTCGCGCCGCAGGCTCGGATCGAGCGCCAGCGGCAGCGGCTCGTCCGCAGCCGCGCCGCCCTGCAGCAGCACGAGGTCGCCGGCGCGCGCGGCCAGGGTGTCGACGAAGCCGGCGCCGATCGGCAGCGGCAGCGCCGGATCCCGCACCGGCTCGGTCGCAGCCAGGTTCGAGGGCAGCCGCAGCACCGTGTCACCGCTGTGCTGCTCGATGCGGCGCGCGACCAGGAACGCCTCGGCGTCCTCGCGCGCGGTCGCGGCGACGCCCCACGGCACCAGCGCCAGCGCGGCGATAACCGCGATCGCAGCGACGCGTGCGACCGGCCCGACCGCGGGCAGCAGCCCCACCGCGATCACGCCCACGAGCGCCGCGACCCACACGCCCGGCAGCGGCACCGCCAGCGCGAACAGACCCAGCAGCGCCCCGCCGGCCTGCACGATCAGCGTGATCGCCAACGGCAGCAGCAACCCGCGCCGCGCCGCCGCCGACAGCCCCGGCGTGCGTGCGCGCGGCAGCAGCATCAACGCACCGGTCGCGACCGCGATGGCCATGAGCGACGCGCCGCCCTGCGGCGCGTCGTCACCCGGCAGCGACAGCGACAGCACCAGCCCGCCGGCCGCGCCGCCGCTCGCGACCCGCAGCAGCCGGCCGGCGCCGACGGTGCGCTCGATCATGCGACCGCCGATCCACACCGCGTAGGCGTCGAGCACCGCGGCCAGGGGTTGGCCCGCGACGAACACCGCCGCGAGCACGCGCCCGCGCGAGCCCGCGTGCCACAGCTCATGCGTGATCGCGCCCAGATCGAGCAGGCCGACCCCGCCGCGATCGAGCGCGTTGCGGACCAGCTCGACCGCGAGGATCGCCACGGCGAGCAGCGGCGCCGCGGCGGCGCGCCCGACCCGACGCAGGCGCGGCGCGGCCTCGAGGAAGGCCTCGAGCCGGCTCGAGACCAGCTCGGTGTAGCGCGACAGCTCCGGCGCCAGCTCGATGGGCCCGACCGCACCGCGGGCGATGGCGCTGCGGCTGGCCTCGACGATGCGGTCGTCGGCGGCACCGGCGAGATCGGGCACGCGCGACAGCTGCTGCCGCGCCGCCTCGGTCTGCCCCGCGCGCAGCAGCGCGATGCCCCGCAGCAGCGCCGAGCTCGCGGGCGACAGGCCCAGCGCGCGCCGACGCGGCTCGGTCAGCGCCGACTCGACCGTGGTCGCGGCGCCGGCGTAGGCGAGGAAGGTCAGCCGCGCCTGCGACACGAACCCGACCGCCGCGGGATCCGATCCGACCGGGCCCTCCTCGAGCGCGCGCAGCAGCCCCGCGGCGGTGTCGAGCCGGCCCGACTCGCCGTAGGCGCGCAGCAGCCCCAGCGCCAGCGCCGGTCGCAGCGCGGCGTGGCGCGGATGGAAGCGGGCCTCGTAGTGGGCGATGCCCTCGTCCCAGCGCTGGCCGTAGAACAGCATCGAGACGATCTGTTCGTGGATGACCATGGACTCGCCGCCCTCGGCGTCGCCGGCGAGCTCGCGGAAGTGGCTCAGCGCCCGATCGACGCCGTGGGTCTCGAGCAACGCGAGCCCACGCAGGATCTCCTGCTGCCGCGCGAGCCCTGCCCCCGGCATCAACGCTGCACGCACGCCGCACAGGCCCACGGCCATGCGCAGCCGCCCCCGCGCGAAGGCCCAGCGCGCGATGGACTCGAGCAGCCACGGGATCGCGACCGCGACGAGCGAGAAGCCGATCGCGACCGCGCCCAGGAAGCGCGAGGGCTGCAGCATCGCCACCAGATCGAGCGCGAGCAGGCCCGCGACCAGGGCGGCGTAGCTGCGGCCGCGGCTCTCGGAGCGACGCAGCGCGCGGACCAGGGCGAAGCCCAGGCACACCGCGCAGATCGTCATTGCGTGCTCGAACACCGCGGCCGGTCCCGGCGTCAGGCCCCAGCGGCCCGTTCGACGTGACCGATGCGGCGGAACTTGTCGTAGCGCGCCGCGAGCAGGCTGTCGGTGCTGCGGGCGACGAGCGCGTCGAGCTCGCCCAGGTGGCGCTGCAGCGCCTCGCGCAGGTTGGCCGCGGTCAGGGCCAGGCCCCGGTGCGCGCCGCCGGGCGCCTCGGGCACGACCTCGTCGCAGATGCCCAGGCGGTGCACGTCGTGCGAGGTCAGCTTGAGCTGGGTCGCCGCGGCCTGCTCGGCCTCCGGGTCCTTCCACAGGATCGACGCGCAGCCGCGCGGCGAGATGACCGAGTAGACCGCGTGCTCGAGCATGAGGATGCGGTCGGTCAGGCCGATGGCGAGCGCACCACCGCTGCCGCCCTCGCCGATCACGACCGAGATCGTCGGCACGCGCAGGGTCGAGAGCATCTCGAGGCAGGTCGCGATGGCCTCGGACTGGCCGCGCTCCTCCGCGCCGATGCCCGGGTACGCGCCCGCGGTGTCGATGAACGCGAGCAGCGGCAGGTGGAACTGCTCGGCCATGCGGAACAGCCGCTGGGCCTTGCGATAGCCCTCGGGGCGCGCCATGCCGAAGTTGCGGAAGAGGTTCTCCTTGGTGTTGCGCCCCTTCTGGTGACCCAGCGCCAGCACCGGCCGACCGCCGATGCGGCACAGCCCGCCGATGATCGCGGGGTCGTCGGCGTAGGCCCGATCGCCGCGCAGCTCGAGGAACTCGGTCGCGATCTCGGCGAGGTAGTCGAGCGTGTACGGCCGGTCGGGGTGCTTGGCCAGCTGCACCTGCTCCCATGGCGTCAGCGCGGCGAAGCGCTCGCGCTGCAGCTGCCGCGCCTTCTCCTCGAGGCGCTCGATCTCCTCGGCCATCTCTCCGCTGCCGCTCGACAGCAGCTTGAGCTCGCGGATCTTGCCTTCGAGCTCGACGATCGGTCGCTCGAACTCGAGCACCTTGCTGGTCATGGTCCGACTCCACGGCGGGGCGCGGCGTCGAGGAAGTCCTCGATCGCGTGCCACGGGCACGCCTCGGGGCTCGCGATCGCGTGCACGATCGCCCCGGGGAACTGGTGGCGGAAGTACGTCCGCTGGCGCTTGGCGAGCTGACGGGTCGCGGTGAGGATGTCCGCGCGCGCGCTCGCGAGGTCGGTCCGCCCCACGACGACGTCGAGCAACTGGCGATAGCCGAGGCTCTGCATGGCCTTGTGGCCGCCATGATAGCCCCTGGCGACCAACCGCTCCACCTCGTCGAGGAAGCCCGCTGCGAGCATGGCGTCGAGCCGACGTTCGATGCGCTGCGCGAGCGCCTCGGGGCCCGGGTCGAGCAGCAGCAGCAGCAGCGACAGGCGCGGCGCCGGCGGGGCCTCGGCGCGCGCGGCCGCGACCGGCCGCCCCAGCGCGTGGCACAGCCACAGCGCCCGCACCACCCGCACGACGTTGGCGGGATGGATCGTCGCGGCGGTCTGCGGATCGAGCTGCTGCAGCGCGCGCCACGGCGCGCCGGGCTCGTCGGCCTGTGCCGCGTGCCAACGGGCCTCGAACGCTGCGCGCTCGGGATCGTCGCGCGGCACATCGGTGGCGTCGCCGGGCTCGCTCGACGACCACGCGACCTGCCGCAGGTAGAACCCGGTGCCGCCGCCGAACACGCCATGCGTGCGCGACCACGTCGACCACGCGCGCGCAGCGTAGTCCCCGGCGGAGAAGCCCTGGTCGGGCTCGACCAGATCGAGCAGGTGGTGCTCGATGCCCGCGCGCACGCTGGCGTCGGGCTTGCCCGCACCGATGTCGAGCCCGCGGTAGACCTTGACCGAGTCGCACACCAACAACGGCCGCTGCAGCCGCGCCGCGATCGCGCGCGCGAGCGCACCCTTGCCCGCCGCGGTCGGCCCGACCACCGCGAGCGCGCGCGGCGGACTCACGACGCCCCCGGGCCGCGGCCCAGCGCCGCTGCGCTCCAGCGCTGGACCCCGGGGACCTCCTGCAGCGGCACGTCCAGCTCGAACAGCTCGCGCACGAAGCTGCGCGCGAAACGAGGTGCGACCGCGGCCGCGGCGTACTCCGCCAGCGCCCCGGCCAGTGGCCGCTCGCTGCCGTGTCGACGCGCGCGCAGATACGGCAGCACGCGCTGCAACAGCGCGGCCGCGTCGATCTCGTCGATGCAGCGCCGCAGCGAGGCCGGCACCGCGCGCACGATCACGCTGCCCTCGCCGAAGCGATCGACCCACAGGCCCAGGCTCGCGAGCTCGTCGTGGGCCGCGTCGCACAGCGCGAGCGACTCGGCGGGAAGCGGCACCACCGCGGGTACCAGGAGCGCCTGGGCCACGACCTCGCCGCCGCCGAGCTCCTGCAGCAGGCGACGGTGCAGCAGGTAGCCCCGCAGCTGCCGCAGGTCGATCGCGAGCAGCTCGTCGCCGTGACGCACCAGCGCCAGCGGCCCTGGCAACACGTCGAGCAGCACTGGCTCGTCGCGCGCCGCGGTCGCCGGGCGCATCGGCCCAGCCGCGGGCATCGGCCCAGCCGCGGGCATCGGCCCAGCGGCGTCGTCGACGGGCCCGGCCGGCGGCTCGGCCACGCGCGCACGGGCCGACAGCGCCTCGACCTCGGCGCGCCGCTCGTCGCGGGCCCGCGCGTAGTCGGCCGAGGCCGCCGCGGTGCGCAGGGCGTAGCTGTGGCCCGGGGTCGGCGCCGACGGCAGCGGCAGCGCGAGGGTGTCGCCGTCGCGAGGCGTCGGCGCGGCCGCGTCCGCGTGCAGCGGCGACGTGATCCCGTGCGGGTGCGACGGCAGCGGTCCGCGCTCGCTGGGCTCGCCCGCCGCGCTCGCGCGCGCGCACAGCCGCCGCACCGCGGCGTAGACGTGCTGCGGATCGGCGAAACGGACCTCGGCCTTCTGCGGGTGCACGTTGACGTCGACGTCGCCGCGACCGGGCTCGACCACCAGGCACGCGACCAGGCTTCGTTGATCGTCGAAGGCCCCCGCGCACGATGCGGGCGATGGCGCTCGCGCACGACCCGGCGGCGCACGATGATGGTGAGCTCGCCGCGCTCGGCGTTGCCGTGGCCCAGCCACGCCCGCAGCGAGACCCCGTCGATGTCTTCGACCACGCGCCGCCGCAGCGCCGTGGCACCGCGGCGCGCGAGGATGTTCGACCCGCGCATCGATCGACCGCGCAGCGCCTCGAACACCACGCGGCCTCGTGGCGCACGCGCAGCGCCAGCTGCGGGTGCACGATCGCGATGCGCAGCACGGTCTCGAGGCAGTGGGCGAACTCGGTCGCGGGCGCGCGCAGGAACTTGCGCCGCGCCGGCACGCTGGCGAAAAGGCCCGCGATCTCGACCCGCGTGCCCGGCGGGCCCGCGCAGGGCTCGAGGCTCGGCGCGAGGCCGCGGGCGCACGCAGCCGCGCGGTTGCGCGCGGCCGCGGGGCGCGACTGCAACGTGACGGGCGACCGCGATGCTCGCGAGCGCCTCGCCGCGGAAGCCCAGCCACGGCGGTTCGACCAGGTCGGCGGCGCTCGCGAGCTTGCTGGTGGCGTGGCGCGTGACCGCGAGGATCGCTGCTCGGCCGCGCGATGCGGCCGTCGTCGACCACGGCGATGCGCGCGGTGCCGCCGGCGACCAGCTCGAGCTCGACCCGGGTCGCGTCGGCGTCGATGGCGTTGTCGAGCAGCTCCTTGACGATCGACGCCGGCCGCTCGACGACCTCGCCGGCTGCGATCTGGATCCGCGATGTCGGCGGGCAGCAGCCGGATCGGCGCCTGCTCGCCCGTGCCGCCCCGCCGTCCATTGGCCTCAGCCGTCGTCGGCGACCACGCGGTTGCGACTGTCTTGCTTGGCGCGGTACAGCCGGGCGTCGGCCTTCTTGATGAGATCGTCGGCGCTGGCGATCGTGGATCGAGATCGGCGACACCGACCGAGACCGCCAGCGGGATGCGGCGGCCTTCGAACACGAACTCCTCCTCTTCGACCATCTTGCGCAGGCTCTCGCCGAACTGCGCCGCGCCGGCGAGATCGATCTCGGGCAGCACGACCGCGAACTCCTCGCCGCCGTACCGCGCGATGATCGACCTTGCGCGCCCGCTGCCGCACCAGGGTCGGCCATGTGGCGCAACACGTGGTCACCGGCGCGGTGGCCGTAGGTGTCGTTGCACTTCTTGAAGTGATCGATGTCGAACATCATGAGCGCCAGCGGCCGGTCGTAGCGACGGGCACGGCTGAGCTCGCGCTCGAGCGTCTCGATGAAGTAGCGCTTGTTGAAGATCTGCGTGAGGCCGTCCACCGTCGACAGGCGATAGATCTCCTCGTGGTAGGAGCTCTCGATGTTGTCGCCGGTGAGGAACTTGAAGATCGAGCGGCCGACCTTGATGAGGTCGCCGTCCTTCAGATAGACCTCGTGGATCTTGTGATCGTTGACGTAGGTGCCGTTGGTCGACACGTTGTCGCGGATCTTCACGCCGTGCTCGTCGACCATGATGGTCGCGTGCGTGCGCGAGACCGAGTCCTGGCTCACGCAGATGTCGTTGACGGTCGCGCGCCTGATCGTCATCTCGCGGCCCTCGATGGCGTACTTGCGACCGAGCTCTGCGCCGTAGATCACGACGATGCACGCGTCCTTCTTCCGGCGCTGCATGCCGGTGTCTTCCACCTTGTGGATGACGAAGACGATCGTTTCGTCGCGCATGATCCCGCGTTCGGGGCCAGGAGGCTTCGTGCACAGGGTAGCAGAGCTCGAAGCATTCCCGCAGACGTGACGAACGTACGGTGATCGACCGGCACACATTGTGGTCGAGCGGTGGGTGGACGTCTCGCACCGCCCGCGCGCGGGCGCGGCTGGCGCGGCAGCGCGCGAGGCCACCTGGGGGACCCGGGCGCCCGCGACGGGCCCAGGACGCCGCCGCGGCGGCAACCGCCACGAAACGCCGGGTTTGAGCCCGCGACGGCGGTTCCGCGATCCGCGGGCGGTGCCCGGGCGCCCCGGGTTTTTGACCGCGCGGGCCGCGGTTGCTATAGGCGGCGGTGGTGTCCAACGGGAGATCCACACGTGGCGGGCTTGGCGGCCTGGGCGCGCTGTGCTTCCTCGGCACGCTCGGCGCGATCGCGATCTACGTCCAGCGGCAGTCGGGCCCCCACGACGCCGAGCTGCCGCGGACCGCTGCGACCGCGGTTGCGCAGCCGCCGACCCCCGACGCGCCGCCGCCCCTGCCGTGGGCCGACCGGCTCGATCTCGCGGCCGCGAAGCTGGTGCCCTACCTCGCGGGCCCGGCCGCGGTCACGCCCCCGAGCAAGCCCGCGAGCTCCGCGAAGGCCGACAAGGCCCGCGCCGCCGCCGTGGCCGAGGGCCGGCTCGTGCAGGATCTCGGCGATGGCCACCGGATCATGCTGACCATCGATCCGGTGCTGCAGGACGCGGCGCTGCAGATCTTCCGCAACCGAGAGGTCCCCTACGCCGCCGCGGTCATGCTCGACCTGCGCGACAACGGCGTGCTCGTGCTCGCGGGTCACTCGAGCATGGACCCGCAGGTCGATCCCCTGGAGGTGCTCGCGACCGCGTGGGCGCCGGCGGCTTCGGTGTTCAAGCTCGTGACCGCCGCAGGGCTGCTCGAGCACGGCGGCGTCACGCCCGGCACCCAGGTGTGCTTCAACGGCGGCCTGCACGGCATCACCGACGACGAGCTGCGCGACGATCCGGCGCGCGACACCCAGTGCGAGAGCCTGTCGTCTGCGGTCGCGCACAGCTACAACCTCGTCATCGCCAAGCTCGCGCTGGCCCACCTCGATCAATCGCAGCTGGCCCAGATCGCGCGCACGTTCCTGTTCGAGACCGAGATCCCGTTCGAGTTCAACGTCGAGCGCTCGCCCGCGCACATCCCCAGCGAGCCGCTCGAGCGGGCCAAGGTCGCGGCCGGCTTCTGGAACATCGACATGAGCCCGATCCACGGCGCGCTGCTGGCAAGCATCTTCGCGCGCGGCGGGCTGTACCAGCCGCCCCACGTCATCGCGCAGGTGCTCGGGCCCGACGGCTCGGACCTGACGCCGGCGCAGCCCAAGTCGGACCGGATCATCAGCCGCGAGATCTCCGACGCGGTCGCCACCATGATGGAAGCGACCACCACCGAGGGCACCGCGCGCATCAGCTTCCGCGACGGCTCGGGCAACGACTACATCCAAGGCGTGCGCGTGGCTTGCAAGACCGGCAGCCTCACTGGCCGCCGCGCGCCGTCGCTCAACTACAACTGGTTCATCGGCTTCGCGCCGGCCGACCGGCCCGAGATCGCGTTCGCGGTGCTGCTGGCCAACGAGCCCGCGTGGCGGATCAAGGCCCACTACGCCGCGCGCCGGCTGGTGCAGCTGTACCTCGAGCGACGCGACGACATCTCGCGCGGCCGCGATGCGCGGCTGACCGCGACCGGTGTGGTGCTGCCCGAGCGGGATCCTTCGGGTGTGCTCGTCGCCGGCGCACCCGCACCCGCGCCTGCGTCGGCGCCCGGCGGTGACGCACCCGCGCCGAGCGTGCCGGCGCCCGCGCCCGCGCCGGCCCTGCCGCCGCCGCCCGCCGCACTGCCGCCCGTGCCCGGGCCGCTGCCCAAGGCGCCGGGGGCCGAGCCCTCGCCCGCCGCGGGCGCCGAGCCGTCCATGGGCGGTTGAAAGACGGCCGCACGCGCGGCCATGCTGTGCCCGACGTGCTGCTCCTGCCGATCGCGATCGCGGCCGTGCTCGCCGCACCATCGCAAGGTGGCGAGGGCAGCGGCGCGAGCGAGCCCACCGCGGCTGGGGCCGCGAGCCCGAGCCCCGACGACGCCGACGCGGCGCTGCGGCGGGCCAAGGCCGCCGCGGCCAAGGGCGACTACACCACCGCGCTGTCGGAGTTCGAGCTGGCGCTGCGCGAGCGCGACACCGCCGCGCTCCATTTCAACGTCGCAGTGTGCCACCACGCGCTCATGCTCGAGCGCGGCACCGACGACCCCGCGCACGAGCAACACCGGCTCGCCGCGATCGCGGCCTACCGCAAGTACCTCGAGCGCGCGCCCGCGGCCGAGGATCGCGCCGCGGTCGAAGCCATCGTGCGCGAGCTCGGTGGCGACGCCGTGCCCGAGCCCGACACGCCGGCTGCACCGCCGCCGGCGCTGCACGACATCGTCGAGCGCATCGATCCGGATCCGCCGACGGGCACACCGAGCCGCAACCCGACGCAACCCCGCTGCCGCCGCCGCCGAGCAAGCCGCGCTGGCCCGCCCGCGTGGGCCCGTTCTTCCCAGTCGTGCTCGCGCACTACGATCGGCTGCGCAAGACCGACGCGGTCGCGACCGTGCCGATGATCGGCGTGGGCATCCGCGGCGGTGCGTTCGTGGGCGCGCGTGGGCGCGTGCACCTGGGCGGAGAGTTCGCGGGCCTGGGCCAACCGGTCACCACGACCACGCGCCACACCCTGCGCGCGGCGCAGTTGCTCGTCACCACCGAGTGGGGTCCGCGGCTGGGGCGCCGCGGCCGGGTCGAGCTCACCGTCGGCGGCGTGCTCGGGCTCATGCTCGAGGGGCTGTGGCGCGACGGCACCTCGGCCCTGGCATGCCGCACGCGCGACAGCGGCCGCGTGTCCAAGCGGACCGGGCTGCTGCTCGGACCCCGCGTGGGCCTGCTGCTGCTGCTGGGCAAGCGCCGCAACCATGAGCTGGGCCTGCGCGTGACCCCGGCGCTGGGTGTCAACGGCCGCGGTGCCGCCGACGACCCCGCAGGCCAGACCGACTGCGCGCAAGCGCCGTTCGCCGAGGCGGGACTGCCAGACGGTGCGACGCTGGTGACGACGATCGATCTTGGCTACGCTCCCCGCTTCTGAGCCGCCGAGCTCGGCAATGGCAGAAGGACACTTCCATGCCCGCCTGGTCGAGGCGGTGGATCGCTCCGGCACCCCGCGGTCGGTCTACAGCCAGGACACCACGCTCAGCCGCCGCGGCCTGCTGACGCGGGCGGAGCGACGCGCACGCGAGCTGGCCGGCATGGGCGTGGGCGCACGCGACCTGGTCGCGCTGTCGATGGGCAACGTCGCCGAGTTTCTCATCCTGTTGGTGGCGCTGTCGAAGCTCGACGCGGTCGCGATGCCGGTCGACCCCGCCAACGGCGACGGCACGCTGCTGCGCGCGACCGAGCGGCTGCCGGTGCGCGCCGTGATCCGGCGCCCGCGCGGCCACGAGACCGCCGCGCTCGACTACCCCGAGGGCTACGCGGTGCGCTCGCGCAAGCGCCTGACCTCGTCGCTGCTCACGGTCGACATCCTCGAGCCGCCGCCGGCGCTGCAGGCCATCGACATCCCGCGCGACACCGAGCTGGTGATGGAGGCGCGCGGCATCGGCGGGATCCTGCGCGACACCCTGCGCACCGGCGCCGAGCTGCGCGAGATCGGTCGCGCCGCGCGTTCGACCCTGGCGCTCGACGCGGGCGCGAAGATCCTGTGCGCGCAGCCGTTCACGGTGCCGCGCTTCTTCGACCCGGTGGTGCTGGGTTGGCTCGAGTCCGAGGCCCAGCTGGTCATGGCCGAGGGCCCCGCGCCCGCCAGCGTCGTGCCCATCGCGCGCACGACCGAGAACCTCATCGTGGTCGAGTCGCTGCGTCAGCTCATCGAGCTGGCGCGGGCGGTTCGCGCCAGCGGGCAGTCGCTGCCGATCGTACCCGTGATCCCGCAGGCGACCGTGCCGCTCGAGAACGGTCGCACGATCAAGCAGGCCTTCGGCACCGCGCTGCGGCAGCTGCTGCTGCTCGAGGAGGTCGGCGTGCTCGCCAGCCGTGTGATGGAGCGCGGCGAGACCTTCGTGCCGGCCGCGGGCGTGGAGCTGCGCGCCGGCGCGGCGATGCGCTGCGGCGGCGCCGAGGTGCTGGTCCGCACGGCCCAGCGCTCGCTGACGCTGCCGTCGCTGCCCAGCGGCCACCCCGGCGCGCCGGCCGAGGACGGCTTCGTGCACACCGGCTACGCCGCGCGCTTCAAGCAGCACCAGCTGCTCGAGATCGTCGGTCGCGACGACGGCCTGGTCAACCTCGAGGGCCGCCGCGCGTGCCTCGACAGCATCGAAGAGGCGATGCTGCAGCACCGCCGCCTGACCTGGGCCCGCGCGACCCTGGTGCACGCCAGCGACGGCGATCCGCAGGTGCAGCTCGAGTACGTCGCGACCGGCGAGACCGAGGTCGACGACATCGAGGAGCACGCGGTCGGGGCGCTGCCGCCCTTCATGGTCCCGCGCAGCTTCGATCGCCTGCGCGAGCAGCCGCAGGCGTGAGCGCGCGTCACTGCGGATCGGCGAGCAGCTCGGCCGGCAGCACCACGGTCGCGTCCTTGCCGTCGACCACGACCGTGCGCTGCACCGGGAAGCGACCAGGCTTGCGCACCTCGACGCGGTGGCGCCCCGGCGCCAGCCGCAGCGGGCCGGTGCCCGCGGCCTGCAGCTCGCCGACGCGACCGATGTAGTTGCCGTCGACCCACAGATCCGCGTCGCGATCGGCCGGCGCGATCGTGATCTGCAGCGCCGCGCCGCGCTGCGGATCGGGCCGACAGCCCCAAAGCGCCAACACGGCGACCAGCATCAGCTCACTGCAGCTCGAGCACCAGCGCATCGGGTCCCTCGACGACGGGCGGCGCCATGGCCAGGCCCGTTCGCGCCAGCGACTGTAGCGCCTGCGCGAGCGCCTGCGCCGGCGCATCGCCCGGCGGCGCGCCGACGACCCGCAGCACCACGCGGCCGCCGGATCCGACGCGGGCGAGCTCGACCGCGGTCACGCCCGGCACGCTCTGCAGCAGCGCGCGCTCGAGCCGGCGCAGCTTGCTCGCCGGCCGCGCGCCCAACACCTGCAGCGAGACCACGCCGCGGCGGTGCTGCGCCAAGCTGGCCCCGACGACCCCCGCGGCCTCCGCGATCGCGGCGCCGTCGGCCGCGGCCACGTCGACGCCGAAGCCCGACAGCGTCGCAGTCGCCAGGGTGTGACCGCCACTGCGGGCGACGAGCTCGACGCGGCTGGCGAACTGGAACGTGTGCGGCACGGCGCCCAGGCGCGTGCACGACAGCGACAGCTGCAGCGGTGCGCCGTCCTTGCCGATCGCACCTGCGGCCGACAGCTCGTCCTCGACGCGGGTGCGTGCGAGCGCCGGCTCGCCGCAGTCGCCCTCGACCTCGATCGTCGGCGTGCCGTACATCGCGCCGTCGGCAGACGCGGGCGCGGCGACCAGTCGCTTGCGCAGCCGCGCGAGGTCGATGTCGGCCTCGATCTCGATGGTGACCGCGTCGCCGTCGCTGCGCTCGGCGATCACGCGATAGGCCACGGTCCACGAGTCCGCCGCCGCGAGCACGGCCTTGCGCGCAGCCTTGTCGATCGCGCCCGCACCGCTACCTGCGAGCTCGGCCAGCGCGGCTTCGAGCGCCGCACGCCGGGCCTTGCCCAACGCGCGCTGACGCACGGCCTGCGGCGTCTTGTCCTTGGCCGCGGGGGTCGAGCTCCCGCACCGGCGAAGGGTTCCCACGCCGCAGCCGTCGCCGGCACCAGCGCCAGCAACGACAGCACCGCGCCCACGAAGAACACGCGCACGCCCCATCTTGGGCGGCCGTGCGCGTGCTTGGCAAGTTCCCGGCCCGACCATGCCCGCAGACGCCCCGGGCACCCCCGGGGTGGCAAATCCAGGCCAGCTGGGCTACATCGGGCGCGGATGCTGCGTCCCCCGTTTCCCGGCCACCGCCGCTACAGCATCACGCATCGCGCGGTGCAGCGCCTGCGCGAGCTCGTGCCCAAGCGGGACGACGAGGACGACGAGACCCTGCGCGACCGCCTCGACGCCGCGCTCACCGCCGCCGAGAACGACGGCAAGGCGGTGCGGACGCTCGACGCGATGTTGGGCGAGCCGCAGACGCTGATCCCGGTCACGGACTTCGGCGACACGCTGTACGCGATCATCAAGGAAGACACCGTGGTCACGGTGCTGCCGCAGGGCCACGGCGAGGAGATCCTGCAGCGCGGCCAGGCCATGGAGCAGCGCGTGGCGCAGGGCCATCCGCAGCCGCGGCCCGGCGAGCGCGAGGAGGACCGCTGGGACAGCCGCCGCCGCTGGCGTCGCGAGATCCCCAGCGCGCCCGTGGTGGTGGAGCGCCCTGCGCGTCAACCCACGGCGGCGACGGAGGAGCCCGCGGTGGCCCCGATCGTCCCGCGCCCGGATGCGCCGCGGCTCGCCGATCTCGCCATCAGCGCCAAGGTCGTGCCGCTGCCCGAGCGCCCCAAGCTCGAGGGCCCGGTCGGCGAAGCCCTGCGCGACGCGCTCGACAAGGGCCGCCGCCGTGCCGCGGTCGCGGCGCTGCGCGAGGTGCTGGCGAACACGCAGAAGGACGCGCCGCTGCTGCCGCTGTGGAACGAGCTGGCCAAGCACGACATCCCGCAGGCGCTGACCATCGGCGATCTCATCGAAGCCTTCCGCGGCCTGTGAGCGCCGCGCACCGCGGCGGGCTCACGGCCGCGCCATCAGCAGCGCCAGCGCGCGTCGCACCAGCGCGTCGAGCGAGCGATGGCTGCCGTCGTCGGCCTTGGCCAGGGCCGCGTCGACCTCCTTGCCCTTCCAGCCGAGGTTGACCAGGACCTCGCGCGCGTCGTCGCCGAAGCCCGAGCCCGAAGGCGCCGGCGTGGCCGCAACCGCGTCGCCGCGCAGCGCGTCGCGCAGCGGCCCGACCTTCTCCTTGAGGTCGAGCAAGATCCGCTCGGCGGTGCGCTTGCCGACCCCGGGGATGCGCTCGAGCAGGCTGCGCTGCTCGCACTCGATCGCGGCGAGCAGCTCGGGCAGCGGGAAGCCGCCGAGCACCGCGATCGCGAGCTTGGGCCCGACCTGCGGCACACCCAGCAGCAGCCGGAACGCGCGGCGCTCGATCGGATCGGCGAAGCCGAACAGCGCGATGACGTCCTCGCGCACGTGGGTGTGGATCCACAAGGTGCAGCCGTCGCCGACCGGGGGCACCGCCGCGAGCGTCTGCAGCGAGACCGCGACCTGGTAGCCCACGCCCGCGGCCGCGAGCACGAGCTCGCCGACGATGGGATCGCGCGCCACGACGGTACCGGAGAGCCAGCCGATCATCGCGCGCGACGTTGCCACGGCCGGGGCGCGCGCGCCAGGGCAGCGGTCGCCCGCGACCCCGCGCGCGCTCAGCCGATGAAGAGGAAGCTCCGCTTCCTCTTCCCGCGCCGGCCAAGCCGTCGCGGGTCCCTTCTCCTTCCGGTCGCTGACGCGACGAGAGGCTGTCAGCATAGGCTGTCAGCCTCTCACCGGCCCGCCGCGTCGGTCGCGAGCGCGTGGCAGCACGCGATCGCCAGCGCGTCGGCGGCGTCCGACGCCGGCGGCTGCTGCAGCGCGAAGATCTGCCGCACCCGCACGGCGATGGCCTGCTTGGTCGCGGCGCCGTGACCCGCGACCACGCGCTTGATGCTCGCGGGCGCGTACTCGTGGCACGACAGGCCCCGCTGCGCCGCGAGCAGCATCATCGCGCCGCGGGCCTGCCCCAGCGCCAGGGCACTGGCGGCGCTCTTGCCGTGGAACGCCCGCTCGATCGCACACTGCTGCGGCGCGAACTCGTCGATGACGCCGCCGAGCTCGCTCGCGATGGTGAACAACCGCGCCGCGACCGACTCGCGGGCCGGCGCCGCGATCACGCCGCACTCGAGGTAGTGCAGCTCGACGCGGCCGCGCCCGCGCACCGCCTCGATCACGGCGTAGCCCAGCCGGATCGTGCCCGGATCGACGCCGAGGATGCGGACGCGCGCGCTCACGCTCTCGCGGCAGCTTTAGCACGGCTGCGCGCGGCTTTCGATCGCAGGCGGCGGTGCGAGTGCGGGCCGGGGCGCGCAGCGGGCACGGCCGGCGCCGCCGCTCACTCGACCACGGTGCCCAGCGCCTCGCGCAGCCGTCGCGCCAGGCCGGTGTGGCGGCGGGCGCCCTCGGTGCGCGCGATGGCCTGATCGATGGCACGGGGATCGCCGACGATCACGCACAGCTTCCGCGCCCGCGTGATCGCGGTGTACAGCAGATTGCGCCGCAGCATCACGTGGTGCTCGGGCAGCAGCGTGACGATCACCGCCGGGAATTCGCTGCCCTGGCTCTTGTGGATCGAGACCGCGTAGGCCAAGACCAGCGCGAGCGCCTCGGGCCCGGCATAGACCACGCGCGCGCCGTCGACCTCGACCGTGAGCTGCTCGGCCGCAGGTGCGACCGCGACCACGCGCCCGACGTCGCCGTTGAACACGCCCTTGTCGTAGTCGTTCTTGGTCTGCATCACGCGGTCGCCGACGCGGAAGCGCCGCAACACCTGGCCGCGCGCGCCCGCGACGGTGAGCTCGGGCATGCCCGCGGTGTGGCACGCCGACAGCGCCTCGTTGAGCGCCTCGGTGCCGGCGCGCCCCTTGTGCATCGGACACAGCAGCTGCACGTCCTGCGCGCCATCGAGACCATAGGCCTGCGGGATGCGCTCGGTCGCGAGGCGCACACACAGCTCGTGGGCGTGATCGGCCGAGCGCGCGGGCACGACGAAGAACTCGCCCCGCATCCCCGGCTCACCCGGCGCCGCGGGCGGATCGGGCAGCAGTCGCTGGCCCTGCAGGATGCGGTGGGCGTTGGCGATGATGGAGCTGCCCTGGGCCTGGCGGAAGACCTCGGTCAGGCGCACGTGCGACAGCGGCGAGCCCGGGCTCTGCGCCGCGCTCACCAGATCGCACAGCACGTTGCCGGGCCCGACCGACGGCAGCTGATCGCCGTCGCCGACGATCACGAGCCGATGGGTCGGCTGCAGCGCGCCCAGCAGCGCCGCGGCCAGCTGCACGTCGAGCATCGAGCTCTCGTCGACCACGACCATGCCCGGCGGCAGCGGGTTGCCGGGGCCGTAGGCGAAGCGACCGGTCTCGGGTTGGAACTCGAGCAGGCGATGCACGGTCTTGGCGCCCTGCCCGCTCGCCTGTTCCAGCCGCTTGGCCGCGCGGCCGGTCGGCGCGCACAGCAGCAACGGTTCGTCGTGCGCCCGCGCGAGCGCGAGCAGCTCGCGCACGACCGTGCTCTTGCCGGTGCCGGGACCACCGGTCAGCACGACCACGCCGTGATCCGCGACTGCCCGCACCGCCTCGACCTGGCCTGCGCTCAGGTGCGCGGGCAGCTCGACCAGGCTCCAGCGCGCATGCGGTGCGATCGCGATGGCAGCGACCGCGTCCGCGACCGCGCGCTCGGCCTCCACCAGTGCCGGCGTGAAGCACAGCGGCGTGCCGTCGCTGCCGAGCTCGAGCACGAGCTCGCGCGCGGCGACCATGCGTTCGCCCGCGTCGCGGACCGGGTCCTCGCCCACGCCCAGCGCCATCGCGGCCTTGCGCACCAGCACCTCGATCGGCAGGGCGCAGTTGCCGTCCTGCGCCGCGGTCTCCATCGCGTGCAGGATCCCGGCCTCGATGCGCTCGGGGCTGTCGGCCGCGATGCCCAGGGCCCGCGCCATGCGATCGGCGGTGGCGAAGCCGATGCCGCGCACCTCCTTGGCCAAGCGGTAGGGCTGGCGCTGCAGCACCGCGACCGCGTCGGCGCCGAAGCGCTCGTGGATCGGCCGCGCCAACCACGGCGGCAGATCGAGCTCGAGCAGCTGCGCCTCGAGCTGGGCCTGGGGGCCGACCTGCTCCTGGTGGTACTCGAGGATCTTGTCGAGCGTGCGCGCGCCGATGCCCTCGATCTCGAGCAGCCGCCGCGGTTGTCGATCGAGGATCTCCAGGGTGTCGAGCCCGAAGCGCGCGACGATCCGCGCGGCCATCACATCCTTGATGCCGGGGTAGCGCGTCAGCCGTCGCTCGATGCCACCGAGCGTGGTCGGGACCTCGACCTCGAGCCGGTCGGCCCGCAGCTGCTTGCCGTGGCTGGGGTGCTGCTCCCACTCGCCGTGCACGGTGACGCGCGCGCCGATCTCGGGCGCGACCATGCGGCCGACCGCGGTCACCAGCGCGTCGTGGCCCGGCACCGACAACCGCAGCACGGTGTAGCGCGTGCGCTCGTCCTGGTAGACCACGCGCTCGACCACGCCGTCGACGCGCACCGGCGCCGCGGCGGCCTCGGGTTTGTCGCTCATGGGGCGGGGTCCACTGCCGGCGGCACGAAGCCTGCCAGCAGGGAGGCCACCGTGGCCAGCCGATCCTGACCCCACACCAGCTGCGGCGCCGTGTCGGCCACGGACACCAGCATGCTGGGCACGCCGCAGGCGCCCGCGACCCGGGCGGCCTCGGTGTGGGCCCGCAACGCGTCCTTGATCGCGGGCGACTCGGCCCGCGCCAGCAGCTCGCGGCCGTCGAAGCCGGCGCGCTGCAGCACCCCGCCGAGCGCCTCGCGATCGGCCACCGGCACGTCGTCGGCCCAGGCCGCGCGATCGATCGCCGCGACCGCGAGGGGCTCGGCCAGCGCCACGCGCTGCGGCAGCACCGAGCGGATCGGGAACTGCGTCGGGAAGCGCAGCGGCACGCCCCACGCCGCGGCCCACGCGTCGAGGTCCTCGCGCACCCACGCCTGCTTGGCCGCGTGCATGGTGAACATCGGCACGTCGGCCGTGCCGATGTCGCGGAACAGCGCGCCCAGCAGGATCGGCACGCGCTCGAGCGTCGCGCCGGCGGCCGCACACACGCGCTCGATCTGGGTCGACGCGAGGTACGAGAACGGACTCGCGACGTCGTGGAAGAAGCGCACCCGCGCGGGCGCGCGCGGGCCCGGACCGGTGCGGGTCGGCGCCGCCGGATCGACCGCGCGACCGAGCGCGCGCGACAGCAGCGGCAGCCGGTCCTGCCCCCAGATCCGCCGCGCACCCAGCAGCAACGTCGGCACGCCGAACACGCCCGCGGCCGCGGCCGCGTCGGTGCGCGCGCGCAGCTCGGCCTTGACGTCGTCGTCGTGGATGCGCGAGCTCGGCACGTCGTGGGCCGCAGCGATCGACGCGAGCACGGCCTCGTCCGCGAGGTCGAGGCCGTCGCGCCAGTACGCGTCCATCAGCGCCAGCGACAGCGACGGGCGGCGCTCGGGCCCGGCCGCGACCAAGAGCCGCATCGCTGCGAGGGTGCGCCGCGGATGCTCGCGCGGCACCGCGAAGCGCAGGCCATGCAGCGCCGCCTGCAGCACGATGTCCCGGCGGGTGTTGGCCGCGCGCGCGGGCGACTGCACGGCGTTGGGATCGTCGGGCGCGCCGAAGTGGCGCAGCAGCCCGCCCAGCAGCACCGGGCACCACGGCACCGTGAGCCCGTGCGCGGCGGCGAAGTCCTCGATGCCGTGCGCGGCGATGGCCGCGAACGGGCACACGACGTCGTAGTGGAACCGCAGCACCGCCGCGGTCACGGCTCGTCGACCCCGGCGTAGCCGACCTCGCCGCCCATGGGCCGCGCGGTGCCGTCGATGTCGAGCGGCGGATCGCCCAGCAGCCACAGCGCCACGCCGCCGAAGGGCGAGGTCGGCGGATCGTCGAGCCGCATGTCGCCCTCGTTGGGGTTCACGAACATGTTCGCGTCGTAGGCGCCCACCAGCACGCTGTCGGCACCGACGAAATTGTTGGTGTCGATCGCGTTGGTCGAGAAGTCGAGCACGAAGCAGTCGAGATCGATCGAGCCCTCGGCCAGGCCGGTGACGATGCTGTTGCGCACGTCGCCGGTGCTGGCGAGACACTGCAGGCTGTCGTCGCCGACGCCGTCGTTGCCGGCGATGGTGCTGTACAGCGCGTGGACCTCGGCGTACTGCAGGTTGACGCCGGGGCCGTGGGTGCCGTCGCCGTTCTCGACCACGGCGGCGTTCTCCAGCCGCAGCACGCCGCCGAGCTGACGGATGCCGCCGCCGGGGTTGTTGTGCACCGCCGAGCGCCGCAGCGTCAGGTCGCAGGGCCCGGTGCCGTAGATGCCGTAGTCGATGTTGTTGCGCACCTCGCTGTCGTCGAGCCACAGCGTCGCATCGCCACAGGCGACGCCGTGGCTCTGGGTGTTCGCGCGGATGCGGATGCCGTCGACGTAGAGGATGCCGCCTTGCACCTCGAGATCGGGCGCGTCGAGCCCGGCCTCGCCGGTGATCTGCGTGAGCCCGCTGCCGATGAGCGCTACGGTGCCCTGTGTCATCACGACGTGCTCGGCGTAGGAGACCCCGCCCTGCACCATCACCGCGACCGCAGCGTCCGCCGGCACCGCGGCGACGACGTCGGCGAGGCTGCACGCCGGATCGGCCATGGTGCCCATGCCCGGACACGCGGCGTTGGCCGCGACGTACACCACGGCGTCGGGCTCGAAGCACTCGCCCTGCAGCGGATCGGTCGGCGCGATGTGGCACGCGGTCTCGCACTGCGCGTGCTCGTCACACGGTGCGCACGCACCGGTAGCGCTGCAGACCGGCTGCGCCGCGGGGCAGAAGTCCGGCGCCGCGGCGTCGCAGCCCTCGCAGCGGCCGCTGTCGACGTTGCACCACGGCGTGCGGCCGTCGAGCTGCCCGCAGAACGCATCGCCGCCGGCGACGTCGCACGGCGAGCAGGTCGCGTCGATGCAGTACGGTCGCGCGGGATCACCGGCGTCGCGGTCCTCGTCGAGCAGGCCTCTTCGCTGCACGAGCTCGGCACGACCGCGGTGGTCGAGCCGGTGATCCACTGGTCCGCCACCGCGGTGTGGTCGAGCTGTCCGCGACCGCGGTGGTCGAGCTGCTGCTGCCGCTGCTGCCCTCGCTGCCGGACGTGTCGGACGGATCGATGCCGGTGTCGACCGCGGTGCCGCCGTGGGCGAGCACGACGGCGCCGGCGGCGAGCGCGACGCAGCCCTGGTACCCGGCTCGAGCACCTCGGCTGTTGCAGGCTTGGCCGTCGAACGTGCACGCCGCGAAATCGACAGGCGTCGTCGCCCTCGATGGTGTACAGTGCGGCGCTGCGGCGGCGTGCGCCGGTGGTGTCGACGTGCCGCGAGCGCGCCGGGCACCGCGAGCACGGCGAACAACCCCATCGAACCGAAGCGAGGCACCGCAGGCCAAGCGAAGCGCATCGGTAGAGCATACCACCGCTGCTCGCTCGGCTCGGTCGGCGCCGTGGCGTGTCGCACACTGTGCGGCCCGAGACGAAACGCCCCGGCGCACCCCGGCACCGCGTCGGGTCCGGGTCGCCGCGACACGCCGCGCCGGTGGCCACACGAATCGGCCCACGCGAGGGCGCGTCATCCCCGGAGCCACCGGCCCCCGTGCGGCTGATGGGGAGCACGTCATGTCCGCTCGCACCACCGCGATCGCGCGGTCGCTCCCGCCGCGATCGAGCCCAGTGATCCCGATGCTCTCGTCGATGGCGCTCGACGACGACGACGACGCGCTCGAGCGCCTCGCCGCGAGCACGCTCGCCTCGTGGCATGCGCAGCGCGACGCGCAGGCGCAGGCCTTGCGTGCGCTTGCCGAGGCGCTGCCCAGCGCGCTGCTCGCCGCGAGCCTGTCGCAGCCGGCGTCGCCGCGGCCGCGCCCGCGCCCAGCCGCGTCGTGGGGCGTGCGCAGTTGCTCGCGGCGGCCGCGTGCGCGCTGCTGGTGCTGCTCTCGGCGCTGGCCTGGCGCGCGACCCATCGCGACGACGTCGCGGCCGGCTCGGCACCCGCGTCGCGCGCGGCACGCCGAGATCGCCCGACGTCATTTCGAGGGCGGCCGCTGACCTGGAGCTCGTGGCGAGCGACCAGCGCTCGCCGCGAGGGCTGACTCGAGCGCGCGTGGTCGCCCGGCGCGATGCTGTCGCCGTCGGCGTAGGTCGAGTCGATGCTCGAGCTTGCCGTCGTAGCTCGCGCCGAGATCTTCACGAAGCGCGCGGCCTCGGCCCCGTCGTTGAAGACCTTGCCCGCGATCTTGGTGCCGAACGTGCTCGCGCAGCGCGGCGTGCTCGACCGCAGCCGCCCAGGCGGTCGTGCGCGGCGAGGCCGCGTCCTCGAAAGTCGATGGTCGCGAACGGCGGCGGACCCATCACCGGCAGCGAGACCGCCGATCGTTCGCCCGCCGCGAGCACGTCGGCCTCGGCGAAGCCGAGCAGGCCGACCTGGCGGCGGCGTCGCGCAACACCGCGGTGATCTTGGGGCAGTCGTCGGCGTGGCGGCGGAGGTGTTGGTGACCCAACCGATTGCGTAAACGTACTGCCGTAGGACAGGCGGCGGTGCTTTCCAGGCTCGAAGCGCGCGGTCAGCTGCACCGGCGCGACCAGGATCGGCCGCGACACCACCGGGCTGGCCAGGGCTCGGGTGGCCGGCGCGCACCAGGGCTCGCGGGCGAAGGCGGGACCGCCAGGATCGGGCGTGTCGGCGTGGGTGCGGCCGGCGGCGGCTGGCGGCTGCCGCGACACCTGACCGCGGCGCCCAGGCTTCCAGGCGACGATGCCGATCACCGCGGCGGCGACCAGCACCGGTCGGCCGGTCGCGGCGCGCCGCGGTGCCGGCGCTGCTCGCACCGCGTGGGTGTGCCGTGCACGATGCGGTAGCGGACGCCGCAGGTAGAACAGGCGTTGAGCCCGGCCCGCGTCGGTGCGCGAGGATCGGCAGCGCCGCAGGTGGGGCAGCGGATGGCTTCGGTCGGCATCGCGGCGCTGCGGTGCAGTGGCCGCGGGTCGAGCAGGCCCAGGAAGACCGGCGCCGAGCTGATACGAACAGGGAGCCCGGCGTCGACGTAGCGATGCGCGTGCAGAAGTCGCGCGGGTCTCGTGCAGCGTCAAGCTCGCGGGCTCGCCCGCGACGCACGAACGTGGTCGCGTGGCGATCACCGCTGGCGAACTGTTCGAGCCGGTCGCGGCGATGCGGTAGCCCAGCGCCTCGATGGTCCAGTCGTCGAAGTGCGCGGTGGAACCAGCAGAACGCCGCGGCCGTCGATGCCGCCAGCGCGCGTAGTGCAGCGAAGCCGTAGCCGCCGGTCGCGTAGGGCACGGTCGAGCCACAGCCGGCCATCGACGCGGCCGGCACCGGCGGCGTCGTGCTCGGCGGATCGTTGTCGCTGGCGGTAGCGCACCGTGCGCAGCAGCAGGATCGGCCAACGCAAGCACCGCCGCGCCGTCGTGCTCGTGCGATGGCGAAGCGCACGCAGTGGCGCGCCGGTCTTGCGGATGCAGCGCGAGGTGATCGCCTCGACGGTGTAGTCGAAGCTGTTGGTGTTGGTCAGCCCGACGCGGCCGTAGCGATACAGGCCATGGCCGTCGCCGTGGAAGTAGTAGAACGCGACCGGGGTGCCGGCGCCGCCGTCGTCGTGGGCGCTCCACAGCCCGACGAGCGGGTCGGCTGCGACCGCGGTGGGGGTGACGGCGATCGCCGAGGCGGGATCGTCCGGCGCGAAGGCGGCACCACCGCGGGCGTCGCCGCCGCAGCGATCACGAGCGCCGTGAGATCGACGGCGCGACGGCGGCGGGTCGAGGACGTGCGGCGCGGGCAGGACATCGACGGGGCACTCATGTCCGGCCATCGTAGCACGCGCGCCCCGCGGCGCTCGCCGCGGCCGCGCGCGGGCTCGGCCATCATCGCGTCCGCCCATGACGCGCGCGACCGCCCCCGCGGCAGCGCCGCGCATCGGCCTTTCCGCGCTGGTGCTCATGCGGCGTCGCCGCGGCGCGCCGCGCTCAACCACGGCGCGAGGGCTGCGCTTCTCGATCCGCGCAGTGACTGCGACGAGACCCGCGCCCGGCGAGACCGCGCCGGCGCTGGCGCGACGACTCGCAGCGGCCAGGCCCACTGCGCCGCGGCGGAGGACGACGACGCGATCGTGCTGGGGGCCGACACCGTGGTGTGGCACGAGCCCGCGCCGCTGGGAAAAGCCCGCGATCACGACGACGCGCGCGCGATGCTGCGCGGGCTCGCGGCGCGCTCCACTACGTCACGACCGCGTGGGCGCTGGCCGGCGCGGTGCCGCTCGGCGCGAGCACACCGAGGTGTGGCTGCGTGCGATCGAGAACTGACGAGCTCGAGGCCTACCTCGACGCCGGCGAGTGGCACGACAAGGCCGGCGGCTACGGCATCCAGGGTCGCGCTGCCCGCGATTTCATCCCCCGCATCGTCGGCTCCCGCGCGGTCATCGAGCTGCCGCCATGCGGTCGTCGCGCGCTGCGCGCTGGGTGCGCGCGCGGTGAGCGACGAGACCGACATCGCGCAGCGGCTCGCGGCGGTCCGCCCGCATCGACGCCCGCGCGGAGCACGCCGGCGGCGGCGCGGTGTCGCTGCTCGCAGTCAAGCAAGCGCCACCCGGCCGCCGCGATCGCAGCGGCCTTCGCACGCGGGTCAGCGCAACTTCGGCGAGAACTGGCGCAGGGCTCGCCGACAAGCGCGCCGAGCTCGCGAGCTTTCGTGCCCCGGGCTGCTGCTTCCTCGATGATCGGCCCGGTGCAGCGCAGCAAGGCCAAGCTGGTGGTCGGCGCTGGCGCTGATCCACACCGTCGATCGCGTGGCGCTGCTGAGCGCGCTCGGCCAGAAGGCCCACGGCCACGGCGTGATCCAGGACGTGCTCGTGCAGGTCAACGTCGCCGGCGACCAGCAAGTCCGGCGTGGCGCCCGACGCGGTGGCCAGGCTGCTCGACGGCTTCGCCGACTGCGAGGCGCTGCGCGCTGCGTCGGGCTCATGACGATCCCTTGGCGGGCCCGGCCGAGTCGGCGCGACCGCACTTCGCGCGCTGCAGCAGCTGCGGGATCGGCCGGCGAGCACGGCGCGGCCGCGGTCGAGCTGCGCGCGCTGTCGATGGGCGCGGCGACGATCTCGAGGTCGCGATCGAGGAAGGCGCGACCCTGGTACGGGTCGGCACCGCGATCTTCGCGCGCACGCTGTCCGGGTTGAGGCTTCGGGGAGGAAGCTCGCTTCTCCCGTCGCGCCGGCAAAGCCGTCGCGCCTCCCCTCCTTCCAGTCGCTGTCGCGACGAGCTTCTGGGAGGAAGCTCCGCTTCCTCCCCGTCGCGCCGGCAGAAGCGTCGCGGTGAGCCTCGACCAGTGGTCGCTCGCACGGCTCGGAGGCCGCGGCTTGTCGCGCCGCGCCGCAGGTGATACGCCCAGGGTGTCCGACGATGCCGGGTGACTGACGCACGCCGTGCCGTTGCAGGCCCCAGCGCGCTCGCTTCGGCCTCGCGTACGACGACGCGCGCTGCGCGCCCGGCGACACCGTCGGCGCGGCTGCTGCGCGCAGGCCGGGTCGCGACCGGGAAGCAGCCTGAAGTTCCGTCGCCCGCGCAGGCCGTTTCTGCCTGCGCGGGGCATTCAGCAACACCTGCTGCGGGTCGACGGCGAGCCCAGCCTGCGCGCGTGCACCACGAATCGTGCGGCCCGGCATGCAGCTGCACTCGCAGAACCGCGTGCTGCCGCGCGGGCCGATCCGTGCGGTCGACACGGTCTTCGCCGCCGGCATGGATCACCACCACTTCATGGTGCGGCCCGCCTGGTCAACACGATCATGCAAGGGTCGCGCACAGCCTTGCAACCTGGAGCTGGGCAACGCCTGCCCAGGGGACGCGCGCGCCGGCCGAGCCGCCGGCGGCACCGCCGCGAGGCGCCGCAGGTGCTGGTCGTCGGCGCCGGTCGGGCCGGACTCGCGGCGCTGCGCCGGCTGCGACCAGGCCGGCGTCGCGGCGGTGTGCGTCGAGCGGCTCGACCGCGACGGCGCGCGTGCGCTGCGGCGACGGCGAGGTCGCTACGGCACCGCGGTGTTCGGGCTCCACCCGCGCAGGCGGCCGCGGCGTGATCGCGGCGCGCGCGTGGACGACGGCGAGGGCCGCGGCCTGTGCGTTGCCGCGGCACCTCGTCTTCGCGACCGGCATGACGTCATCGTGCCGCTGCCAGCAACACTGACCTGCCAGGGTGCTGGCGGCGCGCGGCCTCGCGGAGGCCTGCTGCGTCGCACCGGCGACGCTCGCGGTGCCGGGCGTCGTCGTCGGCGAGGGTGATCGCGCCGCCGCTGGCCGCAGCGGCGGGAGCTCGGCTTCTCGCCCGCGTCGGTCGAGGCGGTGCTCGGCAGCGCTGGGTCGAGGCCATCGCCACGCGCGAGGGCCGACGCGAGCTCGGCGTGGTCGCGCTCGCCGGCGCGCCGGCGCCGGCCTCGGAGCTGGCGCGACAGTGCGGCGCGACCGTGCGGTGGTCCGACGTCGGCTTCGCGGTCGCACGCGACGACGACGGCCGCGCGGCGACCGGCACGTGGACCACGTGGGCCTGCGGCGAGGTCTGCGGGGTGTCCGAGCGCGCCGCCGCCGACGACGGCGAACGCGTCGCGCAGGCGCTGCTCGACACCATCGGGAGGGCACCGTGACCCAGCGCGTGTTCGTGTGTCGCTGCGAGGACGTGACCGTGGCCGAGATCCAGCACGCGATCGCGCTGGGCCTGGGCAGCGTCGAGGAGATCAAGCGCTACACCGGCCTGGGCACCGGCCCGTGCCAGGGCAAGGAGTGCATGGTCGCGCTGGTGCGGCTGCTGCTGGCGGAGCGCGCGGTGACGCCCGACGCGGTGCAGCCCTTCACCGCGCGCCCGCCGGCCGAGCCGGTCACGCTCGCCGAGCTCGCCAGCGTGGCGGGCCCGCCCCCGCCCGAGGAGGCGCCGTGAAGCCGCCGGTGACCCTGGGCCGCGCCGACGCGCCGCTGCCCGAGCACTGCGACGTCGCCATCCTCGGCGGCGGCGTGATGGGGCTGTCGACCGCCTACGCGGTGGCCGAGAGCTCGACGCTGCGCGTGGTCGTGCTCGAGCGCAGCTACCTCGTCAGCGGCGCCTCCGGACGCAACGGCGGCGGCGTGCGCATGCAGTGGGGCGACGAGGGCAACGTGCGGGTCATGATGGAGAGCATCGAGATCTGCCGCGGCCTCGCGCAGGAGCTCGGCATCAACCTGTGGTTCCGCCAGGGCGGCTACCTCTTCCTCGCGCGCAGCGAGGCCGGCGAGCAGCGGGTGCGCCGCAACGCCGAGCTGCACCACCAGGTCGGCGCGCCCACGCGGCTGCTGGGCCCCGACGAGGCGCGCGAGCTCGTGCCCGAGCTCGACGTGCACGACGTGCGGCTGGCCGCGTTCAACCCCAAGGACGGCGTGGTGTTTCCGTGGCCATTCGTGTGGGGCTACGCCGGACAGGCGATCCGCCGCGGCGTGGTGGTGCGCACGCACACCGCGGTCGATGTCGCCGAGCCCGACGGTGCGGGCCTGCGCCTGCGGCTTTCGACCGGCGAGCAGCTGCGCGCCAACCTCGTGGTCAACGCGACCGGCGCGTGGTGTCACGGCCTGAACCACTCGCTGGGCGTGACGCTGCCCAACCGCCCCCACCGCCACGAGATCCTCTCGACCGAGCCGCTCAAGCCCTTCCTCGATCCGCTGGTGGTCGATCTCGCCAGCGGCTTGTACTTCTCGCAGAGCACGCGCGGCGAGATCGTCGCCGGCATCACGATGCCCGACCACGGCGAGGGCGGCACCACGGTCGACCAGTCGTCCTCGCTGGGCTTCCTCGCGCACCTGGGCCGCACGCTCGCGGGCTTGATGCCGCGGCTGGGCCGGCTCAAGGTGCTGCGGCAGTGGGCCGGCGCCTACGACGTCTCGCCCGACGGCGACGCGATCGTCGGCCCTTCCCCCGGTGTGCCGGCGTTGCTGCAGCTGTGCGGCTTCACCGGCCACGGCTTCATGATGGCGCCGGCGGTGGGCCGCATGCTCGCGCGCTTCATCGTTCGCGGCGAGCGCCACCCCATGCTCGAGCGCTGGGATCCCACGCGCTTCCGCGACGGCCGCAGCCGTGCGCGTGAGGACATGATCATCGGGTAGACCCCGCGGCGGCACACTCTGGGCCGAAAGCACCGCGGCGGCTGGCCGATGAGACGCGTACATGTCCGCGGCCGCAGCGATCCTTCCCAGCGCGTCCGCGCCGGCCCGCACGAGCAGCGACGACGACGAGCTCGACCTGTCGGGGCTCGACCGCAGCGGCCTGCGCGCGGTCGACTGGTTGCTCGCGCCCGCGCGACGCTTCCCGGCGCTGCCGACCGCGGTCGCCGACGTCATGGCGGTGGCCAACAACCGCGAGGCGAACTTCCGCGAGGTCGATCGCGTGGTCCGTGCCGATCCCGTGCTCGCCGCGCGCGTGCTCTCGGTCGCGAACTCGCCGCTGTACCGGCCACCGGCGCCGATCACCTCCCTGCGCATGGCGTTGATGCGGCTGGGCTGGAGCATCCTGCGCGAGGTCTTGCTGCAGGCGGTCGCGGAGGCGCACCTGTTCCGCGGCGGACCGCGGCGCGAGGTCAACGCCGTGCGGCTGCACTCGATCGCGATCGCCCACGTGCACCGCCACGTCGCTCAGGTGCTGGGCTTCGACACCGAGCACGCGTTCGTGTGCGGACTGCTGCACGACCTCGGACGCCCGGCGCTGCTGACGGCGCTGGCCAGCACCGACGCACCGCCGCTCGACGCGAGCCAGCGCGAGCTGGTGATCCGCGCGCTGCACCCGGTCATCGGTGCACGCACCAGCCGCGCGTGGCAGCTGCCCGACGTGGTCGCGCGGGTGTGCCTCGAACACCACCGCATCGACGACGGCAGCGCCGCGCTGAGCCAGGGCGGCGTGAGCAGCGTCGCGCTGTGCGAGGCCCTGGTCGCGAGCGAGGGCTTCGCCAGCGAGCCGGTGTGCACCGCCGAACAGGCGGCGACGCTGCTCGCGCGGGTGCAGCTGCCGGCGCACGAGCTCGAGAGCCTGCGCAGCACGGCGCTGGTGTTGTGCCGCGAGGCCAGCTGAGCGGGCCGCCCGGCGGACCGAACCGTCGCTACGCCGTCGGCTCCGCGATGGCGTAGGCTAGCGCCCGTGGACCCCGCGACCGCGGCGCTGTGCAACGCCCTGCAGCGGCACGGCTGCGTCACGCCGGCGCTGGTCATCGACGTCGAGCGCGCCGCAGCCAACATCGCGGCCGTGATCCGCTGGCTCGGCGGCGCCGAGCGCTGGCGGCCCCACGTCAAGACCGTCAAGCAGTCGCGCATCGTCGCGCTGCTGCTCGACGCCGGCGTGCGCAGCTTCAAGTGCGCGACGCTGCCGGAGCTGACGCTGGTGCTGCGCACCGCGGCGCAGGCCGGGCTCGCGGTCGACGTCGTGCTCGCGCACCCGCTGCCGCCGGTGCGCGTGCCCGAGCTGATCGCGTTGGCGCAGCGCTTCCCCGACGCGCGCGTGGGCCTGGTCGCCGACGCACCCGAGGCCGTGGCCGCGTGGCCGGCCGAGGCCGCGGCGCTGTCGCTGTGGCTCGACGTCGATCTCGGCATGCACCGCACCGGCTGTCCCGCGGCGGTGTGGTCGGCGTGGTTGCGTTCGCCCGCCGCAGCGGGCCGGCGCGTGTTCGGCCTGCAGGGCTACGAGGGCCACCTGGGCTGGGACGATCGCGCCGCCGCGCACCAGGGCTACGACGCTGTGTGGGCTCGCGCGCGAGATCGATGGCCTCGCCCAGGTGCTGACCTCGGGCAGCCACGGCTTCGCGCACGCGCAGGCCCACGCGGGCCTGCGCGACGGACCGTGGCAGCACCAGATCGGCGCCGGCACCCTGGTGCTCTCGGATCTCGCGAGCGCGCAACCGGCTGCGGCGCTGGGCGTGGTCCCAGCCGCGTTCGTGGCCGCGCGCGTGATCGCGGCCCCGCGGACTCGATCGCATCACGCTCGATGCCGGCAGCAAGGCCATCACGCCCGATCGCGGCCCGCCCTGCTGCGCGGTGGTGGGCTACCCGGGCTGCAGCCCCAGCGCGCGAGCGAGGAGCACCTGCCGCTGCAGGTGCTCGCGCCACCCGTGCCGCCGCGCGACGCGATCGTGCTGCTGGTGCCCGATCACGTGTGCACCACGGTCAACCTCCACCGCGAGGCCATCTACGTCGCGGGCGCGCACATCCTCGGCACCGGCGCGATCGAGGCCGCCGGCCGCGAGCCGCCGCTGCCGCGCGCGCTGGTGCAGGCATGAGCGCGCCCGTCAGCGACGCGGACGACGGCGCGGTGCTCGACGTGCTGGTGGTGCCGCGCGCGTCGCACGACCGCGTCGTGGGCGTACACGGCGATCGCGTGCGCATCCAGCTGACCGCGCCGCCGGTCGAGGGCGCCGCCAACGATGCGCTGGTCGAGCTGCTCGCGCAGCTGCTCGCGCGCCCGCGCAGCGCCATCGCGATCGTGGCCGGCGGCAGCGGCCGACGCAAACGCGTGCGCGTGCTGGGCCTGGCCGCGGCGCAGGTGCGCGCGCGACTGGGCCTGGCCGCGGTGCTGCTCGCGACCGCCGCGGCCTCGCCGTGCGCTCCGTTTCGCACCGAGGTCGAGCTCGACGTGATCGTGCCCGAGGACGCCGACGATCTCGACCCGGCAACAACGCCTCGCTGGTGCTCGATCCCGGCGGTCAGGCCCACACCATCTCCGCCGACGGGCTCGACTTCGGGCTCACGCTCGAGCTCGATCCCGATGCGGTGCTGCACACCATCACGCTGTACCTCGCGCAGGACGAGACGTTGCTGGCCTGGGGCCGCACGCCGGCGTTCTCGTCGAGGCGCGGCGAGCGCGGCCTGGGCCTGTTCCTGGGCCGACCGGCGGCGGCGTCGACGTTCCCGCTGGCGCTCGATCTGCCCGACGACGGACTGCTGGCCGCGCACGCGGTGGGCCGCGGCGTGGTCATGCTCTCGAGCGACGGCGCGACCTCGTTCCTGGACGACTTCACGCTGCAGACCGCCGAGGCCGAAGCGCTCGCGCATCCGCCCGCGAGCGACGACGGCGCGCTGGTCGGCGACGCGCTCGGCGGCGTGATGCGCGTGACCTGGCGCGAGCGCATCGCGGCCCACCGCTTCGATCCCGGCGACGACGCGTGGGTCGAGGTCGAGCTCGGCGGCGCCGAGGCGCTCGGTGGCCGCGATGGCGCGGTGTGGACCACCGACGGTGCCGGCACCGTGCTCACGCTCCTGGGTGGCCCAGCGGGCACCGCGGCGCAGACCGCCGTGGTCGCCATCGATCTCGCGCCGCGCGACGACGGCGGCTTGTTCGCGGTGCAGCTCGACGACGTCGCGCTCGACGTGCCGCGGCCCGGCGCCGCCGCGACCTGGGTCGTGCGTGCCGACGGCGACGCCGACGACGACATCCTGTTGTTCGGTCACGGTGAGGCCGCACCCGGCGAGGGCATCGCGCTGGCGCGCTGGCTGCGAGCCGGCGTCGACGTCGGCCCGCCCGAGCGCGTGTCGTGGCAGCAGGCGCGATGCGTGCAGCTCGACCGCGGTGACGACGGCGAGATCGTGCGCGTGTTGTGCGGCGGGGGCATCCGCGACGGCTCGCCCACCGGTGACGTCGAGCAGTTCGACCGCGGCCCCGGCGGCGACACCACGTGGACCCACCACGCCGCGCTGCTCGATCCGCCGTTGCCCGATCCCCGGTGGTGGCGCGACGACGTCGCGGTCTACGCGCAGGGCGAGGGCCTGCTGCAGCGCTTCGACCGCACCACGCTCGCGGGCTGGCCGGCGGTCGACCCCAGCCCGGTGCCGGCCCTGCGCGGCCGCGGCGGCACGCAGCTGACGACCGACACCGGTGCGGTCGTGCTCGCGGGCGGCGTCGACACCACCGGGGCGCCCACGACGCGGCTGCAGCTGTTCGTCCCGGCCGTGGCCAGCGACTGACGAAGACCCGTCCCGAACCGAGACCGCGGGCGGTCCGACCCGGACCGAGGGGTCCTCGCCCTCACGTTGCGGCAGCCGCCCACGCGAGCCCGCGGAGCCGGACCGACCTGGAAAAACGCCGTTGAGCCCGGCTTGGCCGCCCCCGTATAGTTCGCGCGACCGCCCAAGGAGCCCCATGGCCGACACGCTCTCGATCACCGACAACCGCACGGGCAAGACCTACGAAATCGCGATCCAGGACGGCACCATCCGCGCGGCGGATCTGCGACAGATCAAGGTCGCGGCCGACGACTTCGGCCTGATGAGCTACGACCCCGCGTTCATGAACACGGCGTCGTGCCGCTCGGCCATCACCTACCTCGATGGCGACGCCGGCATCCTGCGCTACCGCGGTTATCCGATCGAGCAGCTGGCGGAGCAGTCGACCTACCTCGAGGTCGCGTACCTGCTCATGCACGGCGAGCTGCCCAACACCCAGCAGCTGGGCGCGTGGGAGCACTCGATCATGACGCACACCTTCGTGCACGAGTTCCTCAAGCGCGCGCTCGAGGGCTACCGCTACGACGCCCACCCGATGGGCCGTCTGGTCGCGTTCCTCGCGACGCTGTCGACCTTCTACACCGACGCCAAGGACGTGCGAAACCCGGAGATCCGCAAGCAGCACGTGGTCCGCATCATCGCCAAGATGCCGACCATCGCCGCGTGGGCCTACCGCCACTCCCTGGGCCGGCCGTACATCTACCCCAGCAACGAGCTGTCGTACTGCGGCAACTTCCTGGCGATGCTGTTCCAGATCGCCGAGCCCAAGTACAAGCCCCACCCGGTGCTCGAGCGGGCGCTCGACGTGCTCTTCATCCTGCACGCCGACCACGAGCAGAACTGCTCGACCAGCGCCGCGCGCGGCGTGGGTTCGGCCGAGTCGGACCCCTAGTGGTCGCTGGCCGCGGCCAGCGCGGCGCTGTACGGCCCGCTGCACGGCGGCGCCAACGAGGCGGTGCTGCGCATGCTCAAGAAGATCGGCAACGTCAAGAACGTGCCGGACTTCATCACGTCGGTGAAGGCCGGCGAGGGCAAGCTGATGGGCTTCGGCCACCGCGTGTACAAGAACTACGACCCGCGCGCGAAGGTCATCAAGAAGCTCGCCGACGACGTCTTCGCCGTCACCGGCCGCAACCCGCTGCTGGACATCGCGCTCGAGCTGGAGAAGATCGCGCTTTCGGACGAGTACTTCATCAAGCGCAAGCTCTACCCCAACGTGGATTTCTACTCCGGCCTCATCTACCAGGCCATGGGCTTCCCGGTGGAGATGTTCCCGGTGCTGTTCGCGATCCCGCGCGCGTCGGGTTGGCTGTCGCAGTGGTGCGAGATGCTCGACGACAACGAGCAGAAGATCTCTCGTCCGCGCCAGATCTACACCGGCCCGGACGCGCGCGACTACGTGCCGATGGCCAAGCGCTGAGAGAGGAAGCGGAGCTTCCGCTTCACAGACTGAGCCGCGCGCCTCAGCCGACGCCCCCGTCCGCGCGGGCGTCGAGCAGCGCGTGCAGCTGCGACACGACCGCCTCGGGCTCCGCGCCCATGCGCACCGGCACGTTGGCGTGGGCGCCGACGAAGCCCAGCGCGCCCTCGTGGTAGCGGGTCTTGAACTCGGTGAACTTGAGCCCGTGCGCGGTCGAGATCACGACCACGCGATCGTGGCGGCCGATGGTGCCGGCCGCGACGAGCTTCTCCAGGCACGCCAGCGCCACGCCGGGGTGGGGGCAGTTGAACATGCCGGTGCGATCGGCCCGCGCGACCGCCTCGGCCAGCTCGAGCTCGCTGGCCTGCTCGACCAGGCCGTCGCACGCGACCAGGGCCGCGATGGCCTTGTCGCGGCTGACCGGGTCACCGATCTGGATCGCGGATGCGAGCGTGGTGCCGGCGACGACCGGCTCGAAGTCCTCCGGGCTCATGGCGCGACCCTGGGCCTGCGCGCGGCGAAACGCGCGGTACAACGGGTTGGCGCGCTCGGCCTGGCAGCACACCAGCCGCGGTAGCCGCTCGATCAGCCCCAGCTCGCGCGCCTGCAGGAAGCCCTTGGCGATGGCGCTGACGTTGCCGAGGTTGCCGCCGGGCACCAGCACCCAGTCGGGCACGGCCCAGTCGAACTGCTGCACCAGCTCGATCGCGATGGTCTTCTGGCCCTCGACCCGCAGGCTGTTCATCGAGTTCGCGAGGTAGATGCCGGGGTCTTCGGTCAGGCGCTGGACCACGCGCATGCAGCCGTCGAAATCAGTCGCGAGCGAGCCGACGATGGCGCCGTTGGCCAACGGCTGCACCAGCTGCGCGGCGCTGACCTTGGCCTCGGGCAACAGCACCACCACCGGGATGCCCGCCGCGGCGCCGTAGGCCGCCAGCGCCGCGGAGGTGTCGCCGGTCGACGCGCACGCGACCGCGCGGATCGGCCGCCCGGCCGCGATCATCTGCTTGACCGAGGACACCAGCACGGTCATGCCGAGGTCCTTGAACGAGCCGGTGTGGCTGGTACCGCACTGCTTGATCCACAGGTCCTCGAGGCCCAGGCCCGCGCCGTAGCGCTCGGCCCAAAACAGGTTGGTGCCGCCCTCGAGCAGCGAGACCACGTTGGCATCGTCGACGTGGGGCGCGACCCACTCCTTCTTGCCCCACACGCCCGAGCCGTAGGGCCAGCCGGTCCGCAGCCAGCGCTCGTCGAACAGCTTCATCCACGCCGCCGGCGCGCGGTTGCGCAGCGCGGCGGTGTCGTGCACGACCTCGAGCAGGCCGTGGCAACGCGGACAGCGGTAGACCACGTCGAGCAGGGACAGGCGCACGTCGCAGCCGGCGATGCACGCGAAGTGGGCGTGGTACATGGTGCCCGCGAGCCTGCAACGCCGCGGTCGCGGCCGCAAGCGTCACGGCAGCTCGGCGACCGCTGCGACCTGCGGTGCCGCGGGCGCGGCGTCGGCCGGCTGCTCGCCGCGGTACAGCAGCACCACGCCGGTCGCATCCGCGACGTCGAGCTCGACCACGTCGAACTCGATGCTGTCATACAGGCACATCGCACCGGCGTCGCTGGCGAGCAGTTCGCACGGCTGCAGCAACACGCGCACGTCGTCGCCGTCGCGCTGGGCGTAGCCGCACACGTCCCGGTCCTGGCGAAACGCCAGGTGCGCGACCGCCAGGTGCAGTGCGTCGCCCTCGCGCGTCGGCACCAACACGGTCGCGGGCGGCTGCAGCATGCTCTCGCACTGCCCCAGCGCCACGCGCTCGACCAGCACCGGGCAGTCGAAGTCGCCGGGGATGTCGTCGCGATCGGGACACGGCGGCGGGCCCTCGCACGCGCCCACGGCCAACGCGAGGATCGAACTCACCCGCGCCGCGCGTGCTCGCGACCGGCTCGGACGGCACAGAGGCGCGGCGCAGCTCATGGCATCAACGTAGCGGCGCCCTCGCGAGCGTCACCCGCGGCTTCGACCGCGGCCGCAGCCGCGCGCCGCAATCGTTGCAGCCTTGCTATGCTCGCGCGGTGCCGCACGACACGCCGCCCGGGCCCGACGCGACGCCGCGTGGGCCAGCGCCGCGGTGGGCGGCGGGCCTGCATGCGGTGGTGTTCGAGCCACGCTGGCGTCGCCGCGCGCTCACGGCTGCAGTCGGCCTCTCGCTGACGCTGCTGCCGCTGGTCGGCACCCTGGGCTACGAGCACGCGTTCGTGCTGGGGCCGCTGGCGAGCCTGGGCGGCATCGCGGTCGGCGTCGACGCGCTGCACCACGGCCGCGCTCGCGACCGCGCGACCCTGCGCGGCGTGCTCGAGCAAGGCACGCGCGAGCTCGCGGTGCTGCTCGCGATCGCGTTCGCGATGCCGCTGGTCGGCCAGCTGTGGCAGCGCGCGTGCGAACCGCTGGGCGGCGTCGGCTTCTTCGCCATGGGCCCGGGCCTGTGCGCGCTGCTGGGCCTGGTCGCAGGCCTGTGGGGCGGCGTGCTCGCGCGACGACGACGACGGGCGCTGCTGCTGGGCGCGCTGCCGATGATCGCGTGCACCGGCATCGGCCTGTGGCGGCTGTTCGCCGAGCCGGTGGTGTTCGCGTTCGATCCGTTCTGGGGCTACTTCTCGGGCTCGGTCTACGACGAGGCCGTGGCCGTGACCGCGACCTACGGGTGGTTCCGCCTCTACAACCTCGGCGTCGCCGCGATCGCCCTGGCCGCGCTCGCGGCGTGGCTCGGCCCGGCGCTGCGGCTGCGCGCGCTGCCGGCCCGCGCCACCGCGCTGCGGGGCGTGCCGCTGGTGCTGCTCGCCGGCGCGGCCGCGGCCGTGGGTCTGTCGGGCTCGCGCCTCGGCTTCACCGCCGATCTGGCCTCGATCGAGGAGGTGCTGTCGCAGCGCCGCGAGACCGAGCACTTCGTCATCCTGTACGCGCCGCGCAGCGCCGACGCGCGCAGCATCGACGCCATCGCGATCGAGCACGAGTTCGCGTGGGCGCAGCTGCGCGAGGCCATGGGCGGGCGCGAGCCCGACGGCAAGGTCACCAGCTTCGTGTTCGCCAACGCCGAGCAGAAGCGGCGGCTGATGGGCGCGGGCACCGTGCAGGTCGCCGCGCCGTGGCGGCGGCAGATCTATCTCGACCACCGCCCGTTCCCCCACCCGGTGCTGCACCACGAGCTCGCGCACGTCTTCGGTGCGACCGTGGGCGATGCGATCTTCGGCGTCAGCCGCGAGGGCCTGCGCATCAACGTCGGGCTCATCGAGGGCTTCGCCACCGCGATGGCGCCCAAGGAGGCCGAGCGCCTCGACCTGCACGATCAGGCGCTGGTGCTGCGCAAGCTGGACAAGCTGCCACCGATGGCCGCGATCATGGGCCCGGGCTTCCTGACCAAGTCGTCGCAGGTGGCCTACACCGCCGCGGGCTCGTTCTGCCTGTGGCTGGTGCAGACCCACGGCTTCGAGCCCATGGGTGTGCTCTACGGCAGCGCCGGCGACTTCGAGCGCGCCTACGGCGTGGGCCTGGCGCCGCTCGAGGCGCAGTGGATCGCGTTCCTCGACGGGCGCGGCGGCGTCGCGGACGAGGACGTCGCCGCCGCGGCGCAGCGCTTCAAGCGGCGCTCGGTGTTCGAGCGACCGTGCGCCCACCGCACCGCGGAGCTGCGCGGCGAGATCGATCGTGCGACCGCGCGCGGCCGCTTCGACGAGGCCATCGAGGGCTGGCGCGAGCTGTGTCGGCTCGAGCCCGATCAGACCGAGCACGGCCTGGGCCTGGCGCAGGCCCTGGCGCTGCACCGCCGCTGGGACGAGGCGCAGCAGACCCTGGTCGCGCTGGCCGCGGGCGACGATCTGACCACGACGATGCAGGCGACCATCGCCGAACGCAGCGGCGACGTCGCGCTCGTGCGCGGCGCGCTCGACGAGGCCACCGCGGCCTACGCCCGGGCCATGGCGCTGCCGCAGTCCGAGCAGCGCCTGCGGCTGTTGCAGCTGCGCGCGCTCGCGGCCCGACAGGCCGCGCTGCGCGAACTGGTGCTGACATACCTCTCGCCGTTCGACCCCGACGACGACGAGCTCACCCGCGCGGTCACGACCACGTGGGCCGCGGGCGAGCTGAGCCGCACGCCATCGGGCGAAGCCCTGGGTCACTACCTGCTGGGTCGCGGCCTGCTCAACGCCGAGCGACCCGACGCCGCCGAGCGCGAGCTGGCGCGCGCGCTGCGAGACGACGGCCGCGCGCTGCCCAGCGCCGACTTCGTCCGCGCGGCCCACACCGCGCGGCTCGAGGCCCTGGTCATGCTGGGGCGCAGCGACGACGCGCGCGCGGAGCTGGCCGCGCTCCGTCGCGAACCCGCGCCGCCGCACGGCTACGTCGCGCAGTGGGACGAGTGGGCCGCACGCATCGCGTTCTTCGAGCGCTACGCGCCTTGACGCCGACGCGGGCTCACAACCCGCGGGTGATCCGCCACGCGCGGCCGTCTCGCACGAGCTCGAACAACGCGTGGTCCTGCTTGCGCGTGTGGTAGCCGTCGACCTTCACCGCACCGGCCTCGTCGACGATCGGCTGCAGGCGGAAGCTCGCGTCGATCCACACCCGCACGCTCGCACGGTCCTTGAGCACGTCGATCTCGAGGTAGTCGATCGTGAAGCGCACCGACTCGAGCTGGGCCATGCGCTCGCGCAGCAGGGGACCGAGCTCGGTGTACTCGACGTCGTCGCCGGGATCGTCGGTGCCGGCGGTGTCGTAGTAGGTCGGGTGCGCCGTCGCGAGCACGCCGGCAGCGTCGCGCCGCACGAACGCGGTGCGGTAGCGTTCGAGCACCGCGAGGATGTCGCGGTTCTCCGCCGTGTCCGGGATCTCGGTGCCGGGAATCGTCGGTTCCTTCTTGCACGCCGAGGCGAGCGCGCAGACGGACAGGCACAGGGCAATCGTGGCGTGGCGCAGTCGCATGGATCGAGGGGACGTCGAGACGATTGCCGCGCGGCCGGGCCTGCCACGTCGGCGTGGCGCAAGCCATACCGTCCCGGACGGCGAGGCTGCAAGCGCCGGGCGACGCGCGGGCACCCGAAAAGCCCGGCAATTCCGACGCGGGTCCTCGGGCCCCGCGCGACCCCATCGTGCCATTTTGGCAGCGATCCCTCCGCGCCGCTGTCAGGGCGTCGCGCGCGCCCACCCGCGCTATGATGCGCGAGCACCATGACGGCGGACGCGAGGCTGCACCCCCGCTACACCCTCGACGCCTGCGCGGACGTCATCGGCGAGGAGGTCGTGCTCTGCCGCGCGTTGGCCGACATCAGCCTCGGCGGCTGTCGCTTCGGCGGCCCCGGCTGGGAGCACGCCGGCACCGAGGTCCAGCTGGTGCTGACGTTCCCGACGCTCAAGGTCAACCTGCCGCTGTCGGGCGTGGTGGTGCGCGCCTCGCCGCAGGACATGGGCATCCGCTTCCACAACCTCACCGACGAGCAGAAGTGGGCGCTGCGCAAGCACATCCGCGATCTGCAGACCCAGTCGACCGCCGGATGACCGCGCTGACGCCAGAGCAGACCCGCCGCATCGAGTCGTTCGCACCGCGCGTCGGTGCGATCGCACGCAAGATGGCGCAGGGCGTCTCGCATGCCTCGGCCGACGAGCTCGAGAGCGCGGGCTACGAGGGGCTGATCCAGGCCGCGCAACGCTACGACCCCGAGACCGGCGTGCCCTTCGCCGCGTTCGCGTACCACCGCGTGCGCGGGGCCATGATCGACGCGGCCCGCCGCGCCGCACCGGCAACGCGGCGGCGCACCCGGGCCCTGCGCGCGCTGGCTGCGACCCAGGCCCTGCTCGAGGAGGCCGAGCGCCAGCAGCCCTCGCCCAACGTCGGCGATCATCGGGCGCTGCGCGAGCGGGTCGAGGCCGCCGCCGCCGTGGTCGCGCAGGCCACCGCCGCGGTGATGTTGGCCCGACTCGCGCCGGTCGATCCCGAGTCCGTCGGCGACGAGGAACCGCAGGACGAGGAGACCCGCGTCGATCGGGTGCGACTGCGCGACCGCGTGCGCGCGGCCTTGGATGCCGGATGCTCGCCGGCCGAGCGCGCGATGGTCGAGGCGCTGTACGACCGCGGCCTGTCGATGCACGAGTACGCGGCCGAGGTCGGCATCAGCACCAGCACGATCTCGCGACAGCACGCGCGGGTGGTCGCGCGGCTGTCGGCGATGCTGCGCGGCGATCCGGTGGTCGCGGCGGCCCTCCCCGCGGCCGCGCCGGCCGACGCCGCCGCGCCCGAGCCCGCGCCGACGACCGCGCGCCCCCGCGGCCCGCCCTGAACCGCCGCGGTTTTCTGGCCTGCGGCAGCCGCGCCGCGCGACGCTGCCCGCCGCCGTGACCCGCCTGGCCCTGCCCGCGCTGGCCCTGCTCGCTGCCTGCAGCGAGCCCCGCAGCCCCGCGCGTGCGCCGGCCCGCGTGGCCGACAAGGCCGCGCTGTTCGGCGATCCCACCCTGGTGCCGACGCGACAGGGCGAGCGCGCGCGCCTCGAGCTGGCACAGGCCGGCGAGATCACGCGGGCGCTGCTGGCCACCGGCCGCGTCGCGAGCGTACACGTCGACGTCGAGCGCAGCGAGGGTGCCGCGCGGGTGCTGGTCGCAGGCGCGTGGGCGCCGTCGCACGAGCCCGACGAGGCCGGGATCGCGGCGATCGTGCACGCGGTCGCCGGTGACGACGCTGCGATCGCACTGGCGCTGGCGCCTGCGCGTGCGACCGCCACCGCCGACGGCCCACCGCTGCTGCCGCTGTTGCTCGCGGCCTTGGGCCTGGGCGCCAGCGGCGGCGTGCTGCTCGATCGCATCGCGCGTCGGCGACGACGCGGCCGCGCACGCCGACCCGCGCGCGCGTGAGCCTCACGCGGCCATGCGCAGATCCAGCCCGCGCTCGACCTGCTCGGCGTAGCCGCAGTACTCGCCCAGGGTCGGGCCGAGCCCGTGCTCGAGCGCGAGTGTGAGGCCCACGAGGTCGCCGCGATCGAGCGCCTGCTGCACGCGATCCAGGCACGCGAGCACGCGTCTGCCGTAGTCGCCCAGCACCGCGCCCAAGGTCGGCGCGCCGTGGCCCAGCAGCTCCGAGGCGACCACGACGAAGGTCAGGAACCGGCCCAGTCGCGACGCGGTCGAGTCGAATGCATCGAGCGCGTCGCCGATGGCACCCGCGCGCATCGCCAGCGCGATCTGGCTGCAGTCGGACGCGAGGCTGGCGGCGAAGGGCCCCGCCGAGCCGGCGGTGCGTTGGGCGAGTTCGAGGGCGCCAGCGTTCATGTGCACGAGCATCGCCCCAGCCGCGCCCGAGCTTGAGCCGGACTCGGCCTCGCCACGGACACCCAGGCCGCGCCCGGGCCGTGACTCGGACGCTCGCCCGTGCGAAGCTGCGGCCGTGGCTCCCTGCGCCGACCCCTGACATGGCTCGCACTGTCGTTCGCGCTCGCGCTGCCCAGCGCGCAGGCGCTGGCGGAGGAGACCAACCCCGCGGTGAAGGCCTGCAGCGGCAAGACCGAGGGTGCGCCGTGCAGCTTCGAGGAGATCCATCAAGACGCGAGCGGCCACCCGACCATGAAGACGGTGCCCGGCGCGTGCCAGCCGGATCAGTGCTGTGCGCTCGACTACTCGAAGGGCTCGCCGCCGCAGACCACCTGTGGGCGTGCCTGGCCTGCAAGGCCGGAGCGCCGACGCCGGACAAGCCACCGGGCACCAGCGACAGCGGCGGTGCGGTCGAACCGCCGCGCGCCGACGGCGGGACGAAGCCGGAACCACCGCCGCACGGCAAGCGCGGCTGCACCCTCGCGGGTGACGACGCCCCCGGCACGCTCGCAGCGCTGGTGATGTTGGCCTGCGGCGCGGCCGCGCGACGCCGCCGCGCCCGCACGCGCTGAGGGCCCCGTCGGCGAACGCCGCGGAGCCCCCAGGTCGAGACCAGTCGAGACGCCGCGAGATCGCGGCAGCCGCAGCTCAGCCGCAGCTCGACTTGCCCTTGCCCTTGGTTAGGTCGTCGATCTGCGCCATCGCGGCGTCGACCCAGTCCTGCGTCGCCGACGGGTAGCCCGCGTGCGCGACCAGGTCGTAGCACTGGATCGCGAGGTCGCACTCGCCGCGCGCACCGTAGGCCAGGCCCGAGTAGAACAGCGCGTACGCGACGAACTCGTTCTCCGGGTAGGTCACGACGACGTCGTACCACTCGACCAGCGCCTCGTAGAACTGGCTCTGCATGTAGTAGCCGTAGCCGAGCCAGAAGCGGACCTCGGCGGTGCGATCGTGGCCGGGGAACTTGGCCAAGAACGACGAGAACAGCTCGTTGCTCTTGGCGTACTCGCCCGCATCGAACGCCGCGTAGGCCTCGTCGAACACCGCGTCGGCCGACTTGCCCTTGGCCGGGTCGGCACCGCCGCCCTGATCGACGTTGGTGCCGTCGAAGGTGAACACGAAGGTCTCGGGCTCGACCGCCTTGTAGGAACCCTTGGGCGTCAGATCGAGGGTCTTGCCTTCGTACGCGGTCCAGCTGCGGCTGCCATCGGCGCTCTCGGCCCACAGCCGGACCTCGCTCGCGAGCACCGACGTCTCGCCGTCTCCGAGCAACGCCTCGGCACCATCGGCGACGGCGAAGTCGATCGTCGGCGCGCCGGCCTTGGGCTTGGCCGGGGCCCAGTGCTTCTTGTTCTTGTACTGCAGGTGGACCTTGATCTCACCGCCGGTCTTGTTGCGCACGCTGAGCTGGCGCGTGCTGAAGGTCGTGACCTTGGGCTCGGGCTTGTCGGGCTCGACCACCGCCCACGCGGCGGAGCGGCCGATCGAGTTGCTGCCGTACTTCACCCAGATGTAGCCGTCCTCGCCCCACCAGGTGTCCCACGAGTTGCGCACGAGCCACGCGCCGCGCTTGTCGTCCCAGCCGGCGATGACCACGGCGTGGTTGGGCTGGCCCTGCGCGAACTCGTCGAACACGCCGCCGGTGTAGGCCATGAACGCCTCGGTCACGAACACCGAGGAGGACACCGGGCCGTACTTGCAGATCGCGGCCTTGATCTCGTCGACCTCGGGCTGCAGCACGTTCTCGTTCACGAAGCCCCAGGTCGCGATCTTGTGGGTGGGCTTGAGCTTCTCGTTGCACTGGCCGTCGCGGTTGAGGTACGGCACCTCGCTCTCGAGCGCCGCGCCCTTGTCCATCAGCCAGCCGTAGACCAGCGGCGTGAAGCCGCCGGCACAGCTGCCGATGTCGCCGACGTCGGGGTTGGTCGCGCAGTCGACGATGTACTGCTCCGAGAAGTTGAGCTCGGGGTCGAAGCCATTGGCGATGCTGCTCGCGCCCTCGAACACCGCCATGGTCGCGAAGCCCAGCAGCTGCCGCACTGCGCCTGCGAGCGCGGCGGCGCGAGGTACCTTCCAGCTCCACGCGGTCGAGCTGGGCGAACACACCGCATCGCCGACGGTGGGCTCGACCGGGCGATCGATGCGATCCGAGCTGTCACCGCCCTTGTTCGGCTCGACGATGGCACCGCCGGCGCCTTCCTTGTGCAGCGGGCGGATGGGCTTGACCTTCCGCATCGACATCTGCATCACGTTGGGCAGCAGCCGCACGCCCCGCTTCGCGATGAGCGCGCGCGCGAGCGCATTCTGCCGCCGCGCCAGCGCCAGCTGCTCCGACTCGGGCGGCTCGCGCAGGCCCGTCAGCTTGGCGACCGGCACGTCGAGCACCTTGGTGTAGCCGACGCGGAAGCTCCGCTTCTTGCCCTTGATCAGCTTGCGCAGCGCGGCCAGCCGCGTGCGGATCTTGGGCGGCGCCTCGCGCTCGCGCTTCTCGAGCTCGGGCCGGTTCTTGAGCGTGGTGAACGCGGTCACCGGCAGGCGCACCGGCTTGCGCCCTGCGACCGGCTTCTTGCCGACCACGCGCACGCCCGGGCGCACCGCCGGGCGCACCACGCCCGGCTTGGGCGGCGCGCCGATCTTGCCCAGTCGCGCAGCGATCCCGGGCTTGCCGGTGTGGCCGGGCTTGGTCGTGACCTTGCCCGCGGCGTGGGGCTTGGGCGTGGCGGGCGCGGCGGCATCGAGCGACTCGAACATCGCGTACGGCGTGGTCTCGTCGACCTCCGCCGCGACGGTCGCGATCGCGAAGGCCTCTTCGCCGGAAGCATCGGCACCGTGGAGTTGCAAGGCGAGCAGCAAGAGCGAGTGGATCGGCATCACTGGTCTCCGTCGGGGGTCGGACCGAGGTTCGCGTGGCGACTGCGGCACGGCGCGTCGCGCCGAGTCGTCGAGCGACCGTACAACTTCGACGGCGCCTGCGGAAGGCCCTTCAGGCGCGCGTGCGAGGTGGACCTATGGCTCGCGCTTGCGCCTGCGCTCGTGCGGCGTGGCGTCGTCGTGTGTGCCATCGGCACGGCCGGCAGTACCACCGAGCGGTCGCAGGTTCACCGACCGCGCCGCTGCACCGCGGGGCTCCCAGACCTTCTCGACGTAGGCGAGGTTGCGCGCACCATCGGGATGCCGCGGGAGCCAGCGGTGCATGCCCACCAGCGCGATCCCGACGATGGTGCCGCCGACCAGCGCGGCGAGCGTGCGCACGCCCGGCTCTATCGCGCGCAGCATCACCAGCGCGAATGTGACCACCGAGACCGCGATCACGAGCCAGACGAGATCGCGCTGGGTCACGAGCCCCGGTGCCACATAAGGACGCAGCGTGCCCTCGAGCAGCGGCAGCAGCAGCTCGCTCACCGGCGCGTCGACATGGTCGACGTCGATGTGGGGCCACAGGTTGGCGGCGAGGCCGTCGACCACGATGCCGTAGACCCCGAGCGCCACGACCAGCGCGACCATGGGCGGGTGGCGGCGCGCCTGGCCCAGCAGCTCGGCCCAGCCGATCACGAACGACGGCAGCGCCAGCGCGAAATACCGCGGGCCCACGCGCCAGCCGCCGTCGAACACGAGGCTGGCGTTGAGCCACAGGAACACCGCGACCAGGCCCAGGTGCAGCCGCGCCTCGAAGCCGCGATCGCGGTCGCGGGCGGCGTGCAGCAGGCTCCACGCACCCGGCACCACCACCGGCGCCCACCACAACAGCCCCGCGTCGACCGACAGCAGCTGCGCCTGCAGCGAGCTCCAGTGCGGCCACGTCAGCCCCATCAGGCCCTGCCCGTGTTGCTGCGCGAAGTCGGCGACGGTCGAGTGCATGTAGCCGGTCGACCACGGTGACCCGAACACGCTCGCGTGGTAGCGGGCCAGCGCGCGATGGGGACCAGCGCGCCGGCCACCGCCGCGACCGCGATCCGCAACGCGTCGCCGCGCACCTCGCGGCGCGCGGACGATGCCGCCCAGCAGCGCGAGCCCGATCGGCAGCGCCGCGAACACGGCCATGTACTCGACCGCGACCGCCGCGCCGGCGAGCGCACCCGCGGCCGCACCGTGGCCAGCGCGCGCGCCGTCGCGTTCGCGCGCGTCGGCCAGCGCGACGATGCCGGCGTGCAGCAACAGCGCGCCCAGGGCGTGGCCGTACAGCAGGTGCGCGTACGCGACCATCGGCGTCGCGAGCACGAGCAGCATCACCGCGGCCATGGTCGGACCGAAGCCGAACGCGGGCGCGTGTCGGCGCCACAGCAGCCACGCCAGCAGCAGCGTCGGCAGGCCGCCGCCGATCAGCCGCGCCCATGCCGTCAGCTGTCGCAGGTGAGCTCGTCGCCGTGGATCGCCCGCGCCAGGCGATAGCCCGCCGCCGCAGCCACGGTCGTGCCCGGGGGCTTGTTGGGATACAGCCGCCGATCGACCGCGCTGCGGGCGGTGTCGAGGCCGGCGTCGAGCCCACGCGCGGCGACGCCGTCGATGGCCCACTCGCCCGCGTCGACCCACGCCATCGCCTGCATCAGGCGCGGCCGCTCGTTGGCGTTGCGGGTCTGCTCGAAGTAGGAAAGTTGAGCCTCGATCGCAAGCGCGAGCACGAGCCACGCCCAGGGCCGCCGGCCATGCACCGCCGGCCGCGGCGTGCTCACGGCTCGCTGCCGGACGGCAGGCTCTGCTGCGCCTTCATCTTGGCCTTGAGCGCCGCGAGCTCGTCGTCGAGCTTGCCCTCGCCCTCGAGCTCGCTGAGCTTGGCGTCGATCTCCGCCTCCTGCACCTCGGTCGAGAGCTCGGCCTGGGCCTCGTTGAGGGTCTCGAGCGAGGCGATGCGGTGCTCGATCTCCTCGAGCCGCGACAGCGTGCCGCCGTCGCTCAGCTGACCCGGCATGACGCCGCGCTTGGCCGCGCGGGCCTGGGCCATCAGCGAGCCACGCCGCAGGTTGAGCATCTTGAGCTTCTGTTTCGACTGCGCGACGTGCTTCTGCATCGACTCGACCAGCACGCCCTGCTGCTGCAGCGCCTCGCGCGACTCCGCCAGCTGCGCCGAGATCTCGGTCTTGCGCCGCAGGGCCTGGCGCGCGAGGTTCTCGTCACCGTGGCGCAGCGCGGTCTCGGCCCGCTTCTCCCAGTCGAGCTCGTCCTTGGTCAGCTGCTCGACCTTGCGCTCCATCATCTTGCGATCGACCACCGCCTGGTGCAGGTCCTTCTCGGCCTCCTGGATCTGCGTCGCGAGGTCGTCGAGCATCAGCGCGACCTCCTGGCCCGGATCGGACACCGCATCGACGGCGCTGTTGAGCGTGCTCGAGATCGAGTTCTTCAGGCGCGTGAGCAGGCCCGGTTTCTTGTCGCTCATCGGCGGACTCCGTGGCCCGAGGGTGGAGCCGGCGCGCCGCGGCCTCCGCGACGAGCCGGGCGGCTCGGACGATGCCGACAAGCGTACCAACTCGCGGTGCCGTCGCCAGCGCCGAGGCGATCGCGGGAGCCGCCATCGCGCTGGTATGCTCCCGCGCCGAGGTGGCGAGCGCGAGCGAGACGACGGGAATGCCTGGCGCAGGCGCTGGGTTGGGCGGCGGCTTGGCCGGCGTGCGCGGTCACGCGGTCGCCAAGGCCCAGCTCGCGCGAGCGCTCGAGCGCGGACAGCTGCACCACGCGCTGCTGCTCGTGGGTCCACGCGGTGTCGGCAAGGCCACCACCGCGCGGGCCATCGCGGCTGCGTTGCACTGCGCGGTCGCGCCGGGTGTCGGCTGCGGTCGCTGCAGCGCTTGCCAGGGCGTCGCCGCCAACCTCCACGCCGGCGTGGAGTGGGTCGCGCCCGAGGCCGCGGGCGGCAAGATCAAGGTCGAGCTCGCGCGCGAGCTCGCGGCGCGGCTGCAGCTCGCGCCGTTCGAGGGCAACGCCCACGTGGTCGTGTTCGATCCCGCCGAGGCACTGACCGAGCAGGCCACCAACGCCCTGCTCAAGACCCTCGAGGAGCCGCGCCCGGGCGTGCACTTCCTGCTGATCGCGCAGGCGCTCGACGGCATCTTGCCGACGATCCTGTCGCGCTGCGCCATCGTTCGCTTCGGTCGCCTCGACGACGACGAGGTCGCCGCGACCCTGACCGCCGCGCTCGCGGGCGCACCACCGGGCGAGCCGGTGCCGCCCTCGCGCCAGGCGCTCGCGGTGCGCATGGCCGACGGCAGCGCGGGCGTGGCCATCGCGCTCGCGCTCGATGCCTCGCTCGATGCGATCCACGCGCTGGTGCGCGCGGCCGCGGCCGCCGCAGCCGCCGGCGAGGCCGAGATCTTCGGCGGCGACGCGACCGCGCTGGGCCAGGCCTGGGCCGCCGCGACCGCGGGCCCGGCCACCGGCAAGCCCGCGCGCGAGCGCGCCGCGGCCCAGCGCCTGGCCGAGCTGTGGCTGCTCGATCTGCGCGAGCGCATCCGCGGCCGCGCGGGCCTGCCCGAGCTGCAGGCGGCGGCGAACGATCGCGCGGGGCTGCTGCGCGTGACCGAGTCGTTGTTCGCGCTGCAGCAGCGGCTCGATCGCAACGCCAACGCCAAGCTGTCGCTCGAGCAGACGCTGCTCGAGATTGCCGCGACGCAGCGCCGGAGCCCCGCCGATGCTCGCGCCTGAGATGACGCTGCCCGCGGCGCTGCGCGACGCGCAGCATCCCGACGGTGCAGTGCGGATCGCGGGCCTGCGCAACCTCGCACCGGCGCTGCTGGCCGCGCTCGATCGCCCGGGCCCCGCGCGCTGCCGCGACGACGAGCACCCCGACGTGCCCGCGGTGCGCGAGCGGCTGCTCGCCGCGCTCGCGGATCCCGTACCCGACGCGCGGGGCTACGCCGCCATGGGCCTGGGCACCTTGGGCCAGCTCGTGGTGATCGATGCGGTCGCGCCGTGGCTCACGCTCGCGGACGACGACGCCGACGGCACCTGGCTGCGCGAGACCGCGGTCATCGCCCTGTCGTACGTCGGCGTGGCGCTTGGCGACGCCGACGCCGGCGCGCGCGCGCGTGTGCTGTCGCTGCTGCGCGAGGCCTGGAACGCGCCGTGGCCCGAGCTGCGATTCCAGGCCGCGCTCGCGCGCATCGAGGTCGACGATCCGCTCGCCGAGGCGGAGCTCGCCGCCGTGCTCGCCGACGGGCCCCGCGACGACGAGCCCGCGCACGAGGGCCAGCTGCGCGCGCAGATCGTCTTCGCCCTGGGCCACGTCGCGCGGCTGCGGCCGAGCACGCTCGACGTGCTGGTGCGCGCGCTCGAGCGCCTGCCGACCCACGATCTGCTCGCGACCGAGATCGCGATCGTGCTCGCGGCCCACGAACGCCGCGAGGGTCTGGCGTCGTTGCGGGCCGCGCTGGTGCGGCGCTTCGATCGCGACCGCGCGCTCGAGGCCCTCGCGGCCCTGGGCGCGCCCGACCCGCCGCGGCCGACGCGGCCCTGCGCCTGCTGCGGCCGTGGGTTCCGCCGATCACCCGCGTGCGCGCGGCCTATGCCGTGTGCCGGATCACTGCCCCGGGATCGCCCGCGGCGCGGCGGGCCGCGCGGGCGCTCGCGCTGCACGCCTGGCACCCGCGCCCGGCCGTCCGCGAGGCCGTGGCGGACGCCCGGGCCGCCCTGGCCCGGCTCGGCGGGGCCTGACCGCGGCCGGCGCGGCCCCTGTCGGCCCACCGCGGCCAGGCCCTTGACGGCGCCCGGGCCTCCCCGATAGTCTGCCGCCTCGCCACCAGGCGGGCACGGATCGTCATGAAGCTCCAACCTGGCATGCTCGCGAAGAAACTCGGGATGACGCAGATCTTCCTCGAGGATGGCACGCGCGTTCCGGTGACCGTGCTCTCGGTGCGCGGCAACACCGTCGTCGCGCACCGCACGATGGAGCGCGACGGTTACACCGCGCTGCAGATCGGCTTCGACGAGCAGAAGCCCCATCGCATGACCAAGGCCGACCTCGGTCGCTTCAAGCAGGCCAACGTCGCGCCGCGTCGCTTCGTCCGCGAGTTCCGCGTCGACGCCGAGGTGCTCGCGAAGCACCCGGTCGGCAGCGAGCTCGCGCCGGGTGTGTTCGCCGAAGGTCAGTTCGTCGACGTCATCGGCATGACCAAGGGCAAGGGCTTCCAGGGCGGCCTGCGTCGCCACAAGCTCGGCGGCAAGCCCAACACCCACGGTACCCACGAGTACTTCCGCCACGGCGGCTCGATCGGCTGCCGCCTGACCCCCGGCAAGGTCCACCCCGGCAAGCGCATGCCCGGTCACCTCGGTTCGGTGCGTCAGACCGCGCAGAACCTCCGCGTCGCGAAGGTGCTCGCGGACGAGGGCGTGCTGCTGGTGCGCGGCCCGGTGCCCGGCGCAGCCAACGAGTACGTGACGGTGCAGTTCGCCCGCAAGGTCGGCGCGCGCCAGGCCCACGGCAGCGCCTGATCCGTCCGCCGCGGCTGCATGCCGCCGGGAGCCCCGTCATGACCCGCCGCAAGCTCGACGATCGCGCGGCGCGGCACGACGGCGCCTATCGTCGCGCCAAGGCCGAGGGCTTCGCCGCCCGTGCGGTGTTCAAGCTCGACGAGATCGACCGGCGCTTCCGCCTGCTCACGCGCGGTCGTCGTGTGCTCGATCTGGGCTGCTGGCCCGGCTCGTGGATGCAGCTCGCGGCCGAGCGGGTCGGCGACGAGGGCCTGGTGGTGGGCTTCGATCTGCGCCCCTGCGAGATCGGACTGCCGTCGTGGGTGCACCCGCGCGTCGGCGACGTGACCGAGCTCGATCCCGCGGCGCTGGTGGCCGAGTTCGGCCGCTTCGACGTCGTGATCAGCGACATGGCGCCGCACACCACCGGCGATCGCGTGAGCGACCAGTACCGCAGCGAGAGCCTGTGCCGCGCGGCGCTGCAGCTCGCGACCCACGTGTTGCGCGCCGGCGGTCACTTCGCGGCCAAGGTGTTCCAGGGCGGCGGCTTCCCGGCGCTGTTGACCGAGGCCCGCGCCGCGTTCGCGGAGGTCAAGGCGGTGCACGCCGAGGCCACGCGCAGCGGCAGCCGTGAGCAGTACATCGTCGGCCGCGGCCTTCGCCGCGCGCTGTGACGCGCGGCGCACCGCGCTGCGACGTGACGGTGGTTCAGCGCGGCACCGCGGCGGCCTGCCAGCGCGCGATGGTCTCGCGCAGCGCGTCGCTGCGCGGATCCTGACCGCCGAGGCGATCGAGGGCCTCGCGCGCCAGCTGCTGCGCGCGCGGTCGCGTCACCGGATCGGGCTCGAGCAGACGCGCGAGCTCGAAGCGCACGCGCGCGCGCTCGATGCCGTCGACCGCGGCGCCGTCGCAGCACGCCAGCGCACGCTCGAGCGCCGCGATGGCGGCCGCCGGCTGGCCGCGGCGCTGCTGCACCTGCGCCAGCACCGACAGCGCGCGCGCGAGCACGGCCGGCTGCGGGTGGCCGCCGCCGTCCTGCCGCGCGATCGCGGCCTGGGCCCGCACCACGGCCTCGTCGAGGCGCTCGAGATCGGCGAGCGCTGCCGCGGCGACGACGTCGAGCGCGGCCGAGCGCACGTCACCGCTGCGCAGCTGCGTGAGCTCGGCTTCGCCGGCGTGGACGTGCTCGAGCGCGGTCGCGGGCTCGCCCCGCAGCTGGGCCGCGTGCGCCAGCGCGATCGCGACATCGAGCTCGAGATCGTGGGCGTCGGCGTGCTGCGCGGCGATGGCGTGGGCGCGCTCGAGCATGCGCGCACCGTCGTCGGCGCGGCCCAGCTGGGCCAACGCGATGCCGGCGTCGAGCAGCGGTCGAACCAGCTCGGGCGCGTCGCGGCCGTGGGCCAGCTCGGCCGAACCGACCGCGCGCTCGAGGTCGTCGAGCGCGGCCGCGACGTCGCCCCGGCGCATCGCGACCGCACCCAGTCGCGCCAGCACCATCGCGGTGCGCGGGTGGTCGAAGCCGAAGGCGTACTCGTCGATCTGCAACGCGCGCTGCAGCAGCGCGGCCGCCCGCACCAGCTCGCCCGCGGACGCCAACAGATCGGCGAGCTCGACCGCGGCCTCGGCCACGCGTGCGTCCTCGGGCCCGTGGGTGCGCTCGAGCACCGCGAGCACGCGCTCGAGCTGCTCGCGCGCGCCGGCGTCGTCGCCTGCCGCCCGCAGCATCCGCGCGCGGCGCTGCGACAACTCGATCTCGAGCTCGTCGTCGCTGCCGGTGCGCGAGAGCAGCACCTGGGCCAGCTCGGCCCAGCCTTCGGTCTCGTCGTGGCGCGCGGGATCGTCGGCGACCAGACTGACGAGCTCGACCGCGGCGCGTGCGGCCGCGCGGTCGAACGGCCGCGCAGCGCCGTCGTGATCGCGCTCCGCAGGTGGCGCTCGGCAGCGATTGCGTCGCCGCGCGCGGCCTCGCAGCGCGCCAGCTCGTGCAGCGCCTCGGCGTGGAGCGGGTCGTAGCCGAGCTCGGCGGTGCGGGCGACGAGGTCGCGCGCGAAGCCCGATGGCGGCCTCGGACAGCCCCGCGCGCTGCAGCGCGGCCACCCGTGCCAGCTCGGGCCGCAGCTCGTCGAGCGCCGCCGCGACCTTCGTCGTCGGGCGGCGGCACTGGGTCGAGCAGCGCATCGAGCTGCCCGCACGCGCGCAGCCGCGGCAGGTTCTGCACCGCCGCCAGCGCGCGCTCGACGACCTCGGCGTCGGCCTGGCTGAACACGTCGAGCAACGCGTCGAACTCGTCGAGCCGCCGTGCGAGACACAGCATGCGCGCGTCCAGCAGGGTCTCGGATTGCTCGCCGCGGACGTGGGTCGCCTCGCACGCGTCGAGGTAGGCCGCGGTCCAGGCGTCGGCGTAGCGCGCGAGCTCGCCCTGCACGATCGGCCACTGTTCGCGCGCGTAGCTCAGGCCGGTCGCGCCGAAGCGTTCCTGCACCGCGCGCTCGCGTGCGGGGTTCCACACCCGCCGCACGTGCTCGCGCGCGGCGGCGCAGGGTTCGGGCTCGCGGTCGAGCACGAAGCCGGCGCCGGCCAGATCGCGGTCGCGCCCAGGCCCGCTGCGACCGCCCACCAACGCTTGCGGCCGCCACGCACGATCGCGGGTGAGCTCCTGCAACAGCGTGTGCATGCTGGGATAGCGCGCGCGCGGATCGGTCGCGAGCGCGCGCAGCAGCACGCGCGGAGGCCATCCCGGTGCGACCGCGCCGCTGGGCGGCTCGCGCAGGTTGCCCGCGGTCACGTTGTACGCGAGCGGCGCGACGTCCTCGCCGAGGGAACGGTCGCTGGCGATGGATCGCCTCCACAGCACGACCGCGAACGCGAACTGATCCGCGCGCGCGTCGGCACCGTGGCCCAGGTGCTGCTCGGGGCCATGTACGCCGGCGTGCCCATGATGGCGCCGACCGCCGTCACGGTCGCGGCCAGCTTGGCGCGGCTGCCCTCGGCGCGCGAAGCTGCCACTGGGGCCCGGCTCGGGCGCGAGCGCGTCGAGCTCGGCGCTGCCGCTGCGCACGTCGTCGACGTTGGCCGCGCGCGCAGGCTGAAGTCGGTCACGACCACGCGACCGTCGCTGGCGATCATGACGTTGTCGGGCTTGAAGTCGCGGTGCACCAGGCCGGCGTCGTGGGCGGCAGCGAGGCCGCGGCCGGCCTGCACGAGCGCCGCGCCAGCTGGCGCCTCGGCGAGCCACGCGGCGAGGCTCTTGCCGTCGATGAACTCCATCGCGACGAAGACCTGATCCTCGAAGGTGCCGACGTCGTGCACCACGATGACGTTGCGATGGGACAGCCGCGCCATCGCCTGGGCCTCGCGCACCAGCCGGATGCGCCGGGCCTCGGCGCGCTCGCCCGAGCCCTGGTGCAGGAGCTTGAGCGCCAGCTTGCGATCGAGCTCGGGATCGTAGGCGGCGTAGACGACGCCCATGCCACCCTCGCCCACGCGATCGATCACGACGTAGCGCCCGATGGTCTGCCCGCGGCCGAACGCCCGCTGGCCGCCTCGGCGTCGCTGCGACCCGCGTCCTGCGACACCAGCGTGATGCCGGCCAAGCTCGTCCTCGCGCTCGGGCACGGCTCCATCCTAACGGCACAGCGTCGGGCTTTTCTGCCCGCGCCGGGTGTGCGAAGAACCCGGCATGGACGAGTCACCTCGCGTCGACACCAGCTTGGGTCTGGTCGCGGTCGACACCGCGTCGTTGCGCACGCTGCTGCCGGGGCGTGCATCGCCAGACGTTGCCGTGCCCGCTGACGCCCGCCGGGCTCGCGGGCCACGGCCTGCAGGATCGAAACCCGGTCCGATCCTCGCGCTGCTGCGAGGCCTGCCCGCCGCGGCCTGCACGCGACCGTCGTCGCGGTGCTCGCCGAACGCCGCGCCGCGGAGGCCCGCGCCGCCGTCGGTTGACACTGCGCATGCGTTCGGAACACGGTGCCGCCATGCCTGCCGGCTGCGCTGCGTCTGCTCGATCCGTGCTCGATCCCGTGCGCGACCGCCTCTGCGCGTCTGCTGCCCGGGCGGCTGGTCGAGCTCTCCGGCCGGCCGAGGGCGGCGGTGGCACCGCGCGCACGAGCACCGCGCTGGCGGTGCTGCGCCACGCGCAGGCCAACGGCGAGACCACCGCGTGGATCCAGCCGCGCGACGGCACTGTTCACCCCGGATCTCCAGGACGCGGGCCTCGATCACCGAGGCCCTCGTGGTCGTGCACGTCGGCACCTTGCCGCTGCTGCACGGGCTGTGCAAGGCCGCGGAGCTGCTGCGCTCGGGCGCGTTGGGTCTGGTGGTGGTCGATCTCACCGCGATCGCCGAGCTCGGCGAGGCCGCGGCACCGCGACGACCGCCGTGGCCGCATGGCTGGGGCGCCTGCAGGGCCTGGCGCGTCAGCACGACAGCCGCGTGCTGCTGCTGACGGAAAAGCCCACGCACGCCGACTCGCTCGGCACGCTCGTGAGCGTGCGCATCGAGTCGCGTCGGCACCGCGAGCCGCACACGCCGTCGGGCAGTCCGGTCGACTTCGTCGTCGAGCACCAGGTGATCAAGAACAAATCCGGCGCCCCCTTCGACGTGGTGTTCGATCGCTACCGCAGCCCCGACGGACTGGGGCACTGACGCCCGGCGCCCGTAGTAGACTGCCGCCCGGGGGGCAGCCGATGACACGACGCCGACGCGCGAAGACGCAGAGGTGGCCGCGAGCGCGCGCGACGACGTTCGCGGTGGTGCTGGCGTGCGCATGCCAGGACAACCGTGACGAGCCAGCCACGGCGACGACGCTGACGACGGCGAACGACGACGACGGCGACACCACCGCGGCCGCGAGCACCGGCATGCTGGTCGTGCCCGACATCGGCGGCGGCGCAACCGCGACCGAGGGCGACGTCGACGGCACCGACGACTGCACGCAGGACATCGACATCGTCTTCGTGATGGACGTGTCGACCTCGATGGGGCCGGTGCTGTCCAAGCTCGGCGACGAGATCCTCGTGGTCGACGAGGCGATCGCGGCGCTGGGCCTGCCCAACCCGCCGCACTACGGCCTGGTCGTGTTCGTCGACGACGCGGTCATCCTCGGCAGCGGTGGGCCCTACCCCGACGTCGCGTCGTTGCAGCAGGACTTCATCGAGTGGGCCGGCTTCACCGCCAGCAACCAGCAAGTCGGCGGCGGCAACCTCAACACCACCTGGCCCGAGAACAGCCTCGACGCGTTGTTCCTCGGCGCGGCCGCGTTCCAGTGGCGGCCCGCTGGCGACGCGACCCTGCGCATGATCATCCACACCACCGACGACACCTTCTGGGACGGGCCCACCACCGGCAACGGCGTCGCGATCGCGCACGGTTACGACGAGGTCGTGACCGCGCTGCAGGATCGGAGCATCCGCACGTTCTCGTTCGCGGCGCAGATCGGCGGCGAGTGCGAGTGCGAGGACGTGACGCCGGGCTGGTCCACACCCTATCAAGGCAAGACGCCACTGCCCGAAGCCACCGACGGCGCGGTGTTCGACATCGATCTGGTGTTCGCGGGACAGCTGTCGCTGTCCGCCGCCATCGCCGGTGCGATCGACGAGACGATGTGCCAGCCGTACACGCCGGTCGGCTGATGCGGGGGCGGTTCGAGCTTGCCCTGGCCCAGCAGCCCAGCGCATGCTTCCGCCACCCATGGCCCCGCGTCGCCTGCTCGTCCTCGCCCTCGTCGCGTCGTGCACCTCCGAGGTGACGCCGCCGCCCGGCCGCTTCCGCGCCACCGGCCCCAAGTTCGACACCCCGCCGGCCGCAGCGACGCCGGCGCCCGCCCCCGTGGCTGCGCCCACGCCCACGCCCACGCCGGTGGCCGTGGTCGCACCGACCGCGGGCGCGAGCTCGTGCGATTCGGCCCGCTTCGCGCTCGCGCCCGACGCGGTCGTCGGCCGCGTCGACGGAAAGGACGTGCTCGCGCGCGACCTCGGACCCGAGCTGGCCAAGGCCGAGGCCGCAGCCCTGCGCGAGTACTGCGAGAAGGTCATGGGCATGCGCGAGCAGGCGCTCGAGGCCACCTTCGACGAGCGCCTCATCGCCGCGGCCGCCGGCGCCGAGAAGGCGGCCGACCCGCAGGCGTGGATGCGCGACCAGCTCGGCCGCTACGTCGAGGATCCGACCGACGAGGAGGTCTCGTCGTTCTACGAGCAGAACAAGTCGGACCAGTCGCCGCCGCTCGACGCGGTGCGCGATCAGGTCGTCGCGGCGATCCTGCAGGAGCGCAACCAGAACGCCGCGGTCGCGATTCTGGCGGACCTGCGCAAGGGCAAGGCCATCGACGTGCTCCTGCCCGACGTGCGCCCGCCGCCGATCGACCTGCACGACGACGACAGCACCGCCGGGTTCGGGCCCAAGGACGCCAAGGTCCACGTGGTCGAGTTCTCCGACTTCCAGTGCCCGTACTGCGCGCGCGCGGCCAGCATGGTCACCGACCTGAAGAAGAAGTACGGCGATCGCGTGCGCTTCAGCTACCGCCACTTCCCGCTCAGCTTCCACCCCGCCGCGCGACCGGCGGCCGAGATGGCGCAGTGCGCCAACGCCCAGGACAAGTTCTGGGCCTTCCACGACGCGGTCTTCGCGGTCTCGAGCGAGCTGTCGGACGCGACGTTGCGCCGCGCGGCCGAGGACGCCGGGCTGGACATGAACACGCTCGACAGCTGCCTCGCCTCCGGGCGCGCCGCGTCGCAGGTCGACGCGGACATGCGCAAGGCCGAGGAAGCCGGCGTCGACGGCACGCCGAACTTCTTCCTCAACGGCCGCGCGCTGCCCGGCGGCCCCGGCCAGCTCGCGTCCGCGATCGAGGCCGAGCTCGCGCGCGGCTGAGGTGACCATGGGCGAGCGCCTGCACTTCGTCGGCGTCGTCGTGGAGCGCGATGGCGCCGCGGTCGTGCGCGACGCGTTCGCCGGCGGCGAGCCCACGATGGTGCCGGCGCCCGCCGGCGCCGCGCCTGGCAGCTGGGTCGAGGTCTGGCGCGAGGCCGCGGCCACGCGCACCCACGTGATCGCGACGCCCGGCAGCGCGCGCGCGGCCCTGTTGGCGCTGGTGCGCGAGCAGGGCCTCGACCCGGCGCACCCCGACGAGGTCGAGCGCGAGACCGCGGAGATCCTGCGCGAGCCCGGCATCGACGACGCCGCGCTGGTCGATCGCACCGCGTGGCCGTTCGTCACCGTCGACGGCCCCGGCACCCGCGACCTCGACCAGGCGCTGCTGGTGACGCCCGACCCCGACACCGGCGGTTGGATCGCGCACTACGCCATCGCCGACGCCGCGTGGTACGTGCGCCCCGGCACCGCGCTGTTCGACGAGGCGCTGCGCCGCGGCGCGAGCTACTACCTGCCGGGGCTGAGCGTGCCGATGCTGCCGCGCAGCCTCAGCGAGGGCGTCATCTCGCTCAACCCCGGCGTCGAACGGCGCACCCTGCTGTTCTCGATGCGCATCGGCACCGACGGCGAGTGCTGGCACACCGGCATCGAGCGCGCGCGCATCCGCAGCCGCGCGCAGCTGGAGTTCGCGCAGGTGCAGGCGTTGCTCGACGGCCGGCCCGGCCACGGCATCGCCGACGACGACGGCGTGCACGCGAGCCTGCAGGCCCTGCGCGAGGTCGGCGAGGCCCGCCTGCGCGCCGCGGCCGAGCGCGACCTGGTTCGTCACCGCCACGAAGAGATCCGCGTCGTGCTCGACGACGGCCCCGGGCTCGACTTCGTCGTCATCAGCGAGCTGCGCGACGACGTCGAGCGCTACGGCGAGCAGCTGTCGCTGCTGTGCAACATCGAGGGCGCACGGATCCTCCGCGAGGGCGCACGCGACGAGGACCTGGTCCAGCCGGTCTATCGCGTGCACGCGGCGCCCGAGCCCGAGCGCCTGGCCGAGCTGGTCGCGACCATCGACGCGGCCGTGGCGTTCCACGGCGTGCCGGCGTGGCGCTGGCAGCCGCAGCGCGAGCCGCTTTCGGCCTACCTGCAGCGGCTCACCGCCGAGGGCACGGCGTTGCCGGCCGATGCGCCGCATGCCCGAGTCGCGCGCGCGATCGTGCGGCAGGCGATGCTGGTCAACGTGCGCTCGAGCTTCAGCGCCGAGCCGGCGCCGCACTTTGGCATCGGCGCCGACGTCTACGCCCGCTTCTCCGCACCCATGCGCGAGGTCGTGGGCGTGTTCGTGCACAAGGAGGCCTGGGAGGCGCTGCGACGCCAACCCGCGGCGAGCCACGACCGCGAGCTGCGCAGCGAGGTCATCGAGGCGGCCAACCGCGCCAAGGATCGCCAGCGCTCGCTGACCCACGGCGCCAACCTGCTCGTGCTGGATCGCATGTTCGCCCGCGACGCCGCGCTGCCGCGGGCCCAGCGGCCGCGCCGACGCGGCACGGTCATGGGCGCGGCCGAGCGCAAGCTGTACGTGCGGCTCGACGATCCGCCGGTCGACGTGAAGGTCTACGGCGATGCCTTCGGTACCGACGAGCGCGCACCCACGGTCGTGACCGAGGGCGGCGTCGCGGTGACCTGCGCGCTGGGCAGCGCGGTCGACGTGCGCCTGCTCGAGCACGACCGCCGCGGCCACCGCTGGCTGCTCGAGCTGGTCGGCCCCGGCTGACCCGCCGGCTCAGCCGCGGCGTCGCAGCGCGATCAGGTGCTCGGCGCGGGGTCGACCGCCGCGCCAGTCGATGCGTGGCTGCGACGCGGTCGCGACCAGCTCGCCATCGTGCGCGGGCACCAGCGCACGCAGCTGCGCGATGGCGTCGACGCGCGCGCCGTCGATCTCGCCGTCGCCGACCAGCCACAGCGCGAGCCCGCCGGGCACCAACGCGCGCAGGGTGCCGTGCACCACCGCGTCGAGCTCGCGCTGCCATCGCTGGGCCGAACCGCCGCGTCCGTAGTGCCGGCGCGCGCCGAGCTCGTCCTCGCGCAGGCGCTTGGGCGAGATGCCCAGCCAGGCCCAGCGCCGCGCGTGGTGGTCGACGTAGTCGTAGGTGCCGACGTACGGCGGCGAGGTCACGACGAGGTCGATCGAGCCCGCCGGCACGATCTCGTCGAGCCGTCGTGCGTCGCGCTCGTGCAGCACCGGCGCTGGCACGCCCCGCGGCAGCCGCTCGGCGGTCTGGGCCCAGCGCTCGCACAGCTCGGCGACGCGACGGGCGAAGAACCGCGTCGGCACCGACTTGCCGATGGTCTTGGTCACGGTCTCGTCGCGGGTGTCCGCGCGCTGGCGCGAGAACTTGCCGACGATGGCGGAGAACACCAGCATCAGCGGCTCGCGCAGCCGGCCGTCGCGCTCGTCGAGGATGGCGCGGTGCAGCACCGCGAGCTCGCGCAGCACGTGGGGCTCGTAGTACGCGCGTTCGGTCGCGGGCAGCGGCGCCAGCACCGCGCGCGCGCACGCCGCGGCGCGGCCTCGGTCACGCGCGCCGCCGCAGCGGCGACCGCCTCGCGCCGCGCCCCGTCGGTGCGCGCGCACTTGAGCGCGGCGATGCGCAGGCCCAGCGGGTTGAGATCCACGCCGGTGGTCACGCCGCCGCGCAGCATCGCCTCGAGCAGCACCGTGCCGCTGCCACAGAAGGGATCGAGCACGCGCGTGCCCGCAACGACCCAGCGCTGCGCGAGCGCCCGCGCGATCACGGGGTGCATGCGCGCGGGGTAGACGTGCACGCCGTGGGTCAGCGTGTCGGCGTCGCCGCCGGCCGCGGCCGCGAGCGCGGCAGACAGCCCCGCCGCGATCTCGGGCTCACCCCAGGTCGCGATGGCGCCGCGGGTCTGGCTGAACGCGGTCCGCCGCGGCGGGCGACCCGGCGCCGCCTTGCCCTCGCCGCCGCTGCCCGGAGCGCGCATCGACGACGGTTGTACCCCCAAACGCCGCGCGCACGGTCGTCGGCAGCACCACGCAGCGCTTGCCGGTGCCTTGGCTGCTCGGCCGGCCCCGCCGCGATGGCGCGCGCGCGCCGGTGGTCCTACCTTGAAGGAGTCGTGTTGGTCCCCGTCCTCGCCGCCCTGCTCCTGCTCGGACCGCCGCCGCCGCGCATCGTCGCCACCGGCTCGCCCGACACGCGCGAGGGCATCTTGCAGCAGGTCACGCGCAACGGCGACGGTGGCTACACCTACCGCAACCGCCGCGCGGGCTTCACCGCGACGATCCACCCCGACGGCCGCGTGACCTTCAAGGATCGCATCGTCTCGTCGCCCAACGTCAAGCTGCCCTTCGGCATCGACCTGCACGGCGGCACGCCCAACATCCCCGACGCGACCATGCCGTCGAACACCTTGGTGCGACCGCAGGATCTCGGCAGCCTCGGCGACGATCCGCTGGTGAAGAACGGCGGCTACGGTCCCGCACCGATCCTCGCGACGGTGGGCGGGCGCATGGGCGGCGTGTCGGACCTGGCCCAGGCCACCCGCTACGCGGCGGCCAAGCAGCGCTTCCTCGACGCGACCGAGCAGCTGCGCGCCAAGCTCGCCCGCGAGAACCGCCGCGAGACCGAGCGCGTCGCCCTGGCCAACCTCGAGCGCGACCTCGATGCGATCTGGGCGCTCGCCGACACGCCCGCGTCGGTGCGACGCGAGAAGATCTTCGAGCGCTGGGACGACTGCGAGGAGACGCCGCGTGGCGCCGATGCCAGCGCCGAGGACCAGGCCCGCGGGCGCGCCGGCATGGCCGCACGGTTGCGCATCGAGGCGTGGATCCGCACCCACCTGCCGCCGCGCGGCGCCAACGGCTTCACCACGCGCGAGCTCGACGACATGAACGCGCGCAAGAAGTCGCGCGTGCGCTTCGACCCCTACGCGCCGGCCGCCAAGGTCGGGGCGGCCCCGAGTGCGCCGCAGCCCGAGACCAAGCCGGCCCCGACCGCGGACACGCCGTAGCCTGCTGCGGTCACGGCGGTCACCGCCAAACACCGAGATCGACGCTCAGCCCCACGATCGGCCCCGAGAAGACCATCCGGTCGCCCGGCCACATCCGCCGACGCAGCATCAAACGGTAGCCCGCGAACACCGCGAGCCGGAGCCCGCCCCAGCGGACGCTGGCGCTGGCGCGCGGTGAGAGCATCGCCATGTTGCTCCGTTCGTTGCAGCGGACGTCGCCGTGGCCGTCGGTCTCACCGCGATCCAGGCACACGAAACCCACGCCCAGCAGACCGTCGAGACCGGCGTCGATCCGCGGGCGGTGGACGAACGCACGACCGACGCGCACGGCGACGTAGCCCACCGACAGCGTCCGCCGACCGCCGTCGGCACCGCGCGCGTGCCAACGCCCCAGCGGGAAACCGCCGACCCAGGCAAAGCTCCACAGCGGGCGCACCTGCATGCCCATGCGCAGCTCGTAGGTTGGGCGCAGCTGCCCCGCGATCGGGCCCAGCACCGGCCCGCTGCCGACGTACGCGCCGACCCTCGACGGCGTGGGATGGCGCAGACGCTCGCGCAGCGCGTCCATCTCGGGCACCGACACGGTGCTCGGGCCACGCCGGCGGGCGTTTTGCGCGTCCGCGGCCCCCGGCGTCGTGTCGATGGGCGCGACCGGCGTGGTCGTGGTCGTGGTCGTGGTCGTCGTCGTCGTCGTCGTCGTCGTCGTCGTCGTCGTCGCGCCGGGCATCGACACCGACCACGGGGACGCCCGCGCCGTCGCCGGAACACCGAACACGAGGATCAGCGCGATGATCGTTCGCAGCATTCACGCACGCTCCTGTTCGGCACGTGGCGCCGCACCCGGTCGAGGTTTCTGCCGCCGCGGCTGGGCCCGTGCTCGTCGACGCGGATCTGTGTCGGCCCGCGCCAGCGCGATGGGTAGGCGCGCTCGCGAAGACCATCCCACCCGCGCGCGGGTCTACGTCTTCGCCGTAAGCCGCGTGCGCCGGCGTCGTTGCGCCAGCATGAGCAGCCGCCGGTGGACCCTGGGCTTGGTGTGCGCCGCGTCGGCCTGTGGCGACTGTGAGGTGCACCTACCCCACCCCGGCCTGCCCGGGCACCACGTCGGCTCGACCCCCACCCCGCCGCTGCGCGAGGCCTGGCGCGAGGTCCACGAGGGCCCGTTCGTGCACACGGGCGCCGACGGCGAGGCGCTCATCGCCAGCCTGCGGATCGGCCTGCAGCACGGCTACGGCGACAACTTCGTCAATCGCGGGGACGTCATCGTCGAGTTCGACGGCGAGCCCGATCGCATCCGCATCGAGCTGCGGCGCTTCACCTACGCGAGCGACGAGGCCGCGGCGCGCGAGACCTTCGAGCGCCTGCAGCTGTGGGCCTACGACAGCAAGACCTCCACGCCGGCGCCGCCCTCGGCCATGGACCCGGACGCGCGCTGCGACGGCCGCGACGGCGACACTGCGCGGCCGTGGCGGGACGGATGCGCCATCTTGGTGTGGTACGACGGCCTGGCGCAGCTGCGGCGCGCGGGCGCCGACATCCGCGTGACGCTGCCGCCGCAGTACCGCGGTCAGCTCGCGATCGAGACCAGCGACAACGACGAGGAGTCGAGCTACCCCAACCGCGGCGACGTGTGCGTGACCGACTCGCAGGCGCAGCTCGACGTGCGCATGGGCAGCGGCCTCGCGTTCGTGCGCATGGCCGCGCCGCAGGTCGCGGGCGTGCTCAACCCCTACCCCAGCTGTCCCACGGACATGGTCGAGGGCTGCATCGGCTTCGTCGACCCGCAGACGCAGGCCGCGTCGCCGTGGGACGCCCGCTGCGGCTGCATCGCAGCCGGGGTCGAGCCCACGCAGGTGCACGTGACCGCGGCCGCACCGGCGGCGGCCGACATCACCGTCGACGTGCCCGAGGGGCTGTGGACCCGCTTCGCGGTGGAGAACAGCGGCGAGAACAGCCTCGAGGGCAGCTACTGCAGCGTCACGCTCGAGGGTTTCGACGACTCGGCCATCGACGACGAGGTCCACGACGCGGCCAAGCCGTGGCTGCGCCGCGGCGCGCTGTTCCCCCCCGGCGACGCGGTCGGCGGCGCGTGGGTGCAGCTGAGCTCGGAGGGCTGCGCCGCAGTCGCCTCGGTCGAGTCGCCCACGCAGTGGACCGACGACGCCGACGACATCACGCCGGTGTGGCGCGGCGATCTCGAGCTGTGCAGCGGCTGCCTCGCCGACGTCGCCTGCGACGCGCTCTTGCCCGGCGGCTGACCGCTCACGCGCCGCGCACGGCCGGCGCGTCCGCGATCGCGGCGTGCTCGTCGGGCTCGGGCTGTGGTGCGGCGGCGGCTTCGGCCCGCCCCGCCCGCATCGCGCGGCGCACCTGCAGCACGCGCCGGAACGCCAGCATCGTGGGCAGAAAGCCGTAGAACAGGATCGGCACCAAGATGGTCGCGGCCGCGCCGCGGGCCCCCCACACCCGCAGGCCGATGAGCAGCGCGACCGCGTACACCGGCGCGCCGACCAGGGCGCGACGGTGCTGCGCCAGCGCGCGACCGAGGTGGCGGTAGTGGGTCGAGAACGACACCATCTGCGCGCAGGCCATGCCGACCATGAGGCCGATGAGCGCGGGCTCGCCCGCGAACACCAGGATCGACGACATCGTGATGAGGCCGCCGGCGGGGCTGGGCACGCCGCTGAAGTAGTTGGGGTCGCTGGTGGCCTTGTCGAGGGTGAAGAACACCAACCGCGCGATGGTGAACAGCGAGTAGAACACGCCGATGGCGGCGCCCGAGACGCCGCCGCCGAGCGCGAAGTACAGCGCCACGCCCGGCGCGATGCCGTAGTTGATGCCGTCGGCGATGTCGTCGGAGTAGACGCCGAAGCGGGTGCCGCCGAAGCGCCGGGCCGCCGCGCCGTCGAAGCCGTCGAACGCGGCGCCGAGCACCACGAACAGCAGGCTCATCTCGAAGCGACCGCGGGTCGCGAACAGGATGCTGACGATGCCGCACAGCAGGTTGCACGCCGACAGCACGTCGGCGAGGAAGCGCTTGCGCAGCAGCCCCAGGCCCGACAGCGCGACCGCGGCCGAGAACGCGATGTTGAGGCCGAGCAGCGCCTCGACCGACGAGACCGTGAGCACGCGCGGGGCCCAACCCTGGCTCAGCAGCAGCAGCGCCAACAACGTGGTGTACGACAGCGCCGTGCGCAGGCGGTTGTCGCTCACGCCGCGGCCCAGGGCGTACAGCGCCAGCAGCATGAGATCGAGCCCGACCTTGGTCACGAGCAGCCACGGCGGCAGCACGTCGGCGTTGAGGTAGCAGACCACCACCAGCAGTGGGTAGTCGGTCAGGCGGTCGAAGATGCGGCCGAACGGCGTGGCCAGCCCACGGTGGCGCGCGACGATGCCGTCGAGGTAGTCGAGCACGAAGAACGCGACCACCAACGAGACCGTGAGCGCGGTCGAGTACGGCAGCACGTCGACCTGCTGCAGCGCCAACACCAGCGGCGGCAGCACGACCACGAGCTTGACCGACGAGAGCACGTTGGGGTGCACGCGGATCCGCGACGCGATCGCGTGCTCGCGGGCCTCGACCCAGTCCGGCTTCGCCAGCAGCTTGCGCCGCCTCGCGGGGCTCGCATCGTCGGGCTTGTCCATCGGACTCTGGCGCCCAGTGTGACGCCTGCGGCCGCGACGCTGCACGGGGCCAGACCCCGTAGACACCGGAAATTTCACACCGCAGCGCCCCGAAACGCGCGTCCCGATTGAACCTGTGCATCCGTTCAGGTAGCGATCGGAGTCCGGGCGGAATCGAGATCATGGAGCGCATCGCGAGCGTGGTCGTGCCGGCGTTGCCGCTGCAGCTGTTGCTGCGCGAACAACCGAGCTTCCGCGACGCGCCCACGGTCGTGGTCGCCGACGATCGACCGCAGGCCAAGGTGTTGTTCGCCAACGCGCACGCTCGACGTGCGCGCATCCTGCCGGGCATGAGCTACGCGGCCGCGCGCAACCTCGCGGTCGATCTGCGCGCCGGCACCGTCGCACGCGACGCGATCGAGGACATGGCCGCGCAGCTGTTCGTGGCGCTGTGCGGCTACTCGCCGCGGGTCGAACCCGTGCGCGGCATCGACGGCACGCCGGGCTCGTTCTGGCTCGACCCCGGCGGGCTGGTGCCGCTGTACGGCAGCCTGCTGGCGTGGGGCCAGTCGCTGCTCGACGATCTGCGCGCGCGCGGTTTCTCGTCGACCTGCGTGATCGGCTTCCATCGCTTCCGCAGCCTCGCGCTCGCGCGCACCCGCACCGGCGTGCTGCTGGTGCCCGAGCCGCGGCAGGAGCGACGCATGGCCGACGCGGTCGGGCTGCACCAGCTGACGATCACACCGGCGCTGCGCGACGAGCTGTGGGTCCTGGGCATCCGCACGCTGGGGCAGCTGCTGCAGCTGCCGGCGGCCGAGCTGCGGGTGCGCTTCGGCCCCGAGGCCGCGGCGCTGCACGAGGCCGCCAGCGATGGCTGGGTCACGATCGATGCCCGCCCGCTGGTCGACCCGGTGGTCGACACGCTCGCGCTCGATCCGCCCGACGACGACCACACGCGGCTGCTGTTCGGCCTGCGTGGGCTGCTGCACCGCATGCTCTCGCGGCTGGTCGCGCGGGGCCAGGCGCTGTCGGCCCTGGCGCTGCAGCTCGAGCTCGATCACCAGCCCTCGCAGACGCTGCACGTCGCGCCCGCGAGCCCCACGCTCGACGAGGCCCTGGTGATCGAGCTGGTGCGGCTGCGGCTGGAGTCGCTGCAGCTGCCCGCGGCCATCGCCGGCGTGCGCGTGGAGCTCGAGGGCGTGCGCACCAGCGCGAGTCAGCTGGCGCTGTTCCAGGCCCAGCGCCGCCGCGACCTCGACGCGGGCAACCGCGCGCTGGCACGGCTGCGCGCGGCCTTCGGCGACGCCGCGGTCACGCGCCCGGTGGTCCGCGCGGCGCACCTGCCCGAGGCCCGCGCCGGCTTCGAGCCGATCACGCAGCTGCGACTACCACACGCGGTGACCGAGGCCGACCCGCGCGAGCCCACGCCGCTGGTGCGACGGGTGTTCCCCAAGCCGGTGCCGCTGCCACCACGACCGCGACACGAACCCGAGGCCTGGCTCGGTCGCCGCGGCGCGATCGTCAAGCTGTGGGGGCCCTACCGCATCAGCGGCGGCTGGTGGGTGCGCACGGTCGAGCGCGACTACTACTACGCCCAGACCCAACACGGCGAGCTGCTGTGGATCTACTTCGATCGTCCACGCGGACGATGGTTCTTGCACGGGGTCGTCGACTGACCGCGTCAGCGCGCGCCGAGCAGGAAGTGGATCGTCGCGGCCGCGATCGGTCGCGCGCGATCCTCCTGCCACGCGTGCACCCGCACCGGCGCCACGCGTCGACCCGCGCGCACGATCTCGGCCGCGGCGAAGGTCGTCTGCGGCTTGCCGCTGCGCAGGTACTCGAACGTGCTGGAGATGGTCTTGGGCAGCACCGGCGCCTCGGTGCGCAGCAGCAGCTCGAACGCAGCGGTCAGCTCGAGCAGCGCCGCGATGGTGCCGCCGTGCAGCGCCGGCAGGGCCGCGTTGCCGACGTTGCGCGGCGCAAACGGCATCTCGCCCACCAGCACGTCGTGCTCGAGCCGCAGCGACACGCCGAGGAAGCCGGCGTACGGGATCTCGGCCACCAGCGCCGTGAACTCGCCGCGCTGTTTCGCCGCGGTGATCCGCGCGCGCAACCCCTCGCTCACGGCGACACCTCCGGCGCCGGGCCGCCGCCGACGGGCTCGCGCAGCCCGTGGAAGATCATGAAGCTGGCCGAGGCCAGCGCGACCGCCTCGTCGGGATCGCCGTCGTGGATGGTCGCGCGCACGAAGGCGATGTGCTGGGTGATGCGTTCGCACACCGCGTGGCAGGTGAGCGCGTGGCCACGCCGTGGCTGTCGCAGGTGTTCGATCCGCAGATCGAGCGTCGCGATCGGTCGCGGCGGCACGACCGCGAGGAACACCGCCGCGCCGCAGCTGGCGTCGGCGAGGCTGGTGAGCACGCCGCCGTGGAGCACGCCGGTGTCGGGGTTGCCGACCAGCTCGGGGCGCCAGGCCATGCGGACCTCGACGTCGCCGGCGTCGGCGCGCTCGAACTGCAGGCCCAGCGCGGCGTTGTGCGGCACGTGACTGGTGAAGGCCGCGGTCATGACCGCGAGCTGCTGTCGCCGCCGCTCGTCGTCGTCCACGCGCCGACGGTAGTCGATCCGGCGGTCGCTCGCGACCGCAGCCGTGCAGCACCCGGCTGCAGCGCACGGGCGCGGTGCGACCGCACGCCCACGGCCCGCCGGCACGCGCACGCGAGCCATGACGGGTCGCGACGGCCGTGCGCGGGTGCATCGCGACGATCGTCCCACGGGAGCTCCCACCGACGGCGATGGGGCGTCCGCCGATGCGGCCGCGATCGGCAGGCCACGCCCGCGCGCGCACGCGGTGCGGGCGGTGCGGCCGCCGCGGGCGCAGCCACGGGGTCGGCCCGTTGCCGCGCTGCGCCAGCCGTCATAGCCTTTTCGCAGGTGCTGTCCGAACCCGTCCTCCGCCCGCCCTCGCGCGGGGATCTGCCGGCGATGCAGCGGCTGCTGCTCGAGCTGGGCTACGACGTCGACCCGACCCAGCTGGGCCGCCGCGTCGAGCTGCTCGCGGCGCACAGCGACCACTTCCTGCGCGTGGCCGTCGACGCCGACGGCGAGGTGCTCGGCGCGGTGCATGCGTTCTTGCTCTTCGATCTCACCGCCGGTGCGGCAACCGAGATCGCGGTGCTGGTGGTCGGCAGCCGCACGCGTCGCGGCGGTGTCGGCCGGGCGCTGGTCCACGCGGTCGAGGGCTGGAGCGCCCAGCGCGGCGTGTTCCGGGTGCAGGTGCGCAGCCAGATCCACCGTGAGGGCGCCCATGCGTTCTACCGCGAGCTCGGCTACGTGCCGGTGAAGCAGCAGACCGTGCTGGTGCGCGAGCCCAAGGAGCTGCGCCCGCGCGGCCCCACCACCATCGTCGACTGAGCCGCGACGCCCTCGCACGGCTGCGGCACGCCGCCCGCGACGCGACCGGCACCAACGACGCCACCAGGCGAGCCCGGCGCCGCTGCCGGGCGCGCGCGCGCTCTGGTATCGTGCGGCCATGACGATGGGGCATCGCGGTGGTGTGGCGCTGGCGTTGGCGGCGTTGGTGCTGGGGACCAGCTGTGGCGGCGACGACGGCGGCGGGGCCGATGGCGCCGGCACCGACGCCAGCGACTCGGGCTCCGCCGACGCGAGCGCCACGATGACGCAGGGCTCGGCCGACAGCAGCACCACCGAGGACCTGCCCGGCCCGGGCGAGTGCGGCAACGGTGTGCTCGACGGCGACGAGCAGTGCGACGACGGCCAGGCCAACTCCGACAGCGAGCCCGACGCGTGCCGCACCGACTGCCGCGTCGCGCACTGTGCCGACGGCGTGATCGATCCCAGCCTCGGCGAGGAGTGCGACGACGCCAGCGGCAACTCCAACGAGCCCAACGCCTGTCGCGTCGACTGCACCCTGCCCCGCTGCGGTGACGGCGTGAAGGACACCGGCGAGCCCTGCGACGACGGCAACGAGATGTGGGGCGACACCTGCTACGAGTGCAGCAACCTGTGGTACTTCGTGCTCAACTCGCCCGATCAGACCGGCGGCGGCTCGCCGTCGATCCTCCGGAGCACCCGCGAGGGCACGCCCATCGAGATCGTCGGCGGCGATCCGTCGCTCGACGGCATCGTGCAGATCGAGCTCGGGCCCATGGGCGCGACGCTGTACGCGCTGCAGTCCGAGGGTGACGTCGACCGCGTGGTCGCGCTCGATCCGGTCGACGGCACCACGCTCGCCGAGGTCGCGCTCGACGCGGCGCTGCTGGGCAGCGACCCCGAGCTGCAGGGCCTCGCGCTGGGCAGCGACGGCGCGCTGTGGGTCGCGGCGCTGGCCGGCGGCAACACCCAGCTGGTCTCGATCGATCTCGCGAGCAACACCGCCACGGTCGCCGGCGACCTCGGCAGTGACCTCGGCGTGGTCGACATGACCGCCGACGACGTCGACTCGCTGTACGTCTCGACCGGCAGCCACGGCACGGTGCTGCGGATCGATCCCGTCGCGGTCTCGAGCACGCCGTTCCTGAACGGGCTCCAGACGCCCATCGGCATCACCTACGACGCGGGCCAGAGCATGATCTGGGTCGCCAACAACCCGCCCGGCGGGGCCTCGTCGATGATCCGCGCCGACCTCACCGGTGCGGTCACGCCCTACGCCACCGCCGGCACCGATGTCGATCCCTATGTCCACGGCGTCGCGATCGACATCGGCGGCGTCGTGCTCACGACCCAGCGCGCCTACGACCGCGTGGTCGCGGTGCAGAACTTCGACGCGGTGCAGGACTTCTTCACCGAGATGATCGTCGCGCCCTCGGACATCGAGGTCCTCGACATGAAGCCCTGAGCACCCCGCGCCCGGGGCGGCTCTCGGCCGCGCAGGACCGCGAATTCCAAGACACTGAACATGCGCGCAGCCAGTGCGCTACGCTGGCCTCCGCCATGGCCTACGTGCCGCTGTGGGTGAAGAGCAACTTCTCGTTCCTCGAGGGCGCGAGCCATCCGCCCGAGCTGGTCGAGCGCGCGCACCAGCTCGGGCTGCCCGCGCTCGCGCTGACCGATCGCGACGGTGTCCATGGCGTGGTGCGGGCGCACGTGCGTGCGACCGAGCTGGGCCTGCCGCTGTTGCTGGGTGCGCAGGTCACCGTCGGCGAGGATCCCAGCGACGTCGCGCGCATCGTCGTGCTCGCATGCGACCGCGCCGGCTGGGGCGCGCTCACGCGACTGCTGTCGCTCGGTCGCGCTGCGCGACCCAAGGGCGAGTCACTGGTGACGCTCGAGGATCTGTGCGCGCTGGGTTCGGGCGTGATCGTGCTGTCGCCCGAGCCCGCGCCGCTGCCGAGCTTGCGCGACGCCTTCGGTGATCGGCTCTACGCCCTGGTCGCGCGCCACCGCGACGCCGCCGGCCGCAGCCACGAACAGCGCCTGCGCCAGGCCGCCGCGACGCTGGCGGTGCCGACGGTCGCCGCGGTCGAGGTGCTCTACCACGGCGCCTCGCGACGCCCGCTGCAGGACGTGCTCGCGTGCATCCGCGCCGGCACCACGCTGCACCAGGCCGGCACGGTGATCCGCGGCAACGCAGAGCACGAGCTGCTCACGCCCCAGGCCATGGCCGAGCGCTTCGAGGACGACCCGGCCTCGCTCGCGCGCACGCTCGAGGTCGCGTCGCGCTGCCGCTTCTCGCTGGCACAGCTGCGCTACCGCTACCCCGGCGAGCGCATCCCCGACGGCATGTCCGAGATCGACTGGTTGCGCGAGCAGACCTTCGCCGGCGCGCGCGAGCGCTACCACGGTGCGATCCCCTCGGACGTGAACGCCCAGCTCGAGCGCGAGCTGGCGCTGATCCACGAGCTCGACTACGGCGGCTACTTCCTCACGATGTGGGAAATCGTGCAGTTTTGCCGCCGCGAACGCATCCTGTGCCAGGGCCGCGGCAGCGCGGCCAACAGCGCAGTGTGCTACTGCCTGGGCATCACCGCGATCGATCCGGTGCGCATGGATCTGTTGTTCGAGCGCTTCCTCAGCCGCGAGCGCGCCGAGCCACCCGACATCGATCTCGACATCGAACACGAGCGCCGCGAAGAGGTGATCCAGTGGGTCTACCAGCGCTACGGCCGGCGTCACGCGGCCATGGTCGCGAACGTGATCCGCTACCGCGCGCGCTCGGCCGTGCGCGACGTCGGCAAGGCGCTCGCGATCCCCCAGACCGCGCTCGACCGCCTGGCCAAGCTGCTGGGCCACTACGACTTCACGCTCTCGCCCGACGCGGTGCGCCACGCCGGGCTCGATCCCGAGTCACCCGCGTTCGCGCATCTGGTGCGGCTGGTGCAGGAGATCTCGGATTTCCCGCGGCACCTGTCGATCCACCCCGGCGGCTTCCTGCTGGGCCACGAGCCGGTCGACACCCTGGTGCCGATCGAGCCCGCGACCATGGAGGACCGCACCGTGGTGCAGTGGGACAAGTACGACGTCGAGGATCTGGGCCTGTTCAAGGTCGACCTGCTGGGCCTGGGCACGCTGACGATGACGCGCAAGGCCTTCGCGCTGATCGAGCAGCACGAGGGCGTCACGCTCGAGATGGCGACGGTGCCGGCCGAGGACGCGCCGACCTACGCGATGATCTCGCGCGCCGACACCGTGGGCGTGTTCCAGATCGAGAGCCGCGCACAGATGTCGATGCTGCCGCGGCTGCAGCCGCGCACGTTCTACGATCTGGTCATCGAGGTCGCGATCGTGCGCCCCGGGCCGATCCAGGGCGACATGGTCCACCCCTACCTGCGGCGGCGCGCGGGCAAGGAGGCGGTCGAGTTCCCGCACAAGAGCCTCAAGCGCGCCCTGGCCAAGACCCTGGGCGTGCCGATCTTCCAGGAGCAGGTCATGAAGCTCGCGGTGCTGGTCGCGGACTACACCCCGGGCGAGGCCGATCAGCTGCGCCGCGACATGGCCGCGTGGCGCAGCTCGGGTCGCATCGAACAACACCGCGAGCGGCTGATCTCACGCATGGTCGCCAACGGCATCCCGGCCGAGTTCGCCGAGCGCGTGTTCTCGCAGATCCGCGGCTTCGGCGAGTACGGCTTCCCCGAGAGCCACGCGGCCTCGTTCGCGCTCATCGCCTACATCACCGCGTGGCTGCGCTGCCACCACCTGCCGGCCTTCACCGCGGCCCTGCTCAACGCCCAGCCCATGGGCTTCTACGCACCGGCGACCATCGTCGAGGACGCCAAGCACCACGGCGTGGACGTGCGGGCGATCTGTGTGCAGCACAGCGCGTGGGACTGCACGCTCGAGCCCGACGCCCACGACGGCTTCGCGGTGCGCATGGGCCTGCGCTACGTCAAGGGCTTCGGCGAGCGCGAGCACGCCGCGCTCGCGGCCGCGCCGGGTCCCTACCTCGATCTGACCGACTTCGTGCTGCGCACGCAGCTGTCCCGCCGTGCGCTGCACACCCTGGCCGAGGCCGGCGCGTTCGAGGCGCTCGGCATCGATCGTCGCGACGCCATCTGGGCCCTGCGCGGGGTGTTGTCGACCCTGGGCGATCGGCTGCGGCTGCCGGCCGAGGTCAGCCCCGCGCAGCCGCACTTCGCCGGCACCACCGCGGGCGAGGCGATCCTGTGGGACTACCGCACCAGCATGCACAGCACCCGCGGTCACCCGCTGGCCTGCATCCGCGACGAGCTGGTGCGGCGGGGCCTGCCGCAGGCCGAGCAGGTCGTGCGTGGGCGCGACGGCGCGCGGGTCGACTACGTCGGCCTGGTGATCTGCCGCCAACGACCCGGCACGGCCAGCGGCGTCACGTTCTACACGCTGGAGGACGAGAGCGGCTTCGTCAACGTGGTGGTGTGGACGCGCGTGTTCGAGGCCGACGCGCTGCTGGCCCGCAGCGCGATCGTGCTCGGGGTCAGCGGGCGACTGCAGGTCCAAGACGGCATCGTGCACCTCGTCGCCGAGCGGCTGTGGGATCCGGACCTGCGGCTGCGCACCGAGGGCACGTCCGTGCGCAGCTTCCACTGAACGCGCGGCTCGCCCCCTGGCGCGCGGCTGGCCTGTCGCACGAGCGGCGTGATACGGTCGGTCGCGCCCCCGCTGCCCGCAGGCTCGCTTCGATGGCCGACGACGAGATCGCATGTCGACGCGTGATCCTCATCCGTCACGGACACTACGAGCGCACCGGCGGCCTCGGTGACACCGCCTGGGGCCTGTCGCCGCTGTGCCGGCGCCCGGCGGTACGCGTGGGCAAGCGCGTGGCGCAGCTGGTCACATCCTCGACCGCGCGCTTCGAGGGGCTCTCCGCCAGCCCGTGGCCGCGCGCGGCCCAGACCGCCGAGCTCGCGGCGCGCGAGCTCGAGCTCGCGAGCGTGAAGATCAAGCCGTACCTGCACGAGGTCATCCCGGTGGTCGACCCGCAGCGGGTCGACTTCGGCACGCTGCCGCTGGGGCTCGAGCCCACGCCGCCGCACGAGCGCCAGCTCGCGCACGAGCAGGTCGAGAAGGTGCGCGAGCGCTTCTTCCGCCCGCCGCGCCGCGCCGCGCTGGTGCTGCTGTTCACCCACGGCAACCTCATCCGCTACCTGGTGAGCCGGACCCTGCGGCTGCCCTACGAAGCCTGGGCGATGATGGACATCGCCCACTGCGGCATCACCGAGCTGCGCGTGTATGGCAGCGGCTTCGAAGCCCTGGTCAGCTTCAACGAGACGGGTCACCTGCCGCCGCCCATCATCACCACCGCCTGAGGACAACCCGATGCCGACGCGCCGATCGATCATGCTGGGACTCTCGCTGGCCCTGTCGCTGCTGCCGCTGCCGGCATGCAAGAAGGAGCCGCCGCCCAAGCCACCGGTCACGGACGCGACGCCCCCGCCCTTCGCGCAGACCGTCGACGGGGTCTTCTCGGCGTGGTTCGCCGCGCGCCCGGGCACCGCCACCTCCCTGGGCGAGCACAGCCACGACGGCGCGTGGCCCGACCTGCGCCCCGAGGCCATCGCCGCCGATCGTCGGCGCATCGACGAAGGCCTCGCGGCGCTGGCGAAGCTGCCGGCGGGCAAGCTCAGCCTCGACGAGCAGATCGACGTCGGCGTGGTCACGGCCGAGCTCGAGCTGCAGAAGTTCGGCCACGAGGTCGAGCAGCCGTGGCGTCGCGATCCGTCGTGGTACACCGCCATGATCGGCAGCGGGCTCGAGGACCTGGTCTCGCGCGAGTACGCGCCGCTCGAGGTCCGCGTCGGCGCGGTCGCGTCGCGGCTCGAGGCGCTGCCCAAGCTGTGCGAGCAGGCCCAGGCCAACCTCGTCGCGGCGGAGGCCTACGCGCCGCAGACCGGCGTCGCCATCGGCCAGCTCGACGGCGTCGCCGCGCTCATCGAGTCGGTCATCCCCGAGCGCATCGGCGAGGCCCCGGCCGAGCTCAAGGGCCGGATCTCCGCCGCGACCCCGGCCGCGATGACGGCCGTGCGCGCGCTGCAGACCATGCTGCGCGAGCAGGTGCTGCCGGCGGCCGCCGGCCAGTGGCGCCTGGGCCCCGAGGCCTTCGCGCGCAAGCTCGCGCTGACGCTGCAGACCAGCATCTCGGCCGACGAACTGCGTCGCGTCGCGGTGGTCGAGCACGGCCGCGTGCGCAAGCAGATGGCCGAACTCGCGACCGAGCTCGCGCAGGTGCTGTTCTCCAAGGCCAAGATCGCCAAGCTGCGCTCGCGCGCCGCCGGCGACCCCGACACCGAGGTCGTGCGCGCGGTGCTCGAGGAACTGGCCGCGATCCACGTGCAACCGGAGGAGCTGCGCGACGCCATCGAGGGCAAGCTCGCGCGCCTGGGCGAGTTCGTGAAGGCGAACAGGATCGTCACCACCGACGACGCCGAGCGACTCGAGGTGATCTGGACCCCGCCGCACCAGCGTGGGGTCTTCATCGCGGGCCTGGCCGCGCCGGGACCGCTCGAGCAGCAGGACGCCGGCCTGCCGAGCTTCTACCTCGTCCAGCCGATCCCCGAGTCGTGGCCGGCCGACGTGCGCGAGTCGTTCCTGCGCGAGTACAACGACTTCATGCTCGAGGTGCTGTCGATCCACGAGGCCATCCCCGGGCACTTCGTGCAGCTGTACTTCGCCAAGCGCGAACCCTCGAAGGTGCGCAAGGTCCTGGGCAACGGCGCCTTCGTCGAGGGCTGGGCGGTCTACGCCGAGAAGGTCATGATCGACGCCGGCTACGCCGGCGCGCCGCCGCCGTCGGACAAGCGCCCGCGCGGCGTCAGCAAGGGCGCGTGGAAGATCGCGCAGGATCCCGCGCTGCGGGCCAAGGCCATCGCGCTGCACGGGCTCAAGTTCTATCTGCGCTCGGTCACCAACGCGATCCTCGATCACGGCGTGCACGCCGGATCGATGACCGAGGAGGAGGCCATGGATCTGATGGTGCAGCGCTCGTTTCAGCAGGAGGGCGAGGCCCGCGGCAAGTGGATCCGCGCGCAGGTGACCTCGACGCAGCTGTCGACCTACTTCGTCGGCGCGCAGGCGTGGCTGCGGCTGCGCAAGCACGCCGAGGTCATGGCCCGCGACGCGAACCAGACCTTCGACATGGCCGCGTTCCACGACGCCGCGCTGGCCCACGGCGCGCCGCCGCTGCAGCGTCTGCCCGAGCTGATGGGTTGGCCGGCCCAGGGCGCGGCCAAGCCCGCCGCGAGCAGCAGCGCACCACCGCCGGCACCAACGGCACCTGGCGGCGAGCCGGCCGCAGCCGAGACCGCCGCCGACGCGGCCCCTGCGGACGACGCCGCCGCGAGCGAAGCGCCCGCGGGCTGAGCCGCGCTCACGCGAGCGAGCCGCGCCGCGGCACCTTGGCCCACGCGGCCGCGTACAGGTCGCTGCGCAGCGGCAGATAACCGGGGTACTGCGCCTGCGCCTGCGCGACCGCGGCGTCGTCGATGGTCGCGAGCGCGATCGTCTCGGTGCTCTCGAGCACCACCGTGCCGTCGGGCGCGACCACGCAGCTCGGTCCCCCCAGCGGCGTGCCGCCCTCGGGCGCGGGTCGGTTCACCGACAGCACCCAGACCCCCGCCGCGAGCGCGGTCGCCTGCAGCGTCAATCGCCAGCTGGGCCAGGTCTCGGGCTCGGTCGCGCGCGGGTGCACGATCGCGTGGCAGCCCGCGGCTGCCATCGCCTGGCTCAGCGCGGGCCGCTGGATGTCGGAGCAGATCTGCAGCGCCAACCGCAGGCCCGCGACCGCGATCGGCTCGGGCGGTGCGTCGCCGTCGTCGTAGTGGTCGCGCTCCCAGAAGCCGGGCTCCTGCGGCACGTGGATCTTGGCGTAGTGGCCCCGCTGCACGCCGTCGCGATCGTGGACCCACGCGACGTTGTGACGGCGGCCGCCCGGCGCCACGACGATGCCACCTGTGACCAACGCGAGCCCGGCCTGCTGCGCCGCGGCGGCCGCCAACCGTTCGCGCGGGCCGCCGGCGGGCTCCGCGTCGGCCTCGATCCGCACGCGCGTGCACGGCCGCCACGGCTGCAGCGGCAGCTCGGGCAACACCGCGAGCGCGGCACCGCGGGCCTTGGCCTCGCGCAGCCGCGCGAGCAGGCGCGCAGCCGCGTCGTCGCCGACGAAGACCTCGGAGATCAGCGCGACGCCGACGGCGACCATCGCGGGCGCGACCTCAGCGTGCCAACGCCGCGTGCAGCGTGCGGCGCAGCCCGGCCACCAGCTCGGTGTCCTTGAGGTCGATGACCGGGGTGTTGTCGTACTGCTCCCAGAACACCGTCGCGGGGCGATCGTCTTCGATCTCCAGGCCGCGCCGCAGCTTGCGGTTGTCCGGGATGAAGCCGCGGTCGAGCAGGCCGGTGATGGTGTTGGCGATGGTGCCATTGAGCCCGCAGATGAGCACCGCGACCTTGTCGGGCCGCAGCTCGCCGGCGCGCAGGCCCAGGGCGTCCTCGGCCTCGGCTCGCCGCGCGACCTCGCAGATCGACTCGGCGCGGCCCCGCCAGCCGCGCCAGCCGTCGCCGGGGCGGCTCACCGCCGGCACGTAGCGCAGGCCGTTCTCGGCGGCGTAGCGCTCGAGCTCGGCGCGATAGCCCAGCCCGGTGGGGTAGCTGGCGCCGTGCACGATCGCGAGGTCGTCGAGCCGGGCCTTGGGATCGCGGCGCACACGGCTGCGCGCGATGCTGACGAACGGCGCGAGCCCGGTGCCGGCGGCGATGCACAGCTTGAGCCGGGTGTCCTCGAGCCCGACGGTGCCCTCGACCGTGAAGTGGCCGGTCGGCACCGCGCGGCAGTACATGCGCTCGCCGACCTTGATCGGCCACATCTGGTGGGTCAGCGGCAGGTCCGATTCGGGCTCGCCGACCTTGCGGATGTAGAACTCGAGCTCGTCGCGATCCTCGGGCGGCGACGCGATCGACATCGGCCGGCGCACCGAGTGCGGCCGCGGGTCGTCCTCACCCTCCTTGACCTCGCGGTTGATGCCGATGGTCACGTACTGCCCGGGCACGAACCACGGCCCCTCGGTCTTGTGCTCGATCACGTCGGGGCGCAGGCGGAAGATCGAGAGCGGGCTCGAGGTCCTCGCGCGCGACGAGGGTGGCGTTGTAGTCGAGCAGCTTGGCCATCGTCGGCCACGATACTACGCCGGTGGCGTCAGGCCCACCAGCGCCAGCAGCTCCGGCGAGTGCGGCAGCACGGCGGGGTCCATGGCGCGCAGCAGCGCCGCGCGGCCGCATGACCGGCAGGGGTCATCTTGGCCCATGTCTTGGCGAGGATCTCGAGCAGCGCTTGCGGATCGCGCCCGCGGGCGAACTCGGGCAGCTCGTCCTCGAGGAATCGCAGGCACACCGCGTCCTGCAGCAGCGGCCTCGATCGTGCGGCGCAGCCGCTGCTTGAGCAAGATCTGACGCACGCGCGCGAGGGTGTCCGGCGGATACCCGCACGCCTGCAGCGTCGACGCGGCGATCTCGGCCTGGAAGCGCGCCGCGTCGGCGCGCCAACGCTTGTAGCCCTCGACGCCGCCGGGGTAGTCGCCGCGTGGGCGCTCGAAGCGACGGACGTGCTGCGCGAGCGCGGCCAGACGCACGGCCGCACTCGCATCGGGCGCGAGCGCGGCGACCCAGCGGCACAGTCGCGCGTGGTAGTCGTGCGACACCGTCACGGTCGCGCCGTCGCGCACGATCGTGCGAGGGTCGTCGTCGTGGTGACGCGCGAACGCGGCGACGGCTGCGTGCATGCGGGGATCGGGATCGTCGGGCCAGGGATCGAACACGGGCGGCACTCGGTCGCGCGCGCCGGGCCGGCCGACGGCGCGCATGCGCCAATGCTACGGCTTGCAGCATCGGCTGCGACCGGCAATCGCGACCGCCGGGGCCTGCGACGCGGTCGCAGCCGCGCGACACGGGCCCATCGTGGCGCCGAGCCTGGGGTTTTGCCGGCGCGCACGGCGGTTGCTCATGCCTGGGGTCGTGACCGCCACCCGCCGCCAGGCCGCCCTGCTCTCGCTCTGCATCGCCCCGCTCGCCCTCACCCTCGCCCGCGACGCCCACGCCTGCTTCGACGGCGTGGTCATCGACGGCGAACGCACCAGCATCGCGCTCGAGACCGACGCGACGTGGAGCCCCGAGGCCGCGCGCCACTGGGCCCGCTGGGTCGGTCGCATCGACGCGCTGGTGCCCCAAGGCCAGCGGCTCGTGGTGAGCTTCGGCGCGATCGAGGTCTGCCGCGACGGCCACGTCGACTGCGTCGAGCTACCCGTCACCTGGGACGACGGCCGGGCCTTCACGCTGTTCGAGCTCGCGGCCGACCACTTCGCCCCCGGCGGCACGGCCGTCGCCGCCGCGCGCCGCAGCGGCCACACGCCGCTGACCGTGCAGGTCGCCAGCAGCCGCGATGCCACCGCCGCGGCCGCGCTGGTCGATCGCATCGACGCCGCCGAGCTCGGCCTCGAGGGCTTCTACAGCGCCGGCGGCTTCCCCTCGAGCCACGGCTACGCGCACGTGGTCGAGTCGTGGGACGAGCTCGGCGCGCGCTACGACGTGGTCGTGGGTGCGTTCCTCGATCGCGACCACGCCGACGAGGCCGCGATGCAGCTGCAGGAGACGTTGGATCTGCGCGGGTTCGTGCGGCGGTTGGATCAGGCGACTCCGTCGGACGAAGGCTGCTGACGCGGGCGCAGCCGCGGCACCGCGAGCGCGACCAGCAGCGCCGCGGCCAGCCCCCACGCCACCGGCAGCAGTCCCCCCGCCGGCGTGCCCACGCCCAGCGCGATCACCAGCACGACGTTGCCGGCCACGATCGACGCGATCGCCGCCGTGGCCGTGAAGGCGCGCCAGCGCAGGCCCAGGTAGAGCGTCGGCACCAGCATCACGTAGCCCGAGAACGAGAAGCTGCCGAGCGCGAAGATCGAGTCGGGCGACCAGACGACGATCGCGAAGGTGACGATCGCGAGCACGATCGAGAAGCCCTGACCGAAGCGGACCTCGGCGCGCTCGCTGAGGTGGGGTCGCACGCGCCGTAGCACGTCGCGGCCGAGCATCGACGACAGCGTCAGGAACTGCGCGTCGAGGGTCGACATCACCGCGGCGAGGATCGCCGCAAGGCCCACGCCCTGCAGCCACGGCGGCATGTGAGCCGCGACCATCAGCGGGAAGATGCGATCGGAGGCGCGGCCGGCCAGACCCGGCATCGCGGCCGCGCCCCACAGGCCGATCATCACCGCCGGCAGCCACAGCAGCAGCAGCGCCGGCGGATAGAGCCGACAGGTGTTGCGCAGCGCCGCGGGGTCGCGCGCCGCGAACACCCGCACGAGCATGTGCGGGAACGCGATGACCGTCAGCGAGATCGCCAGGGCCCACGAGCCCCACGCCGCGGGGGCGAAGCGCGGCCGGTCGCCCAGCACCAGCAGCTGCGGCGCGCGCTCGGCCACCGCCGCGGTCGCGGCCCGGGCCCCGCCCAGGCCGTGGGCGACGGCGAGAAACGCCGCGACGATGAAGACCATGAAGACCGCGCCCTGGAAGACGTTGGTCCACATCGTCGCGCGCATGCCTCCGGCGGCGGTGTAGAGCACCGTCGCGACCAGCAGCGTCGCCGCGGCGAGCTGGCCGTCGATCGCACCGGCGGTGAAGGTCTCGGTCGCGATCGCGACACCGATGACCGAGGTCACCACGTACGGCAGCGTGTACACCGTGAACGCGAGAAACAGCACCATGCCCAGCGCGGGGCTGCGCAGCTTCACCGCGAACAGCTCGGCCGGCGTGATCGCGCGCAGGCGACGGGCCTCGTGCCACGCCGGCCGGCCGATGAGCCAGAACGTCAGCGGGATGCCCAGCGCCACGATCGCGGCGTTGTAGCCGAACACGCCCACGCCCTCGTGGTACGCGAGCCCGGGGATGCCCAGCAGCACGAACGGCGTGACGTTGGTGCCGAACAGCGACATGAACAGCACCAACGTCCGCGCCTTGCGGCCACCCAGGAAGTAGTCCTCGGCGTTGCTGCTGGTGCGGCGCGCCGCGGCGGCGCCCAGCACCATCACGACCAGGAAATAGATCGCGGTCGGGATCACCAGCGGCCACAGCGGGGTCATCGCGACGCCCCCGATCGATCGTCGTCGTCGTCGTCGGGCCCATCGGGCCACAACCCGCGCCCGGTCATCCACACCACCGCCACGCTCGCGGCGGCCATCCACGCCAGCGACCACGCCAGCGTCCACGGCAGCACGCCCAGCACGATGGGCTCGGGCCCGCCGCGCGGCGGCAGCAGGTGCAGCAGCAGCAGCGCCGCGACCACGAGCGCGAAGCCCCACCGCAACCGTCGCTGCCGACTCATGCAGCCGCCGCCGCGGCCGTGCGTCGTCGGCCTCGCCGCGCGCGCAGCCACGCCACGGTCGCGCGGGCCTCGTCGGGCCGCAGGAACGCGAGGTAGCCCGAGACCACCAGCGGGCTGAACCACACCACGTACAGCGCCAGCTGGATGCCCACGTGCATCGCCACGCCGAAACCCAGCATCGGCCAGCGCAGATCCGGCAGCCACCGCGGGCGTCCCACCAGCTCGCGCAGCGCGTGCAGCAGCACGAACGCGCCGAAGAGGATCTCCCACCACAGCACCACGAACGTCATCGGCCGCAGCAACCAGGGGTGCAGCGACGCGAACAGCGGCGCGGCCTCGAAGTGGCGGTTGTAGGGATTGACCAGCGCGAAGTACAGCGCGGTGCCGTGCTCGTGCCAGGTCTCGCCCGACTTGAGCAAGCCGGTCGCGGTGTACAGCGTGCCGATCTGGACCATGATCACGCGGCGGCACCACACCGGCACGGTTGCGACGCCGCCGCGGCGACGGGCGTCGAGCGACAGCGCGCGGCCGCTGGGCATGCACGCCAGCAGCGTGCACATGACCATCTGCAGCTGGTCGGGCAGCGAGTACAGCAGCGGATTGCGGCCGCACATCGAGACCCACACCAGCCACGAGACCACCGCGGCGACCGGCGTGTACCAGCCCACCAACCACGCCAGGTGGGCGACCACGCCGAGCGCGAAGATCGCCTGCACCGCCCACGGCGCCTCGATCCAGAAGAACAGCGACAGCCGCGACGGGAACGCCTCGCGCGCCCACTCGCCGTGCAGCGGCGAGCGGCTGGAGAAGTATCCGCGACGGCGCCGACGTGGCACAGCAGGTTGCCGGTCAACACCGCGACCACGACGACGATGCGCAGCAACCCCAGGGTGTAGGGGTCCTCGCGCGCCAGCCACACGCGGTCGAGCACGCGTTCGAGCCCACCGCGCTCCGCCGCCGGACCGGCGCCGTCAGCCATGCTGCAGCTCCGGGTTGGCCAACGCGTCCTCGGCGATCATCTCGGCGGTCGGCACCGTGCGGCAGTACGCGACCGTGACCAGGCGACGCTCGGGCGCACCCAGATCTCGGCCCCACGCGCGACCGCGCCGGGCTGGGTGAAGCGCCGCTTGACCTGGTACATCGTGATCTTCTTGGGCACGCGACGTGCGGGCCTCGCGAACACAGACCGCGCGCAGGTACCAGGTGCGGTTGTCGTTGCGCTTGTCGGGGTTGAAGTTGGCGTAGTAGCGCCAGATGTCGACGCGGCGCTTGTGCCACGCCCACGTCGTGCCCCACGCGGTCTGCAGGTCGTCGCTCTCGCGCAGCGGCGCCCTCGGTGCTGTCGTCGTAGTGCGCGACCAGATCCATGACCAGGTGCGCACGCTGGGGATCGGGCGCGTACATGCCCCAGGTCTGCTTGATGCTGATGAACAGCAGCGCCCGCGCGATCTCGCCGGGGACCTCGCCGAAGTGCTCGCGCGGCAACGCCGGCGCCACGATCGCGACGCACATCGCGGTCGGGACCAGGGCGTGCGCGAGCTTGCCGATCAGCCGCATCGTCGCCTCCGCCGCCGCGCGCCCAGCCACGCCACCAACACCGCCGCGATCGCTGCGCGCGGTGTCGCATCGCTGCGGCAGGCGCAGGTGGCACTGGCACCGTGGGCGTGCACCGCGTCGATGCCGTCGGCCGCCGGCACCTCGCCGTCGTCGGTGTCCTCGCCCTGGTCGGCCGCCGCGAGCCCCGAGACGATCGCGAGATCGGTCGCGACCGCGTCGACTGCGCCGCTGGCGACCAGGCCCAGGTGGACCACGTCGCCCGGGCGCAGCCCGTCGATGCGCGCGTGCCAGCGCCCGCCGTCGTCGCAGGCCTCGCCGCAGCGCGTGGTCACGGGAATCTCGCGATCCCAGTCGCCCGAGACCAGCGTCAGCTCGCGGACCTTGCCGCTGCCACCGCTGGGATCGCCGGGTCGTCCGCGCGACCAGGTCGTAGCGAAACTCGATCGGCGCGTCGTCGTGCTTCACCAGCAGCAGCGCCTCGCGATCACCGCCGCCGCGGGCGTCGAGCTCGAGCTCGAGCTCGAGCGCATCGTGACCGGGACCGACTCGCGCGCAGCTGCACCGGCCCGCCAGAATCGGCAGCAGCACCGAGTTGCTGCGCTTGCGCAGGTACACTCGTGCGCCCTCGGTGAGCCCGTCGAGATCGCGGATGACCCGCGGGCAGTCGAGCAGGCCGCGGCCGTCGAGCCGCGGCGCAGCAGCGCGACACCGTCGGCACCGAGCGCGCCGGCGTGCTGCGCGTCGGCGGCGGCGTCGAGCACCGCCGCGGCCGCGTCTTCGAGCCGCGCGTCGGGCGGCAGGCGCACCAGCATGTCGAGCACGATGCCGTCCATCACCGCGCCGACCCGCGCGCGCGTGGCCCACAGCGCCGCGGTCAGCGGCTCGCCGTCGTTGTGCGACTCGCCGATCATGTCCTGCGGGCAGCGCAGGGTGTTGCGTGCGGTGCGGATGTACGGCGTCGACTGGGCCGGCCAGAAGCGGCCGACGTACTCCGCGAGCTCGGCGTCGCCGCCGTGCTGCAGCATGATCGAGACGTAGTCCGCGATCGACTCGTTGATCGCGGCGGCGTCGTTGGTCACGCCGTCCACGCGCTTGGCCGGCTGCGTCAAGCCCTCGGGGGTCAGCAGCGCGACGGTGCCGTGGCCGAGCTCGTGGTAGATGACGTCGGCATCGACCGCGAAGTCGACCTCGCCGAAGTTCTGGCCGAACAGCATCGTGACGCCCGCGGCCGGGTCGCACTGATCCGTGAAGTAGGCGTTGTCGAGCGGGCGGTACGGCCCGTCGTCGGCGTCGGGCAGGCTGCGGAAGTTCGCCAGCATGGTCGAGAGCTCGCAGCGGTACTGCGTCAGGCCCAGCTGGCCCATGCGCTCGAGGAAGTGCTCCGCGTGGACGTACATCGACAGCTCGGCGAACAGGTCGTCGCCGTCGCGGCCCGAGGCTGCATCGATCGGATCGGGCACGGGCGCGAAATAATCGCCGTGGCCGTCGGAGATCACGCGTTGCGGCTTCGCCCAGGTCGGCCGTCGTCGTGCCACGGCCGGACCTCGACCGGCGGCACCGTCACGCAGCTGAACGAGCGCGCACGCGTGGCCCGGAAAGCGGCACGCCGGGCGCGTCGGTGTCGATGTCGACCAGCGTGACCTCGATGGGCTCGGGCGTCTCGGACGGGTTCTCGCGGAAGACCCGCGCGCGAGGCGAACGCGAGGTTGCGTTCGTCGACCAGCGCGCCGGTCGTGGCCGACAGCCACAGCGTCGTGCGCGTGCCCTGCCACGGGTCGAAGGGCATCTGCAGCTCCCACGCGAGCACCGCGCCCAGCACCATGCGCCAGACCAGCACCGGCGGCCCTCCGGCGCCGCGGTCCCGCCCGCGGCCGCCAGCGCCGCGCGAAGGCCGGCGGCGGGCGCGGGCGCCACCGCCGGATCGATCCACGACGACGCCATCGCCCGTACCTCCGGGGTGAGTCGCCCTGCGGCGCGGCGGTCGGCACGCGCGCCGCGAGCGTGCGCGTCGATCCATCGGGCGCCACGTGCACGAGCTCGAACGCGCCGCGCACCGGGATCCCCTGCAGCATGAAGGACTTCACCTCGAAGCGTCCCCGCGCCACGTCGGCCCGCAGCGGAAGCACCCGCACCGCCTCGACGCTGGCGTCGTCCCACGCCGCCGCTTCGGTGTCCCGGGCGGCCCGCGGCGGCGCTGATGAAGTCGCGGCCGCCTCGGCACCCCGCGGCACCGAGGCGATCGCGAACACGATCGCGGCGCACGCCGTCGCGGCCGCGCCACGTCGGCCACGCCCACCGACACGCGCGCACGCGCGCGCATCCGGGCAGGTCCCATGACGGTCGCGCACGAGCACGCCCCCATGATAGCGTCGAGTTCGCGGATGTTGGGCGTACTGTTTCGTGGATGGTTGGGGCCGGCGGCGCTGGCGTGCGCGATGGTTGCGGGCTGCACCGAGGACCCGTTCGACTACGGCGGGCCGCGCTCGTGCGAAGTGCCCGATCGCAACGCGTGGGTCTACTCGCTCATGGGCGACGCGTACCTGTGGGCCGCGCAGATGCCCGAGGTCGATCCCGCGAGCTACGACAGCCCCGGCGACATGGTCGCGGATCTCCGCGTCGATCCCGATCGCTGGAGCCGCGTGAGCGACAAGGCCCGCACCAACGCGCTGTTCGAAGAGGGCAAGATCGTCGGCCTGGGCTTCCGTACCCGACGTGACCGCCAGAACCGCGTCGTGGTCTCGTGGGTCACGCCGGGCTCGAACGCCGACGGCGCAGGCATGCGCCGCGGCGACGTGATGCACCAGATCGACGGCTTCACCATCGCGCAGATCGACGCCGAGGATCGCTGGGACGAGGTCTACGGCGACGACGTGCCCGGCGTCGCGGTGCCGGTGCAGTTCGAGCGCCCCGGCGAGGTCGTGCGCAACGCGACCTTGATCAAGGACTGGCTCGAGATCGAGACCGTGCCGGTCGCCGACGTGCTCGAGCTCGACGGCCGCCCGGTCGGCTACCTGCTCTTCGCGACCTTCGTCGACACCGCCGACGCGCGCCTCGACGAGACCTTCGAGGCCTTCCGCGACGCGGGCGTGCGCGATGTCATCGTCGATCTACGCTACAACGGCGGCGGCCGCATCGCGGTCGCGCGCCACCTCATCGATCTGCTGGTCGGCGACGTCGCCGATGGCCACGTCAGCTATGGCGTCGACTACGGTCCGGGCCTGAGCGACCAGGACACCCGGCGTCGCATCTCGCGGCGCGACGGCTCGGTGCGCGATCTGGGCCAGATCATCTTCATCACCACCGGCAGCACGCTGTCGGCCAGCGAGCTCGTCATCAACGCGGTGCGGCCGTGGGCCGAAGTACGCCTGGTCGGCGGCACCACCGGCGGCAAGCCGGTCGGCTCGCACCAGTGGGAGTTCTGCGACCAGATCCTGCAGCCCATCACGTTCAAGCTCACCAACGCCGAGGGCTATGGCGAGTACTTCGACGGCCTGACTGCCGACTGCCCCAGCAGCGACGAGCTCGACCGCGACATCGGCGATCCGCAGGAGAACTCCCTGGCGACCGCACTGCACGTGCTCTCGACCGGCGCGTGCCCGCCCCCGCCACCGGTGCGCGACCCCTCCGACGCCGCAGACGGCGAGCACGCCGAGCTGCCGCCGCGCGGCGGCCTCGAGGAGCTGCGCGGCGTGTTCTAGCCGCGACCGCTGGGCTCGGTCCTTGAAAAGACTCAGAGCCCGACGGCGAATGCCTCAGCCGGGCACCTTCTCGTCCCACGACCAGTAGCAGGCCCCGCCCGCGGCGGCACAGATGCTGCCCGCGCCCTCGACCGAGATGCACGAAGGGTAGCGGCAGTTGTCCGACCCGTTGCAGGTCGCGTACGGGTGCTTCTTGGGCTTGCACTCCGACTCGCAGTAGCCGCCCTTTTCGCACACTGCGTCGTCCGAGCCGCAGTGATCGTACAGCAGCGCGCGCGGGCGACAGATGGTGTCCGACAGCGGGTTGTCGAGGTTCACGCGGGTGCAGTTGAGCTCCGGGCACTCCTGCGGCACTTCACACACGTCGCCCATCTGCCGCACCGGCACGCACTCGGTCGAGTCCGGCGGGCAGAAGCCCACGCCCGGCTCGCAGCCGGGGTCGCAGGGCCCGCCGATGTCCGAGGGCGCCTCGCACAGCAGCCCGGGGCCGCAGATCATGTCGGCTGCGTCGCACAGGTCGTCCTGTGCGTCGCACGGGTTGGCGGTCTGCGGCGCGATGCAGGTCGAGCCGTCGCAGCACTGGTCGTCGGCACAGCTGCCGCACGCGGTCAGGCCGCCGCAGGTGGCGGTGCCGCACTCGGTCGAGAAGTACAGCGCATCGCACACGTCGCCGGGATCGGAGCTGAACAAATCCGCGTCGAACTTGCACACCGCGGTCTTCTCGTCGACCACGCCGGGGCCCGTGACCGAGACCTCGACGTCGGGCTGCCCCTCGGTCGTCGAGGAGCAGTACGCCAGCAGGTACGAGCGCTGCGGGTACTCGTCGACGCGCTGGGTGATCTCGGCGAAGGCCGCGGGCCACTCCGCTGCGGTCGGCGCGAGGAACGAGCTGTCGCGACCGATGCGGTCGAGGTACTCGTGGTCGACCGCGTCGCTGATGCCGATCGAGACCACGTTGTTGGTGGTGTTGTCGATCAGGCTCTGGTCGAGCATGCCGTTGGAGGTGTCCTTGCCGTCGGTCACCACCACCACGGTCCCGGTCGAGAGCACGCCGCCCCAGGTGACCGCGTCGCGCAGGTCGCGGATGCGCTGGGTGCGGTTGATGGCCAGCTCGACCGCGTCGTAGAGATCGGTGCCGTTGCCGTTGCCGGCCAGCTGCACCACCGGGGTCGGGTCGGTCGCGGCCGCGTCGAGCGCCGCGTCGACCGCCGCGAAGTCGCGCGTGAACGGCACGTACTCCGCGGCGTCGCGGCCGAAGACGTAGATCGAGACGTAGACCTCGGGCTCCCCGGGTGCGGGCACCAGCGACGCCACCAACGTCCGCAGCTCCTGCACCAGGGACGGGAAGTCGCCGCCGCCGGTGATCGAGTCCGAGACGTCGAGCACCAACGTCACGTAGGACTCGACCGGCTTGGGGATGACCGTGGCATAGCTCTCGACGTTGGCGTCGATGTCGACGCCGTTCTCGAGCACGAGGAAGTCCAGCCCCAGCTGCTCGAACTTGTCGGGCAGCACCGCGGTGCCGGCGCAGAAGTCGACCGCGAAGAACAGCGACACCGCCGGGGCACCGTTGGCCTTCTGCCGGCAGTGATCCTCGAGGAAGCGGACCTGCACGCAGCTCTCGTCGACGACGCAGCCGCCGTCTTGGAGCTTGTAGCCCTCGTCACAGACGCAGGCGGTGCCGCCCATGTCGTCGACCACGCAGGAGCCGTGGCCGACGCAGACCAGCTCGTCGCAGTTCTCGCCCCCGGTGGTGCTGTCCGCCGAGCCGCTGCTGCCGCTGCCCGAGGTGCTGCTGGTGGTGTCGACGCCCGTGCCGGTGCCGGTGAAGGACGCCCCGGTCATGGTCAGATCGACCGCGGGGGCGTCGTTGTCCTCGGCCTTGCAGCCCCATGAACACGCGAGCAGCCCGAGGGCGAGCAACGAACGAGACTTGGCCAGACAATCCACGCGCCGCATGATCCCGCAACCCCACCGGCGCCTTGCGGGGCACCAGCTCGGCCGATCATACCCGGGTGCGCGCGAGCGATGAAGCTTTGCGCCGTTGCTGGCGCCGGCTGCGGCGGTGCGCGCCGCCGAAAAGCTGGCGTGCCGCGAGCCATTGAGTACGCTGATCGGAGTCGACGTCGATGCGCAGCACCGCAACGCCCTTCGCGCGTTCCCGCTCCCTCACCCGGGGGTCCGGCCGCGGGCTCGCGGTCCTGGCCGCGCTGGTGCTCGCGACCGGCGTATCGGGGCCACGCGGTGCCGCCTCGGCTGCGCCGGCGGCCCCGGCGGTGCCGCCCGAGGTCGCCGCGGCGGCCGAGTTCCCCGCGACGCTCGAGGGTCAGATCGACGCCGCGCTCGCGCAGCCGTTTCTCGCGGCCGGACAGATCGGCGTGGTCGCGGTCGACCTCGAGTCGGGCAAGACCTTGTACCGCCGCGGTGCCGACGTGCCGCTCAACCCCGCGAGCAACGTCAAGCTCGTCACCACCGCCGCGGCCCTGGGGCTTCTGGGCCCCGCCCACCGCTACGCGACACGGCTGTATCACGGCAAGGACGCGCTGCAGGGCGCGGTCATCGAAGGTGACCTGTGGCTACGCGGCGGCGGCGACCCGGCGCTGGTGACCGAGGACCTCGATCGCCTCGCGGCCGATCTGCGCGCGCGCGGCATCCGGCGCATCGGCGGCGGCATCGTCGTCGACGCGTCGCACTTCGATCGCGACGAGCTGCCGCCGGGCTTCGACCAGAAGGACGAGCTCGCGGCCTACCGCGCACCCAGCGGCGCGGCGTCGGTCAACTTCAACACCTTCGAGCTGCGCGTGCGCCCGGGCGACACGCCCGATGCACCGCCGTTCGCGGCGATCGAGCCGCCGGTGCCGGAGGTCGAGCTCGAGATCGAGGCCAAGACCGCCGCGGGTCACCTCGATCGCCTCGCGGTCGGGGTCGAATACGACGCCAAGGCCAAGAAGACCAAGGTGCTGCTGCGCGGCAGCATCGGGGTCGACGCCGGCAGCCAGTCCTACCGCTACCCCATCGCCGAGCCCTCGCGCTACGCCGGCGAGGTCCTGGCGCTGGCGCTCAAGCACGCCGGCATCAAGCTCGGCCGCAGCCGCGTCAAGCTCGGCAAGGTCCCCGACGACGGCGTGCTCACGGGCGTGCACCACAGCGAGCCGTTGTCGGTGCTCATCCGCGCGGTCAACAAGCACTCGAACAACTTCATGGCCGAGCAGATCCTCAAGGGTCTGTCGGCCCCCGGCGCACCGGCCAGCTTCGCCGGCGCGCTGGTGCGCGAGCGCGAGTTCCTCGACGAGCTCGGCGTCGGCCACGATGGCCTGCGGCTGACCAACGGCTCGGGCCTGTACGACACCAACCGCGTGTCGGCGGCGCAGCTGGTCGGCATGCTCGGCGCGGTGCACCACGACTTCCGCGTGGCCAGCGACTTCTCGCGTCGCTGGCGATCATGGGCGTCGACGGCACCACGCGCTCGCGGCTCGAGCAGAGCGACCGCCGCGGCTTCATCCGCGCCAAGACCGGCACGCTCGACGGCGTGTACTGCCTGTCGGGCTACGCCGGCGCGCCCGGCCGCGCGCCGATCGCCTTCGCGATCCTCTTCAACGGCCTGCGCAAGGCCGATGCCGGTGCGGCCGGGCAACGCACAACCGCATCGCCGAGCTGCTCGCGCGGCACGCCGCGGTTGCCAGCCGCTGGTGGTCGAGAGCCCAGCGGGGCCCAGCGACGGCAGCGAATCGTCCGGCGACGGCTGATCCGCTGCAGCCCGGCGAGCCGGCCGCGCGACCGTGTTACGATCGCCCCGCGATGACGCGCCGACCCGAGGACGACGAAGCTCCGATCGCCGCCGACCCCGATCGCGCCGCCATCCTCGCCCGGCGGCAACGCTTCATCGCGTTCGCGCTGTCGGGGCTGGCGACGTCGGCCGCGTGCAAGCGCAACGCCGAGCCGCAGGTGTGCCTGAGCATGCCGCAGCCGCTCGAAGGCGCGGGCGGTGCCGAGCCCCGCCGCAGGCGTGCCTCGAGGTCGCCGCGCCCACCGAGGCGCTGGCGGCGACGCCGGCCAACCGCAGCCGTGCCTCGACATCGCGGTGCCCGACGATTCCGGCGCGCAGCCGCAGCCGTGCCTCGAAGTCGCGCCGCCGCCGAGCGGCCCACGCCGCCGCGACCGTGCCTCAGGTGCGGCCGCCCGACGATCCCCCGCCCGAGCCGCCGCCGCAGGTGTGCCTGCGCGTGGCCAAGCCGCGGTGACCCCCGCGCCCGCGGCGGTGCCGTGCGAGCCGTGGCGCGAGCTCGCGCTGCACGTGCTCGCCCACGTGCCGCTGCGTGACGCCGGCTCGCTGTTCGACCGTGGCTACCTGCAGTGGGCCGCGACGCTGGGTCTGCACGAACCGACGCTGCTGCACGATGGCGCCGTGATCGCGGGCGTGGTCGCCGACAGGCCGGCGTCGCCGATCCACCGCGTGCCGCTGCTGTTCGCCTCGCTGGCCGCGTTCGAGCGCGTGCGGGGCCGCGGCGTGGCCGAGCTCGACGCCGCCGATGTCGACGACCCGTCGCTGCTGGCGGCGTTGCGGGCCGCGGCGCACCCGGCTTCGAGCTGTTCGTGCTGGGCTGCGCCCTGGCGCTGCCGCGCTGGCGCGCGGTCTTCGACGCCACGGTCGCGCCGGCGCTGCAACGCCAGGCGGCACGGCTGGCGGCGCGACTCGCCGACGTCGCACCGCCATCGCTCGCCGCCACCACGGTGCAGCTGTCGGCGGTGCTGGGCCCGCGCGGCCGCGGCTTCTACGACGCGCTCACCGTCGGTGCCCCGGCGCCGTGGCACCGCGGCAGCCTCGATCACGCGGCGATGATGGTGCTGCACGAGCACGCCGTGCGCGACTGGGCCCGGCCCACGCCGACTGGGCCACGGCCGAGCTCGCCGCGCTGGTGCGCGTGCGTGGGTGGCTCGCGCCCGGGCCCGATCCGATCCGCACCGCCCACCGCGCGTGGGTCGCCTCGCTCGAGCTCACCGGATTGCTGGCGCGCCTACGCGACACGGCGCGGATCGACGAGGCCACCGCGACCGCGCTGCGGCACGGCGATCGCGACCAGGCGCTGCGCGGCCTCGCAGAGCCGGCTGGCTACAGCACCCGCAGGTGCACCGCCGGCTGGACCGGCGCGGCTGACGCTGGCCACCGGCGCGGCCTCCTGCTGCACGGCGCGACGCGCCGCGACGAAGCGCACCGCCTCGAGCGGCTGCTGCACGAAGCCCTCGTCCGTGCGCGTGGCCAACACCAGGGTCTGCGCGCCGCCCGGGTCCGCCAGCGGCACGACCACACGCGCGCCCGCGGGCAGCGCGGCGTGCCACGCGGCGGGGATCGCCTCGCCGGGACAGAAGCCGACCGCGACCTTGGTGCACGCGCGCGCCTGCGCCGGCCACTGCGCCGGCTCGAGCGCGTCGGCGGCGACGATCACGGTCTGCGGCGAGGCCGGCACCAGCGAGCGCGCGCGCGCGACCAGGGCCGGATCGAGCTCGATGGCGACGACGCGGCCGTCGACGCCGACCAGCCGCTGCAGGATCGCGGTGCCGTAGCCGCTGCCGCTGCCGAGGTCGAGCACGGCGTCGCCGGGCCCGATCTGCAGCAGCGTGAACGCGCGCGCGTAGGCGTGCATGGCCGAGATCGTGGCGGCGCCGCTGTCGTCGAGCGCGATGGCGACGTCGGCGACGCTCTCGGCGACCTGATCGAGCGGCACGAACTGCTCGCGCTCGAGCTCGCGCAGCGCGGCGAGCACCGGCGCGTCGTCGGGCAGCGACAGGCTGCGCGCGATGTCGTCGACCCGCGCCCGGCGGCACGCCCGCGCCGCCTCACGCAGCGCCGGGTGATCGCGCCGCTGGGTCTGCGCCTGCGCGCGGCGCCCGAGGTAGCCCTGCCAGGCGTAGTAGCGGCCGTAGTCGTGCAGGCGGCGCTGCGGCGCACAGAACTGCAGCTGCTCGCGGACCGCCCGCAGGAAGTACTCGCGCGCCTGGCCGCGATAGACGAAGTGCGACTCGATCTGCGCCAAGACCGGCACGAGCAGCTCGTGCTGCAGCGCCTCGCGCGTGCGCCAGTCGAGCGTGGCCGAGGGATCGACCCACTCCGAGAGGAACTCGGGGTCGCCCTCGTGCCACCACTGCGGCGCGTGGAAGCGCGTGCCGTACTCGCGCTCGTAGAGCTGGCGCTCGGCGTCGATGGGCGAGCCGGGGTAGAGCCGGAACGGATCGACCGAGAGAAAGCCGGTCGTGCCGCGCGGGCGCAGGAACAGCCGCTGCAGCCACGCGGCGCTGGTGCGCAGGCTGGCCTCGGTCTCGCCGGGGTGGCCGCAGATGACGTTGGCGCCCCACGGCACGTCGTACTCGCGCGCGCGCTCGGCGATGTGTTCCATGCGCTCGAGGTAGTCGTCGAGCCGGCCGCTCTTGCGGATGATCGCGAGCTGGCCCGCATCGCCCGACTCGAGTCCGAAGCCCAGGCCGCAGTTGGCGGCGCCGAACAGCCGCAGGTCCTCGTCCTCGACCAGGTCCACGCGGATGAGCAGCCAGAACTTCTCCACCGGCAGCCCCCGCGAGGCCAGCGCCTCGAGGAACTGTCGCCGCCACGACTTGCGCATGCCGAACAGCGCGTCGCCGAAGTACACCGTCCAGCTGCGCAGATCGAGGAAGCGGTGCAGCGACTCCACCTCTTCGATCGCGCGCTCGACCGAGAGCGGACGCCACGCGGTCTCCCGCTTCGCGCGCTCCATGCAGAAGGCACAGTCGAACGGGCAGCCGCGCGACAGATAGACCTGGGCCTGGGAGGCCACGCGCCGCGCGACCTTGCGGTAGCGCGACAGCAGCGACCAGTCGCTGGGCGGCAGCACGTCCAGATCGTCCAACGGCTGTGGTCCCAGCACCGCCTTGCGCCGCGGCGCGCCGCCGCGCACCGACTCGACCACCGTCAGCAGCGGCAGCTCGCCCTCGCCCACCACGACCACGTCGAACGGCGAGGCCTCGTCGACGACCTCGAGCGGCCGCGCGCTGGCGTGGTATCCGCCCGCGACCAGCACCACGTCGGGCCAGCGCGCGCGGGCCATCTGCGCCAGCGCGACGCACTTGAGCCAGTCGAACGAGGAGTAGATCGAGAAGCCGATGATGTCGTAGCCGCGGCCGTCGCCGTCGAGCAGGCGCCCGAAGTCGACCGGGCCCAGCGCCCGCTCGACCGCGAGGTCGCAGATCGTGACCTCGGCACCGCTGCGCTCGCGCAGCCACGTGCCCAGCAGCACCAGCTGCGGCACGCCGAAATTGCCTGCCGCCGCGCCCTCGCTGCCGGGCCACAGCAGCAGCACGCGCACGGTCACGGCGTCACCGGCAGATGCCGCCGGGGCCCGCCGGCTTCGCGCTGCGCCGCGAGCCGGGCGGCGAAGGCGTCGTCGACGTGCTGGGCCACGAACGGATCGAGCCCGCGGGGATCGCCGAGCATCGTCGCCGCCGCGGCACCGCAGCCACCGTTGCACGAGCGCCGGTGGATGCACGGCGCGCAGAACTCGGGCGTGACGTCGCGATAGGCCGCCAGCGCCGGCGCGGTGACCAGCTGCGCCATCGACTGCTGCCGCAGGTCGCCCAGGGGCATCTCGTGCAGCGTGCACGAGCGCAGCTCGCCCTGGGGCCCGAGCGCGAACTCCTGCATCTCGGTGCCGATCGGGCACGCACCGAAGCGCACGTGCGGGTAGTCGGCGTGTTCGATCACGCACGGCGGCACCGGCATGGTCACCTGCAGCTCCATGCCGAACTCGGCGCCGCGCAGCTCGCCCTGGCGCAGGGCCTCGACCAGGTCGCTGCGCGAGGGCAGCAGCGTCGCGGCGAACTGGCCGGCGTAGCCCGCGGGCGAGAAGCGCGACAGCGCCACGATCGTCACGCCCAACGAGCGGAACAGATCGAGGATCTCACCGACGTGGGCGGCATTGCGGCGCGTGACGACGATGCAACCGACCACACACACGCCGTGGGCCACCAGCGCGCGGATGCCCGCGAGCGTTGCGTCCCAGTGACCGTCGCCACCGACGTGCTCGTGGTGCATCGCCGCGTCGGGCCCGTCGAGCGTGATCTGGATGCAGCGGATGTGGTACGGGGCCAGCCGCGCCGCGATGGCCTCGGTGATCAGGCCACCGTTGCTGATCATCTGCACGCCGACACCGCGATCGCGGCACAGATCGAGGATGCGCCAGATGTCGGGTCGGACGAACGGCTCGCCGCCGGTCAGCGTCACGTGGTCGAACTCGACCTCGCGCAGCGCGCGATCCAGCAGCGTGCACAGCTCGTCGCCCGCGAGCGCGCCGACCTGCCGCCCGTTGTCTTCGCGCCACGCGTTGTAGCAATAGCTGCAGCGCTGGTTGCAGTGACTGGTCAGCTCGACGGCGAGCGCGTAGCGACGCGGGCGATCCACCGCCCGCCAGGGTATCGCTGCCGCGGGCGAGACAACGCGCCAGCGTGCGCGCGCCGGTCTACACTGGGATCCGGCCGCGCTCCGAACGCTTTCGCAAGGCGCGCAGCCGCCCCGACCGCCGCGACAAGCAAGCACTGGACCTACCTCGGACACGCGATGTGGCTCGTCGAAGCCGGTCCCCTGCGGCTGCTGTGCACGACCCGCTGCTCGGGGCCGACCCACCACACCGACGTGTTCGAGCTGGTGCCGCGCCGGCGCGTTGTACGAACCTGATTACAACCCGACCTCGTGCTGGTGTCGCACCGTCACGGCGATCACTTCGACGTCGCCGAGCCTGCACGCGCTGGCCTGTGCGGACGCGGACAGCGTCGTGATCACGCCCGACCCCTGGTCGCCTGGGCCGCCCGCGCGCTGGGCGCTTCCCGACGTGCGCGAGTCTCGCCAGGCACCCTGCTCCGTTTCGACAAGGTCTCGCTGGTCACGACCCCGTCGATGCACCAACGAGTGGGGCGTGCTGATCATGGCCGGCGGCACGGGTCGGCTGGAACCTGGTCGACACCGTGCTGCGCGGGCCCGCGGACGTGGCCCGCATTGCGCGACGAGGCCCTGCGTGCGATCGGCTCGACACCGTCGCGCTCGCGCGTAGTACGGTGGCAACCGATGCTCGAGATCGCGGCGCAGATGGGCGAGGCCACCGCGTTCCCGTACCGCAGCTACGACCGCGTGCTGCGGGACATCGCCGCGATCGAGGCCGCGCATCGTGCCCGCCGCCGCCGGTGGATCCACGCGGGCAATTCCCGCTGGCTCGACCAGGTGGTGTTCCCGGTGTCCGAGGCGCGCGCCCGCGACGACCTCGCGATCGCGTGCCCGGGCGCGGCGGTCCTGCCGGGCCTGGTCGGCAACCGCTTCACAGTGGCCGCCCGGCGGCGTGAGCGAGGTCGGCCACCGCTCACCGCTCGATGGAGATCGAGTCGAGCGCCGATCCGCGCGCCTTCGAACCCTTCGCCGTGCCGGCGTTGGTCGACCCCGACTCGGCGGCGCGGACGCGAGCACGATGCGCGACACCGTCGCGCGGTGGGCGCCGGCAACGGCGCTCGCGCCGGCGCTTCCTTGACCGCGGCCGGCCAGCCGGCGCAGCGACCGAGCGCTGCGGCTCGCGGTCGAGATCGTGTGGCCCGGCGGCAGCGAACACGTGGGCTTCGTGGTCGACGGCAGCGGCGCGCAGCTGCAGGCCGGCGCTTGCGCGGACTGGGACGCGAAGAACCAGGTCGCGGGATCGATGCTGTGGCAGGTGATCGAGGGCCGGCGCGGTTGGGGCGACGTGCTGCTGGCCGGGGCCATGCGCGCGCGCTCGCGGGCCTATCGCGTGCACGAAGGCGGCGCCCTCACGCCGCTGCCGCTGGGCGAGACGTTCCTCTACTACGCACTGCCCTACGAGCTGTCGCACGAGCGCGCGACCCGGTGGGAGGTCGAACAGGTGCTCGCGGCCGCCGACGCGGCGCGGGGTCAGTAGCGGGCCTTGATGAGGTGCACCAGGGTCTCGCGCAGGGTCTCGCGGGTGTGTCGCTCGCGACGCGCGCCTTGGTCGTGCTCGCCCAGCAGCACCTCGAGCGCGTGACGCGAGTTCTGCTCCTCCACCGGCGTCAGCGACACGCGCTCGACCTCCGGCATCGCCGGCTCGCCCTTGTCCGCGAGCAGCTCGAGCATGCGCTGCACGCTCTTGCGCACCGCGTCCTTCTGCTTCTTGTAGTAGTCCTCGCGCAGCAGCGCGAAGTAGTCGGGGAAGATCTCCTGATACGCCGGGTCCTCGTTGGGATGGCTCAGGGCCCACGCGCCGATGCGCGAGAGCACGTCCGCGCGGAAGTTGGGCCCGGCGTCGGGCGCCATGGTCTTCTCCAGCTGGCGCATGAAGTTCTGATCGGGATCGGTCAGCTCGCCGGTGACCGGATCGAACAGGCGCTCCTTCTTGAGCGCGTGCGAGACGTGGACCACGTACTTGCGGAACAGCTCGAGGTAGCGCGCCTCGTCGACCATGCCCAGCGCCTCGCGGACCTCCCAGTCCGACAGCTCGAGCCAGCGCGACCAGCACGCGCCGGTGATGCTGCGCTCGTCGCCGTCGAGCAGGTGGAAGCCGGCGCCGTCTTGGTTGAGCGACATCCAGCGATGGTTGTTGGAGTCGCCCAGGAACGTGCGCAGCTCCTTGATCACGCGGCCCATGGTCACGCAGGTCGAGCCCGGATCGCTGGCGGCGGCGAGCAGCACCGCCTTGAGGTCGCGGACGCTGGCGCCGAAGCTGCCCTCGTAGTCGCCCAGGTAGTGGTCGCTGCCCTCGGCGCGCACGAACGCGGGCGCGAACTTCTCCTGGTGCATCGCCGGCACCGCCGCGAGCAGCTCGCGGGCCTCCTCGACGACAGCCCCCCGGCACCCGGCCGTAGGCGTACAGATCGGCCTTCTCGATCGGCGTGAGCCGCTCGAGCACCCGGCGGATCTTGGCCGAGTAGTTGTCGACCTTGAAGGCCGCAGGCGCGTCATCACGCCCCACAGCGCGAGGATCTTGGTCACGTGCGGCGCGACGTGGACCCCACGCAGGATGTCGCCGACCTGCTCCTGGTAGATTCCGCCTCGACGCGGAAGTCGAGCAGAACGGCACCCGGATGAGCTCGAGGCGCGCGGAAGCTCTGGTACTCGCCCGATCGCAGGGCGCGCGGAACTCGAGCAGGTCGAGATCGTTGGCGCTGCCGCAGAGCACCATGTCGAGCCCGAGCACGATGCGATCGAGCGCGACCTTGCCGGTCTCGGTCGCGGTGAGCAGGTACTTGTAGTGCTCGTAGGGGCGCTTGAGCAGGTCGCTGAAGTTGATGATGCCGCGGTTGGCGTCGACCAGATCGCCCTGCACGGCATACAGCGCCTGGCCCCCGACCGAGGGCGGCAGGTGACCGAACGCGGCGTCGCCGGTGACCGGGTAGCTGCGCGCGTCGACGGTCTGCTGGGCTCGACCGTGACCAGGCCCGAGCGGTACTGCCGGCTGACGAAGAAGCGCTCGACCTGCACGTGCATCAGCACCTTGCGCAGATCACCTTGGTTGGCGGTGAGCAGCGCGTCGTAGATCTTGCGGTTGCGATGCGACAGCTCGCCGTAGAGGATCGCGTCGCTGATCACGAAGTCGGGGTGCGCGGCGCAGATGTCCTCGAGCAGACGTCGCCGGGCCTGCAGCGGGATGAGATAGATGGGGTGGTCCTTGGTCTCGTCGACCAGGCGCGCCTCGAGTTCGTTGCTCGACAGCCGCGCGAAGGTCTCCTCGCCCAACGCGTCGCGCAGCGCCGCGGCCTGGCCGAAGCCGATGCCGCCGCCCTGCTGCCGGCGGTTGGGGAAGACCCAGGCGAAGCGGTACAACGCGCCACGATCGGTGCGACAGTAGACCTCGAGCGCGCGCTGCAGCGACTCGAGCATCGTGCTCTTCGCGCTGCCGTTGGGCCCGTGCAAGATCACGGTCTTGTTCACGCGGCCCAGCCGCACGAAGCCCGAGACCACGTCGTAGAGCTCGTTTTGCGCCTCTTCCTGGCCGACCAGCCGGTGCCAGCCGTCGAACTCGCAGTCGAACAGGCGGTGGCGCGAGATCTGGCCCGAGGGCGTGCGGACGTCGCGACGGCCGAAGTGACCGAAGGCGTCGAGCACGAACTGCGCGGCCGAGCGCGCGTGGACCGTGGGATCCTTGCACAGCAGCTCGAACCACTCGTCGAACGAGGCGATCCGGCGCGTGGCCTGGAACTCGGTCGTGACCGCGGTCGGCCATCGCGCCGATGCGGGCGCGGGCCTCCTGACTGACGTCGAAGACGTGCTGTTCGTCCACGTTACTTGACCGCCACCTTGAACTCGACGTCCTCGGTCACGGGCGAGCAGGCCTCGTCCTGACACACCGCGAACTTGAACTTGCCGCTGAAGACCTGCTCACCGGGCCGCTCGGCCGTGAACTTCACGTCGAACGAGCACGCGTTCTCGTCGAGCTTGGCGTCGGCCTTCTTGAGCTCGGCGGCCGTGAGCGTCACGCCGGTGGGCGGCTCGAGCTTGAGCGAGGTCGGAAAGTCGAGGTTCATGTGCCACGGCGCCTTGGGCACGACCCGCACGGTCACGCTCGCGGGCTGGCCAGCCTTGGCCTCGGGCGTGTCGAACGACAGCGCATAACGCTCGTCGCCGCCGCCGTCCACGACCTTGACCTTGTCGCCGCCGCCGCTCGAGGGCTGCGCGGTCTTGTCGCCGCCGCCTTTGTCGCCGGTCTTGGCCGGCGAGGCCGTGCCGCCCTGGGGCGCGCTCGCCGGCGGCTTGCTGTCGCAGCCCACGGCAGCGGTGAGCAGCGCCGCGAGCAGCGGCAGCGCCAACGGGCGCGGCGTCGGTGCACAGGGGGACGACTCGGACGAGCGGGGGTTCGCCATGGCGCGCCGATGGTAGCTGGTTTTGCCGTGCGCCGCGGCGGGTCAGCGCCGATCGAAGCGCAGGTCGATGCCCGAGGTCGTGCGCCCGCGCAGCACGTCGGAGCTCTGCGCCACGGGCGCCAAGTCCTCTTCGCGATCCGAGGGCGGCCCGGCGCGCAAGACGATCGGTCCCTCGGGGATGCCGGCGGCCCGGAAGCGGCCGCGTGCATCGGTGCGCAGCTCGGCCACGGCCTCGCCGTCGACCTCGATGATCACCTGCGCCGACGCGACCGGATCGCCGGCCCAGTCGGTCACGATGCCGCTGACGCTGCCGCCCTGCGACAGCTCGACCACCAGCTCGACGCGATCGTGGCCGTCGTCGCGCTCGAGCGTGCGCGTGCGTCGACCGTAGTCCTGCGCCTCGACCGTGACGACGACGCGGTCCTCGGCCAGCGCCTCGAACTCGACGATGCCGGCGCGATCGGTGCGATCGCGACGATCGCCGGCGAGCACCGACGCGCCCGGGATCGCGAAGCCGGTCGCGGCGTCGCGCACGTCGACGCGAAGGCTCCAGCCGCGGCGCAGCACGATCTCGAGCTCGTCGGCCGCGCCGGGATCGGTCGCGCTGGCCGAGACCTGGGCGCTGGCGTGGCGCGGGTGTTCGATCTGCAACGTCACGGTGCCGGCCGCGATGTCGTCGAAGCGAAACTGCCCGCGCGTGTCGGTCCACGTGACCTCGGTGGGCTGCAGCGGCGAGTCCGGGCTCAGGCTCACCTGCGCCGACGGCAGCGGCCGCAGGTTGTCGTCGAGCTCGTGCCCGCGCACGGTCGCGTCGGCCGGCTGGAGCTGCAGCTCCACGTCGGTCGGGCCCGAGACCACCACGCGTCGCTTGCCCGCGACCATGCCGGGCGCGCGCGCGACCAGCTCGACCGCACCGCTGCGCAGGCCGGCATCGAACTCGCCGCGCCAGTTGGTGCCATAGCGGCTGCCGTCGTCGAGCTCGACCGTGGCCTCGGCCAGCGGCCGGCGATTGCCGTCCAGGACGCGGCCGGTCAGCGGCTCGCCCTCGCGCAGCACCAGGCGCACGCCCGATTGCTCGTGGCCCGCGAACACGCGCACGACCACGGTGTCGCTGGCGGCGTAGCGACCGTGGCGCGCGCGCAGGGTGTACAGCCCCGGCACCAGCCCCGGCAGGGTGAAGCGACCGTCGGCGTCGCTGACCAGGGCCGCCGACGGCTCCGGCGCGGAGTCGTCCTCGTGCCACGTCGACATCGGGATCTCCGGCACCGCGCCGGCGGTGACGCCGAGCGAGCCCGCGGCCGCGACCGCGCGATCGAACAGCTCGCGGCGCGTGTCCTGCTCGCCCAGCGAATACGGCGCGTCGCTCTCGACCTCGATCCACGCGCCCGCGACCACGCGATCATCGGCGTCGACGACGATGCCGGTGATGCTGCCGGGCTTGGCCACGCGCAGCACGACCTCGTCCGCGGGGCCGTCGGCGACGTCGATGGCAGCCGGCTCGCTCGGCAGGTGGCCGTCGGCGTCCGCGCGCACGACGTAGCTGCCGCTGGGCACCGGTCCCACCAGCACGGTGCCGGCGGCATCGGTGCGCTCGTGCAGCTGCAGCAGGCCCAGGTGCGCGTTGCCGACGGTGACGCGCGCGTCGACCACCGCGAGGCCCTCCTCGTCGACCACGCGCACCGGGATGCGGAAGCCGTGCGCGAGCACCAGCGTGAGCTCGGCGCTGGGGTCGACGCTCTCGAGCACGATCGAGGCGTACTCGGGTGCGCCCGGGCTCGCGGCCGGTGCGATTGCCTGCAGCGCGTACACGCCGTCGACGATGCCGGGCACGACGAAGCCGCCGCTGGCGTCGCACGCGACCTCGCGCGCGGGCCACACGCCCGAGCCCTCGAGCCGCACGCGTGCGCGCGCGAGCGCCTCGGTCGGTCCGACGACGCGGCCGCGCAGGTCGAACTGCGCGTCGACCACGAGCTGGACGTCGGCCTCGGGTGCGAGCGCTTCGAGCACGCTGGGCGCGTGGCCGGCGGGCTCGGCCCGCAGCGTCACCGGCCCCGGCGGCAGGGTGTCGAACAGGAAGCGGCCGGCCTCGTCGGTCCGCGCGCGCCAGGGCTCGGGCTCGTCGAGATCGGGGTTGGGCCGCGCGGTGACGACGGCGCCCGCGACCGCGCGACCGCGGCCGTCGACGAGGGTGCCGGACAGGCGCTCGCCGAAGCCCAGCGCCACGGTCGGCAGCCGCCCGATCGCGCCGGGCGGGACCTCGGTCTCGACCACCGCGCGCAGGCGGTCGGCGACCTGCAGCTCGACCGCGACGCGACCGGCGACGCCCTCGTGCAGCGTGAGCTCGAAACCACCGCCGGGCGTGCACGCGGTCGCGCTCGCGACCTCGCGGCCCTGCTGCCACGCGGTGATGCGGCAGTGCTGCGGCTCGGGCGGCGCGGTGTCGACCGCCGGCGGCGCGGGCGGGGCCGCGTCGTCGCCGTCGGTGTCGACCACGGCATCGATCGCCTCGGACTCGCGCGGCACCTCGAGCAGCACCACGCCGCGGATGCGCGCGGCCGGCTGCGACGGCAGCGGCTGCACGAGCGCACCGCCGTCGTCGTGCGCGACCGCGTCGGTGGCCGAGGTGGGCGCGCCCATCTGCTGGGCGAGCCACCACGGCACCCCCACGAGCACGCCGAGCAGGATCGCGAGCGCGAGCCAGCGGCCCGGCGGTGGCGGACGCGCGTGCGCACTGCCGCCCGCCGCGCTCACGACCGCTCCCTCAGCGCGGCCCCGCGACCGCGATGGCGTCGATCTCGACCAGCACGCCCTTGGGCAGGCCCGCGACCTGCACGGTCGCGCGCGCCGGCGGGTTGTCGACGAAGCGCGCGCCGTAGAGCTCGTTGACCGTGGCGAAGTCCCCGAGGTCGGCGAGGAAGATGCCGCAGCGCACCACGTCGCGGAAGCTCATGCCCGCGGCCTCGAGGATCGCCGCGAGGTTGTCGAGCACGCGGATGGTCTGCGCCTTCACGTCACCGGGCCCGACGATCTCGCCGCTGGCCGGGTCGAGCGCGATCTGCCCCGAGGTGTAGAGCGTGCGGCCGCCCTCGACCACGACGCCCTGGCTGTAGGGCCCGATCGCCGCCGGTGCCTTGTCGGTGTGGATCACGCTGCGCGTCGTCATGCTTCGCGTCCGATCGTGCCTCACCCGCGCCGGCGCGGGAAGCCGCCCCCGCCCGCCCCTGCCCCACGCCACCTTTGCCCTCTTGCAACCCGGACGCGAAGCGGCTAGACATCTGCACCCCCGCCGGGCCCACGCCCGCACGGGGTCTACCGGGCGCGTAACTCAGCGGTAGAGTGCCACCTTCACACGGTGGAAGCCGTAGGTTCGAACCCTACCGCGCCCACGAAGATAGACGGGTTTCTGACGAGCCGGGCCGATCCGGGGGTCCCGCTGAGGTCCCGAGGAAACCCCGCACGTTGCAGGCCTCGCCGGACTCTCCGCCCATGGGGCAGTCGGCGACGCCGGGGGGATGCTGCTTGCACGCGGAGGAAACCGCGAGGCCGGCGAGTAGGGCGAGGCAAGCGGACCTTGTGTTGTTCGCGGACACGAGAACCTCCTGGCGTTCGTTGCCGGTGAATCACAGCGGATCGCGATCAAGGACATGCATCGCCGCCCACGTACGTGGCGGACACCGAAGCGTCGAAAGTCTCGGCAAGCGCGTGGTCGAAGCCGACCTCGTACTGCTGAGGCGTGGGGAAGGCGATGTGCTCGCCATCGACGCAGACGTCGGCATATGCCGCGAGCATCGCGTCGTAGGCTGGGTCCGTCGGTCGCAGCAACGGCTTCCAGAACGTGAGCGCCGGGATAGGATCGTGCTCGACTTCGTAGAGCCCGGGCTGGGTGATCTCGAGCCGGAAGGTCGTGCGCAGAGCTGCGCCTGGCTGCGGGCCCTCGGTGTACGGCCCTCCGCATGATGCGTCGACGTGGGCGCCAGCCATGAGCTGATCAGAGCGAAGGACGCCGACGGTGTCCGGCAGCGCGGGGTACTGCAATCGCCGTGTCGCCCAGAACTCCGCCGCGAGCTCGTCGAGAGACGCAAAACCGAAAGCAGCGGCGAAGGCTCGCTGGAGCTCCTCTTCATCCTCGACTCCAGCGGTGTCGACGTGAGCGTCGACGATGCTCTGGAAACCGTTGCGGTCAAGCGCCCACGCGAAGACGTGGGCGCCGAGGCCCCGCGATGCATCGAGCGATGACTTCGACGCGAGTGCCTGGACCAAGTCCTCGTCTCCCGCGATGCCGTAGTCGACCCACGCGCCTTCGAGTCGCGTCGCGGCACCCTCCTCGATGAACGGGCGCGTGTTCGCGTTGTCGGTCGCGGCGCGCATGAAGACGTGTGCCATCTCGTGCAGCGCCGATGGCGGCAAGGCGCTTGCCCCCCAATCCCGCGCGCATCCCCAGACTCCGGTCCAGCAGGCATGCATGACCGCGTCGACGTCGTCGTAGAGGAACACGCGCGCCCGCGGTGGATCCATGTCGAACAGCTCGGCCAGGCCGTTCGCGTGCTGCTCGATCCGGCGCAACGTGCCCGCACACAGCTCGCCGCCGAACGTCTTGTAGACCTCGAGGTCGCCGACCTCGAGCACGAGTTCGGAACCATCGGGTGGATCAGGAAGCTCGGGTTCCGGCGTCTCGGCGCAGCCGACGAGCACGACGGCCAGCACGACGACGCACGAGGTCACCGCCCGCGACTGCTCCCGCCGCGGCCACCCGATCGACCCGTGGCCCAAACGCGCCACGGGGTCACCTTGGACCCCGCTTCGTGAACGCGCAACGCGGGTGGGGCGCCTGATGAGCGGCCTCGGATCGCACGATCCGACGCACTCTCCTGCATCGCGATCGAACGGCCAGCGCGTGCGTCACGGTGTCGTGTCGGGGCCCTCCTGTGTTGGTCCGCGCCGTGGTGACGACGTCACCAACTCTGCAGGATGGGCCGGGAGCCGGCGGACAGGACGGGAGCGCAGCTCCGACGGATCCGAGCCCCCGGTGCGGCCTAGCGGGTCCTACGTGCACACCCCGTGGTGTTCCGCCGCTTGCCGCTTCCGGGGTTCGAACCCTACCGCGCCCACGAACGAGAAGCCCCGCGGTCGGAGCCGAGCCCTCCGGCGACGGCAGCATCACGCTGCTTCGCGTGTGCACTGGTCGTGGTCGCGTCGCGCCGCGCTCCACTGTGTCGCCGGGACGAGCGCTGCGCTGCGGCGACGGTCTGAACGCCAGCAACGTCTGTGCCGTCCCGACACCACCCCATCCAGCGCAGCATGCGTTGGCGGTGGTCTCCGTCTCGAGCGGGATCCACGGACTCACGGAGCGGTGCACTCGTCGCCGCCGTTCAGAAAGCGCGACGACAAGGTGACCTGCGCGGGCGGCACAGCGGGGCACCAAACGTCGCCAAACGAGATCTCGTAGTGCCCCGAAAGATGGAACACCACGTGCGGGGGGTCCTGATCGAACGCACACATCTCCGCGACCTGAAGCTCGTCATCCGGCCGATCGAAGACGGGTTCAGTCGACCGCCATCGAGGCGGACACGGCGGCAGAGGGCGATACTCGATTCCGTACTCACCTGGTCCAGCGACTTCGAGGAGTACGCGTGTGGTGATCTCACCGTTTGTCGGGCCCTCGGTCGCGGCACCGGCGCACGACGTGTCGAGGGTCGTGCCGGCCGCGAGCTCCTCGCCGGTGAGCACCACCGCCAAGTCCATGATCGGGGGATACTCGAGCGCCCGCGTCGCTACGTACTCTGCGTAGAGGCTCGGCAACGAGTCGAAGCCGAAGTTCCCCGCCAGCGCGCTCTCGACCTCCTGGTCGCTGTTCGCCGTGGCCGTCGCCGCGTGGGCATCCAGCACCGCCGCGGCGCCGAAGCGATCGATCGCCCACGCGAAGAAATGCGCGCCACCCCCTGCTTCGGCAACGTCGAAGGGCGAGTCCACGGCGAGCAGCGCCTCGAGCTGTTCGTAGGTCAGCGCCGATCTGCCCGGCACGAGCCAGTCGCCCTGTAGTGCCCACGCGACGCCCTCCTGGATTGCTGGCCTCGTACGCACACCGGTCGCTGCGTTGACGAAGACGTGGACGAGCTCGTGCGTCACGACGTCGGGCAGGGCGTTGGTGCCCCACCAGTCAGCGCAGCCATGTGTCTCGACGTTGAAGTGGCACACTTCGTCGACCGCGTCGACGTCGTCGTAAAGGAACACGCGCGCCCGCGGCGGATCCATGTCGAACAGGTCCGCGAGCCCGTTCGCGTGCAGCTCGATGCGGCGCAGCGTGCCCGCACACAGCTCGCCGTCGAACGCCTTGTAGACCTCGAGCTCGCCGATCTCGAGCACGAGTTCGGCGCCATCGGGTGGATCGGGAAGCTCGCGTTCGGGCGGGTCGGCGCAGCCGACGAGCACAGCCGCCAGCGCAACGCAGGAGCTCGCCGCACGCGACCGCTCCGGTCGCTGCCATCGGATCGACCCGTGGCCCAAACGCGCCACGGGGTCACCTTGGACCCCGCTTCGTGAACGCGCAACGCGGCGGGTGGCGCGCCTTGCCGTGCGGCCTCGGATCGCGCGATCCGACGCGCTCTCCTGCATCGCGATCGAACGGCCAACGCGTACGTCACGGTGTCGTGTCGGGGCCCGGTTGTGACTTCCGCGTCTGCGAGCTGTCGCTGATGCGCAATCACCTGCGGGCGATCGAGGCGAACGGGCGCGCCGCGCTCTCGCGGGGCATGACGGCGCTCGGCACCAGCCTCGCGCGAGGGCTCAACCGCGTGCTCGGGCTGGTTGCTCCGGGTCGGCTGGCGCCGCCACGGCCTCGCGGACGAGCGCGTGGTCACGGTGACGGTCGTGGCAACGCAGTCGCGCGTCACAGCGACGGGAAGCGTGTGCCGTCGGCGAGCACGTCGATGCCGACCACCCACCAGCGGCCGTGGTCGTGCACCAGCTGGTACTCGAAGCGCGACGTGCCGCCCGCGGCGGTCGCAGCGACCGTGGTGACGACCGCGGTCGCGCCCTGCTCTGCGACCGCGTCCACCCGCTCGCGCGCGGGGTCGTGCAGCCCGGGCTCGCCGTAGCTCACGGGCTCGCACGGCGTGTCCGGCGGACAGAAGCGATCGACCAGCGCGCGGTACGACGTCTCGATGGCCTCGTCGCCCTCGTCGGTGTCGTCGTCGCGCGCGAGCGCGTCGGCGTTCCACGCGTGGTACGCGGCGATGAAGGCCTCGACGACGGCACGGGGCTCGGACATGCTGGCCACAGCGTACCCCGTCGACGCGCCGCGGTAACCGCCGGCCCGGGCCCGGGATACGCGCCGCCATGCGCCGCTGCTCCGTCTTGGTCTGCACCACGCTCGCCCTGGCCCAGCCGGCGATCGCCCACGCCCACGCGGCGCTGGTCGACCCGCCGCCGCGCAGCGGGAACACCGGCCTGACCGAGGGTCCGTGCGGCGGCGTGGCACCGGCGGGGACGATCACCGCGTTGCCGGCCGGCGGGACGGTCGAGCTGCGCTGGATCGTCGACGTCAGCCACGACAACGCGTTCCGCATCGCGTTCGCGGCCGCCGACGACGCCGGCTTCGACGACGCGGTGCTGGCGACGACGCCCGATCTGGGCGAGGCCGGCGAGCACACGCTGTCGGTCGCGTTGCCGGCGTGCACCTGCGACGCGTGCACGCTGCAGCTGCTGCAGTGGACCGCCTCGGGCAACGGCGGCTACTACAGCTGCGCCGACGTGCGCCTGGTCGGCGCCGATCTGCCGCCGTGCGAGGCCGCCAGCGGCGGCAGCAGCAGCAGCGGTGGCGAGGGCACCAGCAGCACCGGCGCCGGCACGCACGACGGCGACGGATCGAGCGACGGCGTCGCGACCGACACCGGCGCCACGGGCAGCGACGCGCCGCACGGGTCCAGCGGCGACGACACCGACGATCCGACCACGACCGCCACTGCGACCACGGCCGCGCAGACCCCCGACGCCGCCCGCGGATGCAACGCCGCCCGGCATCGACCCGCGCCGTGGCTGCTGCTGCTGCTCGCGTGCGGGTTGCGACGCAGTCGTCGCCGTCACTGCTGCCGCGACGCGGCGTAGAAGAGGCAGTCCCCGCGTGCCGCGGCGACGTCGGTGGTCGCCATCATCGGGACGATCGTGGTGCGCGTGCGCAGGATCCCGCCGTCGTCGAGCAGCAGCTCGTGCGCGCGCTCGCGGCCGTGCTCGTCGAGCGCGACCAGGGGCCACGGGCCCTCGATCCAACCCAGCGCGGTGCCGGGCGCGAGGGTCTGGAAGTTGTGGCGGTCGACGTCGGGCACCAAGGTCAGCTGGCTGCCGGGCACCGGCGCGTCCGCGAAGGCGAGCGAGGCACCCGGCTGCAGCATCACGCGCACCGGGTCGACGAGGATCGCGAGCTTGTCGGGCGCGACCAGGGCATCGGGGTGCTCGAGCCGCAGCAGCCGCAGCAGGCCCGCGTGGGCCGTCGCGTCGGCGGCGGGATCGCCTGCGCGCCCGCACTCGACCGCGATGCTCGGCGCGAGATCGGCGAAGGCCTCCGAGAAGGTGCCCAGCGACAGCCGCGAGTGCACGAAGCTGCGGGCGAACAGCGCGGTCAGGCCCAGGTACAGGCCCTCGGTGCTAGGGCCGACCGCGTACGCGGGGTTGTGGCCGGTGTTGTTGTGCAGGTCGACGACCAGTTCGGGCGCGACCGCACGCAGCCGCGCGAGCGCCTCGCGGGCGATCGCGCCGTCGGGGCCGTCGAAGGGCGGACGAAAGCAGCGGTTGAGATCGCGGCGCCCCGGCAGCATGCGGTGGGCGAAGCCCGGCGCGGCGCGGGCGGCCTCGACCGCGCCGACGAAGAACCACGTGTCGACCGCTGGCTCGACGCGATCGGCCAGCACGCGGTGGATCGCGCGCAGGCCCGAGGGCTCGTTGCCGTGCAAGCTGCCCGCGACCACGCGCGCGCGTCCGCGATCGCGGCCGCGCACGTGCAAGATGGTGGGCCCGCAAAGCCCCGCGAGGAACGCGTCGGCGTCCCCGGGCACCGCGTGCCCGGGGTGAGCTCGACGAGATCGATCACGTCGCTCACGGCATCGGCCACGTGTGCACCGGCGCGCCCGTGGCGCTCGCGGCGAGGTAGCGCTGCACCAGCGCCGCCGACGGATCGTCGCTGCTGCGCGCGAGCGCGGCGAACCATGCCCGCTGCCAGCGGGCACCGGTGATGCCGGCGCGGTTGCGTTCGGCCACGACATCGAGCCAGCGTGCGGCCTCGTCGGGCGCCACGCCGCCGCGCTCGAGGCCCTGCGCCGCGAGCGGCAGCAGCCGCGCGACCAGCTCGCGCGCACCGACCGGCTGCGCCCGCGCGCCCGGCCGCGGCGGCCACAGCAGCGTCGCGTCCGGACCGTGCCGCGCAGCCTCGTAGAAGTTGTGCCGCGCGTGGGAAAACGTCAGCCCCTCGATCATGTGCTCGGCCTCGGGCGCGAGCGCGAGCACCAGGCCCGCGAGGAAGGCCCCGTTGGCGACCATGTCCACGACCGTGGGTCCGGCCGGCAGCGCGCGCAGCTCGATGCGCACGTGACCGCGGCCGGCGGCGTCGTAGACCGCACGGTTCCAGCGCCACACCGTGCCGTGGTGCAGACGCAGCTCCGCCAACGTCGGGATCCCGCCGGCGGCCAGGCACGCGATCGGATCCTCGTCGCCGCACACCGGCAGCAGCGGCTCGTGCAGCGCGACCGACTCCGCGAACAGCTCGCCGGCGCCGTGGCGCACCCAGCCGTGGCCGAACGACACCCGCGCCGGCCGCCAGTCGTCCGCCTGCGGGCGGTCGTCGACCGACTGGCGGAACAGCGCGATGCGGGTCTCGTCCCACAGCCGCCGGCCCAGGAAGATCGGAGCGTTGCCGGACAACGCCAGCACCGGCGCGGTCGCGAGCTGGGCCGCATGGTGATGCGGCGCGAACTGCCGCGGCGGCACGCGCAGGTGCAGCTGGAACGAGGTGTTCGCGCCCTCGAAGGTGACATCGTCGGCGACGAGATCGAGCGTGTCCTCGCCGGCGATGTGCAGCGCGAAGCCGCCGGGTCGCTGCTTGCGCAGCGACGCCGACAACGCGCGGTAGCGGTGGACCTCGGTCAACGCGCCTTGCAGATCCGCCTCGCGCAGGGTCGGCAGGATCCCGATCGCGATCGGTCGCGCCGCGACCGTCGCGGCCGCGCGCGCGACCTCGGCCAGGGCCGCGGCGAGATCGTCGTGCAGCGCCGCGAACGGGCGCCCGGCCAGGGCCACCGGGTTCGAGTTGATCTCGACGTTGAAGCGGTCGACCTCGTGGGTGATCCGCGGATCGTGGGTGGCCGCCAGCACCGCGCGGTTGCGCGGCGCCGGGCGGCCGTCGGCGTCGACGAGATCGAGCTCGACCTCCGCGCCGATCGTCGCCGGGCCCTCGCCGAAACCCGGCCGCTCGAGCAACGTCCGCAACGCCGACAGCGACGCCTGCAACCGCGCGTCGAAGCGGGCCCGGTCGTGCTCGTCGAACTCCGAGCGCTCGATCGCCAGGCCCATCGCTCGCGAGCTTGCCGTGCGCGGCGCGGCGCCGCCGCTGCAACGTTTGCGTCGCGCGGCGATCAGCGCTCGAACACCCGCGTCACGCTCGCGTGCACGCAGTCGGGATCGCAACGTTCGGGCTGGGCGAGGCGGTAGTCGGGCTCGAAGGTCGCGTCGAGCACGAGCACGCCGTCGTGGTGCACCCGCACGACCACGTGCTGCGGCGGCGCGCCCTCGTCGAAGAGCTGCAGCACCGTGTGGGGATTGTCGGGGTCGTCGTAGATGGGCGCGTACAGCTCGGGCAGGCCCTCGCAGCGGATCGAGTGACCGGCCTGCGCGACGACGCAGGTGCCCGACGCCGCCTCGCCGTCGCGCTCGAGCGCGATCGTCCATTCGCCGTCGCGCAGGGCCGCACCGCCGGGCTCGCGCAGGGTGATCCACAGCGCGTCGCTGCACACGCTCGCATCGCAGGGCACACAACCCCAAAGCCCCACGATCGCGCCGCAGATCCATCGCACCCGATCAGTCTAGTCCACGATCCACCGCCGTGTCGGTGCTACCTTTGCCCGTCCGCGTGGCCCTGGCCCCCGAGCCGCCCTGCTCGCGCTGGCGCTGACCGGCGCGGGCGCCCCCGCGCCCAGCCGCGTCGCGTTCGAGCTGCCCGATCGCGACCTGTTCCCCGAGGGCATCGCGTGGGATCCGGCACGCGGCACGGTCTTCGTCGGCAGCCTGCGGCAGCGGCGGATCGTCGCGCGCGAGACCGACGGCACCCTGCGCTCGCTCGGCGACGACGCGGCGCTGGGCGCGGTGCTGGGGCTCGAGGTCGACCCCGCCCGGCGCGCGCTGTGGGCGGTGCACTGCTTCGCCGCGCCGGGCGAAGGGCCGACGCCGGTGCGCGACGATCCGGCGCGGCGCGGCGAGACCGGGCTCGTGCGCTTCGACCTCGACACCGGCGCGGCGACGTCCTTCGCGACCGCAACCGCCGTCGCGGGCTGCCTCAACGATCTCGAGATCGACCGCGACGGCGGCGTGGTCGCGACCGCCGGCGACGCGGGCCTGGTGCGCCTGCCTCCCGGTGGCAACGCGCTGGCACCGTGGCTCGGCGACGCACCCGGCTACGCCAACGGCATCGCCAGCACCGCCGACGGTCGCGCGCTGGTGGTCGCGATCGTGCAGCGCGGCCTCGCGGCGGTCGACGTCGAGCATCCTGCGTGGCGGCTGCTGCCCGCGCCCAGCGGCGCCGAGCTGCGCGGCATCGACGGGCTCGCGCGCCACGGCGACGCGCTCGTGGCGGTGCAGAACGGCAGCGTGCCCGCGCGGATCCTCCGCATCGCGCTCGCCGACGACGCAGCGTCGATCACCGCGGTCGAGGTGCTCGAGGCCGGCCACCCGCGCCACGCGGTCCCGACCACCGGTGTGGTCGTGGGCGACGAGCTCTTCTACGTCGCGACCAGCCAGCTCGATCGCATCGATCGACGCGATGGCAGCTTCGATCCGCGGCGCTGGTGCCCACGACCATCCTCGCGTTGCCGCTGCAGCGCGACGCGACGCCAGCTGCGGGCTGCGTGCACGCGCGCGGCGGTTGAGCGTCGCCCTGCGCTCCACCGCCGCGGCGAACGTGCTTGGGCGCGCGGCTCAGGGCGGCTTGGGCTTGGCCGGCACCGACAGACACGGCGTCGGCGTCGCGGGCGGATCCGGTGGCGCGACCTTCAGGCACGGCTGCGGCGGCGCGACCTTCAGGCACGGCTGCGGCGGCGGCTCGGGCGGCGGCGCGACCTTCAGACACGCCTGCGGCGGCGGCTCGGGCGGCGGCGGCTCGGGCGGCGGTGCGACCTTCAGACACGCCTGCGGCCGCACGTCGTCGGGCACCACCTCGAGGCACGGCCGCGGCGCGCCGGTGTCGCTCGGCGTGGGATCGGGCTTGGCGTCGGGCTTGGCGTCCGGGTTCGTCTGCACCGGCGCCACCTCGAGGCATGGCCTGGGCCCGCCCTTGTCGCAGGCACTCGCGCTCGCCAGCGATCCGATGGCGAGCGCGACAAGCGCTGGCGTCGCGCGAGGATCGCGGCGCGGTCGGGGTCCTGGGTGTCGTCGTGCTGGTCCGCCATGGTCGCCTCGCCGTGGTGCGCGTCGCGTGATCGCATCATCGCCGCGGCGCGCCGCGCTCGACCGCCTCGGCCTTGCTCGCGCGCTCGATCGCGTCGTCGGTCCGTCGCTCGGCCGCCTCGTGCGCCGACTCGACCCCGGCCTTCGCGCGCTCGATCTCCCGCTTCGGATCGGGCAGCGGGCTGGGACTGGACGCGCCGGGCGAGCCGCACCCGCCCAGCAGCACCACGAGCGCGAGGCCGAGGGTGCGCACCACGGGCGGATCCTAACAGCCCCGTGGCGCGCCCGTAACCCCGGGGCCGGCCAGCGCATACTGCCGGACGTGACGCGCCCGATCCGTCCCCGCGTGCCCGCGGCCCTCGCCGCGGCGCTGTGTTGCTCGCTGCTGGCCGCCTGCACGCCCGCGCCCACGCCGAGCCCGGCCGCAACACCGAGCGCGCGCGCACCCGCGCCGGTGGCCGACGAGCGCGTGGCCTACTTCGCCGGCGGATGCTTCTGGGGCGTCGAACACTTCCTCGAGCAGATCGACGGCGTGATCGCGGTCGAGTCGGGCTACATGGGCGGCCACCTCGCGTCGCCCAGCTACGCCGACGTGTCGAGCCAGACCTCGAGGCCACCTCGAGACCGTGCGCGTGCGCTACGACCCCGCGCGGGTGGGCTACGAGGCGCTGGCCAAGCGCTTCTTCGAGATCCACGATCCGACCCAGGCCGACGGTCAGGGCCCCGACATCGGGCCCGAGTACCTCTCGGCAGTGTTCTTCAACGACGAGCACGAGCGCAGCGTCGCCCAGGCCCTGGTCGATCGCCTGCGCGCGCGCGGCTACGACGTCGTCACCGAGCTGCGGCCGGCCGAGCGCTTCTGGCCGCGGAGGCCTACCACCAGGACTACTACGTCCGCAGCGGCCGCACGCCCTACTGCCACGCTCCGGTCGCGCGCTTCGGCGACTGAAACGAAAGCCCGCGCCGGTTGTGGCACCATCGGTGGTGCGATGACCGAGTGGTACGCCGACGACGACTTCTGGGCGCGGATCTACCCCGTGCTGTTCTCGCCCGAGCTGTTCGCGCGCGCCAGCGTCGAGGTCGACGCCGCGCTGCGCCTGGCCGGGGTCTCGCGCGGTCGGGCGCTCGATCTGTGCTGCGGGCCCGGCCGCCACGCGGTGCCGCTGGCCCAGCGCGGGCTCGAGGTCACCGGCGTGGATCTGAGCCCGTGGCTGCTCGACGTCGCGGCGCGCCGCGCCGACGAGGCCGGCGTGTCGATCGAGTTCGTGCGCCAGGACATGCGCGCGTTCCAGCGCCCCGATCACTACGACCTCGTGCTCAACCTCTACACCTCGTTCGGCTACTTCTCGAGCGAGGCCGAGGACATGCGCGCGCTGCAGAACATGGTCGAGTCGCTGCGCGAGGGCGGTGTCATCGTGATCGACACGCTCGGCAAGGAGGCCCTGGCCGAGCGGCTGCACGCCGACAGCCCGCCGATCGAAGAGCGCGACGGCTCGCTGCTGATCCAACGCGTGCAGGTGGTCGACGACTGGTGCCGCGTGAAGAGCGAGTGGATCATCGCCCACGCCGACCGGGTCGAGCGGGTCCGCTTCGAGCACACGCTGTTTTCGGGCAAGGAGCTGCGCGAGCTCATGAACTGGGCCGGGCTCTCCGACGTGAAGCTCTACGGCGACCTCGACGGGCGGCCCTACGGCCCGGGCGCGCGGCGCCTGGTCGCGGTCGGCCGCCGCTGAGAGATTTCCCCCGCGGGGGTTCCCGCGCCGGCCTCGAGCACGCACGAGCGCGGCGGTGCGCGCAAGCGTGGACCAACCCGAGCCCCGACCCAGGTGGCGGCAGGGCGGCGCGATTCGACCCGACCAACGAGCGCGCCCGCGCGCTGCGACTGTGTCGCGATGCGACAGTGCATCACCGATCGCCGCGATGCGGTCGCGTCGACGCGGCCGCGTGCGGCCATGCTCGGATCATGCCGGATGTGGCCCCGTCGGGCAGCGTTCGCCCGCGCCGCGTGCTGCTCGTCGACGACGAGCGCAGCATGTGCGAGTGGCTCGCGCCCGCGCTCGAGGGTCACGGCTTCGCGGTGCGATGGTTCACCTCCGCGATCGAGGCGCTGGCGGTGCTGGCCGACGAGGACTTCGGCGTGGCCGTCGCGGATCTGCACATGGCCGAGATGAGCGGGCTCGAGTTCTGCCACCGCGCGGCGAGCCTGCGCCCGACGCTGCCGATCGTGACCATGACGGGCTTCGGCACCGCCGACACCGCGCGCACGGCCAAGCGCGCCGGCGCCTTCGACCTGGTGCCCAAGCCCTTCGAGCTGGAGACACTGTGCGCCGCGCTCGAGCGCGCGCTGGCCGAGCCGATCCGCTGAGCGTCCGCGGGGATGCGTCACAACGCGAAGCTCGGGGCCTCCATGACGGTGGCCACCGCGCGCGGGCGCGCTCTCGCCCGCACGATGGCGGTACCCTGAGCCACCGCTGCCGCGGATCGCCCCATGACGCCGATCACCACCTCGTTGTCCCTGTTGCTCGCCCTGACCAAGCCGACCGTGCAGCCCGCCGCCAACGCGCCGCACGTGCAGCCCGGCGCGACCCAGGCGCCGATCCTGCTCGGTGCGCCGGGCAAGCCCAAGCTCGAGAAGTCCGAGCTGAAAGACGGCGGCTTCGACAACATCGACGAGGGCGTGTTCGTGGGCTTCACGCCGCAGGGCCGTCGCTACGAGCTGTGGGAGGTGCAAAAGGACGTGCACATGGATCACGTCGAGGTGCTCGCGTTCGGTCCCGACGGCAGCGAGCTGTGGCGCGAGGACCTGACGTGGCCCTCGGGCGAGTCGTGGTCGCGGCTGCTCACCGCCGGCTTCGACGGCGAGCAGAACCTCTACGTCTTCTACTACACCAACGGCGATCACCACTGGCGCCTGGTCAAGGTCTCGAGCGCCGGCGCGGTCGAGTGGGCCAAGACGCTGTACACCACCAGCTGGGATCCCGAGCCCGCGTTCATCCAGCCCCACCCCGCCGGCGGCATCGTGCTGCACAGCGCGTCCAACGGCGCGGTGCGTGACCTCTACACCGCGCGCATCGCCGCCGACGGCACGGTGCTGTGGGAGCACGAGTTCGACGTCGCCGGCGCCAACCAGTACCCCGGCGGCCTGGCCGTGGCCGCCGACGGCAGCGTCTACGCGGTCGGCCACGACACCCTCAGCCCGCAAGACGGCAAGTCGGCGGTACGCATCCGCAAGTACGCCGCCGACGGCAGCGTGCTGTGGACCCGCGCGATGGAAGCCGCGACGCAGTACGAGCACCCGATCGCGCGCCACGTCTTCCTCGACAGCAAGGGCGATCTCGTGGTGGCCGGCAGCACCTACGCCGGCGGCAACGACCAGGACTGGATCTTCGCGGTCAAGTACAAGCCGAGCGGCACCCGTGCCCGCCGACTGGCGCATCGGATCGGCAACACGCCCAAGCTGGTCGACTACGGCCTGCAGGGCGTCACCGCCACCCACGCGCCGGACGATTCCATCTTCATCGCGTGGGACTTCGATCAGCATCTCGACACCAAGTGGAGCGTCGCGATGCTGCGGATCCCCGGTGAGGATCCGCCGCGCCGCCAGGCCGGCCGCGCCGAGCAGGGTGCGGTGCAGCCGGCACAACCGGTGGTCACCGAGGTCCCGCGCGTGCTGTGGACCAAGACCTTCGAGGCCGAGGCCGCGATGTCGGTCCAGATGCTGCGGTGGTTCCCCCAGGGCGCCCTGGGCGTGTTCGGCGAGGGCAAGCGCAAGCTCGACGCCAACGGCAACGACTACCGCTCGTCGACGCGGATGCGCGCGCTGCTGCCCGACGGCAGCGACCTCGGCGGCGCCGGCTTCGAGAGCACGGGCGAGTTCCACAACGAGCTCGACGCGGTCGCGATCGATGCCGGCGGCACCGCGTTCGTGCTCGGCTGGCAGTGGTGGAACGGCGACGGCTGGAACGACGAGGACGTGATGCGGCTGCGCTTCACCGCGCGCAAGTGAGCCTCAGAACCACCGCGAGAACCCTGCGAACGCCGCGACGATCACGTTCGCGTCGCGCAGGGCGTAGCCGGTCTCGAAGCTCTGCCCGTCGCGCGGTCGCAGGTTCCAGCGGTAGTCGGCCACCACCTGCAGGTCGAACGCCAGGTCCTCGGTGATGAACGCGTGGGTGCCCAGGCCCAGGCCCACCGTCGGCACGATCGCGCGCGTCGGCGGCCCCCAGCGGCCGTCGCTGTGATCGACGCTCTGGAACGAGCCGATGCCGGCGCGGCCGAGCACGAACGGTCGCACGCCGCGGGCGCGCGCGAACAGCAGCTCGACGTAGGGCGCGAACGATCCACCCCGCGTCAGCCGCGACGTGCCATCGGGCGCGCGCTCGGGCTGCAGCTCGAACGAGCCGCGCGCGCCGATCACCACGTACTCGCCCAGGCCCCAGCCCATGCCGAAGCCCATCGCCACGCGACGGTAGCCGAGCACGCCCGCGCCCTGGTGCGAGAGCTTGGCGCCCAGCGGCGACGCGTGCACGCGGCCTTGCCAGTAGGCGCCTTCGAGATCGACCTGCAAACGCAGCCGCGTCGCGGTGTCGCCCTCGTGCACGACCGTGCCCTCGGGGCGCCACGGCGGTGCGCCGGCGAAGAGCAACAGCACCAGGCCGAGCTGCACCACCTTCTTCTTATCCGCGCAGGCCGGGCGGGGCGCAAGGGCGAACGCGACCGCCTGGGTCATCCTTGCGCGGGCGCCCCCACGGGCGCGCACGCGCCGGCGGCACCCGACGCCGGGCCGGCGGCCGGGTGGGCGCCGGCGTCGGGGTCAGATCCCCGGCTCGGTCTCGAACTGCCCGCCGGCGTGGCAGCGATCGTCCTCGCCGGTTCCCGGCGGCAGCGCGCCCGGCCACACGGTCACGAGCGCGCGCACCAGGTGTTGTCGCCGTCCGTGGACCCACGCGTTGCGCTCGGCGACCCACGCGAGCACGGCGTCGCTGGCGAGCTGGGTCACCGCCCGCGGATCGTCGGGGTCGGCGTTGTGCACGCCCTCGCCCAGGGCCCAACCCACCTGCATCGGTCGGTCGGGATCGGCATCGGCCGCGGCCGCGCGCGCGGCGGCGGTCTCGGCCTCGAACGCCGCCTGCTCGGCTGCGATCGCCTGGCGCATCGCCGCGAGCTTGGCCTCGTCGAGCACGTGCGCGCGCGCCTGCTCCTGCTCGTCGAGCGGCCGCATCTTGGCGCGCAGGGTCTGCGCCAGCGCCTCGTCCATGCTCGAGCCACGCCCACGACCTGCACGAACGGCGGTCGCTCGACGATCCAGGTCACGGCATCGTCCGCGTTCTCGAACTCGCCCAGCATCAGCGAGCCATCGTGGAGGTTGCGCAGACGCAGCGTGATCGGAGCGGTGGGGTTCGCAGCCATGGGATGTCGAGCAGTATACGGATGCCCGCGCTTGCCCGCGCTTCCCCGGGGCGATACGCTGCTCGTCGACGATGGCGGTGGACGACGACGACGCGGGCGCGCGGTCCGATCGCGCGGCGATCCTGGCACGGCGGCAGCGGTTCATCGCGATGGCGCTCGGCGGCCTCGCGGCCGGGGCCTGCGGCACAGGCGGTCCAGTCGCGTGCCTGAGCATGGCCGCGACCGACAGCATGACCGGCACCACCACCGGCACGCCGATGCCGTGCCTGGGCGTCGACCCCACCGACTCCGCGACCGTGAGCACCGGCCCGGGCACGAGCAGCGAGGGCTCGAGCAGCAGCGGCATGCCGATGCCGTGCCTCGACGTCGCGCCCACCACGGACACCTCGGCGGGCAGCAGCGGCAGCTCGGGCGCGGACTCGGGCGGCAGCGGCACCGCGGGCACGACCGGGGGCTCGGGCTCGGGCTCCTCGGGCAGCGCCGGTTGAGGCGCCTCGCGCCCGGGTGAGGCCGCGCGCGCGGGTTGACGCACGTGGCCGCGGCGCGGTGGGCAGCTCGCCCGGGCGAACGGTTGGGCGGGTTGCGTCACCCAAGGGCGTGCCGCGAGCCGTGTCCGCGTCCTCGCCCCGCAACCCTGCGTCGCTGCCCGCGATGGCCCGCGATCGCCGTGTGAGCGCGCGCGCACCGGGACACGGCACGGGGATTGCTCGCGCCCGACGCATGCGTCGACTGGCCCTGGTCCTGCTGGCGGCCCCGCTGGCCTGCTCCGGCCAACGCGGTGCGCTCGACGATCGCGGCGACACCTTCGATCACGACGCGCTCGACGACGAGGCACGCTGCGCGGTGCTCAAGCTGGCCAACCTCGCCGACCGCGGCGAGCTCACCGAGGCCGCCGGGCTGCACCCCACCGCCGCCGATGCCATCGTCGGCCACCGCCAGGGCAGCGACGGCCGCGACGACACGCCCGACGACGCGCGCTACGAGTCGCTCGAGCAGCTCGACGCGGTGCCGTGGATGGGTCCGCGCGCGCTCGAGCGCATGCGCGCCTATGTCGACGGCGACGACGCGCTGGCCTGCGGCGAGCAGCGGCTGCAGCTGCTGGGCTTCAACGACTTCCACGGCGCGCTGCAGCCCCCGACCGGCGCGAGCGGCCGCATCGCGACCGGGCCTGGCCCCGACGAGTTCGTGGTCGCCGGCGGGGTCGAGTACTTCGCGACCCACGTCGCGCAGCTGCGCGCAGGCCGAGCACGCCGTGGTGGTCTCCGCCGGCGACCTCGTCGGCGCGACGCCACTGCTGTCGGCGCTGTTCCACGACGAACCCACGGTGCTGGCGATGAGCGTGCTCGGGCTCGACGACGCCGGCGTCGGCAACCACGAGTTCGATCGCGGCCGCGACGAGCTGCTGCGGCTGCAGGCCGGGGGCTGCGAGCCGCGCGACGGCTGCGCCCAGGGCACCAGCTTCGCCGGTGCAGTGTTCGACTTCCTCGCGACCAACGTCATCGACGAACGCACCGACGCGCCGGTGCTGCCGCCGGCGGCGGTGCACTGGGTCGGCAACGCGCGGCTGGCGGTGCTGTCGCTGACGCTGCACGACACGCCCAGCATCATCAGCGCCGACGCGGCCGCGGGCCTGCGCTTCGAGGACGAGATCGCGGCGCTGCAGCAGCAGATCGAGCCGTTGCGCGCGCGCGGCATCGAGGCCTTCGCGGTGCTGCTGCACCAGGCCGGCGGCCAGGCCGGCAGCGACCCCGCGGGTTGCGACGCGCTCACGGGTCCGGTGCGCAGCCTGACCGAGCAGATGCCCGACGCCGTCGACGTGGTGATCGCGGGCCACACCGACGGTCCGTTCGTGTGCCGCGTCGGCGAGGTGCTGGTGACGAGCGCGGCCTCGCACGGGCGCATGATCACGGACCTCGAGCTCGTGCTCGACGAGCGCAGCGGCGACGTGATCGCGGCCGATGCGGCGCAGGTCGTGGTCACGCGCGACGTGCCGCGCGATCCCTCGCAGATCACGCTGTTGTCGAGCTACGCCCAGCTCGCGGCGCCGCTGGCCAACCGCGTGGTCGGCCGCATCGACGCCGATCTGCCGGCGATGTCCGACGACACCGGCGCGTCGCCGCTGGGCTACGTCGTCGCCGACGCGCAGCTGTCGGCGACGCTGGTCGATCCGTTCGGGGGCGCCGAGCTCGCGTTCACCAACCCCGGCGGCGTGCGGGCCGACCTCGCGTTCCAGCCCTCGGGCGCCGAGGCGCCCGGCGAGGTCACCTACGGCGAGCTGTTCGCGGTGCAGCCCTTCGGCAACAACCTCGTGACCATGCGCCTGCGCGGCGACGAGCTGGTCGCGCTGCTCGAGCAGCAGTGGCAAAGCGGTCCTGGCGGCGACGAGCTCACGCGCATCTTGCTGCCGTCGTCGGGCCTGCGCTACGCCTGGGACCCGGCCGCGCCGCGCGGCAGCCGGATCGTGCCCGGCTCGCTGCGCTTCGACGGCGTCGCGATCGCCGACGACGATGAATTCCGCGTGACCGTCAATGCGTTCCTCGCCGGCGGTGGCGACGGCTTCACCGTGCTGCGGCAGGGCCGAGACGTGACCGGCGGCATGCTCGAACTCGCGGCGCTCGAGGCCTACGTGACCGATCGCTCGCCGGTTTCACCGCCGGTGGGCACGCGGATCGAGCGGCGCTGACTCGCTGCGCGCGCCGGGCCCTTGACGGCGCCGCCGCGCGCAGACGAGCATCGCGCCGCCGATGACCGGTGCCACGCGCCCTGCCCCGCTGATCGTGTCCCTGCTGCTGTGCGCGCTCGCGGGCTGTCCCCGCGGCGGCGCGCCGGCGACCACGCCCTCGACCACGACCACGCCCGCGGTCGCGACCACGCCCGCGACCACGCCCGCGACGGGCGACGACGCCACCGCCGACGCGAAGCCGGGGTGCCGCGACTGGTCGACGCTCGATCGCAGCCGCCTTTCGGCGCTGCCGACCGCGCCGCACATGACGCTGTTCGATCAGGTGTGGACCGCGGTGCTCGAGCGCCACTACGACCCGACCCTGGGCTGCCTCGACTGGCCCGCCCTGCGCGAGCGCTACGGTGCCCAGGTCGCCGGCGCCAAAGACGACGCCGCGGCCTATGCCGCGATGAACGCGATGCTCGGCGAGCTGCGCCAGAGTCACCTGGGCCTGGTGCCGCCGCAGCGCGCGATGGCGGCCGAGCCCGGCCAGGCGCGGCCGACGGGCCTGGGCCGCGTGCCGATCGAGATCACCATGGCCGGCGACGACGTGGTCGTGTCGTCCGCGGCGTGGCTGGGCAAGAAGAGCCCGGTGCCCGCGGGCGCGACCCTGCTCGCGATCGACGACCACGCACTGCCGCAGTGGGTCGCGCAGGCGGGCACGCAGTGGTCGCGTCCGGTCGAGCGCGACCTGCACGTGCTCATGGCCGCGCGCGCGTGGCTGTCGTGCGACCGCGGTCAGAGCCACGAGCTGACGTGGCAGGCAGCAGGCGCGCGCAAGCCCAGCAGCAAACGCGTGGCGTGCCACGTGCCCCAGCGTCGCACCGCGACCTTCGGCAACCTCGCAGGCGTCCCGATCGAGTCGCAGTGGCGCATGCTCGAGCCCGGCGTCGGCTACCTGTCGTTCAACATCTGGCTGCTCGATCTGGTCGGCGACATCGGCAAGGCCATGATCGAGCTGCGCGGCCAGGGCATGCGCGCACTGGTGCTCGATCTGCGCGGCAACCCCGGGGGCATCGGCGCGATGGTCGTGCCGGTCGCGCGCATGCTGCTCGATCGCGACGCCGACCTCGGCGTCATGCGCATGCGCGACGCGACCCAGACCTTCGCGGTCAAGAAGGGCGACGATCCCTTCACCGGGCCCATCGCGATCCTGGTCGACGAGGGCACCGCCAGCACCTCGGAGATCTTCGCGCAGGCACTGCAGGACCTCGGCCGCGCCACGGTCGTGGGCGCGCGCGAGACCCAGGGCGCGGCGCTGCCGTCGTTGATCGAGAAGCTCGACGAGGGCGCGCTGCTGCAGTACGTCATCGCCGACTACAAGAGCCCCAAGGGCACCGCGGTCGAGGGCCGCGGCGTGCTGCCCGACGTCGTCGTGACGGTGTCACGCGACGACCTCCGCAAGGGCCGCGATCCGGTGCTGCAAGCCGCGATCGCGGCGCTGTCCGCCACCACCAAGCCCACCACCAAAGAGAGCTCACCATGAACGCCATCAGCCGTCGACTGCCGCTCGCGTTGCTCGTCGCGCTCGCGTGCGAGCGCAAGCCCACCACGGTGCCGCCGGCCGAGCCGGCCGAGGCCCCGGTCGCGACCTCGACCAAGGTCGAGCTGCCCACCGCCGAGACGGTGCTGGCCTCCGCGGTCGAGGCCGAGGGCGGCGCGGCGGCCCACAGCGCGATCAAGAGCTACTACCTCGAGTCGCGCATGGACATCCCGCAGCAGGGTCTGACCGGCCTGACCAAGCTGTGGTGGAAGGACGGCAAGTTCTTCATGCAGGTCGACATGGCCGGCGTGGGCACGAGCTCGCTGTGGTGCGATGGCGCCCAGGTCGTCAGCGAGGATCCGATCAACGGCCGCCGCACGCTCGCGGGCAAGGAGGCCCGCCAGGCGCAGTGGTCGGCGAGCGTGTCGCTGCCGCACGACTGGAAGAAGTTCTTCGACACCGCCAAGACCATCGCGCGGCGCGAGCACGACGGGCGCAAGCTCATCGACGTGTCGTTGTCGGCGCCCGACGGCTCGGAGCTGCTGCTGTCGTTCGACGAGACCACCCACCTGCTCGCCAGTCAGCGTTTCGCCCAGGCCAGCCCCATGGGCGAGCTGCCGGTCGAGATCGCGGTCGACGAGTACAAGCAGGTCGCGGGGCTGCAGCACGCGACCAAGACCACGATGTCGATGGCCATCATGAAGGCCTCGAGCCAGGTGACGAAGTTCGAGCCCAACGTCGAGATCGACGACACCCGCTTCACCCCGCCGGCGCCCAAGCCAGCCGAGCCGACGCCACCGCCGGCGGAGCCCGAGCCCGCCAAGGGCAAGTCCAAGGGCAAGGGCAAGCCCAAGGCCACCAAGGCCGCCGGCGGCTGAGCCGCGGCTGGCAGGCTCGTCGCGACAGCGACTGGAAGCAGGCAAGGCGCGACGGCTTCGCCGGCGCGACGGGGAGGAAGCGGAGCGTCCTCCTCGAAGACTCAACGCAGCAGGACCCGCTCGACCTCGGCCCGGAAGCCGCGGCTGGTCGGGATCTGCGTGCCGTCGCGCAGGGTCACGAGGTATTCGCCGCCGGGTCGGTGCACGATGCGCGCGACCGCGTCGGCGTTGACGATGGCCGAGGGCCGCACCCGCACGAACCGGCAGGGGTCGAGCTTGGTCACCATCGCCTTCACGGTGTGGCGCACCAGGTGGACCCGCCGCGCGGTGTAGATCTGCACGTAGTTGCCGGCGGCCTCGACCCAGTCGATCTCGTCCACGTCGACGCCCAGGGTGCGGCCGGTGTCGCGGAACAACAGGCGCGCGGCGTAGGCAGCGTCGGGGCGGGCAGCGTCGGGGCGGGCAGCGTCGAGGGCGGGCTCCGCAGCCGGCTGGCCTGCCGGGCGGGCGGGTTGGCGGAGTTCGATCGCAGTCTGCACGACGTCGCCAACGGTGCTTGCCCGGGGGCCTTACAGCACCCGGCGCCGCCGAGGCGGGGTCCGGCGCGACCCCGGGGCCTGGATCACGGCCCGGGCGCCCCAGGGTTGGGGTCGGTGCCGGGGTCGTCATCGGTCGCGGCGCTCTTGCGCGCGGCCAGCTCCGCGTCGTCGGGCAGGCCCTCCTGCTGCAGGATCGCCGCGAACCCGCGGGCGTCCGGTCCGGTCGCGGGCGCGGAGCGGGCGAAGAACTCCGAGTCGCGGTACCAGGCCACGCCCCGGACCGCGAAGATCTTCGCGACCGCCGCCGCCGGCAGCGCCAGCAACACGCCCAGGAAGCCGAACAGCTCGCTGCCGACCATGAGCGCGAACAGCACCCAGATCGGCGACAGGCCCACCTTCTCGCCCAGCACCCGCGGCGTGATGACGAAGCCCTCGAGCACCTGGATCACGCCGTAGGCGACCAGGACCCAGACCAGCTGCATCGGCCCGTGCCAGTCGAGCAGGCTCATCAGCACCGCCAGCAGCAACGCAGTGCCACCGCCGACGTAGGGAATGAACGACAAGAGCCCCGCAACCGCGCCGATCACGATCGCCAGCCGCACGCCGACGATCGAGTAAGCCACGCCGTAGAGCACCGCGAGGATCAGCATCACGATCAGCTGACCGCGCACGAACTCGCCCAGCACGGTGTCGACCTCGCGCGCGACGTCGACCACGAACGGTCGCCAGCCCGGCGGGATGAGATCACGAATCGCCGCGATCATGCGATCGAAGTCGTGCAGCAGGTAGAAGGCGAACACTGGGATCACCACCAGGCTCGCGACCGCACCCAGCAGCGACATCGTGCCACCGAGCAGCCACTTGAGCACCGCGGTCGCCGGCGCGACGGCCGTGTCCGCGACCGCGCCGGCGTCGAGATCGAGCTGCGCGAAGGCCTCGCCCAGGCTGTGGGGCACCGGTACGCCCAGCGCCACCAGCTGCGGCTCGAGCCGCAGCACCAGCCGCTCGAGCGCGCCGGGCAGCTCGGATGCGAAGCGCGACAGATCGCGTGCGATCGCGGGGATCGCGAGCAGACCGAACAAACCCAGGGCGCCCAGCACCGCGGTCAGCAGCACCACGATCGCGGCGGCGCGCGGCAGCCCGCGCCGCTCGAGCCGATCGACGACCGGGTCGAGCATGTACGCGATGAGGAACGCGAAGAACACCGGCGTCAGCACGCCGCGCAGGGCCCACAGGACCAGGCCCACGCCCAGCATCGCGGCCAGCGCGACGACCCAGCGCGGGAACAACCGCCGCGATTCGGCCTGCATCGGCGGCGGTTGTACCACGGGCCGCCGCCGCGCCGACGTGACGGGACGCGGGCTGGCAGACCGTGGCCTGCTAGCGCCGCGAGGTCCAACGCGAAAGCCGTGCGACGAGGCCCGAGACCTGGCGTCGTGGCAACGCGTGGCCGTAGAACTCGAGCAGCTCGGGGTCGTTCGAGCGCCGCCGTCGCTGCAGCGCCGCGAGGGCGTAGCCGGCGAGCAACGCCACGCCCTCGGGCCCGCGCGCGTGGGCGGTGACCGACAACGCCGACATCGCGATCGACAGCGGGTGCGCGCCGACGTACCACGCGCCCTCGCCGATGCGGCGATAGCCGTACCACCAGCCGCGCCGGTCGGCGTCGGGGCGCACGAGCTCGGCCTGCAGATCGTCGAACACGACCGTGCGCCAGCCGCGGTTGCGCGCGCGCAGCGAGGTCACGCTGCCCCAGTGCGGCGTGGGGTAGAACGCGGCCTGCTCGAGGCACTCGCGTCGCCACAGTCGCAGGCCCGATCGCGGCGCACCGCAGGGCTGCTCGAGCTGCGGCGCGAAGCTGCCGTCGTCGACCGCACCGAGACGACATGACGCGATGCCGATGCTGCGATCACCCTCGCGGCGCGCAGGCCAGCTCGGCGAACGGCGCGGCGGCGGCCGCGCGTCGGCGTCGAGGTTGGCGACGTACTCGACCTGGGCCTCGGCCTCGAGCAGCACGCGGCGGTGCGGAAGCCGTGCGCGGGCACGCTCGGCGTAGCGGGCCCGGGCCCGACTCGACACCGCGCGGCGGCACGGTCGAGCCGATCAGCGTCACGGCGCAGGCTGGGCCAGGCGCTTCGCGGTGCGTCCTTGCTGTGTCGTCGTCGACGAGGATCGCAGACGGCCGCGGCTCCTGGGCCCGCACGACCGCGGCGAGCTCCTCGAGCAGCTCGCATTCGTCGTGCACGGGTGTCGAGCACGTAGCCGGCAGGGATCCGCACGATGCAGACGATACCAGGCGTGCGGGCGCGGGCGGACCGCGCCCGCGGCCCCGCGCTCGCGTCACGGCCGCGGCGCAGTGCTCAGGGGCGCGGTGCGCGGCTGCAGCACGCGGACGTCGTCGAAGCGCCACGGTCCGCGCCCCTTCCCACACCGCACCGGCTGCGAGCGTCCGGCCGCGGAGCGCACTACCGCAACGCGCCTTCGCCCTCGCCGGTGCCCGAGACGGTCGCGCGGATCGGCGGCCGTCTGCGTGCGGATCGAAGCCGCCCTGGGCGTCGGTGTGGGTGCGCCCGAGCGTGCGCACCGGCGCCCCCGCGGGATCGAGCAGGCCAGCTCGACTTCGGCGTCGCGCACCGGCTCGGCCAGGCCGCCGTCGCTCGGCGAAGAGCACCGTGCCGGCGACCACGAGCTGACCCGCGGCGTCGTCGGCGTACGAGCAGCGCGTGCGCGTCGTGGTCGGGATCCGATCACCGGTGAGGTCGATGGCGTCGTCGGGGCAGCTCGACGGCGTGCCGTACGCGGGCGTGCGCGCCCAGGTCACGTGCAGCGGCCGATGAGGCGGCGGCGCACCCAGGGCCACGAGCATCGCCGCCAGCGCGAGCGCCCGCAGCCTACGGCCGCTGCCGGCCGACCGCGCAGGCGCAGCGCCACGGCGTCGCCGGCGGCCCAGCCCGGCGTCCCGGTTGATCGGCGTGCGTCGCGTGGTAACACTTGGCGCGTACAGGGTTACCGCCGACGACCCCGGTCGCCCAGCGTACCTCGGCGCGCGCCGACCTGCACCCCGGCGTGCAGCCGGTTCATGACCGGGGTCTACGGCTGGATGACGGCCGGGCTCGGGGTCACCGCGGCGGTGATCTACGGCCTGTCGTTCTCGCCCGACACGGTGCTGCTCATCGCCTGTGCCGCTGCGCTGGGTCTTCTTCCTGGGCCTGCTGGGCATCGGCTGGTTCGCGCCCTCGCGGATCCCCAACATGGACCGCGGCGTGGCCGTCGGCATCTTCCTGGTCTACTCGGCGATGATGGGCGCGTTCATCAGCTGGACGCACGGCGGCGGCGGCCGAACCTGCGGCCAGTCAGGCACGGCGCGCAGAAGGAGCGCAGCGATCGTCGGCCACTCGGCGCTCATCGGCCTGTTTCTGTCGCTGCTGCGGCTGTTCGGCTCGAGCCGGGATTGATCGGCCCCGGGGGCGCGGACGACGGGCGCGGCGAGCCGCGAGCGTCGACCGGCGGCGTGCTGGCCTGGCGCGATGCCGCACGCACCTCGCTCAGCGGCGTCTGCCATGCCGTCGCGCGGGTCCGTTCGGGACGCGCTCGCGCCTGCGCGCAGCTGGGCTGCTCGCGCGCCGTGGCGGTCATGCGGCGGCGCGCCGCCGGACGACGTCGACGCGCTGGTGACATCGATCTTCGCAGCGGCTGCAGAAGTACCGCGAAGAGCCAGACGACTCGGTCGGCTTCGGCGACGACGCGCGCTTCGTCGCACGCGAGCTCGAGGCGGCGCGCGGGCTGGTCGAGCGCGTCGGCGCGCTGCGCTGAGTGGCCGACTCAGCCCTTGCCGGGCATCGGTGCGGACAGCTCGGCGAAGCGTGCCCGCGCCAGCGCGAGCAGCTGCTGCGCCTCGGGCCGCAGCGCGGCGCCGCGGCGGTGCAGCACGCCGGCGCGCAGCGGCGGCGGGCCGTCGAGCAGCGGCCGCGTGATCACGCCCTTGGGCAGGAACGCGAGGCGGAAGCGTGAGACGATCGCGACGCCGAAGCCGCGGGCGACCAGCTCGACGACGCGCGGCGTGGCGCCGACCTCGAACGCGGGATCGAAGCGCAGCGCGCCGCCTGGGTGCTCGGCGAAGGCTCGCTCGATGCGCTCGCGCGCGGGGCCCTGCCGCAGCACCACCAGCGGCGTGCCCGCGAGGTCGGCCAGCCGCACCGGCGCCGGCAGCCGCGACGCCATCGCGCGCGGCGCGATCACGGCCCACGAGAGCTCGCCCAGCGCGGTGGCCGACAGGCCCGCGGGCGTGCGGCCTTGCTCGAGCGTCGCGAAGCCCAGATCGACCTGACCGTCGCGGATCGCCGCGACCAGACCGGCGTCGTCGTACTCGCCCGCGCGCAGGATCAGCGCACGGTGGCGCTCACGCAGATCCGACAGCGGCTCCGCGATGAGATCGAACGAACCCGGCAGCGCACCGATGCGCAGCGGCGTGCCGCGACCTGCGAGCGCGTCGCGGGTCTGCACGCGCCACTGGTCGAACTGCGCCACGATCGCACTCGCGCGCCGCAGCAGCTCCGCACCTTGCGGCGTGAGCAAGCCCTGGCGCTGACCCGGCGCGCGCTCGAGCAACGCGACGCCGCCGAAGGCGCGCTCGAGCCGCTGCAGCAGCCGCACGTAGGTCGCGCGCGAGCGGCCCTCGCGCCGCGCCGCGGCCTGGATCGATCCCCGCTCCGCGATCGCGACGAATGCCCGCAGATCCTCGAGCCCGACCTCGGCCCCGCCGCCGCGCGCCGCGTCGTGCCGCACGCCCGACTCGCCCTTGCGCCCCGTCGAAGATGTCTCGCCCACGAGTCATATCATGGACCGAAAATGCGCATCTTGAGGACATTACCGCACGGTGCTAGCCCTGGTGGCATGAAGCTCTCCGGCCGCATCCTGTGGCTCTGCGAGGACCCGGTCGCGCTGCGGCAGCAGCTCGACGGCACCACCGTCGACGGTGTCGAGGCGCTGCCGCTGGCGTTCGGCGTCAACACCGACGCGATGATCAGCGGGGCCGCCTGCACCCTGGGCTATACCGGCGACATCCTGGGCCCGTACTTCCTCGAGAACTTCGAGGAGACCGTGCGAAAAGACGAGATCAAGCGCGGCGACTTTGCGGTCGTGGTCGGCGGCGACGCCTACGGCAGCGGCAGCAGCCGCGAGGTCGCGGTCGTGGCCCACCAGGGCGCGGGCGTGCAGCTGGTGGTGGCGCACAGCTTCCAGCGCATCTTCCAGGAGAACATGGTCTACAGCGGCCTGCCGTTCACGACCGACTTCGGCGTGCTGACGCGGCTGCAGGCCGGCGAGGACGTCGATCTTCCGGCGCTGGCGCAGGAGCTGCCGCCGTTCTTCCGCGCGGTCGCGTCCGAGGGCGGGCTGTTGCGCTACGGCACCAAGCTGCTCGCGGGCGCGCTGTCGCCCTGCTACCCCACCGAGGTCGCGGCGCGGCCGATGAACTGCGTCGAGAAGATCGTCGCGGCGCGCGCGTGGACCGGCGCGGGCAAGCCCTTCGGCGTCGGCGCGGTCGCGCCCGGCGACCAGGTGCTGTGCGAGGTCGGCTTCCGCGGCGTGCACGAGTACACCGGCGGCATGGTCATGTCGCTGTTCGCGTCCGAGTGGGGCCGCGCCGCGGTGACCCGGCCCGAGCAGGTCGCCGCGTTCGAGGATCACTTCGTGCTCATCGACGAGCCGACCGTGCCCGAGCCGGTCAAGCGCGCGCGCCTGCGCCCGGCGCAGCAGCTGCGCGACGAGATGGTCGAGGCCTGCGACAAGGGTGGCATCCGCGTGCACGGTCCCGGCCGCGCGCTGCAAGCCGGCGTCTGCCACCGCATCGTGGTCGAGGACTACGCCCAGCCCGGCGAGATCATCGTGCTGACGGACAGCCACACCCCGACCGCGGGTGTGCTCAACGCGTTCGCGTTCGGCGTCGGCTCGACCGCGATGGCCTTCGCGCTGCGCACCGGCCTCATCCCGGTGACCGTGCCCAAGACCGTGCGCGTATGGGTCGAGGGCGACGCCAAGGGCCTGCTCTCGCCCAAGGATCTGATCCTGCACCTCATCGGCGATCCGTACTTCCGCGAGGAGCAGTGGCGCAGCTCGCCGACCGACACCTGCGTGATCCAGCTCGGCGGCCCCGGGCTCGATCAGTGGAATGTCGACGAGCTCAGCGTGCTCACGAACATGACGGTCGAGGGCGGACTCATGACCGGCATCGTCGAGCCGTGCCGCGCGATCCGGGAGTTCTTGCGCGCGCGGGGTCGCGATGCCGGACTCGAGCAGCGCTTCGTCGCGCCCGACGACGGTGCGCAGTACGTCCGCACCGTCCGCGTGCACCTCGACGACGTGCCGCTCACGGTCGCGACACCGGGCGACTCGCGCAACCGCAAGCCGCTGGCCGAGGTCGCCGACGTCGCGATCCACAACGTCGTGATCGCCAGCTGCACCGGCGGCTCGCTCGCGGATCTGCGCGCCGCGGATGCGGTGCTCCGCGGTCGCACGCTCAAGCCCGGTGTGCGCGTGACGGTGACGCCGTCGTCGGCCCAGGTCCACCAGGCCGCCGCGGCCGAGGGCATCCTCGCGCGGCTCGCGGCACTGGGCGCGGTCGTGACCGCGCCCGGCTGCGGCTCGTGCATCGGCAACGGCCCGGGGATCCCGCTGGCGGGCGAGACCACCGCGAGCACGACCAACCGCAACTTCGATCGCCGCATGGGCGGGCCCGGCCCGGTGTACCTGGTCTCGCCCGCGGTCGCGGCCGCGTCGGCGGTCACCGGCCACCTGACCGATCCGCGCACGCTCGCGCCCGCGTGAGCGCACGGGCGCCGCACCAGCCCGGCTCGGGACCCCCGACCCCGGCGTACAGCTGCTAGGCTGCCGACATGGCAGCGGCGCTCGCCTGCCTGCTCCTCGCGCGGCTCGCCGCGGCGCCGGCTGTGCCCGAGCCGCGGGTGGACGCGACGCAGCCGCCTGCGCCGCAGGCGGCGAGCGAGCCCGCCACTTCACCGCACCAGCCCGAGGCGCCCAGCTCCGCGCCCGCGCCCACGACGACGCCGCTGCACGCCGCGCTGCGCGACCCTTCGTCGCGCCGCTGCCGAGCACGACCGTGCGCACCACACCGGTCGATCTGCGCGACCCGTTCGTGCCCGTGCGCGCGCCGCTGCGACCCGTGCATGCGCCCGATCTGCGCGACCCCTTCGCGCTGCCGACCAGCCCGCCGCCGCCGTGCGTGGTCGAACGCGACGGCGTGCCGGTGCAGCGGCCCAAGTCGCTGCAGTCGCGCCCGCGTTGCCCTCGCTCCGACGCGCCGCTGCGCAACCCGTTCGTGCAGCCGGTCGCGATCCCGCGGTCGGCCGGCCGCGCGGTGTGAGCCGGCCACGCGGTGTGAGCCGGCTACGCGGTCGCAACCACGCGCGCGGTGTGAGCCTGCTGCGCTTGGCGGGCGCGCGCCGGCTTTGCTAGCGTCCGGGCCGCATGAACGAGCTCGGCAGCTACCTCGGCGGCGCATGGCGAAACGGCGACGGTCCCGTCGCGACCCTGACCAACCCCGCGACCGACGAAGCGCTCGCGCAGGTGCGCCCGGCGTCGGGCCTGGGCGAGGCGCTCGCGTGGGCGCGTGCGACCGGCGGGCCCGCACTGCGCGAGCAGGGCTTCCGCCGCCGCGCCGAGACCTTGGGCGCCCTGGCCAAGCTGCTGCACGGCGCGCGCGAGGAGCTGATCGCGATCGCGGTTCAAAACGGCGGCAACACCCGCGGCGACGCGAAGTTCGACATCGACGGCGCGATCGCGGTGCTGGCGACCTACGCCGCGATCGGGGCCGAGCTGCCGACCGGGGCCCACCTGGTCGACGGCGAGCCCGCGCCGCTGCACAAGGGCAGCAAGCTGCGGGCGCAGCACGTGCTGACGCCGCGGCTGGGCGTCGCGATCCACATCAATGCGTTCAACTTCCCCGCGTGGGGCATGGTCGGCAAGTTCGCGGTCGCACACCTGGCGGGCCTGCCGGTGTTGACCAAGCCCGCGACCAGCACCGCCATGCTCGCGCACCGCATCGCCGAGCTGATGCTCGGCGCGGACCTGCTGCCACCGGGCGCGCTGCAGCTGCTGCTGGGCCCGGCCGGCGACCTGCTCGACCACGTCGGTCCGCAGGACACGCTCGCGTTCACGGGCTCGGCCGACACCGGCGCGAAGATCCGCGGTCACGGCCGCGTGGTCGCGACCAACGCCCGCGTGAACCTCGAGGCCGACAGCCTCAACGCCGCGATCATCGGCCCCGACGTCGAGCCCGGCACCGAGCTCTTCGACCTGGTCGTGCGCGACTGCGTCACCGAGCTGACGCAGAAGGCGGGGCAGAAGTGCACCGCGACCCGCCGCATCCTCGTGCCGGCCGCGCTGCTCGAGCCCTTGCGCGAGGCCCTGCTCGACCGCCTCGCGGCCATCGCCGAGCGGACCGGCAACCCCGCCGACGACGCCGTGCGCATGGGCCCGCTGTCGAGCAAGCAGCAGCTGGCGGACGCGCGCGGCGGCGTGGCGCTGTTGGCCCGCGCGGCCCGCATCGTCCGCGGCAACCCCGAGCGCCGCGGCTTCGTCGGCGTCGCCGACGGCGTGGGCTGCTTCCTCGAGCCCATCGTGCTCGAGGCCTCCGCCGCGGCTGCACTCGACGCGCGCGCGCCGTTCCACGCCCCCGAGGTCTTCGGCCCGGTCGCGACGCTGCTGCCCTACGACGGCACCGTCGCCGCCGCGGCGACGATCGTCGCCGCGGGCCAGGGCTCCTTGGTCGGCACGCTGTACGCCGACGATCGCAGCTACACCACCGCCGCGATCGCAGCGCTGTCACCGTGGCTGGGCCGCCTGGTGCTCGCGAGCGAGAAGATCGCCGCGGCCTCGCTCGCACCCGGCTGCGTGTTCCCGGTCGCCAACCATGGCGGTCCCGGCCGCGCCGGCGCCGGCGAAGAGCTCGGCGGCAAGGTCGGGCTCGCGCCGTACCTGCAGCGCACCACGCTGCAAGGCGGCGCGGCCGAGCTCGCGCGCCTGCTCGGCCACGAGTGACGCGCCCTGCCCCGGTTCGCGTCGCGTGGCCGAGCCCGGTCGCGCGCGAACGGCTCGCGCCCTCAGTGCAGCGGCGCGAGCAGCCCGGCGACGATGAGCAGCGGGATCACGATCGCGACCAGGGCCTCGCCGGCGATCAGGCCCGAGGCCAGCGGCAGCAACCAGCGGCCCGGGCCCTCGCCCTTGCGGCGCTCGACCATGCTCGCCGCGACCGCGCCCAGGAACATGGTGAAGATGGCCGAAAACGGCACGATCATGCCGATGCCGATGCCGGTCGGCGACGGCACCCAGCGCGCGCGCCGGCGATCCTGCTCGAGCACGGTGCAGACGATGCCCGCGACCACGGCGACGACCAGGGCCACCAGCGCGCTGGGGTGCAGCACGTGCAGGCCCTGCGACAGCAACTTGGCGAAGCCGACCCACTTCTGCGAGATCGGGCTCTGCAGCCCGTCCTCACCGCCGATGCCGTAGATGTCGCGCAGCACCGGGTACGCGATCGACAGCGCGATGGCGCCGATCGGCACCGCGAGCAGCTGCACGATGGTGACGTATCGCGGCGTGGACCCGACCATGTCGGCGGTCTTGTAGGCCTGCATCAGGCCCTCGCTCTCGGCCACGATCGAGCCGGTCACGCCGCTGGCGACCATGTTGGCCTGCACGTTGCCCGGCGCGATCGCACCGAAGACCCCTTGCATGAGGTTCGACAGCGCGCTGATCGGGCCCCAGTTGGTCTCGCCGAACACGCGCAGCCCCACCAGCATCAGCGGCAGGGTGAACAGCAGCGCCAGCACCGTCTGCCACACCGGCAGGCCCAGGCCGAAGCGCTGCACCAACACCAGCGCGACCGCCGAGATCGCGACGCCGATGGCGACGTAGCGCATGGGAAAGTCGCCCGAGTCGACCGCGCGCGCCGACAGCTGGCGGAAGGTCTTGCGCAAGATGTTCCACTTCAGGAACAGCGCCGTGAGACCGCCTGCGACCATCATACCGGTCGCGGGCCACATGACCCACAGCAGGATCTCGGTCTTCTTCGCGCCCGCGGCGATGATGCCGGCGTCTGCCAGCAGCGGCGGCGCGACGATCCACGCGATGATGCCGCCCACCCGCATGTTGGTGCAGATCCGCAGCCCGATGATGACGCCCGAGCCCAGGCTCAGCAGGCTCAGCGACACGCCCACGCCGGTGGTCGCCGCGAAGCTGCCGAGCGTCATCGGGATGACCTCGGCGACGAACTGGCGCAGGGTCGCGAAGGACAGCGCGGCCGATCCGAGCAGGCCGCCGAGCATCGCCCGCGCGGCCTGACGCGCGCCCGGGCCGCGCGCGTCGAGCACGATCAGCGTCTCGCCGGCCGCGAGGCCGTCGGGGAACGGCAGCTTCTCGTCGACCACGAAGTGTTGCCGCAGGGGCACCGCCATGAGCACGCCGAGCACGCCCGCGGTGGTGAGCCAGGCGAAGATCTGCAGCTTGCTCAGCCGCAGATCGACGCCGACCGACGGGTCGACCGAGAGCATGTCGAACGCCGCGAGGATCGTGCACAGAAACGCGGTCTGGCCGGCGATGAGGCCCGCGGCCTGGGCCAGGTTGCTCTCGCGACGGATGCTGCCGCCGCGCGAGAACACGCTGAGCATCATCCAGCCGAAGAACGCCGACACCACCGCGATGTTGGGCCCGAAGCCCAGCTTGAGCACGACGTAGGGATACGACGCGCCGATGATCACCGCGACCACCAGGGCGACCGCCACGGCGCGCAGGGTCAGCTCGCGATCGGTGCTCGGCGTGGGGCTCGACATGATGGGCCCGACGCTAGCACGCCGCCGACGGCCGGCCGCGGCAGCTTCACGGTGCGACGGCCGCGAGCGGCTGCCACTGCAGCGGCCCGGCGATGACGCCGAGATCGTCGGGCGGGCCCACGAGCACGCGGCCGGCCGCATCGACCGCGTGCACGCGCGCGCGCGCGGCCACGAAGCCCAGCACGCGCGCCTGCACGAGATCGACCAGCGCGCCGCGCCAGGCTCCGACCGGCAGCATCACGACCGGGCCGCCGGTGATCGACTCCGAGCCGTAGAAGCTGGGATCGAGCCGCGGGCCGCCCTCGAAGCAGCGGCGGGTCTGCGTCGCGAGCTCGAGCAGGCACGGCGTGCCGTCGCGCAGCACGACCAGGCCGTGCTCGCGCCAGCGCGCCACGACCCAGTTGCGTCGCGGGGTGACCGGCGCGCCGGTGTCGAAGTCGAACTCGACGCCGTCGTCGGTCTCGTTGACCAGCCAGCGGTGCTCGAGCACGTCGTCGTCCCACAGCCTCAGCGCGTGCCCCACGGGGGTGGACGTACCGCCCTGCCAGCGCAGCACCGGCGCGCGCACCTCGGTGCGGACCCAGCCTCGCCGGAGTCCATCTGCTGGGTGCTGGCCGCGCTCGCGCAGGCGTAGAACAACCGCTGGCGCTCGCGATCGAGGTGCAGCGTGCGGGCCTGGCACGCCGCCGGTGCGACCTCGGACCGCGCGCCACCGCGGCGCAGCACCAGCCGGCCGTCGACTTCGCGCTCGAGCAGCGCGCCGTCGAGGTACGCCAGGCCGCCCGGCGCGGGCAGCAGGTGCTGGCCGTCGGGGGCGGTGAAGCGCCGCGGCTGCGCGCCCGACCACGCGCCCCAGGTGCTGGTGGCGGCGCTCGAGTGGCACTGCCCGACCACGAGGTTGGTGTCGGCCACCGGCAGCTCGGCCTCGCCGCCGTCGACGTAGTCGGCCCAGACGTGCTCGCCGTCGTCGTCGAACCACGCCCGCCACAGCGTGCCCGAGGGCGCCCGCAGGGTCCGCTCGCGGCCGCCCTCGAGCTCGCGCACGACGACCTCACCGCCGTGGGTGGTCGCGCGGACGTACAGCATGCGCGAGTCACCGGGCGCGAACTCGACCCGCGACGCGAAGCTGTAGGCGTGGGCCGGCGGCGCCACCGGCAGCGGCGTCTGCGTGCCGCGCTCGACGTCGATCAGCGTCGCGGGGCCCTGCGTCTGCACGACCAACCAGCGCCCGTCCGCGCTCGCGCCCAGCAGCGACTGCAGCGGCAAGGTGGTGCCCTCGTGCCACAGCTGCGGCTCGAAGGTGTCACCCACGAGGCCATGGTTGCTCGCCCCGCCCCAGACCTGTCCGTCGCCGTCGGTGTCGCGCAGCACCTCGCAGTACACGATCCAGCGGCCCAGCGGATCGGCGCGGTCGATCACCATCGGTCCGCCACCGCCGACCAGCGTCGATGCGGGCGAGCGCGGCGCCGCCGGGTCGGCGGCCGCCCGCGTCGCGCCACGCGGGCCGTGGCACGCCGCGGCGCCGGTGATCCACGCCAGCAGCACCACCGCCCGGACCTGACCACGTCGCGCGACGTCCATGCTCTTGCTGTACGCGACCGCGGTGCCGTGGTTCCGGACGCGCGGTCGATTGCGCCAGCTTTCGCGTCACGCGTACATGCGCGCGTCGGGGTTGCGCCGCAGCCACTCGATGGTCTGGGCCAAGCCCTCGCGGTAGCTGGTCTGCGACAGCGCGGGGAAGCGCGCGCGCAGCTTGCTGCCGTCGAGCGCGATGGGATCGGTCCACAGGTGCACGATGTCGGCGAAGGCCCTGGCGGTCGGGTGCACCAGACCGGCGACGCGCACGACCCACGGCGGCAGCGCACGGAAGCCGCCGCCGCCGGCGACCTCGCGCGCCAGCGCGAAGAACGACCGCGGCGTGGTCGGCGTGACGCCCGGCATGTGGAAGACCTCGCCGTCGTCGGCGCCCAGACCGACCTCGAGCAGCGCCCGCGCGGCGTCGGGCATGAACGTGAAGTCGACCGTGACGTCGGCAGGCCCGAACCACGTCGCGGTCTTGCCCTGCGCGATGCGCTGCAGCGGCGGCCCCGTCAGGGTCTGCACGTGCGGGCCGTAGAACTCGGGCAGCCGCAGCATCACGAAGCGCACACCGGACTCGGCGATGCGCCGCTCCTTGTCGGCGCGCGCCTGGCCCATCCGCGAGCACGGCGACGGCGGCACGCGCTCGTCGACGGGCGTGCCGCGGCCGCGGCCGTAGATCCACACGTTGGCGGGGAACACCAGCCGCGCGTCGGTCGTGCGGCAGGCCGCGATCGCGGCGTCGAGCAGCGCCGCGGTCGTGCTCACCCACGTCGCGGAGATCTTGACGTTGACCAGGTGCAGCAGCGCCGCACATCCGCGCGCGGCCTCGGTCACGGCCGCGGCGTCGCGCGCATCGCCGGCGATCCACTCGACGCCCTGCAGCGCTGCGGCGCGGCTGGGATCACGCACCAGCGCGCGCACGTGCAGGCCGCGGGCGAGCGCCGCCTCGACGACGTTGCGGCCGAGGCTGCCGGCCGCGCCCGTCACGAGCACGCGCATCGCCGTCAGGGCGCTCGCTTGGCCTCTTCGGCCTTGCCGTCGCCCTTGGGCGCCTTCGCGTCGCCAGGCGCCTTCGCGTCGCCGGGCGCCTTCGCGTCGCCGGGCGCCTTCGCGTCGCCGGGCGCCTTCGCGTCGCCGGGCGCCTTCGCATCGCCGGGCGCCTTCGCGTCGCCCGCTGGGCGAGCCGGCTGCTGGGCCTTCGCGTCGCCGCCGGGACGGCCGGGCTCCGGGGCCTTCGCGTCGCCGGGCGCCTTCGCGTCGCCGGGCGCCTTCGCATCCGCCTTCGCGTCGCCGGGCGCCTTCGCGTCCGCCTTCGCATCACCGGGCGCCTTCGCGTCCGCCTTCGCGTCGGGCTCGGCCTTGGCCTCGTCCGCGAGCGCCTCGTCCTCCCAGCGCGTGCGCAGCTTGTCGACCCACTCCGCGCGGCGTTCGGTGCCGGCCGCGTCCGGGAAGCCCGCCGCGGCCAGCTCGGCGCGACGGACCGCGGTGTCACCCGCGACGCCGATGAGCAGCGCCGCCGCGGCGCAGGTGCCCACGACCACACGGGCACCGCGACCGGGCAGCGTCGGCACCTCGGTGGTGCCCGGCGGACGGAAGTACATGCTGACGATGAGCCGCAGGTAGTAGTACGCGCCCACGACCGAGTTGAGCAGCGCGGTCACGACCAGCACCCGCATCATCGGGTTGTCGTTCTCGAGCGCGGCGCGGAAGATCGCGAGCTTCCCGAAGAAGCCGACCGTGGGCGGCATGCCCATCAGCGACAGCAGGCAGATCGTCAGCCCCAGCGCCATGCCGGGGTGGCGCTGCGCCAGGCCCGACCACTCGTGCGCGGTCGTGCCCTCGGTCTTGTTGGCGCCGTACCAGCTCACGCACGCGAACGCGCCCAGGGTCGCGACCGCGTAGGTGAGCACGTAGAACACCACCGCCGCGACCGAGAAGTCACCGGTCAGACGCGACCACTCGATCTGGTCGGCCGCGCGCATGGTCCCGATCGAGAACGCGTGGCCGTAGAAGTTGGCCGCCGCGACCACGCCGACCAGGATGTAGCCGACGTGCGCGATGGAGCTGTACGCGAGCAGGCGCTTGACGTTGCTCTGCTGCACCGCGGCGAAGTTGCCGATGGTCATGGTCGCCAGCGCGAGCACGGCCACCACCGAGGTCCAGCCGTAGGGCGCGGTCGCCAGGCGCTGGGTCGCGAACGAGCCCACGAACACCTTGAGCAGCGCCGCAAAGCCGCCGATCTTGACGCCCGCGGCCATGAACGCGGTCGTCGGGCTGGGCGCGCCGTCGTAGGCATCGGGCGTCCACATGTGGAACGGCACCGCCGAGACCTTGAACAGCAGGCCGGTGAGCAGCAGCAGCAGGCCGGGGATGAACAACGCCGCCGGCGCCATGCCCATGACCGACTTGTCGACCGCGTGGCGCACGGCCTCGGCCGGCGCACCGTCGGGGTGCAGCGCGAGGTCGACGTACGGCTGCGCCGCGCCCCACTGCGTGAACACCTGCGCGACCTGACCGGCGATCTGGTCCAGGTGGGTCGTGCCGGTCGCGCCGTACACCAGCGCGATGCCCATGAGCAGCAGGCCCGACGAGAACGCGCCCATGATGAAGTACTTGAACGCCGCCTCGGCCGAGGCCCGCGCGTTCCACCGCGCGCCCACGAGCACGTAGATCGCGATGCTCATGGTCTCGATGCCCAAAAACACCGCGACCAGATCGGTCGAGTGGTTCAGGATCATCATGCCGAAGCCGGCGATGAGCACGAGCGACTCCTGCTCGCCGTACTCGAAGCGATGCGAGCGCGCGTAGTCGCCGGCGAACGCGATGACGCCGGCCATCACGGCGATGACGCCGAGGTCGAGCAGCACCGAGAAGTGGTCGACCGCGAGCATGCCGGAGAACACCGGCCTGCCGGCGTCGTACTCCACGCTGCCGAACTGCATCAGTGCGGCCGCAGCGGCCAGCGCGAGCCCGGCGAAGGCGACGCGCCGCTGGAACTGCCGCAGACCGCCGCCGGCGAAGGCGTCGGCCGCGAGCAGCAAGAGCGACCACACCGCGACGATCATCATCGGCGCGAGGTGGCCCATGTCCGCGAGCGCGGTCGCGCCTGCGCTCGAGGGTGCGGGCGCCGCAGCGGCCGCGGGCGACAGGAGTGCGAAAAGAGCGGTCACGGGTTGCCTCCCGCCTTGGCGTCGGCGGCCTTGGTGTCGCCGGCCTTGGCGGCTTCGCGGCGCGCGGCGGCCTCGGCCTTGCGTCGCTCGAGCGTGGCCGGATCCATCGGCACGGTGCCGGGTCGCGGCGCGGGGTCGATCTTCACGTCGGGGCGTGGCGCGCCCTTGGCGTCGGCCTTCGCGTCGACCTTGGCGTCGGCGGCGGGCGCCGGCGCGGGTGCGGCCGCGGCCTTGGCCGCGCGTGCGGCCGCGTCCTTCGCCGCGGTCGCGGGGCGCTCGTCGCCGTAGGTCGCGGCGATGCGTGCCTCGGGATCGGGGCAGCGCTCGCCCAGCTCGGACAGCATCCGCGCGCCCTCACCGTTGGCGTTGAAGATCGACGCGCAGCGCTTGAGGTTGAACTGCGCGACCGCGGCCTGGGCCGTGGGGTCGATGCGCGCGGTGAACGGCCGCGGGTACAGACCCATCAGCGCGATGAGCCCGACGAACGGCAAGAACACCAGCACCTCGCGCAGGTTGAGGTCCTCCAGCTCCGCGTTCTTGGGGTTCGACAGCGGCCCGAACATCACCTTCTGGAACAGGTGCAGCAGGTAGACCACGCCCAGGATGACGCCGGTCGCTGCGACGATCACGAGGATCGGCACCGCGAAAAGCGTGAGACCGCCGTGGGTGAAGGTCCCGACCATGATCAGGAACTCGCCCACGAAGCCCACCAGACCCGGCACGCCGGCCGAGCCCAGCATCGCGATCATGAACATCGCGGCGAAGATCGGCATGGGCTTGGCCACGCCGCCGAACTCCGACATCAGCCGGGTGTGGCGGCGCTCGTACAGCACGCCGATCGACATGAACAGCCGCCGGTCTTCAGACCGGGCCCGAGGCTCTGGTAGGTCGCGCCGGTCAGGCCCTGGGTGCTGAAGCTCGCGATGCCCAGCACGATGAAGCCCATGTGGCTGACCGAGGAGTACGCGACCAGCCGCTTGGCGTCGCTCTGCACCCACGCGACCAGCGCGCCATACACGATGCCCACGACCGCGAGGATGGCCAGCAGCTGCGAGCCCTCGCCCGCGGCCAACGGGAACAGCGGGTATGCGAAGCGCAGCAGGCCGTAGGTGCCGAGCTTGAGCAGCACGCCCGCCAGGATCACCGAGCCCGGCGTGGGCGCCTGGGTGTGCGCGTCGGGCAGCCACGTGTGCACCGGGAACAGTGGCACCTTGATCGCGAAGCTCGCGACGAAGGCCCAGAAGCACCACGTCTGCGCCTCGGGCGTCAGCACCACCTGCGACAGGTCGGCGTAGTCGAAGCTCCAGACCCCGCCGCTGGCGTTGTGGTGCTGGACCGCGAGGTAGATGATCGCGGCCAACATCAGCGCCGAGCCGACCATGGTGTAGAGGAAGAACTTGATCGCGGCTGCGACGCGCTGCTCGCTGCCCCAGATGCCGATGATCAGCGCCATCGGCACCAGCATCAGCTCCCAGAACACGAAGAACAGGATCATGTCGAGCGCGACCAGGGCGCCGATCATGCCGGTCTCGAGCACGAGCATCGCCGCGACGAACTCGCCGCCGCGCTTCTCGATCGACCGCCACGCGCCCAGGATGCACAGCGGCGTCAGCAGCGTCGTGAGCAGCACGATCCACAGGCTGAAGCCGTCGACGCCGACGTGATAGTAGACGCCGAGATCGCGGATCCACGGCAGCTTGGTCTCGAACTGCATGCCGGCCTCGCCCGCGACGAAGCCGGTCCCCAGCGGGATCGAGATCAGAAACTCCAACCCCGCGAACGCGAGCCCCACGCCCTGGGCCAGGCGGCTCTCGCTCTGCGGCAGCGTCGCGACCACCAGCGCGCCGAGCATCGGCACGAGCAGCAGCATCGTCAGCACGTCGGTCATGGCGCACCTTTGTGGTCGCGCTCGACCATGGGCTTGGGCTCACGCGGCGGTGGAGGGAGAGGTTTGTCGTCGGCCGGTGGCGGTGGCCCCGGGCGCCGCACGCTGGCGGGCCCGGCGTCGAACTCGAACCACGGCGTGTCGGTGAACAAGGTCGGGCCTTCGATGTGGATCGGCTGCGCGCCCAGGGTCGGGCGCAGACCACCCACGTCGACCGGATGGACCGGCGTGGGTCCCACCACCGCGACGGTCGGGTTGGCGAACACCGACGCGAGCACGATGCCCACGCCCAGCAACAGCACCGCGAGGTAGCGGCGGACGTTGCCGTTGTGCCAGATGCGCGCGCGGTTGCCGACCGCGCCGACGGTCCACGACACGCCGCCGACCCCGAGCCCGTCGACGATCAGCTGATCGCCGACCTGGTAGGTCATGCCGCCGACGAAGCGCAGCGGTCGCACGATCGAGGCGTCGTAGATCTCGTCGACGTAGTACTTGCCCACGCTCGCGCGGTACAGCCCGCCGAGCTTGCCCGCCCACGAGGCCGCCTCGGCCGAGGGGCCGCGGGCGTAGAGCTTGCGTGCGAACAGGATGCCCAGCACCGCGATGCCCACCGAAAGGCCCATGCCGCCCAGCTCCACGCCGGAGCGGACGTGGCCGTGCTCGTCGGCGAAGCCCTCGCGCACGCCCACGAAGTACTCGCCCGAGAACGTCGCCGACAGCTGCGTGATGGGATGCAGCCACTCGTCGAGCACGTGCGGCAGGTGGCCCGGCAGCACGTGGGGCACGCCGAGGAAGCCGCCGAAGGTCGCGAGCCCCGCGAGCACCACCAGCGGGAACGACATGATCCACTGCTCGTGGACGTGGTGCTCCCAGGTGTGGTGGTCGCCGCGGAACTCACCCTCGAAGGTGAGGAAGTAGAGCCGGAACATGTAGAACGCGGTGCACAGCGCCGCCGCGAGGCCCAGGCCGTAGGCGACGTAGTTGAGCCCCGGCGACCACGCGCTCGCGTTGGTGTACGCGTGCAGCAGGATCTCGTCCTTGGAGAAGAAGCCCGAGAAGATGGGGATGCCGGCGATGGCCAGGCACGAGATCAGGAACGTGCCCGCGGTCCACGGCATCTTCTTGCGCAGGCCGCCCATCTTGCGGATGTCCTGCTCGTGGTGGCAGGCGTCGATGACGGCGCCCGAGCCCAGGAACAGACACGCCTTGAAGAACGCGTGGGTGACCAGGTGGAACACCGCCGCGACCCAGGCACCCATGCCGGCGGCCAGGAACATGTAGCCCAGCTGCGAGACCGTCGAGTAGGCCAGCACCTTCTTGATGTCGTTTTGCGTGATGCCGATGGTCGCGGCGAACAACGCCGTGATCGCGCCGACCAGCGCCACGGTCGACATCGTCACCGGCGCCAGGGCGAACAGCGGGTTGAGCCGCACGATGAGGTACACGCCCGCGGTGACCATGGTCGCCGCGTGGATCAGCGCGCTGACCGGGGTCGGGCCGGCCATGGCATCGGGCAGCCAGGTGTACAGCGGCAGCTGGGCGCTCTTGCCGGTGCAGCCGACGAACAGCAGCATCGTCGCCGCGGTCGCGATCGACACGCCGAAGATGGTCTGGGTCACCAGCGCCGAGTCGGGCCCGGCCGCGCACGCGGCCTTGATCGCGTCGTAGTCGAGGCTGTGGGTGACGGCGTAGATGAGCAGCATGCCCAGGATCACGCCGAAGTCACCGATGCGGTTGACGATGAAGGCCTTGCGTCCGGCCGAGGCCTTCTCGCTCTCGCCGTAGTAGTAGCCGATGAGCAGGTACGAGCAGAGCCCGACGCCCTCCCAGCCGACGAACGTGAGCACGAGCGACTTGCCCATGACCAGCACGAGCATCGCGGCCATGAACAGGTTCAGGTAGGCGAAGTAGCGCCAGTACGAGCCGTCCTTGGCCATGTAGCCGACCGAGAAGATGTGGATCAGCAGACCCACGCCGGTCACGACCATGCACATGACCGCCGAGAGGTGGTCGATCATGAGGTCGAACCCGATCATCGTCTCGCCCGAGACGATCCACGGGTAGATGCGGTGGACCACGCGCTCGTAGCCCTGCCCGATCATGGCTTCGAACACGATCGAGAAGGTGTAGAAGCACGAGAACGCGACGGCGCCGATGGCGATCAGGTGCACGACCTCGCGGCCGAGCCGGTCGCCGAACGTGCGCATGAACCAGCGCCCGAACACGAGGTTCACGAGCGCCGCGACCAGCGGAAACAGCGGGATCCAGCCGAGGGTGAGATTGGCTTCGTTCATGGCGGGGTCGCTGGCGGTTCAGTCGCGCAGAAGCGAGAGATCGTCGATGTCCGTGCCGGTGCGGGCGCGGAAGATGGAGACCACGATGGCCAGGCCGACCGCGGCCTCGGCCGCGGCGACGGCGATGGTGAACATCGCCAGCACCTGGCCGTCGGCGTTGCCCCACTGCCGCGAGAACGCGACCAGGGCGATGTTGGCGGCGTTGAGCATCAGCTCCACGCTCATCAGCACGATGAGCACGTTGCGGCGCAGCAGCACGCCGGCGGCACCGATGAGGAACAGCGCGAACGCGAGGTAGAGAAAGTGCGTGATGGGGACCATCGGGGACCTCGTGGGGATGGGCCGTGCGTCAGGTGCCGCCGTCGTGGCCAGTGGCCGACGGCGCGCCGAAGTCGGTGACCGGGGTCGGACCGGGCGGCGCGATGTCGCCGGGCACCGGCTGGGGCTCGGCCACGCCGGCGGCGTGACGCGCGGCGTGGGACATGCCCGCCTGCAGCGAGTCCTTCTCGCGATCGCGGCGGTTGCGGGCGACCACGACCGCGCCGATCACCGCCGCGAGCAGCAGCAGCGAGATCGCCTCGAACGCGAACAGGTAGTCGGTGAAGATCTCGCGACCGATGGCGTTGGCGGTGCCGAAGTCGGGCGTCTTGCTCAGGTCGGCGCCGGGGTTGAGGTACTGCCGCGCGAGCGTGCCCAGCAGCACCCACGCGATGAAGCCGCCGGCGACCAGCAGCGAGCCGTAGTAGCCGACCCGGGCGATGCGTGGCGGCCGGCGGTGCTCCTCGCGACCGCGCTCGTCGACGTCGAGCACCATGATCACGAACACGAACAGCACCATCATCGCGCCGGCGTAGACCAGGATCTGGATCGCGGCGAGGAAGGTCGCGGACAGCAGCAGGTAGCAGACCGCGACCGCGAAGAAGGTCACGACCAGCCACACCGCGGCGACCACCGGGTTGCGCCGCGACACCGTCGCGAGCGCGGAGACCACCGCGATCGCGGCGAACAGATAGAAGATCAGCTCTTCGCCGCTCACGCCGCACCTCCGACGTCGCCCTCGTGGTGGGCGTGGGCGCCGTGCGCTCCGCCGGCGTAGACCGCATGCGCGTTGCGGACCTTGGCCTCGAACTCGCCGCAGAACTTGGTCAGAAACGCGAGCGTCGGCCACGCGGCCGCGTCGCCCAGGGCGCAGATGGTGTTGCCCGCGATGCCGTCGGCGATCGACGCCAGCAGGTCCACGTCACCGGGACGGCCGTGGCCGAACGCGATGCGGTGGGCGACCTGCGCCAGCCAGCCGGTGCCCTCGCGGCACGGCGTGCACTGGCCGCAGCTCTCCTCGGCGAAGAAGTGCACGATGCGCCACGCGGCCTGGGTGATGTCGGTGGCGTCGTCCATCACGACCACGCCGCCCGAGCCGGCCATCGTCCGCAGGGTCCGGCCACCGCCGAGGTCGAACTTCTGCCCGGGACGGACCTCGACCTCGCGGATGCGCTCGTCCTTCTGCAACGCGTCGAACTCGAACGGCACGTCGAGCTCGTCGGTCGCGAGCACCGGCATCGACACGCCGCCGGGGATCACGCCCTTGATCGCGCGGCCCTTGGGCACGCCGCCGCAGACGTCCTGCACCAGCTCGCGACCGGTCACCGTCAGCGGCAGCTCGTACACGCCGGGCTTGTTGACGTGGCCGCACACCGAGACCAGCCGCAGGCCGCCCGAGCGGCCGGTGCCGAGATCGGCGAAGGCCTTGCCGCCGTGCTCGAGGATCCACGGCAGGTTCGCGATGGTCTCGACGTTGTTGACGATGGTGGGCTTGCCCCACAGGCCCTTGACCGCGGGAAACGGCGGCTTGAGCCGCGGCCAGCCGCGGCCGCCCTCGAGGCTCGACAAGAGCGCCGTCTCTTCGCCGCAGATGTACGCGCCCAGGCCGCGGTAGACCGTGATGTCGACCGACTGGCCCGAGCCGAAGATGCGCTCGCCGAGATAACCCTTGGCGTAGGCCTGATCGATGGCGGCCTGCAGCACGCGGTACTCCCGGGCCATCTCGCCGCGGATGTAGATGTACGCGTTGCGGACCTTGAGCGCGATCGAGGCGATGATGATGCCCTCGACCAGCATGTGCGGGTTCCAGAACAGGATGTGGCGATCCTTGAACGTGCCCGGCTCGCTCTCGTCGGCGTTGACGACGAGGTAGACCGTGTCGGCGTCCTTGGGCACGAAGCTCCACTTCATGCCGGTGGGGAAGCCGGCACCGCCGCGGCCGCGGAGGTTGCTGGCGCTGACCTCGGCCGCGATGGACTCGGGCGCCATGGCCACGGCCTTGCGCGCGCTGCGGTAGCCGCCGCGCCGCTCGTAGTAGTCGAGCTGCTTGGCCTCGGGGACCCCGAAGTGCTCACTGATGATCTTGACGTCGAACCAACCCATGGACCCTCGCGAACTGGTGCGCGGCGAACGGCCGCGGCGTCAGACGCCCAACTCCGTCGGCACCCGGCCCTGGGCCAGGGCATCGAGCAGCTTGTCGATCTTGGCGCGGTCGAGCTGCTCGAAGTACAGCGGGATCTCCGGCTGCCCGCGCTCGGCGATCTGCGCCACGGGCCCGTAGCCGCACGCCGCGAGGCACTCGACCTCGGTCAGCGTGATGTTCTCGTCTGCGGTCGTGCCCTTGTTGGCGACGCCGAGCCTGCGCTTGCAGTGATCGAACACGTCGTAGGCGCCCATGAGCTGGCAGCCGATGTTCGTGCAGATCTGCAAGTGGTAGCGCCCGGGACGCTCCTTGTTGATCATGAAGTAGAAGGTCGCGACGCCGCGGACGTGCGCCGCGGTCAGGCCCAGGCGCGCAGCGATGACGTCGACGAGCTCGTCGTCGACGTGGCCGAATTGCTCCTGCGCAAGGTAGAGCACCGGCAGGCACAGGGCCCGGCCGGCACGACCGTCGGGAAAGCGCGGCCACAACTGCTGGATGCGCGCCTCGATCTCGGGGGAGAGTTGCTTGCCTGGCACGGGGCTATTGCGGCCCGGACGCTAGGATGGCGGTGCGTTTTCGTCAATGGGCGCGGCCCGGTGTCGAGCCGGAGGCCGACCCGGGCCGACCCGGGCCGACCCACGCGCGAGCGGCGGGGCCACACGCACGCGGGCCCCGGCGCCAGCGGCCGGTCCACGGCCGCACGGTCACTGCCCTGGCAGGGTCAGTTCCATGCACACCGCGTTGGCCTGCGCAGCCGCGGCGGTGAAGTTGGGCGAGTCGCGGATCGCGGGATCCACCGCCGCGGCCTCGATCGGCGAAAAGCCCAGCTTCTGCCCGAAGAAGTCCGCCGCGGTGTTGGTGAGCAGGTAGACCCGGCGCAGCCCCAGGCTCCGTGCGCGCCGCAGCACGCCGTCGCCGAGCACCCAGCCCAGGCCGGTGCCGCGGCGATCGGGCGAGACCGCCAGGCCGAAGAGGAAGCCGCTGTCGCCGGCGACCAGCAGGCTCACGACCCCCACGACCCCGCCGGGCGCCCGCATCACGAGGGTCTCGACGTCGCCGGCGGGCACGATCGACGGCAGGTCGTAGCCCCGCAGCAGCGACTCGACGGCCGCGAGATCCTCGGGCGCCATGAAGGTGACCGGGTCGCCGAAGCCGAACAGCAACTTGTCGGGCAGCCCGCCGAACGCGCCCGAGCTGAGCATGAGCACGGTATCGCCGGGCACCGCCGCCTCGAGCACCGCGGCCGCGAGCGCGTCGACGTCCTCGAAGCTGCGCGCCTTGACGCCGCGGGCCCCGATCGCGCGGGCCAGCGCCGCGGTGTCGAGGCGATCCTCGGGCGGGATCTTCTCGGGCGCGAACAGCGGCCCGACGTAGACCGACGAGGCCGCGTCGAAGCTGGCCGCGAACGCATCGCCGAAGGCACGCCGGCGCGACGAGGCCGAGCGCGGCTCGAAGCACACGTGCAGCGCCTGCTCGGGGAACTGCTTGCGCACCGCGGTCACCGTCAGCTGCACCGCGGTGGGGTGATGCGCGAAGTCCGACATCACGCGCACGCCCTGGGCCATGCCCACGAGCTCCTGCCGCCGCTTCACGCCGCGGAAGCCCCGCACCGCGCGGCGGATGGCGTCGAGCGGCACGCCCTCGGCGCGCGCCAGCGCGATGGCGGCGACGACGTTGCCGAGGTTGTAGCGGCCGATGAGCTGGGTCGTGAACTCGCCCAGGCTCACGCCGCGCTCGAACAGCTCGAACGCGGCGATGCGCCCGGGCATGCGCGGCCGCTGGATCGCGCACACGTCCGCGCCCTCGGGCCGGCTCGCGTGCTCGGGCAGCACGCGGTAGGTCGTGACCTTGCAGCGCGCGGTCGCGGCGACCCCCAGGGCCTCGGAGTCCTCGGCGTTGACCACGAGCTCGCCGTCGTCGGGCAGAAGGCCCACGAACGCGCGGAACGCCGCGCGCACGGCCTCGAGGTCCGCGAAGATGTCGGCGTGGTCGTACTCGACGCTGGTCAAGATGGCGCGACGCGGCGCGTAGTGGAGAAACTTGCTGCCCTTGTCGAAGAAGGCGGTGTCGTACTCGTCGCCCTCGAGCACGATGGCGCGGCCGCGACCGAGTCGCGCGCCGTTGCCGAAGTTGAGCGGGACCCCGCCGATGAGAAACGACGGCTGCAGCCCGCCCTCGTGCAGGATCCACGCGACCAGGCTGCTGGTGGTGGTCTTGCCGTGGGTGCCCGCGACGACCAGGCTGTCGCGTCCGGGCAACAGCAGCTTGGCCAGCATGCTGGGGAAGCTCTCGAGCGGCAGCCCGCGCGCCTGCGCCGCGACGACCTCGGGATGGTCCTTGCTGCAGACGTTGCCGACCACGACGCTCTGCGGCGCCCACGCGAGGTTGTCGCCGTGGAAGCCGATCATCACCGGGATCTCCGCGCGCGCGAGCTGCTCGGACATCGGCGGGTACACGGCGACGTCGGAGCCGCGGACCTCGTGGCCAGCGTCCTTGAGCAGGCGCGCGAGCGCACCCATGCCGGTGCCGGCGATCCCGATGAAGTGGACCTTCAACGCGCCCGGAGACTTGCCCACCGGCCACGCGCCGTCAACTCGCGCATGACCACTGCGCCGCCGCGGCCGCGCCGATCCGTGTCGTCGCGGCGCGGCCTCGGGATCGCGGGCGCGGCCCGCGGGTTGTGATGTTCCTCGCTGGGCTCGGGCGCACGCCGCGGTGAAACCGGAACGGCGCGAGTGCAACCAAGCGCCGACCCGGCGCGGTGCACGACCGCGCGCCCGCGGGCGACCCCAGGTGCGCACCCCGCTGCGCACGACGATGCGCAGCAGCCGTGCGCGCCCAAGCCCAGCGATCCGTGCTACGGCATCGCGAGCATCCCGGACCTCGATCATGCAAGGACTCACCGAGATGGACGAACACGAGCGGCGGGCCCACCCGCGCTGCGCAGCCTCGTTCGCGACCCGCATCTGGGCGGGCGACAAGCTGTTGCTGTCGGCACGCACGCTCGACATCAGCCTCAGCGGTGCGTTGCTGCATGGCACCGCGCGCGTCGACCCGGGCCAGACGGTGCGGGTCGAGGTCAGCCGCGGCGGCCTGCGCAACCCGTTGGTGCTGCGTGCCGAGGTCGTCCGCATCGAGACGCCCTCGCCGATGCTGCGGCGCCACGGCGTCGCGGTGCGCTGGGTCGATCAGGACGCGGCCGATCACGCCGCGTTGGCGTCGCTGCTGCGCGCGCGCGCCTGAGCCCTGCGCGCGGCGCCGCGATCAGTCGGCGCGCCGTCCGCGCCGGCGCGGGCCAGCGCGCGAGCGTGGCCCACAGGCAGTGCAGCGCCGCGGGCGTGACCCCGGGATCCGCGCCGCCTGCCCGACCGATCGCGGCCGCACCGCGGACAGCCGCGCGGCGCACTCGCGCGAGAGCCCGCCGAGCGCGTCGTAGTCGAGCCGCTCGGGCAGCGGCAGATCCGAGAGATCGTCGCGCATGCGCCGGGCCTCGTCGCGCATGCGCTGTTCGTAGCCGGCGTACAAGAGGATCGCCTCGGCGCGCGCGCGCGAGGGCTCGTCGATCGCGATCGGCTCGCCACGGCGCAGCGCCGCCGCGGTCGCCTCGGCCCGGGCCGCGCGCGCGAGCGCGGCGTCGCGACGGGCTGCGTCGAGCAGGCCCGCGGCGAAGCCGAGCTCGGCCAGCCGTGCGTCGGCGTTGTCCTCGCGCAGCACGATGCGAAACTCGGCGCGGGCCGTGAACATGCGGTACGGCTCGTCCGAGCCCTGCGTGACCAGGTCGTCGACCAGCACGCCGATGTAGCCCTGCTCGCGGCCGACGTGCAGCGGCGGCCGCTGCAGCACGAACAGCGCAGCGTTGGCGCCCGCGACCACGCCCTGGGCCGCGGCCTCCTCGTAGCCCGAGGTGCCGTTGACCTGACCGGCGAAGAACAAGCCCGAGAGCGCGCGCGCGGCAAGACGATGATCGAGCGCGCGCGCATCGATGGCGTCGTACTCGACCGCGTAGCCCGGCCGCAGCATGCGGGCGCGCTCGAGCCCGGGGATGCTCGCGAGCAGCTGCACCTGGATCTCCGCCGGCAGGCTGGTCGAGATGCCGCTGGGGTACACGCTGTCGGTGTCCAGGCCCTCGGGCTCGAGGAAGACCTGGTGGCGCTCGCGGTCGGCGAAGCGCACGACCTTGTCCTCGAGCGAGGGGCAGTAGCGCGGCCCGCGACCGTGGATGCGGCCGGCGTACATCGGCGAGCGATGCAGGTTGGCGCGCACGATCGCGTGGGTCTGCGGCGTGGTCCACGTCAGGTGGCACGTGATCGAGGGCAGCGGCTGGCCCACCGGCTCGTCGGGCCAGGCGAAGCGCGGCCGCGGGGTCTCGTCGGGCTGGGGCTCGAGCGCGCTGCGATCGATGCTCGCCCCCGACAGCCGCGGTGGCGTGCCGGTCTTGAGCCGGCGCAGCGCGAAGCCCAGCGCGGCCAGCTGGGTCGACAGGCCCTGCGCCGGCGCCTCGCCGACGCGACCACCGGGCGTGGCCTGCTCGCCTTGGTGCAGCACACCGCCCAGGAACGTGCCGGTGGTGACCACGACCGCGTCGGCGTCGACGCGGGCGCCGTCGGCCAGCACCACGCCGGTGACACGATCGCGCGCGAGCGCGAGCGACTCGACCATGCCCTCGATCACGGTGATGCCCGCGGCGCCGCACAGCGCCGCGCGGGCGTGGGCACCGTAGCGCTGCTTGTCGACCTGCAGCCGGGTCGAGCGCACCGCCGGCCCCTTGCTGCGGTTGAGTACGCGGCCATGGATCGCGCAGGCGTCGGCGGCCGCGCCGAGGAAGCCACCCAGCGCGTGGACCTCCTTGACCAGGTGGCCCTTGGCCACGCCGCCGACGCTGGGGTTGCATGGCGTCTGGCCGATGGTCGCGCGGCTGCCGGTGACGACCACGACCTCGGCGCCCACCCGCGCGGCCGCGAACGCGGCCTCGAGTCCGGCATGGCCGCCGCCGATCACGAGCACGCGCGGCGGCATGGCATCACGGGCACGACATCAGCGCGACGTCGTCGAGGTTCCAGCCGCCGATGGTGTACACACCGCCCGAGCCGACGTTGTTGCAGATGCGGAACTGGAAGTCGGCCTGGACGAAGCTGTTGAGCGAGTGGTTGATCTCGGTCCACGCCGCGTCGGTGATGAAGGTGCCGTTGCTGGCCCAGATCTGCACCCACGCGTTGCCGTCCCACACCTCGATGACGTTCTGCATGTACGGCGTGTAGTCGCTGTTGAGCCAGCGCCAGAACTGCAGCTGCAGCGGGCCGCTCGCCACGGTCGTGTCGATGACCGGGCTGGTCAGGCAGTAGAAGTCGTGCAGGTCGGTCGGCGCGCAGTCGCCGATCATCACGCCCGCGACGCCGTTGTCGTCGGTGGGGCTGTGGTCGGCGTCGGGATCGGGGTTGCCGACCGGGCACGCCGACGCCGTCGCCGGCCCGATCTCCCACGCGGTGCCCAGGGTCCAGCCGGCGTCGTTGTCGGCGAAGTCCTCGGTCCAGAACGCGACCAGGTTGTCGGGCACGCACGCGCCGGCCATGCACTGCTCGTTGGTGCTGCAGGCGAAGCCGTCGTCGCACGGCGAGAAGTCGGGCGCGATGGTGGGGAAGCAGGTGCCGGTGAACTGGTCGCAGCTGCCGACCTGGCAGCCGGTGTCGAGGTAGGTGCAGTCGACCGCGTCGCCGTTGATGCACTGACCCGCGCTGCAGGTGGTGTTGGTCGTGCACAGATCGACGTCGTCGCAGGGATCGCCGTCGTTGAGCGCGACCTGCACACAGCTGTCGAGGTCGGTGTCGCAGGCGCCGACGTTGCAGCCGTTGTCGAGGTAGGTGCAGTCGAGATCGTTGACGTTGCCGCACAGGCCCGCGACGCAGTTGCTGGTCGTGCACGGCACGCCGTCGTCGCAGACCATGCCGTTGAACGACGGCTGCGCGTAGCACTGCGCGGTGTCTTGGTTGCAGCGGCCGGTCACGCACTGACCGCTGAGATCGGCGCAGTCGCCGTCGTCGAGGCAGCCGACCGCGACGCACTGACCCGCGTCGCAGAACAGCGTCTCGCAGTCGCCGTCGACGTCGCACATGCCGCCCTCGGGGCAGCCGGGGCAGCCGCCGCCACCGCAGTCGAGATCGGTCTCGCTGCCGTTGAGCAGGCCGTCGCTGCAGCTCGACGGCGTGCACCGCCGTTGTCACAGGTGCCGCTGGCACAGTCGCTGCCGACCAGGCAGGCCTGGTTGTCGCCGCAGGGCCCGCAGGTGGTGCCGCCGCAGTTGACGTCGGTCTCGTCGCCGTTTTTCACGCCGTCGTCGCACGAGCCCTCGCGACAGATGTCGAAGGTGCACACGTTCGAGTCGCAGTCCTCGGGCGCGTTGCAGTGCTGCCCGGGCACGCAGCGCGCGTCGCAGGTGGCGCCGCCGCAGTCCACGTCGGACTCGTCTTGGTTGGCGAGACCGTCGTTGCAGCCGGGGCCGCCGCCGCCGCTCGAGCTCGCGTCGCCCGACGAATCCGCACCGCTGCTCGACTCGAGCGAGCCGCCGCTGCTGGTGGTGGGATCGATCGAACCGCTGCTGCTGCTGGTGTCGCCGCCGGTGCTGTCCCCCTGCTCGATCGGGACCGCGGGGCTCTGGCATCCCAGCGGGAGCGCAGCGAGCCAACCGAGGTGCACGAGCACGGGGAGCGCGGCAGAAGAACGCAGGCCAACCATCGCGCCGATGGTAGCGCACGCCCGGGCGCGGCCGCCGATCAAACCCGCTGCGCCGCCCGTGCGCTCGCGCGGGGTCGACCGCGGCGCGCCGAGCGATCCCGGCCGAGGCCACGGCGCCGGCGTGCGCGCCGGGTTGCATCGCGCGGCCCGTCTCGCTACTCTGGAGGCCTGACGCGGCGCTTCGCCGGTCCCGGGATGCTGCGACACTGCGTACGCCTTTCGTTGCCCCCGCATCGCTGGCCCTCGGGCTCTTCGCCATCGCGTGCCCCGCCGCCGAGCAGACCGAGGGCAGCAGCGGCAGCAGCAGCGGCGCCGAGACCTCGACCACCGCGAGCACCACCGCCACCACCGCCACCACCGCCCCCACGAGCGACAGCGACGGCGAGAGCAGCTCGAGCGGCAACGCGACCACCGCCAGCACCACGCTGACCACCACCGCCACGACCGCGCCCGACACCGGCGACACCCAGGTCGGCGAGTGTGGCCCCGACGCGGCCTGCAGCGGCCTCGCGCCGGCGGGCTGGTTCGGCCCGGCGATCTTCTCGCGTACCACCGACGGCGCGGAGCTGCCGGCGTGCCCGGGCGGCTACGACGAGGCCGGCCCGACCGTGCTCGAGGGCTGGCACGATCCCGGCGCGGCCTCGTGCGGCTGCGACTGCGAGCTGTCGGCCGCGATGAGCTGCAGCGGCTACAAGTACTCGCACAACAACGCGCAGTGCTACGACTACCTCTACTACGCGGCCGTGTCCGAGATGTGCACGAACACGACCGTGCTCGGCTACAACAACTTCTTCACCTACCTCAACAACCAGCCCACGTGCATGAAGACGCAGCTCGAGGACATCCCGCCGGTGCAGTGGGATGCGACCGTGCGCTCGTGCAAGCTGCCCGGCAGCGCCGTCGCGTGTGCCGACGGCGGCGGCGTGTGCACGCCGCTGCCGCCCGACGACTTCGAGGCCAACCTGTGCGTGTACAAGCAGGGCGCGAGCGACTGCCCCGCGGGCGAGTACGCGGTCAAGCGCACCTTCTTCTCCGGCGTGGAGGACACCCGCGGCTGCAGCAACTGCAGCTGCGGCGCGGCGCCGACCACCTGCGACGGCGCGATGCTGGTGTTCGCCGAGGCCGACTGCGCCGGTGACTACGTCGCGGCGGTGCAGGCCAACAACGGCTGCACCGCGGCGACTGGCAACTCGGTCGCGATGGAGCTCGACACCCTCAGCGGCTGCCCGGTGACGTCCGACTCCACGCCCGAGGGCGACGTCGCGCCGACCGGCGAGTTCACCTTCTGCTGCCAGGGCTGATCGCGGCGCCGCCATGACCGGGCTGGTGTCGTTGGTCGGGGCCGGCCCCGGGGATCCGGGGCTGCTCACGCTGGCCGGGCGCGATCGCCTCGCCCGCGCCGACGTGGTCGTGGCCGACTACCTGGTCAACCCCGCGTTGCTGGTGCACTGCCGCGCGTCGTGCGAGCTGCACGTGCGCGATGCGGGCCCCCGCGGCGGCGTCGCGCTCGATCAGGCGCAGACCAACGCGCTGCTCGTCGCCAAGGCCCGCGCGAACCTGCGGGTCGTGCGGCTCAAGGGCGGCGACCCGTGCCTGTTCGGCCGCGGCGGCGAAGAGGCGCAGGCGCTCGCGCGCGCGGGCGTGCCGTTCGAGCTGGTGCCCGGAGTGCCCTCGCCCCTGGCCGCGCCGCAGTACGCCGGCATCCCGGTGACGCACCGCGATCACACGCCCGCGGTCACGTTCGTGTCGGGTTGGGAGGCCTACGACAAGGCCGGCCTCGCGGTGCAGTGGCAACACCTCGCGCGATCGGCCGGCACGTTGGTGCTGCTGATGGGCGTCCGCAACGCGCGCGAGAACGCCGCGCGGTTGATCGAGGCCGGTCGCGATCCCGAAACGCCCGCGGCCGCGATCCGGTGGGGCACGCGCGGCATCCAACGCACCGTGGTCGCGACGCTCGGTACGCTCGCGGCGCAGATGGACGCCTTGGGCCTGCGCGCGCCGGCGGTCGTGGTCGTGGGCGACGTCGTGGGCCTGCGGCAGGAGCTGGCGTGGTTCGAGTCGCGGCCGCTGTTCGGCCGCCGCGTCGTGCTCACCCGCGCGCTCGACGGCTGCCAACCGCTCGCGAGGCCTGCTGGGCGAGCGCGATTGCCGACGTGGTGCTGCTGCCGTGCCTCGAGATCGCACCGCCGCCGACCCTGCCGCGCTCGATCGCGCGGTGCGGGCGATCGAGTCAAGAGCAACGTGATCCTCTCGAGCGTGCACGGCGTCGCGGCCTGCTTCGACGCGCTCGCGCGGGTCGAACTGGACCTACGCGTGCTCGCGGGCCGCACCGTGGTCGCGATCGGCCCTGCGACCGCGCGCGCGTGCAGGCCCACGGCATCCGCCCCGATCTCGTGCCCGCGCTGCCCAGCTCCGAGGGCCTGGTCGCGGCGCTGCGCGAGCTTGCAGGTAGCTCGATCGCGCGTGGCTGCACGTGCACGCCGAGGCCGGGCGCGACGTGCTGCGCGACGCGATCACCGAGGCCGGCGGGCAGTACGTGCTCGCGATTAAAGCACACACCGTGCGGCCGCGCCCGCACGAGGCGGTGCTGCGATCGCTGCGCGAGCCCGAGGCCGGCGGCGAGGGCTTCGACGCGGTCGTGATCGGCAGCGGCCTCGCCGGCGAGAACCTGCTCGCGAGCCTGTCGGAGGCCTGGGGCGAGACCGCGGCCCGTGCCGCGCTGGCGCGCGCGCGGGTTGCTCGCGATCGGGCCGGTCACCGCCGAGGCGCTGCGGGCCCAGGGCCTGCGCGTCGATGCGGTCGCGGCGAGTCCGGGCGAGACCGCCATCGCCGACGCGCTGCAGCAGCTGCCGCGCTGAGCCGACCGCGGCCGCGCGTCACAGCAGCGGCTTCAGATCGGCGACGGCGTTGGGCGTCAGCGTGAAGTCCTTGAGCTGCTGTGGCACGAGGCACATGATCTCCTTCCCGCGGCCTTGCCCTTGTCGACCACGGCCTTCGCCCAAGGCTTCTTGACCGCGCGTCCTGGCCGCCGGCGAGTGCACGCCGCCTGCACCTGCGCGATCTCGTAGCTGGCCTTCAGACACGGCTTGGGGCCGTCGGCACGGGCGTCGCCGAGCGAGGCCGCGACACCAACGAGGGCGCAGGTGCCCAGCAGGGCAGCCACGACGAAGGACCGGCGTGAAGGGTCGCGCGTGCGGGGATCGGGCGTGATGGCATCATGGACGTGCTCCTCGAGACGACGCGGGCCCCACGGCCTGGCGCCGCGGGTGTGTACACCGGCGACGCCGACGAGGTTTCACCGCGTCGCGATCGCAATGCCGGTGCGGGCGAACCCCGTGTCGCGCGCTGCGCTCGGCTGCTACGATGCCCGACGCGCTGCTCGCCGACCCCTTGCGATGAAGCCCATGACGCAACCACGTAGACTCGCGACCAGCCTGGGCCCCGCCGGCCTGGTCGCGCTGGCCCTGGCCTCGGGTTCGAGGGTGGACGCCGCGGATCACCGCGACGCCCCCGGCACCACCGCCGATCCGTTCGCGGACCTCAACGACCTGTACGCCTGGTACAAGCCCGACACCGACACCATCGTGGTGGTGTTGACGTTCAACCCGCTGCTCGCCCCCGACGCCCCGGTCGAGATGACCTACAACGTCGACGAGTTGCCCGGCGTCCTCTACACCATCGATATCGACAACGACTCCGCACCGGTGACCAACGCGAGCCAGTGGGACTCGCAGGACGCCTCGACCTACGACTCCAGGATCGACATCCACGTCCCGCTTCGGCACCAACGCCCTGGGCGAGTGGGGCGTCTGGGTGCAGAACCTGCCCGGCGCCGCGGACGACATCATCGGCCCGGTCGAGCAGCCCCTGACCGACGGCAACACCAGCGCCATCGCCGGCGTGTTCGACGACCGTTCTTCTTCGATCTCACCGGGTTCAACAACACCCTGGCCAACCTCGACGACGACATGCAGGGCCCCGGCGACCTCGCCTTCCGCAACCTGCTGGCCGACAGCAACAACAACGACTTCGCCGGCGTGAACACGATGGCCATCGTGCTCGAGATGGACGCCGCCGCGGCCGGGCACAACCCGGACAGCTTCTTGCAGATCCTGGGCCACCTCGGGGAGGGCGCCGTGAACACGCGCAACACCCTCGGCCTGACCCTCGCCGCGCTGCTCGGCGGCTGCCTCGTCGTCGGCGACGACGCCGGTGGCAACGACAGCGGCGACTCGACCGGCAACAACGCGACCGCGACCACGACCGCGACCACCACCGCGTCTACACCGCCAGCACCACGGACACGACCACGGCGAGCACGTCGGCGTCGACGACCATGGCCGACAGCAGCGGCGGCTCCGACGGCTCGTCGAGCTCGACCACCGAGGACCCCTCGACGTTCCACTTCGACGAGACGCCGCCGGATCAGTACATCCGCGTCGATCGCATGGGTTTTCCCGCGATCAACACCGGCCTGCACATCCACGGCGACAAGGACGCGTACAACGCCTCCGACCCGGTGCTCGACATCGAGGACTACTTCGACGACAGCGTCGCCGAGGTCGCCAACTCGGTGCTGCTGCTGCACTACGGCCCCGACCTGGCCGCGGTCGGCACCGACGGCCTCGACGACGAGCTCAACGCGATCCTGGGGCCGTTCACGCCCAGCGGCACGCCGGCGTGCACGCCCCCCAGCGTCGCGATCGCGGGCCAGTGCATCGATCAGGGCGGCGGCCTGGCGGCCTTCCCCGACACGCTCGAGCTGTACGCCACGGTCGACGTACCGCAGGGCTTCCACATCGACCCCAACACCTGCCGGCCGGTGCCCAGCAGGCGCTACCTCGCGGATCGGTCATCGGCATCATCTCTCGCGACAGCATTGCCCGTCTGGCCGGCAACCCCGGCGGCGTCGGCCAGGCTGCCGTGCGATCCGGCGTGCGATCCGACGCTGCCCCAACGCGCGCGACCACGTTCCTCAACCTGCCGGGCTCGCTCATCGGCATGGACGGCGTGTTCTTCTCGCTCAACCCGAGCCAAAACGATCAGCCGTTCGGCGCCGAGTTCCCCTACCTCGCGCCGGCCAACGCGCCGATGTGATGCTCGCCGCTCGCCTCTGCCTGCTGCTGGCGCTGTCCGCTGCCTGTTCGCAGCCGCCCGCGCCAGCAGCCGACGCGGGCGCACCGTCGCCAGCCGCGGCGCCAGCTTCCGCCGCGGCCGCGCCCGCGCGCGCGCCGGTCCGCGCCACCCGCAAGCCCGGCGAGGCCATCGCGTTCGCCGACGAGCTGGCGTCGTGGGACGATCTCATCGCCAGCGCGAGCGAGCGCGCCAAGGCCAACCCCACCAGCGCGATGGCGTTCGAGGCGGTCGCGAGCGCGTACATGTCGCGCGCGCGGCTGTCGGGCAGCTACGACGACTACGCCCAGGCCGAGGCGTGGCTCGAGAGCGCGTTCGCAGCCGACCCCGAGCGCAAGCACGGCCCCTACCTCACCCGTGCGCAGCTCAACTTCACGCTGCACCGGCTCGATCGCGTCGACGACGACTTCGCGCTGGGCCAGCGCGGTCGCCGGGACGACGTCACGCTCTCGGGCCATCGCCTGTTCGCGGCCAACCTCGCGCTGCAGCGCGGCGACATCGCCGCCTGCGGGACCCTGCTCGAGCAGTCGATCCAGCTGCACGAGAGCGTCGGCAACCGCTCGGCCAAGGGCTTCTACGAGCTGGGCGTGGGCCACGTCGAGGCCTCCGAGGCGGCCTACGCCCGCGCGCTCGCGCTGTACCACGGCGCCTTCCGCGAGCCCAAGGCGTGGCTGCACCTGCAGCTGGGCCTGTCGGATCTGTCGCGCGGTCGCTGGGACGACGCGCTCGCGCACTACCGCGACGCCGGGGCGCAGCTGTCGGGCTGGTGGCTGGTCGACGAACACATCGCCGAGGTGCTCACGCTGCAAGGCAAGCGCGACGAGGCCAAGGCCATGTACCTCGACATCATCGCGCGCACCGACAACCCCGAGTTCATGGACGCGATGGCAGCGATCCTGGCCGAAGAAGGTCGCGCCGACGAGTCGAAGCAGTACGTCGCGCGGGCCCGCGCGCGCTATGAGGCGCAGCTGCAGCGCTACCCCGAGGCCGCCTACGGCCACGCGCTCGAGCACTACCTCGAGTTCGGCGAGGACGCCGGCTTCACGCTCGGGCTGGCGAAGAAGAACCACGCCCTGCGCCCGGGCCCCGACGCGAAGGGCCTGCTGGCGCGCGCGCTGCTGCAGGCGGGCCAGGCGAGCGAGGCGATGCGCGTGATCGACGAGGCGCTCGCGACCGGGTGGACCACGGCGGATCTGCACGTCACCGCGGCGAAGGCCCACCGCGCGGCCGGGGATGCAGCGGGGGCGGATGTGCAGCTGGGGTTGGCGAAGGCGATCGATCCGCACGCGACGGAGTGAGTGGGTGGCAGCGTCAGTCCTCGTCGCTGACAACAACGCGGTCGCTCGGCTGGGGCTGCTGCTCGTGCTCGCGCTGGGCAGCACGGTGTGCGACCGCGCCGCGCGGCGGGGGCACGCGGGCACGCGGTCGCCCGACGCGAGCCGGGCGGCGCACTCCTCGCGGACGCCGAACGCCGTCGACGGGTTCGCCGTCTACTTCGACGACACCACCTGGCTCATCGTGCGGCGGGCCGACGGGCGCGCCAGCTGGTCGGAGTTCCGCGGCCTGTTCGTCCAGCACGACACCGATGCCGCGCACTTCGTGGGTACGCTCGAGCTCGACCCCGGCGAACTCGCCGCCAAGCCCGCAACCCCGGCAGAGCAAGCCCAGCGGCGGGGCGCCGCAGCGTGGTTGTGGGAGCGGCGATGCGAAGACGAGTTCGCCGAGGCATCGGACAGGTCGCAGCGCTACCCACTGCGGGTCGAGTCCCGCGACGGCGCGTTGTCGGTGGAGCTTTCGGATCGCGCGGGCCCCTGCGTGGGCTTGCCCTACGCGGACCGAGAGGTCTTCCTCGCCCGCGGCTTCGAGATCGACGAAGCGACCGCGCTCGACTTCGCGTCGCTCGACGACGTGTCCGAGCTGGAGCATCGCACGACCGTGGCGTTCACCGGTGGGCGGCTCTACGAGCTCGTGCACCGCACCCAGTATCGCGTGCACCTCGCGCTGGGCCGCTCCGATGCCATCGACGCGGAGGTCGAGGTGCAAGCCGATCCGGTGTTCGACACGGGCGAGGCGTCCACGCCCACGATCGCGGCGCCACGCGCTGCGGAGCCCCTGCGATTCGATGCCGTGGACCCGGAGCGCCCCGACGCCTGGTTGGTCGCGTCTTCGACCACCGATCCCGACGCCGCGGAGCGAGACACCGATGTCTGCGCGACCAACGTCGGATCGCCCCGATCGCGCGAGCGCGCGGGGCCTGCCACGGCGTCGGTGTCCGTGGTGCCGCGGCTCGAGGGGGCTGCGCTACGGTGGATGCGCTTCCGCGCCGCGGCCGACGACGAGATGTTGTGCGTGGCCACGGTCGTGCTCCCGCTCGAGCCGAGCGTGTGCGCGGGCTCGGCCGACGCGTGCGGCGGCGCCGAGGTGGCACGAGCCCGGCCCGACCTCGCAGCGGCAGGCACGCGGTGGGCGGACAACCGCGGCACGCTGGCGCTGCTCGTGCCCCAGCGGGGCGCGTGCAGCTGTATGCCTCGCAGCGGTCTGCGCCACGGCACGACCGCGACGCGACGCTGCAGCCGCTGCCGTTCGACGGCGCGGTGCCCGAACGAGCGCCCGTTCGATCCGCGGTGATCGGTGTGCGCTCGATCCGAGACGCCGATGCTGCGCGGCGGGCGATGCAATCGTTGACCGCACCGATGGCACTGATGGCAGCGGAGTTCGCGGCGCAGGGACCGTGGACCCAACCGGTGCCGACGAAACCGGACGCGGCGGTGCAGGACGCCGGCGACGGTCGTGCGTGGGGCAACCACTGCTTCGCCGAGTTCCGCGCCGCGCGGTACGCCGCGGCGCAGGCGGCGTGCGAGTTCGCGTTGTCCCTGGCGACGGAGCCCAAGGTCCGCGCGGCCATCTACTACAGCCTCGCGCGCGTGGCCTTCGCCCGGGACTCCAACCCCGCCGCGCTGGTCTACCTGCGGACCTCGCTGGCGCTACGCGACAACCCGACCGCGCGGCGAATGCTGCGGGAGATCGCCGACGCCGAGGCTCGGCTCGCGGCCGAGGCCGAGCGCGAGTCGGCGATCGAGGACGGCGCCGGGGACGACGAGATCGACGACGACGGGCGGTGAGACTGATATCGAAGTGCGGGCCGGTCGACGTGGTCGCTTCGCTCGACCCCGCGGCGTCAGTCCTCGTCGCTCGCGAGCTCGATCTCCCGCAACAACTCCGCAAACGCCCGCCCCACGTCCGTCACCGTCAGGATCCCCGCCAGCTCGCCGCCCCGCGTCACCAGGGCCGAGCCGATGTGCCGCGCCGCCATCTGCTCGGCGACCTCGTCCAGCGGCGCGTCGAGCTCGACCACGGAGGGGTCGCGCACGCAGATGGTCCACACCAGCACCGGCTGGCTCGCGCGCGCGGCGGTCAGCACCTCGAGGCACAGGTCGATGTCGCGGGCGGAGATGATGCCGGCCAGGGCGCCGTCGCGCAGCACCGGCAGGTGGTGGATGTCGTGCTGCTGCATCATCGCCTGCGCCGCTTCGAGCGTGTCGTTGGCGGCGACGGCGTAGGGGAACGGCGTCATCAAGGACAAGACGGTGGGGCGCTCGCTGCTCACGCTCGCCAGGATGACGCAGCGCGGCGGCGGCGGGCAGTGCAAGCCGTGCGCGCCGGCCTGGGGCACCCGCGTCAGCCCTGGCAGCAGAACGTGATCGCACCGCCGGGATCCAAGCCGCCGATGGGGTTGCCCGGGTTGGCGTCGCACGAGCTCGGATCGGGGGTCAGGCCGTTGTTGGCGAGCCGCGCGGAGGTCACGGTGTAGCCCATGCCCGCAGCGGTGCACGAGCCGCCGACCGAGACGTTGCCGACCGGCAAGCCGCCGCAGTTGGCCTCGTCGAACAGGTAGATCGAGCCGGTGCAGGGCACCTCCTCGTGCATGCACGTGCACTGGCTGCAGTCGCGGGTGTCGGTCCAGTCGGTCCATCGCACGAGCTGTTCGGTCCACAGGCCGTCGGCCGGGCAGCCGAGCTCGCCCTCGGCCCAGATGCACAGGCGGCCGTCGAAGGGCGACGCCACGCCGGGCACGCAGATCTCGCCCTGGGCGCAGCCGCCGGGGTCGGGGGCCGACAGCGCGCACGCGGTCTCGCGCACCGCGAACGCGGCCGGCGGGAACACCGAGGCGGAGTCGTCGGGGTCGCACTGGCCGCCCAGGGTGTGCGACTCGGCCTGGAAGTAGAGGTTGCCGTTGTCGTTGCCGACCTGGTTGTTGCACGAGCCCGACACGTCGTGCATCGTCGTGATCACACCGCAGGCCGGCGCGTCGAACTGGTAGACCGTCGTGGTGGCACAGTTGACGCCGTAGGGCTCGCCGCAGCTGCACTCGCACTGGGTCGCGTCCGCGGCGAGCCCATCGTAGGCCACGGTCGAGGGCACGCCGAAGTCGCCCGAGCACTGCGGCTCGGTCGTCGCCGCGTCGGTGACGATCATCGCGACCGGACCGTTCCAGCCGCCGCCGGGCGTGCTCACGCACAGCGTCGGGCAGCTTTCGCCGGTCGCGGGCGCGGCGGTGCCCGCGTCGGTGCTGCCGCTGCCGTCGTCGGTGCCGGTGGTCGTGCTCGCGCTGGTGCTCGCGGAGCTCGACGCACTCGTCGCGGAGCTCGACGCACTCGTCGCGGTCGCCGTGGTGCCGCTGTCACTGCCGTCGGCGCTGCTGCTGCCGCTGCCGCCCTCGTCGTGGAGGAAAGGGTTGGGCTTGGTACACGCCGCGAGCACCGCGGCCAGGCTGCACAACGTCCGTCGCACCGGCCGATCATGGCACAGCGCCCGCGGCCGGGCACCACGGGCGCGCAGGGCCGAGGGATCACGCCGGTTCGCGCAGCGCCGCGGGCTGCGGCGCGGCCACCACCGCGGGCGCGGGGTCGCCCGAGTCGGGCGCGACCACCCACGCGCCGACGAGACGACGCGCATCGAAGCGCCCGCCGGGCTCGTGCTGCGCGGGCGCGACGAACAGGCGCGGGCCGCTGCCGTCGTCGAGCTCGATCGCGATGAGGATGTGCCCTTGCGCGGCGAAGCGCGCCGCAACCGCGTCGAAGCTGCACGGACCCTGCTGTGCCTGCTCGACGTGCATGTGCACGAGCGACTGTCCCCACGCGCCCAACAGTTCCTCGTACACCGTGTCGAAGCCGGGCACGACCACGGCCTGGAACAGGAAGAACGCGCGCAGCTCCTGGCTCGAGTAGATCTGCACGTGCTGCTGGCCGAGCGCACGGGCCCGCGCCGCCAGCCGCGACGCCAGCGCGGCGTCGAACAGCTCCGCCACCACCGCCGGCGGCGTGGGTCCCAGGCACAGCTGCTCGAGCTTGAGCAGCGCGGTGGTCGTGCGCGGATCGTCGTCGCTGCCCGCGCCGGCGACGAACACGACCGCGTCGAGGCCCTCGACGTGGCCGAAGCCGGCCGGCAGATCGACCAGGGTGCGGCTCGCCATCCAGTCGGCGACCTCGAGCCGCAACCGCCCGGGCACGCCGTGGGACTCGGGCATGCGCACCTGGTACTCGGCCGCGGCGACGCGTTCGAACACGCCGTGGCGCCCCGCGAGCAGCCCGCGCGAGACCAGCTGGGTGTGCGCGTCGATGGCCGCGGCTGCGGCCGCGTGCGCCGCGGGATCGTCGACCAGCACCAGCACGTCGCCGCGGGGATCGCTGCGGAACAGCTCCTCGAGCATGTAGATCGTGCCCGCCCGGAAGCCGCACACGAGCACGTGCGTGGTCTTCGGTCGACGCGTGCGCGCGAAGCTCGGCACCGCCGCGTCGGCATCGACCGCGGCAGGGGTCGACTCGCCGTCGCCGAGCTGGCACCACGCCGACAACCACCGTTGCACCGCGCCGAAGTCGGCCGCGAGCCCGACCAGGCCGCGCACGCGTTCGCCCTCGATGCGCTGGCCCGGCGCGGGGTTGAGCGCGACGTCGAAGGGCCGCGGCGCGCCCGCGGGCGCGTCGAGCAGCAACCCGATCGGGATCACCGGCCCGCGTCCACCCGCGGCGCGTTCGCCCGCGAGGCCCAGCCGCGTCATGACCGGGCCGGCCGCGCCGCCCAGGCCCTGCGGTCGCGTGACCTGCAGGCCCAGACCCGGCGTGTCGAAGAAGCAGGTGTAGATCTCGTGGCCCGCGCTGGTCAGCAGCTCCGACAGCAGTGTGCCCAGGCCCGGACGCCGGGCCACGCCGGCGAAGAACAGCCCCAGCAGTTTCTCGGTCGGCACGACCCAACCGCGGAAGCTCTCGCCCGCGGTCGCCAGCGCGGCGCGGGCGGCCGCGACGTTGCTGTCGTCGCGGATCTCGACCACCGCGACGCGCGTGCGCCCGAGCGCCGGTGCGCCGCGTCGACGCTCGCGCGCGCGCACGCGCTCGACCAGTGTGAGCAGGGTGCGGATGGTCTCGGCGTCGGGCGATCGATCGCGTTCGGACGCCAGCAACACCACGCGCTTGGCCGAGACCAGATCGGCGCGGGTCAGCAGCGCCTCCTCGTCCCCCGGGCGGCCGCGATAGGCCACGCGATCGAAGCCGCCGCCGCGCAGGGCCTCGGGCACCTCGTCGCCGTCGCCGACCACGACGAAGCGCGGCCGCGTCACGCCGCGGCGGCGCAGATCCGCGAACCAGCGCCGCGACAGCACCCGCGCGTGGGACGGGAACAGCTTGCGGTAGTAGGCCAGCAGCTCCTGCAGCAGCCGCCGCGTCGAGGGCGTGAAGTTGACGATCACGCTGTGGCCGCGCCAGCCCGGCGGACGGTTGCGCGAGTGCTCGACCAGCTCGCGCACGACGTCGCCGCCCAGACCGATGAGGAACGACACCAGCAACAGCCCCAGCACCGTGAGCCCGAGGCTGACCACGACCGCGGTCGCGGCGTGGGGCGACTCGAGCATGTTGCCGGGGTCCTGCACCTGCCGGAACGACCACCACAGCAGCACCGCGAAGCTGCGGTCGTCGCCGTCGACGTCGCCGTCGTAGTCGGCGTCGAAGTCCTGGTCGTGGACGTGGTGCAGCACCACCGCGCCGGCGAGCGAGACCCCGCCCACGACCACGCCCATGAGCCCGACCTGTCGCAGGCGTTCGCGCCGCGCGAGGATCTCCCAGGTGTCCGCGAGCAGGCGCGACCAGTAGCCCGCCAGCGCCAGCAGCCGCAGCAACCGCACGACCCGCAGCCACCGCGCCGAGCCGCCCGCGGCGGACGAGGGCAAAAACGACAGCAGCGCCAGCGCGTCGATCGACAGCAGCGCGACCGCGCCGACGCGGCTGCGCCCGGGCGGGCACGCCTCGTCCTGCAGTCCACCCGCGGCGCCGCGATCGGGCTGCGTGGTCGCGACCACCGCGAGCACGCGCACGACGAACTCGAGCAGGAACAGCGCTGCGAACGCGGCGTCGAGCCGCTCGAGCCACGGTACCGGCAGCAGGCTCGCGATGATGGCGACGCTGAGCAGCGCGCGGACCACCGTGCGCTCGAGCACGCGATCGCACACAAGACCCACGCGGTAGACCCGCAAGGCGAACGCGGCTGGCATGCGAGACGGCGTCCGAGCCTACCGCGGCCGACCGCGCGACGAGAAGTCGTGCCTGGCGGTGCGCGACCTCGCGGGCGCTGGGCAGCGCACGCGGGGCATGCCCGGCCCGGCCGCGGCCGCCGAAGCGATCGCGGGCGGCGTGCTACTGTTGCCGCCCGCCGCGGGCAGCGGCCCGAGGGCGGCACCACACCACCGCCGAGCACGCCGTGACCACACGCATCGAAACCGACAGCATGGGTGAAATCGAGGTCGCCAGCGACGCCTACTGGGGCGCCCAGACCGAGCGTTCGCTGCACCACTTCGACATCGGCAGCGACACCTTCGGGCGCCCGATGATCCGCGCGCTGGGCCTGCTCAAGAAGGCCGCGGCCCAGACCAACGGCAAGCTCGGGCAGCTGCCGGCCGACAAGGTCGAGCTCATCGTGCGCGCCGCCGACGAGGTCATCGCCGGCGCGCTCGACCGCCACTTCCCGCTGCACGTGTGGCAGACCGGCTCGGGTACCCAGAGCAACATGAACGCCAACGAGGTGATCAGCAACCGCGCGATCGAGCTCGCCGGTGGCGTCATGGGCAGCAAGAAGCCCATCCATCCCAACGACGACGTCAACCGCGGCCAGTCGAGCAACGACACCTTCCCGACCGCGATGCACATCGCCGCGGCCGAGCAGACCGTGCACCACCTGCTGCCCCACGTCCGCGCGCTGCGGGACACGCTCGCGGGCAAGGCCGCGGCCTTCGCCGACATCGTCAAGATCGGCCGCACCCACCTGCAGGACGCCACGCCGGTGACCCTGGGCCAGGAGGTCTCGGGTTGGGTCGATCAGCTCGACCACGCGCTGCAGACCATCGAGCGCGCCCTGCCCCACGTCTACGAGCTCGCGCTGGGCGGCACCGCGGTCGGCACCGGGCTCAACACCCACCCGCGCTTCGCGCTGGAGGCCGCGGCCGCGATCGCGACGCTCACGGGGCTGCCGTTCCAGTCGGCGCCCAACAAGTTCGCGGCGCTGGCGGGCCACGAGGCCCTGGCGAACCTGCACGGCAGCTACAAGGTGCTCGCGGTCGCGCTCAACAAGATCGCCAACGACGTGCGCTGGCTGGCCTCGGGTCCGCGCTCGGGCCTGGGCGAGATCACGATCCCCGAGAACGAGCCCGGCTCGTCGATCATGCCCGGCAAGGTCAACCCGACCCAGTCGGAGGCCATGACGATGGTGTGTGCGCAGGTCATGGGCAACGACGTCGCGGTCAACATCGGCGCCATGAGCGGCAACTTCGAGCTCAACGTGTTCAAGCCGCTCATCGTGCACAACGTCATGCACTCGTCGCGGCTTTTGGGCGACGCCTGTCGCGCCTTCCGCGAGTTCTGCGCCGAGGGCATCGAGCCCAACCGCGCGCGGATCACCGAGAACCTCGAGCGCAGCCTCATGCTGGTGACCGCGCTCAACCCCCACATCGGCTACGACAACGCCGCCAAGATCGCGAAGAAGGCCCACAAGGACGGCACGACCCTGCGCGAGGCCGCGGTGGCGCTGGGCCTGGTCGCGGCCGAGGACTTCGACCGCCTCGTCGATCCCAAGAAGATGGTGTGACCATGGACAACCCGCTGTCGCAGATCCGCTTCGCGGTGCCGTTCGCCCAGATCCGCGCCGAGCACGTCGAGCCCGCCGTCGACGGCTGGCTGGCCCAGGCCCAGACCGCCATCGATGCCATCGCCGCGCGCAGCGATGCGCCCAGCTACGCCACGACCCTGGGCGCGCTCGAGGACAGCGGCGAGGGCCTCGAGTACGCCATGGGCGTGGTCGGCCACCTCGAATCGGTCGTCACCCACGACGCGCTGCGCGAGGCCTACAACGCGGTGCAGCCCAAGGTCGCGGCGTTCTCGTCGTCGATCCCGCTGCACGCGGGGCTGTGGCAGCGGCTGCAGGCGCTGGCGGCCTCGCCGGCCGCGGCGACGCTCGACGAGACCGAGCGGCGCCACCTCGAGCGCACGATCGACGAGTTCAAGCGCCACGGCGCCGAGCTCGACGACGCCGGCAAGGCCGAGCTGCAGCAGCTCGACGTCGCGCTGGCGATGGCGACGACCAAGTTCTCCGAGCACGTGCTCGACAGCACCAACGCGTGGGAGCTGCTGGTGACCGACGAGCGCATGCTCGCGGGCCTGCCCGAGTCCGCGCTGCAGGCTGCGCGGGCCAGCGCCCAGGCCAAGGGCAAGGCCGGCTTCCGCTTCACGTTGCAGGCGCCGTCGATGCTGCCGGTGCTGACCTACCTCGACGACGCGGGCATCCGCCGCGACGTGTGGCACGCGTCGAACACCCGCGCGACCCAGGCGCCGTGGGACAACCGCCCGGTGATGGCGGAGATCCTGCGGCTGCGCGCGCAAGGCCCAGCTGCTGGGCTTCGCCCACTTCGCCGACTTCGCGCGCTGGCCGACCGCATGGCCAAGCACGGCGCGCGCGCGCGCAGCCATCGACGAGCTGCGCGCGCGCAGCGAAGCCGCGTTCGCGCGCGAGCAACAGCAACTGCTGGACTTCCGCCGCGAGACCGAGGGCGCGGCCGCGCCGGCACTGCAGCCGTGGGACGTGCCCTACTGGGCGGAGAAGCAACGCCGCGCGCGCTACGACTTCGACGACGAGGCGCTGCGCCCGTACTTCGCCTACGAGCGCGTGCTGCAGGGTCTGTTCGCCATCGCGCAGCGGCTGTACGGCGTCACGGTCGAGCCCGACACGACCATGCCGGTGTGGCACGAGGACGTGCGCGCGTACAAGCTGCTCGACGAGCGTGGCACGATGCTGGGCGCGTTCTATGTCGATCCGTTCCCGCGCGAGACCAAGCGCGACGGCGCGTGGATGAACGGCCTCATCACGGGTCGGCCCGAGCGCGACGGGTTCTCGCCGCACCTGGGTCTGATGTGCGGCAACCTGACGCCGCCGTTGCCGGGGCGCGCGGCGCTGCTGTTGCACCGCGAGGTCGAGACGCTCGCGCACGAGTTCGGCCACCTGCTGCACCACCTGCTGTCGCGCGTGAGCGTGCGCAGCCTCGGCGGCACCAACGTCGCGTGGGACTTCGTCGAGCTGCCGTCGCAGATCATGGAGAACTGGTGCTGGGAGCGCGAGGCGTTGGATCTGTTCGCGCGCCACGTCGACACCGGCGAGGCCATCCCCGACGCGCTGCTGCAGCCGCTGCAGCGCGCCCGCACCTTCCGCGCGGCCTCGGCGATGATGCGGCAGCTGGGCTTCTGCGACGTCGATCTGTCGCTGCACATGGACTACCAGCCCGCGCGCGACGGTGACGTGGTCGAGTACGCCCGCCGCATCATGGCGCGCTACGCCCCCGCGCCGCTGCCCGACGACTACGCGATGATCGCCGGCTTCGGCCACCTGTTCGCGCACCCGGTCGGCTACGCCGCCGGGTACTACTCGTACAAGTGGGCCGAGGTCCTCGACGCCGACGCGTTCGAGCGCTTCCGCGAGGCCGGCATCTTCGATCGCGGCGTCGGCGAGTCCTTCCGCCGCTCGATCCTCGAGCGCGGCAACAGCCGTGACCCCGCGGAGCTGTACCGCGAGTTCCGCGGCCGCGATCCGGAGGTCGCGCCGTTGCTGCGGCGCTCGGGCTTGGCCTGATCGGACGCTGGCGCGATCGCGGCGAAAGCCTCGCCGCAATCGACTACCATCTGGGTCCGGCACCCGGCGCATGCCCCGTCTCGCCCAAGGCCCGCTCGCGGGCATGTACCTGCCCGACTACGGCGCGCGCTCGACCGTCGAGCTGCTGTCGTCGATCGTGCGCAGCCGCGGCGGCCTCTCGCCCCACGCCGAGCTCGAGCTGCTGCCGGCCGCGGCCCTGGCCCCGCGCCGTTGCGTGCTCTACCTCGTGGTCGACGGATTGGGCCTGGCGCAGCTGCAGCGCCACCTCGCGCGCGGCCAGGGCCGGCACTTCTTCGCGCGTCAGCGCCACGAGCCCATCACCACGGTGTTCCCCGCGACCACGGCCGCGGCGGTGACCACCTTCGACACCGGCGCGAGCCCGGCCGAGCACGCGATCCTGAGCTGGTACCTGCACCTGCCGGATCAGGGCTGCATCGCGACGGTGCTGCGCACGACCACGCGCATCGGCACGCCGCTGTTCCCCGACGGCTTCGACCTCGCGGCGTACTACGCGGTGCCCTCGTACGTCGCCAGCGCGACCGATCACGCGGGGCTGCTGTCCTGGGGTGACATCGTCGACGTGCCCTTCGGTCGCGTCGGCACGCGCTGGTCCGACAAGCGGCGCTACGACGATCTCGACGGCCTGGTCGCGCGCACGCTGGAGTTCGCGCGCGAGCCCGGGCGGCGCTTCGCCTACGTCTACTGGCCGCGCTACGACGGGCTGTGCCACGAGCGCGGCTGTCAGCACCCCGACGTCGATCGTCACTTCGACGAGATCGACGGCGCGCTCGCGCGGCTGCGCGACGGCCTCGCCGGCAGCGACACGACCCTGTGCGTGCTCGCCGATCACGGCCTGGTCGACGCCGTGGCCGCGCGTTGCATCGATCTCGCGCGGGTCCCGGGCCTGCGCGCGTGCCTGGCGACCGCGCCCGCCGGCGACCAGCGGCAGATGTCGCTGTTCCTGCGGCCGCACCAGCTCGAGGCCTTCGACACGGTCTACGAGCGCGAGCTGCAGCGCGCGTGCGTGCGCATCGACGGCCGCGCGCTGCAGGCCGCGGGCGCGTTCGGCCCGGGCACGCCGCACCCGGCCCTGGCCGAGCGCGTCGGCGACGTGGTGCTGCTGTCGCGCGAGGACTGGGCCATGGTCTACACCCCGCCCGGCACCGAGCCGGTGTACATGCCCGGCAGCCACGGCGGCATGTCGGCGGCGGAGATCCAGATCCCGCTCGTGGTGGTGGAGGCGACGTGATGACGAGCGTGCGCGTGGGCATCTCGGCGAACTTCTTCCACGCCGACCCCGAGCGGCCGGTGTTCCGGCACAAGACGCTGCAGTACCTCGAGGAGCGCATGGCGTTGGCGCTGTGGCACGCCGGCGCGGTGCCGCTGCTGCTGCCCGATCTCAAGCACGAGCAGGGTCTGAGCGCGGTGATCGACGCGGTCGACGGCCTGGTGCTGGCCGGCGGCGCGGACGTGGCCCCGAGCAGCTACGGCGAGACGCCGCTGCGCGACACCTGGCGCGGCGACGCGGTGCGCGACGCCTACGAGTGCGAGCTGGTCCGCATCGCGCGGGCCCGCGGCGTGCCGGTGCTGGGCGTGTGTCGCGGCATCCAGCTGCTCAACGTCGCGCTGGGCGGCACGCTGTGGCAGGACATCGGCACGCAGGTCGATCGCGCCGGGGTCCACCGCGACTGGCATCGCTACGACGAGAACGGCCACGCGCTGCGTCTGGCGCCTCGACAGCTGGATCTCGCGGATCTACGGCGGCGCGACCGCACTCGAGGTCAACAGCGTGCACCACCAGGCCATCCGCACGCTCGCGCCGGGGCTGCGCGCGACCGCGTGGGCACCGACGGCATCATCGAGGCGGTCGAGCTCGCCGGTGACGCCCGCTGCGCCCGCCGCGGGAGCGCCGCTTCTGACCGCGGTGCAGTGGCATCCCGAGTGGCTCGAAGACGAGCGCACCGTCGCCGGTGGCGAGCACGTCGGCCGCGCTCCCGGCTCGGCGATCTTCCGCGACTTCGTGCTCGGCTGCGCGCGCCGCCGACGCGGCTGACAGCACCCGCGCCCGCGCGTACCATGGCCGACCATGGTTTGCGTTCGCGTGTCCTCGCGGGCCCTCGTGCTGGTCGCGCTGGGTCGTCGGCGTGTGCCGACGACGGCGCGCCGCCCGGAGCCGACGACGCCCGGGCAGCAGCAGCGTCGGCACCCTCGACGACAGCGGCAGCGGCAGCGCCAGCGTCGGCACGATGTCGGCGACCACGGCCGACGACGCCGACGGCAGCGCCGGCAGCAGCGGACCCTCCTCGGCCGACAGCGGCGAGAGCGGAAGCGGCGAGGCCAGCAGCAGCGGCGGCGCGGTGGGCTGTCCGCCGCCGCCGGCGTGCGACGCCACGCCGCCGAACCCCGGACCGCTGGTCTCGTGGCAAGACCTGCAGTCGTTCGCCGTGGTGGCCTCGGGCGCGCCGAACCATCGCGGTCGCGACATGATCTACAACCCCGGCGACGCGCAGTGGGTCCTGGCCAAGTTCGCGTACGGCCTGACCGACTGGGACCTCGAGGGTGAGCGCATCGATCTGTACCTGTTGCGCGACTGCGCGGGGCAGTGGGAGTCGCTGGGCTCGGTCGACACCACCTACGAGTCGGACCCGCACGCGACCGTCGAAGGCGTCGAGGACACCGGCGGTCGGGTCTACTTCCAGCTGCCGGCCGAGGCCATCCTCGGCCCGGGTCGCCACCGCGTGCACATGGTCGTGCGCGGCGACGCGACCACGGCCGAGGCCTTCATCGAGATCCTCGAGCCCGACACGCCGACCTTCGTCGCCGACATCGACGGCACCCTGACGACCTACGAGACCGAGGAGTTCGTCGCGCTTCTGACCGGCGCGCTGCCCGACGTCAACCCCAACGCCCCCGAGGCGCTGTGGGCCCTGGTCGAGCACGGCTACCACCCGGTCTACCTCACCGCGCGGCCGGAGTTCCTCGGCGCCCGCACGCTCGAGTTCGTGCAGCAGCGCGGCCTGCCGCCGGGCATCATCCACACCACGCTCAGCGCCACCGGGGCGTTGGGCTCGGCCGCACAGACCTACAAGACCGACGAGCTCGCGGCCCTGGCCGAGCGCGGCCTGGTGCCGAGCTACGTCTTCGGCAACACCAGCAGCGACGCCGCGGCCTACGACAACGCCGGCATCATGCCGCTGGACCACCGCATCTTCTTCCAGTACGACGACGACTTCGGCGGCCGCCGCATCGAGGACTACGGCGAGCTGGTCGACGAGTTCACGCAGCTCGACGACGTCTGCGGGTGAGACCGCGTCAACGGACCGGGGCCTGCCGGCACGGCCGGGGGCTCCCCCCTTGCGGCGCGCCGCGGCCGGGAGTAGAGCGCCTCGGGCGATGAGCGACGCGCCCCAGGCCCCCGCGGCCAGCCCCGAGCACGCCGCCGCTGCCGAGCCCGCGCACCCGCACGCGGCGGAGTCCGGCCGTCACCCCCGCGGTCACGGGCGCGCCATGCTCGTGGGCGCCCTGGGCGTGGTCTTCGGCGACATCGGCACCAGCCCGCTGTACGCGTTCCACGAGTCGATCCACCACGGCGGCGGCGGCAGCGAGGAGGCCGTGCTGGGCGTGCTGTCGCTGTTCTTCTGGTCGCTCGTGATCGTGGTCGCGATCAAGTACGTGATCTTCATCAGCCGCGCCGACAACGACGGCGAGGGCGGGATCCTGGCGCTGCTGGCCCTGGTGCCGCCGCGGCCACGCCGCTCGCCGGTGCACATCGGCGTGACCGCGGCGCTGGTGATCCTGGGCACCTCGCTGCTGTACGGCGACGGCGTGATCACGCCGGCGATCTCGGTGCTCAGCGCGATCGAGGGCCTGCGCATCGTCTCGGACGACCCCAGCTGGCACGCGCGGGTCGACACCTGGGTCGTGCCCATCACCTGCGCGATCCTCGTGGGGCTGTTCGCGGTGCAGCGCAGCGGCACCGCCAGGGTCGGGCGCGCGTTCGGGCCCGTGATGATCGTGTGGTTCGCAGTGCTCGCCCTCGTCGGGCTGTGGCACGTCGCCCGTGCGCCGATGGTGCTGCAGGCGGCCCTGCCCCACCACGCCTGGCACGTGCTCGTGCACGGCAAGGCCGAGGCGTTGCCGGTGCTCGGCGCGGTGGTCCTGTGCGTGACCGGCAGCGAGGCGCTGTACGCCGACATGGGCCACTTCGGTCGCGGGCCCATCCGCAACGGTTGGTTCTGGATCGTGATGCCGGCGCTGCTGCTCAACTACTTCGGCCAGGGCGCGCTCGTGCTGCGCGAGCCCGGCGTCGGCCACAGCTTCTGGGGCATGGTGCCCGCGGGCGCGCCGACGCTGGCGCTGGTCGCCATCGCGACCGCGGCCACCGTCATCGCCTCGCAGGCGCTCATCACCGGCTGCTACTCGCTCACACGCCAGGCGGTGCAGCTGGGCTACTTCCCACGCGTCCGCATCGTGCACACCTCGCGCACGACCGAGGGCCAGATCTACGTGCCGTCGATCAACTGGGCGCTGGCGGTCGCGTGCCTGGTGCTGGTGGTCAGCTTCGGCTCGGCCAGCCAGCTGGCCGCGGCCTACGGCATCGCCGTCACCGGCACGATGCTGGTCACCAGCGTCGTGTTCTTCGTGGTGATCACGCGCAGCTGGGGCTGGTCGTACGCCCGCGCGGTGCCGCTGCTGCTGCTGTTCGCCAGCGTCGACGGCGTGTTCCTCGGCGCCAACCTGGTCAAGCTCGGCGAGGGCGGCTGGGTCCCGCTGGCCATCGGCCTGGTGCTGTTCACCCTGATGGTGACGTGGAAGCAGGGCCGCGCCCTGGTCGCGGCGCACATGGCCAGCGCGACCCTGCCGCTGTCGGCGGTCGCGGAGTCGGCCCAGGACGCGGGTCGGCGCGTGCCCGGCACCGGCGTGTTCATGACGCCCGACGCCCGCGCCACGCCGCTGGCGCTGCTGCACCACTTCAAGCACGCCAAGGTGCTGCCGCAGACGGTCATCGCGCTGTCGGTCCACATCGAGACCATGCCGTGGGTGCCCAAGCGCAACCGCGCCGCGGTCGAGGCCCTGCCGGGCGGGTTCTGGCGCGTGCAGCTGCGCTTCGGCTTCATGCAGACGCCGACGGTGCCGGCCTCGCTGCTGCTGGCATGCGAGGCCCACGGCATCCCGATCGACGCCAACGACGTGAGCTACTTCGTCGGCCGCGAGCACTTCCTGCCCACGGGCCCGGGCAAGATGGCGCGGTGGCGCAAGATCCTGTTCGAGGTGCTCTCGCGCAACGTCGCGCCCGCCACCGACGCGTTCGGCATCCCGCCCGGCCGCGTGGTCGAGCTGGGCTCGCAGGTACCGCTGTGACCGACGCGGGTCACATCGCGTGCACGAGCGCGTCCAGACCCTCGAGGTCGCGCTCGTCGTGCGTCACCAGCACGATCGCGGTGCGCTCGCGCTCGAGGTGATCGAGCACGACCGCGAGCGCCTCGGCACGGCGCGGCCGATCGAGCGCGGCGAAGGGCTCGTCGAGCGCGAGCAGGCGTGCGCGCGACAGCAGCGCGCGGCCAGCGCCACGCGCTGGCGCTCGCCGCCCGAGAGGTGCCGCGGCATGCGATCGAGCAGGTGCTCGATGCCCAGCGCCGCGGCCACGCGCCCGCACGCGCCGGGCTCGGCGCGGCCCGACCACAGCAGGTTGTCGCGCACGCGCACGTGGGGAACAGCCGCGCGTCCTGGGGCACGTAGCCGACCGCCCGCGCCGGCGCAGGCACGCACACGCCGGCGTCGTGATCGAGCCACGGCTGCGCCCCGACGACGATGCGACCGCGCGCGCGCGGCTCGATGCCCGCGATGGCGCGCAGCAGCGTGCTCTTGCCCACCCCCGACGGACCGACCACGACCACGCGCCCGCCGGGCGCCGACAGCTCGACGCGCTGGCGCCCGTCGAACAGCTGCAGCTGCAGCTCGATCGCCGGCGCGCTCATGCGCCGTCGTCCCACTGCAGGCGTCGGCGCTGCCAGCGGACGAAGCGCTCGTAGGCCACCAGCGCGACCAGCGACAGCAGCACGCTCGCGCCGGCCAGGCGCGTGACCTCGGCCTGGTGCCGCGGGTGATCGAGCAGGGCATAGATCGCGATCGCGATCGTGCGCGCGTCGTCGCTGTCGCCCGCCAGCACGATGGTCGCGCCGAACTCACCCAGGGCGCGCGCGAACATCAGCACCGCACCGCCGGCGATGCCGGGCCACGACAATGGCAGCACGACCTTGCGGAAGCGGGCCCACGGGCCGTCGCCCAGGGTCGCCGCGAGCGCGTCGTAGCGCGGATCGACCGCGGCGAACGCCGCCCGCACCGACATCACCAGCAGCGGGAAACCGACCACGGTCGCGGCCAGCACCGCGGCGGCGAAGCTGAACGGGATCGCGATGCCCAGCGCCTCGAGCCACGGGCCCAGCGGGCCGTTGCGCCCCAGCAGGCGCAGCAGCAGCATGCCGGTGACCACCGGCGGCAGCACCATCGGCGCGAACAGCAGCGCCGAGACCACGGCCTTGCCGGTGAACTCGCGCCGCGCGAGCACCCAGCCCAGCGCGACCGCGGGCGGCAGCGCGATCGCGGTGGCCCAGGTCGCGACCGCGACCGAGGTCGCGATGGGATCGCCCAGCGCCGGCGCGATCGGTTCAGCGACCAGCATGATCGTCGACCTCGAAGCCGGCGTCGCGCAGCACCGCGACGCCCGCGGCGCTGCGGCACGCCGCCAGCAGGGCCGCGCCCTGCTCGGCGTGGGCCGCGTCGCGCACGAGCGCCGCGGGGTACACGATCGCGGGGTGCAGCGCGGGGTCGATCGCGAACGCGATCGCGACGCCGTCGTCGGCGAACGCATCGGTGGCGTAGACGATGCCTGCGTCCGCCTCGCCCGCGCGCACCCACGCCAGCGCGGTGCGGACGTCGTGACCGCGGACGATCCGCGGCGCGACCGCCTGCGACACGCCCGCGGCCTGCAGCGCCGCGTCGGCGTAGCGGCCTGCGGGCACCTGCGCGCCGGCGAGCGCCAGCCGCGGCAGCGTGGCCAGGGCCGACAGCGACGCCGGCCGCGACGGCGCCCCCGCGGGCACGATCACGACCAGGCGGTTGCGCGCCAGTACGACCCGGCTCTCGGGGTCGATGCGGCCATTCGCCTGCAGCTCGTCCATCCACGCCAGGTCGGCCGACGCGAACACGTCCGCGGGCACGCCGGCTTCGATCTGCTGCGCCAGCCGCGAGCTGGCGTCGAAGTGGAAGCGCGGCGCGAGCCCGGCGGCCGCGGCGATGCGCGGCAGCACGTCGGTCAGGCTCGCGGCCGCGAGCACCTGCAGCGCGTCGTCGCGGCCGCGCGCGCAGCCACCGACGAGCATGGCCGCGGCGGTGCGCCGCAGCATCGCGCGGCGCGTGGACCGGGTGCGCGTCACGGCTGCGATTGTTCGCGGCTTCGGGCGATCAGGCAATGGGGCGCGGGCGCGAGCGACTCAGAACGCCAGCGCGAAGCCACCGGGACCTGGGCGCAGGCGCGTCGCACGGCGCGGCGGCGTCGTGGCCTTGCCGCTGCCGCGCGTGCGGCGAGCCGCGACCACCAGCAGCGCCACGCCGGTGATCACCAGCGCGGCACCGACCGCGGCCACCGCGATGCCGGGCGGCCGCGTGTCGGTCGCGGCCGCGGACTCGCCCCGTCCTCGGCGCCGCGTGGGCGGATCACCGCGAGTGGGATCCGACCGCGAGCGCGACGCCGCCGCCGACGGTCAGACCGATGCCGGCACCGCGCAGCGGCCGGGCCGAGCCGCGCGGCCGCGGCGGATCGGGATCGGGCGTGGCCGGGATCGGTGGCGGCAGCAGTCCCGCCGTCGCGCGGCAGCTGAGCGACCACGCGCGTGATCGCTGCGCCGACGTGCTCGACCAGCTCGCCCTCGGTGCACAACTCGCACAGCGACACGCCGTCGGTGCCGTCGATGGCCTGCTCGCCCTGCCACGCGCCGAAGCGGCAGCGGTAGCCCTGCGCACCCTGCAGCGGCTCGATCGCGATCACGATGCGGGGATCGTCCTCGCCGCGCGCGGGCAGGACCTCGCGCTCGCGCAGCAACGCCTCGCCGCGCACGCGGATGCGCTCGGGCAGCGTGCTCTTGGGATCGCGCAGCTTGGCCTCGATCGACAGGCCCGCGCGGATCGGCTGCGACTCGCTCGCGGCCGGGGCCGCGTGCGCGGTCGGTGGCAGGGCCAGCGCGGGCAACAACGCCAGCGCGAGCGCGGCGCGGCTTTGGGTGCGGCGGGGCGTCACGGCGCACGGATGATCGACCACAAGCCGGGCCGCGCGCAACTTCGGCCCCGGTGGGCCCGCACGCGCCGCGCCGCGGCTCAACCCGCCCGGCGCGCGCACGCGTCGGCCATCGTCTTGGCCTCGCCGCTGGCGTTGGCGCCGGCGCGGGCGCACTCGTCGAAGCGCTCGAGCTGGAACAGCGCCTCGACCCGCAGCCGCACGCCCTCGGCGCGGTACGAGCCGCCCCAACAGCCGCGCGTGTTCGCGTGGGCGAGTACGGCCGACCACTGCCCGGTCGACGCGGCCTCGCCCGCGGCGCGGCGGGTCTCGCGACACGACTCCGACTCGAGCGTCGAGGGCAGCTTGCTGGTGCCGTCGGGCTTGCTCGGCGGGCCGCCGTCGTCGCCCGTGTCCGGCTTGCTCGGCGGGCCGCCGTCGTCGCCGTGTCCGGCTTGCTCGGCGGGCCGCCGTCGTCGCCCGTGTCCGGCTTGCTCGGCGGGCCGCCGTCGTCGCGTGGCGTGGGCTTGCCGGCGCGCCGCCATCGTCGCGCGGCGTGGGCTTGCTCGGCGCGCCGCCGTCGTCGCGCGCGCCGGTGCTGCCGGCTTCGGGCTCGACCGTGGTGGGGCCGACCGCGATCGGCACGACCACGGGCGGCGCGGGCACCTGCACCACGTTCGGCGGCGGGGCCGTGCCGGCGTCGACCGGGCCGCTGGGCGGCGCGCCGGCCCCAGCGCCAGGCGTACGACCACCAGCACGATCGCCGCGAGCGTCATGCCGCCGGCGAGCCACGGCCACAGCGGTCGGCTGGCCGGCGGTTGCGGCGGCCGCGGCGGGCTCGCAGGCATGCGCACGACCTGCGGCGGCCGAGCGACCGCGCCTGCGGTCGCGCCCACCGGCACCAGCGCGCCGCCCTCGAGCGCGTGGTCGAGCCGCGCGATGAGCTCGCGGGCGTCGCGGGGTCGCGCCGCCGGATCGATCGCGAGACAGTCCCGTACCAGCGCGACCAGGCCCGGCGGCAGCCCCGGGCGCACCGCGTCGAGCGCAGGTGCGGGCTCGGTGGCCTTGCGCGCGAGCACCTCGACGAAGTTCTCCGACACGAACGGCGGCTGGCCCGCGAGCAGCTCGAACAGCATCGCGACGATGGCGTAGATGTCGACGCGCTCCGTCGGCGCGCGGCCCTTGGCCTGCTCGGGTGCCATGTACTCGGGCGTGCCCAGGGCGTGACCGGGCTGCGTCAGGCGCTGCTGTTCCGCGACGCGCTCGGCGCTGGCGGAGATGCCGAAGTCGAGCACCTTGACGGTCTCGCCGTCGCCGCGGCGCACGAGCATGACGTTGTCGGGCTTGAGATCGCGGTGGATGATGCCGACGTCGTGCGCCGCCGCGACACCGCGCGCCACGTCGCGCATGATCGCGACCGCGCGCGCCGGCGGCAGCGTGCGCTGGGCCTGCAGCTCGTCGTACAGCGAGCGCCCGACCAGGTGCTCCATCACCAGGTACAGCCGGCCGTCGGGCAACGTGCCGGCGTCGAAGACCTCGACGATGTTCGGGTGACCCGCGGCGCTGGCCGCCCGCGCTTCCTCGCGGAAGCGCCGCGCCACGGTCTCGTGCGCGCTCCACTCGTGGGTCAGGACCTTGACCGCGACCTTGCGTCCGACCGTGACGTGCTCGGCGAGGTAGACCGTGCCCATGCCGCCGCGTCCCAGCGCCGCCTCCACGCGGTAGCGCTCCGCGATGACCACGCCCCGCGGGATTTCCTCGCCCGCGCCCCAGGGCTTGCCCGCACCGACGTCGCGGGTCTTGCTCGCGGTGTCGCCGTGGTGGAACACGCCGGTGCTCGGCGCCTGCCCCGGCGGCGCGTCGAGCAGCGGCGCGAGCAGCAGCCCGAGCCGCTCGTGGTCGCGCGCCTGCTGCTGTGGGAACAGCGTGCGCATGAACTCGGCCAGGGTCTCCTGGTCGGTCTGCGGCGCGTGGCCCACGAGCCAGTCGGACAGCGCGCGCATGAACTCGCCGGCGTCGGCGTAGCGATCCTCGGGCCGGGTCGCGAGCGCCCGCACGATGATGTCGTCGAGATCGGGATCGACGCGACGGCTGAACGCCGACGGTCGCGGCGCGCTGAAGCGCGCGACCGTGTTGGTGTCCATGCCGCTGTCGCGCAGCGGCCGACCGGTGATGAGTTCCCACAGCACCACGCCGCAGCCGTAGACGTCGGCGCGCGCGTCGAGCTCGGCGCGCGTGGCCTGCTCGGGCGCCATGTAGCCGACCTTGCCGAACACCAGGCCCGGCATCGTGCTGGTCACCTTGAGCACGCTGGTTGCGAGTCCGAAGTCGGCCACGCGCACGGCCCCAGCCCAGTCGATGAGCAGGTTCGACGGCGAGATGTCGCGGTGCACCAGCGACAGCCCGCCGAAGCCGTGGGCGTAGTGGAGCCCGCGCAGGGCCTCGCGCACGATGTAGACCGACAACGGCACCGGGAAGGCCTTGCCGATCTCCGCGCAGCGATCCCACAGGTCCGCGAGATCCCGGCCCTCGCACAGCTCCATCACGATGTAGGGCTGGCCGTCCTGCTCGCCGGCCTCGCGCACGTCGACGAGGTTGTTGTGGTGCAGCCGCACGACCAGGCGGGCCTCGTCGAGGAAGCGACGACGGTAGTCGGCGTCGGCGACGTCGGGCCGCAGGAGCTTCACCGCGCACAGGCGCGCGAGCGCTCCGGCGCCCTGCGCCGCGACGTAGACCTGCGCCATGCCGCCCTCGCCGAGCCGCGCGAGCAGCGTGAGCTTCCCGAGCGTCTGCGGCGGATCGAGCCGCTGCAGCGACTCCATCACCATCGCCGACACGCTACCACGGGCGCGTGGTCTTTGAGTATGCTGACGGCCGCCCGAGCCGTTGGCCCCGCGACGATGACGAGCGCCCCCCGATCCGACGAGGACGACGACCGCGAGCCCGACGCCGCGGGCTCCAGCTCGACGCGCAGCCCCAGCGCCAGCCAGATCGCGGCGGTCGCGGGCACGGGCGTGCTGTACTTCGATCCCAACCCCACCGCGGCCAAGCTCGCGACCGCGGGATTGCGCCTGGCCGGCTACAACGTGCTGCACGCCGGCAACCTCGACCAAGCGGTCGAGCTGTGCCGCAGCCGCGGTCCCGCCGGCGATCGCACGATCGCCGCGCTGTTGCTCGACACCGCCACGGCGCCGGCGGTCTCGGCCGCGGTGCTGCGCGCGCTGCTCGAGGTCCCGGGCGCGTCCGAGCTGCCGGGCATGCTGCTGGTCTCGCGCGCCAACCCGGTGCCCTTTCCCGGCGCCGAGGCCCTGCCCTCGCTCAAGCGCCCGTTCACGACCCCGGCGCTGCTGCGATTCCTGCGCGACTCGATCGACGCCGCGCCGCCGAGCAAGCCCTCGCGCGCGCGTCAGAGCCGCGACGAGGCGGTGCTGCGGCTCGAGCTCGCGCTGCAGCAGTTCTTCCCCGAGCTCGAGCCCGACAGCGAGACCCTGCGCCGCTTCCACGCCATGCTCACCAGCATGTCCGAGCTGCCGAGCCTGGCCTCGGGCGTGACGATCCAGGCCGAGCTGGGCCCGACCAAGCTCGAGTCTGTGCTCGAGGTGCTCGACGCCGACGGTGCCCGCGGCGTGCTGACGATCGAAGCTCCGGGCGCGCGCGCGGCTGCACGTCGATCGCGGCCGCATCCGCATGGCCGAGACCGAAGGCGACGAGGACCTGCGGCTGCAGCGGTTCGTGCTCGAGCTCGGCCGTACGGTCGACAGCGCCGTGGTCGCCCTGGGCGACGGCGACGATCCCCAAGGCCGACCGCTGCCGCTGCGGCTGTTGCAGGACGGCCTGGTCAAGCCCGAGGACCTCGCGCTGGCGCTGTGCAACCACGCCCGCGAGGTCGCCTGCACCGCACTGACGTGGACCACGGGCAAGCTGAGCTTCGCGCCGAGCGAGGCGCTGCACCCGGTGCTGGGCGAGCTGAGCAAGCGCGGCGTCGAGCCGCGCGCGCAGACCGAGCTGCGCGCGCCCGCGGATCTGCGCATCGCCGAGGTGGTGCTGCTGGGCCTGCGCCGACTCGACGAGCGCGCGGAGATGGGCCCGCAGATGGCCGGCGTCGACGACGTCTACGTGCGCGTCGACGACGAGGTCGCCAAGCTCGGTCGCCACGCCTTCGCTCGCGACGAGCTCGGCGTGCTCGAGCTGCTGTCGGGCCGCAACAGCGTCAAGGACATCGCGCGCAAGACCCGGGCCGGCACCTTCGCCGTGGTGAAGATCATCTATCGCCTCGCCCGCGCCGGCCTGGCGCGCAAGGCCGCGCCGCCGGTGCGGACGTGAGCGAGGCGGCGGCCCGACGGGCGCCGGCGAACCATGTCGTCGTCGCCGATCCCGACGCGGAGGTCCGCGCCCGCGTGGTCGCGGGCGTGCGCGCGGTCGCGGGCAGCCTGGGGGTGTCGCTGTCGGTCGCAGAGGCGCGCGACGGCACCACCGCGCTGGCGCTGATGGGCGAGCGGCGCCCGCGGCTGCTGCTGTGTGAGGTCCTGCTCGAGGGCATCAGCGGCCTGGGCCTGCTGCGGCGCATCCGCAGCGAGTGGGGCGCGACCGAGTCCGATGCCAACCGCCGTGTGATCACCCTGGGGCGACGTCAGCCGCTGCCGCAGGGCGCGACCGCGGTCGTGTTCGTGACCACGATGGCGCGCGACAGCGATCGCTACTGGGGCCTGCGCGAGGGCGCGTTCGCCTACCTCGGCAAGCCCTTCACCGACGAAGCGTTGCAGGCCGCGATCCGCAAGGCGCTCGCGGCCAGCGACGGCGCCACCTGAGCGAGCCGGGCCGTGGCGCGCCGAGCAGGATGGACGCTGCTGCTGCTGACCGCGGCCGCGGCCGGCGCGTGGTCTGGGTGGCGCAGCTGGCAGCGCGCCAACACGCTGCCCGAGGTCGCCGCGTTCCCGCCCGCACCCGAGCCCACCGCGACCGCGACCGAGGTGCTGCTGCGACCGGAGGCCGGCCGCGAACCGACCGTCGCCGAGCAGCTCGAGCAGCGGCTGGCGGCGCTGGCGGCCTCGTTCGAACGCCGGCGCCGCACCGGCGAGCCCGCCGGCCTGGTGCGCTTCGACGTCGAGGGCCTGTCGGCCGAGATCACGGCGGTGCTCGACAACGTCGGCGACGACGCGCAGGTCTCGGTGCACATCCGCGACCTCCGCACCGGCCACGTGCTGTTCGACGACTATGGCGACGTCCCGCTCAACCCCGCGAGCAACCAGAAGCTGCTGACCTCGGCCGCGGCGCTCGAGCTGCTCGGCCCCGACTACAGCTTCTCGACCCGGGTGGCGATCGACGCGTCGACGGTCTACCTCGTGGGCGAGGGCGATCCGACGCTGCAGATCGACGATCTGCGCGGCCTCGCCATCGCGGCCGCGCCCGCGATCGACACCGGCGGCATCACGCGGCTGGTGTTCGACGACAGCGCCTTCTCGCCCGAAGGCCTCGCGCCGGGCTACGACGCCCAGGGCCCGGGGCTGGCCTACGAGCCCGAGAGCGCGGCGCTGTCGGTGGGCTACAACGTCGTCGAGATCACTGCGACGCCGCAACCACGCGAGCGCACCGTCGCGGTCACGGTGCGGCCGCAGGCGCCCAGCATCGTGGTCGACAACCGCGCGCGGCTGGGCCGCAAGCGCGCGCTCGCCATCACCGCGCTCGCGCGCGGCGACGACACGCTGGTGACCGTGCGCGGCACGCTGCCACGCCGGGGCCCGCCGGTGATCGAGCGCCGACGGCTGCACGACCCCGGGCGCGTCGCCGCGTCGGTGTTCGCCGCCGCGCTCGCGGAGCAGACCGCGACCATGCCGCTGCGACCCGAGCGCGGCGTCGTGCCGCCGCAGGCCGAGGTCTTGGTCGAGCACGAGTCGCCGCCGCTGATGGAGATCCTCGACCGCGGCCTGGCCTACTCGAACAACTTCATCGCCGAGCAGGTGCTGCGCACCCTGGCGTGGCGCAGCACCGGCGAGCCGGGGAACTGGGCCGCAGGCGACGACATCCTGCTGGGCTACTGGTCGGCGCTGGGCCGCGACCCCGACGAGATCGTGGTGCAGAACGGCTCGGGCCTTTCGCGGGTCGGACGGCTGACCTCGGCGGGCCTGGTCGATCTCATCGCGCTGGCCAATCGCGGCAGCGGACCCAGCCGCGCGCTGCTCGACGTGCTGCCGGTCGCGGGCGAGCCCGGCACCATGCGCTCGCGGCTGCGGCTGTCGGGCAAGCGCGTGCGGGCCAAGACCGGCACGCTCGACGACGTCTCGGGTCTGACCGGCGTCATCACCTCCGAGGACGGCACGCCGGTGGTCGCGTTCTCGATCCTCATCAATGCCCGCGACACCGCGCGGCTGGGGGCACCGCTGCGCCGCGAGATCGAGGACCGCATCGTCACTGCGACCCTGTTCGCGCTCGACGACTACGAGGCCAGGGTCAGCGGCCTGGGCGACGACGCCCCCGGTGCGGCTACAGCCGCACGTCCACGTGGGCCTTCGCCCGCAGTTGCTGACGCAGCTCCTGCTCGGCCTTGAAGTAGGCCTCGTTCTCGAGCTGCTCGCGGATGCGCTCCTTGGCCTCCTCGTAGCCCAACGCGGCCGCTTCGACCTGCGCGACCACGCGATAGACCACGTAGCCCTGACCCGACGCGATCGGGCCCACGACCTCGCCGGGTTTGGCCGCGAAGACCGCGTCCTCGAGCACCGGCGCGATGTCGCCGCGCGCGATGGTCCGCTTCCACTGCGACTCGTCGCGACCGAGCTCGGTCGCGAGCGCCTCGGCGGTGGTGCCCTCGCGCAGGCGCCGGCCCGCGGCCTGCGCCGCCGCGAACGCGCGGTCGCGATCGGCCTGGGCCTCGCCCTTGGGCAAGAACGCGAACTGCTCGACCTCGACCTTGGCGCGCTCGTCCTTGGTCATCTTGCGGTAGTACTCGCGGATCTGCGCCTCGCTGACCGACCAGGTCGCGAGCTGCTGCGACACCCGCAGCGACATGATCTGGTCGCGCAGCTCGCCGGTGTACTCCTGCCACGAGTCGAACTCGTCGCTGGCCTCGACCTGCTTCTTGAGCGCCTCGACCGTGAGGTTGTTGTTGGCCGCGATGTTGGCCAGGGCGGTCTGCAGCTCGGGCTCGGACACCTTGATGTCGAGCTTCTCGGCCTCGCCGCGCACCAGCACGATGTGGATGAGCTCGTCGAGCACCGCGCTCTCGACCTCGCGGCGGGTCTGCTGCACCTGCGACGCGGGCGCGCCGGCGGGCAGCTGCGACATCGCCTCGCGCAGCATGGGGTGGCGATCGGTCGCCCGCCGCAGCTCGCTCGCCAACACGACCTCGTCGTTGACCACCGCGACCACCCGGTCGAGCTGCACGCGGCCGCGCGCGCTGGGCCCGGGCCGTGGCTGTGCCACACCCGGCGCCGCTGCGAGCAGCGACGCGGGCAACGCCGCCGCGGCGATCACGGCCACGGCGACGACGAGGGCTGGGTTGCGCACGCGCATGCGAACAGCGCCGGTTCTAGCAGCCACGCGCGCTGGCATCAACGCGCGTGGGAGCGCGCCGGTCCCTGCGGCTCAGCGGGCCAGCAGTGGCTCGAGCAGCGCGCGCGTGGCGGCCTCGAGCCGCGGCGCCCGCACGCGCTCGACCAGCTGCTCTTGCACCGCGGGATCCTCGAAGGCCTCGCGCGAGGCCGGCTCGAGCTGCTCCAGCCGCCCGACCAGCAGGCGCTCGCCGAGCACGACCGGCCGCGGCAACAGATCGCCGACGGCGAGCCCGGGATCGAACAACGCGGGATGGAAGCCCGGGATTCGTGATCGTCGCGCGGCTGCAGCGGCGTGGTCACCAGGGGCCCGAACGACTCCAGCGCGACCGTGCCGGCCTGCACCGCCGCGAGCGCATCCTCGGCCGCGCGCCAGTGTCCGAAGACCACGCCCGCGGCCGCGCGTCGCTCGGGCACCGCGAACGCGCGCGGATCGGCGTCGTAGGCCGCCTGCAGCGCCGCGCGATCGGCCGCGACCTCGGCCCGCGGCACCCGCCGCTCGAGCTCGGCGGCGAGGTGCAGCGCCGCGAGCTCCTCCAGCACCGCGTACCAGATCCGTGGATCGTCGCCGAGCCCCTGCGCGAGGGCCTCCTGCGCCAGTACCTCGGCATCGACCAGCGCCAGCAGCAGCGCCGCGGCCCCCTCGCCGCCGAAGCGAAGCTGCGCGTACGCGCCCAGCTGCGCCTGCACGCCGGCGACGTCCTCGGGACCGAAGGCGACCTCGCCGACCGCCGCGAGCTTGCCCTCGGGCACGCCCTGCGCGCCCGCGGTGCAGGCCGCGAGCGCGAGCGCGGCGACGACAGTGGCAAACCGGGGCGACACCGCGGCCGATGCTAGCAGGCCGTGGGCACACCGGGGCGGGCTGCTACAGTCCACCGCGCCGTGGCCCGCGTCGTCCGCCTCGCAATCGCGCTGTTGCCGTCCTTGCTGCTCGCGTGCGAGCGCCCCGCCTCGCGCACGCCGACGCAGCCGCCCACGCAGACGCGGCCCGGTCCGTCCGCGGTCACGCCCACGCTCGATCACGCGTGGATGCGGGCGTTCGTCGAGCGCTTCGCCGCCGACGACATGCAGGGCCGCTTCACGCTCGACCGCGACGCCATCGGCCGCGCCGCGGACGTGCTGGCGCAGGGCTACCGCGAGCTCGGCATCGGCCCGGTCGGCGAGGCGTACCGCATCGGCTTCCGCTTTCCCTTCGGCACCGTGGTCGAGCGCGGCCACCACGTGTGGGTCGACATCGCGGGCAACACCCAGGCCCTGGCGATGGAGCAGTTCGTGACGCTGTCGACCGCGGGCGAGACCGCGATCATGGCCGAGCTCGCGTGGGTCGGCAGCGATCCGGCGCTGCCCTCGGGCAAGAGCGGGCGCGCGAGCGCGGTGCACGATCGCATCGCGCTGCTGCAGCCCGCCCACGGACCCACCGACGTGGCGCTCACGCCCGACGGCCTCGCGGCGCGGCTGAAGGTGCTGCGCGACGCGGGCGCGCGCGCGGTGCTGGTGGTCGGCGACGGCAACGCGCTGTCCGAGCGCGACCGGGCCGCGCTCGAGGCCCGCGCGGACGCCTCGGGCCTGCCGGTGCTGCTGGTCGCGCGCAGCGCCGCCGCGGGGCTGTGCGAGGGCGCGGGCGAGTCGCTCGAGGCGCTCGAGAAGCCCGTGCGCGCGAGCAAGCCGCGGGTGCTCGCGGGCGTGCGCGTGTCGTTGGCGCCGCGCCGAACCGACAAGTTCGAGCAGGCCGACAACGTGCTCGCGCAGATCCCCGGCAGCGAACACCCCGAGGAGATCGTGATCGTCGGCGCGCACTACGACCACATCGGTCGTCGCGACGCCGGCGCGCTGTGCCGCGGCGACGACGACATCTGCAACGGCGCCGACGACAACGCCAGCGGCACCGCGATGGTCGCCGCGATCGCACGGGCGTGGGCCACGGCCGGACGCCGGCCCAAGCGCACGATCGTGTTCGCCCACTTCGCCGGCGAGGAGCTGGGCCTGCACGGCAGCCACGCCCTGGCCGACACGCCGCCGGCGGTGCCGCCGTTTCGCGGCGGCCGCGTCGTCGCGATGCTCAACTTCGACATGGTCGGGCGGCTGGGCGATCCGGGCCTGAGCATCGGCGGACTCGACTCGTCGCCGGGCTGGATGCCGCTGCTCGATCGCATCGGCAGCCACGAGCTGCCGATCGTGTACGAGGGCACGGTCAACTCGCGCTCGGACCAGGCCAGCTTCTACGCCCGCGGCGTGCCGGTGCTGTTCTTCTTCACCGGCATGCACGACGACTACCACCGCGCCTCGGACCACGCCGACAAGCTCGACTACGACGGCATGAACCGCATCGGTGATCTCGCGCTCGCGCTGGTGCTCGAGGTCGCCGACGGCGCGGCCCTGCCCTTCGCCGGCGACGGCGCCGCGGTCGGGCGCCTGCCCGGCAGCGACGAACGCACCGTCATCAAGCGCGCGCGGCCGCCGGCGCCCGCGCCGTAGCCGGCAGCGCGGCGCACAGGTCCGCCAGCGCCTCGACGGCCCGGCGCAGCCGCTGCTCGTCGCCGGCGCCCTCGATGCGCACGGCGATGCGATCGGGGCCCACGAGCTTCATGCGCCCGCGGGTCTGCTGCGACAGCTTGGCCGCGAGCTCGGGCGGCAGCGCGGTCGTGGGCGCCAGCCGCAGGCCCAGTCGCTCGCCCCGCAGCTCGATCGCGGTCGCGTGGAGCCGACGGCCGTAGCTCTTGCACGCCATGACGTGTTCGAGGCAGCGGGCCTCGGGCGGCAGCTCGCCGAAGCGGTCGCGGATCTCGTCGACGATGGCCGCGATGGTGTCGCGGTCGTGCGCGACCGACAGCCGGCGGTACAGATCCAGCCGCGTGCCGGTGTCGTCGATGTAGCTGTCCGGCAGGTAGGCCGGCACGTCGAACGCGAGCTCGGGGTCGCTCTCGCGCAGGATCGGCTGGCCGCGCAGCTCCGCGACCGCCTCGGTGAGGATGCGCGAGTAGGCCTCGAACCCGACCGCCTGGATCTGCCCGCTCTGGCGCGCGCCGAGGATGTCGCCGGCGCCGCGGATCTCGAGGTCGTGGCTGGCGACGGAGAAGCCGCTGCCGAGCTCGGCGTAGCGCGCGAGCGCCTCGAGCCGCCGGCGCGCGTCGGGCTGCAGCTTCTCCAGCGACTCGACCAGCAGGTAGCAGAACGCGCGGTGGCGGCTGCGACCGATGCGGCCGCGCAGCTGGTACAGCTGCGCCAGACCGAAGTGGTCCGCGTCGGCCACGAACATGGTGTTGGCGCGGGGGATGTCGAGACCGCTCTCGATGATGGTGGTCGAGACCAGCACGTCGATCTCGTGCTCGACCAGCGCGACCATGGCCTGCTCGAGCATCTCCGCCGGCATCTGGCCGTGGGCCACGCGCACGCGCGCACCGGGCACGAGCTTGCGCAGCCGCGTGGCGTGCTCTTCGATGCCCATGATGCGCGGCACGACGTAGAACACCTGCCCGCCGCGCGCGAGCTCCTTGCTCACGCCGTCGCGCAGGACCGTGTCCGAGGGTCGCGTGACGAAGGTGCGCACGGCCAGTCGGTCGCCCGGCGGCGTCATCACCAGGCTGATCTCGCGGATACCCAGCAGCGACAGGTGCAGCGTGCGCGGGATCGGCGTGGCGCTCATCGACAGCACGTCGACCTCGGTCTTGAGCTTCTTGAAGCGCTCCTTCTGCGCCACGCCGAAGCGCTGCTCCTCGTCGATCACGACCAGGCCGAGGTCGGCGAAGCGCACGTCGGTCGACAGCAGGCGGTGGGTCCCGACGACCACGTCGATGCTGCGGTTCTTGGCGCCGGCGATCACATTCGCGCGGGTCTTGGCGTCGGTGAAACGGCTGAGCACGCCGACCTCGAGGCCGAAGGGCGCGAGGCGCTCGCGGAAGGTGTGGTAGTGCTGCTGCACCAGCACCGTGGTCGGGGCCAGCACCGCGACCTGCTTGCCGCCGTGGGCCACGCGGAAGGCCGCCCGCAACGCGACCTCGGTCTTGCCGAAGCCGACGTCGCCGCAGATGAGTCGGTCCATCGGCTGGGCCCGCGACAGATCCTTCTGCACCGCCTCGATCGCGTCGGCCTGGTCGGGGGTCTCCTCGAACGGGAACGTCGCCTCGAACTCGCGGTAGGGCTCGCCGCCGTCGGGGTGTGCGTGGCCGCCGATGGCCTCGCGCTGGGCGTAGATCTGCAGCAGCTCCTCCGCGATCTGCCGCACCTCGGCCTTCACCTTCGCGGTCTTGCTGGCGAAGCTGAGCCCACCCATCTTGTCGAGCTTGGGCGGCTTCGACTCGGCCGAGACGTAGCGCTCGATCTCGTCGAGCCGCGTGACCGGCAGATACAGACGATCGGTGCCGGCGTACTCGACCTGCACGTAGTCCGCCGGCGTGCCGCCCAGCGCCAGCTGCACCAGCCCGACGTAGCGCCCGACGCCGTGGGTCACGTGCACGACGTAGTCGCCGACCGCGAGCTGGCCCAGGCCCGCGACGCCGCCGCGACGTCGCCGCGGCTTGCTGCGGTGGGTCAGCTGGCCGAAGACGTCGGCCTCGGAGAACACGACCACCCGATCGAGGTCGCTGCGGAAGCCGCTCGAGAGCTCGCCCGCGACCACGGCGACGCGTCGCGGCCCGGCCGTGGGCGGACGCAGCAGCGCCGGCGCGTCGGCGACGTCGCGCGGCGGATCGACCGCGACGCCGTGATCGCGCAGCAGCGCGACCAGGCGCTCGGCGTGGCTGTGGTTGGGCGACGCGAACACCACCGACCACGGCGGCGCGTCGTCGCCCGGGCCCAGGGCCGCGACCCGCGCCAGCACGGGTGCGAGCAGCTCGCCCGAGCGCCGCGATCGCGCGGCCTGCAGCTCCGCCGCGAGGGTCTCGTCGCGATCGATCGCGAGCCGCACCATCGTGCGGCCGTCGCCGTCGTCGGGCCGCTCGAGCCGCTCGAGCACGGCCCACGCCTGGACCAACCACGCCGCCAACGCCTCGGGCTCGACCGCGTGGTCCGACGGCGGCGAGACCAGGCGGCGATCGGCGAGCGCGCGCGCGTGCTCGGCCTCGAGTTCCTCGTGCAGCGCGGCCGCGGCGGCGACCAGGGCCGCGGGCTCGTCGACGACCACGCGGGTGTCCGGCGCGAGGTACTCCCATGCCGGCGAGAGCCCGTCGTGCAACAACGGCGCGATCGCGTCGACGCCGAAGAACTCCTGCCGGCCCTCGAGCGCGTCGATGACCTGGCGCGCGCGGCTGGTCGGCGTCTGCGTGCCGTCGGCGAGCTCGAGCACGCGTGCTCGCAACGACGCGGCGGTGGTCGGCACCGACAGCTTGACCGGCACCAGCTCCAACGCCTCGAGCGCGCGCTCGGTCCGCTGCGACTGCACGTCGAAGCTGCGCATGCGCTCGATCTCGTCGCCGAAGAACTCCAGCCGCACCGGCTGCGCCAACGCGGGCGTGAACACGTCGAGCACGCCGCCGCGCACCGCGAAGCTGCCGGGATCCTCGACCACGTCGGCGCGCACGTAGCCGGCCGCGAGCAGCTGCGCCTGCGCCTGCGCGAAGCCGATCTCGCTGCCGGTGGTCCAGCGCTGCCGCAGCAGCTCGAAGCCGGCCCGCGGCAGGCTCTTGCGCCACAGCGCGCGCACGCCCGCAACCATCACCGAGGGCGCCTGGCCGAAGGCGCAGCGTCCCAGCACCGCCAGCCGTGCCGCGACCGTGCGCGCGTCGGGGGCGAGGTCGCCCAGCGGCGAGGTGTCGAGATCGGGCAGCACCACGATCTCGCCGGCGGCGTCGTCGGGATCGGGTGCGGGCAGGCCCAGGAAGAACGCAACGTCGCTCGCGAGCGTGCGCGCGGCCGCGTCGTCGACGGTGACCGCGAGCACGCGCACGCCGGCGCCCACGGCCGCGGCGATGACGTGGGCGCGCAGGGCTCCGTCGGCACCCAGCACCCGCAGCGGCGCGGCGGCGCGGGCCGCCCGGGCCACCTGCGCGGCGGCGGCGTGCGGGGAGAGCGAGTCGGGGCCCACGGGCGGCGGGAGCGTAGCAACGGATCGCCGCGCGTGCCTGTGGAAGCCGTGGGCGCGGGTCGATATCCTCGGCGACGACGCCGTGGCCGACGACCGCTTGATCGAGGTGCTGGGCGCAGTGGGCTTCAAGCTCAACGAGGCCCGCGCCTACGTCGCGCTGCTGCGCGCCGGGCCCAGCACCGGCTACGAGGTCAGTCGCGACGCGGGCGTGCCGCGCTCGGCGGTGTACTCGGTGCTGCGCGGACTGGTGCTGCAGGGCGTCGCGCGCCGCGACGCGGGCCCGCCCGAGCGCTTCAGCGCGACCCCGCCCAAGGCGCTCGAGGGTCTGCTGCGTCGGCGCTTCGACGGCGCGACCACGGCGCTGCGCGAGGCCATCGCGCGACTCGACGTCAGCCCAGACGCACCCGATGCCTTCACCGTCGCGGGCTACGATCGCATCGTCGACGAGGCCACGCGAATCGTCGCCGGCGCGCGTCGACGCCTGGTGCTCAGCGGCTGGCCACGCGAGCTGGCCAAGCTCGCGCCGGCGCTGGCGGCGGCACAGCGACGCGGCGTGTTCGTGGTCCTGTTCTCGCACGCGCGACTGCCCGAGGACCTCGCGGGTCTGCACTTCGGCTACGGCCTGCGCGAGGGCGACCTCGAGGCCTTCTGGGCCCACCGGCTCGTGGTCGTGGCCGACGATCGTCAGAGCCTGCTGGGCGCGACCGAGAACAGCCGCAGCGACCGCGCGGTCGTCAGCGAGACCGCAGCCATCGCCGAGATCGCGGTCAGCCAGATCGCGCTCGACATCACGCTCCTGGCGCAGCGTCACGGCGTCGACGTCACCGGCGTGATGGCGCAGATGCTCGGCGACCGCGTCGGTCGGCTCGACACGCTGCTCGCGGCCGAGCCCACGCCGCAGCTGGGCATGGGCCCGCTCGCGCCCGGGGCCCGCGCCGCGGGCCGGCGCCCGCGTCGGCCCAGCAACCGCGCGCGATAGCCTGCAAAACCAGCGAAATCCGGGCCCAACCAGCACTTGCGCGCAAGCGGGCGTAACTCATCAATTAGTTACGTCCGGTTGACGCCGGGGCCGAACCGGTCGACGCTGGCGCCACGATGAGCCCGCTCGCCGTCCACCCGCGCGTGCTGTGCCTGCATCGTCCGTGCGAGGCCGCCGCGCTCGCGGGGCAGCTGCACGCCCGCGGCTTCGCGGTGGTGCAGGCCAGCAGCTACGACGACGCGATCGCGGCGCGCGATCGCTTCCGCCCCCACGCGGTGGTCGCCGACGTCGATCTCGGCGAAGCCGGCGGGCTACGGTTGCTGCGTCGCATCGCGGTGCCCAGCGACACCGGTGCCCACGCGCCGCTGGCCTGGGTCGCGCTGTCGAGCGCCGAGCACGTGCCCAGCCTGCCCAGCGCCGGCGGGGCGCTGGTGCACACGCCCTGCCCGCCGTTCGTCGTCGTCACCGCGCTGTGCCGCGTGCTCGCGGCGATGGCCGCGGCCGCGGCGCCGCCGGGCTCGCGCTCGCCCGACTGCTGGGCTTCGCCCGCGCGCGCGCGCCGGGCCGCCGCCACTTCGTGCCGCGACCGCGCCCGATCGAGCCCGACGAGTGAGTGGGCGCGGGTGCGCGCGTGCTCACGGGACGTAGCGCAGGCCGGTCTGCAGCGCGCCGTCGGGACCGCGGCCGCCCTACACGATCATCTGACCGTCGGCCCAGATCGCGCGGTGGCCTCGCGCGCGCGAGCTCGGGCTCGACCTCGGCGATCGGCTGCCAGCTGTCGCCGATGGGATCGTAGCGCGCGCCGTCGGCGAGCGGATGATCGGCCGCCTCACCACCGAACACGATCATCGCCTCGCCGGTCCACACCGCGCTGTGATCGCCACGCAGCGGCGGCGCGCCCAGCGACGCGGTGTCGCGCCAGAGTCCACGGGCGACGTCGAGCCGTCCGCCGCCGCTGGCGAGCAGCAGATCGCCGACGCCGCCCCACACGATCATCGTCGCGCCGTCCACACCGCGGTGTGGCGCGAGCGCGCCAGCGGTGCGCCGATCAGCGGCGTGTCCGACCACAGCCCGCGCGCCAGCGCGAGCCCGCCCTTGCTCGGATCCCCGCCGAAGTCCTGGCCGCCCCACGCGATCAGTCCCATGGGCGTCGCGGATGGTGGTGATCGGCGTACGGATACCCTCGACGTCGGCGGGGGCACCCAGCTGTCGCTGGCGATGACGTAGTGGTTCGCGGTCGAGCCCGCGACGTCGCCGTCGTCCCACCCACCGACGACGATCATCCGACCGTCGACGACCGCGACACCGTGACCGTAGCGCGCCATGGTCGTGGCCGGGGGCGCGGCCATGGGCGACCCCGCCTGCAGATCGAAGTCGTAGCTGCCGCCGCTGGCGAGGGTGCCGTCGTCGTCGTAGCCACCGTACACGACCATGCGCGAGCCCACCGCCACCGCGCTGTGCAGCGCGCGGGGCGACGGCGCTCCGTCGGGCTCGAGCGCGGTCCAGGTATCGGTCGTCGGATCGTAGGCTGCGCCGTCGTCGACCGCGGTACCGTCGCCCTGCAGGCCGCCCCACACCACCGCGCGACCGTCGAGCCACACCAGCGTGTGCTCGATTCGTCCCGACGGTTGGCCGCCCGAGGGCAGCGGCAGCCACACGTCGTGACGGCACGCGCCGGTGTCGGGGTCACAGCCCGCCAGGCACGACTCGATCACCGGCTCGAACGTGCACGCGCCCGCCTCGCAGCGACCGAGCCCCGCGGCGACCGAGCGGGTCTCGTCCTGACAGGTCGGCGCCGGACCGTCGTCGCAGTCGGCGTCGAGCGTGCAGCCGGGTGCGGGCCCGCCGTCGCTGCCGCCCGAATCCGCGTTGCTCGAGGGCGAGCCGTCGTCGCCGTCGTCGCTCGATCCCTGCGTCGCAGCGCTGCTCGAGGCGTCGCCGACCGACTCGGCGTCGCACGCATCCGCATCGGCGCAGCGTTGGTCCATCACGCCCGAGGTGCAGGCGCACGCGGCCAGGGTTGCACAGAGGATACGGGGCATCGGGGTCGGCATCGCGGCGCGGGTCGGCCGCCCGGGCGGTGCCGTTGCAGCTCACAGCACCGGGGTCTCGCTCGGCGCCGGTGCCTCGACGGCTGGCGTGGGCGCGAGCGCGGGCTCGGGTTCGACGAGCGCCGAGGGCGGTGCGCTCTGGTCGAGATCGTCGGACACCGCAGGCAGGGGCTGGCGCTCGGGATCGGGCAGCGAGGCGTACGCGTCGGTCGGCGGCGCGTCGCTGTCGTGGCCGCGCAGCGCCTCGACCTGCCGCAGCGCCGCGCCCAGGCGTTGGGCCTCGCCGCGGGCCGCGACCGCGTCGATGCGCGCGCGTTCGGCCTGCTCCTGCGCGCGCGCGGCTTCCTCCCACGCACGCGCGATCGCCCCTGCCGTTGCCGGCGTCCTCCTGCCGTCGACACTCGTCGAGCGCGAGCGCGAGATCCTCGCCGCCCAGGCCCTCGTAGGCCTGCCGCTGCCGATCGTGGCGCTCGTGCTGCAGCTGGGCGCTGCGCGCGTCGATCCGCGCGCCGACGGCGAGCTCGCGACCGCGATCGTGCTCGATGGTCCGCGCACGCACGGCGTCCATGCAGCGCTGGAACACCAGCGACGGCGTCGGCACGCAGTGGCCGTCGACCCGCTGTTGCCCTCGCGGGCAGTGCTCGTCGAGCTGGGCGAGGCTGGTGCAGGCGAGCAGGAACGCGGCGGCGATCGCAGCCGTCGCGCGCGCGAGTCGGCGAGGGTTGGTCCAAGGCATGAACCGACGGTCGCGCGAGCGGGCACCACGGATCCACGCGAGCGTGGTGTTTCTGCATCACCGCGCGAGCGCAGCCGGCGAGCCCCGCGCCGCTGACCTCGTGATCAGCGGCGCCGCGCGACCTTGAGGCAGGGCTCGGGCGCCGCGTCGCCACCGCCCGCCGCGTCGCCGTCGGTGTCCGGGCTGCCATCGCCTTGCGCGTCGGTGTCGTGCGCGGCATCGGTGTCGTGCGCCGCGTCGGTCTCGCCCTCGGTCGCGGCGCCGGGCGTCGAGCCCTGCGCGTCCTCGGGCCGCGCGACGTTGAGGCACGGTCGCGGACAGGCGGTCGCGCCCGACAAGGTCGACAGCGCCAGCGCCACGAAGCGCCGCCGCCGCGCGAGGATGGCCGCGCGATCGGGGTCCGCAGGGACGTCGTCATCGGGACCGGACACGCACGGCCACGATAGCACGGCGGGCATGCACCTGCGCGGGGCCCCGGCGTCCAAGCGCCGCGCGTCGATCCGGACCCCGAAGCCCGGCGCCGCGGCCTGCTACGCTGTGAGGGACGTGCCCCCGAAGTCTCGCGAGCCCGACTCGAGCCCTGCGCGGGGCGCCACGACGGACGCGTCGACGCACCGTCTCGCGTCGCTCGCACTGCTGGCGGCGGTGGTGCCCGGCTGCGTGCGCGACGGCACGGCGCACCGCCCTTGCAGCCGCAGATCCTTCCCGCGGCCGAACCACCGACCGTGACGACGGCCGCGCCGCCGCCGCTCGCGCGTCGATCCCGAGCGCATCGATCCGCAGACCGCGCGGGCCGAGGCCGCGCGGATTCTCGAGGCCGTCGCGCGCGCACGCGAGCGGTCCGTGACCCGCGAGGTCACCGTCGACGTGATCGACAAGGCAGGAATCCGCGAGTTCGCCAAGGCGTCGCTGTACGAGTTCACGACGCCCGACGAGCTGGCGATGCACGGTCGCATCGAGGCCAGCCTCGGCGTGGTCCCGCCCGGCAGCGACCCCGAGGCGGTGATCCTCGACCTGCTCGAGCAGGGCGTGCTCGGCCTGTACGACCCTAAGCGCAAGACCCTTTTCATCGGCGACTTCGTTCCAGCTCGGCGCTGAGCATGGTCGTCGGCCACGAGATCGCCCACGGGCTCCAGGACATGGTCTTCGACCTGCACGCGCTGCAGAAGCCGCTGCTGCACCGCAGCGACGAGGAGTCCGCACGGCGCTTCCTGGTCGAGGGTGAGGCCCAGGCCGCGTATCTGGCGTGGATCAGCGGCGAGCGCGGGCTCGCGGCGCTGGAGGACACGGTGCTGCAAGCCATGGGCGATCAGGCGCTGCAGCTCGCCGGCGTCGCGTCGCCCTACCCCGTGCTCGCGCGATCGCTGCAGATGCCCTATGCCGACGGCGCCGGGACGGTCGTGCGGCTGGCGCAGCGTAAGGGCTGGACCGCCGTCGACGATCTGTACCGCAGGCTGCCCGAGAGCACCGAGCAGATGTTGCACCTCGACAAGCTGCTCGCGCGCGAGCTGCCCGTGGCCGTGGGACTGGACGCGCGCGCGCTCGAGCCGGTGGTGCGCGCAGCCGGGCTGGTGCAGGTGTGGCACGACGGGCTCGGCGAGGCGGCGCTGCTGTCGATGCTGGCCGAGCGCCACGGCGCGGCCCAGGCCCGCGAGGCCGCGGCCGGCTGGGGCGGCGATCACTACCTCGCATACGAGCCGCCCGACGCGCCGCGATCGCGGCCGAGCATGGTGGTCGCCGCGACCGTGTGGGACAGTGCCGCCGACGCGAAGCAGTTCGTCGACGCATTCACGCCCTACCTCGCGGAACATGCGGCCGCCGGCCACGTGATCGACCGACGAGGCAACCGCGTCGTGTTCGCCACCGGGATCCCCGAGGCGATCGACGTCGCCGCCCTACGCAAGGCGCTGTGGCGTGGAACCCAACTGGGGCGCGCCGTGTCCCAGGCCGAAGCGGCCGAGGCCTCGACCCGATGACCGTCGCCCCGAACCACGCAACCGCGCAGACCCCAGCGCTCGATCGCCTGCTCGCGCAGGCGCGTCGACGGCAGCGCACCGCCGATGCGACGTGGGCGCTGTCGCGCGTGGCGCTGCCTGTCGCGGTGGCCCTGCTCGCGCTGGGCCTGGTCGCGACGCGGCGCGTGGGGCTGCCACAGTGGGCGCTGTGGTTCGCGAGCCTGCCGATCCCCGCGGTGCTGGTGTGGGCGTGGTTGCGGCCGCTGCAGCAGCGCCGGCTGGTGCGCCGCATCGACGCGTTCCACCGCACCGACGACCGCCTCGGCAGCGCCTTCGAGTTCGCCCACGGCCGCGCGCCGGCGGATCCGCGCACCGCGGCCATCGTCGCGCTGGTGCAGCACGACGCCGAGCGGCTCGCGGCCACGCTCGACGCCCGACCGGCGATCCCGGTCCGCGTGCCGGGCCCGCGCGCGCTCGACTCGCTGCCGCTGCTGTTGCTCGGGCTGGCGCTGCTGGTACCCATCGCGACCGCGGAGCTGGCCGCGCCCATGGTCGGCGAGATCCTCATCGAGCCGGTCGCGCGCAGGCCAAGGCCAGGCCGGCCTCGACCTGCGCTCGCGAGCCCGCTGCGCCAGAGCCTTCGCGAGCTGCCGAACGCCGACGACGAGGCCGCGGCGGCGGCCAAGCAGATGCTCGAGATCCTCGATGCGCTCGAGCGCGGCGAGATCGATCGCGCGCTCGCGCTCGAGCAGCTCGAGCAGCTCGAGCGCCAGATCGCGGAGGCCGAGGAGAAGTTCGACGCCGAGCTCCGCGAGGACCCCGCGCTTCTGGCCGAGGCGACGCAGGACCTGGCGGCGGCGCTGCAGACCGAGGAGCTGACCGAGGACGTCGGCAAGGCGCTCGATCGCGGCGACGGCGACAAGGCCGAGCAGGCCCTGGCCGAGGCCGGCGCGAAGGCGGACGAGCAGTCCGAGGCCGACGAACAGATGAAGCGCAGCCTGTCGGAGGCGGAGCGCCGGCTGGGTCAGCGCAGCGACGAGCGCGAGGCCAGCGAGACCGCCAAGCAGCTCGACGAGGCCGAGCGCCGCCTGCGTCGCGAAGAGCAGAAAAAGCCGCAGGATCCGCAGGAAGCGGCGGAGCAGGAGCGTCGACTCAAGCAGCAGCGCGACAAGGTCGAGCAGCTTCGTCGGCAACACGAGCGCGAGCTCGCGGCGCAGAAGAAGGTCGAGGAGCTGCGTCGGCAGGCCAAGGACGCCGCGCAGAGCAAGGCCGGCAGCGCCGATCGCAAGCGCAAGCTCGAGCAGCTCGGCCGCGGCATGAAGGAAGCGTCACGCACCGCCCGCGGCTCGCAGCGCATGCAGGGCGCCCGCGATGCGCTCGAGGAGGCCAAGACCTTCGTGCGCCGCGCGGGCGAGTCGGGTGCGGGACAGGATCGACGCAAGCAGCAGTTTCGCCGCTTCGATCAAGCCGCCAAGGGCCAACAGCAGGGCCAAGAGGGCAAGGGCAAGGACGGCAAGGGCAAGGGCAAGAGCACGCTGCTGGTCGAGGGCGACGTCGGTCAGGGCGAGCCCTCCGCGATGATGGAGCAGGACAGCGCCGGCGCGGGCCAGGGCCAAGACGGTCAGGGCGACGACGGCCAGGGCCAAGACGGCCAGGGCCAAGGCGACGGCCAGGGCCAAGACGGTCAGGGCCAGGGCGATGGCCAGGGCCAAGACGGTCAGGGCGACGGCCAGGGCCAAGACGGTCAGGGCGACGGCCAAGGCCGAGACGGTCAGGGCGACGGCCGCACGCCCGGCGGCGACGGCATCGGCACCGGCTCGCAGGATCCGCTCGGCGATCCCACCGCGATGCGCACCGGCACCAAGGACGTCCGCGTCGACGCGCGACGCGGCCGCGGCGTCAGCAAGGCCGAGATCCTCAAGGACGCGAGCCAGCACGGCTTCGCGAGCGAGCCCTACCGCAAGATGTTCAAGGAGTACCGCGACTTCGCGCAGAGCACCCTGGACTCCGACGCGTTCCCGGCCGCGCAGCGCCGCCTGGTCAAACGCTACTATCAGATGATCCAGGCCCGCTGACGCGAGCACCGCTGCAAAGACGTACCATGTCGACTGCGATCACGACCGCCGAGACCCACCAGGAATTGCAGGCCATGCACGCCGACCTCGCCGAGCTCACGGCGCAGGTGCAGCGCGTCATCGTGGGCCAGGACCGTGTGATCCGTTCGGTGCTCACGTGCCTGCTCGCGGGCGGCCACGGCCTGCTCGAGGGCGTGCCGGGCCTGGGCAAGACCCTGCTCATCCGCACGCTCGCGCGCGCAGTCCACCTCGACTTCGCGCGCATCCAATTCACGCCCGACCTCATGCCTGCCGACATCGTCGGCACCTCGGTGCTGCTGCAGTCCGAGGGCGACAGCAGCGGCAAGACCTCGCTGCAGTACCAGCCCGGGCCCATCTTCGCGAACATCGTGCTCGCGGACGAGATCAACCGCGCCACGCCCAAGACCCAGTCCGCGCTGCTCGAGGCCATGGCCGAGGGCACCGTGACCGCGGGCGCGCAGACCCGCAAGCTGCCCGATCCCTTCCTCGTGCTCGCGACGCAGAACCCGCTCGAGATGGAGGGCACCTACCCGCTGCCCGAGGCCCAGCTCGATCGCTTCCTGTTCAAGGTCCACGTCGAGTTCCCCGGCGAGGACGAGCTCATCGCGATCCTCGATCGCACCACCGGGCTCGACGTGGCCTCGGTCAAGCCGGTGCTCGACGGCCGCCGCATCGGCCAGATGCGCGAGCTGGTGCGCGCGATCCCGGTGACCGACAGCGTCACGCGCTACGTCGTGCGGGTGCTGCGAGCGACGCACCCGGACGACAGCCGCGCGCCCGACATGGTCAAGCGCTACGTCCGCTTCGGCGGCAGCCCCCGCGGCGCCCAGGCGATGCTGCTGGGCGCGCGCATCCGCTGCACCTTCGACGGGCGCATGACGCCGTCGATCGAAGACGTGCGGGCGGTCGCCGGCGAGGCCCTGCGCCACCGCGTCATCCTCAACTTCGAGGGCGAGGCGGAGGGCATCTCGATCGACGACTGCATCGCGAAGGTGCTCGCAGCGGTGCCGGCGGACAAGTAGACGTGGCCGCCCGACGCCAGGCAGCCGCCGCGGCCGCGCGCAAGGACGAGGCGCTGTTCGACGAGGCCTTCATGGCCAAGCTCGAGCTGTTGCAGGTCATCGCGCGACGGCTGTTCCGCGGCCGCCAGCGGGCCGAACGCAAGACCCGCAAGATCGGCAGCGGCCTCGAGTTCGCCGACCACCGCGAGTACTCGCCCGGCGACGACATCCGCTACCTCGACTGGACCGCGTGGGTGCGGCTGCGCCACCGCCTCATCCGCCTGTTCGAGGAGGACGAGGACCTGCCGATCCGCATCGCGGTCGACGTCAGCGACTCGATGGCGACCCGCGGCGCGGCCAAGCTGCGCTACGCCCAACGCGTGGCCGCGGCGCTGGCCTACGTGGGCCTGGCCAACCTCGACCGCGTCGGCGTGGCCTGCTTCAGCGGTACGAACTTCGAGACCCTGCCGGCGGTGCGCGGCAAGGGCCGCATCTTCAAGGTGTTCGAGTTCCTGCAGGGCATCACGCCCGGGGGTCACACCGATCTGCGCGCGGGGCTGTCGCGGCTCGCGGCGCAGAGCCGCCAGCCGGGCCTGACCCTGGTCATCAGCGACTTCTACGACCTGCAGGCGTTCGAGGGCCTCAACCTGCTGCGCTTCCGCAAGCACGACCCGGTCGCGATCCAGGTGCTCGATCCGATCGAGGCCGATCCCCGCGGCACCGGACTGCGCGGCGACGTGACCGTGCTCGACTGCGAGGGCGCCGGCCGGCGCGAGGTCACGGTGTCGGCCAAGACGCTCGAGGCCTTCGCACGCGCGCACGAGCGGTTCTGTCAGGCGCTCGAGGCCAACTGCCGCAGCCGCGGCGTGCACTACGTCCGCGCCGACATCAGCGTGCCGTTCGACGATCTCGTGCTGCGGATGTTCCGCGAGGGCGGCGTGCTGCTGTGACCTTCGCCGGCATGACCTTGGCGCAGCTGCTGCCGATCGCGGCGGCGGGCGCGTCGGCGATCACGCTGTTGTACCTGCTGCGCATGCGCAGGCGGCAGATCGTGGTGCCGTTCGCGGCGCTGTGGGAACAGGTCACGCGCGAGTCGGAGAGCCGCAAGATCTGGCGGCGGCTGCGACGGCTGCTGTCGTGGCTGCTGCAGCTGGGCGTGCTCTTGCTGGTGCTCGCTGCGCTGGGCGATCCGCGGCCCGAGGTGTGGCTGCGCGATCCGACCACGGTCGCGATCGTGATCGATCACTCCGCCAGCATGGCCGGCCCCGGGCCCGACGGTGGCACGCGGCTCGACGCGGCGCGCGTGCGTGCGCAGCAGGAGATCGCCGCGATGGGCCCGGCCGATCGCATCGTGCTGATTGCCGCCGGCGCCGACGTCGGCGTGCTCGCACCGCTGTCGAGCGATCCGACCACGCTGGCGGCGGCGCTGCCCGAGCTGGCGCCGGGCTTCGGGGAGGCCGACATGGTCCGCGCGCTGGCGCTGGCCGAGCACGCGGTCGCGGGCAACCGCGACCCGCGGATCCTCGTGCTGACCGACGGCGCACTCGACGAGGCCGGCGGCGCGGCACTGCGCCGCTGTGTCGCGGGCGAGGGCCACGGCGACGGCACGGCCGCGGTGCCGTGCACGATCGTCGCGCCGGGCGGCAACCACGACAACCTCGCGATCACGGCCTTCGCCGCGCGGCGCTATCCCAACGCACGCGACAAGGTCGAGGTGCTCGCGGAGGTGCGCAACCTCGGCGACACGCCCGCGGTGGTCGAGCTCGAGGTCACCGCCGACGGCGTCGCGGTCGCCGCACCATCGAGCTGCTGCCGGGGCAGGCCAAGCGCGAGGCGCTCGCCGACGTCGAGGCCGCACGCGCGCGCTTCGTCGCGCAACTGCGCGAGGTCGCCGCGCCACCGCCGGGGCTGTCGACCGCGCTGGGCCCGGGCTTCGACGACGTTGCCTACGCCGTGGTGCCGCCGCTGTCGCCACTGTCGGTCGCGGTCGTCACCGACGGCACCGACCTCTTCCTCGAGGCCGCGCTGCTGACCCAAGGTGAGCACATCGAGCTCGTCGGCGTCGCGCCGGCCGAGGCCATCGCCGGCAGCCAGGCCGTGCGCGAGGCCGACGTGGTCGTGTTCGACACCGGCGCCGAGCCGCTGCCGGCCGCGCTGCCCGAGGCCCACGTGCTGGTGTTCGACCCCTGGCGCGCCGCGAGTTCACCCTGCCCGGTCGCGAAGAAGGCCGACGTGAAGCGGCCGTTTCTCACCGAGCAGCTGCGCCAGCACCCGATCCTGACCCACGTCGTGCTCAAGGACGTCAACATCGCGCGGGGCACCACCTTCGCGCTCGAGCCCGGCGACCAGGCTCTGGTGCGGACGCTGGGCGAGCCCATCGTGGTGCTGCGCGAGCACGGCGACCACGGCCTGGTCGCGGTCGGCTTCGATCCGCGCCAGTCGGATCTGCCGCTGCGCGAGGCGTTCCCGGTCTTCGTCGACAACGTGCTGCGCTACTTCGAGCAGCGCGAGCCCGGCTTCGTCGCGCAGGTGTCGCTCGGCGGCAGCCGCGAGCTCGCCCTGGCCGATCTGGGCCTGCCGCCCGAGGGCATCGCGCGGGTGCGCATCGAGGATCCGCAGGGCGCGACCACCGAGCAGCCGGTCGAGCGCGGACGCATCCGCCTGCGCGCGCGCACGCCGGGGTTCTGGCGCGTGCTGGCCGAGGACGCCGCCGGCACCGTGATGGTGGCCGAGGTCGCGGTCAACCAGACCGGTACCGCGCCCAGTGATCTGCACGCGCGGCTCGACGATCTCGGGCCCGAGGTCTTCGCCGGCGATCCGCCTGTGCCGGCACCGGTGGCCCAGGGTCCGCTGTGGACCGCGATCCTGCTGCTGGCCGCCGCGATCGTCGTGCTCGAGTGGGCGACCTACCACCGGAGGATCACGGTATGAACGCGCCCGCGCGCGAGCGACCGGTGCTGGTGGCGGTGGCCGCGTTGGCCGTGGCCGTGGGCCTCTCGGCTGCACTGGCGCTGGGCCTGCCGACGCCGCCGGCGTGGTCGGTGCGGATCCCGGCTTGGCTCGCCGCGCGGCTGTCCGACAGCGCCCAGGATCTCGTGACGCTCGCGCGGCCCGCCGCGCTGTGGCTGGTGCCGCTCGCGGCGCTGCCGTTCCTGTTCGTGACGGTGCGGCGCTCGCTGGTCGATGCGCCGCGCTGGCAGCTGGCGCTGCAGCTGCTGCTGCGCACCGCCGCGCTGGTCGCGGTGGCGCTGGCGCTGGCGATGCCGAGCCTGCAGAGCCCGATCGCGGGCAAGACCGTGGTGTTCGTGGTCGACACCTCCGCCAGCGTCGATGCCAGCCAGCTCGAGCAGGCGCGCGCGATGATCGAGCAGGCCCAGGGCGCAGCTGCGCGAGGAGGCCGAGCGCGACCTCGATCGCGAGGACCGCACGCGCCTGGGCCTGGCATCTATGGCGCGCGCGCCGACGTGCGCGCGATCGATGGCGACACCGACCTCGCGGCGCTGCTGCGGCCTCGGCGAGGGCGAGGCCGCGCTGGGCAGCGATCAGCCGCCGGTGCGCTGAGGTGGCCGGGCGCGGCCCTGGTCGATCCCCAGACCGAGGGCCGCGTGGTGCTGCTGACCGACGCCACCGGCACCGCGCTCGAGCGCGAGGACCTCGGCCGCGCGATCGCGGAGCTCGGCGCGGCCGGCCTCGCGGTGCACACCCGTGCGCCGGCCCCAGCGCGCGCGAGGACGTCGCGGTGAGGCGGTGCACCTGCCCAAGGAGCTGCGTGTGGGCCAGAGCTTCGACGTCGCGATCGATCTGTGGTCGACGCAGCGGCGCGAGCTCGAGCTCACGCTCGAGAGAACGGCAAGCCCAACGGGCTCGAGGCCAAGCGCACCGTCACGCTGGTGCCCGGGCGCACGCAGGTGAAGCTGCCCGCGCGCGTGGCTGCAGCCCGGCGCGGTCGTGTTCGCCGCGGCGCTCGATACCACCGGCCTTCGCCGGGCGACAACCGCACCACCGGCAACGACCGCGCCGCGGTCGCGGGCGATGTGCAGGGCCGTCTGCGCGTGCTGCTGGCCAGCACCGACGGCGGCGGCGCGCTGGCGTCGGCGCTGCGCGCCGATCACCTCGACGTCGAGAGCGTCGGCCCGGGCGCGGTGCCGCAGACCGACGCCGAGCTGCGGCCCTACGACCTGGTGATCTTCTCCGACGTCGCCGCGCGCAGCGTGCCGTCGGCGGCACAGAAGGCGGTCGCGTCGTGGGTCGAGACCCAAGGCGGCGGCGCTTCATCATGGTCGGCGGCGAGAACTCGTTCGGCGTCGGCGGTTGGGGCGGCAGTACGCTCGAGCACGTGCGCTGGTGCGGTTCGAAGGCGAGCGTCAGCGCGAGCAGCCCAAGTTGGCGCTGGTGTTGGTCATCGACAAGAGCGGCTCGATGTCGAGCGAGGACCGCCTCGATCTCGGGTGGAGGCCGCGCGCGCGACCGCGTCGACGCTCGAGCCCTCGGATCAGCTCGGCGTCATCGCGTTCGACTCGCGCCCGCACGTACTGGTGCGGCTGCAGAAGGCCAGCAACCGCATGCGCATCGCCGGCGACATCCGCCGGCTCGCCGCCGGCGGTGGCACCAACGCGCTGCCGGCCCTGCGCGAGGCCTACCTGCAGCTGCGGGCAGCAACGCCCTGGTCAAGCACGTGATCCTGCTGTCCGACGGCAGGCTGTCGCCCGAGTCCGGCGTCGACGCGCTGCTGGGCGACATGCGCGACGGCGACATCACGGTCTCCGCGGTCGGCGTGGGCGCGGGCGCAGGCAAGGACTTCCTGCGGCGGGTCGCGAGGCGCGGACGCGGCCGCTTCTACCAGCCAGGACGGCACCGACGTGCCGCGCATCTTCAGCCGCGACACCCGCGAGGCCACGCGCAACGCGGTCGACGAGAAGCTGCACTTCGCGCGCGTCGCCAAGGCAGTCCAGGCCCTGCGCGGCATCGACTTCGCGCGCGCCGGGGCTGCGCGGCATCGTGCCGGTCAGCCCAAGCCGCTGTCGGAGCTGCTGCTGCGCACGCAAGACGGCGAGCCGCTGCTCGTTCGCGGCCGCCGCGGCCTGGGCCAGACCGCGGCGTTCGCCAGCGACGCGAAGAACCGCTGGGCCGCGGCGTGGCTGGGCTGGAGCGGCTTCCCCAAGCTGTGGGCCCAGCTCGCGCGCGACACGATGCGGCAGGGCGCGACGCTGCTGGGCGGCGCGTCGATCCAGATCAGCCCCGGCGACGATCCCAGCCGCTGGAACGTGGTCGTCGACGTCGACTCGCCCGAGGGTGTCGCCAACGAGCTCGATGGTGTGATCGAGGTGCTCGACCCCGCGGTCGCCGAGGACGACCCCGCGCGCACCCGGACGATCGCGCTCGAGCTGTCGGCGCCGGGCCGATACGAGGCCGAGCTGTCCGACGTGCGCCAGGGCCAGCGCGTGGTCCGGGCGAAGCTGCACGATCGTGGACAGCCGCCGCGCCTGGTTGCCGAAGCGGTCGCGCAGGTCTCGGTGCCCTACCCCGACGAGCTGCGGCCCGAGCAGCTCGCGTTCGAACCCCAGTGGCTCGCGGCGCTGCCGGCCTCGTCGCACGAAGGTGCGCTCGACGACGTCATCGTGCAGCAAGGTGATCCGGACGGTCGCCTGCGCGTGCTGCCGCTGTGGCCGCACGTTCTCATTGCGTTGCTGCTGCCGCTGCTGCTGCTCGACCTGTTCTCGCGCCGCGTGTCGCTGGGCGTGCGCCGCGTCGCGGTGTAGCGCCGAGCGCCGCCCTTGAGCCCCAGTTGCGCCCGTGCCACGCTTGCCGCCGTCCATGCGCCGCTTCGTCGTCCTGGTCGCGTTGAGCTGGGCCTGCAGCGAGCCCTACGCGGTGCGGCCCGGCGGTGCGCCGCCGCCCGCCGCGACCGCGACCGCGGTGCCGCAGGCCGGCGGCGCCCCGGTCGCGCCGCCGAGCGAGCCCGCGGTCGCACCGGTGCCCCAGGGTCCACGCGCCGGCGAGATCACCTACGTCGAGCGCGTGCTCGGCGGCGCGAAGCCCGACGACACCCTGCCGATGGTCGTGGCGATCCACGGCCTGGGCGACGACCCGCGCAACTTCGGCCTGCTGTTCGACGGCTTCGTCGAGCCAGTGCGGCTGATCCTGCCGCAGGGGCTCGACCCGCGGCCAGCCGGCGGATTCTCGTGGTTCCCGCTGCGCGCGCGCGACCCCGACGTCGAGGCGCTGGCGTCGGGCATCGCCGGCGCGGCCGACAAGCTCGCGGTCGCGATCGACGAGCTGTCGCGCACGCGGCCGACCGCGGGCAAGCCCATCGTCACCGGCTTCTCCCAGGGCGGCATGCTCAGCTTCGCGATCGCGGTGCGCCATCCCGACAGCGTCGCGCTGGCGCTGCCGATGGGCGGGTGGCTGCCGCCGCCGCTGTGGCCGCACGCGCACGCGCCCAAGCACGCGCCGCCGATCGTCGCGCTGCACGGCAGCGACGACGGCGCGGTCAAGCTCGCCCCGACGCAGGCGGCGGTCGAGGCCCTGCGCAAGCACGGCTGGCCGGTCGAGCTGCACGTGTACCCGGGCGTCGGGCACATCATCACACCCGAGATCCACCGCGACCTCGACGATCACATCATCGACGCGGCCCGCAGCGCCGCCAAGTCCAAGCCCCGCGACAAGCCCAAGCCATGAGCGACGACGAACGCGAAGCCCCGACCAAGTCCCGCCGCAAGCTGCGAACCTTCGCCGAGCTCGATCCCGCGTCGATCATGCACCCGTGGGACGTGCAGGCCACGCGCACGCTGTCGAAGGTGCCGGGGCTGGAGACCCTGACCAAGAAGGTGATGGAGTACGGCTTCGAGCGCGTCTTCTACCTCGAGAACATCGCCGACAACGTCCGCGTCGGCGACAAGATGTTCCCGCGGCTGCACCGGCTGCTGCTGTGGGGTTGCAAGATCCTCGGGGTCGCCGAGCCCGAGCTCTACGTCAACACCGACCCGGTGCCCAACGCCTACACCTACGGCCACACGCGCCCGTTCATGGTGCTGACCTCGGGTCTGGTCGACATGCTCGACGACCAGGAGCTGCTGTACGTCATCGGCCACGAGCTGGGCCACATCAAGTTCGGCCACGTGCTCTACACCGTGCTCGCGCGCAACCTCGTGGTCATCCTCGAGATCATCGGCAAGGCGACCCTGGGACTGGGCCAGCTGCTGGGCTTCGGCCTGGCGCTGCCGCTGTTCGACTGGTACCGCAAGGCCGAGCTGTCGGCCGATCGCGCGGGGCTGCTGTGCGTGCAGGACGACGACGTGCCCATCCGCGTGCTGATGAAGCTCGCCGGCGGCAGCACCACGATGTACGCGCAGATGGATCAGCAGGAGTTCCTGCGCCAGGTCCGGGCCTACGAAGAGGCCGACGAGTCCACGCTCAACAAGATGTACAAGGTCTTCCTCACCGCGTTCCGGACCCACCCGTTTCCGATCATGCGGGCCAAGCACATCGACGAGTGGATCCGCAGCGGCGCGTTCACGCAGCTGACCGGCATCCGCTTCGACGATTGATCGCGGCGAGCTCGCGTGGCGCTCACGCAGCCGGCGCGGCCAGGACCCACAGCGACGCAGGCTCGCGGCCCCACAGGATGTCGTGCCGCCGCGTCGGCGCAATGCCGCCAGCGGCGGCGACACCACCGTCGGCGCGCGCCGAACAGCCCCGCGCGCTGCCGCCCAGCTGCGCGCTGGCGGCTACGTTCACCGACGATGCGCTCGTGCTCGTCGACCACCAGGCCGCGCTCGGCGACCGAGAACAGCACCAGCAGGTTGGCGTCGGCCAGCAGCAGCTCGCGTTGCGCGTGGGCCAGCTCCAGCTCCGTGCGGCGCCTTCAGGCGCGCGCCAGCGCCAGCTCGACCCGGGTGCTCATGAGATCCGGCGCGGCCGTGACCAGCTCGTCGCCGCGATCGAGCAGCGCGTCGACCATGCGACTGGGTGCGCAGGGGCCGACGACGCTGACGATCGCGGAGGTGCCCCAGGCCCCGTCATCGGCGGTGTCGTCGCGGCGATCGACCACGACCGCGGCGCAGCGTCCGGGCAGCAGGCCGCCCGCGCGCGGCGACCACGATCGGCAGTCCGTCGCCGGCAGGCGCTGCGATCGCGCAGATCGTCGCGCTCGGTCACGAACACGATCGGATCACGCGCGGGCTCGCGCGCGACGGGATTGCGGGACAGCGACAGGATCGACGACGACGACGCGTTGGTCATGGCATGCACGCTCCGAGACGCTCGTGGCCACGATAGCGCCGCATCCGCGGGCGCATGGTTGTGGACGTACAGGACCAGCTGCATGGCCCACCGCGCTAGCACGCGCGCCGGCGCGGCACCAAGAAACCGGCGCCCGCGCGGGTGGCCGCAGGTGCGAGCGGCTCGCCCTCAGCCGCCGGTGTCGAGGCGGGCCAGGGTCTCGGCCACGGTTGCGCGCACCTTGGCCGCGTCGAAGGGCTTCTCGAGCAGCGGGCAGCGGCACTGCGCGACGAACTCGACCGCGTCGGGTGTGAAGGTGCCGCCGGTCATGAACACGAAGCGCTCGCGCAGTGCCGGGTTCGCCGCGACCGCGGCGCGATACAGCTCGAAGCCGCCCATGCCCGGCATCATCAGGTCGCACAGCACCAGGTCGAACGCGACGCGGTCGCACGCCGCGATGGCCTCGCCGCCCGAGTGCACCACCGTGACCTGCTGCTCGGCCAGGGCCTTGCGCACGCTCTCGCCGATCATGGCCTCGTCGTCGACCACCAGGATGCGCAGGCCCGCGGGCGCTCCGTCGTTGCGCTCCTCGGCGGTGTCGCCGCGGTAGACCCGGCCGCCGACCGCCAGCGGCAGCAGCACGCGGAAGGTCGAGCCCACGCCCACGCGGCTTTGGACCTCGAGCCGTCCGCCCAGCGACATCACGATGCCGTGGCACACCGAAAGGCCCAGGCCGGTGCCCTCGCCCTGGGGCTTGGTGGTGAAGAACGGCTCGAAGATGCGCTCGAGCAGGGACTCCTCGATGCCGACGCCCGTGTCGGAGAACGAGATCGCGACCCAGCCCGGCTCGGGCTGCGTCGTGACGATGGTGATGGCGTGGTCGTCTCGGCCCGCCTCGGGGATGGCCTGCGCCGCGTTGACCAGCAGGTTGACGAACACCTGCGACAGCCGGCCCTCGTGGGCGGTCACGGTCGCGGGCGCGCCGTAGGCCCGGACCAGACGTGCGCGGTGGCGGATGTGGTTGTCGGCGATGCCGATGGCGGTGTCGAGCACGCGGTGCACGTCGCAGGGGCCGGCGTCGTCGTCGCGCTGCCGCGCGAACGATCGCAGGTCGGCGACGATGCGCCGTACCCGTCCGGCGCCGTCGAGGCAACCGTCGAGCAGCTCGGTCATGCGCTCGCGCGCGCCGGGGTCGAGCGAGCTCTTGGCCATGGCCTCCTGCAGCAGCTCGAGGTTGGCGAGCACGTACGCCAGCGGGTTGTTGATCTCGTGCGCGACGCCGGCGGCGAGGCTGCCGACCGAGGCCAGCCGCTCGGCCCGCTGCAGGTTCGCGCGCAGCGACTCGCGCTCGCGCACGTCGCGGGCCGACAGCACCACGAAGGTCTCGCCGTCGAACTGCAGCGCGTTGGCCGAGACCTCGACCGCGACCATGCGCCCCGAGCGATCGCGCAGCCGCGTGTCGTAGCGGATGGTGCCCAGCGCGACCAGCCGCGCCAGCCACGGATCCCAGCCCGCGACGTCGAGGTCGGCGTCCAGCTCGGCCAGCCGCCGGCCGCTCAGCGACGCCGGCGCGAAGCCCAGCAGCTCGTTGGCCGCGGCGTTGGCGTAGGTGATGGTGCCGCCCGACTCGACCCACAGCACCAGCTCGCCCGCGCGATCGACCGCGAACTGCGTCATCCGCAGGCGCCGCTCGGCGTGGGTCCGCGCGGTGACGTCCTCGATCATGATGTAGCTGACGTCGGTGCCCTCGAAGCTCGCGCGCGTGACCGGGATCTGCCGCGCGACGATGCGGCGGCCGTCGGGGCGCACCAGGATCACTTCGATCGGCGGTGGCGGGGCGCCCGAGCGATCGAAGCGCTGCGCGCGGCGCTCCATCACGTCGCGGAACTCCGGCGCGACGAAGTCGAGGAAGCTGGCGCCGACCAGCTCCTGCCGCGACACGCCGAGGATCCGCGCCGACGCGCCGTTGGCATACAGCACGGTCGAACCGTGGCGGGCGATGACGCCCAGGGGACAGCGCTCGATCACGCGGCGGAACTCGGCCTGCGTGCGCAGCAGCGCCTCGCGGTCGACGTCGTGGAGCTTCTGCCGCGCGAGCCGGCGCTCGGCGATGCGCACGCGCGTGAGCAGGGCCGCGGCGTCGACCGGCTTGGCCATGTAGTCGTCGGCGCCGCTGTCGAGCACGCGCTGCAGGTCCTCGGGTCGATCGCGCGCCGTCACCACGAGCGTGAAGACCGCATCGCCGCCGGGCTGGGCGCGGATGCGCTGCACCAGCCGCAGGCCGTCGATGCCCGGCAGCAGCCAGTCCGCGACCACCAGCGAGAACGGCGTCTGCGCGTGGGCCACCATGGCCACCTCGGCGTCGCCCACGGCGAGCACGTCATGACCCACCGCTGCAAGCTCGCGGCGCATCACCTCGCGCTGCAGGGGATCGTCTTCGACGACCAGGATTCGCATGGGACGAAGCAGCGATCGTACCTTGCCGCCCCGCAGCACTCAACCGCGGTGGGACGAAGGCCCGCGGTGGTGCCGATGGCCCGTGGCGGGCCACGCGGCGGTCGCAGGCGCGCGACGGCGCAGATGATCAGCGCTCGCCGTCGCCCCGGCGCCCTTGCCGACTGCTGGCGCATTCGGCACAGTCGTCGAGGTTGCTCGCCGGTAGTCTCGACCACGTCGGCGTTGGCCGACAGCTCGAGCAGCACTGCCGCGCAACGCTCGCGACCGTCGCAGCCGACTGCGGACCGTGCCCTCGGGCACGCCCAACACCTCGGCCAGCTCGGGCCCCGCGCATCAATGCCGTGGCTTCGAGCGCGAGCTGCACCGATCAGCGCCGCGGCGCGCTTGCAGCAGGTGTTGCTGCCTTGCTGGTCGCGCGCCGGCACGCCGGTCGGCGAGATGCGGGTCGCACGAGGTCACGCCGTAGTCGACCCGCGCCCTCGCGCGCGCCGCGTCGCTTCGAGGTAGTTGAACAGCTTGCTGCGCGCGGCGGTGAAGAGGTAGGTGCGGAAGCTGGAGTCGCCGCGGAACCGATCGCGCGCCTGCACCAACGCGAGGAAGGTCTGCTGCACGAGGTCGTCTGCGTGGTCGGCGACCTTGTTGCGGAAGAAGCGGAAGACCGCGTCGAAGTAGCGATCGAACAGGGCGTTGCCGGCCTTGGCGTCACCGCCACGCCAGGCTTCGAGCAGCTCGAGGTCGAGGTCGGGCATCGAGATCGACGGGAACACCAGATAGGCCTCGGAGAACAGCCGTGGCAAGCACGGCGCTCGCGGCCAGCGCCTTTCAGCCCTGCCCCGCGGACTTGCCGTCGGCCGCGGCGTCGGCCGCCGCCGCCTCGCTCGCCCAGGCTCTGCTTGAGCGCCGCCATGGATCGATGACCGGGCCTTGGGGCTCGCGGCCGGGGCGGCGGTGATGTCCTGGCCCTCGACCTTGCGCTGGATCAGCGCCTCGATGCGCGTGCGGACCTCGTCGGTGTACTGCTCCGGCCGGAAGCTCTTGCGCGCGCCCTGCTCGACCAGCGCTTGATCGCGGTCGACCCATCGCATAGTCCGCCAGGTCTCGATGTCGACGTCCATCGCGCGCACCTCGGCAGGATAGATGCAGCTGCTGCATGATGAGCCCGAGCTTCACCGGCCGCAGCAGCACCAGGTACTGCTTGCCGCGCGCGGCGTACTTGGCCAGGGCGACCAGCCCCGTGCGACGCAGGGCCTCGGCCAGCAGGTGGTACGCCCGCGCGGCGCCCTCCTCGGGCCCGAGGTAGTAGGCCTTGTCGTAGAAGAGCGGATCGACCGCCGCGATGGGCACGAACTCGACGATGTCGATGCCGCCGGTGGCCTGCTCCTCGACCGCGTCGAGTTCCTCGGGCGTGAAGATCACATACTGGCCCTTGGCGAACTCGTAGCCCTTGACCGTGTCTCGCGGCCCACCATCGCATCGTGCTTGGGACAGTGGAACTGGTACTTGAGCCGCGTACCGCGATCCTTGTGCAGGTTGTTGATGGATGCCGCCGAGGGCGACACCGACGTGAACAGCTTGACAGGGATCGACACCAGCCCGAAGGCGATGGTGCCGACAGATCGCGCGCGGCGCAGCACTTTGCAACCTTGCGCCCTGCGCGGCGGATGCCAACGCGGAGGCCCCGCACCGGGGTCGCGCAGGCGGCGCGGCCAGCGTGCTACGATCGCGTCCGCATCGCGCCGGCCGTCGGCCAGCCAGGCGCCCGCCGTGGCGTCGGCTCCTGGCGCGCACCGTCGAACGGCGGCTCGCTCGCGCTACCGGCAGAAGCGCTCGGCCGACCGCACCTCCGAGCCCTTCGGCGGCGCACGGCCGGCGACGGCGCCGGGCCGAAGCTGTTCGTGATCCAGAAGCACGACGCGGCCCCTGCACGCGGACCTGCGGCTCGAGAGGTGGACATGTCCTGCACCGGGCGGTGCCACGCTGGCCCTCGCTCGATCCCGAGGACAAGAAGCGCATGGCGGTGGAGACCGAGGACCACCCCATCGATGCGTCGACTTCGAGGGCATCATCCCCGAGGGCAACTACGGCGCCGGGCCGATGATCGTGTGGGACCGCGGCGTCGCACCGCGCACATCCCGATGGACGAGGGCTGCCGCGTTGCTCAAGCTGCTGTTCGAGCTGCACGGCCACCGCGAGCTGCTGGTGTGTGGACGCTGGTGCGCACCGCCATGACGAGCAGCAGTGGCTGCTGATGAAGAAGCCCGACGGCGGCTCGCGGCTCGCCGGCATGGCCGAAATCCGACGCTCTACGTGCTCTCCAGGGCTCGTCGAGGAGCTTGCAGCACGGGCTCGACCGCGTGGCCGAGGTCCGCGCGCGCAGCTGTCGGCCGCAGGCGCGCCCCGCCGCGCGCCCGCGGTGCCGCACGATCGAACCGATGTTGGCGCAGATCGGCGAGGAGCCCTTCGCGACGGCTGGCTGTTCGAGCTCAAGTACGACGGCTACCGCGTGCTCGCGGCCAGCGAGGCGCGACGGCCGAGCTGCCGCAGCGGCTTCGACCACGGCGTTCCCCGAGATCGCGCGCACGCTCGCGGCGCGCCTACGAGCGCGTGGTGATCGACGGCGAGGTCGTGGTGCTCGACGACGACGCGCGGCCCAACTTCCAGCGGCTGCAGAAGCGCGCGCTGCTGCTGCGCGCGCGCGACGTCGACCGAGCCATGCGCGAGCACCCGGTGGTGCTGTACGCCTTCGATCTGCTGGGCTTCGAGGACTTCGACCTGCGGCCGCTGCCGCTGCACCTGCGCAAGCAGCTGCTGCGCGCGCTGTTGCCCAGCGCCGGGGCGATCCGCTTCGCCGATCACGTGCACACCGAGGGCCTGGCGCTGTGGCGACAGATCGAAGCGCTGGGGCTCGAGGGCATCATGGCCAAGCGCGCCGACGCGCCGTATGTCGCCGGTCGCAGCCCGGCGTGGATCAAGCTGCGGACCGAGCACACCGCCGACTTCGTGGTCGTGGGCTTCACCCTGCCCGAGGGCAGTCGCACCGGCCTGCGGGCGCTACACCTGGCGGCGTGGGCCGACGACACGCTGACCTACGTCGGCCGCGTCGGCAGCGGCTTGGGCGAGGACGACCTCGCGCAGCTGCGCGCGCAGCTCGATCGACGGGTGCGCGCCGAGGTCCCGTGCACGGGGCCGCTGCCCAGCGGCAAGGGCTTCGTGTGGGTCGAGCCCGAGCTCGTGGTCGAGGTTCGCTTCAAGCACCTCACCGACGAGGGCCTGCTGCGCCACCCGGTGTTCTTGCGGCTGCGCGAGGACAAGCCGCCGTCGCAATGCCCCATGCCGCGGGCCAACGACGCGCTCGCGCCCACGACCGAGCCGGCGGCCGAGACCACCGGTGACGACGCGGCCGCGCGGCTCGAAGCCGCCGAGCGCGAGCTCGCCCAGGCCGACGCGCGCGAGGCCGCGGCGTTGGCGGCCGCGACCGCCGGGGCCGCGGCCGCCGACACGCGCCGGGTGGTCATCTCCAACCCCGACAAGCTGTTCTGGCCCGCCGATGGCTACCGCAAGCGCGACCTGGTGGGGTTCTACCGCGAGGTCGCGCCGTGGCTGCTGCACTACCTGCGCGACCGCCCGCTGGTGCTCACGCGCTACCCCGACGGCATCGACGGCAAGTCGTTCTTCCAGAAGAACGCGCCGCCGTACGTGCCGCCGTGGATCCGCACCAAGACCATGTGGAGCGAGCACGCCGAGCGCGAGATCGAGTACTTCGTGTGCGACGACGCCGACGCGATCGCGTACGTCGCCAACCTCGCGACCATCCCGCTGCACGTGTGGGGCAGCCGCCTGGCCGACCTGCAGCACCCCGACTGGTGCATCCTCGATCTCGACCCCAAGGGCGCGCCATTTGCCCACGTGGTCCGCATCGCCCGCGAGATCGAGGCCCTGTGCGCCGCGATCGCGCTGCCGGCGTTCCTCAA